>NZ_JBHLWR010000006.1:485000-2210000 GCF_042432745.1 Camelimonas abortus | reverse complement strand
AGTTCATCGATACGCGCAGCCGGAATGCTATTGATCCTGGCGAGGACGTCGGCCAGCCACGCCTGAGGATCAACGTCGTTCATGCGGGCGGTGACAATCAGGCTGTACATCGCCGCAGCGCGCTGTCCGCCGCGATCCGATCCGCAGAACAGCCACGCCTTGCGGCCAAGGGCGACGCCGCGCAGCGCCCGTTCGGCGGCGTTGTTCGACAGGCAGATCCGCCCGTCATCGAGGAAGCGCGTGAACGATGGCCAGCGCTGGCTCAGATAGCCGATGGCCCTCACCAGGGGATGGCCACGACTGAACTGGTCCCGGGTCTGGCCAAGCCATGCCTCCAGCTGCGCAATCACCGGCGCGCTGCGCATCTGGCGCACGGCCCGGCGCCCGTCGGCGCTGGCTCCATTGATGTCGCGTTCGATCGCGAACAGGCTGTCGATCAGGCGAACAGCTTCCAGCGCCCGCGGATAGACGGACGGCGGCTTCAATCCCCTGGCCGTTTTGCGGGCGGCGCTTTCGATGTCCGCCAGCTCAAAGAACTTGCGTCTTGCGTGCGCCCAGCAACCCGCCTCCAGAATGGGGGCTGGCGCGCGCTCTGGCCTGTACAGCTCATTGTAACCGCCATAGGCGTCGGCCTGAAGAATGCCGCTCCATGCCCTGAGGTGCTCCTGCGGGTGAACGCCCCGACGGTCGCGTGAGTAATGGAAGACAGCCGCCGGTGGCGCGGGGCCGCCCCAGGGGGCGTCGTCACGCACATAGGTCCAGAGCCGGCCCGTATCGGTCTTGCCCTTCGCCAGCACCGGAACCGTGGTGTCGTCGCCATGCAGCCGTTTAGCCGCCAGCACATGCGCCTCGATCCGCGAGAACAGCGGGGCCAGCACCGAGGCAGCGCCGCCGACCTGATCCGCCAGCGTCGACAGGCCCAGCGGCACGCCCTCGCGGGCATAGCGCTCGCACTGGCGGTTGAGCGGCTGATGCTGGCCAAACTTCTCGAACACGATCTGGGCCAGAAGCCGGGGACCGGCCCAGCCGCGCGGCAGCACATGGAACGGCGCTGGAGCCTGGGCGATGGCCTCGCAGTCGCGGCACGAGAACTTCTCCCGCACCGTCTGGATCACCTTCCACTGGCGCGGGATCACCTCCAGCGTCTCGGTGATGTCCTCGCCCAGCTTCCTCAGCCGCGCGCCGCCGCAGCAGGCGCAGGCGCGCGGGGCTTCAACCACCACCCGCTCACGCGGCAGGTGCTCAGGGAAAGGCTGACGCGCGGGCTTCCTGCGGCGGAACGCGGCGACAGGCGTGGTCGCGCGGGCGGCGGCTTTCTCTGCGGCAAGCTCGTCCTCGGTCGCGCCAGTCTCAAGCTCCTCCAGCTGCAGCTCAAGCTGGTCGAGCAGGCGGGCGGTCCGCTCCGATGAGGCGCCAAAGCGCTCACGTTTGTACTTCGCAATGAGCAGCTTCAGATGGGCGATCTGCGCCTGGTCATCGGCGCGCCGGGCCCGGGCTGCGGCGGCTTCTGCCTCGGCCCGGTCAGCCCGCTCCACGGCGGCGACGAGCGCCGCTTTCAGCGCTGCGACATCGTCAGGAACGGGGCTGGCCATGGCTTTCATGACCGTAGTGAATCACAGATCAGGGCGTTTGTGGCGCCCCAAAATGCCGTCTGGCCAAACTATTTTTGCTCAGCCGGCGCTGCGCGGCCTCCAGCTGTGTTGCGGATGGCGCCAGTCAATTCCTTCGAGCAAATAGCCGAGCTGGGCTGCCGTTAAGGCAACCGCGCCGCCCCCTGTCGCAGGCCAGATGAACCGGCCGCGTTCCAGCCGCTTCGCATAGAGCGACATGCCGATCCCGTCGTGCCACAGGATCTTGCACAGTGCGCCGCCGCGGCCCCGGAAGACATACAGGTCGCCGCAATGGGGATCGCGCCGGAAATGCTCCTGCACCAGCAGCGCAAGGCCATTCATGCCCTTCCTCATGTCGGTGTGGCCAGAGCAGATCCACACCCGGGCGCCGGCGGGGATCATCGCAGCGCCTGCAGCACGGCGCTGACCAGCGCAGGCGGGGCTGAAAGGGGGATATCAATCCGCGCTGTGACAAGGGTGACGCTGATCACCGGGGCGCCTTCAGGCCCCGGGCTGCATTCATCGCCCGCCACAGCTTCCAGGCTTGAGCCCGCCGCCACCGGCGCAGACCCCTCATCCTCTGTCAGGACAACCGGCACGAACCTCCCCGCTGCCTGCCGGGCCTCGCGGCGCCACTTGTAGATCAGGCTGGTGGCCACACCGAACCGTCGCGCGACCTCCGCAATCACCGCGCTGGGCATGGTTGACGCCAGCACAATCTCTTCGCGCTCCGCCGCACTCCAGCGACGGCGACGTTCGGATCCGGAAATAACCGCCACTTGCATGAACCTGCGCTCTTAACTGCGTCCTTATGAGCACAGCTTCAGCACAAGGCACTGTCACGACAAGGCGGCCTTCGCCGGAGGCTCACGCTGGCTTCCCCGCACGGGCTGCCGCAGCCCCGGACAAACGCCCCCACGCCATCCCCGGCAGCCTCGCGCACATAGCAGCCGGCAGCCGGTCTTCCGCCTGAAAAGGGCAGGGCGACTGCAAGACCGCCCTCCACAACGGTGGCCGCGCGCAGCTGCGCTCCATGAGCCGGGGCGGCCACACGCGGCAGAGGTGCGCGTCCGGCAGGACGCTGACACCGCGGCCGGTCTCACGCGCTGGAAGCTGTGGCCGCGGCGTCACGCCGGCCGGCGGATCGGGTCAGACAGCAGGCGCAGCCCGTTCAGGACCACCAGCACCGTCCCTCCTTCGTGCCCCACGACGGCCAGCGGCAGCGGCAGGTCAAACAGCAGGCCGCCCACCACCAGCGTCAGCATCGCGCCAATGGCGAAAACCAGGTTCTGGCGGATGATGCGCGTGGCGCGCCGCGCCAGCCGGTGCGCTTCCGCCAGCTTCATCATGTTTCCCGAAAGCAGCGCAACGTCCGCCGCCTGCAGCGCCACGTCCGAACCCGCCGCGCCCATCGCCACCCCAACGTCGGCCCGGGCGAGCGCCGCGGCGTCGTTGACCCCGTCCCCCACAAAGGCGACCTTTCCCTCGCGCGTCAGCCGCGCGACCGTCGCCACCTTGTCCTGCGGCAGCATGCCCGCCTCAATGTCCTCCGGAGCAAGGCCAAGCTCGCCGCCGATGCGCAGCGCCACCGGCCGGCGGTCGCCGGTCAGCATCATGATGCGCTTCACGCCGCCCGCGCGCAGCGCCCGCAGGGCCGGGGCGGATGTCGGGCGCAGCGTGTCGGCCACGGTGACGGCGCCAAGCGCCGCGCCGTCCCGCCCGAAATAGATGACGGTCTGCCCCCCGTCCGCCAGCGGCTTCAGTTCCGGCAGGTCAATGTTCGCGCCCATCTGCGCCGCCATGCGCGGGTTGCCGGCCCACAGCACGCCCTGCCCGTCATGGCCCGTGACCCCGGCGCTTGGAAAGGTGGTGACGTCGGCGATCCGGGGGATGTCGAGCTGTTCTTCGCGGGCCTTCCGCGCGATCGCCGCGGCGATATGGTGCTCCGAATGCGCCTCAAGCCCCGCCAGCAGCCGCAGCAGGTTCCGTTCGTCGCCGTCGAGGGCCACGACCGCGGTCACCGTGGCGCGACCGGTCGTCAGCGTTCCCGTCTTGTCAAAGGCGAAGACGCTCACTGCGCCGAGGGCTTCGATCGCCCCGCCGCCCTTGAACAGCACGCCGCCGCGCGCCGCGGCGGAAAGGGCCGACAGAATGGCGGCGGGAACCGAAATCACGATGGCGCAGGGGCTGGCCGCCACCAGCAGCGTGGCGGCGCGATAGAGCGCCAGCTCCCAGTCCTGGCCCAGCCAGTAAAATCCGGCGAATGCCAGCGCCGCGCCGCACAGCACGCCGATGGTGTAACGCTGGCCGAACCAGGTGCTGAACCGCTCCGAGGGCGCGCGCGCCTCCTGCGCCTCGGTCACCAGCGCGATCATGCGCGCGATCGTGCTGTCGCTGACCGGGCGGGTGATGACCACTTCCAGCACCCCGTCCAGATTGATCGTTCCCTCAAACACCGGCGCGCCGGGCTCCTTGGAGACCGGCATGGATTCGCCGGTGATGTTGGCTTCGTCCACGCCGCCATGGCCGGCCGCCACCTCTCCGTCGCCCGGCACGCGCGCGCCGGGCCGGAGCACGACCCTGTCGCCGGGAACGAGCGCGGACGCCGCCACCTCCTTCACCGAACCGTCCCGCTGCAGCACAAGCGCGGTTTCCGGGCGCAGCGCCATCAGCGCCTCCACGGCGCGGCGGGCCCGGCCAAGGGCGCGCCGCTCAAGCGTGGTGGAGAGGCTGAACAGCGTCAGCAGCACCGCGCCCTCAAAGGGCGCGCCGACCACCGCGGCCGCGACGGCGGCGACCACCATCAGCAGGTCAATGTCCAGCGTCCGCTCGCGGATCAGGCTGGTCAGGGCCGTCCAGGCGGCGGGCGCGCCGCCGCAGACGTAAACCAGCAGCGCGCCCGCGGACATGACGGCCTCCGCGTGAGGCGGGGGCAGCAGCCGGCCGGCGGCGGCGAGAACCAGCCCCAGCGCCGTTACTCCGGACAGCACCGTCAGCGCGTCGAACTGCGTACGCTTCATCGCAGGAGTCTTTCCGTTCAGCGCCGGGCTTCTGCAATTCTGCGCGCGCACGGCTGGAGGGGAGATGTGCGGAACTGTCAGCGGGGAGCGCGTCAGGGCACGAGCACGGCGGCCCCCTGCAGGCGGCCGGCGCGCAGGTCGTCCAGCGCCTCGTTCGCGCGTTCCAGCGGATAGCGGATCACATGGGTTCTGACAGCCGCGGCCCGGGCGGCGGCGAAGAACTCATGGGCGTCGCGCCGCGTCAGATTGGCCACCGACACGACCTCCCGCTCCTCCCACAGGATGGAATAGGGCATGGCCGGTATGTCGCTCATGTGGATGCCGCCGCACACCACCCGTCCGCCCTTGCGCACGGCGCGCAGGGCCGCCGGCACCAGGTCGCCAGCCGGCGCGAAGATGATGGCGGCGTCGAGCAGCGCCGGCGGCGCCTCGTCCGAACCGCCGGCCCAGACCGCCCCGAGGCTGGCGGCGAAGCGCTGCGCCTCCACGTCGCCCGGCCTTGTGAAAGCGTAAATCTCGCGCCCCTGCCAGACGCAGATCTGCGCGAGAATGTGCGCCGCCGCGCCGAAGCCATAGAGACCGAGGCGTTTGCCTTCGCCGGCCCGGCGCAGCGACCGCCAGCCGATCAGGCCGGCGCACAGCAGCGGCGCCAGCGCGACGGGGTCGGCCTCCGGGTCCAGATCAAAGGCGAAGCTGGCGTCTGCGATCACATGGGTGGCGAAGCCGCCGTCGCGCGTGTAGCCGGTGAACAGGGGCGCGTCGCACAGGTTCTCGGCGCCAGAGCGGCAATAGTCGCATGCGCCGCAGGTGCGCCCCAGCCATGGCGCGCCGACCCGCGCGCCGATGCGGCGCGGGTCCACGCCCGGTCCGGCGGCGTCGACGATCCCGACGATTTCGTGGCCCGGAACCAGCGGCAGCTTCGGGTGGGGCAGGTCGCCGTCCACCACGTGAAGGTCCGTGTGGCACACCGCGCAGGCCTCCACGCGCAGCCGGATTTCCCCCGGGCCAGGGACGGGATCCGGAGCTTCCCTGGGAACCAGGGGGGTCCGGGGCTTTTCGAGAACCATGGCCTTCATGGCGAATTCCCTTTCAGCGCCAGCATGTCCGTCCGCAATTGCGGGACCCTGGGGACTTTAGTCCCGTGTCGCGCCGTGCGCCATGGCTGGTCCGCCGCCGCGCCGGCGGGCGCCTTCGCGCCAGCTTCCCGGTTCCGCCCGCCAGTCGGACAGAAAAGCCCCCGGGCGTGGACCCGGGGGCGATACGCGTCACAGTCGTGGCGTAGTGACGGAACCGGTTACAGCCCGTTCAGCGCGCTCACCAGGGCTTTCACCGAGGCCGTGGCCACGTCCGGGTCGATGCCGACGCCGAACACCCGGCGCCCGTCGGGCGTGCGGCACTCCACATAGGCGGCGGCCCTGGCGTCCGCGCCGCGGCCGACGGCGTGCTCGTCGTAGTCCACCACCTCAATGCCGACGCCAAAGCGGGCGTTGATCGCATCCACGGCGCTGGAGATCAGCCCGTTGCCCTTGCCGGAGACGGCGACCTCCTCGCCGTCCACCCGGATGCGGCCGGCGAAGGCGCGCTCCGAGCCGCCGCGACGCACGCCGGCGTTCTCATATTCCACCAGCTCGTAACGCTGCGGCTGGTCGAGATGATAGGCGGCGCGGAAAATCTCCCAGATGTCGGCCGAGGTCATCTCCATGCCGGTCTCGTCGGCGCGCGCCTGCACGCGGCGGCTGAGATCGATCTGCAGCGGGCGCGGCAGCTTCAGCCCGTAGTCCTGCTGCATCACCCAGGCCACGCCGCCCTTGCCGGACTGGCTGTTGACCCGGATCACCGCCTCATAGGTCTCGCCGATGTCGGCCGGATCCAGCGGCAGATAGGGCATCTCCCACACGCCGTCATTGCGCCGGGCGTGCGCCTCGAACCCCTTCTTGATCGCGTCCTGGTGGGAGCCGGAGAAGGCCGTGAACACCAGCTCGCCCGCATAGGGGTGACGCGGATGCACCGGCAGTTCGTTGCAGTGCTCGGCCGTGCGGACGATGGCGCGCATGTTGTCGAAGCGCAGGCCCGGGTCGATGCCCTGGGTGTACATGTTCAGCGCCAGGGTCACGATGTCGACGTTGCCGGTGCGTTCACCATTGCCGAACAGGCAGCCCTCGACGCGGTCGGCGCCGGCCAGCAGCGACAGCTCCGCGGCGGCCACGCCGGTGCCGCGGTCATTGTGCGGATGCACCGAGATCACCACGCTGTCGCGCCGGGAGACGTTGCGGCAGAACCACTCGATCTGGTCCGCATAGACGTTCGGCATGGCGACCTCGACCGTCGCCGGCAGGTTCAGGATCACCTTGTTGTCGGGGGTGGGCTGCAGCACGTCCAGCACCCGCTCGCACACCTCCAGCGCGAACTCCGGTTCGGCCATGCTGAAGGTTTCCGGCGAATATTCGAAGGTCCAGCGGGTTTCGGGACGGCGCGCAGCCTCCTCCAGCAGCTGGGTGACGCCGGCCACCGCCAGGTCAATGATCTGCTGGCGCTCCATGCCGAACACCACCTGGCGGAACAGCGGCGAGATGGCGTTGTACAGGTGGACGATGGCGCTGTGCGCGCCCTCCAGGGCCTCGAAGGTGCGGCTGATCAGGTCGGCGCGCGACTGGGTCAGCACCTGGATGGTGACGTCCTCCGGAATCAGGTTCTCCTCGATCAGCTTGCGGACGAAGTCGAAGTCCGTCTGCGAGGCGGAGGCGAAGCCGACCTCAATCTCCTTGAAGCCGATGTCGACCAGCGTGTTGTAGAACCTGGTCTTCTTCTCCACGTTCATCGGATTGGCCAGCGACTGGTTGCCGTCGCGCAGGTCGCTGGAGAGCCAGCGCGGCGCCTTCTCGATGCGGCGCGACGGCCACTGGCGGTCAGACAGGTCGAAGCCCGGCGAATAGGGGCGGTATTTGGTCTGCGGATTGCTCAGCATCATTGGGTCGGTTCCAGGGCGGATGCGCAGCCGGCGGTCGCAGGGCGCCGGTCGCTGCGGAAAATTCGGTGCGGAAGGGGAGGCTGCTGCGGCGGGGCGCCGCCGCCGGGCGCGGGCGGCGCATGGCGGCTGGCTGCGGTCCGGGCGTGCAGGCATGCGCGGCGCAGCTTGCGCTGGCCTGTGCGCGGGTTACGGCCGCCGGGGCGCCTCAGTCCCGGCGACCGCCGGTAAGTCGCGGATCGGCGAGGGGCGAGCGCCATGGCGCAGCCGCATCCGGCGCGGAAGACGGGCGTAGACGCCCGGCGCCGGCGACGCTCTGGCGGATGTTATTGCGGCTGCTCTGGATCATCGGATCTGTTTATGGAGCCGGGCCGGAAATCTCACGGAGCCCCTTGCTCCACCCCTCGTCTGCCCGGGCCGTTCGCCGGGCGGCTGCGTCCTGTTTCGCAAATGACCTTAACCCGCCTTCCTCAGAAGGACGGGCCAGAAAGTCGTAGCAAGGCGCGAGGGGCGTTAAACATGGGCGAAGGGTGTCACAGCCCGTCCGCTCCGTCAACAGTGTCGCGCCTTTCCGGTCACGCTGGCGCGGCCGG
The DNA here is from genome assembly GCF_042432745.1 of Camelimonas abortus. Classification (NCBI taxonomy): domain Bacteria; kingdom Pseudomonadati; phylum Pseudomonadota; class Alphaproteobacteria; order Hyphomicrobiales; family Chelatococcaceae; genus Camelimonas; species Camelimonas abortus. The sequence continues at coordinate 2,201,812 of NZ_JBHLWR010000006.1, read as the reverse complement.
CGCCCTCTGAGTCGCCCGCCGGCGCCGTTAACCACGCCGGCCGGGCCGGCGGGCGACTGTGGAGCGGGAAAATTTTTCTGGCGACGGCGTCGCAGGAGAACAATCCAGCCCGTTCCGGCGGCGCGCCGGAAGGGCTTTTCAAAGTTTCTCCGGCCTGTTGCCCCGTGCGGACCGCTTCTTATGGTTCGGCCGGAGCGGGCGCCGTGGGCGCCGCAGGAGTTTGGGGGCTTGCCGTGACGTTCAGAACTGTTTCCGCCATCCCCGGAGGCGTGTCGCGCCGGGCGCTGCTGGGGCTCGCCGCGGCGGCGGCGCTCGCCGCCGCTTCGCCAGGCGGCGCCGGTCAGGCGCTCGCCGCGCAGAAGACGCTGAAAGTGGGCGTGTCCGCCGGGCCCTACGGCGACATTCTCGCCGAGGCGGCGAAGATCGTGGCCAAAGACGGACTCAAGGTCGAGGTGGTGGAGTTCTCCGACTGGAACCTGCCCAACGCCGCCGTCGAATCCGGCGACATCGACTTCAACGCCTTCCAGCACACGCCCTATCTCGATAACCAGGTGAAGGCGCGCGGCTACCACATCGTGCCGCTGGAGACGGCCATCGTGGTGCCGGCCGGCCTGTACTCATCGAAGCACAGGTCGAAGGACGCCATCCCGGACGGCGCCGTCATCGCCATCCCCAACGATCCCTCCAACGCCGCGCGCGCGCTGTTCCTGGCGCAGCAGGCGGGGCTCATCAGGCTGCGTCCGGGCGCGGACGTCGACGCCACCTTGGCCGACATCGCGGAAAATCCGAAGAAGCTGAAGTTCCGTGAGCTGGACGCCGCCCAGCTGGCCCGCTCGCTTGACGACGTGGACGTGGCGTGGGTGTCCAGCAATTACGCCCATCTCGCCGGGCTGAAGCTGCAGGACGCGCTGGAGGCGGAGAAGCAGGACTCCAAATGGGCGCTGGTGTTCGCCGCGCGCGCTGACCGCAAGGACGATCCGGACATCCGCAGGTTTATCGCCGCCTACCGGTCGGAGCCGGTCCGCGCCTTCATCCTCGAGCGGTTCAAGGGTTCGATCCTGCCGGCGTTCTGAAGGCCTGGCGCCAGCCCGCGCTGGCGCCCCGGGGGGGAGGAGGGGCGGAAGCGTCCGGAGCGCTTTCGCCCCTCCGTCATTCCGGCTTTGGCCCCGACGGGACGGCGGCGCGCAGCGCCGGCGCGAGGCCGGCGGCGGGGCGGCCCCATTCGCCGTCGAACACGAGGGACTCCAGCGGCAGGCGGCGGGCCCAGCGCCGCGCCTCCAGCTCCGGCGAAACGAACAGCTCGTCCACATAACCCACGCACAGCCACGCCATGACGACGATGTCGCGCGGAATGCCGAGCAGCGGCTTCAGCTCCTCCGGGTCGAAAATGCTCACCCAGCCGACGCCCAGCCCTTCGGCGCGGGCCGCCAGCCACAGGTTCTGGATGGCGCAGGCGACGCTGTAGAGGTCCACGTCCGGCTGGTGGGTGCGCCCCAGCACCACCTTGCCGCCGCGGGAGCGGTCGCAGGTAACGCAGATGCCGAGCGGGGCGGTGAGAATGCCCTCCAGCTTGAGGCTGCGATACAGCGCCTGGCGGGGGCCGTCGAACATGTAGGCCGCCTCGGCGTTGGCGCGGCTGAACAGGTCGTGCACCTGGCGGCGTTTGGCTTCGTCGCGCACCACCACGAAATTCCACGGCTGCGACAGCCCCACCGACGGGGCGCAGTGGGCGGCGGCGAGAATGCGCGCCAGCGTCTCGTCGGGCACCGGGCGCGGGGTGAATTCATTGCGCACGTCGCGGCGGCCGAGAATGGCGCGCCACAGGCCGTTGCGGTCAGCTTCCGCGAACGGCCCGGCGGGCGCGCGCAGGGCCTCGGGACCGGGCGCGGCGGCGGGGCCGGTCGCGTCGTCGGGCTGTCCTGCGTCGTGGGGCATGAGGAACTCCGGCAGGTTTGCGGGGCTGCGGCGCGTCGCGGCGGCCGCTCCGCCGCCCGGCAGGCTATCGGGCCGCCGTGGCGCGAAAGCAAGGCGTCGGCGCGTCGCGGCGCCCTAGGCCTGCGCAAGCGCCGTCACCGGGTTGAGCCGCGAGGCGTTGCGGGCCGGCAGCCAGCCGAACACGATGCCGATGGCCGATGACACCAGCACCGCGGCGACGATCGACGTGGTGGAGTAAATCAGCTGGAAGTTCGAGCTGAACGCCGAGAACGCCGCGCCGAAGCCGAGCGCCAGGGCGATGCCCAGCACGCCGCCCACCAGGCACACCAGCACCGCCTCGATGAGGAACTGCTGCAGGATGTCGCTCTGGCGCGCGCCCACCGCCATGCGCACGCCGATCTCCGACACCCGTTCCGACACCGACACCAGCATGATGTTCATCACGCCGATGCCGCCCACCACCAGCGAGATCACGGCGATGGCGGCGATGAGCAGCGTCAGCGTCGTGGTGGCGGAGGTGATGGTCTGGCGGATGTCGTCAGTGTTGATGATGAAGAAGTCCTTCTGGCCGTGGCGGCGCTCCAGGAAGGCGGTCACCGCCTTTTCGGCGTAGTCCATGGGCACGTCGTCGCGCACCCGCACGGTGATGGAGCGCAGCGAATTGCCGCCGGTCATGCGCGCCTGCACCGTGGTGTAGGGGGTGAAGATGTTGGGGTTCTGCGAGGAGCCGAAGCCGCCCTGCTGGCGGGCGATGACGCCGACCACGCGCAGCGGCGTCTTGCCGGCGATGATCACCTGGCCCACAGGACTGCCGGAAAAATCGCCGAACAGCGCCTTGCGGGCGTTCTCGTCGATCACCGCCTCCTGGGCGTAGGTCCGCACGGCGCGGCGGTCGAACAGCGCCCCTTCCAGCAGTTTCGCGCCCTTCGCGGCGAAATACTGTTCGCTGACGCCGTTGACCAGCGCGCTGGCTTCGGCGTTGCCGAAGCGGGCGTTCTGCGTGGTGGAGACGGTGGGGGTGACGGCGGCCACATAGTGCTGGCGCGCCAGCTGTTCGGCGTCGTCCACCACCAGCGTGGTGACCTTGCCCGAGCGGGTGTCGCCGAAGCTGCGGCCGGCGAACACCTCGAGCGTGTTGGTGCCGAGCCCGGAGATGTCGGCCAGCACCTTCTGGCGGGAGCCCTCGCCCAGCGCCACCACGCACACCACCGAGGCGATGCCGATGATGATGCCCAGCATGGTGAGAAAGGCGCGCAGCCGGTGCGCGGCCATGGCGCGCAGCGCCATGTGGAACGATTCGCCCAGCCGGCTGAGCGCCGCCCGCAGCGGCGACATCACCCGCCCGCCGGGCGGCGGCAGCGCCGCTGCGCCGTCGCTGTCGCCGGCCGGACGCCCGCGCGGGGGCCGCTCCGGATTGCGCGTGTCGGAGACGATGACGCCGTCGCTGATCTCGATGATCCGCTCCGCCCGCCGCGCCACGCCCATGTCGTGGGTGACGATGATGACGGTTTTGCCTTCGGCGTGCAGCTCGTCGAGGATGCGCAGCACCTCCTGGCCGCTGCGGCTGTCGAGGGCGCCGGTGGGCTCGTCCGCCAGGATCACCTCGCCGCCGTTCACCAGGGCGCGGGCGATGGAGACGCGCTGCTGCTGGCCGCCGGAGAGCTGCCCCGGCCGGTGGCCGAGCCGGTCGCCCATGCCCAGCCGCTGCAGCAGCGCCACCGCCCGCGCGCGGCGCGCGGCCAGCGGCCGGCCGGCGTAAATGGCCGGCATCTCCACATTGCCCTCGGCGGTGAGCTCCGGAAGCAGGTTGTAGCGCTGGAAGATGAAGCCGAAATGCTCGCGCCGCAGCTGCGCCAGCTCGTCGGGCGACAGCGACGCCGTCTCCCGGCCGGAGATGCGGTAGCTGCCGGAGGTGGGCGTGTCGAGGCAGCCGAGAATGTTCATCAGCGTCGACTTGCCCGAGCCGGAGGGGCCGACGATGGCCACCATCTCGCCGGCCTCGATGGTCAGGTCGACGTCCTTCAGCACCGTCAGCACGCCGTCGCCGGAAGGATATTCGCGGCGCAGCTTCGACAGGCGGATCAGCGGCCCGGCGCCGGCCATGGTCACAGCCCCATGGGCGGCCGGCGGCGCATCGGGCCGCCGGGCGGACCGCCGCCGGGTCCGCGAGCGTCGGCGGCGTCGCCGACGATGACCCGCTCGCCCTCCTTCAGGCCGGAGCGGATCTCCGCCTTCACCTTGTCATTGAGCCCCACCTCGACGCGCCGCTCCTCCACCTTGCCGTCCGGGCCGGCCACGCGCACCACATGGCCGCGCCCGCGCCGCTGCAGCGCCGAGGCGGGAACGGTCAGCACGTCCTTCGCCTGGCCGAGGATGATGTGGGCGTTGGCGGTCATGTAGGTGCGCAGCCGCCCGTCCGGATTGGGGACGTGAAACACGCCGTTGTAGTAGATGGCCGAGGTGGCGGCCGATGAGCTGGCCGAGCTGGAGGAGATCGCCGGATCGGTGCGGATCGACTCCGGCGCCGGCTCGATCGCCTCCAGCGTCGCCATCTGCGTGCGGTCCGGCTCGCCGATGATCGAGAAGCGCACTTTCTGGCCCGGCTTCACCTTCACCACGTCGGCTTCGGAGATCTGGGCGTTGACCGCCATGTTGTCGAGCTGGCCGAGGATGACGATGGTCGGCGCCGACTGGATGGCGCTCACGGTCTGGCCTTCCTGGGTGACCACGGCCAGCACCGTGCCGTCGATGGGGGCGACGATCTGCGTGTAGCCGAGATTGGCGCGCGCGTCCTCGACCGCCACCTCGCCCGAGGTGATCTGGGCGTCAAGGGCGGCGATCTGGGCGCGGATCATCTCCACCTCCGCGACGGCCCGGTCATAGTCGAGACGGGAGACGGCGTTGCGCGTCACCATCGCCTGCTGGCGCTGCAGGTTCTGCTCGGCCAGCCTGAGGCTGGCGATCTTCTCCTCGCGCTGGGCGCGCAGCCGCGCCAGGTCCGCCTCGGCGGTGCGCAGCTTGTTCTCCTGGTTGGTGGAGTCGATCTGCGCCACCAGCTCGCCCTTGCGCACCCTGTCGCCCACCTTGTGCTTCACCGAGAGCACGCGGCCGCTCACCTGGGAGCCCACGGCGACGAGCCGCGCCGGGCGCAGCGTGCCGGTGGCCAGCACGGTCTCCTCCACGTCGCCGCGGGTCACCGGCGCGGTGACATAGGCGGGGCCGGAGGGTTTCGCGGCGGAGCGCCACCACCACGCGCCGCCGGCGATGGCCGCGGCGGCGGCGAGCAGCAGCGCGTATTTCAGACGCCGGCGGGCGCGGGGCTGGTGCGGCGGGCGCGGGGACGTCATGGGCGCAGCTCCGGCGTTTTCACGAAATGGGGCCCCGTGTTGCGGTCGGTGACGAGGGGGCGGGAGGCGTCGATCACGCCGCTCCAGCCGCCGCCCAGCGCCTTGTTCAGCCGGATCCACGCCAGGGCGCGGCTGACGCGGGCCTCGATCAGGCTGTTCTGCGAGGAGAACGCGGAGCGCTCGGCGGTGAGCACCTCCAGGAAGCTGACGTTGCCGGACTGGTACAGGTCGCGGGAGAGGCGCAGCGCCTCCAGGCTGTTGCGCACCGCCGCCTCAAGGCTGCGGATGCGGGTTCCTTCCTGGTTGAGCGTCACGATGGCGTTCTCCACCTCCTCCAGCGCCGACAGCACCGTGGACTGGAGCGCGGCGAACTCCTGGTCGCGCCGCGCCTCGGCCATTTTCACCGCCGCGTGCAGCCGGCCGGCGTTGAACACCGGCACGGTCAGCGACGGGCCGAACACCCAGCTGATGGTGGAGCTGCGGCCAAGGTCGCCCAGCCGGGCGGCGCTGGTGGCGATGTTGCCGGTGAGGCTGACGGAGGGATAGAGCGCCGCCGTCGCCTCGCCGATGCGGGCGGTGGCGGCGGCGTAGGCGCGCTCCGCCTGGCGCACGTCCGGGCGGGTGAGCAGGATGTCGGCGGGCACGCCGACGCGCACGGGCCAGCGCGGCGCCGGGATCGGCGCCGGCTTCTGCATCAGTCCGGCGAGGGCGGCCGGCGGCCGGCCGGTGAGCACCGACAGGCGGTGCACGGTCTGGGCGAGGCTCGTCTCCAGCGCCGGAATGGCGGCCTCGGTGCTGGCGGTCTGGGCGGCGGCGTTGGCGACGTCCAGCGCCGTGGCGCCGCCGGCGGAAAGGCGGGCGCGCGTCAGCGCCTCCGATTCGCGCTGGCTCTGCACCGTGCGCCGGGCCACGGCGAGGCGGGCCTGCAGGCCGCGCGCCTCCACATAGCTGGCGGCGACGTCGCCGATCAGCACCAGCAGCGTGTTGCGCAGCTCCTCCTGCGCCGCGTCGAGGCCGTAACGGGCGGCTTCCGCGGCGCGCAGGTTGGCGCCGAACAGGTCGATCTCCCACTGCGCCTGGGTTCTGGCGATGACGTTGCCCGCCGGCCGGGCGTCGCCGTTCTGCAGGCGCTGGGCCGAGCCGTATCCGTCCACGGTGGGGAACAGGCCGCCTACCGCCTGGTCGAGGCTGGCGCGGGCCTCGCGCACGCGGGCCTTGGCCGCGGCCACGGAGAGGTTCCCGGCCACGGCCTCGTCAACCAGGCGGTTGAGCAGGGGATCGGACAGCCGCCGCCACCATTCCGCCAGCTCCGGCGGGGCCTGCCGCGTCGCCGCGCCCTTGCCTGACCAGGATGGCGGAACCGGCAGGTCCGGCGTGTGGTAGTCCGGGCCGACGGCGCAGGCGCCGAGCGCCAGCGCCAGCAGCGGCGCGCACAGCGGCGCCAGCTGCCGCTGCGGCGTCGGGCGCCGGCGCGCCGCCGCGCAGGGGCCGGGCCGTCGCGTCATCGCCATGCGCCCGCGCCGTCGGGTCGCGCGGCCGTCGCGCGCGCGCCGGCGAAAACAGACGCAGCCTGGACAGGGGCGTCCGCCCGTCCAGGGCCGGCGGGCCGGGCCGGGGCGGCGCAGGTCAACAAATAGGGCGGACGCACGGGCGACGGTCTCCCCGGAAAAGAAACGGCGGGCTCAGGGGCCGCGAAACGGCCTGGCGACGTTCCGCGACGGCGCGCGGCGCGGAATCAGCCAGCCTATACCACGTGTCGCAGGCGCCGGTGAGGCCCCGGCGCCTGTGGCGTCCGGCGCCGGCGTCCGGCGGACAGGGTCAGGCTGGCCCACGCCGCCGCGCGGACAGCGGGCGCCGCCCGTCTTGTAGCGCTCCCGGGCGGGCCGCGGCGAGTACCCATATGGAGGCGTCTCCGCTCCGCCGTGAAAAAAACATGTCGGGCTGTCGCCGACAACAAAATAACATTTTTGCACGTGTTTATTGACAATTAACATGTATACGTGCGTATTTGAGCGGGTCCCGGGGACGGCGCGCCGGCGCAGGCGCGCGGGGGCGCAACGCCCCGCCGCCATGCGGCCCCGGAAAAAGGGCGCGGCGATGGCCGCGGTCCTCACAAAAAGGAAACCGATGAACATGCTTTCGCCCGCCGGACTGGCGAACCATTCTCCGCCGGCGCCTGATCCCGCTGACGCGCTGGTGCGTTTCGAATCGGTGCGCAAGGTTTATCCGCCGCGCCCTGGCGGCGAGGCGTTCACGGCGCTGGACCATGTCGATCTCACCGTGCCGCGCGGCTCGGTGCTCGGGGTCATTGGCCGCAGCGGCGCCGGCAAGTCGACGCTGATCCGCCTGGTCAACGGCCTGGAGAAGGCCACGTCCGGCCGGGTGCTGGTGGACGGCGTGGACGTGACGCCCATGGGCGAGGCGGAGCTGCGCCGGCTGCGCCGCTCCATCGGCATGGTGTTCCAGCACTTCAACCTGCTGTCGTCGCGCACGGTGTACGACAATGTGGCGCTGCCGCTGGAGATCGCCGGGGCGTCCCGCGCGGAGATCCGCAAGCGGGTGGAGCCGCTGCTGGAGCTGGTGGGGCTGGCCGACAGGCGCGACCGCTATCCTGCCGAGCTTTCCGGCGGGCAGAAGCAGCGCGTCGGCATCGCCCGCGCCCTGGCGACCCAGCCCAAGGCGCTGCTCTCGGACGAGGCCACCTCCGCGCTCGATCCGGAGACCACCCAGTCGATCCTCGACCTCCTGGGCTCCATCAACGCCGAGCTGGGCCTCACTATCCTGCTCATCACCCATGAAATGTCGGTGGTGGCGCGCATCGCCCGCCAGGTGGCGGTGCTGGACGGCGGCCGCATCGTCGAGCAGGGCGACGTCTACGACGTGTTCACCCGGCCGCAGCATCCCACCACGCGCTCCTTCCTTGGCGAGGCCTCGGGCCGCACGCTGCCGGGCTGGCTGGCGAAGCGCCTGCATCCGCAGCCCCGGCCCGGCGACCAGGCGGTGGTGCGGGTGATTTTCCGCGGGCCCATCGCCACCGACGCCCTGGTGTCCGGCCTCGTCCGCAGCCATGGGCTGGACGTCAACATTCTCTCCGGGGCGGTCGACGAGGTGGCCGGCCGGCCGTTCGGCGCGCTGGTTCTGGGCGTGCCCGGCGGGCCGCAGGCGCTGCGCCGCGCCGTGGACTGGTTCACGGGCTACGGCCTCGACGTGGAGGTTCTCGGTCATGTCAGCTGACATCGCATGGCTCATCGCCGCGGCCACGCTCGACACCATCTGGATGGTGGCGGCGTCGATGGTCATCGCCACGGCGGCGGGCGCGCCGCTGGGCGTTTTCCTGGCCACCAGCCGGCGCGGCGAGCTGTTTTCGGCGCCGCTGGCCAACCATATCGTCGGCTTCATCGTCAACGCCACGCGCTCCACGCCGTTCATCATCCTGGTGGTGGCGATCATTCCGTTCACCCGCCTGGTGGCGGGCACCTCCATCGGCACCCGCGCGGCCATCGTGCCGCTCACCATCGCCGCCACGCCCTTCATCGCCCGCCTGGTGGAGACCGCGATCCGCGAGGTGGACCAGGGGCTGGTGGAGGCCGCCCGCGCCATGGGCGCGACGCCGCTGCAGATCGTGCGCAAGGTGCTGCTGCCGGAGGCGGTGCCGGCCATCGTGCTCTCGCTCACCCTCGCGGTGGTGTCGCTCATCGGCTACTCGGCCATGGTCGGCGCCGTGGGCGGCGGCGGCCTGGGCGACCTGGGCATCCGCTACGGCTACCAGCGCTTCATGCCGGACGTGATGCTGACCGTGGTGGTGGTGCTGATCGTGCTGGTGCAGGGGGTGCAGAGCATCGGAGACCATCTGGCGAGGCGCCTGAACAGGCGCGTGCGCCAGCACTGAGCGGAGCGCCGCGGTCCGCCGCCGCGCGGCGCCCCGCCTGGGGGAAGCGCGGCCGGGCCGGACGGGCTGACGGGCGGGGCGGCGCGGACCTGTCGGGGCCGGCCGTTCACGCCGGAGAGGTGCTGCAAATGAACATCGCTAAACTCGAGCGTCGCCGCTTTCTCGGCGCGCTCGTCATGACTGTGGCCGCAGCCGCCGTCGGCGTCGGCGTCGGCGTCGGCGCCGCGGCCGCCGGCGAGGGCGCTCCCGCCGTCATCCGCGTCGGCGTCGTGCCGGGACCGGACGTTAAGATCGTCGAGCAGGTGAAAAAGGTGGCGGCGCAGCGCGGCCTCAACGTCGAGCTGGTGCAGTTCTCGGACTACGTCATTCCCAACCAGGCGCTGGCCAGCGGCGACATCGAGGCCAACGCCTTCCAGCACGAGCCCTATCTGCGCAACCAGATCGCCAGCACCGGCTGGAAGCTGGTCCGGGCCGGGGACACCATCATCTCGCCCATGGGGGCGTATTCGGCGCGCCACCGGAGCCTTGACGCCGTTCCCGCCGGCGGAACCGTGGCCCTGCCCAACGATCCCACCAATGGCGGCCGGGCGCTGAAGCTGCTGGCCGGCCGCGGGCTGATCGGGCTGAAGGAAGGCCGCGGCGCCAGCGCCACTGTCCATGACGTGACCGTCAATCCGAAGCAGCTGAAGTTCGTCGAGCTGGACGCGGCGCAGATCGCCCGCAGCCTCCCTGACGTGGACCTCGCCGTCATCAACAGCAATTACGCCGTTGAGGCGGGCCTCGATCCGCTCGGCGGCGCCCTGGTCCGCGAGGACGTCAACGGTCCGTGGGTGAACATCATCGCCGTGCGCGAGGCTGATCTCGGCAAGCCGTGGGTGAAGGAGCTGGTCGCCGCCTACCAGAGCGAGCCGGTGCGCGCCTTCATCCTCGGCAAATACCGGGGCGTCTACGTTCCCGCGTGGTGAGGCCGGACGCCGCCAGGGTGAGCCGCCGCGCGCGGGGCCCCGTTTCGCCGGCCCCGTCACGGCGCTCCGGCCATGGCCCGGCGGATGGTGAACAGGCACGCCAGCGGCGCCAGCGCGAATGTGGCGAACAGCCAGAACGCCGCCGAAGCCACGCCGGCGCCGCCGCCGGGATCCGTGAGACCGGCGAGATTCACCACCATGCCGGCCAGGGCCGCGCCGGAGGCGGTGGCGAACAGCTGCACGGTGGTGAGCGAGGCGGAGGCCACGGCGTCCTCGCCCGCCGGCGCCAGCTGCAGCGCCCGCGTCAGCAGGTGCGGCCAGGCGAGGCCGACGCCGAGCCCCACCATCACCAGCGCCACGGCGATCGGGGCGACGCCGGCCGCGTCGCCCGCGCCGCCCGGCGGGACCAGGATGAGGAGGGCGATCATGCCGGCGAGGCCCGGCAGCGGCGCGAGGCGCAGCTGGCGGCGCATGCGCGCGCCGGTCGCGCCCGAGCCGGTGAGCGAGCCGACGGTCCAGCCGGCGCTCATGGACGCGGCGAGATAGCCGGCGACCAGCGGCGTCTGGTGGTGCAGCGTCTGGAGAAACAGCGGCGCGAAAATCTCGCTGCTGGTCACCATGACGCTGAGCAGCATCATCGACAGGTAAACAGCGGCGAGGGCGCCTGCGCCGCTGAAGGTTCCGGACGGCAGCAGCCGGCGGGCCGAGCGCTTCTCCACGGCCGCCATGGCCACGGTGAAGCCGGCGCCGGCGGCGAAGCCCGCCGCATTCCACGCCAGCGACGTTGACGCCGAACCCGCCGACACCGCCAGCACCGCCGCCGCCAGCAGGAGGATCTGGACGACGGGCGCACCGGCGTCGCCGTCGCTGTCGCGGGCCGCGCCCGCGCCCGGCAGCGCGGCTGCGGCGAGCGCGCCGAACAGCGCCGCCGCCGGCGCCAGCGACCAGAAGGCCGCGCGCCACATGCCGTATTCGGCGAACGCTCCGCCGGTCGCCGGTCCCACCAGGGTTGCGACGCCCCACATGCCGGAGACGAGGGCGATGCCGCGCGGCCACAGCGCCGGCGCGAAGGCGAGGCGGATCATGGCGTAGGCGAGCGCCAGCAGGAAGCCGCCGCCCAGCCCCTGCACCACCCGCCCGGCGAGCAGCAACGGCATGGAGGGCGCCAGGCCGCAGGCCGCCGAACCAAGGCCGAAAATCGCCGCGCCGGCGAGATAGGCCCCGCGCGGCCCCGCCGCCCGCAGCAGCGCCGGCGAGGCGGCGGAGGCCAGAATCGACGCCACGATGAACAGCGAGGTGTTCCAGGCGTAGAAGTCGATGCCGCCGATGTCCGCCACCACCGAGGGCAGGATGGTGGCGGCGATGTAGACGTTGACGGCGTGCAGGGCGGCGCCGCCGGCGAGCGCCAGCGTCAGCGCCCCGTTGCGGCCGCGGAACAGGTCGCTCCAGCCGGCGGCGCCCGTGGCGGAGGTCATCGCTTACGGCGCTTTCCAGGGGCAGATCCACGTTTCGGTCAGCGCCTTGGCGCCGGCGCGCAGGAAGACGCGCACGTCCACGGTCTTGCCGGGCGGCGCCTCCACGTCCACGCCGGCGCGGAAGCCGCCGATATGCGGATTGGGAATGAGGAAGGTGCGCAGGATGCGCCCGTCGGAGACCGAGGCGTCCACCTGCACCCGCGACGGGTCTTTCAGCCAGTATTTCAGCTCGCCGCCGGCGAAATCCACCATCAGGCGGCGGGCGTTGGGATTGACCGGCTCGGCCGAGCCCAGCGCCCGCGGCGCCGACTGGAAGCTGTTCACCGCCTCGCCGCCGGCGTGCATGCCGGCGGTGGGGCCGATGCTGGTGATGGCGTAACGGTAAACCAGCTGCTCGCCCGGCTGCGCCGGCGCCTTCGGGATCCAGCAGGCGACGATGTTGTCGTTGGTTTCGTCGGTGGTGGGCAGCTCGATCAGCTCGACCACCCCTTCGCCCCAGTCGCCGCGCGGCTCCACCCAGTACCCGGGACGGCGCTCATAGGCGATGTCGAGATCCTCGTAATGTTCGAAGACGCGGTCGCGCTGCATCAGGCCGAAGCCGCGCACGTTGTTCTCGACGAAGGCGGAGATGTGCGTCTGCGGCGGGTTGCGCAGCGGTCGCCAGATCCACTCGCCGGAGGCGCAGTGGATCAGCAGGCCGTCGGAATCATGCGCCTCCGGGCGGTAGTCGTCGATGAGGCGCCGGTCGTTCTCGCCAATGAAGAACATGGAGGTGAGCGGCGCCACGCCCAGCTTTGCGATCGTCCGGCGCGGGAACAGCGTGGCCTCCACGTCCACCACCGTGTTTTTCGCCGGATAGATGATGAACTGGTAGGCCCCGGCTATGGAGGGGCCGTCGAGCAGGGCGCACACGACGACGCGGCTGTCGTCGTTCTTCGGCGCCTCCACCCAGAACTCGCGGAACGCCGGGAATTCCTCCTGCCCGCCGGCGTTGATGGCGATGCCCCGCGCCGAGAGGCCGTAGACCTGGTCCCGGCCGAGGAAGCGGAAATAGCTGGCGCCGATGAACGAGATCAGCTCGTCATGCACCCGCGGGTCGTTGAGCGGATAGTGCAGGCGGAAGCCTGCGAAGCCGACGTTGACCGGCAGCGGGCGGGCGAAGCGGTTGGCGCCGAAGTCGAACATCTGCGGCGAGTAGGGCACCGGCGTGGCCACGCCGTCGCGCACCACGTTCACCGTCACCGCCTGCTGGAACAGGAAGCCGAGGTGGAACATCTGCATGCGGTAGACGCCGCCCTGGCCGACGGGCAGGGCCTTGTCCGGCCGGTAGCGGATGTCGCGCCACTGGTCGAAGCCGAGCTTCGCCAGCGCCTCGGGCGCCTGGGAGGGGGGCGGGGCGTAGGGCAGGGCGGCCAGCTCGCGGGCCCGCTTCACCACGTCCTGGTAGCTGAACGGGGTGATGCCGGCGTCTTTCATGGCCGCGCCGGCGTCGGAGGAGTCGTCCGCGCCGGCGCCGTCCGCCAGGGCGAAGGCGGAGAGCGCCAGCAGGCCTTCGACAAAGGTTCTGCGTGAAAACTTCGACATTCTGACTCACTGCACCCTGGCGCGCGGCCGGATGCGGGCCGCGTCGCGCCTGCGCCCCGGGCGGACCTCAAGGACCGATTCGGGGGACGATGATTAACATGCCGGCGCGCGGGAGCCGGCGTGGAGCGGCCTTTGGCGCGGCTTTTCACCGCTCATCGCCTGGCCTTGCGTCAGAATTTTGCCCTTTTCGGCCGTTCGGGCCGCTTTTCGACGCTGCGGGCGAAATAACCCTTGCATGGCGGGTCGCGAGATTCTATCTCACCACCTGCCCAAATTCGCACGTGCCTGTGGCCGCGTGCCGGTTGGTGGGTATCCGGACAAGAGGCCGGACAACCGCCCGGGGTCTAAGGGCCGACTGACGCGAGGAACGGAAACCTGCGTTGGCGGCCCCGGTCGCAATGCGGCCTGACCCCAACATCAGACCGGCAGCCGGAGGCGAAACCGGCGAACCCCGCTTCTCCACGGGGGACGCAGCTTAAAGCAACGACGGAGCGGGCTTTTTTGGTCTCGTCGGCCCTCCAAAGGTCGACACCGAAGAGGCTTGTCCATCATTGCCGCGCGTGCGGACCGGGGTCTCCCCAGTCCAAACCAAGGCAGCACGGTCGGTAGATACGTCGTGGTCTGGTCGCGTCTCCACAGCGCGCCGGAGCGCGATGCGTCATCCGCATCATGCCGAACGCCGCCGGAAAAAGGCGTCCGGGCGTTCATGTCAGCTTTGAGGGGAGATACGCGCATGACCGAGCGTATTCGCGAATTCCTTCGTAATCGCCGCGAGGATGGTCCGTGCATGGTGCTGGATCTGGAGGTCGTGCGCGAGAACTACTACAAGTTCGCGGCCGCGCTTCCGGATACCCGCGTGTTTTACGCCGTGAAGGCCAACCCGGCGCCGGAGGTGCTGCAGCTGCTGGCCTCGCTGGGCTCGTGCTTCGACACCGCTTCGGTGCAGGAGATCGAGATGTCGCTGGCCGCCGGCGCCACGCCGGACCGCATCTCCTTCGGCAACACCATCAAGAAAGAGCGTGACATCGCCCGCGCGCTGGCGCTGGGCGTGCGCCTGTTCGCCGTGGACTGCCAGGCCGAGGCCGACAAGATCATCCGCGCCGCCGCCGGCGCCGGCGTCGCGCCCGAGGAGGTGCGCGTGTTCTGCCGCGTGCTCTGCGACGGCGCCGGGGCCGAGTGGCCGCTGTCGCGCAAGTTCGGCTGCGAGCCCTCCATGGCCGTGGACGTGCTGGAGCACGTGCACCGCAACGGCCTCACCGCCTATGGCGTGTCTTTCCACGTCGGTTCGCAGCAGCGCGACACCGAGGCGTGGGATTCGGCCCTCGCCATGGCGGCGGGCGTGTTCCGCGCCTGCGCCGAGCGGGGCGTGATCCTGTCGATGGTGAACCTGGGCGGCGGCTTCCCGACGCGCTACCTGCGCGACGTGCCGGAGGTCGAGGCCTATGGCGCCTCCATCTTCAACGCCCTGCGCCGTCACTTCGGCAACCGCATTCCCGAGACGATCATCGAGCCCGGCCGCGGCATGGTTGGCAACGCCGGCCTGATCGAGACCGAAGTGGTGCTGGTTTCGAAGAAGAGCGAGAACGACGACGTGCGCTGGGTCTACCTCGACATCGGCAAGTTCGGCGGTCTGGCCGAAACCATGGACGAGGCGATCCGCTATCCCATCACCACGGTGCGCGAGCATTCGTCGGAGATGGCCCCGTGCATCCTCGCCGGCCCCACCTGCGATTCGGCCGACGTGCTGTATGAGAAGCAGCCCTACATGCTGCCGGTCAGCATCGAGATCGGCGAGAAGCTGCTGATCGGCGGCGCCGGCGCCTACACCACCACCTATTCGTCGGTGGCGTTCAACGGCTTTCCGCCGCTGAAATCCTACGTCATCTGACCCGCGCCGGGCGGCCGCGCCGCCCGGTTCCCGCCGGCGCCGGCGCCCGCCGCCCCTTGCGGGCGGCGTTCGCCTGCGCGCCGCCTTCCCGCCATGCCGCCCCTGCGCCGGCCGTGCCCTTGCGGGGGCGCGGCGCGGGTCCGTCCGCGCCTGGCTTCGCCGTTTCCCGTCCGGCTCCGTTGCGGCCCGCCGGCCGGGCGCGCCCCCAACCTGCGCCGGCTCGCGCCGGCCGTTCCAGGACTGACGCCCATGATCGTCATCGGCGACGAAACCCCGTTCGAGACCACCGCCCGCGAGGCGCTGCTGGACCAGGCCATGGGCCCGGACCGCCGCCTGAAGGCGAGCGAGCGTCTGCGTGAGGGACAGGTTCCGGCCGCGGGGCTGGCGCTGGCGGCGCGCGAGACCTCCGGCGACGGGCCGGCGCGTCTTGTCGGAACGGTGCGGCTGTGGCGGGTGCTGGCCGGCGACCGGCCGGCGCTGCTGCTCGGGCCGCTGGCCGTGGCCACGGACCGCCAGGGCGACGGCGTCGGCGGCCTGCTGATGCGCGAGGCCATCGCCCGCGCCCGGGCGCTGGGGCACGGGGCCATCATTCTGGTGGGCGATCCGGAATACTACGCCCGTTTCGGCTTTTCGGCGGCGCTGACCGGCGCCCTCGCCATGCCCGGCCCGTGGGAGAAACGGCGGCTGGTGGCGCTGGAGCTGGTTGCGGGCGCGCTGGCGGGGGCGGCGGGCATGATCCGGCCGGCGGACGCCGCGGAGGAGGCCGCCGCGGCCGCGGGAGCGGGACGGCTTCGATGGGGCGTCGCCGGCCGCGCCGCCGCCTGAGCGGCGCTTTACCCGCAAGGCCGCCGGCCCTGTCCGGAGCCGGCGGCGGGCTCAGAGAAAGCCCGGCCGCTGACGCAGGCCGCCGCCCAGCTCGAAGCGGCGCATTTCACGCAGCAGCCGCACGAAGGCCGCCGCGGCGTGGTTTGCGGCGGCCTCGCCCTTTTCGCGGCTGGCCCGGCTGGCGTCGCCCATGGCGCCGGAGGGGTGCAGGTCCTGGGAGAGCCAGCTGAAACCCGCCGGCCGGTCGGCGCGCAGCAGCTCGTAGTCACGTTCAAGGGCGAGGCTCGCCGGCGCGAAATTCTCCGCCCGCTCCATGCGCACCAGATCCGGGCGGAACGCCAGCATCAGCGAGGTCTCGATCTCGCCGCCATGGATGCCGTGGCGGATCTCCTGGGCGTCGAACAGCCCCTCCGGCCAGCCGAGGCGCTGCCAGGACGTCTGCACCACCAGCATGTTGGCCTCCGCGCGCATGGCGCGGCCCACCACGTCCATCACCGGGCTGTTGCCGCCGTGAGACGACACCAGCGCAAGCTTGCGGAAGCCGGCCCGGCTGACGCCGACGGCGATCTCCCGCCACGCGGCCATGGCCGTCGCCGGCGCCAGCGTCAGCGAGCCGGGAAAGGCGATGTGCTCCGTGGACAGGCCCACCTCCTGCACCGGCAGGAATACGGCCAGCGGCGGCGGGTCGCTTTCCTGCTCCATCAGCGCGCGCACCCGCGCGATCATGCCGTCCATGACGATGGCGTCCACGCCGGTCGGCAGGTGCGGCCCGTGCTGCTCCACGGCGGCCAGCGGCAGCACCGCGATGGCGTCGGCCATGCGGTCCGCGCCGAATTCTTCGGTGGTCATCTCCCGCCACAGCCGGCTGCGGCGGAAGGGGGCGGGGGGCGTTGCGGTTTCGGCCATGGGTGCGGCGCGCCCTGTGTCCAGCGTTGCGCAAGGGTGTTGCCGGCGCGGGCCGGCCGGCGCATTCTGTTGCGCCGCAAGCGCGGCGCTTTCGGTATAAACAGGCTGTCTGAGGGTAACGCATGGCGCGCGCCGGGGAAAAGGTTCCGGAGCGCGGCGCGTGCGATTGCTGTGGGCGGACGCCGGCGCGGCGTCCGCAAAAGATCGCAAGGGGGCGGGCGTGACGAATGGTGTGACGCGGCGTCGGGCGATGCTTGCGCCCGTGATGCTGGCGCTGGGCGCCGGCGCGCTGGCTGGCGCGCCGGGGGCCGGCGCCGCCGGCGACGCGGCCGGAAAGAAGGGCCTGCGCAAGGTGCGCTTCGGCGCCAACTGGCTGGCCCAGGCCGAGCACGGCGGCTTCTACCAGGCCGTGGCCGACGGCACTTACGCGCAGCATGGCCTCGATGTGGAGATCATTCCCGGCGGTCCGCAGAGCAACAACCGTCTGCTGCTGGCGGTGGGCAAGCTGGACTTCTACATGGGCGGCAACATGCTGCAGCCCTTCTCCGCCGTGGAGCAGGGGCTGCCGGTGAAGGTGGTGGCCGCCATCTTCCAGAAAGACCCCCAGGTGCTGATGTCGCATCCGGGCGTGGGTCTCGACCGCTGGGAGGACCTGAAGAACGCCAGCGCCATCTACGTGGGGCGCGAGGGCCTCGCCTCCTATTACCAGTGGCTGAAGGCCGAGCACGGCTTCCGCGAGGAGAACACCCGGCCCTACGCCCACAATCTCGCCCCCTTCCTCGCGGACAGGCGCTCGGTGAACGAGGGCTACGCCACCTCCGAGCCGCTGGCGGTGGAGAAGCAGGGCGGCTTCCGCCCCAATGTCTTCCTGCTCGCCGACCACGGCTTCGACACCTACTCCACCACCATCGAGGCCCACGCGGACCGCGTGGCGAAGGATCCGGATCTGGTGCAGCGCTTCGTCGACGCCTCCATCATCGGCTGGCGCAACTATCTGCACGGCGACAACGCCGCCGCCAACGCGCTGATCCTGCGGGACAATCCCGACATGACCCAGGAGCAGATCGACTATTCGGTCGCCCGGATGAAGGAATATGGCGTGGTGGAGTCGGGCGAGGCGCTGGCCCTCGGCATCGGCGCCATGACCGACGCGCGCATGGAGCGCTTCTTCCGCAGCATGGTGAAGGCCGGGCTGTTCCGGCCGGATCTGGACTATCGCGCCAGCTATACGCTGCAGTTCGTCAACAGGGGGCTTGGGCTTGGGCCTTCCCGCTGACAGCGGAGCCGCGCCGCTGGCCTGGCTGCGGGACGTGACGCTGACCTTCCCCAACGGCGTGACGGCGCTGGCCGGCTTCAGCCTCACCGTGCGGCGCGGCGAGTTCGTGTCGCTGCTGGGTCCGTCGGGCTGCGGCAAGTCGACGGCGCTGCGGCTGCTGGCCGGGCTGCTGCAGCCGACGGCCGGAGAGGCGGGCCGCGCCGCGGCGCTGGCCGGGGCCGGGCGCATCGGCTTCGTGTTCCAGGACCCGACCCTGCCGCCCTGGTCGTCGGCGCTGGCCAACGTGCGTCTGCCGCTTGACCTCGCCGGCGTGGCGCGCGCCGAGGCCACGGAGCGCGCGGCCGCCATGCTGGCGCTGGTGGGGCTGAAGGGGTTTGAGCGCGCCCGGCCGCATGAGCTTTCCGGCGGCATGCGCATGCGCGTCTCCATCGCCCGGGCGCTCGCCACCCATCCGGACCTGCTGCTGATGGACGAGCCGTTCGCGGCGCTGGATGAATTCACCCGTTTCCGCCTCAACGACGATCTGCTGGAGCTGCGCGGGCGGCTGGGGCTGACGGTGGCGTTCGTCACGCACTCCAGCTGGGAGAGCGTCTACCTGTCGGACCGCATCGTGGTGCTGGGGCCGCGCCCCGGCCGGGTGACCGGCGAGCGCCGGGTGGAGGCGCCGCCGCGGCGGGGGCCTGAGTTTCGCGCCAGCGCCGGTTACGCCCGCCAGGCGGCGGAGGTCCTGGCCCTGGCGTCGGCGGCGGCTGCCGGAGCGGCGTCATGACGGCGCGCCGGCCGGATCCGGGGCGCCCGCTGCGGCGCGGCGGCGCGCGGCTGCTGCGCTCTGGCGCGCCGCTGGCCGCCGGCGCGGCGGCGCTGGCGCTGTGGGAGCTGGCGGTGCGCTGGCAGGCGATTCCGCCCTATATCCTGCCGGGGCCGCTGCTGGTGCTGCGCACGCTGGTCGCGGACTGGGGCATTCTTGGCCCGGCGCTGGCGACCACCCTGGCGACGACGGCGAAGGCGCTGGCGCTGGCGGTGGCCGGCGGCGTGGCCATGGCGCTGCTGTTCTCGCGCTCGCGGCTCATCGCCGCCTCGCTCTATCCCTTCGCGGTGGTGCTGCAGGTGACGCCGGTGATCGCCATCGCGCCGCTGCTGCTGGTGTGGCTGGAGCCGGGAGCGGCGGTGCTGGCCTGCGCCTTTCTGGTGGCGTTCTTTCCGGTGCTGTCCAACACCACGGCCGGGCTGTCGGCGGTGGACCCCGGGCTGGCGGAGCTGTTCCGCCTGTACGGCGCCAGCCGCTGGCAGCGGCTGTTGCGGCTGGAGGCGCCGTCGGCGGCGCCGCATTTCTTCGCCGGGCTGCGCATCGCCGGCGGTCTTGCGCTGATCGGCGCCGTGGCGGCGGAGATCGCCGCCGGCGCAGCCGGCCAGGGCAGCGGCCTCGCCTGGCGCATCGTCGAAGCCGGCTACCGGCTGAACATCCCGCGCATGTTCGCGGCCCTGCTGCTGATCTCGCTGGCGGGCGTCGCCATTCACGCCGGCCTGTCGGGGCTGTCGTGGCTGGCGCTGCGCCGCCGCGGCGGCGCCTGACGGGCGCCCGTCCTGCGCTTTCCCGGCCGCGCCGATTCCATGGGGCGCGGGGTTGTGCTCAAATCAGGACGTCAAATCACTGCGAGAGCGCATTCACGCCGCCCCCGGAAAGGGAGACGTCATGGCCGCCGCACGATCCGCCAGCGCCCGGAGCACGGTCCGCGGCAGGGAGGCATCCGCCGGCAGGCGCCGCGCGCCGGCCCGCCCGCCGGCCGAGCCGGCTCCGGCCCCGGCCGCCGGGACCGGTCCTGCTGCGGCGGCTGGCGCGCCCGCCGCCGCAGCCGCGGGCGAGGCGCCCTCCAGCACCCGCGCCATGCACAAGAGCGTCGGCTGGGCGCTCACCGTGGCGGCGCGGCTGCACCGGGCGGAGCTGGGCGAGCGGCTGGCCGGTCTCGGCCTGTTCCCCGGACAGGAACAGCTGCTGCAGGCGCTTTATGACCATGAAACCATGACCATGAGCGCGCTCGCGACGCTCATGCGCGTGCGCCCGCCCACCGTGTCCAAGGCGGTGGCGCGCCTCGCCGCCCAAGGGCTGGTGGCGCGCATCGACGGCGACGCCGGCGACGGCCGGCTGGTGCGCGTGCGGCTGACCGCCGCCGGACGCGCCCGGGCGGCGGAGATCGCCCGGATCTGGGGCGAGACCGAACAGCGCCTGCTGGAGGGGTTCGACAGCCGGGAGCGCAAGAAACTGCGCAAGCTGCTGCGTCGCGTGGCGGCGAATTTCAGCGGGGCGCCGGCTCCGGCCGGGCGTGAGGCGGAAAACGCCGGCTGATCCTCTCGCTTCCGGCCGCCGGCATGCATTACAACAGTGGCGGCTCCCGCCGGGGCCGGGCCGCCGCGCCCGCGCGCCCGCGCGGGCGGCCGCCCTGTTGATGCCGGAGGCGCCATGTCCCGTCCTGAAATCCTGCTGCTCAGTCCCATGATGCCGGAGCCGCGCGCCCTGCTGGAACAGGACTGCGTGGTGCATGACCTGCCCGCGGCCGCGGACCGGGAGGCGCTCATCGCCGCGGTCGCGCCGCGCGTGCGCGCCGTCGCCGGTTTCGGCGGCGTCTCCGCCGGCCTGATCGGCCGCCTGCCGCGGCTCGAGATCATCGCCAACATCGGCGTCGGTTACGACGGCGTGGACGTGGCGGCTGCCGCGGCGCGGGGCGTGGTGGTGACCAACACCCCGGACGTGCTCACCGAGGAAGTGGCGGACCTCGCCATGGGGCTGCTCATCGCCACGGTGCGGCGCATTCCCCAGGCGGACCGTTTCGTGCGCGAAGGGCGCTGGCTGCACGGACCGTTTCCGCTCACCGCCTCGCTGCGCGGCCGCACCGTGGGCGTGCTCGGCCTTGGCCGGATCGGCGAGGCCATCGCCCGGCGCTGCGCCGCCTTCGGGCTGAAAGTGGAGTGGCACAGCCGCCGCCGGCGGCCGGAGATTCCGTGGCCCTGGCGGCCCGGCCCGGTGGAGCTGGCGCAGTCCTGTGACATTCTGGTCGTGGTGGCGCCGGGCGGCGAGGCCACCCGCAACCTGGTGAACGCCGAGGTTCTGCGGGCGCTTGGGCCGGAAGGCGTGCTCATCAATGTGGCGCGCGGTTCGGTGGTGGACGAGCGGGCGCTGGTTGCCGCGCTGCAGGACGGAACCATCGCCGCCGCCGGCCTCGACGTGTTCGCCGACGAGCCGAACGTGCCGGCGGAGCTGGTCGCCATGGACAATGTGGTGCTGCTGCCGCACGTGGGCTCGGCCTCGGTGACCACGCGCAACGCCATGTCGCGGCTGGCGGTGGACAACCTGCTCAGCTGGTTCGCCGGCAAGGGGCCGCTGACGCCGGTTCCGGAGACGCCCTGGCCGGTCCGGCTTCCCGCGCCGGTCTGAGCCGGCGCCTTTCCCGGCGGGCATGAAAAAGGGCGGCCCGGCGGCCGCCCCGGTCCGCGCTCCCGTCGCCGTTTGCGGCGCTCAGCGCCGGAACGGCTCCACTTTCACGCCGGCGCGCACGAATTTCACCATCGCCCAGACGGCGATCGCCGCGAACACGGCCATGAAGACGTACTCCAGGGTGGTTCCCAGCTCCAGCAGGCCGGCGAGGGCCCAGCCGCCGGCGATGGCCGCGCCCAGCACCTCGACGCCGACCAGGACGGTCAGCGAACCCAGCGTCAGGAGATTGCGCCAGTTGATGCGGCCCGAACCTGCAGTGCTGTCGCTCACCCGTCCTGCTCCCGCAATGTCGCCACGAAACGCCGGCGCGCCGGCGCGCCGCCGCATCAATAACTTATCCGGGGCGCTCCGCACAAGGGCGGCGGCGCGCCGCCGGGCGCGCAATGCGATGGGCGCATGGGAGCTGTCCGCCCGCGGCCCTTAAGCCGTCCGCCGGGGAGCGTTATCATCCGCGCAACGTCAGGCCGGGCAAACAGGCAGACAAAAAGGCGGCCGCCGGCGGGGCCGGCGCGGCGCTCCGGCCGTCGTGGACGGGGCTTCGCGCGGCCGGCGAAGCCAGCGGAGGGAGCGCCTGTTCCGGCGCCGGCGGGCGCGCGGCAAGGTTGCGGTTGTGGCGTCGCCGCTTCACATGTCGACAGGCGGCGCCGGTTTGCGGCCCGCATCCATCACAGGGAACAGCAGCGCCCATGCGCGACGATCCATACCGGGCTTTTCTGCCCTACCCCGAAGTCTCCGTGCCGTCAGCGGCCAGCGGGCCGCTGGCCGGGATGACGTTCGCGGTCAAGGACGTGATCGACGTCGCCGGCTATCCCACTGGCTGCGGCAACCCGCTGAAGCTGGCCGCGTCCGGCGTGCGCACGGTCACCGCGCCGGTGGTGCAGCGGCTGCTTGACGCCGGCGCGCGCTTCGTGGGCAAGACACAGACGGACGAATTCGCCTATTCCGTGCTGGGGCGGAACATCCATTTCGGCTCGCCGGTCAATCCGGCGGCGCCGGGCCGCATGTCCGGCGGTTCTTCCTCCGGCTCGGCGGTCGCGGTGGCGGCCGGCCAGGTGGATTTCGCCCTTGGCACCGACACGGCCGGCTCCATGCGCGCCCCGGCCTCCTATTGCGGCGTGTTCGCCATCCGTCCCAGCTGGGGACGGGTTGACTCAACCGGCGTCGAGCCGCTCTCGCCCAGCTTCGACACGGTGGGCTGGTTCGCCCGCAGCGCCGAAACGCTGGGCCTGGTGGCGGAGACGCTGCTGGGCGAGGACCCCGCGCCGCTGCCGGGCGCGGCGCGCTTCCTGGCGGACCGCGCCTGCTTCGCCCTTCTGGGCGAGGACGCCGCCGCGGCGCTGGACGGCGCCCTGCGCAAGATCGGCGCGCGGCTGGGCGGGCTGGATCCCGCCTCGGTGGCGCCCAACCTCGACAACCTGTGCTGGGCGCTGCGCCACCTGCAGACGCGGGAGGCGTGGGAGACGCACCGGGCCTTCATCGAGCGCCACGCGCCGCTGCTCAACCCCACCCTGGCCAACCGTTTCGCCACCGGCAAGGACCTCACCGACACCCAGCTGGCCGAGGCGCGGTCGCTGGCCGCCCGGTTCCGCAATCATCTCGCCAGGCTGCTGGGCGAGGGCTCGGTGCTGGTGTTGCCCACCATGCCGTCGCCGCCGCCGTTCCTCGCCGAGGTGGAGGCGTCGCTGGAGGATTTCCGCAACCGCACGCTGCGGCTGATGTGTCCCTCCAGCCTCAGCGGCTTCCCGCAGGTCAGCATTCCGCTGCATGGCGACAGCGGCCCCGTCGGCCTGTCGCTGCTGGGGCCGGCGGGGTCGGACCGCTCGCTGATCCAGCTGGCCGGGCGCGTCGCCGAGGCCCTGGGCGAGCGCTGCTGCGCCGCCTGAGTCCCCTTCAGCCCGCGATCACGCCGGGCGCGCCAGCCAGCAGCAGCGCGCCCGCAGCCAGCAGCTCCAGCGCCGCCATGACGCGCGCCCCGGCGAGACTGCCGCCGGCGGCGAAGGCCAGGGCCATCCTTTTGGCGAACACCGCCAGCGCCGCGATGGCGGTGGTGGTGACCGCGGTTCCGGCCGCCATGGCGAAAGTGGCGGCGACGCCCGCCGCCAGCGCCTTCTGCGACAGCGCGAACGCCAGCACGATCAGCGCGCCGGAACAGGGGCGCAGACCCGCGGCCAGCACGACGGCGGCCATGGCGCGCCAGTCGCGGGCGCGCGCCGCCGCCTCGGCCCCCGGCATGTGGACATGGCCGCAGCCGCCCTCGCAGCAGGCGTCCGCTGCGGCGGCCGGCGGCGCCTGCCCCTGCAGCAGCCGCGCCAGCGTTCCCGCCTTGCGCCAGGCCAGCAGGGCTCCAAGCGCCGCCACCACGGCGAAGCTCGCGGTCTCCGCCAGCGTCGCCCCGGCCTTCACCGTCGCGGCGGTGGCGTTGAACACGAGGGCGAAGCCGAGCGCGATCGCCGCCGCCACGACCGCCTGCAGCAGCGCCGCCGCCCAGCACAGCGCCGCGCCCCGCGCCAGCGCGCGTTCATTGGCGACCAGATAGCCCGAGATCACCGCCTTGCCGTGGCCGGGGCCGGCGGCGTGGAACACGCCATAGGCGAAGCCGACGCCCATGAGGCTCCAGAACCCGTGGGTCCAGAGCCCTGCGCCGTCATGGGCCGCCTGCTGCAGCCCGCCGGTGAGCGCCCGGTAGAACGCGGACTGCATGGCGGCGATGACCGCGCCGGCGCCGCCGGAGGCGACGGGCTCGCGCATGCCGGCGCCGAAGGGATTGCGCGCCGCAGGCGCCGCCGCCTGGTCCGGCAGCAGCAGGGCGAGTCCGCCAAGCGCGAGCAGGACCAGGGCGACGGCGGCGCCGGCCAGCGCCGCGCGCAGGGCGGGCTCGCGCCAGCCCGCGGTCGCCGTTCCGCCTGCTCTGGTCTTCATGCTGGTCACGGACATGCCGCCACCACCTTGTTCGCAAACTGGCCGCCGTAATTCGACGCCGCGCCCAGCCCCTCGAAGAACGCCTCGGAAAGATCGCCTCCAGCCGGCTGCTGCGGCGGCTTGGGCCGGGTGATGGTGACGACGCATCCCTGCGGCGCATTCTCCAGCTTAACCGCGTCATCGCCTCCGGCGATCGAGAAGGCGACGAAATAGGTCGGATCCGACACCTCAAACATCATCGCCCGGCCAGGCGGCAGGGGCTTTTCCAGCGGCAGGTCGAAGGTCAGCGTCAGCTGCCCGTCGGCGAAGCTCATGGCGCCGTTCTGCGGCGGCAGGAACGTTGCCTTCACCCCGTCGGCCCGCAGCCTGGTGAACCAGCCGAACTCCGCCAGCCCGTCCATGTTCTCCTTCGCCAGCCCGGCCAGCTCCCCGGCTGAGAGGACGCCGTCGCCATCAGCGTCCAGCCCCTGGGTGGCCCAGGCCGAAAAGGCCCGGTCGAAGGTCCAGCGATGGCGCACCATGGTCACGTGTCCCGCGCCATCAAACACCAGACGCTCCTGCGCAGTCACCCACACATGGGGATGGGCCTGGGCCGGCGCAGGAGCGAACGCTCCAGTAATGGCCAGCGCCAGCAGGAAGGCGGCCCGCGGGGCGGGCGGGCGCGACGTCGGGGCGCGCGGCGTGTGCGTGAACGGCATGTGCGTCCTGTCCTGAAATGGCGGCGCGGCCGCTCCGGCGTCCTGCCGGAGCCGGCGCGGCCGGAGCGCTCCATCTGTGGGGCGCCGCCGCGACCGGATAAAGGCCTGCCGGCGGGGCGCGCCGTCGCAGCCGCCCGCCGTGGCAGTCGCCGGAAAAGGGCGGCGGGGCGCAGGCCTTTGACAGTATAGCCTGGCTCACGCCTGCCTGCTTATGGTGTAAATACATTGACGTAATTTATTGACGATGGCCATTACTATATTTGGCAGAATTGTTGTAAGAGCGGTGCACGACGCACGGGACGCGCTCTCTTTCCCAAATGCTGCATTCCCCTGCGTCATGAGAAGTCGTGACGTCGCCCACCCGGCGCCGTTGCTGTTGCGTTCAAGCCGTCGCCCGGCTGCGGCCTGTCGCGCGCCTGCGCTGGAAGCGCGGGCGGCGGCGGCGGTGGTCGCGCGTCGTCAGGAGCCCCCGCATGAGCACAGTCCCGACCGCCACGCCGTCTGAAATCTCCACGATGTCCGATGGCCGGCGGGTATTCGCGATTTTCGCCGCCTCCTCCGGCAATCTGGTCGAGTGGTACGATTTCTACGCCTATGCGTTCACCGCGATTTATTTCGCGCATGCCTTCTTCCCCAAGGGCGACCCCACGGTCGAGCTGATGAACGCGGCCGCGGTGTTCGCCATCGGTTTTCTCATGCGGCCCATCGGCGGCTGGCTGTTCGGCCGCATCGCCGACCGCTACGGCCGCAAGTTCTCGATGATCCTGGCGGTGCTCATGATGTGCGGCGGCTCGCTGGCCATCGGCCTGCTGCCCACCTGGGAGACGGTGGGGCTGCTGGCGCCGGCGCTGCTGCTGCTGGCGCGCATGGTGCAGGGCCTGTCGGTGGGCGGCGAATACGGCACCAGCGCCACCTACATGAGCGAGGTGGCCAAGCCTGGCCGGCGCGGTTTCTTCAGCTCGTTCCAGTATGTGACGCTGATCGGCGGCCAGCTGCTGGCGTCCGTGGTGGTGCTGGCCCTGCATGACGTGCTTGGCGAGGAGGGCATGCGCGCCTGGGGCTGGCGCGTTCCGTTCTTCATCGGCGCCGGGGCGGCGCTCATCGCCCTGTTCCTGCGGCGCACCCTGTCGGAGACGCTGCCGGAGGAGCGCGCCCGCCGCAGGGAGGCGGGTTCGCTGCGCGCCCTCATCGCGGACCATCCGCGGGCCTTCCTGCTGGTGCTGGGGCTGACCGCCGGCGGCTCGCTGATGTTCTACACCTGGTCCACCTACATGCAGAAATACCTGCTCAACACCACGGGCCTGCCCACCTATACGGTGGGGGTGGTGATGACCGCGGCGCTGCTGGCGTTCATGCTGGCCCAGCCGGCGTTCGGCTATCTGTCGGACCACATCGGCCGGCGCGCCTGCATCATCATCTTTGGCCTGCTGGGCATGTTCTGCACCGTGCCGCTGCTGCGGGCCATCGCCGGCGCGTCCGATCCGTTCACTGCCTGGGCGCTGGTGATGCTGGGCATGCTGATGATCTGCTTCTACACCTCGATCGGCGGCGTGGTGAAAGCCGAGCTGTTCCCGGCCGAGGTGCGCGCCCTTGGCGTGGGGTTTCCCTATGCGGTGGCCAACGCGGTGTTCGGCGGCTCGGCCGAATATGTGGCGCTGCGCCTGAAGGACGCCGGCGTGGAGAGCTGGTTCGGCTGGTACGTCACCGCCATGGCGGCGCTGGTGTTCGTCGTGGGCCTGCTGATGCCGGACAACCGCAAGACCGGCTATCTGCGCGGCGAGGGCGTGGACTGAGCGGCCGCGCCGGGCTCCGCTCCCGTCCGGCGCAGTTTTCCTCAAACATCTTCGCGATTCCTGCGTATTTGCGTCTGGTTCTGGAGCAGATCCGGGGCGGGAGACTGTCCCGGACTTGAACGGCGCGCTGCTCCTGCGGCATTCTTTCGCGGCGGCGATCCGGACCGGCGCCGCCAGCGAAGGGGGCGCTTCCGCCCTGGCGGGAGGCGCCGGCGTTCCGCCTGCGGGGCGGGCGCGCCTGTTCTCTTCCGCATGGCGCCGGTCCGCCGCCTGACAGGGCGGAGGTCATGGACGGAGCCATGGCCATCCGCGCCGGCGAAAACGGGCGGCCTCACGTCAGGGCCGGCGCACAACTCCGGGAGGAAACACTATGTCCAACAAACGCACCCGCATGTCTGGATTCGCCCGCACCGCCGCGGCCGGCGTGCTTGCCCTCGCCGCGGCGGCGCTCGGCGCCGGCGTCGCGACGGCGCATGACGAGAAGGGCGGCGCCGCCGACATGAGCTGGACCAAATCCAAATATGGTCCCGACGACGAGGTCGGCGCCGCCAACCTGGTGACGCCCGAGCTGGTGGCGAAGGCCGCGGGCCTGGTGAAGACCGGCAAGGTCTATAACCTCGCCATGGAGTCCAACCCGTCGCTGCCCGCCTATGAGCCGCGCAAGTTCGAGATCATGGTGGTGCAGCCGGCCCAGGGCGGCGTCGCTGGCGGCTTCGGCCCCAACAAGGCCACCTATAACGACGACATGGTGGTGGGCTGGAACGGCGCCGGCACCCACATTGACGGTCTCGGCCATCTCGGCGTCGACAACGTCTATTACAACGGTCACAAGGGCCACGAGTTCGCCGACATCAAGGGCCTGAAGAAGCTGGGTCTGGAGAAGTTCCCGCCGCTGGTCACCCGCGGCGTGCTCATCGACATGACCAGGTATTTCAACACGCCGATGGTGAAGGAGGGCACGCCGTTCAACCGCAAGGAGATTGAGGAGGCGGCGAAGGCCCAGGGCGTCGAGATCCGCAAGGGCGACGTGGTGCTGTTCCACACCGGCTGGGCTGACCTGATCGGCAAGGACAACAAGAAGTACATCCAGGTGCAGCCGGGCCTCGGCATGGACGGCGCGAAGTACCTCGCCGATCTCGGCGTGGTGGCCATCGGCTCCGACACCGCGGCGCTGGAGGTGCTGCCGGGCGAGACCAGGGACCTGTTTCCTGTGCACCAGGAGCTGCTTGCCCGCCAGGGCGTCTATATCCTCGAGAACGTCGTGACGAAGGACCTGGCGAAGGACAACGCCAATGAGTTCATGGTCGTTCTCGCCCCGCCGCGCATCACCGGCTCGGTGCAGGCCATCTTCACCCCGGTGGCGGTGCGCTGACCGGCGCGGCGACGGACAGCCCCGCGCCGGCGCTGGCGGAAGGGGCAGGACAGAAGAAAGGGGGCCCCGGGCCCCCTTTCCGTTTGTCGCGGCGGGCGCCGCCGCCGCGCCGGCGTCACGCCGTCAGTGGCGCGCCATGGTGTGGCTGTAGTCGCGGGCGTAGCGCTGGGCCGCCCACAGCGCCAGCGCCGTCACCAGCGCGGCGATGGTGAGATACCAGCCCACGGCGGCGAGGCCGTATTCGGTCGCCAGCCAGGTGGCGACGTAGGGCGCCAGCGAGGCGCCGAGAATGCCGCCGAGATTGAAGGTCATCGACGAACCGGTGTAGCGCACCTCGGTGGGGAACAGCTCGGCCAGCGCCGCGC
This sequence comes from Camelimonas abortus, assembly GCF_042432745.1. Taxonomy (NCBI): domain Bacteria; kingdom Pseudomonadati; phylum Pseudomonadota; class Alphaproteobacteria; order Hyphomicrobiales; family Chelatococcaceae; genus Camelimonas; species Camelimonas abortus. The sequence continues at coordinate 2,173,085 of NZ_JBHLWR010000006.1, read as the reverse complement.
CGATCGGGCCATAGGTGAGGCCCATCAGCGCCAGGCCGATGATCAGGTAGAGCGCGATCACCGGGAGCGAGCCGGAGCCGAACATCGGCTGGATGAGGAAGCCGAAGGCCCCGATGGCGAGGCTGGTCCAGACCAGCATGGGCCGGCGCCCGTAGCGGTCGGCCAGCACCGCCGACACCGGAATGAACAGGCCGAAGAACACCACGCCCAGCATCTGCAGCGGCAGGAACTCGCTGCGCGGGATCTTCAGCGCCGTGGTGCCCCAGCTGAGCGAGAACACCGTCATCAGGTAGAACAGCACGAAGGTGGCCATGGCCCCCACCGTGCCCAGCAGCAGCGGCAGCGGATAGTCGCGGAACACGCTCAGCACCGGCGCCCGCACGCGCTCGTTGCGCTCCAGGGTTTTGCGGAAGGCCGGCGTCTCGGCGATCTTCAGGCGCACGTACAGGCCGATGATCACCAGCAGGGCGCTGAGGATGAACGGCGCGCGCCAGCCCCAGGCGAAGAACTGCTCGTCGGTGAGCAGCGCGCCGATGCCGAGGAAGCAGCCGTTGGCCAGAATGAAGCCGATGGGCGCGCCCAGCTGCGGGAACATGCCGTACCACGCCTGGCGGCCGGGCGGGGCGTTCTCCGTGGCGAGCAGCACCGCGCCGCCCCATTCGCCGCCAAGGCCAAGGCCCTGGCCCAGGCGGCACAGCGCCAGCAGCAGCGGCGCGGCGACGCCGATGGCGTCATAAGGCGGCAAGAGGCCGATGAGCACCGTGGAGACGCCCATCAGCATCAGCGCAGCCACCAGCGTGGCCTTGCGGCCGACGCGGTCGCCGTAATGGCCGAACACCGCCGCGCCGAACGGGCGGGCGAAGAAGGCGATGGCGAAGGTGGCGAACGACTGCAAAAGGCCGCTGGTGGGATCGCTGGAGGGGAAGAACAGCCGGGGAAACACGATCACCGCGGCCGTCGCGTAAACATAGAAGTCGAAGAACTCGATGGTGGTGCCGACAAGCGAGGCGAGAAGCACGCGCGCAGGCGAATTGGCGGCTGGCGAGGGGGCTTGGGCTGACACGCAAGGATACTCCCGGCGGGGCGACAGCCTGACGCTCCGGCCCGGAGGGCGCCGGCGGCGGGGGGAGACTGTCGCTGGTTCATCCGGAACGGTCCCGTGACGGGGGTGACTGTTGACCGCTCCATTCGTCGCCGTTCGGTAAATGCTTGCGGCGTCTTTCGCAATACGCGCCGTCGGGGCGGCGTTGCGGCGCGCGCGGCCCCGCAGGCGCCCGCGCGCCGGCCGGGCCGGTCTTTCCGCTTTTTCAGCGCACGGCGGGCGCAGGCGCGCCCGCCGCCGTCATGACCCTGCGTCAGCGTGGCGCCGGAATGCGGAACTCCCGGCCCTCCTCCAGCCAGCGGATGCGCTCGTCGCGCAGCATGGTGCGGCGCACCTTGCCGGCGTCGTCGCGCACGGTCTGGCCGGTGAATTCATAGGTCTCCGGGTGCTTGTTCCGGCTCAGGCGGCTGGCGAGGAACGCCGGCAGCTCCGCCAGCAGCTCCTCCGGCGCCACGCCCGGCGCCACCTCGATGATGGCGTGGATGCGCGCGCCAAGATCGGAGTCGGGCAGGCCGATGACGGCGCAGCTGCGCACCGACGGGCTGGCGATCAGCGCCGCCTCGACTTCGGCGGGATAGATGTTGGCGCCGCCGCGCAGGATCATGTCGGAGCGCCGGTCGGCCAGCCAGATGTAGCCCTCCTCGTCCATGTAGCCGATGTCGCCGAGGGACTCCCAGCCGTCATTGTCCCGCTTCGGCTCGGCGCCGAGGTAGTGGTAGGTGGAGCCCGGACCGTCGGCGGCCTTGAGGAAGATTTCGCCGGTCTCCCCCGGGGGCAGCTCGCGCCCGTCCTCGCCCACCACCTTGGCGGCGCCTGCCTGGACGCGACCGACCGAACCCTTGCGCTGCAGCCATTCCGTGCCGGAGATCACCGTGGACGCCTGGCGCTCGGTGCCGCCGTAGAGCTCGAAGATTTTCTCCGGCCCGAGCCATTCGATCCACGCTTCCTTGAGCCATACCGGCATGGGCGCGGCCATGTGGAACACGGTCTGCAGGCTGGAGACGTCGTACCGGCCGCGCACCTCCGGCGGCAGCGCCCAGATGCGGCTCATCATGGTGGGCACAAAATTCACCCACTGGATGCGGTGACGGTCGATGAGGCGCAGCGCCTCCTCTGCGTCGAACTTCTTCATGCCCACCAGCAGCCCGCCGCCGAACAGGGCCATGTGCGAGATGATGAACGGGGCGTTGTGGTAAAGCGGCCCCGGATTGAGCAGGTTGACGCCCGGCGTCACCAGGCCGGCCACGGCGGCGGCGGTGTCATGCACGGCGGGCATGTGGTCGACGATCACTTTCGGCCGGCCGGTGGAGCCGCCCGAGGTCATGGCCTTCCAGTAGCGCGCCACCGGCGCCTCGACCGGAGAATCGTCATGGCCTTCCGGAACGAAGTCGGCCGGCAGGGCCCTGGGCGCGTTCCAGTCCGGCTCGCCGCCGATGACCAGCGAGGGGCGCAGCAGCTCGAGAATGGCCGCCGCCTCGCCCCGCGGCAGGCGCCAGGAGAGCGAGCAGGGCGTGGCGCCGCATTTCCAGATGGCGAAGGTGTTCTCGTAGAACGTGTTGCTGTTGGGCAGGCCGACGGCGACGAAATCGCCGGGCCGCACGCCCATCTCCATGAACGCCCGGGCGCGGCGGTTGGCGCGGCGCTCCAGTTCGCCCCAGGTCAGCGTGTCGTCCCCGTGAATGACGGCCGGCGCGTCGTGACCCTTGCGGTCGGCGTACCAGCGCGGAATGTCGCCCATCGGCAGCAGCATGAGTTTCCTCGCCCAGTTCCTGCGCCGGCGGAGCGGCGCATGCGGAAGCGTCGTCGCGCCCGGGCGGAGGCTTCCTGTCGTTTCCGCCCGGCCCCGTCCGTTCTAGGGAGAAAGCTCCGCCGCGAAAAGGGGCGCCGGCCGCTCCGGGCGCGCGCGTCATGCGCGCGGCGCACGGATTAAACGCCGGCGAAAAAAACCTGTTTGCGCACAAGGACATGCAATGGCCATTCGCTGCCAGAACGACGATCTCGGCCGCGAACATGTGAGGGGCTTCAGGAAAGCGCCCGGCGGCCGCGCGAAGGACATGATCGTCGCCGGGGCCGCCTGCGACGTCACCAGTCCCGCCATCGACCCGCTGCTGGTGAAACTGGCCGGCCCCGGTGCCCGCGTGTTCTGCGACGTCACCGTTGACAAGTTCGTGTCGCAGTCTCTGCGCAAGATGAGCGGGCCGGGCTGGAGGCCGCTGCACTGTCTCGCCGGCATCCCGGTTGCTTCATGTTGGTCCACGCGCTCCTGCGACTGACGAAACGTAATGGATGGGCCGTAACGCTGTTTCCGCGTTGTGCGCTACGCCGCCGCGCGGCCGCTTTCCGGAAATATCTGTATTGTCCACAAACAGTAATTATATCTGTAAGAATTATAAATTTTTCTTTCTGAAAATAAATGTATTTTATGGGTGTGTGTCACAATGAATATTTGCAGGAATTTACAATTGACAGCCATTGCCCTGGCGGGGGTCGCGGGCGGCGGCCCGCTCGCCTGGGCGTCTGGGGCGATGGCGGCCGACCTGCCGTCCGGGCCGTATGGCGGCGCGCCGGCGGAACAGGCGGTGCGCGCCTGTTCCGAGCATGGCGGCGGCTTTTTCGCCATACCCGGCTCCGACACATGCCTGCGCATCGGCGGCATGGTGGAGGCCAATGCGACCATGACGACGCCGCAGGAACGCGGCGCCTCCAGCCGCTATGGCGTCATCGTCACCGGCCGCATCGACGCCGACGCGCGCACCAGCACCGACTGGGGCGCGCTGCGGACCTTCGTCCGTTTCGACATCAGCAGTCTCACCGGAACGGGCGTCAGCGGCGACAAGGCGCGGCTTGGCTCCGGTTTCGGCGCGACCGGCGTCGACACCTGGGGCAAGGCCCAGAAGGGCGTCGACGTCAGCCGGGCGTTCATCCAGTTCGGCGGGCTCACCGCCGGCCGGGCGTCGAGCTTCTTCGAATTTTACGCCCATGACGTCGAGATGCTCGGCGCCACGCCGGCGTCAGACGCCTCGCCCGTCAACCTGCTGGCGTGGACCTTCGGTCTCAGCAAGGGCTGGTCGCTGACGCTGTCCGCCGAGGACGGGATCTGGCGGCGCCGGCCCGTCGCCTGGTCGGGCGCCGTTCACGCCGACGGCTCCTGGTCGCCGGACGGCTGGACGCCGGGCGCGACGCCGGTGGCGCTGGTCCCGCTTGGCGCCGGCCCCGACGGCCGCCCCATTTTCGGCCGGGTCGACGTGCGCCAGCGGGACACGATGCCGGACGTGGTCGCCGCCCTGCGTCTGGACCGCTCCTGGGGCGCGCTGCAGTTCTCCGGCGCGCTGCGGCGTCTCGACGTCCGCGGCACGGTGCGGGACGGGAACGGCGCGATCGTCGCCGGCCATGGGCCAGCGGGCAAATATGGCGGCGCCGTCCAGGCGGGCGTGATGCTGAACCTGCCGGCGCTGGGCGACGGCGACCGTCTGTGGCTGCAGGCGGCGTGGGGCAGGGGCGCCCTCAGCTACACAGGCGCCGCGCCGCTTGGCTTCGACACGCTGAACGGCAACCAGTTCGGCAAGATCACCGCCTGGTCAGCCGACGCCCTGGTGGGGCCGGACGGACAGCTGCGCCTGTCGCGGAGCTGGTCGGCGGTGGCCGCCCTGCAGCACTACTGGCGGCCGGATTTCGCCCAGAGCGTGTTCGCCGGTTACGGTCGCGTCAGCTACGGCCGCGGCCTCACCGCCGGCATGGGGACGGCGGGTGGTTTCGCCGGGCCCATCCCCGGCAATGGCGTGCTGGCCGTCGGCACGCGGCTGGACTGGGAGCCGGTGAAGGACCTGTTCGTCAGCGGCGAGGTGGCGTGGACCCGGCTGCGCAACAGCCGGCCGGCCGTGGAGGCCAGCCGCGTCGCCTGGACGCCTCGCCAGGAAAACGGCTGGAACGCAAGGCTGCAGATCCAGCGCAGCTTCTGATCCGGACCGGAAGCGCGCGACGGCCTGCGCCGGCGAAACGCCGCGCAGGCCGTCGTCCGTCCGCGCCCCGCCGTCAGGCGCCGTCGCCGCTCCGGCTCCAGTCGACGGCGCCCCGTCCGGCCTGCTCCAGAAAGGCGTTGACGCGGGAAAACGGCCGCGAGCCGAAAAAGCCGCGGCGCGCCGAGAGCGGCGAGGGGTGGGCGCTCTCGATCACCAGGTGCGTCGCGCCGGCGGGATCATGGGCGCGCGCCAGCCCCGCCATGCGGCGCGCGTCAGCGCCCCACAGCACGAACGCCACCGGTTTCCTGCCGGCGGCGAGGGTGGTGACCGCCTCCGCCGCCAGCGCCTCCCAGCCCCAGCCGCGATGGGCGCCGGCGGCGCCGGCCTCCACCGTAAGCGCCATGTTGAGCAGCAGCACGCCCTGGCGCGCCCAGCCGCTGAGGTCGCCGCCGGCGGGCGGGGGGACGCCCAGATCGTCCGTCAGCTCGCGGAAGATGTTGGCGAGGGAGCGCGGCGGCGGTCCGCTGCGCCGCACGGAAAAGGCGAGGCCGTGGGCGTCGCCGGGAGTGGGATAGGGATCCTGGCCGAGAATCACCGCCCGCACCGCATGGAGGGGCGTGAGCCGCAGCGCCGTCAGCAGGCTCCCGGGCGCGGGCAGCACGACGGCGCCGGCGGCGCGGCGGGCGTCGGCGCGCGCGGCCGCCCTGGCGGCGGCGCCGGAACGGAAGAACGCAAGGTCCGCCCAGCCGTCAGCGGTCTCCGCCATGAAGCGGGCGACGGCGTCCTGATAGCTGGCGGGCGTGGCGCGGGCGGCGGGCGATGCGTCGGTCATGGCGCTTCTCTACGCCGGCGCGGCGGCGGACGGAACCGCCATTCGCGCCCGCCGCGGCAGGGACGGCGCGCGTCATCGCGCCGGCCCGCGCGCCGCCGTGTCCGCGGCCGCTCCGGCGGCGCTGTCCGCCCTGGCCGCCGGCCCCGTTTCGATGCGGATGCGTCCGTCGAGGCGGGGCGTGAAGCGGCCCTTGCGGCGCAGCCATGCCATCACGTCGCTGGCCAGCAGGCGGTTGCCGGCGTCGACGCCGCGCCCGTCGTCGGTGGCGAACATGCCGTAGCCGTCGCCGCCGCGCAGCATGTAGTCGTTGATGGCGACGCTGTAGGCGTCGGCCGGACCTGCCGGGCGGGCGCCGATCTCAAGGCTGGTCACCCGGTCGCCGGCGGGGCGCGACGGGTCCACGGTCACCCGCATGCCCGAGATCTGCGGGAAGCGCCCGGCGCGGGCGTCGAGGCGGGAGAAGCCGTTTTCCAGCGCCTTTTTCAGCGTGGCGCCGCTGGCCTTCACCACCACGGTGCGGTTGCCGAAGGGCAGTTCGGTGAGGATGTCGCGGCGGGTGAGCGTCGCCCCGGCCGGATAGACCCGGTCGCCGCGGATGGAGCCGCCGTTGACGATGGCCACGTCCGCGCCTGACATCTCGCGGATCGCGTCCGCCACCAGATCGCCGCCGGTGGCCTCGCGATAGCGCACGCTGGCGGCGCGGGTGTCCAGCTCGCCTCCGAGCACGGCGAGTGCGACGTCAAGCGACTGCGACAGCTCCTGCTCCAGGGCGTCCACCTGGGCCTGCATCTGCGGGTCGGGGGCGACGCGCAGCGTGTCGTGGATGCGGAAGTCCGGGCTCCAGCGCAGGCGCCCGCCCCGGTCGCCCGGCTCCACATGGACGTCCACCGTCGTGACGTAATTGGCGTCGTGGGAGGACTCCACCGCGGCGGTCTGTTCGTCCCAGTAGATGAACAGGTCGTGCACGTGGCCGGTGAGCAGCAGGTCCACCAGGCCGGAGCGGATGATGCGCAGGTCGGTGTCGCGGTCGGTGTGGGTGAGGGCGACGACGAACTGCGCGCCCTCCCTGCGCAGCAGCGCCGCCTGCTCCTCCAGCGTCTCCATGACCGGCGCGAAGGTGAGGTCGCCGGCGTTGGACTGCATGGGAATGTCGCTGAGCGTGATCCCGGTCAGACCGACGCGATATCCGCCCAGGGTGAAGATGCGCCGGTCGGCGTGGCCCGGCAGCGGCCGGCCGCGGGCGTCGCGCATGTTGGCGGCGAAGAAGGGAAAGCGCGCCTCGCTCACCCGTTTCGCGTAAACCTCGGGACCGAAGTCGAACTCGTGGTTGCCCGGCGTGAAGGCGTCCGGCTGCAGCAGGTTGGTGAGCGCCACCACATGCGCGCCCTGGTCGAAGCCGGAGAGCAGGGACGGGGAGAAGGCGTCGCCGGCGTGGACGAACAGCATGGGGACGCCGCGGGCGCGTTCCGCCTTCACCACGGCGGCGAGGCGGGCGTAGCCGCCGCGGCCGTCTTCGGCGTTCACGCGGTAGATGTCGTTGACCAGAACGAAGGAGAAGGCCGGGCGCGGCCCCTCCTCCGCCGGCGCGGCCGGCGTCTGCGCGGCCTGCGCCTGCGTCATGGCGAACGGCAGCGCCAGCGCGCCGATCGCGCCGCGACGCGTTATCTCACCCATGGTTTTCCCTCCAGCCCCGCAACCTGTTATATGAAGCGTCCCCGCGCCGTCGCCGGCCGGCCCGTCCGGGAACGGCGGACGCGAGTCCCCGCCCTGTCGCCTGGCCTGCGTCTCCGCTAAAGGAGTGGCGCGGCCCGGTTCTGGCGCCAGGGCCGGCGCCGCCCGGAGACGGTCCGGCCGCCGGTTCCGGCGTCCGGCTGCAGGCTCCGCGCCTGTTCCATCCATTTTCGCCGGCCTCGCCGCCGGTTACGGGGCACAGACCATATCCATGACGAGCGTCGCCACCGCCGGGGCCGGCAACGGCCTCTCCCCGCACAAGCCGACGGACCATCCGCCCGTGCAGAGCGGCCGAATCGGCGTGCTGCTGCTGAATCTTGGCACGCCCGAGGGCACTGACTACTGGTCGATGCGCCGCTATCTCAAGGAATTCCTGTCTGACCGGCGCGTCATCGAGACCTCGCGGCTCATCTGGTGGCCGGTCCTCAATTTCATCATCCTGACCCGGCGTCCGGCCGCCAAGGGGCGCGACTACGCCTCCATCTGGAACACGCAGCGGAACGAGAGCCCGCTGAAAACCATCACCCGGGCCCAGACGGAGCAGCTCGCCGCGGCTCTGGCCGGAGTGGACGGCCGCATCGTCGTCGACTGGGCGATGCGCTACGGCCATCCCGCCATCGAGGACCGGCTGAAGGCGTTGCAGCAGCAGGGCTGCGACCGCATCCTGCTGGTTCCGCTCTATCCGCAGTACGCCGCGGCCACCACGGCCACCGCCATGGATCACGCGTTCCGCGCGCTGATGAAAATGCGCTGGCAGCCGGCCATCCGCGCGGTTCCGCCCTATTACGCCGATCCGGCCTATATCGGGGCGGTCGCCGCCTCGCTGAAAAAACATCTGGCGCAGCTCGACTTCGAGCCAGAGGTGATTCTCGCCTCGTTCCACGGCACGCCGAAGGACTGCCTGCTGAAAGGCGACCCCTATTACTGCCAGTGCCACGCCACCTGGCGGCTGTTGCGCGAGGCCATGGGGCTGCCGGAGGAGCGGTTCCGCATGAGCTTCCAGTCGCGGTTCGGCAAGGACGAGTGGCTGCGCCCCTATACGGACGAGACCATCATCGCCCTGGCCCGCAGCGGCGTGAAGCGCCTCGCCGTGGTGACGCCGGGTTTCGCCGCCGACTGCCTGGAGACGCTGGAGGAGATCGGCGTCGAGAACGCCGGTTATTTCCGCGAGAACGGCGGCGAGCAGTACGCCGCCATCCCCTGTCTCAACGACAGCCCCGAAAACGGCGAGATGCTGCGCCGCATCGTGCTGCGCGAGCTGCAGGGCTGGATCTGAGGCAGGAGCGGCCGCCGCCGCGCCGCCGTCTGCGCCGGCCCGTGCGGTTGCGCCCGTCCGCAAACGCGTTACCCTCCGTAAATGGCGCTGTCGCGCCGCTCCCGCGCGCCCTATGGCGTCGCGCCGCAGGCGTGGGGGCGGGCAGCGGGGCGCGGGAGGGCCGCATGGACGGGACGACGGTGCTTTCGGGCTTCAGCATTTTCATGATCGCGCTGGCCATCCTGGCCATCGTCACGGTGATCGCCGGCGTGCGCACCGTGCCGCAGGGCTACGCCTTCACGGTGGAGCGTTTCGGCCGCTACTCGCGCACGCTGGGACCGGGCCTTGGCCTGATCATTCCCTATGTCGAGCGCATCGGCCACCGCATGAACATGATGGAGCAGGTGCTCGACATTCCCGGCCAGGAGGCGATCACCCGCGACAACGCCAGCGTCAGCATCGACGCGGCGGCGTTTTTCCAGATCCTCGACGCGCCGCGCGCCGCCTATGAGGTGTTCAACCTGCCGGTGGCGCTGCTGACGCTGACCATGACCAACATCCGCACCGTGGTCGGCTCCATGGATCTGGACGAGCTGCTCTCCCACCGCGACGAGATCAACGAGCGGCTGCTGCGGGTGATGGACGAGGCCGCCGCTCCGTGGGGGGTGAAGGTCACCCGCATCGAGATCAAGGACATCCAGCCGCCGCCGGCCATCGCCGACGCCATGACCCGCCAGATGCGCGCCGAGCGCGAAAAGCGCGCCAGCATTCTGGAGGCGGAGGGCCTGCGTCAGGCGGCGATCCTGCGCGCCGAGGGCGAGAAGCAGGCGCAGATCCTGGCGGCCGAGGGCCGCCGCGAGGCCGCCTTCCGCGACGCCGAGGCGCGCGAGCGCCAGGCCGAAGCCGAGGCCGCCGCCACCCGCATGATTTCCGGGGCCATCGCCGCCGGCGACCCGGCCGCGGTCAACTTCCTGGTGGCGGAGAAATATATTGAGGCGTTCCGCGCCCTGGCGCAGTCGCCGAACCAGAAGATCATCGTGACGCCCTATGATTCCGCCGGCCTGATCGGCGCGCTCGCCGGCATTGCGGAAATCACGCGGCCGGCGGCCGGCGGCGAGGGCGCGGGCGAGCGGCCGCGCCGGACGCCGCCGACGGCGCCGCGGGTGTGATCAGGCGCGGCGCGCCCTGCGCCGCCGCGACGGGCGGGTGGAAGACACATGCCGGAGAATGGAACAGGTTGGGCGTTGCTTGCCGGCGGGTTGCTGCTGGTGGCCCTGGAGGTGATGGCCCCGGGCGTCTGTCTGCTGTGGTTCGGCCTTGCGGCGCTGGGGGCCGGGGCGTGCGGCCTGTGGTTTGATCTTGGCTGGCAGGCGGCCGCCGGCCTGTTCTGCGCTTTCAGCGTGATCTCGGTTCTGGCCGGCCGCTGGCTGACGCGGAGCGCCGGCGATGATGACGACGGCCGGACCGCCGTGCTGAACCGCCGCGCCGCGGCGCTGGCGGGGCGCCTGGCGCCGCTGCGCGAGCCGGTGGTGAACGGGCGCGGCGGCAGCGTGCGCATCGACGACACCATCTGGCGCGTCACGGGTCCGGACGCGCCGGCCGGAACCCTGATGCGCGTCGCCGGCGTCGAGGGCGTGACGCTGGTGGTGGAGCTGGCGCAGACGCCCGGGACTCCGCCAGAGGCGTGAGAAGGGGCCCGCGCGTCAGGCGACGCCGGCGCGCAGCAGGTCGAGATAGTGCACCAGGCCGGCGATCCGGCCGTTCTCCATCACCACCAGGGCGGTGATCTTGCTGCGCTCCTGCATCTCGAGGGCGCTGGCCAGCAGCGTGTCCGGCGTAACGGTGCGCGGATTGCGGGTCATGATCCCGGTCACCGGGGCCGAGCCCATGTCAGGGCGGAAGTTCCGGCGCAGGTCGCCGTCGGTGATGATGCCGGCGAGCCGGCCCTCGCCGTCCACCACCAGCACGCAGCCGAAGCCCTTGGTGGAGATCTCGGCGATCGCTTCAGAGAGGATGGCGTCGTCGCGCACCACCGGCAGGCGGGCGCCGGTGTGCATGATCTCCCGCACCGTGCGGAGCTGGGCCCCGAGCTTGCCGCCCGGGTGATAGACGCGGAAATCCTGGCGGGTGAAGCCGCGCCCCTCCAGCAGGGCGATGGCGAGGGCGTCGCCCGTCACCATCTGCAGCGTGGTGGAGCTGGTGGGCGCCATGCCGTTGGGGCAGGCCTCGTCCACCGCCGGCAGGATGAGGGCGAGATCCGCCTGGCGGGCGAGGGTCGAATCCGGCCGCGAGGTGAGGGCCAGCAGCGGAATGCGGAAGCGCCGCGAATAGGCGATGATGTCGGACAGTTCGGTGGTCTCGCCGGACCACGACATGGCGAGAATCACGTCCTCCGGCTGCACCATGCCGAGGTCGCCATGGCTGGCCTCGGCGGGGTGCACGAAATAGGCGGGCGTGCCGGTGGAGGCCATGGTGGCGGCGATCTTGCGCCCCACGTGGCCGGATTTGCCCATGCCGGTGATGATCAGCCGGCCGCGGCTGGCGCGGATCATGGCCACGGCCCGGGCGAAGGGCGCGCCAAGACCGTTGGCGAAGGCGGCGGCCAGCGCGTCAAGGGCGGCGCGTTCGGCGGCGACGGTGCGCAGCGCCGAAGCGACGTCGGCGCGGGCCGCGTCAGTGAGCGCCGCGTCGGACGCGGAAATGGCCGGAGAGCTGGTGACGGTCATGGCGTCAGGATCGGTTGGGCCAGCCGCCGTCGCCTGGGGCGCGCGGCGACGCGGCCGGCGCGTCTGGCCGTCAGGGCCAGATCGCAGGGGGAGCCCGCAAGGCGCCCGGGGGCGGCGGGCCGCATAACGCCGGATAAATAGACGCGACCGCCCCGGGACGCAAATCCGGGGGCACGGCCGCCGCGTCGCAGGCCGCGCGTGGACCGGCGATCGCGTCAGCGCGACAGCATGCGCTGGAGTTCGGCGCGGAACCTGTCGGAGAGGTCGGAGCGCGACAGGGCGTAGGACACGTTGGCCATCAGGAAGCCGAGCTTGGAGCCGCAGTCGTGGATCTCGCCGTCAAAGCGGGCGGCGTAGAACGGCTGGCTGGCGGACAGCTGGATCATGCTGTCGGTGAGCTGGATTTCGCCGCCCGCCCCGCGCTCCTGTTTCTCCAGCAGCGCGAAGATCTCCGGCTGCAGGATGTAGCGGCCGGAAATGGCGAGGTTGGAGGGCTGGGTTCCGGGCTTCGGCTTCTCCACCATCCGGGTGACGGGGTAAACGCCGTCGCGCTCCGCCTCCACGCCGACGATGCCGTACTGGTGCGCCTGGTCCGCCGGCACCTCATAAACCGAGATGATGTTGCCGCCGACGCGGTCATAGGCGTCGCGCATCCGGGCGAGGCAGGGCGTCTCGCCGAAGTGCAGCATGTCCGGCAGCACCAGGGCGAAGGGCTCGTCGCCGACGATCTCGCGGGCGCACCACACCGCATGCCCCAGGCCGAGCGGGGCCTGCTGGCGGGTGAAGCTGGTCTGTCCGGCGCCGGGCAGTTCGGCGCGCAGCTGCTCCAGCTCCTTCAGCTTGCCGCGCTCCTCCAGGGTGCGCTCCAGCTCGAACTGGCTGTCGAAATGATCTTCGATGACGCCCTTGTTGCGGCCGGTCACGAAGATGAAGTGTTCAATGCCCGCGGCGCGCGCCTCGTCGACGGCGTGCTGGATCACCGGACGATCCACCACTGTCAGCATTTCCTTGGGCATCGCTTTCGTCGCCGGCAGGAAGCGGGTGCCAAGGCCTGCGACCGGGAATACGGCTTTGCGGATCGGTTTCGGCATGAAAGTTCCTGGAGTTGTTCCGTCTGGAGGAAGTCCGGGGACGCGTCACACGTACAGAAGTGTCACTGTGAAGCCCAGGTTACAAGGGCGGCCTGCGGCGCATGGGGCCCTGCTGCGGTCTCGCGCCCGTCCCGCCGCGCGGCCGGAAGGGCCCGCGCCCCGGCGCCCCGGCGTCCCGGGCCGGCGCATCCTATCTGGGCGGCTGGTTGTGACCAATCGATGGCGGCGGCTCCGGTTGCGCCCGCCCGGCGTGGACAACGCGCCGGGGCCGCGGAAGATCCGCCGGCGCGCCGCGCATGGCGACGCGCGGCCGGCGCATGCTATCTTGCGCGCTGTGGTCACGGCCGGCGGGGCCGGGGACCGCGTCAGGGAGAAACGGGGGATGGCGTCGCAACAGCAGCAGAAGCCGCGTCGCCGCGCCCGGCGCGCGGCGCGGCGCATGGCGCTGGTCATGGCGGCCGGCGTGGCGTTGCTGGTCGCTCCGGCGCCGCAGCCGCCTGGCGGCGGGCGCGGCGTGGCCCTTGTCGGCCCCGCGACGGCGCTGGACATGGACCTGCGCCAGCCGCTGTTCACCCGGCGGACGCCGGCGTCGCGGCCGCCGCAGTACCGGCGCGCGCCTGCCTATGAGCCGCCCCGCCAGCGCGGTTTTCTTGAAACCCTGTTCGGCGGCGGACGCGCCCAGCAGCCGGCCGCCCCGCCGGCGTACCGGCGGCGCGAGCGGGCGGAGCCGCCGCGGCGCGTCCGCGCCGCGCCGCGCCCGGCGCCGGTTCGCCCGCAGGTGACGCGCACGGAATTCGTCTATCTCATCGCCGCGCCCGGTCCGTCCCGCCTCGCCGAGGGGCTGGAGGCGGCCTTCGCCGACCGGCCGATCGTCGGGGTGCGGCCGCTGCGGGCGCCGCGCGAGACGCCCGCGGACGCCGCCGCGCTGCTCGCCCCGCTGCCGGCCGAACTGGCCGGCCAGGGGCAGGAGGCGGTGGTGGTGATCGAGGCGCGGCCGGAATGGGCCCGGCTGGACGGCGAGCGGCTGCGCGCCCTCGTGGAGGATGCGGCGGCGCGGCTTCAGGCCCGCGGCGCGCCGGTGGTCTGGGTGGGGTTGCCGCCGGTTCCCTCGGCGGAGGCTCCGGCGCGGGCCGCGACGGTGAACGGGGCGCTCAAGGCGGCGGCGCAGAAAACCGGCGGCGGCTTCGCCGACGCCTGGGCGGCCTTCGCCGACGACGACGGCCGCTTCACCGCCTGGGGGCCGACGGTGACTGGCGAGACGGCGCGGCTGCGCGAGGACGGCGACGGCGCCCTGACCCGCGCGGGCGCGCGCAAGCTCGCCCATTTCATCGCCCTGGAGGCGCGCCGGCTGCTGGCCGCCCGCCATGCGCCGCCGTCGCCGGCGATCGCCGATCCGTTCGCCCTGCCCGGGCCCCCTCCGCCGCCGGTGGCGACGGCGGCGCCCGACGGCGCGGGGGAAAAGCCGCCGGAACGTCCGGCCGTGGGGCCGGTGCTGCCGCTGGGCCGGCTGCAGGCCACGCCGGGCGCGCGCCTCGTCTCCCAGGGCGCGGACGCCATGCGCGACGCCGACGGCCTGGCGCGGCGCGCGCTGGGGGAGGGTATTCCGCCGCCGCCGGCGCCCGGCCGGGCTGACGATTTTCGCTGGCCGCGCGGCGGCGGCTGACCTTTCCGGCGCTGAAAATGCGACGGGCCTGTCCGGTCCGCCCGGACAGGCCCGTGATTGCAGGCGGCGGAGGGGCGCCGCGGGCGCCTTCCCGCCGGCGTCAGCGCGGCAGGTCGCTGTGGCCCATCAGGTACTGGTCCACGGCGCGGGCGCACTGGCGGCCCTCGCGGATCGCCCACACCACCAGCGACTGGCCGCGGCGCATGTCGCCGGCGGCGAAGACCTTCTCCTTCGAGGTCTTGTAGCTGATGACGTCGGCGGCGACGTTGCCGCGCGGATCATAGGCGACGCCGAGGCTGTCGAGCATGCCCTCGTGCACCGGCTGCACGAAACCCATGGCCAGCAGCACCAGGTCGGCCTTCAGCTCGAACTCCGTGCCCGGAATGGGCTTGAAGTCGGGGCCGACGCGCACGCACTTCACCGCCTTCACAACCCCGTTCTCGCCGGTGAAGCCGGTGGTGGACACCGAGAAGGCGCGCTCGGAGCCTTCCTCATGGCTGCTGGAGGTGCGCAGCTTCATCGGCCAGTCGGGCCAGGTGAGCAGCTTGTTCTCCTTCACCGGCGGCTGCGGCATGATCTCCAGCTGCGTCACCGAGAGCGCGCCCTGGCGCACCGAGGTGCCGATGCAGTCAGAGCCGGTGTCGCCGCCGCCAATCACCACCACATGCTTGCCGGTGGCGAGGATCGGCTTGCCGCCGGTGTTCTCTCCCGAGACGCGGCGGTTCTGCTGCGGCAGGAACTCCATGGCGAAGTGCACGCCGTCGAGCTCGCGGCCGGGCGCCTGCAGGTCGCGGGGCTTCTCGGAGCCGCCGGCCAGGATCACCGCGTCATGGTCGGAGAGAATCTCGTCGATGGTCACGTCGACGCCGACATGGACGTTGCAGTGGAAGTTCACGCCCTCGGCGCGCATCTGCTCGATGCGGCGGTCGATGTGGCGCTTCTCCAGCTTGAAGTCCGGAATGCCGTAGCGCAGCAGGCCGCCGGGTCGGGCGTTCTTCTCGTACACGTGCACGTCGTGGCCGGCGCGGGCGAGCTGCTGGGCGGCGGCGAGGCCGGCGGGGCCGGAGCCGATGATGGCGACGCGCCGGCCGGTCTTCACGGCCGGCGGCTGCGGCTGCACCAGACCCTTCTCCCAGCCGTGGTCAATGATGGCGCACTCGATGCTCTTGATGGTCACCGGGGCGTCGATGAGGTTGAGCGTGCACGAGGCCTCGCACGGGGCGGGGCAGATGCGGCCGGTGAACTCCGGGAAGTTGTTGGTGCTGTGCAGGTTGGCCAGCGCCGTCTCCCAGTCGCCGTTGTAGACGAGGTCGTTCCAGTCCGGGATCTGGTTATTGACGGGGCAGCCGTTGTGGCAGAACGGGATGCCGCAGTCCATGCACCGGGCCGCCTGCTCGCGCAGCGCCGGCTCTGACGGCGGGATGACGAACTCCCGGTAGTGACGGATGCGGTCAGAGGCAGGCCGGTACTTGCGGTCCTGCCGGTCGATTTCGAGAAAGCCGGTAACCTTGCCCATAACGTGCGTTTGCCTTTTCCGGGCGGCGCGGAGCCGCGGCGCGTTGCGCTCAGCGGCCCTGTTCGCATCTCGTGCGACAGAAACCGCCCTGTCCTGATCGCGATCCGGCCGGGGCGGGGCCCCGCGCCGGAAGACGCCGGAGAGGGCGGCGCGCCCGCCGCGAGCCTCTCCATGGGGCCTGGCGGCCGCGGACGGCGCGCCAGGCGCGCAGGCGTGCGCCTGCGCGGTTTGCCGTCATTCCGCGGCGATGCGGCGCGGCGCCTGACCGAAGGCCTCGAGCGCGCGGCGGTACTCGACCGGCATCACCTTGACGAATTTGGGCAGGTAGCCGGCCCAGTTGTCGAGGATCTCCTTCGCCCGGGCGGAGCCGGTGTAGCGGTAATGATCGCCGATCAGCTGGCGCAGGCGTACGGCGTCGCGGCCGGTCATGTTCGAGAGCACGTCGACGCGGCCCTTGAACTCCAGGTC
Source organism: Camelimonas abortus (assembly GCF_042432745.1). NCBI lineage: Bacteria > Pseudomonadati > Pseudomonadota > Alphaproteobacteria > Hyphomicrobiales > Chelatococcaceae > Camelimonas > Camelimonas abortus. Next base: position 2,156,742 of record NZ_JBHLWR010000006.1, on the reverse strand, counting down.
GCCGCCCTGGCCCTGCGTCTCCTCCATGAGCTCCTCCTCCTCGGGCACGGGCTCGAGTTCGACCATGGAGAGGTTGCAACGGCTGGCGAAGTCGCCGGTCTCGTCGAGCACATAGGCCACGCCGCCGGACATGCCGGCCGCGAAGTTGCGCCCGGTCGGGCCGAGCACCACCACGACGCCCCCGGTCATGTACTCGCAGCCATGGTCGCCGGTGCCCTCGACCACCGCGATGGCGCCCGAGTTGCGCACGGCGAAGCGTTCGCCGGCGACGCCCCGGAAGAAGCACTCGCCGGCGATGGCGCCGTACAGCACCGTGTTGCCGACGATGATCGACTTCTCCGGCACGATGCCCGCGTTGGCCGGCGGGCGCACGATGATGCGGCCGCCCGAGAGGCCCTTGCCGACGTAGTCATTGGCCTCGCCGGTGAGGTCAAGGGTGACGCCAGCCGCCAGCCAGGCGCCGAAGGACTGGCCCGCGGTGCCCGTGAGGCGGATGTGAATGGTGTCGTCCGGCAGGCCGTCGTGGCCATGGCGGCGGGCGACCTCGCCCGAGAGCATGGCGCCGGTGGAGCGGTCGACGTTGCAGGTGCGCATCTCGATCTCCACCCGCTCGCCGCGCTCGAGGGCGGGCTGGGCGGCGGCGATCAGCTTGCGGTCCAGCACCTGCCCGAGGTGGTGGTCCTGCGCCTCGCTGTGGCGGATGGCCAGCGGGCTGTCCGCCTGCGGCTTGTGGAACAGGCGGCTGAAGTCGAGCCCCTGGGTCTTCCAGTGCGCCTCGACGCGGCGACGGTCCAGCATCTGCATCTGGCCGATCATCTCGTCGAAGGTGCGGTAGCCCATGGCCGCCATCAGCTCGCGCACTTCCTCGGCGACGAAGAAGAAGTAGTTGATGACGTGCTCGGGCTGGCCGACGAAGCGCTTGCGCAGCACCGGATCCTGGGTGGCGACGCCAACCGGGCAGGTGTTGAGGTGGCACTTGCGCATCATGATGCAGCCGGCGGCGATCAGCGGCGCGGTGGCGAAGCCGAACTCGTCGGCGCCGAGCAGGGCGCCGATCACCACGTCGCGGCCGGTGCGCAGGCCGCCGTCCACCTGCACGGCGATGCGGCTGCGCAGGCCGGAGGCCACCAGCGTCTGGTGCGTCTCGGCGAGGCCGATCTCCCACGGCGAGCCGGCGTGCTTGATGGAGGTCAGCGGCGAGGCGCCGGTGCCGCCCTCAAAGCCCGAGATGGTCACATGGTCGGCGCGCGCCTTGGCCACGCCGGCGGCGACGGTGCCGACGCCGATCTCGGACACCAGCTTCACCGAAATGGCCGCCTGCGGGTTGACGTTCTTCAGGTCGTGGATCAGCTGCGCCAGATCCTCGATCGAATAGATGTCATGGTGCGGCGGCGGCGAGATCAGGCCGACGCCCGGCGTGGAGTGGCGGCAGCGGGCGATGACCGCGTCCACCTTGTGGCCGGGCAGCTGGCCGCCTTCGCCGGGCTTGGCGCCCTGGGCCATCTTGATCTGGATCATGTCGGAGTTGACCAGATACTCGGTGGTCACGCCGAAGCGGCCGGACGCCACCTGCTTGATGGCCGAGCGCATGGAGTCGCCGTTCGGCAGCGGCCGGAAGCGGTCCGCCTCCTCGCCGCCCTCGCCGGTGTTCGACTTGCCGCCGATCCGGTTCATGGCGATGGCGAGGGTGGTGTGCGCCTCGCGCGAGATCGAGCCGAACGACATGGCGCCGGTGGAGAAGCGGCGGACGATGGCGGAGGCCGGCTCCACTTCCTCCAGCGGCACGGGCTTGCGGCCATCCTCTTCGGCCGTGCGGATGCCGAACAGGCCGCGGATGGTGAGCAGCCGCTCGCCCTGCTCGTTGATGCGCCGTGCGAAGGCCCGGTACTTGTCGCGGGCGTTGCCGCGCACCGCATGCTGCAGGTCGCGCACGCTGTCGGCGTCCCAGGCGTGCGTCTCGCCGCGCACGCGCACGGCGTAGTCGCCGCCCACGTCAAGGGCGTTGAGATAGACCGGCGCGTTGCCGAAGGCGTCGCGGTGACGGCGGGCGGTCTCCTCGGCCACCTCGGCGAGGCCCACGCCCTCGATCGGCGTGGCGGTGCCGGTGAAGTAGCGGGCGACGAACCCGCTCGACAGGCCGACGGCGTCGAAGATCTGGGCGCCGCAGTAGGACTGGTAGGTCGAAATGCCCATCTTGGACATGACCTTCAGCAGCCCCTTGCCGATGGCCTTGATGTAGCGCTTGATCGCCTCCTTGCGGTCCACCTCCGGCGGGAAGTCGCCGCGGGCGTGCATCGCCAGGATGGTCTCGAAGGCCAGATAGGGGTTGATGGCCTCGGCGCCGTAGCCGGCGAGGCAGGCGAAATGGTGTACCTCGCGCGCCTCGCCCGTCTCGACCACCAGGCCCACCGAGGTGCGCAGGCCCTTGCGGATCAGGTGGTGGTGCACGGCGGCGGTGGCCAGCAGCGACGGAATCGGGATGCGGTCCGGGCCGACCTGGCGGTCAGACAGCACGATGATGTTGTACTTGCCGCGCACGGCCGCCTCGGCGCGCTCGCACAGGCGCTCCACCGCCTGCTCCATGCCCGCGGCGCCCTGTTCGGCCGGGTACGTGATGTCCAGCGTCTTGGTGTCGAACTGGTCCTCGACCGCGCCGATGTTGCGGATCTTCTCGAGGTCCTCGTTGGTCAGCACCGGCTGGCGCACCTCAAGGCGCTTCAGGCGCGCCGTGCCCTCGTGGTCGAGGATGTTCGGGCGCGGGCCGATGAACGACACCAGGCTCATCACCAGCTCCTCGCGGATCGGGTCGATCGGCGGGTTGGTGACCTGGGCGAAGTTCTGCTTGAAATAGTTGAACAGCGGACGCGGACGCGACGAGAGCGGCGCGATCGGCGTGTCGGTGCCCATGGAGCCCACCGCCTCCTGGCCGGTGATGGCCATGGGCGGAAGGATCAGCTTGAGGTCTTCCTGCGTGTAGCCGAACGCCTGCTGGCGGTCGAGCAGGGAGACGTCGGCGCGCGGCGCGCGCGGCTCCACCGGCGGCAGGTCCTCAAGGATGATCTGGGTGCGCTTCAGCCACTCGCGGTAATTGTGGCTGGTGGCGAGCTCCTTCTTGATCTCCTCGTCGGAGACGATGCGGCCCTTTTCGAGGTCGATCAGCAGCATGCGGCCGGGCTGCAGGCGCCACTTCTCGACGATGTCCTCCTCGGGGAACTCCAGCACGCCCATCTCGGAGGCCATGACCACGAGGCCGTCGCGGGTGACGAAATAGCGGGCCGGACGCAGGCCGTTGCGGTCCAGCGTGGCGCCGATCTGGCGGCCGTCGGTGAAGGCGATGGCGGCGGGGCCGTCCCACGGCTCCATCAGCGCGGCGTGATACTCGTAGAAGGCGCGCCGCTCCTCGTCCATCAGCGGATTGCCGGCCCATGCCTCGGGGATGAGCATCATCATGGCGTGGGCGAGCGAATAGCCGCCGCGCACCAGGAACTCGAGGGCGTTGTCAAAGCAGGCGGTGTCGGACTGGCCCTCGTAGGAGATCGGCCACAGCTTGGCGATGTCGTCGCCGAACAGCGGCGAGGACACGGAGGCCTGGCGGGCGGCCATCCAGTTGACGTTGCCGCGCACGGTGTTGATCTCGCCGTTGTGGGCGACCATGCGGTACGGATGGGCCAGCGACCAGGTGGGGAAGGTGTTGGTGGCGAAGCGCTGGTGCACCAGGGCGACGGCGGACTTCATGCGCGGATCGTTGAGATCGCGGTAGTACTCGCCCAGCTGGTTGGAGAGCAGCATGCCCTTGTAGATGAGGGTGCGCGACGACAGGCTCACCACATAGAAGCCGTCCATGCGCGGGTCGTTGCGGTCATGGACGATGTTGGAGACCACCTTGCGCAGCACGTAGAGGCGACGCTCGAACTCGTCGCCGCCGGCCTCGCCGGAGGCGATGCCCTGGCCCTTGCCGATGAACACCTGGCGGTGGAAGGGCTCGGTGGGCAGCACGCTGTAGCCGAGGCCGGAGTTGTCCACCGGCACGTCGCGCCAGCCGAGCAGCACGAGGCCCTCCTGCGGGGCGCGCTCGGCGAAAATGGCCTCGATTTCGGCGCGGGCTTCCGGATTGCGCGGCATGAAGATGTGGCCGACGGCGTAGTCGCCGGGGCCGGGCAGGTTCACGCCGGCCTCGGGAGCGACGGCGGCGAAGAACTCATGGGGGGTCTGCAGCAGCATGCCGCAGCCGTCGCCGGCCTTGGGGTCAGCGCCCACGGCGCCGCGGTGCTCGAGATTGCGCAGGATGGCGAGGCCATGCCGGATGATGTCGTGCGACTTGCGGTTGTGCATGTCGGCGACGAAGCCGACGCCGCAGCTGTCATGCTCGTTGGCCGGGTCGTAGAGGCCGAACGGGGCGGGGAAGCCCGGATCAATGGCGCGACGGTTCGTCAGCGGCGCTGCGTCGGCGCTTTTGCCGGCCGCGCGGGCGGCGCCGGAGGCTGCGGACACGCTGGCGATGTCGTTATGGCTGGCCTTGCGGCCGTTGTTGTCGCGCATGGATGGTGACCCTCGACTAGAAACTCATGCGCCGTCCGGAGACGGCGGATCTGGCCAGATCGCCACGCCGGAACGCGCCGGGCGTCCGTACAGGCGGCAGTCATCGAGGGTCGGTCGCTCTGGCCTTGCGCCCGCTCCTCGCGGGCCCAATGATCCTGTCAGGCCACGCGTGCGTCAGCGATCCGCGCTGGTGCGGATGGAAATCTCCAGGGTTTTTCGTTTGGCTGCGACCATTGCTGCGCCATTCGCCCCGCTGACAGGACGCCTGGAGATGCCGGACGCGCCAGAGCGCCGTCCCGGCCGGATGACCTGCATATCCAGGCTCTGGCCTGAACAAAGGCCGAAACGCCCTGGCAGATCGTCGCGGATCCGGCCAAGACGCAACTGCCTCCAGTCACGTCAATGATTGGACAGCACCGCTGTCCTAAACGCACCTTGGCAGATTTCCAGGAAGCGCACAAGACAGTTAAGGCATCAGGTTGTCGATTAAGTTTTGTGCAACAAGATCACAAAAACGGCGCCTGTGCCCGCCGGTCGCCATCCGGATGGCGCCGGCGCGCCAGAAATTGCGCGCAACCCGCCCGAATCGCGGGCGCCGGCGCCCGCGGCGCGCATGCCCCCGCCAGGCCTCCCGTGGTCTCCCGCGTGGGCAGACGCAGGTCGCCGGCCAGAACTGCGCCGGATGCATGGAAAAGCGCGCGAGGAAAAGCGCGCGAGGCGCGGGCCCGAACAAGGCGAAAGGCGGGGGCCTGGGCCTCCGCCTTGCGGGCGGGCGCCGCGGCGTCCGCGGCGCCGTCATGTTTCCGCCGGGCCGGCGGCGTGGCGCGGGGCCGCTCCGGCCCCGCGGGAGGACGTCAGTGCTGCGTGGCCGCAGGCGTGGCTTCGACTTCCTGTACGGCCTCTTTCTGCCCGGCCGCGCCGCCGGTGGCGATCGGGATCAGCCGCGGCTTCTCGGCCTCGGGAATTTCGCGCACGAGGTCGATGTGCAGCAGGCCGTTGTCGAGACGCGCGCCGGTGACGTTCACATGGTCGGCGACCTGGAACTTGCGCTCGAAGGCCCGGGACGCGATGCCCTGATGCAGGTATTCGCGCGCCTTGTCCTCGGTCTTCGTGGTTTTCTCGCCGCGCACCGTCAGCGTGTTCCCGTTCATCTCCACCGTCAGGTCGTCGCCGGAGAAGCCGGCCACCGCGATCGAGATGCGATAGGCGTTATCGCCCGTGCGCTCGATGTTGTAGGGTGGGTAGCCGCCGGAAGCGCCGTCAACGCCTGTCAGCTTGTCGAGCATGCTGAACACGCCGTCAAAGCCGATGGTCGAACGGTAAAGGGGCGAAAGATCGAAGTGTCGCATGGCATATCCTCTTCTGAGCAACATGCAGTCCGCCTTACAGGAGCACGGACCAGAGCCTCATGTACGCAGCCGCTGGCGGCCTGCGTACGCCCTGGATTTGGGGACAGGTCGCGTGTTTTCAAGGGGGACGGCGCACAAATCATGAAACGTCCGCCGCCACGCGGCGTCATTTCCTGAAAATGCGCGAAGGGGTGGGGAGATATGGACGCGGCTTCCGACGCGATCGCCCGGTTTGTGGAGACGGAGGAGCAGCCCGTGCCGGAGGGGTGCGAGGCGCTTGTGGCGCGCGCCGCCGACGGGGTTCGCCTGCGTGTGGCGCGCTGGCCCGCCCGGCTTGGCGGCGGGGCGTGGGGCGGGGAGGCCGCGCCGCCCGGCCGCTCCGGCGTCGCGGCGGCGCCGCGCGGCACCGTGGTGCTGATGCAGGGGCGCGGCGAGTTCATCGAAAAATATGGCGAGACCATCGAGGACCTGCGCCGGCGCGGCTTCGCCGTGGTGACCTTCGACTGGCGCGGCCAGGGCCTGTCCGGCAGGCTGCTGCGCGACCGCCGCAAGGGCCATGTGCGGGATTTCCGCGAATACCGCCTCGACCTTGAGGCCGTGGTCGCCCAGGCGGTGCCCGCTTACTGGCCGCGGCCGCTGTTCGGCCTCGCCCACTCCATGGGCGGCGCCGTCGTGCTCGACGCCCTGGCGCACGGCTTCGACCGCTTCGCCCGGGTGGCGCTGTCGGCCCCGATGGTGGACGTGGTCACGCCCATGCCGCCGGGCGTGGCGCGCGGTCTGGCGCGCAGCCTGTGGCTGGCTGGCCTTGGCCGGGCCTATGTGCCCGGCGGCGGGCCGGAGCCGGCGCCGGCGCGACCGTTCGAGGGCAACCTGCTGACCGCAGACCGCGGGCGCTACGAGCGCACCCGCGCCCTGATCCGCGCCGGGCGGGAGGCGGGCCTTGACGTCGCCGTCGGCGATCCGACGGTCGGCTGGGTGCGGGCCGCCTTCCGGCTCATCGACGCCATGGCCCGCCCGGCCTTCGCCCTGGCCATCGCCACCCCGGTGCTGGTGGTGGCGGCGGGGGCGGACCGCATCGTCTCCACCCCGGCGGCGGAGCGCCTGGCCATGCGGCTGAAGACCGGACGCGCCATCGTGCTGCCAGGGGCGCGCCACGAGATCCTGATGGAGCGCGACGCGATTCGCGACGCCTTCTGGGCGGCGTTCGACGCCTTCATTCCCGGCAGCGCCGCCGAGTTCGCGCCGGAGCCGCTGCGGCTGGAGCAGGCCTGAACCGGCGCGCCCCGTCGCGCTCCCGGGGGCTGCCCGCCACGGCGGCCTTCGTCCGCCGGACACGGACAGCAAAAACCGCCCGGCGCGCCGCGCCGGACGGGACGGCGAGGTCCCCCGCGTCTCAGGCCGGCTCTTTCAGCGCCCCTTCGAGTCTCGCGCCCACCGTCTCCAGCGCCTCCGGGCCGACGCGCGGCGGGTGGCGGAAGGTGAGGTTCTCCTCGACGATGTAGCGGCGGGAGGTGAGGTCGGTGGGCTCCTGCATGGGCACGAGGTGGGCGTGGGCATGGGCCACGTCCACGCCGGAGTACATGAAGCCGACGCGCTCCACGCCCCACAGCTTCTTCTGCGCCCGGGCGATCTTCTGGCCCATGACGATGGTCTCCTGGGCCAGCTCCGCCGGCATGTCGTCGAAGAAGCGGTAATGGGCGCGCGGGATGATCAGCGTGTGCCCCTCGCGCACCGGCTGGATGTCGAGGAAGGCGACGAGATTCTCGCTCTCGCACACGATGCGCGCCGGAATCTGGCCGGCGGCGATGGCGCAGAAAATGCAGCCGTTGCTCACGTTGTCTCCCCGTTCCTGACTGGTCGATGATGAGGCGCGACGGACGGCGCCGCCGCGGCGCGGCCCGTTCGCCGGCTCAGCCGTCGACGGCGGCCAGCAGCTCCATGGCCGCGGCGTGGACGGCCGGATCGCCGGCGGCGACCACCCGGCCGCCGTCCGTGGCCGGCCCGCCGCTCCAGGTGGTGACGACGCCGCCCGCCCCCTGGATCACCGGGATCAGCGGCGCGATGTCGCAGGGTTTCAGCCCCGCCTCCACAACCAGGTCGATGTGGCCGGCGGCGAGCATGCAGTAGGCGTAGCAGTCGGCGCCGTAGCGGGTGAGGCGGCAGGCGCGCTGCACCCGGCTGAAGGCGGCGAATTCGGCCTCCGAGAACAGGTGGGGCGAGGTTGAAGCCAGCGTCGCCGTGGCCAGCGAGGCGCAGCGCCGGGTGCGGATGACGCGGGTTTCGCCGTTGCGCCGGTAGCGGCTCTGGCCGCAGTCGCCCCAGAACCGCTCGCCGGTGAAGGGCTGGGACATCATGCCGAAGACCGGCCGGCCGTTGCGCTTGAGGCCGATGAGCGTGCCCCACAGCGGCAGGCCGCTGATGAAGGCGGCGGTGCCGTCGATGGGGTCCAGCACCCAGACATATTCGGCGGCGGAGCCTTCGGCGCCATATTCCTCGCCCTCGATGCCGTGGGCGGGGAAGGTGCGGCGGATGCGGGCGCGCATGGCCGCCTCGGCGGCGCGGTCGGCCTCGGTCACTGGGTCGAAGCCGCGCGGACCGGCCTTGTTCTCCATCAGCATGGTCGAACGGAAAAACGGGGCGATGGCGCGCCCGGAAATGTCAGCCAGCTCGTTGACGAAAGCGGCGAAATCGACGGCGGTCACTGTGCGCTGTTCCCTGGATGTGGGCCTGTCCGCGGCCGGCGCGGCCGCCGGGACTGCGTCGCGCCGCGACGCGGCGGACAGCCGGCGCATGATGACATATCCCCGCAGGGATGGCGACGTGCGCCGCCGCGCGGCCGGGCCGCCGCCGGTCTACTCCGCGGCGAGGCCCCGCGACGGCAGCAGCTCCGGCGCGGCGGCGAGAAAGTCCGCCAGCACCGCGCGCAGCCGGGCGGCGACGTCGTCCCACCCGGCCGCCGGCGTGATGGTCTCCTCGTCCATGTACAGGCCGCGGTTGATCTCGATCTGGATGGCGTGGCGGCCGGCCAGCGGCGCGCCGTAATGCTCGGTGATGAAGCCGCCGGCGTAGGGAATGTTGCAGGCCACGTCGAAGCCGGCTTCCTGGAAGCGCATCGCCAGGAAGGCGGTGAGCGCCCCGGAGCAGCTGGAGCCGAAGCGGTCGCCCAGCACGATGTCCGGCGTGGGGCCGAAGCGCCGCGGCGTGCTGGAGGACGGCATGGAGTGGCAGTCCACCAGCACCGCCGCGCCGAAGCGCTCCTGGGTGCGGGCGACGAGCCGGCGCAGGGCGCGGTGATAGGGCCGGTAGAGCGTGTCGATGCGGCGCAGGGCGGCCTCCGGCGAAAGCCGCTCGCGCCAGATTTCCTGCCCCTCCGCCACCACACGCGGAATCACGCCCAGCCCGCCCGAGACGCGCGGCGAGCGGGTGTTGGCCCACGCCGGCAGCGGGCCGGAGAACATTTTCGGGTCCAGCTCCCACGGCTCGCGGTTCAGGTCGAGCCAGGCGCGGGGAAATGTGGCGTGCAGCATCGGCGCGCCCAGCGCCGTCACCGGGCCGACCAGCAGGTCCACGAAGGCGTCTTCCGAACGGCGCAGCTCCAGCGGAGACAGCCGCGACTGGGAGAGAAACTCCGGCGGATAGCAGCGGCCGGCGTGGGGCGCGTTGAGCACGACGGGCGCGGTCTGCACGACCGGCTCGGTCACCACGAACGGCGGATCGAAGATGGGGTCCGTCGACAGGGGCATGCCGGTGGTCCTGCTGCGTGGCTTCCGGCATGCCGGAGCACGTAAGATGCTGTCCCGCGGGAGGGGCCGCCCGCGCCGCGGGGCCCGCCGGATGGGGCTGTCCGGCGCCCGGCGGCGCCGGGAACAGTGGACGTCAGTCCGGGCCGGTTGTCCAGATCCCCGCGCGCCCCGCCGTCCCCGCGCGGGTTATGGCCGTGCGGACCATTCACCCCTTCTTTACGGCGCCGGGGCCATGGTGGCCAGGGACAATGGGCGAACTGCTGACCGCGATGATGAACAAGATACTGCTCGCCGAAGACGACGACGACATGCGGCGCTTCCTGACGAAGGCGCTGCAGAACGCCGGCTACGAGGTGGCCGCGTTCGACAACGGTCTTTCGGCCTACAACCGGCTGCGTGAGGAGCCGTTCGGGCTGCTGCTCACGGACATCGTCATGCCGGAGATGGACGGCATCGAGCTGGCGCGGCGCGCCACCGAGCTCGATCCGGACCTCAAGGTCATGTTCATCACCGGCTTCGCCGCCGTGGCGCTGAACGTGGACTCCGCCGCTCCGCGCGACGCGCGGGTGCTCTCCAAGCCCTTCCACCTGCGCGATCTCGTCGCCGAGGTGGAGAAAATGCTCGCAGCCTGACGGCGACCCCGTCCGGGCCGGTTTTCCAGCCTGCGGCGAAGTTATCAACATGCGGGGGAGTTGCCATCGGCCGGCGCGCCGGTTATTACCCCGCTCACTCACGGAGCGCCCGGCTCCACGGGCTCCGGGCGTCAGGCGGTTGCGGATCGTGACGCCGCGGTGAGGCAAATTTTTCTTTCCGCACGGCTTGTGTCGCTCCGGTTTTTGGGGCACAGAGCGGCGGAAAAGGGCGCGTAGCTCAGCGGGAGAGCACTACGTTGACATCGTAGGGGTCACAGGTTCGATCCCTGTCGCGCCCACCATTTCATTGAAACGCCGCAGCGCCGCAACCGGCGGGCGGATGTTTCGGTCCTGGACAGCCGCGGATCACGGCCACGGGCGGCTCCCCTGCCCGGCGTGAAACGCGCCAGCAGACGGGGCGGTTGCGTCGCGTCGTAGAGGAACAGGGACATGAAGGTCCGCAATTCTCTGAAGGCCCTGCTCGGCCGTCATCGCGACAACCAGCTGGTTCGCCGCAAGGGTCGCGTGTACATCATCAACAAGACCCAGAAGCGCTACAAGGCGCGTCAGGGCTGATACGGATCGCAGCCCGCGGTCACCGGATCAGGGCAGGGTCCGCGCGCAGGCGCGGACCCTGTCTTTTTGCGTGCGCGCGCCGCGCCGCCGCCGCGGGCTTTGGCTGCCTCCCGCACTGCGCTATCATCCGGTCATGACGCACAGTCCGAAGCCCCGTCTCCTGTCGCTGCGGCGCGCGGCCGCCGCGCTGGCGCCGGCGCTGCTGCTCGCCGGCCTCGCCGCGCCCGCAGCCGCCGGGCCGGCGCCGGAGGCGGCGACGCCCGCGCCGCAGGCGCCCGCCTCCGGCGAGGCCGGCGAACGGGCGAACGCCCTCGACGGCCTGTTCGCGCGCCTGAAGGAAACCACCGACAGCGATGAAGGCGAGGGCATCGCCCGGCGCATCGAGGCGCAGTGGCGCCGCTCCGGCAGCGCCGTGGCCGACCTGCTGGCCAGCCGCGCCATGGCGGCCAGCCTCGCCGGCGATCCGGCGCTCGGCGTGCATCTGGCCGACCAGGTGATCGCCTTCCGTCCAGGCTGGGCGGCGGCGTGGCGGCAGCGGGCGACGCTGCTGGCGCAGCTGGGCGACGACCAGCGGGCGGCGGCCGATCTCGCCCGGGCCCTCGCCCTGGAGCCGCGCGACTACCAGGCGCTGGCGCTGCTGGGCGCGCTGTTCCAGCGCAACGACGATCCCGCCGGGGCGCTGCGCGCATGGCGCCGGTCGCTGGAGATCAATCCGCACCAGGGCGAGCTGAAGGAGCGGGTGGAGAAGCTGGCGCCGGAGGTGGACGGCCGCGACCTGTGAGGCGCGCGGCGCGCCGCCGCTCCGCCACGTCCTGAAAAATTGCGTGGCGTTCCCGGAAACCGCGACGTCCTGAAAAAGGCGGGCGCCGGTCCGGCGCGGCTCAGGCCCCGCCGGCGCCGGTGGAGCTGATGAAGGCCATGCGCAGCAGGTTGGTGGCGCCGGGCGAGCCGAAGGGCACGCCGGCGACGATCAGCACGCGCTCGGCGGGCTTCGCGAAGCCTTCCGCCGCGGCGATGCGGCAGGCGCGCTCGGTCATGTCGTCCACGTCGTGGGCGTCTTCGGTGACCACCGCATGGATGCCCCAGGCCACGGCGAGGCGCCGCGCCGTGGCCTGGCGCGGCGTCAGCGCGATCATCGGCGTCTGCGGACGCTCGCGCGAGATGCGCAGGCCCGTGGCGCCGGACGCCGTCCAGGCGACGATGGTGCGGATGTCCACCGTCTCGGCGATGGTGCGGGCGGCGGCGGCGATTGCGTCGGCGCCGGTGGACTCCGGCGCCGAGCGCTGGGCGTTGATGATGGCGCGGAAATTGGCGTCGCTCTCCACCTGCACGCCGATGCGGTCCATGGTGGCCACCGCCTCCACCGGAAACTGGCCGGCGGCGCTTTCGGCCGAGAGCATCACCGCGTCCGCGCCCTCGAACACCGCCGTGGCCACGTCGGAGACCTCGGCGCGGGTCGGCACCGGCGAGGAGATCATCGACTCCAGCATCTGGGTGGCGATCACCACCGGCTTGCCGAGGCGCCGGCCCATGCGGGTGATGAGCTTCTGGATGCCCGGCACCTGCTCCAGCGGCATTTCGACCCCGAGGTCGCCGCGCGCCACCATGACGCCGTCGGCCACGTCGAAAATCTCCTCAAGCCGCGCCACCGCCTGCGGCTTCTCGATCTTGGCCATGACCAGGGCGCGGCCGGCGGCGACCTTCCGCACGTCGGCCACGTCCTCCGGACGCTGTACGAAGGAAACGGCGATCCAGTCGACGCCGCAGTCCAGCGCCGCCTCCAGGTCGGAACGGTCCTTGGCGGTCATCGCCGAGACGGGAATGGTGGTGTCCGGCAGGCTCACGCCCTTGCGGTCGGAGACGGCGCCGGGCACCACCACCGTGGTCTCCACGGCGATGTTCCGGCCCCTGCGGCGCGTCTGCGTGACCTTCAGCTCCACCTTGCCGTCGTCCACCAGCACGCGGTGGCCGGGCTCCAGCGCCCGCAGGATCTCCGGATGGGGCAGCTGCGCCCGCGTGGCGGAGCCGGGCGTCTCGTCGCCGTCGAGCACGAAACGGGCGCCGGATTCGAGGATCGCCCGGCCGCCGGCGAACACGCCCAGACGCAGCTTGGGCCCCTGCAGGTCGGCCAGCACGCCGATGGGCCGGCCAACCGCCGCCTCCACCGCGCGGATGTCCGCCACGCGCTGGCGCAGCGCCTCACGCGAGGTGTGGCTCATGTTTATGCGGAACATGTCCGCCCCGGCCCGGAACAGCGCCTCGATCCGCCCGGGCGTTGAGGAGGCCGGTCCCAGGGTGGCGACAACCTTGACCCGTCGCATGCGTCTCATCTGGATTTCTCCGGCGTTCTGGGCGTGTCGGTGAGCTGGATGGTCCAGCTCTTCTGTTCTCCGGTGTCGACTTCGAAGAAGCCGTTGCGATCGTAGCCGCGGGCAAGGCAGTTCTCGACCCCGCGAATGGAGAACTCCCTGTCCCTGGTGCACATGTAAGCCTTGCCGGACCAATCCCCGCCACGGTCATAGTCCACCGCGTAGACGTAATAAAACCGTGAGGCGAGGGCGCCTTTCAGCAGGGTCTCGCAGCGCCGCGCCTCCAGGTTCCACCAGCCTTCCGTCACCCAGCCCTGGCCGTCGCGATAGCCGAGGGCCACGCCGACGCGGCTGCCGGTCATGTTGCACAGGCGCAGGTCGGCCAGGGCGTCGCCGGCGCCGGCGGCCAGCGCGCCCATGGCTGCGGCCGCCGCCAGCACGAGGCGCGCGCCGCGCGCGCGTCTGCGGAAAACGGAACGGCGGCGAAGCGGGCGGGAGACGCCGTTCCCCGCGGGGGCGGCGGGATGCAGGGCGGGAGAACGCATGACGGTCAGCAACATCTCCATGCAGCCGGGGCCGATGGCGGGGCCGGCGGGGGGCGCGGCCATCCGGCGGGCGGGAGCGCCTGCCTGCGGCCGGGGCGTTCGGGGCCGCCGCGCCGGCGGCGAAAACACAGACGGTTCGCAGGCGCGAACATCGGGGATTCGCGCGGCGAATCTGTGACGGCGCCGCCGCCGGCGGCGGAATCGCCGCTCCCGCATCATGCCCGCGGCCGCGGGGCGCCGCCAGCCTGAACTTCGCCGCCCCGCAGGCGCCGGCTCCGCTCCCGAATTGCGGGGAAAGGCGCCGCGGCGGCGCCGGCCGGCGCGGCGGATTAACCGAATGGATTCATCTTGCAGCCACAGATTCGGTTATACATCGCCCGGACGCGGCCAGCTGCAGGGGCCGGCCGCCGCCCATGCAAACAGGGAACCTCGGAACCCATGAACAATCCCGGCATGGCCGACGTCGCCGACACCGGCGTCGCGGCAGACGAACTGCGGCAGTTCATTGAACGCCTCGAGCGCCTCGAGGAGGAGAAGGCCGGCATCGCCGGCGACATCAAGGAAGTGTTCGCCGAACTGAAGGGACGCGGCTTCGACGCCAAGGCGGTGCGCAAGATCCTGCGCATCCGCAAGCAGGATCAGGCCCAGCGTCAGGAGGAGGAGGCGATCCTCGAGCTCTACATGCAGGCGCTGGGCATGGCCTGACGCCGGCGGGCGCCATCCCCCGTCCGCGCGCCGCGCCGCCGGCCTGGCGCGCAATGCCAAAGGCGGCTCCGCCCGGGCAGGGCGGAGCCGCCTTTTTCTGTCCGGACGCTCGCCGTCCGGGGGCAGGCCGCAGGCGGCGCCTCAGGGCGACGCCGCCGGTTTCTTCAGGCCGAGCAGGGCGGCGGCGAGGGCCGCGCCGGTGGGGTCAGACGGATCGGGCGCGGCGCTTGCGGCCGTGTCCCAGGCGGCGGCGATGCGCGCCGGCGCGGCGGGGCGTTTCGGCGCGCCCCTGTCGGCGCCGGCCGGCGTGACGGTCTGGGCGGCGTTCTGGGCGGCGGCCTTGCGCGCCGCCGCCGGAGCGCCGCGCAGCTCGGGCGGACGTGGCGGCGGCAGCGGCAGGGGCCCGAGCGACGAGGTGGTCTCGGCGGTGGCGGCGTAGGCGAGCACCCCGGCGGGCGTCTCCTGTCGCCGCAGGTCGCCGGCGACGGCGCTCACCGGCTCCGCCAGGGCCGGGCGCAGGCTGGCTGGCCGCGCGGGCGGCAGCGGCGCGAAGGCCAGGGCCGGCGCGCCCTGCTGCGGCGCGTCGCCGTCCGCGTCGTCGCGGGCTGCGGCCGGGCTGATGTCCCGCGGGCGCGCCGGCGGCAGCGGCGCCAGGGCGAGGGCGATGGCGGCGGCGGCGCCTGCGTCGCCGTCAGGGTCAGGCGCGGGGAGGGCGGGCGAGAGCGAATCCGGCCGGCGCGGCGGCAGCGGCACGATGGCCATGGCCGGCGCGGCGCTCTCCGCCTGCGCGTCCGTCTGGCCGGCGGCGAGATCCGCCGGCCGCGCCAGCGGCAGCGGCGGCGCCGCCGGGGGCGGCAGCGCGGCCATGCGCGTCTGCGGCTGCTGCTGCGGCTCCATCGGCGGCAGGCGGTCGGCGGTGACCGCCGGCTGTTCCTGCTCCTCCGGCTCCGGCGTCTGCTCCGCCTGCTGCGGCTGACCGCGCCGGCCGCCGCCGAGGAAGCCGAGCAGGCCGGCGTCGCCGCTGGTCTCGTCGCCCTTCGCCCAGGCCACCTGTTTCGCCGTGGCGGCGGCCTCCTTCGCCGAGCGGGGCCGGTAGGCAGGCGCCCGGGCGATGGCCTGCTGCTCGGCCACGTCCTCGCTCTCGTCGCTGCCGCCGAACAGGCGCGCCCAGAAGCTCTTCTTCGGCTGCGCCTCGGCCGCGGCGTAGACCGTCGCGCCGGGCACCGAGCCGCCGCGGGCGAGGATCTCCCGCCGCGCCTCGTCATAGCCCGGCAGCGGCCGGCCGTTGGCGGGAATGTGCACGGTCTTGCCGTCCGGGAAGATGCGGATCAGCTGGGCGTAGGTCAGACGCGGCCAGGTGCGCACCGAGCCCACGTCCAGGTGCACGAACGGATTGTAGGACGAGGGGTAGTAGCCGACGCCGCCGCGCTGCAGGCGGATGCCCACCTCGCGCACCCGCGAGGAAGGCACGTCCGGCAGGTAGAAGTCGATGGCCTTGCCCAGCATGTGCTGGCTGTGCTCGGCCACGCGGCTGGAGCGGCGGCGCAGCATGGCGTTGGTGGCCGGGGCGCGGTAGGCGGAGAGCACGTGGATGGTCTCGCGCGAGCCCAGCTCCCGGTACACCTCCCACAGCAGGTCGAACAGCCGCGGGTCCATGTTGGTGGGCTCCTCGCGCCGCCAGTCGCGCAGGAACCAGTTGAGCTGCTTCAGCGCGGCCCGGTCATAGGCGCCGTTGCGCCGGAAAGTGACGGTGAGGCTCTCCTTCGTGTGCACGTAGTAGAGCGACAGGGTGCGGGTGTCGCCGTTGGCGACGGCGTTCTGGGTCTCGGAGACGCCGGCCAGGCAGGCGCCGGCGAGCGCGACGGCGCCAAGGCACAGGCGCGCGAGGCGCCCCGCCAGCCAGCGCGGCGCGGGGAGCGACAGGAACGTCCGGCTGCAGGTCCGGCGCCCGTCGGGTCCGGTCGCGACGCTGGAGCTGGATGAGGGGCGTGGCGCCGACAAGTTGTGTACCCCTGATGAATTGTCTGACGGCGGCGCGCGGACGCGCACGGCGGATGATCGTGATGCGGCCCCGGCCGGCGGGGCGCGGCGCGCTGGCGACAGGATCGCCGGACGCCGGCTCCGCCGGGGCGGAGACCTGCGACGCGGGATCATCTGCAGGGCGATGCGCCCCAAATGATGTCGCCCGCGCCGGCGGCGAACATTGCCCAGACTTTTCGTGCAGAAGCCTTAACGCGAGGTTAGCCTGCTTCGCGCTTTCCCGCTACGCCGCGCCGCGGCTCCGCCGGACGCGCCGGCCAATATCCAGACATGTTGCTGGAATCACGGGAATATTTCCCGCGCCTGCGACCGTTTCATCTGGGGACAGGGCGCCGGGCGCGCCGCGCCGCCCCTCAGGGCGCGCCGCGCAGCCGGGCGAGGGCGGCGCGCATGCGCGCGTCCACGCCATAGATGTCCTCGCGGGCGTGCATCGTTCCGCCGGCGTCCACCGAGGCGGTGAAATAGGCGAGGTGCACCGGCAGCGGCCGCGCCAGGCGGACGGTGCGTTCGCCCTTGCCCAGCAGACGGCGGATGCGCTGCTCCGGCCATTCCGGGCCCAGCGCCAGCGTGGCGAAGGCCAGCGGATCGTCCACGCGCACGCAGCCGTGGCTGAAGGCGCGCCGGTTGCGCCCGAACAGCCCGCGGTTGGGGGTGTCGTGCAGGTAGACCGCGTGGTCGTTGGGGAACATGAACTTGATGCGGCCGAGCGCGTTGCGCTCGCCCGGCGGCTGGCGCACCGTGATGCGGTCGCCGCGGCGGATCACCTCATAGCCGCGTCTGGCGGCGTATTGCGGATCGCGCGCCAGCGCCGGCAGGAACTCCTTTTTCAGGATGGACGGCGGCACGGTCCAGTACGGGTTCAGCACCACATACTGGATTTCGTGCGAGAACACCGGCGTCGGCGTCTCCGGCTTGCCGACGATGATCCGCGTCTCGAACGCCAGCCGCCCCTCGCGGACGAGGCGCATGCGGAATTCGGGAATGTTGACGAACACGTAGTCGTCGCCAAGGTCGCGCGGCAGCCAGCGCCAGCGCTCCATGTTGACCACGAGCAGGGATTCATCCTCCTCCCTGGGGATGTCGCCGCCGGTCATGGCCAGCACGGTCTGGCGGGTGAGCACGCCGGTGGGCTTGAGGCCGCGGCTGCGCTGGAACTCGGCCACGGCGGCGGCGAGGCGTTCATCATAACTGACGTCGTCCGAAGGGGTCAGGCCGAGGCGGCTTCGCACCAGCTTCACCCGCGGATCCTGCATGCCCACGCGCAGCGGCGGCCCGTGGGGAATGCGCGCCACCGCCGGCTCCGGCGGGCGCGCGGCCCGCAGCGCGATCAGCCGCGCGCGCAGCGCCTGGTAGCCGGCGTGGGAGGGGTTCCAGGCGGCCAGCGCGTCGCCGGCGTCGCGCCCGCGCTGCATCGCCACGGCGAGGCCGGCGAGCACCCTGTCTGCGTCCGGCAGGTCGCGGCGGGGCGTGAGCAGCCGCGACAGCCGCGCCGGATCAATGCGGGCGCCGGAGGCGTCGCGGGCGTATTTCACCGCGTTGACGCTCTGGCGCACCTCCGCTTCGGCCAGGGCGGCCGGGGTCGCGCCGGCGGCGAGGGCGGGCGCCGGATAGTCGGCGCTTTCCAGCCCCTCCTCCCAGGCGCGCTCCATGCGGGCCTGGGTCTGGCGGGCGCCTTCGTTCCAGCCGCCGTCGCGCAGCCACAGCGGCTCCTGGCGCGCGGCGTAAAAGGCGCGGAGCCGTTCCTGCTGGGCGCTGTCCAGCCGGCTGCCGGCGAAGGTCGCCGGATCGGCCAGCAGGGCCCGGGCGAGGTCCATCACCGCCGCGGTCACGATCTCCGGCGTCACGTCCGCCGTCGCCGGCGGCGGCGGGGGCAGCTGGTCCGCCAGGGGGGACGCCGTCGCGGGGGCGAAAGCGCCGCGCGGCGCGCCGTCGTGGCCTTCGCCGTCGCCGGTCGTGGCGGCGGCGGCGGGCGCCAGCAGCGTCAGCGCTCCGCCGGCGTCGTCGCCGGGCGCCTCCAGCGGCCTGATCGCGCCGGTGTGCCCGGCCTCGTCCTCCGCATCGTCGTAGAGGGTGATGAGGGGACCGCCGGACGTTTCCGGCGCTCCGGCGGCGCGCAGCGCGGCGACGCCCGTGGCGGAAGGCGGCGCGGCGTCCAGGGCCGTCGCTCCGGGCGCTGGCGTGTCCGTCCCCGCGTCGACGATGATCCACGCGTCCGCAGGGTCCGCGCCTGTCTGCGGCTGGCGGGCCGCGCCCTCGCCTGCGCCCGCGGCCAGCGCGGCGGCGAGAGCGAACAGGCCGGTCGCCAGCCGATCAGTCCGCCATGTCCTCACGTGCGCCTCCCATGCGATAAAGTCGGGACGTCGTCGCGCGCCTTGCGGCGCCGTGATGCGCGGGCGCGCCGGCCCGCGGGGTGGTTCAGGCCATGTCCACGGCCAGCGCGCGGACATCGCCCCCGCCGGCGCGGAGCCGGGCGGGGCCGGCGGCCTCACGTTCCGGCAGCAGGTCCAGGTCGCGCAGCTTGCGGTACAGCGTCGAGCGGCCGATTCCCAGCCGGCGCGACACTTCCGACATCTGCCCGCCATAATGGCGCACGGCGAAGCGGATCACGCCAGCTTCAATTTCGGCCAGGGGCCGCAGTTCGCCCTGGCCGTCGAAAATGTCGGGCAGGTCGCAGGCCGCCGTCCGTTCGCACATGGCGGCGCAGGGCGGCGCCGGCGCGGCGGCCCCGCTCCCGCCGTCTTCCGGCCACGCCAGCGTCCAGCCGCCGGTCTCCGCCGCGTCCGGCGCCTGCGCCGCGGCCACGTCGGCGGCGGTGATGGGCCCGCCGCCGGCCCGCAGAGCCGCATGACAGAGCCGGGCGCGCAGCTGGGCGATGTTGCCGGGCCAGTCGGCGGCGGCGAGCGCCGCCATGGCCTCCGCGTCCGGCGCGCCCGGAAAGCCCGGGCGCAGCGCCGCCGCCCGGCCCGCGCCCATGCGCGCCAGCACGGCGGCGACGATGGCCGGCAGGTCCTCGCGCAGGTTGCGCAGCGGCGGCAGACTGACCGGCGCCACCGACAGCAGGTAATAGAGGTCGTCCCGCACCGCGCCGGCGCCGACGCGCTGGATCAGCGGCTGGCGGGCGCTGGCGAAAATTTTCAGCTCGCGCAGCGCCCCGTCCCGCCCGCGCAGGGCGTTGCGCCGGCGCAGCAGCTCCATCAGCTCGCCCTGGGCCGGCGCCGGCCAGTCGCCGATGTCGCGCAGATAGAGCGAACCGCCGGCTTCGCCGTGAATCAGGCCGGTCTCGAGGTCGAGGCCAAGGCGGCCGGCGGCGGCCGCCAGCCCCTCCGCCGCCGCGTCCGGGCCAAGCTGCAGCAGCGGCCGCTGCCGGCGCAGGCCGGCGGCGTGCAGCGCCCGCGCGAAGGCGAGCTTGCCCACGCCCGCCTCGCCCTCCACCAGCACCGGCAGGCCGGCGCGCAGCGCCCGCCGGCCCTGCGCGGCCGCACGGGCGAACGTCGCGCTGGCCGCGGCCAGATCATCCAGCGACGGCTCCAGCCGGCGCTCGCCGCGCCGCGGCTGCGGCGCCTCCGGCGCGGCGGCCATGCGTTCGCGCAGGGCGCGCGCCTGGCGCTCGGGCGTGGCGCCGGCCACGGTTTCTACGCCAGAATCCTGTAAAATTGCGACGTCAACAGGCGTCAGTCTGGCCTGGGCGGCCAGCATCCGGGCGCGCAGGCCGGCGGCGCGGGCCGCCTCCAGCAGCGTCAGCACCGGCGCGGCGTCGCGCGCGCCCGACACGAAAACGGCGGCAGGGCGCGCTCCCTCGCGCAGCAGGCGCAGGGCCGTCGCCAGGTCGCCGGCGGCGCAGGCCCGCCCGCCTGTGGCGGCGAGCAGCGCGCGCGCGTCGGCGGCGCCCATGTCCAGACACGCCAGCAACGCCCCGCCCCCGGGCGGGGCGGATTCGGCGCCGGATACGCTGACGGACTGTCGGAACCGCTGGCTGGTGGCGGACTGTGTGACCATGCCTGAAGCGAGCCTCATGCCTCGGGGCGCGGGCCCGCCGCCGGCGACCAGCTTCGCCCCCGTGTGTATCGTTACGGGGCATGGTGGGGAACAACAGTAAAGTCCGTGTTAACGCTGTCATGAATTTTCGCGCGCCGCGCCGCTGCGTCCGTTCGGGCCGCCGGGCGGCGCTTGTGAAAAAGCTGTCGGCCGGCGATTGTTTCGCCGACGCGTCATGACCAGCTTGTGGCGCATGGCGCCCTGACGCGGCCGGCGCGGCGACCGGTCCGGCGCGGATGCGGGGCGTTTTTCGAACCGTCGCGGGCGTCCGGCGCCGCCGGGCCCGCCCATGCAGCGCGCTGCGGCGCGCAGCGGAGGATGTCAATGTCATGCGCCGTTTCCGCGCTTCGTCACCTGCAGCTTCCGGTTCCCGCGGCCAGCGCGGCCGCTGCGGCCGGCGGGGCCGCCGCCGCGCCGGATCTGGGCGCGCTGCCGCGCTGGGATCTCTCGGCCCTCTATCCGGGCATGGATTCGCCGGAATACCGGGCGGATTTTGAGGCCATCGAGGGCCGGTGCGCCGCCTTCGCCGGCAAATGGCGCGGGCGCGTGGCGGAGCTGGCGGCGACGCCGGAAGGCCAGGCGCAGCTCGACGAAGCCATCGGCGAATACGAGGCGATCTCCGACCAGCTCGGCCGCATCATGTCCTACGCCGGGCTGATCTATTTCGGCGACACCTCCGACCCGGCCAACGCCAAGTTCTACGGCGACGCCCAGGAGCGGGTGACCGCCGCCAGCGTGCACCTGCTGTTCTTCCAGCTGGAGCTGAACCGCCTTGACGACGGGCTGTGGCGGCGCCTGCGCGACAGCGCCGCCATGGCGCGCTGGCGGCCGTGGCTGGACGACCTGCGCAAGGAGAAGCCATACCAGCTCTCCGACGACATCGAGCGGCTGTTCCATGAGAAGTCGGTGACCGGCGTCAGCGCCTGGAACCGGCTGTTCGACGAGACCATCGCCGCCCTGCGTTTCGAGGTGGACGGCGAGAGCCTGCCCATCGAACCCACGCTCAACCTGCTGCAGGACGCCGACCCCGGCAAGCGGCGCAGCGCCGCCGCGGCCATCAGCAGCGTGTTCGCCGCCAACCTGCGCACCTTCGTGCTGGTCACCAACACCCT
Organism: Camelimonas abortus; assembly: GCF_042432745.1. Classification (NCBI taxonomy): domain Bacteria; kingdom Pseudomonadati; phylum Pseudomonadota; class Alphaproteobacteria; order Hyphomicrobiales; family Chelatococcaceae; genus Camelimonas; species Camelimonas abortus. The sequence continues at coordinate 2,135,157 of NZ_JBHLWR010000006.1, read as the reverse complement.
GGCCAAGGACAAGGAGATCTCCGACCGCTGGCGCGGATTCGCTGACGTGGCCGACAGCCGCCACCTCGCCAACCGGGTGGAGCGCGAGGTGGTGGACGCCATGGTCGCCGCCGTGCGCGCCGCCTGTCCGCGCCTGTCCCACCGCTATTACGCGCTGAAGGCGCGCTGGTTCGGCGTGGAGCGCCTCAACTACTGGGACCGCAACGCGCCGCTGCCGGAATCGTCGCAGCGGGTGATCGGCTGGGAGGAGGCGCGCGACACGGTGCTGGCCGCCTATGGCGAATTTTCGCCGGAGATGGCCCGCATCGCCCGCCGTTTCTTTGACGAGAACTGGATCGACGCGCCGGCCCGCCCCGGCAAGGCGCCGGGCGCCTTCGCCCATCCCACCGTGCCTTCGGCGCACCCTTACGTGCTGCTGAACTATCTGGGCAAGCCGCGCGACGTCATGACCCTGGCCCACGAGCTGGGCCACGGCGTGCACCAGGTGCTGGCCGCCCGCCAGGGCGCGCTGATGGCCCCGACGCCGCTCACCCTGGCCGAAACCGCCTCCGTGTTCGGCGAGATGCTCACCTTCCGCCGCATGCTCGACCAGGCGCCGCCGGCCGAACGGCGCATCATGCTGGCCTCCAAGGTGGAGGACATGCTCAACACCGTGGTGCGGCAGGTGGCCTTCTACACCTTCGAGCGCAAGGTGCATGAGGCGCGCCGCAACGGCGAGCTCACCGCCGGGCAGATCAACGCCTTCTGGATGGAGGTGCAGTCCGAGAGCCTGGGGCCGGCCATCCGGCTGGACGAGGAATACGGCGTGTGGTGGGCCTATATCCCCCACTTCATCCACTCGCCGTTCTACGTCTACGCCTACGCCTTCGGCGACTGTCTGGTGAACTCGCTCTACGGCGTCTACCGCAAGGCCGGCGACGGCTTCGCCGCGCGCTACCTCGAGATGCTGGCGGCGGGCGGCACGAAGCACCATTCCGAGCTGCTGGCGCCCTTCGGCCTCGACGCCGCCGATCCGGCCTTCTGGCGGATCGGCCTCGGCATGATCGACGATTTCATCACCGAGCTGGAGCAGCTCTCCGCCTGAGCGGGGGCTGCGGGCCGCACAGGAGCCCGCGCCGGCCCGGCGGCGTCGCCGCGGCGGCGACGGGGCCGCGCCATACAGGGAGGAACAGACATGTCCCAGGGCGGTTTTGTCGCGGTGCTGCCGGAGGGATGGCCGCGTCCGCGCGGCTATTCCCATGGCGTGGTCAGCGCGGGGTCACGGGTGCTGCGGGTCGCCGGCCAGACCGGCGCCGTTCCCGGCGCGCCGGGGGTGGCGGCGGACGCCGGGTTCGGCGCGCAGTTCGCCCAGGCCCTCGCCAACGTGCTGGCGGTGGTGCAGGCGGCGGGCGGCGCCGCCACGGACATCGTGTCGCTGCGCGCGTATCTCACGCGCATCGGGGACTTCAGCGAACATGGCGCGGAGGTGGGCGAGGCCTGGGCGCAGACCCTGGGCCGGCATTTCCCGGCCATGACCATCGTCGGCGTCACGGCCCTGCTGGATCCGGCGGCGCGGGTGGAGATCGAGGCGGAGGCCGTGCTGCCCTGAGGCGTCGCGGCGCCCCGCCGCCGGGCGGAAAGGACGACGGTGAGCGACGGACGCGACAGGGAGGCTGACCGGACCGCGGCGCGCATGGCGCGCTACGCGCGCGTCGGCGTGGGGCTGGGCGGCGCGGCCATGCGCGTGGCCGGGGCGCGCCTGCGCGGCGGCGACCGCAAGGCGGAGGCGGCGGCCCTGGCCGGCGCCCTTGGCGGCCTCAAGGGGCCGCTGATGAAGATCGCCCAGCTGGCGGCGGCGATTCCCGACCTGCTGCCGGCCGAATATGCGGCGGAGCTGCAGAAGCTGCAGTCTGCGGCCCCGCCCATGGGGCCGGCCTTCGTGCGCCGGCGCATGGCGGCGGAGCTGGGGCCGCAGTGGCGCGCCCGCTTCGCCAGCTTTGACCTGGAGCCGGCCGCCGCCGCTTCCCTGGGCCAGGTGCACCGCGCCGTGGCCCATGACGGCGCGGTCCTCGCCTGCAAGCTGCAGTATCCGGACATGCAGTCGGCGGTGGCGGCGGACCTGCGCCAGATGGAGCTGGCGCTCGCCCTGCACCGGCGCCTTGGCGCGGCGATTGACGCCAGCGAGGCCGCCGCCGAGATCGCCGAACGGCTGTACGAGGAGCTCGACTACCGGCGCGAGGCGCGCTGCGCCGCGCTCTACCGCCTGATGCTGGCGGACGTCCCCGGCGTGCGCGTTCCGGCGCCGCGGCCGGAGCTGTCCACCGGCCGGCTGCTCACCCTGGAATGGCTGGAGGGCCGTCCGCTCGCCGGCTGGGTGGCCGCGCCGCAGGAGACGCGCGACCGTCTGGCGCGGGCCATGTTCCACGCCTGGTGGCGGCCGTTTGGCCGCTATGGCGTCATTCACGGCGATCCGCATCCGGGCAACTACGCCGCCTTCGCCGGGGACGACGGCGAGCCGACCGGCGTTAACCTGCTCGATTTCGGCTGCATCCGCATTTTTCCGCCGGACTTCGTCGCCGGCGTCGTGGCGCTGTACCGCGGCCTGCTGCACGACCGGCCGGACGAGGTCATGCACGCATACAGGACGTGGGGATTTTGCAACGTCACGCGCGAGCTGGCCGGGGTGCTCGACATCTGGGCGCGGTTCATCTGCGGCCCGCTGCTGGACGACCGCGAGCGCACCATCGCCGACGGCGTCGCGCCGGGCGAATACGGGCGGCGGGAGGCGTTCCGCGTCCACCAGGAGCTGAAGCGCCTCGGGCCGTTGCGCGTCCCGCGCGCCTTCGTGTTCATGGACCGGGCGGCTGTGGGGCTGGGCGCCGCCTTCCTGCGGCTGGACGCGCGCCTCAACTTCCACCGCCTGTTCGAGGAGACCATCGCCGGCTTCAGCGAGGCGGCGCTGGCGGAGCGCCAGGCGGCCGCCCTTGCGACCGTGGGTCTCACGGGGGAGGGATGACGCGCGCGGCGTTTGCAAGCGTCGCGACGTTCCGCTAGACGGGAACGGGATTGTCACGCCCGCAGCCGGCGGCGCCGCGCAAGGCGCGCGTCGCGTGAGGCCAGGGCGGAAGAGACGGCCTTCAACCGGGGAAACAGGGAATGGCGAAGCAGACCAACGGCGCGACCGGCGGCCATCCGGCGATGGACTATCCGGCGCACGAGAGGACCTATGCGAATTTCATCAGGGGCTCCGTCTGGGGCATCGCGGCGATCATCGTCGTCCTCGTGCTGATGGCCTGGTTCCTGCTCTGACCAGGCGCGCCGGGCGTCGCCCGCGCGGCGGAGCAGCTGCCGGACGGATACGAAAAGGGCGCGCGCCGGACCGGCGCGCGCCCTTTTGACTGTCTGCCCGGCGCGGCGTCAGGATGAGGAGCCGAGCCGGCGCAGCCCCGCCTTTGCGACGGCGTTGGCCGGATCAATGCCGAGCGCCGACTGGTAGGACGCGCGCGCCTCGGCCAGCTGGCCCAGCTTCTCCTGGGCGAGGCCGCGGCCGGCCCAGGCGTCGGCGAGGCGGTTGTTGACGTTGAGCGCGGCGTTGAAGTCCTCCAGCGCCTTGTCATAGCGGCCGAGCTCCAGCTCGCTCTGGCCGCGGGCGGCGTAGGGCGCGGCGACGAACGGATTGCGGTCGATGGCCGAGTTGAAGTCCAGCACCGCCTGGGCGTGGTTGCCCTGGCGCTGGTAGACGAGGGCGCGGGCGTGGCGGGCCTCGGCCGATTCAGGATTGAGCCGCACCGCCTGGTCGAGGTCGGCGAGGGCGCCGGAGAGGTCGTTCTGGGCGCGCCGCAAGTTGCCGCGGGCGATGTAGGCCGGGGCGTAACCGGGATTGGCGTTGATGGCGCTGGTGAAATCCTGCGCGGCCGCCTGGCTGTCGCCGGTCTGGCGGCGGGCGAGGCCGCGGTTGGTGTAGGCGGCTGCGTCGGACGGGTCGAGGCTGATGGCCTTGCTGAAATCGTCGATGGCGCGGCGGTAGTCGCCGATGCGCGCATAGGCGGCGCCGCGGGTGTTGTAGGCGCGCGGGTCGCCGGGATTGTTGCGTATGGCTTCGCTCAGCGACTGGATGTTGGCGCTGGCCACCTCCGGGTCCTGCTGCACGACTTCGGCCACGTTAACGGAGCGTTGCGGGCTCACGGTCTCGCAGCCGGCGAGGGCAAGGGCGAGAGCCGCGGCGGCCAGAAACGTGAGGCGGGGGCTGGAAAGGTTCGGTTGCACGGCGATCCCTCGACAGATACGGCGACGGCTGGTCCGGCCCGTCCCCGGGGGCAGGCAGGCGCAGGCGCGGCGGCTCCGGTTCCGCAGACGTTGCGATAACGCGGAGCGGGCGGTCGCCCCAGGGCGTCGCGCCGTTATCCTGCATGTCCGGGAACGTCAGGCCTGTTCCGGCGTGGCGGCCATTCGCGGGTCGCGGCCGGACCGGCGCCGCCGGAGCCTTGCCTGCGCGCCCGAGATATCAGCCAATTTCGTTAAAAAACTGGCGCCGTTCATTTTCGCCCCGCCGCCGGGGCCCGGACGGACGCCGCGCCAGCCGCCAGGGCGGGCCTGAAACAGCGAACGGCCCCGTAGGGCCGTCGTTGCGTGCGGCGGCGGAGGAGGACTCTCTCCGCCTCTGAACGGGCGCAAGGCGTCGCCTGCATGGCCCTGCGGCATGACGCGCCGGCGCAGCCCGCCGCTACGGGGTGCGGGCCGCTACCGCCATGCCGCGCGGATCGTGTCGCGCGGGCCATGGCGCGCGAACGCAACCATCGCCGCCAGGCGAATCGCGCCAGCGCGCCGGAGCGGACGTCAGCGACCGCGCCCCTTCATCGGCAGCAGGCCTTCGCGCTGCAGTTTCTTGCGGGCCAGCTTGCGGGCGCGGCGGATGGCCTCGGCCTTCTCGCGGGCGCGCTTCTCGGAGGGCTTCTCGTAATGGTCGCGAAGCTTCATCTCGCGGAAAACGCCTTCCCGCTGCAGCTTCTTTTTCAGAGCCCGGAGGGCCTGATCGACGTTGTTGTCACGGACAAGTACCTGCACGCGAATTCGTCCCAAGGTTTGATATGGAAATAGGCGACCGTTCGGCGCGAACGTCAGATTGCGCCGTCGGGTTGCGGGTACCAGATATCCACCTGCGAGTCCATAGCGCACGAAGGCGGAATTCGAGGTTCCGGCGCGCGCAAGCCGGCGCGGACCGCGGCGCCGCGGGCGCGGCTCACAGGCCGTTTTCCGGAAAGATCCGGGTGACGTGGCCCATCTTGCGGCCCTTCCGGGCCTCTGCCTTGCCGTAAAGATGCAGGCATGCGCCCGGCTCGGCCAGGATTTCGCGCCAGGCGTCGATGTCGTCGCCGATGAGATTGGTCATGGTGGCGCGTCCGTAGCGGCCGGCGTCGCCCAGCGGCCAGCCGCAGATGGCGCGCACGTGCTGCTGGAACTGCGAGGTCCGCGCGCCCTCAATGGTCCAGTGGCCGGAATTGTGCACCCGCGGCGCGGTTTCGTTGACCAGCAGCGTCTCGCCGTCGGCCAGCACGAACATCTCCACCGTCAGCACGCCCACATAGTCCAGCGCCTGCGCGATGCGGCGGGCGGCCTCCACGGCCTTCGCCGCCGTGCGCGGCGCGATGCTGGCCGGCACGGTGGTGACGTCGAGAATGTGGTTGCGGTGCACGTTCTCGCACACGTCGAAGGCGACGAAGCCGCCGTCGGCTCCGCGGGCGCACACCACCGACACTTCCTTCGCGAAGGGCACGAAGCCCTCCAGGATCGCCGGCTGGCGGCCGATGACGTCGAAGGCCGCCCCGGCGCTGTCGCCGGCGTCGATGCGCGTCTGGCCCTTGCCGTCATAGCCGAAACGGCGGGTCTTGAGGATCGCCGGGCGGCCGATCTGCGCCAGCGCCGCTTCCAGCTCCGCCGCCGAGCTTACGGCGGCGAAGGGAGCGGTGCCGACGCCGAGGGAGGCGACGAAGGTTTTCTCGGCGAGCCGGTCCTGGGAGGTCTCCAGCGCCTTCAGCCCCGGCAGCAGCGGCCGGCGGGCGGCGATGAACGCGGCGGTTTCGGCCGGAATGTTCTCAAACTCATAGGTGACGACGTCGACGCGCTCGCAGAAGCGGGCCAGCGCCGTCTCGTCGTCCCACGGGGCCTGGATGAAGCCGGCCGCCACGTCGAAGGCCGGGCTGCCCGCGTCCGGGCAGTAGATGCAGCACTTCAGCCCGTAGCCGGCCGCGGCGACGGCCAGCATGCGGCCCAGCTGGCCGCCGCCCAGAATCCCGATGCACGCCCCAGGTCGCAGCATGTCGTCGTCAGTTCCGTTCACATGGACAGGAAAGCGGCCCCGGAGGGCCGCGGAAAGCCCGATGGCCGCACGGGCGGAGCGGGCCGTTACGCCTCGTCCGACGGGCGCAGCGCCACGCTTTCGCTCTGGCGGGCGCGCCAGGCGTCCAGCCGCTCCGCCAGCTCCGGGTCGTTCAGCGCCAGCACCGCCGCGGCCAGCAGCGCCGCGTTGATGGCGCCGGCCTTGCCGATGGCGAGGGTGCCGACGGGAACGCCGCCGGGCATCTGCACGATGGAGAGCAGGCTGTCCTTGCCGGAGAGCGCCTTTGACTCAACCGGCACGCCGAACACCGGCAGCGGCGTCAGCGCCGCGGTCATGCCGGGCAGGTGGGCGGCGCCGCCGGCGCCGGCGATGATCACCCGGAAGCCGGCCTCGCGCGCGCCGGTGGCGAACGCGTACAGCCGCTGCGGCGTGCGGTGGGCGGAGACGATCAGGCATTCATGACCGACGCCAAGCGCGTCCAGCGTCTCGGAGGCGTGGCGCATGGTCGCCCAGTCGGACTGGCTGCCCATGATGATGGCGACGGGCGTGGCGGAGCCGCCCTTTTTCCCGCCGGTCTTGCCGGTGCTGATGGCCATGGACTGGTGCTCGCTAACACGGAAAAAGCGCTGTTACCGGCAGGAAGGACGTCGCGCAAGCATTTTTCGGGAAAATCGAGGCTCAGGCGATGATGTCCGGGGTAAGGACGTCCTCGAGGTGACTGATGCGATCCTTCAGCAGCAGCTTGCGTTTCTTCAGACGCTGCAGTTGCAGGAGGTCGGCGAAGCCCGCCTCGGCGAGGGCGCTGATGGCGGCGTCCAGGTCACGGTGCTCCTGTTTCAGCTGCTGGAGTTCGGCGCGCAGTCGCTGCGCGTGCCCGCCGGAAGCGTCCGCTGGCTCGTCAGGTTCGGTCATCATGCATCCAGATGTGCGCGACGCGGGGGCGACGACGCAGGAGCGTCCGTAACCTGCTGGCGGCGCGACGCTTTTTCGGGTCGTCCCCCCTTCGCCTGCGGCCAGATTATGCGCACATTGCGGCCAAGGGCAAGCGTTCACAATCCGGTGAACCGGGCCCGCGGCGGCGTCAGGAAGACGTTACGGAGTTGGGCGGACGGAGTCGCGCCGTTCGCGCCGGCCGCAACGGTTTTCCTTGCGGTTCCGCTCCGGCCTGGCGACCGGGGCCGCAGCCGCGCGTCCCTGCATGACCTTTCTTCGCCACAATCCCTGTGCCATCCTCATGTCGTCCGCAACGACGAAAGGATCCGTCATGAGCGTGCAATCCCATCTGTCCGAACTGGAGAAGCGTCATCACGCGATTGACAGGGAGCTTGAGGCGGCGCGCAGACAGCCGGGTACGCCTGATGTCGTCCTGACCGAGCTCAAGCGGAAGAAACTGCAGCTTAAAGACGAGATCGAGCGCCTGCGCGGAAAGCTCAACGGGAGCGGCGCGGTGCACTGAGCACGCCGCGGCGCGTCACGGTCCGGCCGCGGGCCGCTGACGCGACGGCGCACAGTCTGGCCGGCAATGGAGCCCGGCGCGCGCCGGGCTCTTCTGTTTCCAGGATTTCTTTCAGTATTTCCGTCCGTCCGGCGCGGCGGCGCGTCACCTGCCGTTACGGGAGGTTTTTGACCCGCTCGCGCAGCAGGAATTTCTGCAGCTTGCCGGTGGACGTCTTCGGAATCTCCTCGAAGACGATGGTTTTGGGGATCTTGTAGCGGGCGAGGCGGGCGCGGCACCATTCGACCAGCTCCTCCGCCGTGGCGCTCTGGCCGGGCTTCAGCTCCACGAAGGCGCAGGGCGTTTCGCCCCATTTCTCGTCCGGGCGGGCGACCACGGCCACGTTGGCCACGGCCGGATGCTTGTAGAGCGCGTCCTCAACCTCGATGGAGGAGATGTTCTCGCCGCCGGAGATGATGATGTCCTTGGAGCGGTCCCTGAGCTGCACGTAGCCGTCCGGGTGCATCACGCCGAGGTCGCCGGAGTGGAACCAGCCGCCGGCGAAGGCCTTCTGCGTCGCGGCGGGATTCTTCAGGTAGCCTTTCATGACCACGTTGCCGCGCATCATCACCTCGCCCATGGTCTGGCCGTCGGCGGGCACGGGCTGCATGGTCTGCGGATCCAGGACGGCGAGGCCGTCCAGCACCGGATAGGGCACGCCCTGGCGCGCCTTTTTCTGCGCCTGCTCCGCCGGCGCCAGCGCGCTCCATTCGTCATGCCACTCGTTGACGACCGAGGGGCCGTAGGTCTCGGTGAGGCCGTAGACATGGGTGACTTCGAAGCCCGCGGCGGCCATGCCGGCCAGCACCGCCTCCGGCGGCGGAGCCGCGGCGGTGGTGAACGACACCCTGTGAGAGAAGGGGCGCTTTTCGTCGTCCGGCGCGTTCAGCAGCGTGGCCATGACGATGGGCGCGCCGCACAGGTGGGTGACGCCATGCTCGGCGATCAGCCGGTAAATGGCGCCGGCGCGCACCTGGCGCAGGCACACGTGCGTGCCCGCCATCACCGACAGCGTCCACGGAAAGCACCAGCCGTTGCAGTGGAACATGGGCAGCGTCCACAGATACACCGGATGCTTCTGCATGCCGCAGCTGATGACGTTGCCCATGGCCAGCAGCGCCGCGCCGCGGTGGTGGTAGACCACGCCCTTGGGATCGCCGGTGGTGCCGGAGGTGTAGTTGAGCGAGATCGCGTCCCACTCGTCCTGCGGGCGCACCCATTCGAAATCCGGGTCGCCGCCGGCGATGAAGCTTTCATAATCCTGCCCGCCAAGCCGTTCGCCGCGCCCGTCATATTCAGGGTCGTCCACGTCGATCACCAGCGGCTTCGCCTTCGCCTGGGCGAGCGCCTCCTTCACCACGCCGGAATATTCGCGGTCCGTGATCAGCACCTTCGTTTCGGCGTGATCGAGGGTGAAGGCGAGCACGGCGGCGTCGAGGCGGGTGTTGAGCGTGTTGAGCACCGCGCCGCACATGGGCACGCCGTAGTGGCATTCCACCATTTCCGGCGTGTTGGTGAGCATCACCGAGACCGTGTCCATGCGTTTCACCCCGGCACTCCGCAGCGCCGAGGCGAGGCGGCGGCAACGCGCGTACAGCTCCCGGTAGCTGCGTCGCAGCCCGCCGTGGATCACCGCCACATGGTCAGGAAAGACGGCGGCCGCCCGCGCCAGATAGGAGAGGGGCGTAAGCGGCTGGAAGTTGGCCGGATTGCGGTCAAGATCGCGGTCGAAAATCGACGTCATGCGACGCTCCTTGACTTGGGGGGTGGCGGGGCGTGGCTCCCGGAGGGCGCTGATCCCGGCGCCGGCCTGGGCCGCGGGACGTCGCGCGGGCGGGGGCGCCCCCGCGGCGGAATGGACACCGTTCGGCCGCCGCTGGCAATACGGCGTTTGGCGGAGGCCGGGACCGCGCGGGGCTGCGCCGTCCATGCCTCTTCCGGCCGGGGGCGACGGGGGCTGCGCGCCGGTCATGCAATGCGACGGAAGTCGCGCGCGCGCAGGGTGCGCGCGCCCGCGGCCGGAGTTATGGTTAAGGCGTCGCGCCACGGCGCGCGTCAGGACATCACGGGCGCGTCGCTGGCGCGCCCCCAACGCAGAGGGACGACGTGGTCCAGAAAACGACAGCAGCGGGCGCCGGCGGCTACGCCGCCGCCTGGGAGCGCGCGAGGCGCGATCCGGCGGCGTTCTGGCAGGAGGCGGCCGGGAGCATCGACTGGATGCGCCGGCCGCGGACCGTTTTTGATCCCGCCGCCGGCGTCTGCGGCCGCTGGTTCGCCGACGGGCGGCTCAACGCCTGTTACAACGCCGTGGACCGCCATGTGGAGCGCGGCCGCGGCGCCCAGCCGGCCATCATCTACGACAGCCCGGTCACCGGCGCGAAGCGCGTCATCTCCTACAGCGGCCTGCTGGCGGAGGTGCGGCTGCTGGCCGCCGTGCTGCGCGACCTTGGCGTCGGCAAGGGCGACCGGGTGATCATCTACATGCCGATGGTTCCCGAGGCGGTGTTCGCCATGCTGGCCTGCGCCCGTCTCGGGGCCATCCATTCGGTGGTGTTCGGCGGCTTCGCGGCGCGCGAGCTGGCCACCCGCATCGCCGACGCGCAGCCGAAGGTGATCCTCGCCGCCTCCTGCGGCATCGAGGGGCAGAAGATCGTTCCCTACAAGCCGATGCTGGACGAGGCGCTGGAGCTGGCCGGCCACGCGCCGGCCGCCTGCGTGGTGCTGCAGCGGCCGCAGGCCGAGGCGAAGCTGGCGAAGGGGCGCGACCTCGACTGGGCCACGCTCGTCGAGCGGGCGCGCGACGCCGGGGCCGCCGCCGACTGCGTGGCGGTGGACGCCGCCGATCCGCTCTACATCCTCTATACCTCCGGCACCACCGGCAAGCCGAAGGGCGTGGTGCGCGACACCGGCGGCTATCTCGTCGCCCTCGCCTGGTCGATGAAGTGGCTCTATGGCGTCGCGCCCGGCGAGACCTTCTGGACGGCTTCTGACGTCGGCTGGGTGGTGGGCCACAGCTACATCGTCTACGGCCCGCTGACGCACGGCGCCACGACCGTGCTCTATGAGGGCAAGCCGGTGGGCACGCCGGACGCCGGCGCCTTCTGGCGGGTGATCTGCGAGCATGGCGTGAAGGCGCTGTTCACCGCGCCCACCGCGCTGCGCGCCATCCGCAAGGAGGATCCGGAAGGCGCGTTCGCGCGCAAACATGATCTTTCGGGCTTCCGCACGCTGTTCCTCGCCGGCGAGCGCGCCGATCCGGAGACCATCCAGTGGGCGGAGAAGGTGCTGGGCGTGCCGGTGATCGATCACTGGTGGCAGACGGAGACGGGCTGGGCCATCGCCGGCAATCCCGTGGGCCTTGGCCTGCTGCCGGTGAAACATGGCTCCGCCGGCGTGCCGATGCCGGGCTATGACGTGCAGATCCTCGACGACCAGGGCCGCCAGGTCGGGCCGGACGTGATGGGCTCGGTGGCGATCCGCCTGCCGCTGCCGCCCGGCTGCCTGCCGACGCTGTGGAACGACGAGGCGCGCTTCCGCTCGGCCTATCTCGACGATTTCCCCGGCTACTACCGCACCGGCGACGCCGGCTTCATCGACGCCGACGGCTACATCTACGTGATGGGCCGCACCGACGACATCATCAACGTCGCCGGCCACCGGCTCTCCACCGGCGGCATGGAGGAGGTCATCGCCACGCATCCGGCGGTGGCGGAATGCGCGGTGATCGGCGTGAAGGACGCGCTCAAGGGCGAGATTCCCTGCGGCTTCGTGGTGCTGAAGCGCGGCGTCAGCCAGAACCCGTTCGAGATCGAGCAGGAGATCGTGGCCCTGGTGCGCGAAAAGATCGGTCCGGTGGCGGCGTTCAGGACGGCGATCACCGTGGACCGGCTGCCGAAGACGCGTTCCGGCAAGATCCTGCGCGGCGTGATGAAGAAGATCGCCGACCGTGAGGAATGGACGACGCCGGCGACGATCGAGGACCCGGCGGCGCTGGACGAGATCGCCGCGGCGCTGCAGCGCCCGCGCGGCTGACGCCCGTCCGCCCCCGGGCCCGTGACGCGGGCAGGCAGGGGCCGCCGTCGCCCTGTCCGCCGGCCGGCGCTCCGCGGGGGCGGGGGCTTTTCGCCCGGCGCCTGTCTGATGTGGACCGTTCCTGCGGGGCGGGAGGCGCATGCACGGCCCGGCCCGCTGCGGCCAGGAACATGGACGCCCGGGGCTGCCCGGGCGTGACGGGGCCAACAGGGGGGCGCGGCCGTCCGGGACGTGCGCGCCGGTGAGCGAGGCGGCCGCCCCGCGCCGGTTTCCTCCGCCGCCCTGAAGCGTCCGCAGCGTGCGGGCGACGGCCGCCGCGCGGCCGCCTGGCCCGCCGGAGGTCACGCGCCCCCTGGGGGCTTCGTTCCCGGGGCGGCACCACAGGTCGCGCGCCATCGCCATCCCCTTGCCCGTCCCCCTGGCCGTCTCCCTGGCCGTCATGGCGCGGCCGCTCCCGGCTGCGCCTGCGCGCCCCTCAGGCGGGCGCGCTCGCCGTTTCCAGCTCCTGGAGGTCAAGATCCGTGAGCTTCACCTCGGCCGCCGCGAACAGCTCCTGCAGCTGGGCGAGGCTGGTGGCGCTGGCGATTGGCGCGGTGACGGCCGGGCGCGTCATCAGCCACGCCAGGGCGATGCGCGCCGGCGTGGCGTCGTGGCGCGCCGCCACCGTGTCCAGCGCCGCCAGAATGCGCAGGCCCCGCGGGTTCAGATATTTCGGAATGGACCGCGCCCCGCGCGGGCTCTTGCCCAGGTCCGCCTCCGACCGGTACTTGCCCGTGAGAAAACCGGCGGCGAGGGCGAAATAGGGAATGACGCCAACCTCCTCCTCAAGGCAGATCTGCTGCAGCGGCCCCTCGAAACTGTCGCGGGCGTAGAGATTGTATTCGGGCTGGAAGGTTTCGTAGCGCGGCAGGCCCCTCCTGCTGGCGTCCAGCGCCGCCCGCAGCCGCTCCGGCGCGAAGTTGGAGGCGCCGATGGCCCGCACCTTGCCGGCGCGGATCAGCTGCTCGTAGGCTTCCAGCGGCTCTTCAACCGGGGTGTCGGGGTCGTCGAAATGCGACTGGTAGAGGTCGATGTAATCGGTCTTCAGCCGCCGCAGCGACTCCTCCACCGCCTCGATGATGCGCGCCCGCTTCAGCCCCTTTTTCTCCGCGCTGAGCTGCCCGCCCACCTTGGTGGCGATGATCACCCGGTCGCGGCCGCCGCGCAGCGCCAGCCAGTCGCCGATGATGCTCTCGGATTCCCCGCCCGCATGGCCCGGGACCCACACCGAATAGACGTCCGCCGTGTCGATGAAGTTGAAGCCCGCCTCCACCAGCGCGTCCAGCAGGGCGTAAGAGGTGGCGGCGTCGGCGGTCCAGCCGAACACGTTGCCGCCAAAGCACAGCGGCGGGACCATGATGCCCGACCGCCCGAGCGCGCGCTTCTCCATGGCGTTCTCCCGTGACGATGTCCTGTCGCGGCCAGCATGGCGCATTGCGCGCCCGGCGCAAGGCCCTGCCGGCGCGGACAAAAACCGCGCGCAGGGCATGAAAAAAGGCCGGGCTCGCCGCCCGGCCCTTTCCGGATCGTGACGCCGCCGCGACGGCGGATCAGAAATCCTCGTCCTCGTCCTCGTCGCGGCTGCGTTTCGAGGAGCCGCCGAGTTTGGCGAACACCGCGCCCACGTCGAGCTTCTCCGGCTCGCTGCGGGGCCGCTCCATGTCGGCGAACGGGCTCGCCGGCTCCGCGGCGGTGGTGACCTCCGCCGGCAGCAGGGTGTCGCCGGATTCCTCCAGCGCGCGCGGCCGGTCCTTGGCGGCCTTGGAGACCTCCAGGTCCAGGTCGATCTGCGAGCACAGGCCGAGGGTCACCGGGTCCATGGGCGAGAGCGCCGCCATGTTCCAGTGGGTGCGCTCGCGGATCTGCTGGATGGTGTTCTTGGTGGTGCCGACCAGCCGCATGATCTGCGCGTCCTTCAGCTCCGGATGGTTGCGCAGCAGCCAGAGGATGGCGTTGGGCCGGTCGTGACGGCGCGACACCGGCGTGTAGCGCGGGCCGCGGCCGCGCTTGGGCTCCGGCAGCTTGACGCGCGGCTCCCGCAGCTTGAGGCGATAGTTCGGGTCCTTCTGGCCCCGCTCGATCTCCTCGCGGTCGAGCTGGCCGCTCAGCACCGGATCAAGACCCTTGATGCCGGCGGCGACCTCGCCGTCAGCGATGCCCTTCACTTCCAGCGGATGCAGCTTGCAGAACTCGCCAATCTGCTCGAACGTCAGGGAAGTGTTGTCCACCAGCCAGATGGCTGTGGCTTTCGGCATGAGCGGTCCGGCGGACATGGGGTTCGGTTCCTTCCGTTCAGGTCCTCAGCGCGCCCCGCGCGCAGACGAAAATGCAGACCCCTCCCGTGCTCCGGCCCGGCTTCCGGCCGGAGCGACGTACCCTGAGGATACGAAATTCAGAACTGGTGGGGAACGCTCCCTATATAAGGGGCCGCGGCCCGCGGCGCAACGGCGGCGCGTCGCCCGCCGCCTTTGCCCGGCGCCGCCCGGGTTTGCGCCGCCGCCGTTACGGCGTCAGCACGATCTTGCCCACATGGGCGCCCGACTCCATCAGCGCATGGGCCTTCGCCGCCTCCTCCAGCGGGAACACGGCGTGGATCACCGGGCGGACGGCGCCGGCGGCCAGCAGCGGCCACACCTTCTCCTCCAGCGCGCGGGCGATGGCCGCCTTGGCCGCCACCGGGCGGGCGCGCAGCGTGGAGCCGGTGTGGGTGAGGCGTTTCATCATCAGCCGGGTGAAGTCCACCGTGGCCTTCGGGCCGTTGAGAAAGGCGATCTGGACGATGCGCCCGTCCACCGCGGCGGCCTCGTAGTTCCTCTGGATATAGTCGCCGCCCACCATGTCGAGGATGACGTTGACGCCGGCGCCGCCGGTGGCCGCCTTCACCTCCTTCACGAAATCCTGGGTGCGGTAGTTGATGGCGAGGTCGGCGCCCAGCCGGCGGCACTCGGCGCATTTTTCGTCCGTGCCGGCGGTGGCGAATACTCTCGCGCCAAACGCCCTGGCCAGCATGATGGCGGTGGTGCCGATGCCGGAGGTTCCGCCATGGACGAGGAAGCTCTCGCCGGCGGTGAGGCCGGCGCGGTCGAACACGTTGGTCCACACCGTGAAGAAGGTCTCCGGCACGCCGGCGGCCTCAATGTCGGAGAAGCCCTCCGGAACCGGCAGGGCGTTGCTCTCGTGCACCGTCGCATATTCGGCGTAGCCGCCGCCGGCGATGAGGGCGCACACCCGCGCCCCCACCGGGAAGCGGCCGGCGCCGGGGCCGGCGGCGACCACCTCGCCGGCGATCTCCAGGCCCGGCAGGTCGGAGGCGCCGGGCGGCGGCGGATAGGAGCCCTGACGCTGGATCACGTCCGGGCGGTTGACGCCGGCGGCGGTCACCCGCACCAGGATCTCGCCCTCGCCGGGCGCCGGAACCGGGCGGCGGGTGGGCTTCAGCACGTCCGGTCCGCCGGGGGCGGTGATTTCGACGGCGTTCATGGTCTCGGGCAGGGATGTCGCGGGCGCGGACATGTGGGCGTTGCTCCGGGTTGGGCGTCGCTCCGGGGTGCTACCGGTCAGGACGGACGTTGCGGGCGCGTCGACTCGCGCCAGGATCGCCGCTAACCTTGTTGCAAAGGCCGCGCGCAGACAATCGGCTCCGGGACCGCCCGGCCCCGGCGGCGCCGGAAAATGGATGCGGGACAGGAACGGGCCCGAAAACAGGAGGCCCGAAAACAGGCCGTCCGAAAAGAAAGGAGCCTGGGAACGGGCGGCGTGGCGGGACGGGCGGCGGGGAGAGACCAGTCCATGGATGAATTTCCGGAAAGGCCGGCGCGGGAGACGGCCGCGCACCAGATCGGCCAGGACCTGTCGCCGCTCTCGGTGGACGAGCTGGCCGCGCGCATCGCGCTGCTGCGGGCCGAAATCGTCCGGCTGGAGCAGGAGATGCAGCGCAAGGCCGCCTCGCGCGCCGCCGCGGATTCCCTGTTCCGCCGCTAGCGCCGCCGCGGCGGGGGGGGGACGGGGGAAGGGGCGCCGGGGGAGGAGCGCATGGCGCACGGGCATCGCCGCAGGGGCCTGGAGGCTGGCGGGCCCGCGCCGGCGGACAACGCCGGCGGAGCGCGGCCAGTCTCGCCTTCGTGAGCCGGAAATTCTTCGAAATTCCAGGATCTGCGTCCGTCGCCGCGGTTGTGGACAGCCACTGATTGTTTTATATGAGCCCGCATCCGGCATGCTGGCGCGCGTGCGCTCCGCGTATTTCAGGCGGGCGCGGAAAGTCGCCGACGCTGCCGGTCGCGTTTCCCTCTGCGGTTTCATGCGTCGACCTGCCCCACGGGGCAGCGGATCCGGTCCTCCAGGCCGCGTCGTCGCAGACGGAGCGCATGTTCAACGCCAGCCGTCGACGCACGGGCCCAACCAGGGCTCCAGGAGCTTACATGTCATCAGTTGCATCCCATCAGCCGTCGCGTGAAGAGTTCGCCACGCTGCTCGAAGAGTCCTTCGGCCGTTCCGAAGCCCAGGAAGGCTCGGTCATCAAGGGTACGGTCGTCGCCATCGAGAAGGACGTGGCGGTCATCGACATCGGTCTGAAGACCGAGGGTCGCGTGCCCCTGAAGGAGTTCACCGGTCCTGGCCGTGACCAGCCGCTCGCCGTCGGCGATGAGGTCGAGGTTTACCTGGAGCGCATCGAGAACGCGCTTGGCGAAGCCGTCATCAGCCGCGACAAGGCCCGCCGCGAGGAGAGCTGGATCAAGCTCGAGCGCGCCTTCGAGAACAACGAGAAGGTGCAGGGCGTCATCTTCAACCAGGTCAAGGGCGGCTACACCGTCGACCTGGACGGCGCCGTGGCCTTCCTGCCGCGTTCGCAGGTGGACATCCGTCCGGTGCGCGACGTCACCCCGCTCATGGGCGTGCCGCAGCCGTTCCAGATCCTGAAGATGGACCGCCGCCGCGGCAACATCGTCGTCTCCCGCCGCACCGTGCTGGAGGAGACCCGCGCCGAGGCCCGTTCCGAGCTGGTGGCCAACCTCGAGGAAGGCCAGGTCATCGAGGGCGTCGTCAAGAACATCACCGAGTACGGCGCGTTCGTTGATCTCGGCGGCATCGACGGCCTGCTGCACGTCACCGACATGGCGTGGCGCCGCGTCAACCATCCGTCCGAGGTGGTGTCCATCGGCCAGACCGTCCAGGTCAAGATCATCAAGATCAACCACGAGACGCACCGCATCTCGCTGGGCATGAAGCAGCTTCTCGCCGATCCGTGGGAGGGCATCGCCCAGCGTTATCCGGTCAACTCGCGCCTCACCGGCCGCGTGACCAACATCACCGACTACGGCGCCTTCGTGGAGCTGGAGCCGGGCATCGAGGGCCTGATCCACGTCTCCGAGATGTCGTGGACCAAGAAGAACGTCCATCCTGGCAAGATCGTCTCGACCAGCCAGGAGGTCGAGGTGCAGATCCTCGAGGTCGATCCGGTCAAGCGCCGCATCTCGCTGGGCCTCAAGCAGACCCTGCAGAACCCGTGGGAGGCCTTCGCCCAGGCCCATCCGGTGGGCTCCGAGGTCGAGGGCGAGGTCAAGAACAAGACCGAGTTCGGCCTGTTCATCGGCCTCGACGGCGACGTGGACGGCATGGTCCACCTGTCGGATCTCGACTGGAACCGTCCGGGCGAGCAGGTCATCGAGGAGTTCAAGAAGGGCGACATCGTCCGCGCCCAGGTTCTCGACGTGGACGTCGAGAAGGAGCGCATCTCGCTCGGCATCAAGCAGCTCGCCGGCGACCCCTTCGTGGACGCGGGCGACCTGCGCCGCGGCCAGGTGGTCACCTGCGAAGTGCTTGAGGTGAAGGACGGCGGCCTCGAGGTGAAGCTGGCCGACAGCGACCTCACCGCCTTCATCAAGCGTTCCGAGCTGGCCCGCGACCGCGCCGACCAGCGCCCCGAGCGCTTCGCTCCCGGCGAGAAGGTCGACGCCCGCGTCGTCCAGTTCGACCGCAAGGCCCGCCGCATCCAGCTGTCGATCAAGGCGCTGGAAGTGGCCGAGGAGAAGGAGGCCATCGCCAACTACGGCTCCTCCGACTCGGGCGCCTCGCTCGGCGACATCCTTGGCGCGGCCCTGCGTCGCGCCAGCGAGAAGAAGTAAGCCGCGCGGGACAGCAGTCCCGGAAATGCGGCGGGCCTCCGGCCCGCCGCTTTTTTTGCGCGGGCTGGCCGGAGGCCCGTCGCATTTCCGGGACTGCGGCCCCGCGCCGGCGTTTTCCCCAGGGCCGCGTGCCCGCGGGGGCGCCGCCGCCCGCGTCGCCGGGTTTCTGTGTGTCGTGACGGCGGCGGCGAATTCCCGCGCCTTGTAATTCCGCCGTTTTTTTCAGATGACAGAACGCGTCGGGGCAGGCAAATGACGCATGCATCCCGTTTGGGGACTGCGGCGGACGCATGCGGAGGAGCGGATGTTCTCGGACGCTGAACTGCTGGTGGACAGACGCCTGCTGCGTCGCCGTCTGGCGGCGTGGCGCGCCCTCGCCGTCGTCGCGGTTCTGGGCGCGGTGGTTTTCGCCGGCGTGGTCGCCTCGCGCGAGGGAGTCGCCGGCGGCGAGCACGTGGCGCGGGTGAACGTCACCGGCGTGATCACCGGCAGCCGCGCCACGCTGGACATGCTGCGGCGCGTGGGCGAGACGCCGTCCGCCCGCGCCGTGATCGTGGCCATCGACAGTCCCGGCGGCGGCGTCACCGGCTCCGCCGACATTTACGCCGCGCTGCGCGAGCTTTCGAAAAAGAAGCCGACCGTGGCGGTGATCAATTCGCTGGGCGCCTCGGGCGCCTATATGGTGGCGCTGGGCGCCGACCGGATTCTCGCCCGGGACACCTCGCTGGTGGGCTCCATCGGCGTCATCATGCAGTTTCCGAATTTCAGCGTGCTGCTGGACCGCGTGGGCGTGAAGGTCGACGAGATCAAGTCCAGCCCCCTGAAGGCCTCGCCCAATCCGTTCGCGCCGACCCCGCCGGCGGCCAACGAGGCGATGGCCGCCGTGGTGGCCGATTCCTACGCATGGTTCCGCGATCTGGTGCGGACGCGCCGCGGCATCGAGGGCGAGGCGCTGGCGAAGGTCTCCGACGGACGCGTGTTCACCGGCCGCCAGGCGCTGGCGTTGCGGCTCATCGACCAGACCGGCGACGAGCGCGACGCCCTGCGCTGGCTGGAGAAGGAAAAGGGAATCGCCGCCGGCCTGAAGATCCGGGAGTGGAAGCCGCAGCGCGCAGGGGGCTTCAGCCTCGCCAGCCTTGGGGCGCAGGCGGCGCGGCTCTCCGGGCTCGAGACTCTGGCGCGGACGCTGGAGCAGGCCGCCCAGCCGGCGGACCCGGCCGGCGGGCTGCTGGCGGTCTGGACCGGGCCGCAGTCGCCCTGAGCGGGGCCGCGGCCGCCGCGCCGGACAACAGGCAGCGCCGGAGACGCGCCCGCGCAGGGCGCGCCGGCGACAGGGAAGCAGGGAGTGAGATCACATGATCAAGTCTGAACTCGTCCAGCGCATCGCCGAGTACAATCCGCACCTGTACCAGCGCGATGTGGAGAATATCGTCAACGCCATCCTGGACGAGATCACCCAGGCGCTGGCCAATGGCGACCGCGTGGAGCTGCGCGGTTTCGGCGCCTTTTCGGTGAAGACCCGCGAGGCCCGCATCGGCCGCAACCCGCGCACCGGCGAGGCCGTGGAGGTGAGCCAGAAGGCTGTGCCGGTGTTCAAGACCGGCAAGGAAATGCGCATGCGCCTCAACCAGACGCCGGTCACCGGCAAGGCTGCGCGCGCGGCCCGGGGCTGATATGCTGGCGGACGGTCGCGGCGCCCGCGCGCCGCGCCGGCGGACGGCGTCCGGAGCAGGGGGCGAATGGGTCGGAGGCGGGGTTTGGCTGCGTTCATGAAATATCTGGTTCTGGTTCCGCTGGCGCTGGTTCTGGCGCTGGTCGCCGCGGCCAACCGCACGCCGGTGACCTTTTCGCTGGATCCGTTCGCCAGGGACGCGGCCAGCGTCGGCTTCTCCGCGCCGCTGTATATCATCGTGCTCGGCGCGCTCGCCGCCGGCGTCGCGCTCGGCGGCTTCGCCGCCTGGCTGACCCAGGGGCGCTATCGCCGCGCCGCGCGCGCCCACCGCCGGCAGCTGGAGAAACTGCAGGCGGAGACGGCCCGCCTGCGCGACGCGCTGGAGGAGAAGCAGCCGCAGCAGCGGCGTCTGGCTCCGTAAGGAGCCTGCGCGCCGGGCTGAACGCCGGCCGGCCGCCCTGCGGGGCGGCTTTTTGTTGCGCGGACGCCGGCGCGGATGACCCCGCCGGGCGCCGCCGCCGTCCCGTGAAACCGTCTGTTAAGCTTAACGTCCGGTAAAGCTGGCGGTCGCCATACGGAAGGTTAAATCTTGTTAACGGGTTTCCAGGCGCGCCCGCAGGCGCGCCGGAGGGCCCCGCACAACTGCTTTCCCGGGGACAAGCCAGACATGTCAGCTGAAGTCACGCCCGTGCCGTTCGGCGCGCGTTACGCAACGACCCAGGCTTTCGTAGAGCTTTTCGCCGAAGCCAACCGGCTGGTTGAAGAGACCGCGGACTATCTCGACGGCGAGGGACGCCGCGACGCCGCCATGCTCGGCGCGGAGGCGGCCTGCGCCTACGCCCGGGAAAGCATGCGCCTGACCACGCGCCTGATGCGGCTGATGAGCTGGCTGATCCTGCGCCGCGCCGTCGCGGACGGCGACATGACGCCGGAGGAGGCCGACGCGGAGCGCCGCAAGAGCATGGCTCATGTGGAGCCCACGCCGACGCTGGAGACGGTCGCCATCCTGCCGGAGCGTCTCGGCGAGCTGATCGCCGCGGCGGCGCGGCTCGAGCTGCGCGTGCTGCACATTGACGCCAGCGAGGTGCTGGACGCGCCGCGCCCCTCGCCGGTGCGGCGCGAGCTCAGCCTGCTGCGCGCCGCCTTCAGCGCCCGCCCGCCGCTGCCGGCGGCGCGGCGCGAGCCGCGCGGTCTCGTCGCGCCGCCGGCGGTCAACGGCAACGGCCAGCCGCCGGCGGACATGCTGGCCGGCGCCTGAGGCGGCTTTCCCCGGGCCGCAGCCACGATTTCTGCCTGTCGCGTCTTCCGCCCCGGCCGCGCCGCGCGCCGGGGCGCCGTCGCATGGGCCGCCGGCCTGCCGGCGGGCGCAGGCGCAACAAAAAACCCCGGCCGGGGCCGGGGTCTTTCGCGACAGCTCCTGCGCGGCTTACTTCTTGCCGAAGCTGAGGCCGCCGAACTTGCTGTTGAAGCGCGACACGCGGCCGCCGCGGTCAACGAGCTGCTGGGCGCCGCCGGTCCACGCCGGATGCGAGGAGGGGTCGATGTCGAGGTTCATCGTGTCGCCCTCGGAGCCCCAGGTCGAACGGGTGACGAACTCCGTTCCGTTGGTCATCACAACCTTGATGGTGTGGTAATCGGGATGGATGTCAGGCTTCATAAGCGCGTCCTCATGCCCCGCCCGACAACAGGGCAGGCAAATGCATTCTGGAAGGATCCGGAAGTTGCGCTGCTATATCCTGCCGGGACGGGGATGACAAGCCGTCAGACGCCGGCGCCGCGGCGAAGCCGGGAAAAAAGCGCGCGGCGGCCGCCGCGGCGCGGGTTGCGCCCGCGGCCGTATTGCGCTGTATAGGCCATCGCCCTCAAGGTCCGGGCGCATGGTTCGTCCTGGGTCAGGCGCGTCCGCAGGCCGCAGGCGCCGCGCATTCCCGCCGGGGGTGCTGCCGCTGCAGGATGCCGCCGGGGCCGGCGGGGGCCGGTGGCGATGGGCTTCGCCCGGCAGGAAAAGGCATGAGCAACGACATTGCGGGCGAAGCGTCCGCCGGCGCCCGGGCGCAGGCGGACGGCGCGGCGCCCTCCCGTTCCCGCCGCTTCGATCCTGGCGCGCTCAGGGCGTTGTGGCCGTTCGCCCGCCGTTACCGCGGCCGCATGGCGGCGGCGCTGGCGGCGCTCACCGTGGCCGCCGGCGCCACCCTGGCCCTGCCGGTGGCGGTGCGCCTGCTGGTGGACCGCGGTTTCGCCGCCGGCCGCAGCGACGTCGGCGTCTATTTCGTCGGTCTTGGCCTGGTGGCGCTGGCGCTCGCCGTGGCCAGCGCCTGCCGTTACTACTTGGTGATGACCCTGGGCGAGCGCATTGTCGCCGACGTGCGCGCCGCCGTGTTCCGCCACCTCACCACCCTTGACGCCAGCTTCTACGACTCGGTGCGCAGCGGCGAGCTGGTGTCGCGACTCACCGCCGACACCACCCAGATCAAGGCGGCTTTTGGCGCCAGCGCCTCGGTGGCGCTGCGCAACCTGTTCATGTTCGTCGGCGCGGTGACGATGATGGTGATCACCAGCCCGCGCCTGTCGCTGGTGGTGCTGGGCGTCATCCCGCTGGTCGTGCTGCCGCTGATCTTCTCCGGCCGCGGCGTCAGCCGCCGCTCGCGCGCCGCGCAGGACCGCCTCGCCGACGCCTCCGCCTACGCCGTGGAGGCGCTGGGCGCGGCGCGCACCATGCAGGCGTTCGGCGCCGAACAGGCCACCGCCGGCCACTTTGAGGCCGCTTCGGAGCAGGCCTTCGTCGCCGCCCGCGACGCCACCTTCGCACGGGCGCTGCTCACCGGCTTCGCCATTTTCCTCGTCAGCGCCAGCGTGGTGGCGGTGTTGTGGCTGGGAGCGCGCGGCGTGCTCGCCGGCGGCATGACCATGGGGCGCCTGTCGCAGTTCCTGCTGTTCGCGGTGCTGGCCGCCAGCGCGCTGGGCGAGCTCAGCCAGGTGTGGGCGGAGATCGTCCAGGCCAGCGGCGCGGCGGGGCGGCTGGGCGAGCTGCTGGCCACGCGCCCGCGCATCGTCGCGCCGGCGCGGCCGCTGCCCATGCCGGAGCCGGCGCGCGGGGCGCTCGCCTTCGAGCGGGTGTCCTTCGCCTATCCGGGGCGGCGCGAGACGAAGGCGCTGCACGACCTCAGCTTTACGGCGGCGCCGGGCGAGCGCATCGCCATCGTCGGCCCCTCCGGCGCCGGCAAGAGCACCATCATCCAGCTGGCGCTGCGTTTCTATGACCCGGACAGCGGCGCCGTGCGGGTGGACGGCGTCGACGCCCGCGCCGTCGCCCCGGCGGACTGGCGCAGGCGCTTTGCCCTAGTGGCGCAGGATCCGGTGATTTTCGGCGCCTCGGTCGCCGACAACATCCGTTACGGCCGGCCGGACGCCAGCGACGCCGAGGTGCGCCGGGCCGCCGCCTTCGCCGCCGCCGACGGTTTCATCAGCGCCCTGCCGCAAGGCTATGACACCCTGGTCGGCGAGCGCGGCGTCACCCTGTCCGGCGGCCAGCGCCAGCGTCTCGCCATCGCCCGCGCGGTGCTGAAGGACGCGCCCATCCTGCTGCTGGACGAGGCGACGTCCGCTCTCGACGCCGAAAGCGAGCGCCTCGTGCAGGAGGCCTTCGACCGGCTGATGACCAGCCGCACCACCCTGGTGGTGGCGCACCGCCTCGCCACCGTGCTCTCCGCCGACCGCATCCTGGTGATGGACGGCGGCGTGCTGGTGGAGCAGGGAACCCACGCCAGCCTGGTCGCCGCCGGCGGTCTCTATGCGCGCCTGGCGAAGCTGCAGTTCGGCCAGGCGGACGGCGACGGGACCGTGGACGCGCCGGCGGCGGCCGTCAGCGTTCGGTGAGCTTCAGCTCGATGCGGCGGTTGCGGGCGCGCGCCGCGTCGCTGTCGCCCGGCTCCAGCGGCTGGTATTCGGCGAAGCCGGCGGCCAGCAGGCGCTGCGGCGGCGCCCCGCGGCTGATGAGATACTGCACCACGGCGATGGCGCGGGCGGCGGACAGCTCCCAGTTGTTCCTGAATTGCCCGGCCCCTGACAGCGGCCGGTCGTCGGTGTGACCGTCCACGCGCAGCACCCAGGGAATGTCGGCCGGAATCACCCTGGAAAGCTCGCGGATGGCGCTGGCGATCTTGTCCAGCTCGGCGCGGCCGCGCTCGCTCAGCGTGGCCGAGCCGGTGTCGAACAGCACCTCGGACTGGAAGATGAAGCGGTCCCCGACGACGCGGATGTCGTCGCGGTCGCCGAGGATCTGGCGCAGGCGGCCGAAGAAGTCGGAGCGGTAGCGCGCCAGCTCCTGCACCTTCTGGGCGAGGGCGACGTTGAGGCGGCCGCCGAGGTCGGCGATGCGCGCCTGGGCCTCGCGGTCGCGCGCCTCGGAGGCGGCCAGCGCCTCCTCCAGCGCCGCCAGCTGGCGGCGCAGCGCGGCCACCTGCTGGTTCAGCAGCTCCACCTGGGAGAGGGCGCGGTCGGAGATGCGTTTCTGCGCGTCCAGCTCGTCGCTGACGGTTCCCAGCCGCCCGGCGGCGGCGGCGTGGCTGTCGGCCTGCTGCTGCAGGCGCCGTTTCTCGGTCTCCATCGCGGCGAGGGAGCTGCGCAGCTGGTCCAGCTCCAGGCTCTGGCTGCGGCTGCGGGCCCGCTCCAGCGCCAGCAGCTCGCTGAGCCCGGAGATCTGGCGGTTGAGGCGGGTGAGGGCGGAGTCCTTACCCAGCAGCTCCTGCCCCAGGTAGTACTGCAGCACGGCGAACAGCGACAGCATGAACACCACCGCCAGCACCAGCGTGGACAGGGCGTCCACGAAGCCCGGCCAGTAGTCCGGCGAACGGCGTTCGCGGCGTCCGCGCGCCAGCAGGCCCATCACTCACCCCCTTCCCGCAGGCGGTTGAGCCGGTCGATGGCGGCCTGCAGGCGGCGCTGCTGGTCGGCCTGCGCCTCCACCCAGTCGCGGATCAGCTGCTGCTCGCGCCGCATGTTCTGCACGAGGTCGGCGATGCCGTCGGCGAGGCGGGCTATCGCCGGATCGGGCGTCGCCGCCTGGCGGGCGGCCGCCTCGACCGCCTCGCCCTGGCGGGTGAGGTTGCGGGCCTCGGTGGCGAGGGCGGTCGCCGCCGTGGCGATGGCGCCGTTGAGCCGCCCCAGCTCCGCCAGCAGGGCCGGGGCGGGGGCGCCGGTTTCATCGACCGGGGAGCCGGCGAGGCCATGGGCCAGCCATTCCTCCAGGCCGTTGTAGAACCGGCCCTGGGCCTGGCCGAGCTGCAGGTCGAGAAAGCCGAGCACCAGCGAGCCGGCGAGACCGAACAGCGAGGATGAAAACGATATGCCCATGCCCGAGAGCGGCGCGGAGAGGCCGGTCTTGAGCTCGTCCAGCATCACGCCGGCGTCGGCGCCGCCGCGCAGCGAGCGGATGACGCCGCCCACCGAACTCACCGTGTCCAGCAGGCCCCAGAACGTGCCGAGCAGGCCGAGAAACACCAGCAGCCCGGCGAGATAGCGCAGGATGTCGCGGGCGTCGTCGAGGCGCAGGGCCACCGAGTCGAGAATCACCCGCATCAGCGTGGGGTTGAGCGCGGCCCGGCCGCCGGCGAGCATGGCCGCCACCGGCCGCATCAGCGACGGCGGATCGTCTCCGGCGCGGACCAGGCCGTCCCTGGTCCGCGCCGCCCAGCGCCGGTTGACCCATACCGACGCCCCATACAGCCGGATCACCTGGGCCAGCGCCAGGATGACGCCGACGGCGAGGCAGACGATGATCAGGCCGTTGAGGCCGGGATTGTTGAGAAAGGCGGTTCGCAGCGGCTGCTGGAGGATCCAGGCCAGAAAGCCGGCGAGAACCAGAAACGCCGCCATCCGCGCCAGATGGACGCGGGGGGGCCGGACTATGGTCTGCGCGTCGCCGTCCATAACGCTTGAGCCTCCACACGGACGCCAGGGCTGCGCCCGGCGTCCTGATCTGCGGGTGTCACGCAGATGTAATCATGGCGCGCGCCTCTGCGCGACCCGCCAATGCGGGCGCAGACGGTTTTTCCTGCGAGGGGCCGGCGTCACCGGCGAAAAAAAGCCCCCGCGCGGGCGGGGGCGCCGGGGCGCCGGAAAGGCGGGCGTCCGGGCTCCGGTCTGGCCCGCTCCTGCGCAGGCCAGCCCTGCCGGAGGATCACGCCGGATCACCCTTTCCTGGCGGCGGCGGAGGCCGGGTTGGCCCGGCGCAGGATCTTCAGCAGCTCGCGGTGCATGAAGTCATTGCCGCAGGCGATGCTGCCGGAGGCGCAGGGATCGGCGCCGCCGTCGGCGTCGGAGTAGAAGCCGCCGGCCTCGCGCAGAATGCACAGGCCCGCCATCATGTCCCAGGACTTGAGGTCGCGCTCCCAGAAGGCGTCGGCGCGGCCGGCGGCCACATAGCACAGGTCCAGCGCCGCCGAGCCCTGGCGGCGGATGCCGGCGAAGTTCACCATCATGTGCGACAGCTCGCGCAGGAAGCGCTCGTGGTCGCCGCGGCCAATGTGCGGGACGCCGCACAGCAGCAGCGCCTGGTCCAGCGACTGGCGCGTCGCCACGCGGATGCGGCGGTTGTTGAGGAAGGCGCCCTTGCCGCGCTCGGCGATGAACCACTCGTCAGCGATCGGGTTGTAAACCACGCCGGCCACCGGCTGGCCGTCGCGCTCAAGGCCGACGGAAATGGCGAAATGCGGCAGGCCGTGCAGGAAGTTGGTGGTGCCGTCGAGCGGGTCCACGTGCCAGCGGTGCGAGCGGTCGGCGCCTTCGATCACGCCGCCCTCCTCCAGCACGAAGCCGTAGTCCGGGCGGGCCTTCTGCAGGGCGGCGCGCAGGATTTCCTCGGCGTTGCGGTCCGCGGCCGAGACAAAATCGGCCGGGCCCTTGCGGGACACCTGCAGCTGCTCCACTTCGCCGAAATCGCGCCGCAGCGACCGCGCCGCCTTGGCCACGGCGTCGGTCATGACAGTCATGAGGGGGGATCGGATCATCGGGTCGCCTCTGCGCGCGCGCGCGCCTCATTCAATGCCGGAACGCCGCGCCCGCCAGCCGGACGCGGCTCCTTCGGAAACTCGTCATGTCGCGCCGGAGGCTTCCGGCGGGCTGCCTTCGCCGCCGCACGCGCCCGGGGCGCGCAGGACGCGCGCCCGTCGCGGGCGCATCCGGCGGGCGCGACGCGCCTGCTGGCGGGATGCAAAAAGGGGCTGCGACGAGCCCCCGCGAAAGCAGCGCGCCGCAACGGCGCCAACGTCATTCATGTGCCCCGCGGCGGCCGGGGCGTCAAGCCTCGGGCCGGCCCTGGCGGCGGCTCATGAGGGCGGGAACAGCAGCGGCTCGCGATGGGCCGCGGCGAAGGCCTCGGCGCGGGCGCGCTCGGCCGGGGTCAGCCGCTTCAGCGTCTCGTCCAGCCACGGATCGGCCAGCCCCTGGCCGGCCGCCACCAGATGCCAGCCGGCCGCCTCCACCAGGTTGCGCTCCACGCCGCGGCCCACCGCCAGCAGCCGCGCCAGGCGGTTCTGGGCCAAGGCGTTGCCCAGCAGCGCCGCCTTCAGGAACAGCCGCGCCGCGCCCTTTTCGTCCTTGTGCACGCCGTTGCCGTTGAACAGCGCGATCGCGTATTCGATCTCCGCCGCCAGCAGCCCGTTGGCGCCGGCGCGGCGCAGCAGCGCGGTGGCGCGGATGTCGTCGGCGATGACGCCGCGGCCCTGCCGGTAGAGCGTGGCCAGCAGATACTGCGCCTCCGGCAGCTCCTGGCGGGCCGCCTGGCGCAGCAGCGCCACCGCCGCCTCGTCGGATTTCGGATCGCCCTCGTTCAGGCGCAGCAGGGCGAGGTTGTAGCACGCCTGGGAATAGCCGGCGGCGGCGGCCTTCTCCAGCAGCTTCCGCCCTTCGGCCGCGTTCTGGTCCACGCCGCGGCCCTGCAGGAGCATCATGGCGAGGGCGAAGGTCGCGGCCGGGTCGCCGGCTTCGGCGCCGCGGCGGTACCATTCGGCCGCCTTCGCCAGGTCCAGATGCGGCCCCAGCCCCTGCTCGTACAGCGCGCCGAGCAGGGTGGCGGCGGCGCCGTCGCGCGGGTTGGCGCGGATGCGCGCCTCGGCCTCGCGGACCGCGGTGAGGAAATAGCCGCGCTGGAAGGCGCCGAAGGCGAGGTCGGCGCCGGGCGGCGCGGCCCCGCCGGCCTTCGCCGCCGGCCGGTGGCCGCCGTTCTTCTCCGCCTCGCGGGTTTCGTTGAGACCCGCGTCCACGGCGTTCTGCAGGATGGGGCCGGGAATGAAGCGCTCGCCGCGGGTGGGCGCGGGCTCCTCCTGAGGCTGTGCGAATGCCGGCGCTCCGGGCTGGCCGGGCTGCAGCGACGGCCGCGGCATGCGCAGCGGGCCCTCCGGCAGCACCGGCACCTCCACGCCTTCCGGCGTCTGGCGCGCCGGCTGGGCCAGGGCCGGACCGCCGCTCCAGCCGGCGGCGATCACCAGCGCGCCGGCCAGCGCGAGGCGTCCGGCGCGATCGGAAACGCCGCGAAAATTCATGCCGCCGGAACCTCCGTCTCTGCGATCGTCTGCAGCGCCGCCCGCACGCTGGCGGTCACGTCGCCCTCAAACGCCCAGTGGCCGAGCGCCACGAACTCCGCGCCGGTGGCCGCCAGCGGCCCCACTTCCTCCGGCGCGCCGGCGCAGGCGACGCAGGGCGTGGCGAACAGCGTCGCCCACCACTGCGCCCATTCGCGGGTGGTCTCGAAATCGCCGCCGCCGGCCGGATCGCCGAACATCAGGTAATCCACATTGGCCTCGCCAGCGGCCATGGCGTCGTGGCGCAGCCTCAGCCCCGAGACGCCGACGATGCGCTCCGGCTGCAGGGCCGAGACCGCTTCCCCGATGGTTTCGGCGTCGGGGGCGTGCAGGTGGGCGCCGTCGGCGCCGCCGCGCGAGGCCACCACCGGCGGGGCGTCCACCAGCACCGCCACGTCGTGCTGCTGGGCGACGGGGGCCAGCGCCTTGACGCGCCGGATCAGCGTGCGCTCGTCCGCGGGCGCAAGGCGCAGCAGCAGGGCCGCCACGTCGCCGGCGGCGCAGGCGGCGGCGAGCCGCGGCGCGAAGGCTTCCGGATCAGACACCACGGGCGTGATGAGGTAGAGGCGAGCTTTGTCCGACATCAATCGACAGGTCCGGCGCCCTTGCGCAATGGAGAAACGGATTACGGGCGGGCCGCCAGCCGCGCCGGGCCGCCGCGCCCGCGCGCTCCGGGATCCGCCGGACCGCGCCGCGGCGGCAGGGCGTGCTCCGCCCCATGCATGGACGCAAATCAGGGCGAAATTTGGCGCGCGACGCGCCGGCGCGTCCCTGCCCATTTAGGCTGAGGCGGCGCCGGCCGGCAAGCCGCGCCCGGAAGGGCGCAGCGCCGGCCGGAAAGAAAAAGGCCCGCGCCGAGGCGGCGCGGGCCGGCATGCCGGGCGCAAGGCGCCGTCAGCCCTCGAGGTCGCGGCTCCACTCGCCCTTCGAGGCGAGGCCGTTCATGCGGGCGCGGTGCAGGAAGGCCTTCTGGGCGGCCGGCACGTTCTCGGGCTTGCCGGACCAGGCCTTCTGCGGCGCGGCCTGCAGGGCGCGGCCGTAGCTGAAGGTCATCTTCCAGGGGAAGCCGCCGATCCTGTTCATGGCGTCGAGGTGGGCGGTGGCGTCGACGTCGCTCTGGCCGCCGGAGAGGTAGGCGATGCCCGGAACCGCCGCCGGCACCACGCGCTTCAGCACCTTGATGGTCTCCACGGCGACCTGCTCGACCGAAGCCTGGGTCGGGCACTTCTTGCCGGGCACGATCATGTTCGGCTTCAGCACGATGCCCTCAAGGGCGACGCCGGCGAGGCCGAGCTGGTAGAACACCTCGCGCAGGGTGGCCTCGGTGACCTCGGCGCAGCGCCCGATGGTGTGGTCGCCGTCCATGAGCACTTCCGGCTCGACGATCGGCACGATCTGGGCTTCCTGGCAGAGCGCGGCGTAGCGGGCCAGCGCCTGGGCGTTGGCGACGATGCAGTTGCGGCTGGGGATGCCGGGGCCGATGTCGATCACCGCGCGCCATTTGGCGAAGCGGGCGCCGAGCCTGTAGTACTCGTTGAGGCGCTCGCGCAGGCCGTCCAGACCCTCGGTGACGGTCTCGCCGGGGCAGAAGGGCAGCGGCTTGGCGCCGGTGTCGACCTTGATGCCCGGAATGGCGCCGGTCTGCTCGATCAGGCGCACCAGCGGCGTGCCGTCCTTGGCGTTCTGGCGGATGGTCTCGTCATAGAGGATGACGCCGGAGATGTAGTTGCTCATCGCCTCGGTCGCGCGGAACAGCAGCTCGCGGTAGTCGCGGCGGTTCTCCTCCGTCGACTCCACGCCGATGGCGTCGAAGCGCTTCTTGATGGTGCCGGAGCTTTCGTCCGCGGCGAGGATGCCCTTGCCGGGCGCAACCATCGCTTCCGCGACCTTGTTCAGTTCAGCGAGATTCATGTCATTCCTCCGGAAAATTCTTCAGGCCGCGTCGCCGCCCGGAACAAAGCGGAGACCGGCGGCAGCCTGAAAAAAGGGGCGAAGCGCCGGCTGCACGACGCTCCATACAAACCTTGCCCGGACGCCGCAACTTCACGTTTGGGAACGCCGCGCCCGGGGCCGCCCTGGCCGGCCGGAAGCCCGCGACGGGCTCCGGCGTGGCGGCGGCTCAGGCCTTGCGCAGGGCCTCGACGCCCGGCAGCAGCTTGCCTTCCAGCCACTCCAGGAAGGCGCCGCCCGCGGTGGAGACGTAGCTGAAGTCGTCGGCCACGCCGGCGTGGTTGAGCGCCGCAACCGTGTCGCCGCCGCCGGCCACCGACATCAGCGCGCCGGCTTTGGTGCGCGCCGCCGCATGGCGGGCCGCCGTCACCGTGCCCGCGTCGAAGGGCGGGATCTCGAAGGCGCCGAACGGGCCGTTCCACACCAGGGTGGCGGCGCCGTCGATCACCTCGCGCACGCGCTCCATGGACTTCGGGCCGACGTCGAGGATCATGCCGTCCTCAGGGATGACGTCCACGTCGCAGACGCGGGACGGGGCGTTGGCGGCGAATTCCTTCGCCACCACGGCGTCGACCGGCAGCACGATGGCGCAGCCGGCCTGCTCCGCCGCCGCGAGGATGCGCAGGGCGGTGCCGGTGAGGTCCTTCTCGGCCAGCGACTTGCCCACGGCCTTGCCCTGGGCGAGCAGGAAGGTGTTGGCCATGCCGCCGCCGATGATGAGCGCGTCCACCTTGCGCGCCAGGTTCTCCAGCAGGTCGATCTTGGTGGAGACCTTGGCGCCGCCGACCACGGCCACGATCGGCCGCTTCGGCTTCTCCAGCGCGGCGGTCAGCGCGTCCAGCTCCGCCTGCATGGCGCGGCCGGCGCAGGCCGGCAGCACGTGGGCGAGGCCTTCGGTGGAGGCGTGGGCGCGGTGGGCGGCGGAAAAGGCGTCGTTGACGTAAACGTCGCCGTTGGCCGCCAGCGCCTTCACGAACTCCGGATCATTCTTCTCCTCGCCGGCGTGGAAGCGGGTGTTCTCCAGCAGCAGCACCTGGCCGTCGGCCAGCTTCGCCACCGCTTCGGCGGCGGCGGGGCCGACGCAGTCGCCGGCGAAGGCCACCGGCTGGCCGAGGCGCTCCTGCAGCGCCGCGGCCACGGGCTTCAGGCTGTCCTTCTCGCTGCGCTGGCCCTTGGGGCGGCCGAAATGCGCGAGCAGGATCACCTTGCCGCCGACGGCGGCGATCTCGCGGATCGTCGGCAGGACGCGGTCGATGCGGGTGGCGTCGGTGACGCGGCCGTTCTCGACCGGCACGTTCAGGTCAACGCGCAGCAGCACGCGCCTGCCGGCGAGGTTGACGTCATCAAGCGTGCGGAAACTCATGGGTGAAATCCTGGACGTGGTGTGTGAACGTCATGCGGCCAGGCCGGCGCGCTGCACCAGCGCGATGAGCGCCGCGGCGATGACGCCCGCGAGAATGGCGGCGACGATCAGCGAGGGAAAACCGGGCAGCAGGCGCAGGCGCGCATTGGCGCGGTCCACGGCTTCCTGGCTGGCGAGGCCGGCGGCGGCGGCGGAGAAATGCTCGACGCGGTCCTCCATGCGCAGGATCTGCGCCTCGGACCGGGCGAGCTTCTCCTCGATGCGGGCGAGCTTGTCCTCAATGCGCGCCAGCTGTTCGGCGCTGGCGGCGGGGGCAGGGGAGGGGCCGGAGGCTGCGGCCGGGACGGCGGCGCCGTCTGGCTTCGTCGCGGCGGCGGATCCGGCAGGGATGGCGGGAGCTTCCGGTTCGACACGGTTCGTGGCGCTGGCGCCCATGCTCTCCTCCTCGCGCGTCATGTTTCTTGCAGGAGCCGGCCGGTCGCCGCCGCCAGGCGCGCGGCGGCGCGACCGCGACGGAGCGGCGGGGCGCCCGCGGCGTGGCGATGGCGCGCAGCTCCGCCGGAAAGGGGCCGGCGCAGCCGTCATGGCGCGCCGGCGGCACGTTCCTCAGAGGAACTTCGCCATGGCGACGGCGGTGTCCGACATGCGGTTGGAGAAGCCCCACTCGTTGTCGTACCAGGACATCACGCGCACGAAGTTGCCGTCCATGACCTTGGTCTGGTCGATGTGGAACACCGACGAGGCCGGGTGATGGTTGAAGTCGATGGAGACGTTCGGCTCCTCGGTGTAGGCCAGCACGCCCTTGAGCGGACCGTTGGCGGCGGCCTTGATGGCCTCGTTGATCTCGGCGGCGGTGGTGTTGCGCCTGGCCAGGAACTTGAAGTCAACCACCGAGACGTTCGGGGTGGGCACGCGCACCGAGGTGCCGTCCAGCTTGCCGTTCAGCTCCGGCAGCACCAGACCCACGGCCTTGGCCGCGCCGGTGGAGGTCGGGATCATCGACAGGGCCGCCGCGCGGGCGCGGTACAGGTCCTTGTGCATCTGGTCCAGCGACGGCTGGTCGTTGGTGTAGGAGTGGATGGTGGTCATGAAGCCCTTCTCGATGCCGACGGCGTCGTTCAGGACCTTGGCGACCGGGGCGAGGCAGTTCGTCGTGCACGAAGCGTTGGAGACGACGATGTGGTCCCCGGTCAGCCTGTCGTGATTGACGCCGTAGACCACCGTGAGATCGGCGCCGTCGGCCGGGGCCGAGACCAGCACGCGCTTCGCGCCGGCTTTCAGGTGGGCCGAGGCCTTGTCCTTCGAGGTGAAGATGCCGGTGCACTCGAAGGCGATGTCGACGTTCAGCGCCGCGTGGGGCAGCTCGGCCGGGTCGCGCACGGCGGTGACCTTGATGGCCTTGCCGTTAATGACGATGGCGTCGCCCTCAACCTTCACGTCGGCGGGGAACCTGCCGTGCACCGAGTCATAGCGCAGCAGGTGCGCGTTGGTTTCGACCGGGCCCAGATCGTTGATCGACACGACCTCGACGTCAGTGCGGCCAGACTCAACGATGGCGCGCAGCACGTTGCGGCCGATGCGTCCGAAACCGTTAATGGCAACGCGAACCGTCATCAAATTTACTCCTCGTCCAGTCGTTTCGCTCCAGAGCCTCGCTCCGGGCGTATTGTCGGGAGGCCCCCCGGCCCCGGCGCCGGGCGGCGCAGGAGCCCGGCTCCATGCAGGCGCGACGCGCCCGGTTCCGCCGCCGGCCGGACGGTCCGCGCGCGGACCCGCACGGGCCTCCTCCGTCGTGGCCGCCGCCGGCGAATGTGCGGCCCGCGGCGCGGGCCTCCCGCCTGCCGGCTGCGCCGGGCGGGCGGAAACAGCAAAACGGCCGCGTCAGGCGGCCGTTTGCGAACTCACGCGCGACGCTTCAGCACCGCGTCCACCACGGCTTCCGCCGTGATGCCGAAGTGTTTGTACACGTCCTTGTATGGCGCGCTGGCGCCGAAGCTGCTCATGCCGACGAAGCCGCCGTCCTCGCCGATCACGGCGTCCCAGCCGAAGCGCACGCCGGCCTCCACCGCCACGCGCACCGGCGCGTCGCCGATGACGGCGCGGCGCACCTCCTCGGGCTGCGCGAGGAACACGTCCAGCGACGGCACCGAGACGACGCGGGCGGCGACGCCCTTCTCCTTCAGCTGCTCGCGGGCGGCGAGCGCCAGCTCAACCTCCGAGCCGGAGGCGAAGATGGTGGCCTCGGCCTTGCCCTCCGCCGGCGCCAGCTCATAGGCGCCGCGGACGGAAAGGTTCTCGCCCACATGGTCGCGGCGCACCTGCGGCAGGTTCTGGCGCGACAGGGCCAGCATGGTCGGCCCCGTGGTGCGCTGGATGGCGATCTGCCAGGCTTCCGCCGTCTCCACCGCGTCGGCCGGGCGGAACACCGCCAGGTTGGGCATGGCGCGCAGCGCCGCCAGATGCTCCACCGGCTGGTGCGTCGGACCGTCCTCGCCGAGGCCGATCGAGTCATGGGTCATCACGTAGATGACGGGAACGCCGCACAGCGCCGACAGGCGGATCGACGGCCGGCAGTAGTCGGTGAAGACGAAGAAGGTGGCGCCGGCCGGCCGGAAGCCGCCGTGCAGGGCGAGGCCGTTCATGGCCGCGGCCATGCCGTGCTCGCGGATGCCGTAGTGGATGTAGCGGCCGGCGTAGTCGCCGGGGCTGATTTCCTTCAGGTTCTTCGTCTTGGTGTTGTTGGAGGGCGTCAGGTCGGCGGAGCCCAGCACCAGCTCCGGCACGGCCAGCGTCACCACCTCCAGCGCGATCTCGCTGGCCTTGCGGGTGGCCACGGTCTGCGGGCTGGCGATCAGGTTGCGCTTGAGGCCGTCGATGGCCGTGTCGAGCCCGGCCGGGGGCACATGGTTCATGCGCCGTTCGAACTCGGCGCGGCGGGCCTCCGGCTGGGCGGCGAAGCGCTCGCGCCAGGCGGCGTGGGCGGCGGCGCCGCGGGCGCCGGCGGCGCGCCAGGCGCCGAGGATGTCGTCCGGCACCTCAAACGGGCCGTACTCCCAGCCGAGCTGAGCCTTGGCGGCGGCCAGCTCCTCGGCGCCCAGCGGCTCGCCGTGGGCCTTGGAGGTGCCGGCGCGGTTCGGCGAGCCGTAGCCGATCACCGTCCTGCAGGCGATCAGCGTCGGCCGGTCGGACTTCTGCGCCGCCTCGATGGCGGCGGCGATGGCGTCCGGATCATGGCCGTCGATGCGCATGGCGTTCCAGCCGGCGGCCTCGAAGCGCTTCACCTGGTCCACCGAGTCGGCCAGCGACAGCGGGCCGTCGATGGAGATGCCGTTGTCGTCGTGGAAAACGATCAGCTTCGCCAGCTTCAGGTGGCCGGCCAGGGCGATGGCCTCCTGGCTGACGCCCTCCATCAGGTCGCCGTCAGAGGCCAGCACATAGGTGTAGTGATTGACGAGCTCCTCGCCGTATTCGGCGGCCAGCATGCGCTCGGCGAGCGCGAAGCCCACGGCGGTGGCGATGCCCTGGCCGAGCGGGCCGGTGGTGGTCTCGACGCCGGCGGTGACGAAATTCTCCGGATGGCCGGGCGTGGTGGAGTGCAGCTGGCGGAAATTCCTGATGTCGTCCAGCGTCACGCTGTCGTAGCCGGTGAGGTACAGCAGCGCATACAGCAGCATGGAGCCGTGGCCGGCCGACAGGATGAAGCGGTCACGGTCAGCCCAGCGCGGCGCCCTGGGATCGAACTTCAGGTAGCGCGTAAACAGCACGGTGGCGACGTCGGCCGCCCCCATGGGCAGGCCGGGGTGGCCGGATTTCGCCTTTTCCACGGCATCCATGGAAAGCGCGCGTACGGCGTTCGCAAGGCGACGGTGTTCAACGAGATTGGTCATCTGGACGTCCGGTTGCGGCTGGATGGCGGAACGCGCCGCTTGCTGCAGTCAGTCAGGCCGCGCGCGGGCTAGATAACACCTGGACCCGCTGAGTCAATGTAACTCCCGCGGAACTCCCGCGACCGGGCGCCGTCGCCCGGCGTCCCGGCTACTCTTGCCCGCCGGCGTGGCGAAAACCTGGCGGGGGCCGCGCGCCCGGCCCGTCGGGGCGGCGTTTTTGCATGCCGCGCCCGCGGCGGGATATAAACAGGCGGCGGGGCGGCGCGTGGGCGCGCCCCGGGGATTCGCGAGGGCGCGGCGCACATCCATGAATCTCAACGAAGCCCTGAAACGGCTTGACGCGGCGCTGACGGCGCTGGAGGCCGCCGCGGCGCGGCGGGCCGAGGCCGACCGGCGCACCATTGACCTGGAGACCGAACTGTCGCTGATGCAGGACGACAGGTCGCGGCTGGCCGTCGATCTCGACGGGGCCATGGCCCGGCTTGCGCGACTGCAGGCCGCATCGGCCGAGCTTGGCGAGCGGGTCGAGCGCGCCATCGGCGCCGTCACGGCCGCCCTCGCCGACGACGCCCCGGGAGAGGCCTGACCATGGCGCAGCTCAACGTCACCATCGCCGGCAAGATTTATCGCATGGCCTGCGGCGACGGCGAGGAGGAGCATCTGGCCGGCCTCGCCGCCGAATTTGACCGCCGCGTCACCGACATGCAGCAGGCCTTCGGGCCGATCGGCGACCTGCGCCTGCACGTGATGGCCGCCCTCACCGTGCTGGACGAGCTGGTGGAGGCCCGCCGCCGGCTGGAGGAGGCCGAAACGGAGGTGCGCGCCATGCGCGTCGCCATGGCGGGCGGCGAACGGCGCGCCGAGGAGGCGGAGGCCCAGGCCGCCCAGGCGCTGATCCGCGTCAGCGAGCGCATCGAGGCGCTGGCGCGCGAGCTCAATCCGCTGTCGGCGGCCGGGCGCGACGCCGGCCCCGCGCCCACCTTCGCCGTCCGCCCGGCGCGTGAAGGCTGAGCCGCCCGCCGGCGGGACGCGCATGCGCGCGAGGGCGCGGCGGGGGCAGGGCGCATCATCGCCCCGCCGTGCGGCGCCTTCATGGCCAGCCAGGGCGCGCGCCGGCGCTGTCACCGCAATCCACCACGAATGCGCCCCGACGCGGCCTGACCGGGCCGCCGGCGCCGCAGGCCACTGGAATCCGCGGCCGGACGCGCATAAGTATGGGGCAGCGGGGCTGCGAGGCGCGACAGGAGCTTTTCCCCGGGGCCTTAACGATCCCAAGGGAGCTGTCCCTGGCCAGGTCCGTGGACCTGGACATACGGCGCCCACCTACTCTGTAGGTCGCCCGGGATCGTACTCCATCGGCCATTGTGGCTCCGCGCTGGTTTTCCCTTGACGTCACCGGCGTCGCCGTCCGGCGGCGGCAGGCGCCGCCCTCCACGGGCGGCCGCTTTCGCCGGTCGCGAAGGCGGGGGTCTGCATGAACGTTGTTGACGGACGCCAGCCCTCCCGGGGCGGCGCGGGCGGACTGCGGGATCCGGCGGCGGCCAAGGCGGCGCTGCGTGACGAGGCGCGGCTGCGCCGCGACATGATCGCGCCGGCCGCGCGTGCGGAGCACGCCCGCGTCATCGCCCGCCGCTTCATGGACGAGCTGCTGCCGCGTCTCGTCGGCGCCGCCCCGGTCTCCGTCATCTCCGCCTACTGGCCCATCCGCTCCGAGGTCGATCCGCAGCCGCTGCTGGAGCTGCTGGCGCAGGCCGGTTACGTCACCTGCCTGCCGGTGGTGGCGCATCCGCGGCTCATCTTCCGCGTCTGGCGTCCGGGCGATCCGCTGGCCGACGCCGGCTTCGGCACCCGCGGCCCGACGGCCGGCGCGCCGGAGCGCGATCCTGACCTGGTGGTCACCCCGTGCCTCGCCTTTGACCGCGACGGCGGCCGGCTGGGCTACGGCGCCGGCCATTTTGACCGGGCGCTGGCGCGCCTGCGCGCCGCCCGGCCGGGCGTGCGCGCCGTCGCCCTCGCCTTCGCCGCCCAGGAGCGGGTGACCACCTTCAGCCAGCCGCACGACCAGCCGCTCGACGCCATCGTCACCGAGCGCGAGCTGGTGCTGCCGGGGCGCGCCGGCGCCTAGCCGGCGCGCCGGCCGTCCGGCAGGAAAATCTGCGGCCGCCGCTTCCGGAACATAGGCCAGCCCGTCGCGTCGTGTTATCCAGCCGGCGTTGGGGTATGGACGCCGCGCCTGTGGCGCGCGGCGTCAGCGCGGCCGCGCCCCGGGCTTCCGCGGGAGCGGGGCGGGGGGCGGCCGCCAGCCGGGCGGAGGGGCCATGCGCTTGCTGTTTCTGGGAGATGTCTGCGGCCGGGCGGGGCGGGAGGCGGTGACGGAGCGCCTGCCGGAGCTGCGGTCGCGCTGGTCGCTGGACTGCGTCGTGGTCAATGGCGAAAATTCCGCCGGCGGCTTCGGCATCACCGAGGCGATCTGCTCCGAACTGCTCGACGCCGGCGCCGACGTGGTGACCCTCGGCAACCACGCCTTCGACAACCGCGAGGCGCTGGTGTTCGCCGAGCGCCAGCCGCGCATGGTGCGCCCGGCCAATTTTCCGCCCGGCACGCCCGGGCGCGGCGCCGCCATGGTGGAGACCGCCGCCGGCGGCCGGGTCATGGTGATGAACCTGATGGGCCGTGTGTTCATGGAGGCGCTGGACGACCCCTTCGCCGTGGCCGAGCGCGAGCTGGCCGCCTGCCCGCTGGGCGAGGCCTGCGACGCCATCGTCATCGACTTCCACGCCGAGGCCACCAGCGAGAAGCAGGCGTTCGGCCATTTCGTCGACGGCCGCGCGACGCTGGTGGTGGGCACCCACACCCACACGCCCACGGCCGATCACCGCATCCTGCAGGGCGGCACCGCCTACATGTCCGACGCCGGCATGTGCGGCGACTATGACAGCGTCATCGGCATGCAGAAGGACGAGCCGGTGCGCCGTTTCCTGCAGAAAACCCCGGGCTCGCGCTTCGAGCCGGCCGCCGGCCCGGCGACGCTGTGCGGCGTCGCCGTGGAGACCGATCCGCGCACCGGCCTCGCCGTGCGCGTGGCGGCGGTGCGGCTTGGCCCGGGCCTTGAGGAATCGGTTCCGGCGTTCTGGGAGCCGTGACCGGGCCGGGCGTCGCGGCTGTTTTCCGTGCCGGGAGATTGCGCGGCGCCGCTTTCATGCTGTCCGTCATGGTCTTATAAGGGCGCCGCGTTAGACCGGCATGGCAGGGCGCTGCAGGCGCGGCGCCGGCGGAGCTCCCCGGAAGGGGCCTCCCGCCGCGGCGGCGCGCCGGCGGTTCTGGCGGGACCACGCGCGCCGCCTCATGCCGTCCAGGATCACGGGCCGCCGGCCAGGCCGGGGCCGCAAGGGATGACGAGGTCACATGGCCGGACATTCACAGTTCAAGAACATCATGCACCGCAAGGGCAAGGCCGACGCGGCGCGCTCCAAGCTGTTCTCCAAGCTGGCGCGCGAAATCACCGTGGCGGCGAAGCTCGGCCTGCCGGACCCGGCCATGAACCCGCGCCTGCGCGCCGCGGTGCTGGCCGCCCGCGCCGAGAACATGCCCAAGGAGAACATCGAGCGCGCCATCAAGAAGGCCCAGGGCGGCGACTCCGAGGCCTATGAGGAGATCCGCTACGAGGGTTACGCTCCCGGCGGCGTGGCCATCATCGTCGAGGCGCTGACCGACAACCGCAACCGCACCGCCTCCGACGTGCGCTCCATCTTCACCAAGGCCGGCGGCAGCCTCGCCGAAACCGGCGCGGTGTCGTTCATGTTCGATCGCGTGGGCGTGGTCGAGTTCGACGCCAGCGTCGGCGACGCGGACGCCGTTCTGGAGGCCGCCATCGAGGCCGGCGCCGACGACGTCGTCTCCAGCGAGGACGGCCACGAAATCATCACCTCGGCCGAGAGCCTGCACGAGGTGGCGAAGGCGCTCGAGGCGAAGTTCGGCGACGCCCGCAAGGCCGCCCTCACCTGGCGCCCGCAGAACACCGTCGCCGTCGACGACGAGACCGGCGAGAAGGTGCTGCGCCTCGTCGCCAGCCTCGACAACCACGACGACGTGCAGAACGTTTACGGCAACTTCGACCTCTCCGAGGCGCTGATGGCGAAGTTTTCCGGCGAGTGAGGCGCGCCGCCGCGCCGCGCGAACCAGGGGCGGCCCCGCGGCCGCCCTTTTTGCTGCGCGGGGCCGGACAGCCGCCATCGCGCCGCCGCGCGCCGGCCGGGCGCGGAGCCGTGGGATGTTGACTGTATGTTCACAATTTGTTCGGTCTGATTGCAGCATGGCCACCGAAACGATTCGCATCCTCGGCATTGACCCTGGCCTGCGCCGCACCGGCTGGGGGGTCATCGACGTCACCGGCACGCGCCTCAGCTTCGTGGCGTGCGGCTGCGTGCGCTCGTCGGACGCCGACGGTCTCGCCCTGCGGCTGCGGCAGTTGCACGACGGCCTCGCCGGGGTGCTGCGCGCCTGGACGCCGGACGAGGTGGCGGTGGAGGAGACCTTCGTGAACCGGGATCCCCAGTCAACGCTGAAGCTGGGCCAGGCGCGCGGCGTGGCGCTGCTTGCGCCGGCGCTGTATGGCGCGCCGGTTTCGGAGTACTCCGCCAACAAGGTGAAGAAGACCGTGGTGGGCGTGGGCCATGCCGGAAAACATCAGGTGGAGGCCATGGTGAAGGCGCTGCTGCCGAAGGCCGCGCCCGAGTCGGCCGACGCCGCCGACGCCCTGGCGGTGGCCATCACCCACGCCCAGCATCGCGGCGCGGCGCGGCGGGCGGCGGCGCTGCTGGCCGCGGGAGGCGGGCGATGATCGGTCGGCTGAAGGGCGTGGTCGACAGCGTCGGCGAGGACTACGCCATCATCGACGTGCACGGCGTCGGCTATATGGTGCACTGCTCCACGCGCACGCTGCAGAACCTGCCGCGCGCGGGCGAGGCGGTGGCGCTGTCCATCGAGACCCACGTGCGCGAGGACATGATCCGCCTCTACGGTTTCCGCACCGACGCGGAGCGGGAGTGGTTCCGCCTGCTGCAGAACGTGCAGGGCGTGGGCGCGCGGGTGGCGCTCGGGGTGCTGTCGGCGCTGGATCCGGCGGCCCTCGCCGCGGCCATCGCCATGGGCGACAGGGCGGCGGTGGGCCGCGCCCCGGGGGTGGGGCCCAAGCTCGCGGCGCGCATCATTTCCGAGCTGAAGGACAAGGCCCCGGCCTTCGGCCATACTGACATGGCGGCGGCGCGCCTCGCCGCGCCCCCCGCCGGCGCGGGGGAGGGCGGGGCCGCGGCCGACGCCGTCTCCGCCCTGGTGAACCTGGGCTATGGCCAGCCCCAGGCGGCCGGCGCGGTGGCCGCGGCCATGCGCGAGGCCGGCGAGGACGCGGACGCGCGCACGCTGATCCGCCTCGGCCTGAAGCAGCTGGCGAAGGGCGCGTGAGCGCCGCCGGCCGGCGCCGGCGGACAGACGGACACGGGACGGCGGGCGGTCCGCCTGCGGTCGCAGCAAGACGGGCGGGCGCAGGCTGAAGCCCCGGAAGTGGAAGCAGGATGAGCAGCACGGACGGAGCAGGCAGGGCAGGCGGGCGGCGCGGCGGCTCCGGCAGGGGAGCCGGAAGGGGGGCCGCGCCGGCGCCGCAGCGTCTGGTGGCGGCGGAGGAGACTGGCGACGAGATCGAGGCCTCGATCCGTCCGCTCGCCCTTGACGAATTCATCGGCCAGGCCCAGGCGCGGGCCAATCTCGCCGTGTTCATCCAGGCGGCGCGCGCCCGCAACGAGGCGCTCGATCACGTGCTGTTCGTCGGGCCGCCCGGCCTTGGCAAGACCACGCTGGCGCAGATCGTGGCGCGGGAGCTCGGCGTCAATTTCCGCTCCACCTCGGGCCCGGTGATCGCCCGCGCCGGCGATCTCGCCGCCCAGCTCACCAATCTGGAGGAGCGCGACGTCCTGTTCATCGACGAGATCCACCGCCTCAATCCGGCGGTGGAGGAGATTCTCTATCCGGCGATGGAGGACTACCAGCTTGACCTGATCATCGGCGAAGGCCCCTCCGCCCGTTCGGTGAAGATCGACCTGCCGAAATTCACCCTTGTGGGCGCCACCACCCGCCAGGGCCTGCTGACCACGCCGCTGCGCGACCGCTTCGGCATCCCCATCCGCCTGCAGTTTTACACGGTGGAGGAGCTCGAGCTGATCGTGAAGCGCGGCGCGCGGGTGATTGGCGTCGGCATGACCGACGAGGGGGCCAACGAGATCGCCCGCCGCTCGCGCGGCACCCCGCGCATCGCCGGGCGGCTGCTCCGCCGGGTGCGGGACTTCGCCGTGGTGGCGGACGCGCCGGCGGTGACGCGCGAGATCGCCGACCGGGCGCTCAGCCTGCTTGACGTCGATCCCGCCGGCCTCGACCTGATGGACCGCAAGTACCTGCGGCTGATCGCGCTCTCTTTCGGCGGCGGTCCGGTGGGGGTGGAGACCATCGCCGCGGCGCTCTCCGAGCCGCGCGACGCCATTGAGGAGATCATCGAGCCCTACCTCATCCAGCAGGGATTCGTGCAGCGCACCCCGCGCGGACGCCTGTTGACGCCGCACGCATTCCGTCATCTTGGGCTTGCGGAGCCGGCGCGCGGCGGCTCCCAATACGCGCTGTTTCGTGATGCTGACGGGGAGGCACAGGGAGAATGAGCACCGCTGCGGAGAAAGTCGCCGGCGAACCGGCCAGCGGCGTCGTCAGGGATGGGGCGCATTACCTCACGCTGCGCGTCTATTACGAAGACACGGATTTTTCCGGGATCGTCTATCACGCCAACTACCTGCGCTTCCTGGAGCGCGGCCGCACCGAATCACTGCGCGCCGTGGGCGCCAACCAGTCGGCGCTGCTGGCCGCCGGCGGGCTGTTCTTCGCCGTGCGCCGCATGACCATCGACTGGAAGCTGCCGGCGATGATGGACGACGTGCTGGTGGTGGAGACGCGCACCCGCGAAATGCGCGGCGCCTCCATGATCATCGACCAGCGCATCCTGCGCGACGGCGTGGAGATCCTCACCGCCGAGGTGCGCGTGGCCGCCATCGTCGGCGGCAGGCCGGCGCGCATTCCCGACGGGATTCGCGCCCTGCTCGGCGGCGAACCGGCGTAAGGCCCCGGCCGCCTTCTTCCGCGCCCCGCCGGAAAACGCGGAGCGCGCGCCGCCCCCGACGGCGCGCGCCGTGCGCGCGCTCCATGGGACGCCCTGGCCAGCGGTCCGGCCCCGGGGACGAATCTGGCGTCCGGACGGATACGGACATTGCGGCGCCCATGACTGACGGCCCCATCGTCGCCCGCGCCAGGTTCATGGCGGGGGCATGGCGGGGCGCCGGCGCCGCCCCTGGCGATTACCTGAACGCCGGGCGGCGATGCGTCAGGCGCGGTGCCTGGAACGTGCAAAGGTGATTACACTTCTCCCTGACAGACGGAGATCTGCAAGGGAGGAAACCATGTCACGCAGGCTGCTGGCGGCGCTCGCCGCGGCGGCGCTGGTCTGCGCCGGCCCGGCGCTGGCCGACGCCGGGAAGAAATATGACCAGGGCGCCAGCGACACCGAGATCAGGATCGGCCAGACCATGCCCTACAGCGGTCCGCTGTCGGCGCACGGCATCCAGGGCCGCACCGAGGTGGCCTATTTCCGCATGCTCAACGAGGAGCAGGGGGGCATCAACGGCCGCAAGGTCAACCTGATCTCGCTGGACGACGCCTTCTCGCCGCCCAAGACCGTGGAGCAGACCCGCAAGCTGGTGGAGCAGGAGGGCGTGCTGCTGCTGTTTGGCTCCAGCGGCACGGCGGCGCAGTCGGCGGTGCAGAAATATCTCAACGCGCGCAAGATTCCGCAGCTGCTGGTCTCTACCGGCGCCAACAAGTGGAACCAGCCGAAGGAATTTCCCTGGAGCACGCCCGCCTTCTTCCTTTACGGCACGGAGGGCGAGGTGTTCGGCCGCTACGTCGCCCGCGCCAGGCCGGAGGGCAAGATCGCGATCCTCTACCAGAACGACGATTTCGGCAAGGATTACGTCGCCGGCTTCAAGAAGGGACTCGGCGACAGGGTGAAGAACATCGTCAAGGAGGTCACCTACGAGCTGACCGACCCGACGATGGACAGCCAGGTGCTGGCGGCGAAGAACTCCGGCGCCGACGTGTTCTTCAACGTCAGCCTAGGCAAGGCCACGCCGCAGATCTTCAAGAAGGTGCACGAGCTGAACTGGAAGCCCATGCACCTGGTGGTGAGCCCCTCCACCGGCCGCGTGTTCCTTGAGGCGGCGGGGCTGGAGACGGTGCAGGGCATCATCGGCGCCACGCCCTACAAGCAGATGACCAGCCCGCGCTGGGCCAATGATCCGGACGTCATCGCCTACAAGAAATTCCTCGAGAAATACCTGCCCAATGAGGACAAGACCAACGAAATCGGCTTCGTCACCTATTCGTTCGCCCATGTGATGGCGCACATCCTGCGCGAGGCCGGCGACAACCTGACGCGCGAGAACATCCTGCGCATCGCCACCAACCTGAAGAACGTGCGCGCGCCGGCGCTGCTGCCGGGCCTCGCCTACAACACCTCGCCCGACGACTACGTGCCGTTCAAGCGCCTGCAGCTGCAGCAGTTCCAGGGCAATGACTGGGTGGTGCTGGAGGAGATGTCGGCGGAGTAAGGCGCAGCCGGGGCCGGGGCGGTCCCCCCGGGCCTTGCGTCGCGATGCGGCCCGTCCGGTCATCCGGGCGGGCCGTTTGCGTTCAGGCGCCCTGAACGCCGGGCCAGGGCGGCGCGGCCGGGCCCTCCGGCCGGGAGAAGCGCGCGGGGCGAAGCGCCGTTGAGGGGCCGTTAACCACGACGGGTTTTCATGCGTGCGGCCCGGCGGAGACGGCCGCAACACGTCATCGCAGCACCCTGATGCGGCCCAGTTTTCGACAGATTCGCGGGTGAGGACAGGGCAGGAAATGGCGCCGGCTTCCGGTCCGGGCGGGCGCGGCCCCGTCTCAGGCCGGCCGCCACGGATCGCAGACCGGCCGGAAG
The DNA here is from genome assembly GCF_042432745.1 of Camelimonas abortus. Lineage (NCBI taxonomy): Bacteria > Pseudomonadati > Pseudomonadota > Alphaproteobacteria > Hyphomicrobiales > Chelatococcaceae > Camelimonas > Camelimonas abortus. The sequence goes on along the minus strand of NZ_JBHLWR010000006.1, from coordinate 2,090,644 downwards.
GAATTTTCATGAATCCCGTTGACGTTGCGCAGGCCGCCGCGCCAGTGGCGGAAGTGTCATTCTGGCACATGTTCTGGCAGGCGCATCTGGTCGTCAAGCTGGTGATGCTTGGCCTGGCCGGGGCGTCCGTGTGGTGTTGGGCGATCATTGTCGACAAGGCGCTGATGTTCCGCCGCGCGAAGGCGGAGATGGACGCGTTTGAGGACGCGTTCTGGTCCGGCCAGTCGCTGGAGGAGCTCTACCGCGCCGAGGCCCAGGGCGAGCCCAGCGGCATGGCGGCGGTGTTCGTGGCCGCCATGCATGAGTGGAGGCGCTCCTTTGAAGGCGCGGCCCGGTCCGTCGCCTCGCTGCCGCAGCGCATCGACAAGGTGATGGACGTGGCCATCCAGCGCGAGATGGAGAAGGTGGAGAGCCGCCTGATGGTGCTGGCCACCATCGGCTCCTCGGCGCCGTTCATCGGCCTGTTCGGCACGGTGTGGGGCATCATGACCTCGTTCCGCGCCATCGCCGCCTCAAAGAACACCTCGCTGGCGGTGGTGGCGCCGGGCATCGCCGAGGCGCTGTTCGCCACCGCCATCGGTCTCATCGCCGCCATTCCGGCGGTGATCGCCTATAACCGCTACCAGGCCGAGGCCGCGCGCGTGCAGACGCGCCTCGAGGGCTTCGCCGACGAATTCTCCTCCATCCTCAGCCGGCAGATCGACGACCGGCGCGCCGGCTGACGGGCGTCGCAACCGAAGGGAGACGCTGCATGGGCATGGGTCTGGCAGGGGGCGGCGGCGCGCGCAGGCGCCGCGGGGCGCGGCGCGGCGCGGGCTTCGCCGACATCAACATGACCCCCTTCATCGACGTGGTGCTGGTGCTGCTCATCGTGTTCATGGTGGCCGCGCCGATGATGGCCACCGGCGTGCCGCTGGACCTGCCGCAGAGCGCGGCCGGGCCGCTGAACGTGGAGCAGAAGCCGCTCACCGTCTCCGTGGACGACCAGGGCCGCATCTTCATCGACAACGTCCAGCTCGGCGACGACGCCCTCGTGCCGGCGCTGCGCGAGGCGGCGAAGGCCGGGCCGGACGAGCGCATCTACCTGCGCGGCTCGAAAAAGGTGGACTATGGCCGTGTCGCCCAGGTGATGGGCCTGATCACCGCCGGCGGGTTCAGGAAGGTCGCGCTGGTCACCGAGCCTGACCAGAAGAACTGAGCCGCGTCATGAAGCTGCCCTGGTCCAGAAAGGAGCCTGGCTTTCTCGTCTCCGCCGCCGGCCACGCCGCCGTGCTGGCGGCGCTGCTCGCCGGGCTGGCGTCCGCGCCGCGCTTTGACGACCAGGAAGAAGCGATTCCTGTCGAGGTGATCACCGACGACCAGCTGCGCGCCATCACCCGCGGCGAGAAGACCGCGCGCGAGGTGGCGGAGAAGCCGGCGCTGCGCGCCAGCGCCGTGGTGCCGGTGCGTGACGTGAAGCCGGATCCGGCGGAGGTCGAGAGCCATGCGCCGGCGCCGCCGTCGCGCCCGCGCGACCTGGCCGTGGCCGAGGACAACGCGCCGCCCCCTCCGCAGAAGCCGGAGCCCAGGCCTGAACCGAAGCCCGCGCCGAAGCCGGAGCCAAAACCCGAGGCGAAGCCCGAGCCAAAACCCGAGCCAAAACCCGAGCCAAAACCCGAGCCGAAACCCGAGGCGAAACCCGAGGCGAAGCCCGCGCCGAAGCAGGAGACGGCGCCGCTGCCGCCGCAGCGCCCGGAGCCGGCGCCTGAGCCTGCGCCGAAGCCGCAGCCCAAACCCGAGCCCAAACCCCAGCCCAGACCGGAGCCCAGGCCGGAGCCCAGACCGAAGCCGGACCCGGCGGCGCGGCGCGATCTGGCCAGGCTGATCGAGGAGACCAGGCCGCAGCAGAAGCCGGCGGAGAAGCCGGCGGCGCGGCCCGCGCCGGAGGGCGAGAGCTTCAACCCCACCGACATCCGCAGGCTGCTGGCCAGCCGCGGCGCCGGCCAGCGCTCCAGCGCGCCGGAGCCTGGCGCGCGCTCGACCGCCGGTTCGCAGACGGCGACCGGGCCGAAACTCTCCATGTCGCAGCGCGACGCCCTGGGCGCGCTGATCAAGGAGCAGCTGCGCCGCTGCTTCTCCTATGTGGGCGCGCCGCCGGAGGTGAAGCCGGAGGTGCGCATGCAGCTGGCGCCGGACGGCTCGCTGACAGGCCCGCCGGCGCTGCTCAACAGCTCGGTTGACCCGGCCTTCCGCGCCATGGCGGACGCGACGCTGCGGGCCATCCGCATGTGCGCGCCCTTCCAGGTGCCGGCGCAGTACGCCCCCTATTACAACGACTGGCGCAGTTTCCGGATTATCGCGGACCAGTCGGATTTCCTCTGATTTGTCGCGGCCAGATGACGGGGAGTTGCATGAAGCGACATCGTTTCGCCATCTGGGCCAGGCAAAAGCCAGTCCAGGTTTTTCCTCATGAGCCAATCAGTGAACGCCGGGAACAAAATGGGCCTTGAATATCTGTGGCGTCGTCTGGCTTCGCCCGGGACCGCGGGGTCTGCGCCATTGGGCGTCGCCGGCGTCGATCCCGTGCGGCGCCTGCTGTTGCAGGCCGGCGCCGCGGCGGGCGGCCTGGCTGCGGTCAGCGCGGTCACCACTTTCTCGGCGCCGGCGCGGGCCGAGATCTCCATCACGCTCGACAGGGCCAGTTTCCAGCCGCTGCCCATCGCCATCGCCGATTTCACCGGCGATCCCGACCTTGGCGCGCGCATCGCCGGCGTGGTGGCGGCCGACCTGCGGCGCTGCGGCTATTTCGCCCCGATTGACCGCGCGGCCTTCCCGCCCGGCCCGGTCAATTTCGACGCGGTTCCCGACTTCGCCGCCTGGCAGGCCGTCAACGCCCAGGCGCTGGCCACCGGCCGCGTCGCCCGTGAGGGCGACCGGCTGCGCACGGCGTACCGGCTGTGGGACGTGGGCGCAGGCCAGCAGCTCACCGGCCAGCAGTTCGTCACAGACGCCAACAACTGGCGGCGCATCGGCCATATCATCGCCGACTCGATCCTGTCGCGTCTTACCGGCCTCAAGGGCATGTTCGACGCGCGCATCGTCTATGTGGACGAGAGCGGCCCGCGCGACCAGCGCCGCAAGCGCCTCGCCATCATGGACACCGACGGCGCCAACATGCGCTATCTCACCCGCGGTGAGGAGAGCGTGGTGACGCCGCGCTTCTCGCCAGTGAGCGCCGATCTCACCTACATGTCCCAGGCCCGCGGCGCGCAGCCGCGCGTGCAGGTGCTCAACATCGACACCGGCCAGCGCCAGACCGTCGGCAATTTCCCGGACATGACCTCCAGCCCGCGTTTTTCGCCGGACGGGCAGAGCATCGTGTTCAGCCTGCAGCAGGGCGGCAACGCCAACATCTATCTGATAAACTTGGCGTCGCGCACCACCACGCGGCTGACCAGCGCCAACGCCATCGACACCTCGCCCTCGTTCTCTCCGGACGGTTCGCGCATCGCCTTCGAGAGCGACCGCGGCGGCGCGCAGCAGATCTACGTGATGCCGGCCCAGGGCGGCGAGGCGCAGCGCATTTCCTTCGGCGAGGGGCGCTACAGCCAGCCGGTGTGGTCGCCGCGCGGCGATCTCATCGCTTTCACCCGCCAGAAGGGCGGCGCCTTCGGCATCGGCGTGATGCGGCCGGACGGCTCCGGCGAGCGCATTCTCACCGAAGGCTTCCATAACGAGGGCCCCACCTGGGCGCCGAACGGCCAGTTCCTGATGTTCTTCCGTGATCCAGGCGGCGAGGCGGGCGGCAAGCTCTATCTCACCGACATCACCGGCCGGGTGGAGGCGCCGATCCGCACCGCCGGCTTCGCCTCAGATCCCGCCTGGTCGCAGGTGCTCTCGGAGATGCGCTGACGCAGATGGCGCTTTTGCCCGTAACGGCAGGCGCTTAACGGTAATTTTACGACGCATACGGCTCTCTGTGCGGACGCCGCGGTCCGGCGCCGCGCGGCCTGTCAGGCCACAACAGGAGCCCGGAGCCAAGGCTGCATGGAAGGAAAAGGGATGTCGCTGGCAGATTTGCGCAACATGGCGACGGCGGGCGCCACGGCCCGGCCGGGACGGATGATCGTCATGGTGGCGGCGTTGGCGGCGGCGCTGTCGCTCGGCGCCTGCGCCAGGAACAACCAGGACATGGCGGGCGGCGCCGGCGGCGCCGGCGCAGGCTACGGCATGGCCGGCGCGGCGACGCCCGGCAGTCCCCAGGATTTCGTCGTCAACGTCGGCGACCGCGTGTTCTTTGAGGTGGACAGCAGCGCGCTCACGCCGCAGGCGACCGCCACCCTCGACCGCCAGGCCGCCTGGCTGTCGCGCTATCCGCGCTACACCTTCGTGGTCGAGGGCCACGCTGACGAGCGCGGCACGCGCGAATACAACTATTCGCTGGGCGCCCGCCGCGCCCAGGCGGTGCGCGACTATCTGGCCTCGCGCGGCGTCGCGGCGTCGCGCATGCGCACCATCTCTTACGGCAAGGAGCGTCCGGTGGCGGTGTGCAACGACATCTCCTGCTGGTCGCAGAACCGTCGCGCCGTCATCGTGCTGGACGGCGCCTCGTCCTGATCCAGGCGCCTCCGGGAGACGCTCCCGGAGGCAGGCCGGGCCCGCCGCGCCGGCGGCCCGGACGCAGGGAACGCCGTCGCCGACGCCTGAAGGATTGCGCCGTCATGCACATCATGAAGCCGGACATCCGATTTGCGCGCGCCTGGGCCGTGGCCGTCATGGCCATGGCCACCGTCGCGCCGGCGCGCGCCCAGGACGCCGCCGACCTCGTTGTCCGCGTCACCCAGCTGGAGGAGCAGGTGCGCAGCCTCTCCGGCAAGGTCGAACAGCTCCAGTTCGAGAACCGGCGGCTGGCCGAGCAGCTGCGCAAGTTCCAGCAGGACGTGGATTTCCGCCTGCAGGAAGGGCGCGGGGGCGGCGCGCCGCCCCAGGCCGCCGCCGCAGCCCCGCGCGGCGCTGACCCGGCGCAGGCCCCGGCCGCCAGCGCCGGCGACGGCTTCGAGCGCGGCCGCAGCCAGATCCAGCAGGGCGACTACGCCGGCGCCGAGATGTCGCTGCGCCAGTTCCTGAACGCCAGTCCGAAGGACCGGCGCGCCGCCGAGGCCATCTACTGGCTGGGCGAGAGCTACTACCAGCGCCAGCGTTACAGCGAGGCCGCCGAGCAGTTCCTGAAGATCACCACCGACTATCCGAAGGCGGCCCGCGGTCCCGACGCCCTGCTCAAGCTGGGCATGTCGCTGGCCCGGCTGGACGCGAAGCCCGAAGCCTGCGCCACCCTCGCCGAAGTGCTGCGCAAATATCCCAACGCCTCGGCGGAGGTGCGCGCGGCGGTCGAGCGCGAGCGGCGTCGCAGCAAGTGCTGATCCGTGACCGGCGCCGCGCCAGAGGCTGACGGGGCGACGCCGGTGTCGGCCGCCGAGGCCGGCGCGCTGTTCGCCGGTCTCGCCGGCGCGGCGCGCGTGCTGCTGGCTGTTTCCGGCGGCCCCGATTCCCTCGCCCTCCTTCACCTTGCCGCCGCCTGGCGCGCCGACGGACTGGCGCGCGGCGAGCCGCGGCCGGAGCTGGCCGTGGCGACGGTGGACCACCGCCTGCGCCCCGAGGCCGCCAGTGAGGCGCGCATGGCCGCCGCCGCCGCCGCCGCCCTGGGCGTGCCTGCGGCGATTCTGGTCTGGGAGGGCGAAAAGCCCGCGGCTGGCCTCGGCGAGGCGGCGCGCGCGGCCCGTTACCGGCTGCTGCTGGATCACGCCCGCGCCATCGGGGCCAGCCATCTGGCCACCGCCCACCACGCCGACGATCAGTCGGAAACCATCCTGATGCGCCTGTGCGCCGGCTCGGGGCTGGCGGGCCTCGCCGGCATGCGCGCCGAAAGCCGGCGCGAGGGCGTCGTGATCGTGCGGCCGCTGCTGTCGACGCCCAAGGCGCGCCTCGTCGCCGTCTGCCGCGCCCGCGGCGTCGCCTTTGCGGAGGATCCCGGCAACCGTGATCCGGCGAAGGCGCGCGGGCGGCTGCGGCTGCTGGCCGCGGAGCTGGAGCGGCTCGGGCTGGGCCGCGAGCGGCTGTTGCGCCTCGGCGCCCGCGCCGCCCGCGCCGACGACGCCCTGGAGGCCATGACTGGCGCCGTCCTGTCCGCGCTGGCGCCGCGCATTTTTTCCGGCGGCTTCGAGATCGACATGAAGGCGCTGGCCGGCCACGCGGACGAGATCGTGATCCGCGCGCTCGCGCGGCTGGCGACGCAGGCGGCGGGGGAAGGGCGCCTGCGGCTGGAGCGGCTGGAGCGTGCGGCGTTGCGTCTCGCCGCCGCGGCCCGCGCCGGCCGGCCGGCGGCGCTGACCCTCGCCGGCCTCGCGCTGCGGCTGGACCGGCGCGGCCTGTGCCGGGCGGCGCCGGAGCCGCCCCGGCGTCGCGGGGCCGGGCGCGCCGGCGCCTGCTGAGGCCCGTCAGCGGAAAAGAGACCTTTTCACGGAAAAAATGCGCCGGCGCCGCAAAGGCGGCGCCTTTGCCAGTCACCAGTAAGGTACGCCGGCGCGAACCGCGCCGCGCCGGGCCAGGCTGCGACCTTGGCAACGTCCGGCGTCGCGCCTAAATAAAGGTAATCCGCTGCAATCCGCCTGGCGTCCGACAGGCTGCTGGACCAGGATCAATACAACGCGATGAACCCCAATTTCCGGAATTTCGCCCTCTGGGTCATCATCTTCCTGCTGGTGCTGGCGCTTGTGTCGCTGTTCCAGAGCCCTGGCCAGCGCAGCGGATCCACCGACATTCCCTATTCGCAGCTGCTGCAGGACGCCGACAACGGCCGCGTCAGCAGCGTGATGATCTCGGGCCAGGAGATCACCGGGACCTATACGGACGGGCGCACCTTCAAGACCTACGCCCCGTTTGATCCGGGCCTCGTCTCGAAGCTGCAGCAGAAGAACGTGCAGATTTCGGCGCGGCCGCCGCAGTCGGACACGCCCTGGTTCATCGCCCTGCTGATCAACTGGCTGCCGATTCTGGTGTTCATCGGCGCATGGATTTTCCTGTCGCGGCAGATGCAGAGCGGCGCGGGGCGCGCCATGGGCTTCGGCAAGTCCAAGGCCAAGCTGCTCACGGAGGCGCACGGGCGCGTCACCTTCGAGGACGTGGCAGGCGTGGACGAGGCCAAGGACGACCTCCAGGAAATCGTCGAGTTCCTGCGCGATCCGCAGAAGTTCCAGCGCCTTGGCGGCCGCATCCCGCGCGGCGTGCTGCTGGTCGGCCCGCCCGGCACCGGCAAGACGCTGATCGCCCGCGCCGTGGCCGGCGAGGCCAACGTGCCGTTCTTCACCATTTCCGGCTCGGACTTCGTCGAAATGTTCGTGGGCGTGGGCGCGAGCCGCGTGCGCGACATGTTCGAGCAGGCCAAGAAGAACTCGCCCTGCATCATCTTCATTGACGAGATCGACGCCGTCGGCCGCCATCGCGGCGCCGGCCTCGGCGGCGGCAATGACGAGCGCGAGCAGACGCTGAACCAGCTGCTCGTCGAAATGGACGGCTTCGAGGCCAATGAGGGCGTGATCATCATCGCCGCCACCAACCGTCCGGACGTGCTCGACCCGGCGCTGCTGCGTCCCGGCCGCTTCGACCGCCAGATCGTGGTGCCCAATCCGGACGTGGTCGGCCGCGAGCGCATCCTGCGGGTGCACGTGCGCAAGGTGCCGCTGGCGCCGGACGTGGACCTGCGCGTGCTGGCGCGCGGCACTCCCGGCTTCTCCGGCGCCGACCTCATGAATCTGGTGAACGAGGCCGCCCTGCTCGCCGCCCGCCGCGGCAAGCGCATCGTCACCATGCAGGAGTTCGAGGACGCCAAGGACAAGGTGATGATGGGCGCCGAGCGCCGCACCCTGGTGATGACGGAGGACGAAAAGCGGCTCACCGCCTATCACGAGGCCGGCCACGCCATCGTCGCCCTCAACGTTCCGGCCACGGACCCGGTGCACAAGGCCACCATCATTCCGCGCGGCCGGGCGCTGGGCATGGTCATGCAGCTGCCCGAGCGCGACAAGCTTTCCATGAGCTACGAGCAGATGACCTCGCGTCTGGCTATCATGATGGGAGGCCGCGTGGCGGAGGAGCTGGTGTTCGGCCCCGCCAAGGTCACCTCCGGCGCCGCCTCGGACATCCAGCAGGCCACCAAGCTGGCCCGCGCCATGGTCACCCAGTGGGGCTTCTCCGACGAGCTCGGCCCGGTGATGTATGGCGACGAGGGCGGCGAGGTGTTCCTCGGCTACTCCATGGGCAAGCAGCAGGTGCTCTCCGAGGCCACGGCGCAGAAGATCGACTCCGAGATCCGCCGCCTCGTGGAGGAGGGCATCTCCAACGCCCGCCGCATTCTCACCGAGAAGCGCGATGACCTCGAGACCCTGGCCCGCGGCCTGCTCGAATACGAGACGCTGACCGGCGACGAAATCCGCGACCTGCTCAACGGCAAGCCGCCGGTGCGCGACGTGGGCGGGGCGCCGCCGCCGGCGCGCACGGGCCTGGTGCCCACCGCCGGCCGCCACACGCCGCGCGAGCCGGGGGCCGGCGTGGAGCCCCAGCCCCAGGCCTGAGAACGTCTCGCCTGTCAGGCGATCCCTTCAGGGGCGCGATGGTCTCTCCGTCGCGCCCCTGATGTTTTCCGGCGCATGGCGCGCTTTCCTCGCAGCATACGCCCGCGCGCGGACGTAAAACCGCGCCGCCGCTGCGGCGGCGGACGGCCAGTAACAGAATGTTACTATTGGTGAACGTATGATCCCCGCGCGTTGCTTGACGGCGCGCGCGCCGGACGACAAGACAATTCGCACAGGCGCGGCCGGTGATTTGCCGCTGGCGGCGCGGATGGCGCGGGCGCTCCGGAGCCTCTGGCCCTGGCGGGCGCCAGCCGGCTAGGCGCGTCTGGCGGCGGCCGCCCCCGGCAGGGGGCGCGGCCGGCGACCGCCCCGGGACACAGGGACACATGACGAGAAGCTATTTTGGCACTGACGGCATCCGCGGCCGGGCGAACGCCGTGATCACGCCGGAGCTGGCGATGAAGGTGGGGCAGGCCGCCGGCCTCGTGTTCCGGCGCGGCGACCACCGCAACCGGGTGATCATCGGCAAGGACACCCGCCTCTCCGGATACATGATCGAGACGGCCATGGTGGCCGGCTTCACCTCGGTGGGCATGGACGTGCTGCTGCTCGGCCCCATGCCCACGCCCGCGGTGGCCATGCTCACCCGTTCGATGCGCTGCGACCTCGGCGTGATGATCTCCGCCTCGCACAATCCGTATGAGGACAACGGCATCAAGCTGTTCGGCCCGGACGGCTACAAGCTCTCCGACGACGTCGAGCGGCAGATCGAGGCGCTGATCGACAGCGACCTCTCCCAGCGTCTGGCGCCCGCCGCCGACCTTGGCCGCGCCAGACGCATCGACAGCGTGCACGCCCGCTATGTGGAGTTCGCCAAACGCACCCTGCCGCGCGACGTCGATCTGGAGGGCATGCGCGTGGTGGTGGACTGCGCCAACGGCGCCGGTTACCGCGTCGCCCCCGAGGCGCTGTGGGAGCTTGGCGCGGAGGTGATCGCCCTTGGCGTCGAGCCCAACGGCGCCAACATCAACCGCGACGTCGGCTCCACCTCGCCGGAGGCGCTGATCCGCAAGGTGCATGAGGTGCGCGCCGACATTGGCATCGCGCTCGACGGCGACGCCGACCGCGTCATCATCATCGACGAGAAGGGCCAGATGGTGGACGGCGACCAGCTGATGGCGGTGATCGGCCGCAACTGGAAGGAGGCGGAGCTGCTCAGCCGCCCGGCCATCGTGGCCACCATCATGTCCAACCTTGGCCTTGAGAAATATCTCCAGGGCATCGGCCTCGGCCTCGAGCGCACCGCCGTGGGCGACCGCTACGTGCTCGAGCACATGCGCCGCCACGGCTACAACGTCGGCGGCGAGCAGTCCGGCCACATCATCCTCTCCGACTACGCCACCACCGGCGACGGCCTGCTCTCGGCCCTGCAGATCCTCGCCGTGGTGCAGAAGGCGGGCCGGCCGGTCAGCGAGGTGTGCCGGGCGTTCGAGCCGTTCCCGCAGGTGCTGAAGAACCTGCGCTACAAGCGCGGCGCGCAGCTGCCGTCCGAGCAGGTGGAGAGCATCGTCGAGGCCGCCCGCGCCCGTCTCGGCGCCAACGGCCGCCTGGTGGTGCGGCCCTCCGGCACCGAGCCGGTGATCCGCGTCATGGGCGAGGGCGATGACCTTGAGGTGGTCAACCGCATCGTCGACGACGTGCTGGAGGAGCTGGAGAAGGTGGCGGCCTGAGCCGCCAGTTTCTGCAGCCGCGCCCCGTCGCCTGCAGGCCCGCGCTGTTCCGGCGCGGGCTTTTCCCCGCCGGGGCGGGGCATGCGCGCCGGCCCCGTTGGCAGGCCTCACGCCGGCGCGGGCTTTTCGCCGGGCGCCGGATGGGGGGTCCGCCCGCCGCCGCGCCGGCCAGCCGCCGCCTGTTCGCCGGCGCGCACGCCACGCCGCGCCGCCGCTGTGCGGGTCACCCCGCGTTAAGCATGTCTGTCAAGGTTAATCAGCTGTTAACGGCTCTCCGGGAGACTGGGCCCGGCGCCGCGATTCATCCGCAGCGGCGCAGATGGACCCCGTCATGAGCTTCCGTCACGCTGTTTTTTTCCGTTCCGCCGTTTTCGCCGTCGCCACGCTGACCGTCTCCGCCGCCGTCGCCGACACGCGGCTGCCGTCGCTGCCGTCGCTGGAGCCGGACCGGCCGCTGTGGGAGCCGGGGGGCGTCTACCTGCGCGGCGATCTCGGGACCGGCCTTGGCCAGCGCAATGCGGGCAGGGCGGTTCCTCCGGCGTGGTTCTTCGACGGCGGCGCGCAGACGCCTGACGTCGCCATCGCCCGCAGCCGCATCGGAGCAGGCTGGGCGGCCAGCGCCGGCGTCGGCTACCGCGTCGGCCCGTCGCTGCGCGTGGAGCTCTCCGGCGTGGCGCTGTCAGGCGTCGGCGTGCGCGGCGTGGGCGTGGGCGCGGACTTTCCGGCTGACGGCGGCGCCTTTGGCGGGTGGCGGGCGCGCAGCCGCGCGTCAGCGGCCGTCGCCAGCGTTTACTGGGATATCCTCACCTGGCGGGGCCTCACGCCCTATGTGGGCGTGGGCGCGGGCGTGGCCTGGAGCCGGCTCGGCGACGTGAGCCGCGCGGCGACGCCGGAGCCGTTCGCGCCGGCGACGCAGATCGTGGCGCTGCGCCGCGGCGTCCGGGCGCGGCCGGCCCTGGCCCTGCACGCCGGCGTGGCGTATGAGCTGGCGCCGGGCGCGTTCCTCGACGCCAGCTACCGCTACCTCAGTCTCGGCTCCGCCGCCGCCGGCCGCCTCGCCTGCGACCTCGCGGCTGGGGAGTGCGCCGCCGCCACGCCGGCGCGGTTCAGGAGGCTGCAGGCGCACGCTCTCGCCCTTGGCCTGCGCTGGGAGCTTGGCGGCCCCTGACGGGTTGCGGCCTGCGCATGGCTGCCTCCCGCGCGCGCCGCGCGCCAAAACACTTGCGCAAGCGGTCCGTCAGGCGTAGGTCCTGCCGCGGGACACTTCCCCCCAACGGGAAGCGCCCATCTGCAAGGATGGAATGACATGACGACCGCACCCGCTGTCCGGCCCGCGAGGCCGGAGTTTTCGTCCGGCCCCTGCGCCAAGCGTCCCGGCTGGAGCTTCGAGGGGCTCGCCGGCGCGCCGCTCGGCCGCTCCCACCGCGCCAGGATCGGCAAGGAAAAGCTCAAGCTGGCCATCGACCTCACCCGTGAGGTGCTGGAGGTTCCCGCCGACTACCGCATCGGCATCGTGCCCGCTTCCGACACGGGCGCGGTGGAAATGGCGCTGTGGTCGCTGCTCGGCGCCCGCCCGGTGGACATGCTGGCGTGGGAGAGCTTCGGCGAGGGCTGGGTGACGGACGTCGTCAGGCAGCTGAAGCTGGCCGACGCGCGCGTGATCCGCGCGCCCTACGGCGAGCTGCCGGATCTCTCCCAGGTCAACGCCGCCGAACATGACGTGGTGTTCACCTGGAACGGCACCACCTCCGGCGTGCGCGTGCCGGACGCCGGCTGGATCCCGGCCGGCCGCAAGGGCCTGACCATCTGCGACGCCACCTCGGCCGCCTTCGCCCAGCCGCTGGATTTCGCGAAGCTCGACGTGGTGACCTTCTCCTGGCAGAAGGCGCTGGGCGGCGAGGGCGCGCACGGGGTGATCATCCTCTCGCCCCGCGCCGTGGAGCGCCTGGAGACCTACACGCCGCCGTGGCCGCTGCCCAAGATCTTCCGCCTCACCTCCAGGGGCAAGCTGTCGGAAGGCGTGTTCAGGGGCGAAACCATCAACACCCCGTCCATGCTTTGCGTCGAGGACTATATCGACGCCCTGCAGTGGGCTAAGTCGATCGGCGGCCTCAAGGCGCTGGTCGCCCGCGCCGACGCCAACGCGAAGACCCTCAACGACTGGGTCGACAGCCGCGACTGGATCTCCAACCTCGCGGTGAAGCCGGAGACCCGCTCCAACACCAGCGTCTGCCTGGTGATCTCGGACCCCCAGGTGCTGGCGAAGGGCCCGGAGGCCGGCGCCGCCGTGGCCAAAGGCATTGTGGCGCGCCTGGAGGCCGAGGGCGTGGCCTATGACATCGGCTCCTATCGCGACGCTCCGGCCGGCCTGCGCATCTGGTGCGGCGCCACGGTGGAGACCAGCGACATCGCCGCCCTCACCCAGTGGCTCGACTGGGCCTTCGCGGAAGAGAAGGCGAAGCTGGGCTGACCTGGGCAGCCTGACGACCGTCCGGCCGGCCCCGCGCCGCGGGTCCGGCCCCAAGCTGTCTCGCGACACGGTTATGCGCGCCGGCGGCCTGCGGCTTCGCCCGGACCGGCGCGACGCAACTTTCCGGAAGGTGACCTGATGACCGCCAGAGCGCCCCGCGTTCTCATTTCCGACGCGCTTTCGCCCGCCGCCGTGCAGATCTTCAGGGATCGCGGCGTCGAGGTCGATTTCCAGCCCGAGCTGGGCAAGGACAGGGACAGGCTCGCCGCCATCATCGGCGACTATGACGGCCTCGCCATCCGCTCCGCCACCAAAGTCACCGCGAAGATCCTGGAGAACGCCAGGAACCTGAAGGTGATCGGCCGGGCCGGCATCGGCGTCGACAACGTGGACATCCCCGCCGCCAGCGCACGCGGCGTCATCGTGATGAACACGCCGTTCGGCAACTCCATCACCACGGCGGAGCACGCCATCGCCCTGATGTTCGCGCTCGCCCGCCAGATTCCCGCCGCCGACGCCTCCACCCAGGCCGGCAAGTGGGAGAAAAACCGCTTCATGGGCGTGGAGATCACCGGCAAGACCCTGGGCGTGATCGGCTGCGGCAACATCGGCGGCATTGTCGCCGAGCGCGGCGTCGGCCTGCGCATGAAGGTGATCGCCTATGACCCGTTCCTGTCGCCGGAGCGGGCCCTGGATCTGGGCGTCGAGAAGGTGGAGCTGGACGAGCTGCTGGCCCGCGCCGACTTCATCACCCTGCATACGCCGCTGACCGAGAAGACCCGCAACATCCTCTCGGCCGAGAATCTCGCCAGGACCAAGAAGGGCGTGCGCATCATCAACTGCGCCCGCGGCGGCCTCGTGGATGAGGCGGCCCTGCGCGCCGCCCTGGACAGCGGCCATGTGGCCGGCGCCGCCTTCGACGTGTTCTCCGAGGAGCCGGCGACGCAGAACGTGCTGTTCGGCCATCCCAACGTTGTGTGCACGCCGCACCTGGGCGCCGCCACCACCGAGGCGCAGGAGAACGTGGCCCTGCAGGTGGCCGAGCAGATGTCCGACTACCTGCTGCGCGGCGCCATCCAGAACGCCGTCAACTTCCCGTCGATCACCGCCGAAGAGGCGCCGAAGCTCAAGCCGTTCATCGAGCTGGCGGACAAGCTCGGCTCCTTCGCCGGCCAGCTTACCGAAACCGGCCTCAAGAGCGTGCACGTCACCTATGAAGGTTCGGTGGCCGGCCTGAAGGTGAAGGCGCTCACTGCCTCCGCCATCGCGGGCCTGCTGCGGCCCATGCTGCAGGACGTGAACGTGGTGTCCGCGCCTTCCGTGGCCCGCGAGCGCGGCATCGTCATCGAGGAGACCATCCGCGAGGCCGAGGGCGAGTATGACGCGCTGATCACCCTGACGGTGACCACCGAGGGGCAGACCCGCTCGGTCTCCGGCACGGTGTTCGCCGGCGGGCGTCCGCGCATCGTCGCCATCAAGGGCATCAAGGTGGACGCCGAGCTGGCCCCGTCGATGCTCTATGTCTCCAATGAGGACAAGCCGGGCTTCATCGGCCGTTTCGCCAGCATTCTCGGCGAGGCGGGCGTCAACATCGCCACCTTCGCCCTGGGCCGCGACGCCCCAGGCGGTTCGGCCATCGCCCTGGTCGAGGTGGACGGCGAAGCGCCGCAGCCGGTGATCGAGGCGGTGAAGGCCATCCCGGGCGTGAAGCAGGTCAAGCCGCTGCGCTTCGCCTGAGGCGGGCGCGCGCCGCTGCGCATGCGTCATTGCGCGTGCGTCATGGAGGAAAGGCCGGACCGGTGGTCCGGCCTTTCTTTCGGGACGAGGGCGCCGCCGGCGCAGGCTTCCGCGCGCCGCCGCGGCTGGCCGCGGGAGCCAGGCCGCGGCCGGCGGGCGGCGCGTCCGCGCGGCGTCAGTCGCGGTAGCCCGGATTGACCCGGTCCAGCTTGCGCAGCAGCGCCGGCCAGGCCAGACGGTCCGCCACCTTCATCAGGCCGGAGTCCGAGGAGCCGATCTCGGCGTTCCTGGCGATCACGTCGTCTTCGGTCGGGTAAATCTCGCCGCCCATGGCGAGGGTGCGCACCTGCATGGAGCAGGCGCGCTCCAGGTAATACATGCGCATGAACGCCTGGGCCACGGTGCGGCCCACGGTGAGCGTGCCGTGGTTGCGCAGCAGCATCAGGTTCCTGTCGCCGAGGTCGCGCTGCAGGCGCGGGCGCTCGTCCAGATCCAGCGCCACGCCCTCATAGTCGTGATAGGCGAGGTCGCTGGAGATCAGCTGCGCCGTCTGGTTGAGCGGCAGCAGGCCGTGCGCGGTGGAGGCCACCGCCGTGCCGTCCACCGTGTGCAGGTGCATGACGCAGTGGGCGTCCTCCCGCACCTCATGGATGGCGGAATGGATGGTGAAGCCGGCTGGATTGACCTTGTAGGGCGTCTCGCCCACCGGGTTGCCGTCGAGGTCGATCTTCACGAGGCTGGAGGCGGTGATCTCGTCGAAGAACCAGCCGTAGGGGTTGATGAGGAAGTGCTTCTCCGGCCCCGGAACCCGCGCCGACAGATGGGTGAAGATCATGTCGTCCCAGCCGAACAGGGCGACGAGACGGTAGGCGGCGGCGAGATCGATGCGGACCTGGCGCTCCGCCTCGCTCATGGCGTCGAGGCTGACGACGTTGCTGGCCTTGCTCATGGCGCTCCTCCCTGCCGCGACGCGCCGGGCGCGGGGCGGCGTTTCCTCGTGGACGTTTATCCGCGCCGCGTGGGCGCGCTGGCGCCAGTGTGCCTGCGCCGGGCCAGGCCGGCAATGCGTCTGGCGGCGCCCGGGCCCGCGCGCCTGCTTGCGCGCCCGCTGGCGGCCGGAGCGGCCGGGGAGGACGTCGGGAAAAAAGGATTGCGGGCCGTCCAGGCCAGGCGTGGGGGGCTTCTGGCCTGGACGGCGCCGGAGGGACGCGCCGGACCGCCTGCGGCGGGGTGGGGGATACGCCGCAGGCTGGCGGGCCTGTGGGGGCCGCCAGCGCTCCCCAACTACAAACACGGCGGCGGCGGAAAGGTTCCGGCCCCGCCGGCGGCCTTACAGCATCAGGCCGGCGGCGCCGGTGAGGGCGCCGGCGACGCCAAGGCCGATGCCGGCGAGCCACGGCCAGCGGCGCGGCCGCGCGATGATGGACAGGGTGGCGATGGCGATGGCCACCTGCACCATGGTCACCGCCCAGGCCAGCACATGGTGGCGGGCGCCATGGCGCTCCGCTTCCCGCAGCTTCTCCAGCGACAGCTGTTCCTGCGCGCGGGCGTAGCGGGCGAGGGCCTCGTCGTCGCGGCCGCCGCCGCGTCCGCCGGCCTCCGGCGCGACGGCGCCGGCCGCCCCGGGGTGGACCTGCGCCAGCGCCTGGCGCACGATGCGGGCGTCCAGCGCCGACCAGGCGTCCGCCGCCCGCGTCTGGGCCATCAGCGCCGCGGAGCCCGCGTCCGAGGCGGCGGAGGTCGCCATGGACTCCAGCGTGCCGAGAATCACGCCGGCCACCGCAAGGATGGCGATGGTGGCCGACACCCGCGTGACCGCCGGATCATCCAGCAGGTGGGGGCCATGGCCCGCTGCGCCCAGGTGCTCCAGCGCCTCGGCGTCGGCGCGAAATTCTTCGGTTGTGGCGTCTGACAGTCGCGGCACGGCCGGCTTCCTCGCGGCGGCGGATCATGACGGGCCCCTGAGGGGCCGGCTCAGTCCAGCGGGGTGAGATATTTCTCCACCCGCGCCCGCTCGGCGTCGCTGAGGGCGACGGCGCGCCGGGTGGCGTGGTCGAGAATGGCGACGATCACCTCCGAGGCGCCGATGCGCGCGCCGGTCCGCATGTCGAACATGCCGTGGGCGAAGCGCATCATCTTGCCAAGGAAGCCGGCCACCTGGCTGTGCGCCACGACCAGCGTCCCCGGCGGCGGCATGTCGCCGTAGGTGAGGCGGTTCTCCACCACCACGCTGCCGCGGCCGCTGGCCAGCAGGCCGGGCACGTCCAGCTCCATGTGGGCGAACAGGTTGCCGACGCCGTCCGAGAAGCGGCCCATCACCTGCTCCACGGCCATGCGGCCGCTCACGTCGCATTCCCACGGCTGCACCATGCCGCGATAGATCTCCACGAGGCCGCGGTCGCGCGCCTCCTGCAGGGTCATGGGCTTCCGCCGCTCCTCGAAATCGACGCTGCGCGGCATGTCGCTCTCCGGAATCGTTCCGGCGTACCGCGCCATCAGCTCGCGCTGGCGCGCGCTCCAGGGAACCGGCGCGCCGGTGGCGCGGTCCACCTGGCGGTCGATGCTGATGAAGCTGGTGGCGACGCGGCCGGCGCAGTGCAGCTCGTGATGCAGCACCACGCTGTCGTCGCGGATTTCGGCGACGCGGGTGCGGAATTCAGCCATGTCGCCGGCGCGCAGCTCGTGACGGTAGCGGATATGATGGGTGAGGGGCTTCAGCATGCGCCCTTCGCCCACCTCCAGCGCCCCGGCGACGAAGCCCATGGTTTGCGACAGGCGCGTCATGTAGAAGCGCACGTTCAGGTGGTTGTTTTCGTCGCACTCCCACGCATTGACGCCGCTACGGGCGCCGCTGATCCAGCTGGCCGGCATTGGACTTTCCCCAGGCGTACTGTTGTTCTTGGCGTTCGTTCGTCATTCGCGGCGCGCCGTCGCCGGCGCAGGGCCCCTCCGGGCGCCCGCCCGCCACGCAAAAAGGACGCCGCCTGCAGGGCGGCGTCCTGACCGTCAGTTCATCCTCGCGGGGCCGGCGCGCCTCAGGCGGCGCGCTCGAAGATGGCGGCGATGCCCTGGCCGCCGCCGATGCACATGGTCTCCAGACCATAGCGGCCGCCGCGGCGCTTCAGCTCATACATCAGGTTGGCGAGGATGCGGCCGCCGGTGGCCCCGATCGGGTGGCCCAGCGAGATGCCCGAGCCGTTGACGTTGAGGATGTCGTGGCGGCTGTCGTCGTCCGACCAGCCCCAGCCCTTGAGCACGGCCAGCACCTGGGCGGCGAAGGCCTCGTTCAGCTCCACCAGGTCGATGTCGTTCCAGCCCATGCCGAGGCGGGCGAACAGGCGCTCCACCGCCGGCACCGGGCCGATGCCCATGCGGGAGGGATCGCAGCCGGCCGCGGCCCAGCCCACGAACCAGCCCATCGGCTCCAGGCCCAGCTCCTCCAGCCTGTCCTCGGCGACGATCAGGCAGGCGGCGGCGGCGTCGTTCTGCTGGCTGGCGTTGCCGGCGGTGGTGACGCCGCCCTTCTCGATGGCCGGCAGCTTCGCCAGGCTCTCCGGCGTGGCGTCGGGACGGATGCCCTCGTCCCTGGCGAAGATCACCGGCTCGCCGCGCTTCTGCGGCACGGCCACCTTCACCAGCTCGGCGTCGAACTTGCCCTCGGCCCAGGCCTTCGCGGCGCGCTGGTGGCTGCGGGCGGCGTAGGCGTCGCAGGCCCCGCGCGAGATGTTGTAGTCGCGGGCGAGGTTTTCGGCGGTCTCGATCATGCCGCTGATCACGCCGAAGCGGCTGATCGGCTGGCTCATGACGCGGCCGCGGGTGAGGCGGTCATGCAGGGTGACCGAGCCGGAGCGGGCGCCGGCGCGCATGTCGGTGGTGTAGTACTCGACGTTGCTCATGCTCTCGACGCCGCCGGCGACGACCACGTCGGCCACGCCGGTCTGGATCAGCATGGCGGCGTCGACGATGGCCTGCAGGCCGGAGCCGCAGCGGCGGTCAAGCTGGTAGCCGGGCACGCTGATCGGCAGGCCGGCGGCCAGCAGCGACCATCGGGCGATGCACGGCGCCTCGCCGTTGGCGTAGCCCTGGGCGAAGACCACGTCGTCGATACGCTCGGGATCGATTTTCGTGCGCTCGACGAGCTCTCTGATGACGATGGCGCCAAGCTCGCCGGCGGGAATGCCGGAGAGGCTGCCGAGGAACTTGCCGACAGCGGTGCGGATGGGGGAGACGATGGCGGCGCGGCGCAGCCCCGGAGTTCTGGTGCTCATCTTGTCGCTTCCATTGCGGCGCGCCGGAACCATGGCGCGCGATCGTGACGCCGCCGCAGCCAGACGGCCGCCGGCGCGGCCTGTTGAATCCAGTCCAGCCGGACCTCAGGGCCGGCGCCCCTGTATAATATGGCGGATGGTCCGCGCCAACAGCAGCCGCTGACAATGGCGCCGCGAACGTCGCCGCCCGGGCGCGGAAAGGGCGGCGGCGCGACCGCCGCCCGCCCCGCCCCGGGCGCGGCCCGTTCAGCTGGCCTCGATCAGCTGGTCCGACAGCTCCCAGTCGTCGCCGTTGAACACGCCCATGTAGAATTTGGTCACCGGAGCGTAGTCGTCGGGCGTGATGTTGAGGGTGATGCCCGGCAGCAGGATGGGGCTGGTCCTGCCGCGCAGGTTGGTGGCGTGCTTCAGGATGTTGGCGCGGGTGAGATCGTCGCCGCACGCCTCCAGGATGTTCTTCATCATCACGGCGCTGGAATAGGCGTAGAAGCCCACGTCGTCGTCCGCCGGCGTGTCGGGGGAATATTTCGCCCGGAACGCCTGGTAGGTCATCACCTCCGGATCGTTCCGCCACTTCGGGCTGGCGACGTGCTTGACGCTCTGCACGGTCATCAGGCCCTTCGCGTTCCCGAGCCCGGCGCCCTCCAGCAGCATGCGCGTGGCCGAGGCGCTCATCAGATAATGCAGCGCCGGCCAGCCGGTCTCCTTCACCTTGCGGATCGACTGGCTGACGAACTTGCCGGTGGTGACGTTGAAGAATACGTCCGCCCCGGAGCGGGCGAGCGTGACGATCTGCGAGTCCACGGTGGGCTCGGTGAGGTCGTACATCTGCTCGGAGACGATGGTCTGGCCGGCCCTGTCGCCGAGACCCTCCCGCAGGCCGCGCAGGAAGTCGCGGCCGAGGTCGTCGTTCTGGGCCAGCACGCCCACTTTCGCGTCCGGCCGGTTCTGCAGCAGCCAGCGGCCGAAGATCCGCCCCTCGGTGACGTAAAGCGTCAGCGCGCCGGTCGACCAGGGGAAGTTCTCCGGATCGCTGAAGCGCGAGGAGCCCGAGCCGACCATGAGCTGCGGAATGCCCCTGGCGTTCAGGTATTTCTGAACGGCGGCCTGGGTCACCGTGCCGTTGGACGAAAGGGTGGCGAGCACGCCGTCGCCCTCCACCAGGCGGCGGGTGGCCTCCACGGTCTTGGCCGGGTTGTAGGCGTCGTCGAGCGAGATCAGCGTCACCTTGCGGCCGTTGATTCCGCCCTGCTCGTTGATCATGCGGAAATAGGCCGCCTGCGTGCGGCCGACGATGCCCACATAGGAGGCCGGCCCGCTGTAGGGCATGGTCTGGCCCAGCCGGATCTCGCTGTCAGACGCGCCCTGGTCATATTTCCTGCCGGCGCCCTGGGCAAGGGCCGGCGCGGCGACGGGCGACGCGGCGATCGTGGCGGCCGTCGCCGCCAGGAATTCCCTGCGATTCATGCGTTTCCTCACCTCATGACGGCTCCGCTCTGACGGCGGATAACCCATGTTATGGTGAGACGCGGGCCGGGAACAGCAAAAACGTAACAGAAGTTATGCTATGGATACGACCGTCGCCGCCTGCCCGTGCGCCGCGGCGGGGGCGGAATGGCGCAGGCGGGGGCCGCAGGCGCCGCGAGGCGGGGAAGGCGGGCGCGCGCGGCGGCGCGCCCGCAGCGGCCTCAGCCGATCATGTCGCCCTGCAGCTCCCAGTCATGGCCGTCGAACTGGCCCATGTAGAACTTCGTCACCGGCGCGTAATCGTCCGGCGCGGTGTTCATGGTGATGCCGGGCAGCAGCAGCGGATTGCGCCAGCCGCGGATGTTGGTGGCGTGCTTCAGCACGTTGGCGCGGGTGAGGTTGTCGCCGCACGCCTCCAGCACCTGCTTCATCAGCATGGCGGTGGAGTAGGCGTAGAAGCCCACGTCGTCGTCCGCCGGCGTGTCCGGGGAATATTTCTCCCGGAACGCCTGGTAGGTCACCACGTCCGGATCGTTCCGCCACTTCGGGCTGGCCACGTGCTTGAGGCTCTGCACCGTCATCAGGCCCCTGGCGTTCTCAAGCCCGGCGCCCTCCAGCAGGATGCGCGTGGCCGAGGCGCTGGCCAGATAATGCAGCGCGGGCCATTTCAGCTCCTTCACCTTGCGGATCGACTGGCTGGCGAACTTGCCGGTGCTGATGTTGAGGAACACGTCGGCGCCCGAGCGGGCGAGGGTGACGATCTGCGAATCGACCGTCGGCTCGGTGATTTCATAGCCCTGTTCGGCGACGATCATGTCCCTGGCGCGCTCCCCGAGGCCCTCGCGCAGGCCGCGCAGGTATTCGCGGCCAAGGTCGTCGTTCTGCGCCAGCACCGCCACTTTCGCGCCGGGCCGGTTCTTCAGCAGCCAGCGGCCAAGAATCTGGCCCTCGGTGACGTAAAGCGTCATGGAACCCGTCGACCACGGGAAGTTCTTCGGGTCGCTGAAGCGCGACGAGCCGGAGCACACCATGAGCTGCGGCACGCCCCTGGCGTTCAGGTATTTCTGCACCGCCGCCTGGGTGACCGTGCCGTTGGACGAGAACATGGCGAGCACGCCCTCGCCCTCCACCAGCCGCCGCGTCGCCTCCACCGTCTTGGCCGGGCTGTAGGCGTCGTCGAGCGAGATCAGCGTCACCTTGCGGCCGTTGACGCCGCCCTGCTCGTTCACCATGCGGAAATAGGCCGCCTGGGTGCGGCCGACGATGCCGACGTAGGACGCCGGCCCGCTGTAGGGCACGGTCTGGCCGAGCCTGATCTCAGTGTCGCTCGCGCCCTGGTCATACGCCTTGCCGGCGCCCTGGGCCACGGCGACGCGTGACGCAAGCGGCGACACGGCGGCCGTGGCGGCGAGCGCCGCCACGAATTCCCTCCGGTTCATGCGTTTCCTCACGTTTGCGGTCCGTTCTGCGACGGACGCGCAAACCTGGGACTTAACCGCGGGATGAGGCGCCCGCATTCCTGCATGCGCCCATGATCCAGATGCAGATCCGGAGGCGCCAGGTGCCGTCGCGTCATGCGGCGCGTCAGGCGCGCGCCGCCGCCCTGCCGTTACGGGCCTTCGCCTGGTTGATCTCCATCACCGCCAGCCCGGTGAGCTTGCTGTTGGTGGCCTTCTCCTCATCGAGAATCTCGGAAAGCAGGGCGTGCGCCTCGTCATGGCCCAGGGTGCGCGCCCATTCGCGCAGCGAGCCGTAGCGGGCGATCTCGTAGTGCTCCACGGCCTGGGCGGCGGCGAGCAGGCCGGCGTCCAGGGCGGCGCCGCTGGCTTCCTCCATGATGCCTTCGCCTTCCCGGATGAGACCCTCGATGGCGTCGCACTTCTCCGCCTTCGGCTTCTGGCCGAGCGACCTGAACACCGCGTCAAGCCGGGCGATCTGCTGTTTCGTCTCCGCCAGATGGCTGCTCAGCGCCTCCTGCAGATGGGCGTTGCCGGCCGCCTTCGCCATTTTCGGCAGCGCCTTCGCAATGGCGTTCTCGGCGTAATACACGTCCTGCAAGGTATGGACGAAGATGTCGGACAGGGTTTTCACGGGGCTCTCCTGAATTTCCGGAATTGTAACCGCGGGATTAACGCGGCGGCGGCCGCTGCGTTCCATGAAGAATGCGGCGGCGCGACTCAGGAGCGCGTCAGCTGCGCGTAACCGGGGTGGCTGCGGATGATGTGGCGGACATAGCCGCAACGGGGAATCACCCGGCGGTTTTCGGCGCGCAGCATGTCCAGCACGCCCCGCACGAAGGCGCTGGCCACGCCCCTGCCGCGGGCGTCCGGGGGGACCTCGGCGTGATCGAGGCTGATGGCCTCCGGAGTGTGATGGTAGGCCAGCGTCGCCAGCCCCCAGTCCGTGTCCATTTCAAAGCGGGCGGCGTCCTGGTTGTCGCGGATCCCGGCCATGGCGTTGCTCCCTCGCTGGCGCTGCTGATGCGACAGGGGAAACCGGCGCGCGCGGCCGCAGGTTCCCGCGCGGCGCCGGCCGCGGGGCGCCGTCACCACAGCCAGAACAGCGCGATCCAGTTCAATGCGCCCATGGCCGCCGCGCCGGCGCAGGCGGCGAGGCAGGCGAGCCGGGCCGGCAGGGCGCGCGCGTACTGGCCGCTGATCCGCCACTGCAGGCGCAGGCTCCAGGCGGCGGCGGCGGCGAGCAGCGTCGCGCGCGTGACCGCGACCCACGCCGGCGCGCCGACGTGCAGCTGCGTGAGCGTTATGGCGGAGAGCCCCAGAAACACGCCGCAGCCGGCCAGCGGCGTCAGCCCCAGCGCCAGATGGTGCAGCCGCTGCGCCCGCCACTGCCCGAGCGCGCGCGTCGCGGCGGCGAGGCAGGCGAGGATGATCCCCCCGCTGACCGCAGCCGTCGCCAGGATGTAGGCGGCCATCACGGCGCCGTCGGCCGGAGTCATGACGTCGCTGGCCTGCGGATAGTTGGTGAGGATCCACCACGGCAGGCGCGGCTGCAGCGGCCACATGAGGTCATGGTCCACCAGCCAGCCGATGGTCGCGGTCCGCGCCGCCACGTACCAGGGCGAGACGGTCCACGCGAAGGCGCCGGCGGCGATCCCCATCAGGCCGAAGACGATGAGCGCCGTCTCCCAGAACGAGCCGCGGCCGCCGGCGCCGGTGACGATCTCCTGCTCCGGCGGGCGGGGGGCGAGCGTCACCGCGTTGCGGAAGCCGGCGCAGCGGCCGCACATGTGGCACATGGCGGCGCCCTCCATTGCGCGCACCGGCACGAGCGGCGCGCAGTTGAGGCGCGGCGCCCGCGGGTCCGGTTTCGGCGCGCTGTCCCACGCCGCCCGGTCCACCCGGAAGCGCGCCGGCGCCAGCCGCGCCAGCAGGGCGAACACGCCGTTGACCGGACACAGGTAGCGGCACCACACCCGCTTGTCGCGGCCATAGAGCAGGCCGGTGACGATGGCGGCGAGGGTGGAGCCGCCCAGCACAACCAGAGCCGGCAGCGGATACTGGTACACGCTGGTCATCTGCCCGTAGATGGTGACGCCGGCGAAGGCGACGAACGGCCAGCCCGGCCAGCGGATCCAGCGCGGAACGGCGCGGCCCCGGCTGCGGGCGCTGGCGATCTCGGCGAGGGCGCCTTCCGGGCAGAACAGCCCGCACCACGTCCGCCCCGTCAGCGCCACGCTGACCAGCACGAACGGCCACCACACGCCCCAGAAGGCGAACTGGGCGAACAGCGTGGCGTTGCCCAGGATGCGGGAGCTGCGCGTGGGGGCCGGCGTGACCAGCGGCGCCAACAGCAGCGCGGCGTAGATCACGATGATCGCCCACTGCAGCCGGCGCACGAAGCGCTGGTGGTCGCGCAGCCACAGCCCCGCCGCGGCCAGCGCGCGGGCGGCGCGGCCGCCGCCGTTTACGGGGCCTGCCGTTTCGCGCGGTGCAGGAGCCATGTCACGCATGTCCAGAATGCGGCCAGCGCCAGCAGCTCCGCCAGTACGGGCCGGGCGCGGTAACCGGTGAGGGCGGCGATAAGGCCGCCGGCGGGGCCGGCGTCCGGCAGCAGGGCGGAGGCGTCCCACAGCCGGCCGGAGAGATCGGGGATGACGCCCAGCGACAGCAGGTTGTCCACGGCCTGCACCACGAGGCCGCCGGCCAGCAGCAGCAGCACGCAGGCGCTGGCGCTGAAGAACGCGCGCCACGGCGCCAGCCGTCCGGCGGCCCGCAGCAGCGCCCAGGTGAGCACGGCGGCGACCAGCCCGGCGTAGCCGGACACCAGCCCGTGCAGGACCGAATCGCGGGCGGCGGTCATCGTTCCGTAAAGGAACAGCGCCGCTTCCGAGCCCTCGCGCAGCACGGCCAGGAACGCCAGCATGAAGATGGCGCGCCAGCGCGCGCGCAGCGCCGCCGCGTCGAGGGCCGTGCTGAGCGTGCTGGCCAGCGACGGCCCGTGCCGGCGCATCCACACCGTCATCTGCACGATCATCGCCGCGGCGGCGAGGATGACGAGCGTCTGGAAGGCGACGCGGGCGTCGTCGTCGAGCGATTCGCCGACGGCGATCAGCGTCGCCGCCGCCGCGACGGCCGCGATGACGCCCGCGGCGACGCCGGCCCAGAGCCAGATGCGCCCGGTGCGGCGCACGTGCGGCGGCGCCACGGCGAGCCACGCGCCGAGCACGCCCACCACGAGCAGCGCCTCGACGCTTTCGCGCCACATGACGAACGCCACGTTGAGGTCTGGTAGCACGGCGCACATGGAGAGGGACGATGAGGTCATGCGGAGGCGGTCAGCGAGGGGCGGGGCCCGTTACGGGGTTGCGGCGGGCGCGCCGGCGGCCCGGACGTTTCCGTCCTGGCCGCCTGTCGCCACGGCGCCTGTCGTCCGGGCCGCGTTCCCGGCGCCGGCGCAGGGCGGCGTCGCGGCGTGCTCCGGCCCGCTGCAGAAGCGCGCCACCGGCGTCGCCACCAGCACGGCGGGCGGCGCGGACGGATGGAAATCGTCGAAGAACGCGTAGGAGCCTTCCTCCAGCGTGCGGATCACCATGACCGTGACGACCCCGGGGGCGATCACTTTCTCCTTGCGCAGCGCCAGGCTCTCGAATTCCGCCGGCTCCCGGCCGGCGTTGACCAGTTCGAGGCGAAAGCGGGTTCTGGCCGGGGTCTCGAGCCGCGCCGGGGTGATGACGCCGTCGCGGAATTCGATGCGGAAGGTCGGCTCGTCGCCGGCCCGGCAGGGCGTGGCGCCGGCCAGCGCCGTCCCCGCCGCCAGCAGCGCCGCGATGACGGCGCGCGCCGCCATCAGTAGCCGCCTTTCTTGCCGGCGCCGGCCCAGGCGAACTCCCAGGAGACGGTGAGCGGCCTGAACCACGGGCCAACGCCGGTTTCCGGATCGACATGGCGGCCGAAATGGACGTCCGGGCTGGCGGTGGGCGGATCGATGAACAGGGTCAGGCGGTATTTCCCCGGACCGTCGAGACGGACGTTGTCGCCGTAGTGGGGCCCGTCATTGGCGACCGTCGGCATGAGCGCGCCCGTGCGCTTCCAGTCCGAGCCGAGGCGGACCAGCTCGAAGCGCACGCCGAGATAGGGGATCCAGTCGCCTTCGGCGAAGCCGTTGGGGTTGTCGCGCGCGGCCCTGATGTCGGCCTCGAGATGGATGTCGGAGTCATGCGGCGCGGGCATCATGCCGGCGGGCTCCATCTCGACCGGCTGCAGATAGACGGCCGCGATCTCCATCCCTGCCTGCATCTGGGGCTTGCCCACGGGCGTCTCCCGCGCGGTCGCTGCGGAGACGGCGGCGAGGGCGACCGCCGCGGCGAGCGACAGCCGGGCGACAGGGGCGCGCAAACAGGATGCGACTGACGACAGGTTCATTTCGGCGCCTTCGTTATATGCAATTGTATTAAACAGTACAAATTAATTGCAGTGCGGCCAGCACGGTCAAAATAATTTTCAGGATATGACGTGTCAATTCACGCGTCCGTCATGAGTAAATTTTGAAATATTCAAAAAAAATGTCATGTCTTCCTCAGCGGCATCGCCGGCCCTGCGCCGGCGCCGGACGGGCGGCGGCCTCTGCAGATGCGGATGCGTGAGGGGGGGCGGGCGGCCAGGGGTGCGCCGGCGATGCGCGGGCCCACGGTCCGCCAGCGTGCGTGCGGCGGCCGCAGGGCCGGCCGGGAAGGCGCGCCGGCCTTTCTGGCGTCCAGGCGAAATGAAATACGGTTGCGTCGCCTGCGCGTTGGAACGGTTACTCAGATATTCGCTGCAGGATGATCGCCGTCACGATAAAAATCATGATCAGGACGGCGGCGCTGGCCTGAATGACTATCCCCATGCCGGACATCCTCCATGCGGGGAGCCGGGGCGATGCAGGCGCAATCGCTCCGGCAGACATAGTCATCTGCGTGACCGCGTGGCGCGCCCGTGCGTATTGCCGGACTGCATCCACTGGGCCCCTCCCCGGGGGTTCAGCGCCGCGCCGGGATTTTGGTCCGGCGCTTGCAGCTTCAGCATGATTTATAATCGATTTATTGTCCGGCGCAAATAAAAATGTGAAAAAATGTCAGCGCATTTGCTTTTTTCGACGCCGGATGTACGCAGTAATGCGTCTGGGCGCAATGCGCGTCAGCGCGGGCGCCGGAGCGGAAGGGCAGGGGCGTCCTTAAGAAATCGCAAGTAGAGGCGCAGTGATTTTGCGCATAATACGTTCACAAACGCTCGCGCTGGCCGCCGGCGTCATCGTTCCTTAACCGCAGGGCGCGGCCGTTACGCAGCGTCGGCGCGGCGTCCTGCGCGGTCGCGGGCTGCGCCGGCCCTGGCCGGGCCGGCGCCGCGTTCCGGATCAGAAACCGACGAGGGCGCCCCACTCCTCGAACGGGGCGCGCGGCGACTGCAGCGTGTTCACCGCCGCGGTCTCGTCGCGGTGGCCGAGCGCCACGCCGCAGAACAGCATCAGCTCCTCCGGCATGTTGAAGAAGCGCTCCACCTTCTTCGAATAGATGGCCCAGTATTCTTGGGCGCAGGTGTCGAGACCGCGCTCGGTGGCCAGCAGCATCAGCGTCTGCACGTACATGCCGAGGTCCGACCACTGCGGCGGACCCATGCGCCGGTCAATGAACACGAACACGCCCACCGGCGCGCCGAACAGCTCGGCGTTGCGGGCCAGATGCGCCAGGCGCGCCGCCTTGTCCTCGCGCGGAATGCCCATGGCGCCGTACATCAGCTCGCCGATCTGGAAGCGGCGGGTGCGGTGGGGCTCCCACAGGTTGTCCGGATAGATCCTGTATCCGGGCTCCGGATCCGGCCCTTCCTCGCGCACGATGCGCAACAGGTCGGCGAGCGGCGCGCCGGTTACGGCGCGCACGTTCCAGGGCTGGACGTTGCCGCCGCTGGGCGCGCGGGCGGCGTCCTCCAGCAGACCGCGCACCACCTCGGCTGGAACCGGATCCGGGCGAAAGGCCCGGACAGACATGCGGCGCCTGACCGCTTCAGAAACCTGCATCGTTAATGATCCCTGGCTTGACCTGTTTCATCCCCCCGGACCCGCCGGCGGCCGCCCGGCGGAGCGTTCCGGAAGGCGCGCCGCGGCCCGGGATCTCACGCCAGGCGAGGCGGAAGGTTCGGGCTGCGGCGCGCCGCGCAGTCCTTAGCATCGCGCGTGGCCGCGCGCATCCTTTGGCGGCGCATCAGCGTCATGTGCCGGCGGCGGCGGAAACGCCGCCGGTCCTGCGCGGTCCGGGAAACAGGCGGGACCGGCTCGCCGCCCCGGCCAGGGCGCGGAAAGCGGCGACGGCTTTCGGGCGGCCGCGCCCCGCAGGCCGCCCGCGTCCCCGGGCGCCGGGCAGCGGCCGCCGCGGCGCCAGGCGGGCGGCGCGCCTCAGCCCTTCATTTTCTGCAGGGCCTGGGCGCAGCCCACTGACATCATCTTCGCCTTGCTCTTCAGACATTTGATGATCTTGCCGCCGCCAGGCTCGACATTGGGGCACAGGCGCTGGATGTCGGCCTTGCAGTATTTCGCCAGGTCGTTCCCGGCCATGGCGGCGACCGGCGTCAGCGTGATTGCGGCGGCGAACAGGACTGCGGCGAACTTCGGCATGGGTCTTCCTCCCTTTCCGGCGCGGGCTGGCGCGCCTCAGGCTGCATGCGTCAGCATGGCTCCGGTCGCCGGCGGCGCGCCATGCCATGTTCAGGGGGGCGCGGCGCCGGTCAGCCGGTCGCGCGCTGCTCCAGCAGGTGGCCCAGCAGGCGGTTGAAGTTGGGCTGGCCGGTGGCGGCGGTGAGGCCGCCGTCCACCACCAGCGCCGCGCCGGTGACGTAGCTGGCCATGGACGAGGCCAGGAACACGATGGCGTCGGCGATTTCCTCCGGCTCCGCCGCCCGGCCCAGCGGCGTCACCCCGGAATAGGCCGCCATCACCGCCGGATCCGCGCGCAGCGGCGCCGAAATCGGCGTGGCCACGAGGCCGGGGCAGACGCAGTTGACGCGCACCCCCTCCGGCCCGTGATCCAGCGCCAGGGTGCGGGTGAGGTTGATGACGCCGGCCTTGGCGGCGTTGTAGGCGGAAAAGCCGTAATCGCCGCGCAGGCCGGAGATCGAGGCGGTGTTGACGATGCAGCCGCGGCTGGCGGCCAGATGCGGCATGGCGGCGCGCGCCGCGTAATAGACCGCGTCGAGATTGACCGCCACCACCTCCCGCCAGGTCTCCGGCGCCAGCTGGGTGACGCGGCCGAACGAGCCCTTGCCGGCGTTGTTGACCAGAATGTCGATGCGGCCGAAATGGCTGGCCGCCGCGTCGATCATCGCCTCGACGCTCCCGCGCCGCGCCACGTCGCACACGCGCGTGATCACGTCGCCTTCCGCCTGCTCCAGGCGCGCCGCCCGTTCCGCCAGCGCCGCGCCATTCACGTCGGCGAGGCACAGCCGGGCGCCCAGGGCGGCGAACTTCGCCGCCGCGGCCGCGCCGATGCCCGAGGCCGCGCCGGTGATGACCGCGACCTTCCCCCTGAAATCCAGCACGTTCTCCTCCCTCTGCGGCGCATTGCGTCACTGGCGCGCCGTCAGCCAGGGCGACGCTAGGCGGAACGTTATTTACAGTCAACGCAGATTAATTTGCCGCCCTGCGTCGCGTTATCGTCCCGTCATGTCTGTACCTTGTTGCATCCGGGAGCCAGTTTCCTGTACAGCGACAATAAAAGGGCCCGCGACGACAGCGGGCGCAGGGGGGAAGCACATGCAGGACTGGGGCCTTGATATTGAGGGACGGCTGAGCGCCGCATGCGCGCGCACGCCGACCGGCCGGGCGCTCACCGGCCGCGGCCGCAACACGCGGCTGCGCCTGCTGCAGGCGGTGGTGGACTGCCTGAATTCGCTCGGCTACGCCGCGACCACCACCCAGGCCGTCGCCGAACTGGCCGGGGCGAGCCGCGGCTCGCTGCTCCACCAGTTTCCCACGCGCGTGCACATGATGGCGGCGGCGGCCGACCACGCCATGGCGCTGATGATCGCCGACAGCCGCGCCCGCTTCGGGCAGATCGGCTCGCCGGTGGAGCGGCTGCGGCAGTTCTGTCATGTCATCGAGGCCACCCAGCGCCAGCCTGCGGCGCAGGCGCTCAACGAAATCCTGCTCGCCTCGCGCTGGGAGGAGGGGCTCGCCGGGCCGCTGCGCAAGGTGACCGAGAACGTCGAGCGCATCATGGACGCCGATATCCGCCGCATGGCGCTTGAGGCCGGCGTCACCAGTCCGGACGCGCTGCGCGTGCGCACCCGGGCGATCATCGCGGCGATGCGCGGTTTCGCCATCGAGCTGCTGTTCAACGCCGACCGCGCGGTGACTCACCAGGCCATCGCCGTCATCCGCGCCGACTATGACCGCTTCCTGAACGGCATTCTGCCCCGCGTGGAGCAGGAGGGCGGTCCGGCAAGCCACTCTCCGGCCTCCGGCTGACCTCCACCGCCGGACCCGGACGCCGCGGCGCCGTCGTCCGGCGCAGATGCGGGCGGTCTCCTCTCCGCGCCGGGCGGACGGGCGTTCGCCCGGCGCCGCGCTCAGAACTGGTAGCGCAGCGAGGCGCGGACGGCGCGGCCCGGCTCCGAGTAGCAGGCGCGCGGCTGGGTGAGGTTTCCCGTGGGAACCGACAGCGCGTCGTAATGGCGGCGGTCGAAGATGCTGTAGACGCCCGCCTGAAGCTCCAGGTCCTTCACGGGACGCCACCAGACGCTGGCGCTGAACACGGCGTAGCCGGGCGCCTGGAAGCCGGCGTTGTCGCCGGTGAGGGCGGCGACATGGTCGCGCGGCGCGGAGAATTTCGCCGGTCCCTCCGCGCCCCAGGTCTCCGTATGTAGGCGATGGCCAGGATGGCCTGCGCCGGCGGGATCGTGTTCAGGCAAGCGTCATCCTCCTTGTTGACGCCGGGCATCCAGGAAAAGGCGCCGCGCGCCAGCCAGTTTTCGGCGAAGCGCCAGTGCATGTTGGCTTCAACGCCCTGGATCTGCGCCTTCGCGATGTTGCATTGCGCGCCAGGTCCTCCGGATCGGGCGTGCGCAAGGCGCGCGCGCCGCCAGGGGCGCCGGAGCCGGGGGTGGCGCCGCCGCCCGTTCCGCGCAGCAGGTCGAGACCGCCCGGCGCGTTGAAGTCGAAGGCCGCGGCGGCGCCGCGATCAATGCGGCTGTCCGTGACGAAGGTCTGGCGGATGCCGTCAATGGTGGTCAGCACGCGCGCGCCTTCGAGGCCGCGGATATTGATGCTGCCGGTGTTGCGATTGAAGCCGACGCCGGCCCCCGGCAGGTTGCCGATGTCGGAGATGCGCCGGACCTGCTCCCGGTCCAGCTCCGCGCGGGTGATGGCGGCGGTGGTCGGGCCTGCGACCAGCGGCGACGCCTGCGGGGCGCCCTCAACGGTGATAGCGTCCAGGTTCACCTGCGCCGCGGCGGCTTACGGCGCGGTTCCGGCCGGCGCCGGCGTGGCGGCCAGCAACAGGGTTCCGGCGGCCACGCCGAAGCGCAGCCAGTTCATCTGGCGTGGCACGCTGTCGTCCTGTGGCGCGACGCATGGCGGCGCGGCCTGTCTGAAATGACTGCAAAGACGTCTTTAAAATGATTCCAAGGGCGCGTGCGAATCTTTGTTCCCATTCGTCATAATTTTCGCGCTTTTTTGAGTCAAACGTAATCAGATATCTCGCAAAACATCAGATTTATGATAATTCCAGACAGGTATTATTGAATGATTTTAAGGTCCGGCAAGGCCATGCCGCGACAGCAGGATTGCGGCTGTTCCGAATAATTCCAGGATGCCGGGCGTCCTGCCGGAGCGGCGGGCGTCCACGTCAGGCGCACACGTCAGGCGCGCACGTCAGGCGCCGGCGTCGGGCGCCGGCATGGCCCCGGCGCCGGCCGCCGCCCGCCCCGCCGGACCGCCTGTTCCGACGTTTCCGGGAAGCCGTGCGGAAAGGGGCTGCGCCCCGTACCCTTCGGCGGGCGTTGCTTGACACTCCCGGGCGCCAAAAACATTATCCACCCGGATAAACGGTCGCGGGCCAGCCGTCCGCGCCCGTCGCCCGCCTGTGTTCCGGCGCCTGCGACGCGGCGCAGGCGGGCCGGTCACGTCAGGCCCGGCGGGCCGCCTGCCCGGCGGCCGGGGCGAAGGGCAGACATGCGCCGCCGGCGCGGCGCGCGGGGAGGACAGGGATGGGCTGGATCAAGAGCGGCGACCGCACCCTCAGCGGCGCGGAGTTCCACCAGCGCGCGCTGCGCGCGGCGGGGGCGCTGGAGGCGCTGGGCGTGCGCAAGGGCGACGGCGTGGCGCTCTACCTGCGCAACGAGCTCGCCTATTTCGAGGCCGCCTTCGGCGTCGGCATGCTCGGCGCCTATTCCATACCCGTGAACTGGCATTACACCGCTGATGAAGCCGGCTATCTTCTGCGCGACAGCGAGGTGGGCGTGCTGCTCATCCACGCCGATCTGCTGGGCCCCGTCGCCTCCGCCATTCCGGAGAACGTGACGGTGGTGGTGGTGGAGACGCCGCCGGAGGTGCTCGCCGCCTATGACATCGCTCCCTTGGCGCCGCCGCCGGGCGCACTCATCTGGCGCGAGCTGGTGGAGCAGGCGCAGCCGCTGGCCCGCGAGCCGGAGATCGCCCCCAGCTCCATCATCTACACCTCCGGCACCACCGGCCGGCCCAAGGGCGTGCGCCGGCCGCAGCCGACGCCGGAGCAGGTGGCCGCCACCAACGCCATGCTCGGCTGGTCCTACGGATACACGGATCACCTTGCCGGCAAAAAACCGATGGACTCCATCACCACCGCGGTGATCGGCCCGGTCTATCACGCGGCGCCCAACGCCCATTCGGCCTTCTCCATCCGCATGGGCGCAAACGTCATCGTCACGCCCCGCTTCAGTCCGGAGGGCCTGCTGCGGCTCATCGAGAAGGAGCGCGTCACGCACCTGAACATGGTGCCGATCATGTTCAAGCGGCTGCTGCAGCTGCCCGATGAGGTGAAGCGCAAGTACGACCTGTCGTCGCTGCAATACGTCACCCACGCCGCCGCGCCGTGCCCGCCGGAGGTGAAGCGCGCCATGATCGAGTGGTGGGGGCCGGTGATCTGGGAGTATTACGGCTCCACCGAGATGGGCAACGTCACCAACATCTCCTCGCAGGAGTGGCTGGAGCATCCCGGCTCCGTCGGCCGGGTGATGCCGGGCGTACGGGTGCGCGTCATTGACGGGCATGGCAACGACATGCCGCCCTATGGCGTGGGCGAGGTGATCGGCGGGCCGGAGACCGGCGTCAACTTCACCTACCAGAACGCCCCGGAGAAGCGGAAGGAGATGGAGCGCTTCGGCCTCGTGGCCCCCGGCGACGTCGGCTATTTCGACGCTGACGGCTACCTCTACCTGTGCGACCGCAAGAACGACATGATCATCTCCGGCGGCGCCAACATCTATCCGGCCGAGATCGAGGCCGAGCTGCTGAAGCTGCCCGGCGTGGCCGACGCGGCCGTGTTCGGCATTCCCGACGAGGAGTTCGGCGAGAGCGTCATGGCGGTGGTGCAGCCGGCTCCGGGGGCACAGCTCTCGGCCGACGGGCTGCGCGCCGCCCTGCGCAGGACGCTGACGGGCTACAAGGTGCCCAGGCGCATTGACTTTGCCGACAGTCTCCCGCGCGAGGATTCCGGCAAGATCTTCAAGCGCAAGCTG
Source organism: Camelimonas abortus (assembly GCF_042432745.1). NCBI lineage: Bacteria > Pseudomonadati > Pseudomonadota > Alphaproteobacteria > Hyphomicrobiales > Chelatococcaceae > Camelimonas > Camelimonas abortus. The sequence goes on along the minus strand of NZ_JBHLWR010000006.1, from coordinate 2,057,164 downwards.
CGCGAGCCGTTCTGGGCGGGCCGCGACCGCCGGATCTGACCGGCTCCGCCTCCGGAAGGGGCGCCGGCGCCGCCGGGCTCCCTTCGTCCGCGCACGCCATTTCCCGGATCTTTCGCGTCACGCCGGCGCCGGACGAAAGCTCCGCCCCGATCATTCTGCGCCCAGGGAGAAACGCATGAATTTCGAGCATTCCGAAAAGACGAAGCAGCTGATCGCCCGGCTCGAGGCGTTCATGGACGCCCACATCTATCCCAATGAGCAGGCCTATTATGACTGGGTGAGCGACCCGGCCAACATGTGGAAGGAGTGGCCGGGCCTCGAGGAGCTGAAGGAGAAGGCGAAGGCGGAAGGGCTGTGGAACCTGTTCCTGCCGCATGAATACGGGGAGTTCTCGCCCGGCCTCACCAACCTGGAGTACGCGCCGCTGGCCGAGATCATGGGCCGCGTGCCGTGGTCGTCCCAGGTGTTCAACTGCTCCGCGCCGGACACCGGCAACATGGAGGTGCTGGCCAGGTACGGCACGCCGGAGCAGCAGGAGCGCTGGCTGAAACCGCTGCTGGAAGGCAAGATCCGCTCCGCCTATGTGATGACCGAGCCGCAGGTGGCCTCCTCCGACGCCACCAATCTTGAGCTGTCGATCATCCGCGACGGCGACGAATACGTGCTCAACGGCCGCAAGTGGTGGATCTCCGGCGCCTTCCATCCGCGCTGCGAGCTGTTCATCGTCATGGGCAAGTCGCGCTTTGACGGCCCGCGCCACACCCAGCACTCGCAGATCATCGTGCCGCCGGGGACGCCGGGCGTCACCATCGTGCGTCACACCACGGTGTTCGGCTCGTGGAATTCGCCGGGCGGCGAGGCGGAGCTGCGCTTCGAGAACGTGCGCGTGCCGGCCGCGAACCTGATCCTGGGCGAAGGCCGCGGCTTCGAGATCGCCCAGGGCCGCCTTGGCCCGGGCCGCATCCACCACTGCATGCGCTCCATCGGCCAGGCCCAGCGCGCCCTGGAGATCATGGCGCGGCGCGTCGAGAACCGCGTCGCATTCGGCAGGAAGCTGGCCGACCAGAGCTCGATCCGCCAGGACGTCGCCCGCTCGTTCTGCGAGATCGAGATGGCGCGCCTGCTGACGCTCAAGGCCGCCGACGCCATGGACCGTTACGGCAACAAGGTGGCGAAGGACCTGATCGCCGCCATCAAGATCGTCGCGCCGCAGATGGCCCAGACGGTGATCGACCGCGCCATCCAGGCCCATGGCGGCATGGGCGTGAGCGGCGACACGCCGCTCGCCCGCTTCTTCACGCTGAACCGCTACCTGCGCATCGCCGACGGTCCGGACGCCGTGCACATGTCGCAGCTCGGCAAGCTCAAGATCCAGGAATACAACAACATGCCCGCCCGCTAAGGGCGCCCGCGCGGCGGCCGGAGCGCTTCCGGCCGCCGCCAAAGACAACCGCCGGCGCGCCGGCGATTTCAGGGGGAAGCTCCCGATGAGCCAGGAACATCTCAAACTCAGCCGCTCCGTGCGCGGCCGCGTGGTCATCGTCACCGGCGCCGCCAGCGGCATGGGCGCGGCCACGGCCCGCGTCTTCGCTGACGAGGGCGCGCGCGTGGCGCTGGCCGACATCCGCGGCGACGACGTGGAGGCGGTGGCCGCCGGCATCCGCGCCGCCGGCGGCGACGCGAAGGCCTATACGCTCGACGTCGCCGACGCCGACGCCATCGTGCGGGTGGTGAACCAGGCGGCCGCCGACTTCGGCGGCGTCGACGTCCTGGTCGGCAACGCCGGCATCTCGGTGTACGAGCCGATCGATTCGCCCGACTATGACGCCCGCTGGGCCCGGGGCCTCGCGGTGCTGCTCACGGCGCAGCAGCGGCTGGTGCGGGCGGCGCTGCCTTACCTGCGCAGGTCGGACGCGGCGCGCATCGTGCTCATCGCCTCCACCGAGGCGCTGGGCGCCACCGCCGGTCACAGCGCCTATTCGGCCGCCAAGGCGGGCGTGGCCGGTTTCGCCCGCTCGCTGGCGGTGGAGCTGGGCAAGCAGGGCATCACCGTCAACTGCATCTGCCCGGGCCCGATCGAGACCGGCATGACCGCCGCGATCCCGGAGGCGGACAAGCAGAAATACGCCCGCATCCGCACGGCGCTGCGCCGCTATGGCAAGCCGGAGGAAGTGGCGCACGTCACGCTGAGCCTGTGCCTGCCGGCCGCTTCCTACATCACCGGCGCGGTGATTCCTGTGGACGGCGGCCTGATGGCCCGCAACGCATGACGTTACGTCGTTTGGGCGCGCCGCGCGCCAGGGAGGCCGGGAACACAGCCGGCGGCGCGGGGCGCGCTCCCGGGCAAGGGGGCGAAGGCGCGGCCTTTCGTCCTCTGGTCATCAGCGCGCGGCCGTGGCTGCTCACGGCCCGCGACATGCGGCGCCGCCGGCGCCGTCTGGCGACAGAACACAAGAAAACGCATTTCTGGAGGAGACATGTCCAGGCACAGGCTGACCCGGCGCGCCATGATGGCCGCCCTCGCCGCCACCGCCCTTGCGGGCGCCGCCCCGGCGTTCGCCGGCGAAAAGAAATATGATCCGGGCGCGTCCGACACCGAGATCCGGATCGGCAACACCTATCCCTACAGCGGGCCAGCCTCGTCCTACGGCGTGCTCGGCCAGACCAGCGTCGCCTATTTCCGCATGGTCAATGACCGCGGCGGCATCAACGGCCGCAAGGTCACGCTGCTCAGCTATGACGACGCCTACAGCCCGCCCAAGGCGGTGGAGCAGACGCGCAAGCTGGTGGAGCAGGATGAGGTGCTGGCCATCTTCAACACCTTCGGCAGCCCGGCCAACGCCGCCATCCAGCGCTACCTGAACAGCAAGAAGGTGCCGCAGCTGTTCGTGGCCACCGGCGCCTCGCGCTTCAACGATCCGAAGAACTATCCGTGGACCATGGGCTTCCAGCCCAACACCCGTGACGAGGCCGCGGTTTACGTCGCCTATATCCGCAAGGAGAAGCCGGACGCGAAGATCGGCATCCTCTACCAGAACGACGACTTCGGCAAAGACTATCTGGAAGGCGTGAAGGCGGCGCTGGGGGCCGACTACGGCAGGTATGTGGTCGCCGAGGTTCCTTACGACGTCTCCGAGCCCACGGTGGATTCGCACGTGCTGAAGCTGATGGCCTCCGGCGCCGACACGCTGTTCAGCTTCTCCACGCCCAAATTCGCCGCCCAGACCATCCGCAAGATGGCCTCGCTGAACTGGAAGCCGCTGCACGTGGTGGCCACCGCCAGCGCCTCGGCCTCCATGGTGATGAAGCCGGCGGGCCTTGAGAACTCCCAGGGCATCATCACCTCGTCCTACATGATGAACGCCGAAGATCCGGCGTGGAAGGACACCGAGGACATGAAGGAGTGGCGCGCCTTCATGGAGAAATACATGCCGGGCGCGGACCTCACCAACACCGGCCACATCTACGGCTACATCGTCGCCCAGGCGATGCACAAGGTGCTGGAGATGGCCGGCGACAACCTCACGCGCGAGAACGTCATGCGCCAGGCCGAGAGCCTGAAGAACGTGCGCCTCAAGGGCTTCATGCCCGGCATCGTCATGAACACCTCGCCGACCGACCACGCGCCCATCAAGAAGATGCAGATCCTGCGCTTCAAGGGCGACAACTGGGAGCGCGTCGGCGAGGTGATCGGGCCCGACTGAGCCCTGCCGCGCGTCAGGGGGCGGCCAGTGGCGCGCGGCCGCTCCTGAACCGGAATTCACGCGGAACAAGCGGGCGGAGCCCGTCCGCGTGCCATACGCTCCGGCCGGCGGCCGCCGATGGCGGCGTCCGGCGGACGTACCGAACCTGCAGCCGGGGCCGCCTCCCGCGGTCCCGGCTGCGTCGTGCAGAAAAACAGGAACCAGAGGGAAAAATGTCCGGTAACACCATGACCCGCCGCGCGATGCTTGCAGGCGTCGCCGGCGCCGCCGTCGCCATGGCCGCGCCAGCCAGGGCCGCCGGCAAACAGTATGGCCCGGGGGCGTCCGACACGGAGATCCGCATCGGCAACACCTGCCCCTACAGCGGTCCGGCGTCGGCGTTCAGCGTCATGGGCCTCACCCACGCCGCCTATTTCCGCATGCTCAACGAGGAGCAGGGGGGCGTCAACGGCCGCAAGGTCACCTTCATCAGCTATGACGACGCCTACAGCCCGCCCAAGGCCGTGGAGCAGACGCGCAAGCTGGTGGAGAACGACGAGGTGCTGCTGATGTTCAACACCTTCGGCAGCCCCTCCAACACCGCCATCCAGCGCTATCTCAACGCGAAGAAGGTGCCGCAGCTGTTCGTGGCTTCGGGCGCGTCCAAGTTCAATGATCCGGCGCGTTTCCCGTGGACCATGGGCTTCCAGACCAACACCCGCGACGAGGCCGCCATCTACGCCCAGTTCATCCGCAAGGAGAAGCCGGACGCGAAGGTCGCCGTGCTCTACCAGAACGACGACTTCGGCAAGGACTACCTGCACGGCCTGCGCGACGCCTTCGGCGCCGACTACCAGAAACTGGTGGTGGGCGAGGTCTCCTATGACGTGGCCGACGCCACCGTCGACTCCCAGGTGCTGCGCCTGATGGCCACCGGCGCCGATACGCTGCTCAGCTTCTCCACGCCCAAGTTCGGCGCCCAGACCATCCGCAAGCTGGCGGACCTGAACTGGAAGCCGATGCACCTGCTGTGCACCTCCGCCTCGTCCACCTCGATGGTGCTGCGTCCGGCCGGCCTCGAGAACGCCCAGGGCGTGATCAGCGCCACCTACATGATGTCGCCGGACGATCCGGCGTGGCGCGACCATCCGGACATGATCGCGTGGCGGGCCTTCATGGCGAAGTACATGCCGGGCGCCGACACCGGCAACGCCGGCCACCTCTATTCCTACATCCTCGCACAGGCGCTGCAGAAGGTGCTGGAGAACTGCGGCGACGACCTGACCCGCGAGAACGTGATGCGCCAGGCCGCCAGCCTGAAGGACATGCGCGTGCGCGGCCTGCTGCCGGGCGTGGCGCTGAACACCAGCCCCACCGACTACGCGCCGGTAAAGCAGATGCAGATGATTCGGTTCAGGGGCGAGTCCTGGGAGCTGTTCGGCGACATCATCAGCATCAGCCGCGGCTGACGCCATCGCCGGCGGCCGGCGCCGGGGAGCCCCCTCCGGGGCGCCCGGCGCACGGCCGACCGCGGTCAGCCGCCGTCCTGCGCCGGCAGGGGCGCGTCCTCCGCCGGCGCCGCGGCCAGCAGGCCCTCCACCATTTCCGTCAGGATCTGCTTGAGCAGGGCGCGGTGATCCAGGCCCAGCGCCCGCCATTTCATGATGCGGAGCGAGATCGCCGCCTGATGGGAGAAGGCGGTGAGCGAGGAGATCAGCATCATCGCCGCGGCCTTCTCGCGCGCGCCGGCGCGGGCGCGGCCGCCGGCGATGGCCAGCAGGTCCGCCACCAGCAGCGAGCCTGGCCGCCACAGCTCCCGCAGCAGGAATTCATACGCGGGTCCTGGCTCGTTGAGCTCGCGCATGATGAAGCCGGTGTGCAGCTGCTCCTCTTCCTCCGAGCCCAGCGTGTCGACGAGGCCGTGCAGCACCCGCACCAGCAGCGCGCGCGCCGCGCCCGCGTCCAGCCGGCCGCGGCGCGCCTCCGTCCATGCGTCGGTGGCCAGTTCCAGCATGTGCTGGCGGTAGCGCTCCAGCACCTCCTCCGCGCAGGCCTGGTACAGCCCCTGCTTGTTGCCGAAGTGATAGGCGATCACCGGCAGCGTGCAGCCCGCCTCCGCCGCGATCAGCCGCGTGGTGGCGCCGGCGTAGCCGCGCCGCGCGAAGCAGCGCATGCCCGCAGCCAGGATGCGGGCGCGCGTGTTCGCGGCCGTATCGGCGCCCGGGGCGTGACTTTCGGCGCCCGGGGCGGCGCCGGAACGGTGACTGCCGGCTGAAGTCATGGCGTAATATGTTATTTCGAGATTGAGTTTGCGCGCGGATCAATCTAGCATAAACCTATCAGATGATAGGCGCAGCCGGGTTGATGCACACACAATCACGCGCGAAGCAAAAGGCAAGGCCTTTCAGGAGCGGTTCTGGCGGGCTGGCCGGGGCGTCGGCGCCGTGGCGCCTGCCCGCCGCCGGCGCCAGCCCCGGACGCCGCATCGTCAGGATTTCCGCCGCTCCGTTCCGCGCCCGTGTCCGTTCCGCGCCCGTGACGTCGGGCGCCGCCGTTCCGCGCGCACGCGCGTCATGCGCGCCTGCCGCGCGCGCAGGCGGTGCGTCGCCGGCCTGCGCACGGGCGCGCCGTCGGCTGCGCCCGGGAGCGAATCACGCCGCGTCTCGCGGCCGGTCGCGGGCCGGGTCTGACGCTGCGCTGCGCGCCGGACGGGCGCGCCGCCCGCCGCCGGGGACGGCGGCCACGGATTTCGCCGTCGCGGGCCCTGGCCCGTGACGGCGCGGGACAGACGCCGAAAGAACGCGTCGACAGTCACAGGGTCCGTCAGGACCAGGGAGGAAGCACATGAAGTTGATCCGCTCCGCCATTGCGGCGGCTGCGCTGCTTGTGGCCGCTGGCGTCGCCCACGCCGGGAAGAAATACGACGAGGGCGCCAGCGACACGGAGATCCGCATCGGCAACACGGTGCCTTACAGCGGCCCGCTCTCCGCCCACGGCATCCAGGGCCGGGTGGAGCAGGCCTTCTTCCGCATGCTCAATGAGGAGCAGGGGGGCATCAACGGCCGCAAGATCACCTTTATCTCGCTCGACGACGCCTTCTCGCCGCCCAAGACCGTGGAGCAGACCCGCAAGCTGGTGGAGCAGGATGGCGTGCTGCTCACCTTCGCCAGCGTCGGCACCGCGGCCCAGTCGGCGGTGCAGCGTTACCTGAACCAGAAGAAGATCCCGCAGCTGATGGTCTCCACCGGCGCGGCCAAGTTCAACCAGCCCAAGGTCTATCCGTGGACCACGCCGAGCACCATCAGCTATGTCGACGAGGCGACGGTTTACGGCAAGTATCTGGCCAGGGAGATGCCGGACAAGAAAATCGTCGTGCTCTATCTCAACGACGATTTCGGCCGCGACTACCTGCGCGGGCTCAAGATCGGCCTCGGCGACAAGGCTGACAGCATGATCGTCAAGGAGCTCACCTACGAGCTCACCGATCCGACCATCGACAGCCAGATTCTCGCCGCCCGCGACACCGGCGCCGAGGTGTTCGTCAACATCACCCTCGGCAAGGCGACGTCGCAGTCGCTGAAGAAGATGGCCGAGCTCAAGTGGAAGCCGGTGCACTTCATCTGCAGCCCCTCCGCCGGCCGCGTCTATCTCAACGCCGCGGGCCTGGAGAACGTGCAGGGCCTGATGACCGCCATCGCCATGAAGCAGATCACCAGCCCGCGCTGGGCCGACGATCCGGACGTGAAGGCCTACAAGGCGTTCATGGCGAAGTACCTGCCCAATGAGGACATCACCAACGAGATCGGCTTCACCATGTGGATGCTGTCGCACGTGATGGCCCACGTGCTGCGCGAGGCGGGCGACAACCTCACCCGCGAGAACATCCTGCGCATCGCCACCAACCTGAAGGACGTGAAGGTTCCGGGCCTGCGTCCGGGCGTGAAGTACGAGAACAATCCCGACAACTACGCGCCGATCCGCGAGCTGCAGCTGATGCGCTTCGAAGGCGACGACTGGGTTCCGGTCGGGGACGTGATCAGCGCCCGTAACTGACCGCGACGGCCGGGCCGGCCCGTGGCCGGCCGCCGTCTCCGCCGTTCCGGCCGGCCCCGCGGGGCCGCGCCGGACGGATGCGTTCCGGCCCTGGCGGGCGCAAGCGGACCGCCCCCGGACAAGGCCAGAGGAAACCAGCCCGAGGAAGACATGCAGCAGATCAGGCTCGATACTGACGTCCGGACCCTTGCCGACATTCCGCGCATTCACGCGCAGCGGCAGGGCGACAGGATCGCCACCCAGTTCGAGGGGCGCCTCACCACCCACGCCGAACGCGACCGGCGCGTCAACCAGATCGCCAACGCGATCATCGCCGCCGGCCTGCAGCCGGGCGACCGCGTGGCCCATGTCGGCAAGAATTCAGACTATTACTTCGAGCTTGTCTTCGCCTGCATGAAGGCGGGCGTCATCATCGTGCCGGTGGTGTGGCGCCTGGCGCCGCCGGAAGTGTCCTACATCGTGCAGGATTCCGGCGCGAAGCTGCTGTTCGTCGGCCCCGAGTTCATCGATCTCGGCCGGCAGGTGCAGGCGCAGTGCCCCGGCCTGAAGCAGGTGATCGCCATGGAGGGCGGCAATCCGGAGTGGCCGGACCTGACTGCCTGGCGCGAGGCCCAGCCCGATACGGATCCCCATCGCGAAAGCGCCTCCAGCGAGCCCTTCCTGCAGCTCTACACCTCCGGCACCACGGGCCGCCCGAAGGGCGCCATGCTCACCCACGACAACTTCCTCATCATGCGCCGCCTGCAGGACGATTCGGAAGATGAGTGGATGCACTGGTATGACGACGACATCGGCCTCATCGCCATGCCCAACGGCCACATCGGCGGCACCGGCTTCGGCATCTGGGTGCTGTATTACGGCGTCAAGGCGGTCATCACCCGCGAGTTCGACCCCATGCAGGTGCTCGACCTGATCGAGCACGAGGGCGTCAACAAGTTTTTCCTCGTGCCTGCGGCGCTGCAGTTCATCGTGCGCCAGCCGCGCGCCCGCCAGATCGACTACAGCCGCCTGCGCACCATCTCCTACGGCGCCAGCCCCATTCCGCACGCCCTGCTCAGGGAGTGCATGGAGGTGTTCAGGTGCGGTTTCGTGCAGGCCTATGGTCTCACCGAGACTACCGGCACCGTCACCGTGCTGCCGCCGGAAGACCACACCGTGGAGGAGACGCCGCGCATGCGCTCCGCCGGCAAGCCGCTGCCGGGCGTGGAGATCGCCATCCTCGACGAGCAGGGCGCCCGCCTGCCGCCGGGCGAAATCGGCGAGATCGCCATCAGGTCGCCGTCCAACATGATCGGTTACTACAACCTGCCCGAGGCGACGGCCGCGGCCTTCACCTCCGACGGCTGGTTCCGCTCCGGCGACGTCGGCTACATGGATGAGGACGGCTACGTCTACGTCCATGACCGCATGAAGGACATGATCATCTCCGGCGGCGAGAACGTGTATCCGGCGGAGGTTGAGAACGCGCTGTGCAGCCACCCGGCGGTGGCGGAGGCGGCGGTGATCGGCGTTCCGTCGGAGAAATGGGGCGAGGAGGTGAAGGGCGTCGTGGCGCTGCGTCCTGGCCAGAACGTGACGGAGGAGGAGCTGATCGCCTTCGTGCGCACGCGCATCGCCGCGTTCAAGGCGCCCAAGTCGATCGACTTCATCGACATGCTGCCGCGCAACGCCTCCGGCAAGATCCTGCGCCGCACCCTGCGCGAGCCTTACTGGGCCGGCTATACCCGCAACGTGAACTGACCCCGGCCGGGCCAGCGTCCCCGGCGCCGCGTGTTTCCGCCATTGGGGGGTGGCGGAGGGCGCGGCGCCGGGGCGACGGCCTGATCCTTGTCTTGCCGGCGTACGGACCCGGTGTTACCGTTCAGCAATACCCTGGAATGGCTGGGCCGCAGCGCGCCCTGGAGGCGGCAATCCATGCGTTTCGTCACCGCTCTGGCGGGCATCTGTCTCGCCGTTCTTGCAGCCTGTTCTCCTGCCGAAGAAAAACAGAAAAAAGAAATCCGGGCTGCAGTGACGCCCGCCTCGCCGCCGAATCTCTACGACGACAAGGGCAAGACCGTGGGCCTCGATCTCGAGCTGATCGAGGGCTACTGCAAGGCGCGCGGCTGCACCATCAGGCTCACGCCCTATGACTGGCAGGGCATGCTCGGCGCCGTGGTCAGCGGCCAGGCCGACATCGCCTTCTCCGGCATCTCCATCACCGACCAGCGCAAGGAAGTGATGGATTTCTCGGTTCCTTACATGGACAACACCTGGAACCTGGTGAGCCTGAAGGACCGCAACATCAGGCTGGACAGCCTCGGGGACCTGAAGAAATACAGCATCGGCTATCCGCGCGGCATGGCCTACAGCGACTTCATCCGGAAGGAGCTGGAGCCCAGGGGCCTCTACAGCCTGGACAAGGTGAAGCTCTACCCGTCCTACAACGAGGTGCTGGCCGACCTGCAGAACGGCAATCTCGACCTCGCCTTCCTGGACGGCACCGTCGCCTCGGTCTACCGCAAGACCATGCCCATCCAGGATGCTTATGTCTTCACCGGCTTCGACCGCTTCGGCTTCGCCTTCCCCAAGGGCAGCAAGCTGCGCGAGGACGTCGACAAATACCTGACGCAGGAGCTGAAGCCGGAAGAGCGTCAGGCGATCATCGACAAGTGGCTGAAGTAAGCGACCGTTCCGGGCCTCCGTTCGCGGCCGGCCGCCGGCCGCGCCGCGGCGGGCGCGCGGCCGCAGGAGCCAGCGCATGAGCTTCGCCGAGATTTTCCTGCAGCTCGCGCAGGGCGTCGGCTACACGGCGCTGGTGACGGTGCTGTGTTCGCTCACCGGCGTGGTCATTGGCCTTGCGGCGGCCATGGCGCGGCGCCTGTGCGGCCGCGCCGGCGCGCTGCTGCTGGACGCGTTCACCTTCGTGTTCCGCGCCGTTCCGGTGCTGGTGCTGCTGTTCATCGTCTTTTTCGGCCTGCCCGGCGTCGGCTTTCGCGCGCCGCCGCTGCTGGCGATGATGATGAGCCTCGGCGTCATCGCCGGGGCCTATCTGGCGGAGGTGTTCCGCGCCGCCTTTGACGCCGTGGACGAGAGCGAGATCCAGGCGGCGGAGGCCATGGGCTTCTCCCGCCTGCAGGTGCTGCGCCTGGTGGAGCTGCCGCAGATGCTGCGCTTCGCCGTGCCGGGCATGATCAACGAATTCACCACCGTGCTGAAGTACTCGCCCTTCGCCTACACCGTCGGCATTCCCGACGTGATGAAGGAGGCGATGGCGCTTTCGGCGACGACGCTGCGCGGCGTGGAGATCTACGCCGCCGTCGGCGTGATCTATTTCCTGATTTACCGCGTGCTGGTGGCGGGGGTGTGGGCGCTGGAGAAGCGCGGCCGCATCCCCGGCCTCGCCGCGCAGTGAGGGCGCCATGACGCTGCTGTCGGTCCGTGACCTGAAGATCGCCTATGAGGGCCGCACGGTGCTGGACGGGGTGAGCTTTGACCTGGCCGAGGGCGAGCTGAAGGTGATCATGGGGCCGTCGGGCTCGGGCAAGTCGACGCTGCTGCGCTGCCTCAACCGGCTGGAGAAGGCCACCGGCGGCCAGGCGATCTTCGAGGGGCGCGACATTCTTGGGCCGGGCGTGGACGAGCGGGCGCTGCGCCAGCGCATCGGCTTCGTGTTCCAGAACTTCGCCCTCTACCGCCATCTCACCGCGCTGCAGAACGTCACCCTGGCGCTGCGCCACCTCAAGGGCATGCCGCAGGCGGCGGCGGACGAGCGCGCCCGCCGCGAGCTGCAGCGCATGGACATGGCCGCCCATGAGTCCAAATATCCGGCCCAGCTCTCCGGCGGCCAGAAGCAGCGCGTGGCCATCGCCCGGGCGCTGGCCATGGATCCGGCGGTGCTGTTTTTCGACGAGCCCACCTCGGCGCTCGATCCGCTGATGGCGCGGGAGGTGGTGAACATCCTGCACCGGCTGCGCGGGGAGCGCGTCTCCATGCTGTGCGTGACGCACGACCTCTACCTTGCCCGCAGCGCCGGCGGCCGGGTGCTGTTCCTCGACCAGGGGCGGATCTACGCCGAAGGCGAGCCGGAGGAGCTGTTCGGCCCCAACGCCGACCCGCGCATCCGGGCCTTCTTCCACCAGGAGCAGCGCCACACGCCCGCGCCGGAGCAGGCCTCCGGCCCGGCGGCGGAGGCCTGAGCCCATGGGCGCCTTCCTCGCCACAATGTGGGAATACTGGCCGCAGGTGGCGGACGCGCTGGGGCGCACGCTGCTGCTGGCGGCCACGGTCAGCGTCACCGGCCTGCTGGGCGGCGTGCTGGTGTTCTTTCTCGGTCTTGGCGGCGGGCGCGTGCAGCGCTGGCTGGTGGACGCCTATGTGTCGTTTTTCATCGGCACGCCGCTGATCGTGCTGCTGTTCCTGATGTATTACGGCCTGCCGCAGTGGGGGCTGAAGCTGTCGCCGTTCACCGTGGCGGTGACCGGCTTCACCATGAACGTGGCGGCCTATAACGCGCGCTATCTGGCGGTGGCCTATCGTGGCCTTGATCCCGCCGAGCTGGAGGCGGCGCGCGCCCAGGGGTTCAGCGCGCTGCAGCGTTTCCGCCTGATCATCCTGCCCCAGTCGCTGCGGCTGTCGCTGCCGGCGCTGACCAACCAGGTGATTCTCAACGTCAAGGACAGCTCGATCGCCTTCCTGATCCAGTACGTCGAGTTCTTCGCCCAGATGCAGGATCTGGCGGTGCGCACCTTCCGCTTCCTCGACGCCTATCTGGTGGCCGGCTTCGTCTACATCCTGCTGGTGGCGGCGATCGTCGCCGTCGCCCGGCGGGTGGAGCGCCGTTACGTGCTGCCGGGCGTGCGCCGCCCGGCGTGACGGCGCCTTACGCGCCGCGCCGGCCGCGGGCGCGCAGGCGCGCCGTCTGCACGAGGCAGCCGACGGCGACGACGCCCGTGAGGCTGGTGACCAGCAGCGCGGCGATCGCGCCCAGCTGCTGCATCATCCACGCGAAGGCGAAGGGGGCGGCGGCGCCGACGATCAGCCGCGCCGACATCAGCCGGCCCTGCAGCGCGCCGTAGCCGTCGCGGCCCAGCAGCTCCAGCGGCAGGGTGCCGCTGACGATGCTGAACAGGCCGCTGCCGACGCCGAACACCGCGGCGAACGCCACCGCCCCGTAAAACGACGGGGCGGTGCAGGCCAGCACCACCAGCCCCAGGGCGAGCGCCGCCGCGGCGATGGTGGACAGGTGCGTCTGCGCCATGTCGCGGGCGAACATGATGTTCAGGATGCGGCTGATCACCTGTGAGGGGCCGAAGGAGGCGCTCACCGCCACCGCCACCGCGCCGAGGCCGAGCGTGTCCAGCATCGGCATCATGTGCATGAGGATGGCCGAGAGGATGAAGCTTACCAGCGCGAAGGCCACGGTCATCAGCACGAAGCCGGCGCGGCGGTCTTCCGGCGCGAGGTCGCCGCTGCGGCTGGCGGCGGGGCCGCCGGCGGCGGGGGCTTCCGGCCGGGCCTCCTGCGGGCGCGGCGGCCGGCGCGCCAGCCATGCGTGCAGCGGCAGGCAGACCAGCACGTGCATGGCGGCGTAGCCCACATAAATGCGCCGCCAGTCGAAAAAGCCGTTCAGCCAGGCGGTGAGCGGCCAGAAAATGGTGGAGGCGAAGCCGGCGAACAGCGTGAGATAGACGATGTCGCGCTGGGCGGTGGCCGGCGTGCGCTGCACCAGCAGCGAAAAGGCGGCGCCGTACTGCACCAGGGTCGAGGCCGCCTCCATGGCGGTGAGCGCCGGCGCGAACGCCATGCCGGAGGGCGCCATGGCGCAGGCGACCAGCGAGGCCGCGGCGGCGAGGGAGCCCATGGTCATGATGCGCCCGGCGCCCAGCCGGTCGATCCACCGCCCCGCTACCGGCGAGACGAAGCCGCTGACCAGCAGGGCGGCGGAAAGGGCTCCGAACACCCACTCCAGGCTCCAGCCGAAATCACGGGACATCTGCGGCGCCAGCACGCCGAAACTGTAGTAGAGCGTGCCGTAGCCAATGATCTGGGATATGCCCAGCGCAACGACCTCAGGGGTGAGACGCAAGATGACAGTCTCCGGAGGCCAGGCGCGACGGAAGGCGCATGGCGGCTGTGGAAGCCGCCCGCACGGACAGGGCGCGGCGGGACGGGTCGCCTCAGGCGGCGGCCACCTTCTGTGAAAGAATTGCGCGCATGGCAATAGGATGGCGGACAGACTGACATGCGCCCCGCGCATGGCATGACGGCGCCATCCACGCCTGTCCTGACGCCGGCGCATTCTGGCGCCGGCGCGCGCCTCAGGCGGAGCGCACCGGCCGTCCCGCCTCGTCCACCAGCCGCTCCCCGTCTTCGGCGATGAACTCGCCCTGCTGCGGCGGCAGCAGCGACAGCACGAGGCTGGCCGGGCGGCAGGCCTTAACCCCCAGCGGCGAGACCACCACCGGCCGGTTCAGCAGTTCGGGATGGGCGGCGATGGCGTCGAGGACGGCGCCGTCGTCGCAGGCCGGATCCAGCAGGCCGAGGCTGGCGCACAGCGGCTCCTTCCCGCGCAGCAGCGCCCGCGCCGAGCCCGCCCGGCGGGCGAGCTGCGCCAGCATCGCCCGGGTGGGCGGCGTTTTCAGATATTCGATGACATGCGGCTCCACGCCGGCGTTGCGCGCCAGCTCCAGCACGGTGCGTGAGGTTCCGCAGCGCGGATTGTGATACACAATGACGTCGAAGGCGGATTGCCCGGTCATGGCGCGGCCTTTCCTGGCGGTTGGCTCCCCGCGGGGGGGAGGGGGTGGCGTCCGGCGGATCATGCCATGTCCGCGGCCGGAACGCTCGCCGGCGGCCAGGCGGCCGGGCGCTCCGTCCTGCGGGCGGCTACGCCTCCTTTACCCCCCGGGCGTAAACCGGGGGGCTGGTTTCGTCAGGCGCCGCCTCCCCGCCCGGGAGGCGATCGCCGCCGTCCGGGGCGTCAGAATTCCGTCATGCCTGCGATTCGCGAAAAATACGCCGCCATCTTCCGCTCGCTCGCCGACCGGCGTCACCTGCTGATGCTGGCCTTCGGCTTCAGCTCCGGGCTGCCCTTCCTGCTGGTGTTCGGCACGCTGTCGGCGTGGCTGCGCGAGGCGGGGATCGCGCTGGCCAGCATCGGCATGCTCAGCTGGGTGGCGCTGGCCTATTCCTTCAAGTTCCTGTGGGCGCCGGCGGTGGACCGGCTGGATCCGCCGCTGCTGGGGCGCTGGCTGGGGCGGCGGCGCGCGTGGCTGCTGCTGTCGCAGCTTGTGGTGGCGGCGGGCCTGTGCGGCGTGGCGCTGTCCGATCCGTCGCGGTCGCTGGCCGGGCTGGTGGCCTGCGCGCTCGTCACCGCCTTCGCCAGCGCCACCCAGGACGTGGCCGTGGACGGCTGGCGCATCAACGCGGCCGGTCGCGACGAGCAGGCCATGCTGGCGGCGGTGTACCAGCTGGGCTACCGGCTGGCGCTGCTGTGCTCGGGCGCGGGCGCGCTCTATGTCGCCGATTTCGTCCACTGGCGCGCGGCCTATTTCGCCATGGCGGCGCTGATGCTGGTGGGCATGGGCGCGACGCTGCTGGCGCCGCGGGTGGCGGAGGCGCCGCCGCTGGCGGCGGCGCGCCGGGGCTGGGCCGCGAGCGCGCGGGAGGCGATCATCGCCCCCCTGACCGATCTCGCCGCGCGCAAGGGCGTCGCCCTCGTCTTTATTCTTGCCCTGATCGCCATTTACCGTCTGCCGGATTTCGTCGCCGGCGTCATGGCCAACCCGCTCTATATCGACGCCGGCTTCACCAAGTCGGAGATCGCCAGCGTGTCCAAGGTGTTCGGCGTGTGGGTGGGCATTCTCGGCGCCTTCGCCGGCGGCGTCGCCTCGGCGCGCTTCAGCGTGATGCCGTGCCTGGTGTTCGGCGGCGTGGCGGCGGCCGCCTCAAACCTGATGTTCGCGCTGCTGGCGACGCAGGGGCATGACCTGACGCTGCTGGTGCTGGCCATCAGTCTCGACAATTTCGCCAGCGGTTTCGCCGGCTCGACGCTGATCGCCTACATGTCGGGCCTGACCTCTCCGGCCATGGCGGCCACGCAGTACGCGCTGCTGAGCTCGCTGTACGCGCTGCCGGGCAAGTTCGTCGGCGGCGTCTCCGGCTGGCTGGCGGAGGCGCTGGGCTATCCCGCCTTCTTCACGCTCACGGCGCTGGTCGGCTTGCCGGTGGCGGCGCTGTCGCTCATCGTGTGGCGTCTGGAGCGTCGCGCCGCCGTGGCCGCTGAAGACGCGCCCGCCGCCGCTGACGGGCAGGGCGGGCTCGTCGCCGGCGCCGCCGCCGGCGCGGCCGGAGGAGCGCCCTGATGGATCCGGCCCAGGCGGCGCAGCAGGTGGCGCTGGTGGTGGCCAGCCTGGCGCCCATCGTCAATCCGGTGGCGGCGGCGCCGCTGTTTCTCAGCCTCACCCGCAACGCGCCGGAGGGCTTCCGCCGCCAGCAGGCGGCGCGGGCGGCGCTTTACTCAATGGCGATCCTCTCCGGCTTCCTGCTGCTGGGCAACGCCATCATCGACGCCTTCGGCATTTCGCTGCCGGGCATCCGGGTGGCGGGCGGGCTGATCGTGCTGGTTCTGGCCTTCCGCATGCTGTTTTCCGGCGACGCCGAGGCGGACACGGTGCGCGGCGGCGCCGAGGACATCCGCCGCGCCCAAGTGGACGTGTCGTTCACCCCGCTGGCCATGCCGACGCTGGCGGGGCCCGGCTCCATCGCCCTGGTGATGACCCTGGGGGCGGACATTCCGTCCGGCCAGCAGCTGTCCGGCCACCTGGTGGTGCTGCTGGGCGTCGCCATCACCTGCCTGCTGTCGTGGGCGACGCTGCTGTCGGCGGGGTGGCTGTCGCGCTTTCTTGGCGATCACGGCATCCAGGCCATCACCAAGATCATGGGCTTCCTGCTGGCCTGCATCGCCGTGCAGTTCATCTTCTCGGGCGTGGAAGGCTTCATGCGCGCCATGGCGTGAGCGGGCGGGGCGCGCCCGCCCGCCGCCCGCGCTTACGCCACCTTCACCAGCAGCTTGCCGAAGTTGCGGCCGCGCAGCAGGCCGATGAACGCCTCCGGCGCGTTCTCCAGCCCCTCCACGATGTCCTCGCGGTAGCGGATCCGGCCCTCGCGCAGCCACTGGCTCATGTCGCGCTCGAACGCCGGCGCGTCGGCGCTGAAGTCGGAGACGATGAAGCCGCGCAGCGTAATGCGTTTCGTCAGCGCCTGGCGCATGAAGCCCGGCAGACGGTCCGGGCCGGGCGGGGCCTCGGTGTCATTGTAATGGGCGATGAGCCCGCACAGCGGAATGCGGCTGAAATCATTGAGCAGCGGAAACACCGCGTTCCACACCGCGCCGCCGACATTCTCGAAATACACGTCAATGCCGTTGGGGCAGGCCTCTTTCAGCCGGGCGGGCATGTCCGGATCGCGGTGGTCCACGGCGGCGTCGAAGCCCAGCTCTTCCAGCAGGAAGCGGCATTTCTCCGCTCCGCCCGCGATGCCCACGGCGCGCGCGCCCCTGATCTTCGCGATCTGGCCGACCACCGCGCCCACCGCGCCGGTGGCGGCGGCCACCACCACCGTCTCGCCCGCCTTCGGCTGGCCGATGTTCAGCAGGCCGGTGTAGGCGGTCATGCCCGGCATGCCGAGCACGCCGAGATAACGCTGCATGGGGATGGAGGAGACGTCGATCTTGCGCAGGTCGGAGCCGTCGCTGAGGCCGTAGGCCTGCCAGCCGGCGTAGCCGAGCACGATGTCGCCAGGGCGGAAAGAGCCGTTCTGCGAGGCGACCACCTCGCCAACCGTGCCGCCGACGATGACGTCGCCTGGTTCCAGGCTGCGGGCGTAGGATTTCGCCGCGCTCATGCGCCCGCGCATGTAGGGATCCAGCGACAGCCAGAGGGTTTTCACCAGAACCTGGCCGGGGCCGGGCTGCGGGACCGGCTTCTCGACCACGGCGAAGTCGGACGGTTTCGGCTCGCCCACCGGACGTGAGGCCATGATCACCTGGCGGTTGACGGTCATGATGTTTCTCCCTGAACGGGCGCCTGCGCGCCCCCTGTTCTTGTTGCGCGATGCGCGGAGGGTTCCACGCCCCGCGCCGGCGCGCAAGGCGGCCTGAAGCGGGCGCAGGCCGGCGCATGGCGCCGACAAAAAACGCCCGGCGCATGGCCGGGCGTGACGGGACCATCCGTCCGGGACGGTCAGAAGCGGTAGTTGAGGCCGGCGCGGACCACATGCATCCGGTGCTTCTGCCGGATGGCGGCGTCGACGCCGTCGTTCGCCGCGGTGGCGATGACATGGTTGTGGTCGCCGAGGTCCACATAGAGATACTCGGCCTTGACCGACCAGTTGGGCGTGACGGCGTATTCGGCGCCGCCGCCCAGCGTCCAGCCCCAGCGGGTCCTGGTCTTGCGCGCCGCGGCGGACATTTCCGCCCGGTCGACGTGAACGCCGTCAATGTCGATGTCCGCCCAGGCGTCGAATGCGGCCGAGTTGCGGATCTGGCCGGCCGCCGCGCCGCCGGTGGCGTAGAGCAGGAACTGCGGCGTCGCCAGCACGCCGAGGCGGGCGCGCAGCGTGCCGAACGAGGTCAGCTTCGAGCGGGCCGCGCCGGCCGCGCCGTAGGTCTGCCGCACCTCGGAGCCGAAGAACGGCTCGGTCACCGACAGGCCGGCGCCAAACGCCGCCGAGCGGCCGGAATTGGTCCAGTTGTAGTCGAGCTCGCCGCCGAGCACGAACTGGCCGAACTGGTGCGTGTAGCCGATCTGGGCGCCGCCGGTGAAACCGGTCTTCGCCTCCCTGGCCACCGCGTCGACGGCGGCCTGGACCGGCGCGTCGCCAAAGTCCGGCCTGGCGGCGAACGCCGCCTGGCCGCCATGCCTGTTGGTCCATGCGGCGCCGGCGTTGAGACCGGCGTAGAAGCCGCTCCAGTTGAACGTGGGAGCCGGAGCGGGAGCGGCCGGAGCCTGCTTGCGCGACGGCAGGTCAGCGGCGACGGCGGCGGACGCCATCATGACGGCGGCGGCCGACGCTGAGAGGAACAGCTTCTTCATGATGTATCGAGACCCCTGATGCGCGCCGTTATGGCGCTGGACTCCAGATACAATACGGATCTACCAGATCAACATGTTCGTGAAGCGTGCATGTGCGTGCGGAAAGGGCGTCGCCTTTCCGCAGCCTGCCTGACGTAACATGGGGATTCGCCAGGACGGCGCGCAAGATGCGCGCAATTCGTGTCCATGGCGTGAAAAACGGCGGCGCGGTCCGGTCATGTGCGCCGCGCTACATGACCTTGCGTCATGCGACGTCATGCGGCGGCCGGCGCGGCCAGGCCGCGGGGCTCACCGCCGCGGCGTGCTGGCGTCGCACAGGCTGCGTCCGGGGCCGGCCGGCCCGCCGTTCGGGCCCGGCACGGTGGCGTCGCACCATGCGTCGCTCACCCAGCGTCCGTTCAGGAACACTTCGCCGCGTGGTCCCGCCTGCTGCGTGGCGGGCGGCTGCGACTGGCCGTGGGGGGCGCGCCGCGCCGGCGCCGCGTCCGCCGCCGCGGCGAAGCCGGCCACGGCCGCCAGGCACAGGCCGGTGGACAGGATGCGCCGCGCGCGGCTCCGGTCCGGCGAATGTCCACGGGATGAAAATGGTGACGCCAGCGACATGGCGGAGGCTCCCGGCAGGTTGGGGCGCCCGCCGCGCCGGACAGGCCGGAGACGGGCGGGCGCACGCATCATGTCGGCGCGCCGGCGCCCCCGTGCAAGCAGCGGAGCCGGCATGACGTTGCGTAATGCGAACAATTGTCGTTGAAGCCGCGCCCTCTGGCGCGTCTTTCGCGGCGGGCGCCCGGCCGGGGACGGGCGCCGCGGGGCGATGGCTGGGGCGGCCGGAAATTGCTATGACTCCCGCCATGACCGCATCCGCCGCCACGGGGGCCGCCCCCGCCCTGACGCCCGACGATCAGGTCCTGCTGATCGACGGCTCCTCTTTTGTGTTCCGCGCCTATTTCCAGTCCATGAACCAGGACAGGCGCTACAACAACCGCCCGTCGGACGGCCTGCCCACCGGCGCGGTGCGGCTGTTCTGCGCCAAGCTGCTGCAGTTCGTGCGCGACGGCGTCCTGGGCGTGAAGCCCACCATCATGGCGGTGGTCTTCGATAAGTCCGAGGATTCGTTCCGCCGCGAGATCTATCCGCCTTACAAGGCCAACCGGCCGGAGCCGCCGCCGGAGCTGGCGGCGCAGTTTCCGCTGATGCGCGAGGCGGTGCGCGCCTTCGGACTCACCCCGGTGGAGATGCCGCGCTGGGAGGCGGACGACATCATCGCCACCTATGCCCGCGAGGCCTCCGAGGCCGGCGCCCAGACGCTGATCGTCTCCGCCGACAAGGATCTGATGCAGCTGGTGGGCGACGGCGTCACCTTCTACGATTTCGAATCCGGCGTGCGCGGCCGGCCCGGCTACCGGCCGGAGCGCCGGCTCGACCGCGAGGGCGTCATCGAGAAATTCGGCGTGCCGCCGGAGCTGGTGCCGGACGTGCAGGCGCTGGTGGGCGACGCCTCCGACAATGTCCCGGGCGTGCCCGGCATTGGCGTCAAGACTGCGGCGCAGCTCATCAATGAATACGGCTCGCTGGAGGCGCTGCTGCAGGCGGCGCCGCAGATCCGCCAGCCGAAACGCCGCCAGGCGCTGCTGGACAACGCCGGTCTCGCCCGCCTGTCGCTGCGCCTCGTCACCCTGGACCGCCACGCCCCGGCGCCCGTGCCGCTGGCCGACCACCGCATCGGCGGGCTGGATCCGAAGCGGCTGGTTGCCTTCCTCAAGGCCATGGAGTTCAACCAGCTGGTGAAGCGCGCCGCCGAGCTGTTCGACGTCGATCCGGCCGCGATCGATCCCGATCCGGCTCTGGCTCCCGGCGGCTCCGCCATCGGGGAGCTCCGCGCGCTGATGGCCGGCGACGCCGGCGGCGCCGGCGAGGCCGCGGCCGGCGAGGGCGACGCGGACGGCGCGGCGGCCGGGGCCTCCCCCGGAGCGGGCCCTGGCGCGCCGGCGCAGCTGGCGGCGGCGCGGCGCGAGGAGGGGGCGGGGACGCCCGTTGACCGCAGCGCCTACCGCACGGTCACCGGTCTGGACGAGCTCGACCGCTGGATCGCCGAAGCGCGCGAGGCCGGCGTGGTGGCCGTGGACACCGAGACCACGTCGCTCGACGCCATGTCGGCGGAGCTGGTGGGCGTGTCGCTGGCCACGGCGCCGGGGCGGGCCTGTTACGTGCCGCTGGGTCACCGCGGCGGCGACGACCTGTTCAGCGAGGGGCTCCGGCCCGGCCAGGCGCCGCTTGGGGAGACGCTGGCGCGCCTGAAGCCGCTGCTGGCCGATCCGGCGGTGCTCAAGGTCGGCCAGAACGTCAAGTACGACCTGCTGGTGCTCGGCCGCTACGGCCTGCGCGTCGCGCCCTATGACGACGTGATGCTGATGTCCTACGTGCTGGACGCCGGCCGGGCGCCGGGCGGCCACGGCATGGACGCGCTGGCGAAGGCGCTGCTCGGCCACGACTGCATCAGCTTCCGCGACGTCGCCGGCTCCGGCCGCGCCGCCGTCAGCTTCGACCGGGTGGAGATCGACCGCGCCGCCGAATACGCCGCCGAGGACGCCGACGTCACCCTGCGGCTGTGGCGGGTGCTGAAGCCGCGGCTCGTCGCCGAGGGCAAGACCCATGTCTATGAAACCCTGGAGCGGCCGCTGCCCCAGGTGCTGGCCGACATGGAGGCGCGCGGCGTCGCCATCGACCGGGCCATGCTGGCGCGCCTCTCCGCGGACTTCGCCCGGTCGCTGGCGCGGCTGGAGGAGGAGATCCACGGGCTTGCTGGCGAGAAGTTCAACATCGGTTCGCCGAAACAGCTGGGTGACATCCTGTTCGGCCGCATGAACCTGCCCGGCGGCCGCAAGACGCCCACCGGCCAGTGGGCCACCGGCGCCCGCTTCCTCGAGGAGCTGGCCGACGAGGGATACGAGCTGCCGCGGCGCATTCTTGACTGGCGCCAACTGGCCAAGCTCAAGTCCACCTACGCCGACGCCCTGCCTGGCTATGTCAATCCGGTCACTGGCCGGGTCCACACGTCCTACGCGCTGGCCGCCACCACCACCGGGCGGCTGGCCTCGTCCGATCCCAACCTGCAGAACATTCCGGTGCGCACAGAGGAAGGCCGCAAGATCCGCCAGGCCTTCATCGCCGCGCCGGGGCGCAGGCTGGTTTCGGCCGACTATTCGCAGATCGAGCTGCGTGTGCTCGCCCACATCGCCGACATTCCGCAGCTGAAGCGGGCCTTCGCCGAGGGCGTGGACATTCACGTCATGACCGCGTCGGAAATGTTCGGCGTGCCTGTGGAGGGCATGGATCCGCTGGTGCGCCGGCGCGCCAAGGCGATCAATTTCGGCATCATCTACGGCATTTCCGCCTTCGGCCTCGCCGCCCAGCTCGGCATCGGCCGCGAGGAGGCGGGGGCGTACATCCGCCGTTACTTCGAGCGCTTCCCCGGCATCCGCGACTACATGGAGGAGACCAGGAGGCAGTGCCGTGAGCGCGGCTACGTCACCACCATTTTCGGCCGCGTCTGCCACTATCCGGACATCGCCTCGTCCAACGCCTCCCAGCGCGCGGCGGTGGAGCGCCAGGCCATCAACGCCCCCATCCAGGGCAGCGCCGCCGACATCATCCGCCGCGCCATGACCCGCATGGACCAGGCGCTGGCGGAGGCGGGCCTCAGCGCCCGCATGCTGCTGCAGGTGCATGACGAGCTGATCTTCGAGGCGCCGGTCGACGAGTGCGAGCGCACCATCGAGATCGCCCGCAAGGTGATGGTCGAGGCGCCCTTGCCTCTGGTATCGTTGTCCGTGCCGCTGCAGGTGGATGCGCGCGCGGCGGACAACTGGGAGGAGGCGCACTGACGGGCCGGCGGCCCGCCGGCGGCGTCCGTCCCGCCATGTCGGATCATCCGTCCCGGAGAACTGCAGATGCGCCCGTTCCGTCGCTCCAGCCGGAGGCCCGCGCCGCCATGCGCCGCGCCGGCGTGATCCGCGCCGCGGCGCTGCTGGCGCTGTGCGTCGCGGCGCCGGCGGGGCTGGCGCGCGCCGCGCAGGAGCCCGCCCGGACCTTCGAGGCGCTGCTGGCGGCGCGCGATTATGTCGCCCTGGGCGAGGCGCTGGAGCGGGAATATCTGGCCGGCCGCGGCGCGGCCGCCCGGGCATGGCAGGAGCGGCGCCTGCGCGAAGGCGCCAGCGCCTATCTTGGCTTCGTTTACAGCCGCGAGCTGATGCGCGCCGCCCTGAACGCCCCCGCCCGCCAGCAGCCGGCGCTGCGGGAAAAGGCGGCGCTGGTGGCGCTGTACACCATGGCGGTGCTCACCATCGACGGGCCGCGCTGCGCAGACCCCTCGGCGCCGGTGCGGCGCAGCGAACAGCTGTTTGACCTCGCCGAGCAGGCTTACGCCTGGGCGGCGGCGCTGCCGCGGGCGCGGCGCGAGCGGCTGATCGACAGGGCGCTGGAGCTGGAGCAGGCGACGGCGGCGCTGCGCGACAGGGACGACTTCATCTGCCTGGGCGGGGCCGAGGATCTGGCCCAGGCCATGCAGGATCCGCGCACCCGCGTGGAGGAGAAGCCTGGCGGCGGCCTGACCGTGGTTCCCGGCTCACGCGCCCCGGCCCGGTTCAACGACGCCGAGGAGGCGCGGCAGACACAGGCCCTGGCCCGGCGCACCATCCGCGCCGATCTCTGCCGGATGCTGGAGCAGATGCGCAGCTGATGACTCACCGTGAATGCGCCCTGCGCCCGGGCGGACTGCGGCCGCGCCGCGGGCAGGAGGCCGCGGCCCCGCGCCGGGCGAGGGCCGGGACGTCAGGCCGCGACAGGAGGCTGTGGACATGAGCGGGACGCCCTGCGCCCGGGCGCGCGCCGCCATCGTCACCGGACTGCGCCGGCTGACGCGCGGCTGCGCCGCAGCCGGCGCCGCCGCGCTGGTCCTTGCCGGCTGTCTCGCCGGCGCCGTGGCTGCGCCGCCGCCGCTCTGCCGCCACCTGACCTTCGGCGGGGCCGGCTATGTGGTGTGCGAGGCGAAGCGCGACCGCCACCAGATCCGCATGGTCCTCAACGGTCCCGACGGCGCGCCCTGGGGGCGGCTCGGCCGGTTCGCCGCCAGTGCGGAAGGCGCGGGGCTGCTCATGGCCATGAACGGCGGCATGTATCGGGACGACCGCGCGCCGGTGGGACTCTATGTGGAGGACGGCCGCCAGCTGCAGCCGCTGAACCAGCGCGACGGCCGCGGCAACTTCCACATGAAGCCCAACGGCGTGTTCTTCGTCACCGCCACCGGCGCGGGCGTGCTGCCCACGCCCGCCTATGCGCGGGCGAAGCCGAAGGCGCTGTTCGCCACCCAGTCCGGGCCGATGCTGGTCATTGACGGCCGGATCAATCCGAAATTCCGGCCGGACAGTGATTCGCTGAAAATGCGCAACGGCGTCGGCGTGCGCGGCGACACGGTGGTTTTCGCCATTTCCGACGAGCCGGTGCGGTTCCATGACTTCGCCCGCCTGTTCCGCGACGGGCTGGGCGTCTCCAGCGCGCTCTATCTCGACGGAACGGTCTCCAGCATTTACGCGCCGGAGCTCGGCCGGCGCGACTGGCTGTATCCTGTGGGGCCGATCATCGCCGTGTTTCCGCGCGCCGGCGCGCCGGCGCGGCGCTGACGGGCAACGGACGCCGACGCGCAACAAAAGCCCGCGCCGGCGGCGCGGGGAACTTGCCATGCCCGGCGCCGCGGGGGCTGGCGGCGCATATGGACGGCAGGCGGCGGTTCGCCTGGCGTTGCGCGCCGCGCCGTTACCTGGCTTCGGCGCCGCCGTCGCGGGAGGCCACGCGGCTTGAGGATTTGCCGCCCTTGCGTCCGGCGCTTGAGGCCAGCGCCCGGTCCTGGGAGAAGCTGCGCGCCTCCGGGCGAACGTTCTTGCCGCCCTTGCGCCCGGCGGCCACCGCCAGCTCACGGTTGCGGGAGAAGCTCCGTTTTTCTTCCGGCACGCTCCGGCCGCCCTTGCTGGCGATCTGCTTCTGACGTTCCCGGTCCATCGAGGCGAAGCCCCGCCGGGATTTGCCGCTGTTTTCCGACGTCGACGTCATCGTCCCGTCACCTTCAAGCTGCGTCTGCGCGGGAGGCGTCGCCGCTCCCCGGCGCAGAGGGGGTTTCGTCAAACGTGTGGCGGCTGGCGTCACAGCCGCCGGCGCCGGTCAGACGCGCGCGCCGCAGCAGGGGAGGCGGCGGCGCTGCGCGGCGGCTGCGGCGTCGTGTTGACGATAACGGCCAGGGACGCGTTTGGTTCCCAAAAATATTTCACATCACATTGCGGCTGCCGCGGGATCTTGCGGGCTGACGCAAGGTTCCGGCGCCGGTTTGACAATGCGCCTGCGCCTGCGCCACCTCCGTGCGACGGGACAGGCATGTACAAGGTGACGGCTCGTGACGAAGCGCCCAGACACCCTTCCGGTTGAAGAGACCGTCGCGCCGTTGCGGCGCGCCCTGGCGGAGGCCGGCGTGGCGGTGGTGGTGGCCCCGCCCGGCGCGGGCAAGACCACGCGCCTCCCGCTGGCGCTGCTGGACGAGCCATGGCTTGAGGGCCGGCGCATCGTGCTGCTGGAGCCGCGCCGGCTCGCCGCGCGCGCCGCGGCCGCGCGCATGGTCGCCACGCTTGGCGAGCAGGTGGGCGAGACCGTCGGCCTGCGCGTGCGCATGGAATCGCGGGTGAGCGCCCGCACCCGCATCGAGGTGGTCACCGAGGGTGTGTTCACCCGCATGGCCCTGGACGATCCGGAGCTCGCCGGCGTCGGCTGCGTGATGTTCGACGAGTTTCACGAGCGCTCGCTCGACGCCGATTTTGGCCTCGCCCTCGCCCTGGAGATCCGCGGCGCGCTGCGGGAGGACCTGCGGCTGGTGGTGATGTCCGCCACCCTGGACGGCGCCCGCGTCGCCCGGCTGGTCGGCGGGCCGGGCGGCGGGCCGGCGCCGGTGCTGGAGAGCGCCGGCCGCAGTTTTCCGGTGGAGACCGTCTGGGTGGGGCGCCGGCCGGAGCTGCGGCTGGAGGATGACGTCGCCGACGTGGTCATGCGGGCGCTGCGCGCCCATCACGGCTCGGTGCTGGCGTTCCTGCCGGGGCAGGGCGAGATCCTGCGCGCGCAGCGGGCGCTGGCGGAGCGGCTCGCCGGCGCCGGGGGCGCCAACGTGGACGTTGCGCCCCTCTACGGCGCCCTGCCGCCCGCCGCCCAGGACCGCGCCGTGGCCCCGGCTCCGCCTGGCCGCCGCAAGGTGGTGCTGGCCACGCCGGTGGCCGAGACCTCCATCACCATCGAGGGCGTGCGCGTGGTGGTGGACAGCGGCCTCACGCGCGTTCCCCGTTACGAACCGGCGGTGGGCATGACCCGGCTCGAGACCGTGCGCGTGTCGCGGGCCGCGGCCGACCAGCGCCGCGGCCGCGCCGGCCGCACGGAGCCGGGCGTGTGCTACCGCATGTGGGCGGAGGCGGCGGAGGCCGGCATGGAGCCCTGCGCCCGGCCGGAAATCCTCTCCGCCGACCTGGCGCCGCTTCTGCTGGACTGCGCCGCCTGGGGGGTGAGCGATCCCGCGACGCTGGCTTTTCTCGATCCGCCGCCGGCGCCGGCGCTGAAGGAGGCCTCCGCTTTCCTCAGGGACATCGGCGCGCTTTCGCCGGAAGGGCGGATCACGCCGCTTGGCCAGGCGCTCAGCCGCATGCCGCTGCCGCCGCGGCTGGCGCGCATGCTGCTGCTCGCCAGCCGCATGGGCGCGGAACGGCGCGCCGCGCTGGCGGCGGCGGTGCTGTCGGAACGCGGGGCGGGGGGCGACGGCGTCGACCTGCAGGAGCGGCTGGAGCGCGTGGAGCGCGACCGCTCGCCGCGCGCCGCGGCGCTGCGCCGCATGGCGGAGGGCTGGGCGAAGCTGGCGGCGCGTCTCGCCAGCGCCCCGGAGACGGCCGGCGCGCTGGCGGCGCCGGCGCTGGCGGAGCCATCCGTCGGGGCGCTGCTCGCCCTGGCCTATCCGGACCGCATCGCCCGCGCCCGTGGCCGCGACGGCCTCTATCACATGGTCAATGGCCGCGGCGTGCGGCTGGAGGCGGGCGGGCCCATCGCCCGCGCCGGCTTCATCTGCGTGGCCGAGGCCATGGGCCAGGCCGCCGCGGCCCGCGTGTTGCTGGCGGCGGCGCTGTCGGAGGAGGAGGCGCTGGCCCTCGGCGCCGGAAGGATCGCCGAGCGGCGCGTGGTCAGTTTTGACCGTGAGGCCATGGCGGTGAGGGTGCGGGTCCAGCGGCGGCTGGGCGCCATGGTGCTGGCCGAGCAGACCGCCGCGCCCGCACCGGAAGATGACTGCGCCGGCGTGCTGGCGCGCGGCCTCGCCAGCGTCGGTCTCGACGCTCTGCCGTGGACGAAGGCGCTGCGCCAGTGGCGCGAGCGGGTGATGTTCATGCGCCGCGCCCATGGCGAGGGGCCGGACAATCCCTGGCCGGACCTCTCCGACGCGGCGCTGCTGGCCGACGGCGCCTGGCTGGAGCCCTTCCTGCAGGGGCGCACGGCGCTGGCGCAGCTGACGGCCGATGACCTGGCCGCGGCCCTGCAGGCGCTGCTGCCGTGGGAGCTGCGTCAGGAGCTGGAGCGCGGCGCGCCCACCCATTTCGAGACGCCGGCGGGCACGCGCGTCGCCATCGACTATGGCGACGAGGCGGGGCCGGCGCTGGCGGTGAAGGTGCAGGAGCTGTTCGGCCTGGCGCAGCATCCGGCGCTCGCCGGCGGGCGCACGCCGCTGGTCCTGCATCTGCTGTCGCCGGCGCAGCGGCCCATCCAGATCACGCGCGACCTGCCCGGCTTCTGGCGCGGCTCCTGGGCGGCGGTGCGGGCCGAGATGCGCGGGCGCTACCCCAAACACTTCTGGCCGGAGGACCCCGCTTCGGCGCCGCCGACCCGCCGCGCCGGCCGCCCGCCCTCCGCCTGACCGGCGTCAGGGCCGCCGCGCGGGGCGCCGCCGGTCACAGCGCCTTTTTCTGCCCGTCCGGTCCTTCGATGCTGATGCCGTCAGCGGCCGGCAGACGCTGCACGATGTCCTGCAGCAGCGCCGGCGAGAGGTCCATGGCGTAGAGCTTCCAGCGCAGGCCGCTGATGCGGAAGCGCCAGCCCAGCCGCCGCTGCGGGTCGCCGTCGAGGTCGATGTAGATGCGGAAGTGGCTGACGCCGGTGAAGGACGCCCGGTCAAAATGACGGAAGGCGTCGACAACGCCGTTCAGGCCAAGGCGCGGCGCCGCTTTCCCGCCTTCGCCCTCCGCGGGCCAGCCGCGCTCCAGCAGCTGCGCCAGGGTCTCCGGCGAGGTCATCTGGTGCAGGGCCGGGTAGAGGGTGTTGGCGGCGATGCCGGCGGCGAGCTGCTGCGCGAACGGCCCCAGGGCGTCTTCCTTGTGGTGCGCCGCCAGCCAGGCGCGCAGCACCTGGCGGGTGATGGAGCGGCCCAGCGCGCCGCGGTCAACGCGGGCCAGGATGGCCGGCGCGTCCCGCTCGCGCACCGCCTCGGCGAGCCGCGCCGCGGCGATGAACGGCGAGGCCATGTACGCCAGCACCAGAACGACGAGGGCGACGGTCCAGAACGTGTACGAGCGCAGCAACGCCGGCATGGTTACGGTCTCCGTTCACTGGTCAGCTTCACCGCAACGCAGGCGAATCGGCGACGGCTTCATGTTTACCCCGCGTGAGGGGAACGCGACACCGGGATCGCCGGAGCCAGCGGCGAAAACGGCGCAAATGGGCCTCCGCGCGCGGCGTCGCGTCATGAAAACGCGCGCGAAGGGCGCGCATTTTGCAGGAAAGACACTGTAACGGCCCGCTGGCGCAGGCAAAATCCGCGTCTGGAGACGGGACGCCGCCTCAGGTGGCCAGCGCCTGCTCCACGATGGCGAGGGCGGCGGCGAAGGCGGCGTCAGCGTCCATGTCGCTGGTGTCCAGCAGCACGGCGTCCGGCGCCGGCTTCAGCGGCGCCGTGGCGCGGCTGGCGTCGTCGGCGTCACGCTTGCGGATGTCGGCCAGCACCAGCTCATAGGAGGCGTCGGGATCGCGCGCCGCCAGCTCCTGGTGACGCCGGCCGGCGCGGATCTCCGGCGCCGCGGTGACGAACAGTTTCACCCGCGCGTCCGGACAGATCACCGTGCCGATGTCGCGCCCGTCCAGCACCGCGCCGGGCGGACGTGCGGCGAAGGCGCGCTGCATGTCCACCAGCGCCGCGCGCACCGCCGGAAAGGCCGCCACCCTTGACGCGGCCCGGCCGGCTTCGCTGGTGCGCAACGCCGGGTTGTCGGCGAAATCCGCCGGCAGGTTGCGGGCCACGGCCGCGGCCGCGGCCTCGTCGTCCAGCGAGGCTCCGGCGCGCAGCACGCCGTGGGCCACGGCGCGGTAGAGCAGGCCGGTGTCCAGCCACGGCAGGCCGTAATGGGCGGCGAGGCGGCGCGCCAGCGTGCCCTTGCCGGACGCCGCCGGCCCGTCAATGGCGATGACCAGTCCTTCCGGAACGCGCATCATCAGCTCCACGTCCGGTCAGTCGCCGCCCATGACGATGTCGGCGCCCAGCCCCGCCATCAGCGGCCCGAAGGCCGGGAAGCTGGTGGCGATCATCGCCGCGTCGTCGATTTTCATGCCCTCGCGGGCGCCAAGGCCCAGCACCAGGAACGACATGGCGATGCGGTGGTCGAGATGGGTGGCGGCCACCCCGCCGCCGCGAACGTCGCCGGCGCAGCCCCGGACGATGAGGTCGTCGCCCTCGATGCGGGCGTCCACGCCCGCCTGGGCGAGGCCACCGGCGATGGCGGCGAGGCGGTCCGATTCCTTCACCCGCAGCTCCGAGAGGCCGCGCATGCGGGTTTCGCCCTCGGCGAAGGCCGCGGCGACGGCAAGGACCGGATATTCGTCGATCATTGACGGCGCGCGCTCGGCCGGCACGTCGACGCCCTTCAGGCGGCTGAAGCGCACGCGCAGGTCGGCGGTCTCCTCGCCGCCTTCGCTGGCGCGGGCCAGCACCTCGATGTCGGCCCCCATCTCCGCCAGCGTGGCGAACAGGCCGGTGCGCAGCGGATTCATCATCACCCCCTCAAGGATGACGTCGGAGCCGGGCGCGACCAGCGCCGCCACCATGGGGAAGGCGGCGGAGGAGGGGTCGGCCGGGATGACGATGTGCGAGCCGCGCAGCTCCGGCTGCCCGGTGAGCGTGACGCGCCGGCCGTGCGGGCCGTGTGGCTCCACCTCCACCTCCGCGCCGAAATGGCGCAGCATGCGCTCGGTGTGGTCGCGCGAGGCCTCGCGCTCGATCACCGTGGTCTTGCCCGGCGCGTTGAGGCCGGCGAGCAGCACGGCGGACTTGATCTGCGCCGACGCCACCGGCGTCTCGTAAACGACCGGAACCGCCTCGCGCGCGCCTTCCAGGGTGATGGGGCAGCGCCCGCCTTCCGCCTCGGAGACGACGCGGGCGCCCATCTGCACGAGCGGATCGAGAATGCGGCGCATCGGGCGCTTGCGCAGCGAGGCGTCGCCGTCAAAGGTGGCGGTGACCGGATGGCCGGCGACCACGCCCATCATCAGCCGCGAGCCGGTGCCGGCGTTGCCGAAATCCAGCACGCCGGCCGGCTCCGTGAGGCCGCCGACGCCGACGCCGCGCACGGTCCACTCGCCTTCGCCCGTGCGGGTTACGTCCGCGCCCAGCGCCCGGGCGGCGCTGGCGGTGGCCAGCACGTCCTCGCCCTCCAGCAGACCCTGCACCCGGGTTTCGCCCACGGCCAGCAGGCCGAAGATCAGCGCCCGGTGCGACATGGACTTGTCGCCCGGCACGCGGACGGCGCCTTTCAGCGGGCCGCCTGGGCGGGAGAAGGAGGGAACCGGCGTCGGATGTGCGCTCACGGCTTGTTCCTGCTTTGCACTGTCAGTCGGCGACGGGCGCCTTGGGAGCGGTTTGCGCCGCGCAGGGAACAGGATTTGCCGCCCCATGTAAACCTTGGGGCCAGGTAAACCCTGGGGCCATGTAAACCTTCTGGCCAGGTAAACCCCGGGACCATGCCCCGGGCCGGACCGGCGGCGCAGACGGCGCCCCGTGGGCGGCCGCGCGCCCCGCGCGCCGGGCGGCGCCGGCGCCGTTTCACCCGCCGCCGCACTGGGCGCGCACGGCGTCCCGGTACTGGGCCACGCCGGCCATGGCGTTGGCCACGTTGCGGTCGCGCCCGGCGCCCTTCTGGCAGCGGCGGTAAAAGGCGGCGGCGCGCTGCAGCACGCGCACCTGCTCGCGCCAGGCGGCGCAGCGCTCCTTCTGCGATCCGGTCGCGGCGTCCATCAGGTCGGCGCGGGCGCGCCGCACCTCGGAGAGCAGCACCACGGCGTCGCGCCGGCAGGCGTCGGAAGCGGCGGCTGCCGGCGCGGCGGCCGCTGGCGCGGCGGCGACGGGCGCCAGTCCCGCCGCCAGCACGAGCAGGATCCGCAGGCGCCGTCCGTGGTCCATGAGGCGTTTCTGGCGGCGCATGCGGATCTCCATGGTTCAGTCGAGGTTCAGCTCGCGGAAGAAGTCATTGCCCTTGTCGTCAATGACGATGAAGGCCGGGAAATCCTCCACCTCGATGCGCCACACCGCCTCCATGCCGAGCTCCGGATACTCCAGCACCTCGACCTTGCGGATGCAGTCCCGGGCGAGGCGGGCGGCCGGGCCGCCGATGGAGCCGAGGTAGAAGCCGCCGTGTTTCTGGCACGCCTCGCGCACCTGGGCCGAGCGGTTGCCCTTGGCCAGCATGACCATGGAGCCGCCCGCCGCCTGGAACTGGTCCACATAGGCGTCCATGCGGCCGGCGGTGGTGGGGCCGAAGGAGCCCGAGGCGTAACCCTCCGGAGTCTTGGCGGGGCCGGCGTAATACACCGGATGGTTCTTCATGTACTCCGGCATCGGCTCGCCGCGCTCGAGGCGCTCGCGGATTTTCGCATGGGCGAGGTCGCGGGCCACGATCATCGGGCCGGTGAGCGACAGGCGGGTGCGGATCGGATATTTCGTCAGCGTGGCGAGAATCTCGTTCATCGGCCGGTTGAGGTCGATCTTCACCACCTCGCCGCCGAGCTGCGATTCGTCGATGTCCGGCATGAAGCGGGCCGGATTGGTCTCCAGCTGCTCGAGGAACACGCCGTCGCGGGTGATCTTGCCCCTGGCCTGGCGGTCGGCCGAGCAGGAGACGCCGATGCCGATGGGCAGCGAGGCGCCGTGACGCGGCAGGCGGATGACGCGCACGTCATGGCAGAAATACTTGCCGCCGAACTGGGCGCCGACGCCCAGGTTCTGGGTGAGCCTGTGGATCTCCTCCTCCATGGCCAGATCGCGGAAGGCGTGGCCTTCCGGCGAGCCGGAGGTGGGCAGTTCGTCCAGATAACGGGTGGAGGCGAGCTTCACCGTCTTGAGGTTCTGCTCGGCGCTCATGCCGCCGATGACGATGGCGAGGTGATAGGGCGGGCAGGCGGCGGTGCCGAGCGTCAGGATCTTCTCCTTCAGGAAGTTGATCATGCGGTCGTGCGTCAGCAGCGCCGGGGTGCCCTGGAACAGGAAGGTCTTGTTGGCCGAGCCGCCGCCCTTGGCGATGAACAGGAACTTGTAGGCGTCCTCGCCCTCGGCGTAGATATCGATCTGCGCCGGCAGGTTGGAGCCGGTGTTCTTCTCCTCGAACATCGACAGCGGGGCAAGCTGCGAATAGCGCAGGTTGCGCTTGAGATAGGCGTCCCGGATGCCCTGGCCGATGGCCTCCTCGTCGTTGCCCTCGGTCCACACGAGGCGGCCCTTCTTGGCCATGACGATGGCGGTGCCGGTGTCCTGGCACATGGGCAGCACGCCGCCGGCGGCGATGTTGGCGTTCTTCAGCAGGTCATAGGCCACGAAGCGGTCGTTGGGAGTGGCTTCGGGGTCCTTGAGGATGTTGGCCAGCTGCTGCAGGTGGCCGGGGCGCAGCAGGTGGTTGATGTCGATGAACGCCGCTTCCGCCAGCGCCCGGATGGCTTCCGGAGAGACGTTCAGGAATTCGCGGTCGCCGATTTTCTCGACGCTGACGCCCTCGCCGGTGATCTTCCGGTAAGGGGTCGTGTCGGGGCCGAGGGGAAACAGGTTGGTGGTGGCGGCGAGGCCGGGTGCATCAGACATGGATCTACCGCTGGCTGTCATGAGGGCGCCCCTGGAGTCTGTCGCTTCCCCCGCCGCGCCGCGCGGGTGCGGGAGAGGAAGCGGCATGTCCCGCATCCGCACGGGGACGCGCCCCGTCCGGCGGCGGAACAGGCGTCGCGACGGACCGCATCCTGCGGCTCCGCCGGCGCCGGCCGCTCCAGCGGCTGCCCATGCATAAGGCTTCGGAACGGTTTGATAAAGCCGGGCTGCGTCATTGCCGGCCGGCGTGCGCCGCGTGGCGACAGCGCGCCGCACGCCCTGCGCGGGCGCCCGGGCGCGGCCCGCGCTCCGGTGGGGGTCGCCGCCGCGGCGGCGCGGCCGGCCTAGCCGGTGGCCACCTTGGGCGCCGGAGCGGCGGCGTTGGCGTCCGTCAGCAGGGCGTAGAGCGCGTCCGGGTCACGCGTGGCGCGAATGCGCTCCAGCATGGTGGGCTCGCGCAGCACCCGCGCCACGCGCGCAAGCGCCTTGAGATGGTCGGCGCCGGCGTTCTCCGGCGCCAGAAGCAGGAACATGAGGTCGACCGGCTGGCCGTCGAGCGCGTCGAAATCGAACGGGCGCTCCGCCCTGGCGAACAGACCGAACACCCTGTCCAGCTTTTCGGGCTTGCCATGGGGAATGGCGATGCCGTCGCCAATGCCTGTCGAGCCCAGGCGCTCGCGCTGCACGAGCGTCTCGTAAATTTCCCGCTCGGTCAGTTCCGGCAGCAGCGTGGCGGCGTGCGCCGCCAGCTCCTGAAGCGCCTGCTTCTTGCTGTTGCACTTCAGGGCCGGAATCACGGCCTCGGGCGTCAGAAGATCTGTCAGGGGCATGTTGTCTCACAAGCGGCGGCGGGCGGACCTTGGCCCGCCCGGCGACATCCATCAAGTTCAGGCCGGCGCCATGGCCAACGCGGGCCACGAACCGCCTGTTCCGCAGGAGCGATGCATCTGCGGCGCCGGCCGTTCGCCTGCGCCGCAAATGTGGTCACGCCCCGTCAGACAGGTTCGGGTCGATCCAGCCGATCGTCCCGTCATTGCGCCGGTATACGATGTTCAGCCTGGAAGTGCCAGCGTGCCTGAACAGGAGAATGGGCGCGCCGGTGAGGTCAAGTTCGGTGACAGCTTCGCTCACCGGCATGGTCCGCAGCTTATTTGTCACCTCCGCCACGACGACGGGGTGAAATTCTTCGCCGTCCTCCTCCTCGCCGGGCGGGGCGAAGACGGTGGCGGAAATGGTCGGACCCTCGTCGACGCCTTCGTCGCGCTCCCCGGCGAGGACGCCGGTCCGGGCGTCGCCCGCGGTCTGACGGGACTTGAGGCGCGCGCTGTAACGGCGCAGGCGCTTTTCGATGCGCTCCGCCGCCTGGTCGAAACTCATCACCGGATCGTGGGAGAAGCCGGTGGACTCCAGCGTCACTCCGCGCAGGTGGAGGCCGCAGTCTGTCCTGTAAGCGCCGCCATCGCGCGTGACCGTGACGTGACCGGAGGCTGGAACCCCAAAGTATTTTTCGACCGCCGCGTTGACCCGGACCTCGATCTGGCCCCGGAAGGCGCTGCCGATGTCCATGTTCTTGCCAGATACGCGTAGCGTCATGTCAACCTCCCATGCGGCAGGGCGGGGAGCCGCCCTGCGCCGCCGAAGCGGCGAATTGCGATGGTTCCGTCCGGTGTCATGAATCGTAGGAACCCGCCCTGGGCAAGTCAATGAGCGGGGGCAGGCGCGCCCGGTGGGTCAGGCGACGAGGCCGTCCGTGCGCGCCGCCGCTTTCATGCGCCGGCGGTCGACCGAGGAGGGAATCCGCAGGGATTCGCGATACTTGGCCACGGTGCGCCGGGCGATCTCGACGCCGTCCTCGCGCAGCAGCCGCACGATCACGTCGTCTGAGAGCACCGCGTCCGGCTTCTCGGCCTCGATCAGCTGGCGTATGCGGTGGCGCACGGCCTCGGCCGAATGGGCCGCGCCGTCGCCGGCGGCGGAAATCGCCGCAGGGAAGAAGAATTTCATGCCGTAGACGCCGCGCTCGCAGCCGATGGACTTGTTCATGGTGACGCGCGAGACGGTCGATTCATGCATGCCGATGGCGTCGGCGACCTCCTTCAGCGTCAGCGGCCGCAGGGCGCTGACGCCGCGCCCGAAAAAGCCCTCCTGACGGCGCACGATCTCGCCGGCCACCAGCAGGATGGTGCGGGCGCGCTGCTCGAGGCTGCGGTCCAGCCAGCAGGCGTCGCGCCAGGCGGAGGCGATGAAGCTGCTCTCCGCCGGGCTGCGGGCCGCGCGGGCGGCGCGGGCGCGCCAGGCGTGGTTCAGGCGCACGCGCGGCAGCAGCTCTGCGTTCAGCTCCGCCCGCCAGCGGCCGTCCGGGCCGCGCCGCACGATCACGTCGGGAACCAGCGGCGTCGCCGGCGCGGCGTCGAACGGCCGGCCGGGCAGCGGCTCCAGCGCCCTTATCTCGCGCAGCATGGCCGTGAGCGTGGCCTCGTCCACCCCGCACAGCCGGCGCAGCTTCGCCATGTCGCGTTTCGCCACCAGGTCAAGCCGCGACAGCAGCGCCTGCATGGGCGCGTCCAGCCGGTCCTGCTGGCGCAGCTGGATGGCCAGACATTCGGCGAGGTCGCGCGCGCCCACGCCGGGTGGGTCCAGCTGCTGCACGGCGGCGAGGGCGGCGTCCACCGTGGCGCGGCTCACGCCGAGCCTGGCGGCGAGGGCGTCCAGCTCCCGCGCCGTTTCCGGATCCAGGTAGCCGGCCGGGGTGATGGAGTCGACCAGCGCCAGCGCGGCGGCGCGGGTCGCTGCGTCCAGCCGCGTCAGCCCGAGCTGGCGGCGCAGGTGTTCGCGCAGGTCCGGCTGCTCCGCCGCAAGCTCCAGCGCGTCCAGGTCGCCGGCGGGCGGGCCGGCGGCCCCGCTCCACACGGCGCTGTCGCCAGCCGGCTCCGGCGCCTCGTGCGGGGTCACGCCGGGGCTGTCCGGATCGAACACATTGTCGAGGGGGGCGTCGAGAGCGCGCTCCAGCGCCTCCTGGCTGGTCTCCAGCTCGCCGGCGTCCCAGGGGCGCGCGTCCGCCGCGTCCGGGGCCGGGGCCGGGGCGGAATCGCCGCCCTCACCGTCGGCGCCGGCTTCAAGGAAGGGGTTGCGCTCCAGTTCCTCCGCCACCCACGCCGACAGCTCGAGGCTGGACATCTGCAGCAGGCGGATGGCCTGCAGCAGCTGCGGGGTAAGGGCCAGGCTCTGGGCCTGGCGCATGGAGATCCGTGCTGAGAGCGACATGCGGCGCCTCGCTGCCTGCGCCTTTCGCCGGGCCCCGCCGGCGTCGCGGGAGGGCGCCGGACTGGCCGGCGCCGGCGCTCCCGCCCTCTCCGGCGGCGCCCGAGCCAGGCGCAAGCGAGTTGCATAGAGCACTTTTCGCCGCGATTGAACAAAAAATTGCGCGCCGGCGCCCGTCGCGGCCCGAAATATGCTTGCGGCGACAGCTTCGCCCTAGAGGCGGAAATCCTCGCCGAGATAGAGCCGGCGCACGTCCGGATTGGCGACGATGTCCTCCGCCCGGCCCTCCATCAGCACCTGCCCGGAGTGGATGATGTAGGCGCGGTCCACCATGCCGAGCGTCTCGCGCACGTTGTGGTCGGTGATGAGCACGCCGATGCCGCGGCGGGTGAGCTGGCTCACCAGCTGCTGGATGTCGCCCACGGCGATGGGGTCGATGCCGGCGAACGGCTCGTCCAGCAGCATGAAGGAGGGGCGGCCGGCGAGGGCGCGGGCGATCTCGCAGCGCCGCCGCTCGCCGCCGGAGAGGGCGATGGAGGGCGACTTGCGCAGCCGGGCGATCTGGAACTCCTCCAGCAGCTCGTCCAGCTCCTGCTCGCGCTTGCGCCGGTCCGGCTGGGTCACCTCCAGCACGGCGCGGATGTTGTCCTCCACGCTGAGGCCGCGGAAGATCGAGGCCTCCTGCGGCAGATAACCGATGCCGAGGCGGGCGCGCCGGTACATGGGCAGGCGGGTGATGTCATGGCCGTCGAGGCCGATGACGCCATGGTCGGCCCGCACCAGGCCGGTGATCATGTAAAAGATGGTGGTCTTGCCGGCGCCGTTGGGGCCGAGCAGGCCCACCGCCTCGCCGTTGCGCACGTAGAGGCTGGCGCCGCGCACCACGGCGCGGCCGCCATAGGTTTTCTGCAGACCCTCCACCGAGAGCACGCCGCCGGGCGACGCCGCCAGCCGGGCGGCGTGATCGTCATGGCTCCACCGGGCGTCGTCATGGCCGCCTGCATGGATCGCCGGATCGTCGTGCATCGCAAAGGTCCTGTCGTTCGCCGGGCGGCCGCGCGGCCGCCGCCCCTGTCCCGGTGTCCTGGCCGTTCAGCGGCCGGCGGGCCGGTTCTGCTGCGGTTTCTGCTGCTGTTGCTGCTGGGCGGGGTCGTCGCTGCCAGGCACGAGCAGGGCGCGCACGCGCTGGCCGGGCTTGCGCTCCACCGAGGCGCGGCTGGCGGCGAGGTCATAGACGAGGCGGTCGCCGGTGGTGACGTTCTCGCCCTGGCTCAGCCGGGCGTTGCCGTTGAGGTAAATCTTCTGTTCGGCCTTGTCGTAAATCGCCTCATTGGCGGAGGCGACCTGGTCCTTTGACACCACGGTCATCGGTCCCGCGCATTCGAGGCGGCGCACGCCGTTGTCGGCGCCCTGGCCCCGGACCGGGGCGGCGGCGCCGGCGCCGCTGCGGGCGCCGCTGCGGGCGCCCATGTCCTGCTCGTAATACACGGTGAGCCTGCGGCAGCGCATGGTCGTCTCGCCCTGCACGGCGATGACGTTGCCCTCGAAGACTGCCTTCTTCTCCTGGTCGAAGACGTCGAGGCGGTCGGAGTCGATGCGGATCGGCTCCTTGCTGTCGGCGCCGCCGAAGCCGGCGAAGGGGCTGGCCTGGCGCTGCTGCTGCTGCTGCGCCTTGCCGGACTGGGCGAGGGCGGGGCCGGCCAGGGCGGCGAGCGCCATGGCGAGGGCTCCGGCGAACAGGCGCGTCCGGCGGGCGAAGGGAGACGGGCCTGAGACGTGATCGGCTGCGGGAAGGCTGTTCATTGCTTGAGACCCGTGTCCGTCCTGGAGGAAGCCGGCGCCGCAGGCGCCGGCTGGCTGGCGGCGCCCTGCGCGCCGCCCTGCTGTTCCGCCGGAGGATATAGCACGGTTTTCACCCCTCCTTCGAAACTGATCGCCTTGCCGCTGTCGCGCACCCGCATGGTCCGGGCGTCGATGGTGTCGCCGGAGGCGGTGACGATGCGCACCGGGTCGGTGGAGACGAGCTCGCCCTGCTTGAGATTGATGCTGGCCGCCTTCAGCTCGGCCGTGTCGCCGTTCTCGGTGCGCACGCGCACGCCGCCGTCCAGCTGCAGCTGCTCGCTTTTCATGTCGTAGACGCCGGTGGCGGCGGTGAGGCGCACCGCGCCGTCGCCTTCGGCGCCAAGGCGGCCGCGGATCTGCTCCAGCTCCACCACGCCGGGCTTGCGCACGTCCTGCGAGGCGGCGAGGGCGTTGACCTCATAGGGCTTGCCGTCCTTGCGGAAGCCGCTGAGCCGCGGGCGCTCCATGGTGACCTTCGTGCCGTCGAGCGCCACCGGGCCCAGCTCCACCTCCCCGGGGATGGCGGCGGGCCTGAGCATGGTCCAGCCCACGACGGCGGCCACGGCCAGCGCGGCGCCCGCGGGGATCGCGATCCGCAACAGGCGCACCAGCCGGGAGTGGCGCACCGCCGCCCGGTAGGCGCGCAGGCGCTCCCCCTGCAGGAGGCCGGGCCCGCCGGCGCGCGCCGGGGCCGTCAGATACGGGGCCGCAGCCCATGTCGTGTCGCCCATTGGCCGCCTTTCACATCCGCCGCGTCGCGTCGCCGGTCCTGCGGTGCGGGAGCGATCCGCCCCGGGAAGGGCGGGGCCGGCGACGGCGGGCGTCGCGACGGGAGGGCGACGCCTGCAGCCCGGCCGGATAATCCATGTTTCTGGCTATAATACGCCGCCGGTCCGGTGTCATCCGGCGCCCCGCCCCGGCCGCGCGCCCTAGCCGTGCGCGAAAATGTCGGTCTCCGGCCAGCCGGCCAGATCAAGACGCGCCCGCGCCGGCAGGAAGTCGAAGCACGCCTGGGCCAGCTCGCGCCGGCCTTCGCGCGCCAGCATGGCGTCCAGTTTCGCCTTGAGGGCGTGCAGGTGCAGCACGTCCGAGGCGGCGTAGGCGATCTGCGCGTCCGACAGCGTCTCCGCCGCCCAGTCCGACGACTGCTGCTGCTTGGAGAGGTCCACCCCCAGCAGCTCGCGCGTCAGGTCTTTCAGCCCGTGCCTGTCGGTGTAGGTGCGCGCCAGCTTCGAGGCGATCTTGGTGCAGTAAACCGGCGCCGGCATCACGCCGAGATAGCGCTCCAGCACCGCAAGGTCGAACCGCGCGAAGTGGAATATCTTCAGCACGTCAGGGTCGCCGAGCAGGCGCACCAGGTTCTCCGGGTGGGGCCCGTCGCGCAGGATCTGCACCAGATGGGCGTCGCCGTCGCCGGCCGAGAGCTGCACCACGCACAGGCGGTCGCGCAGCGGGTTGAGACCGAGGGTTTCGGTGTCGACGGCGACGGAGGCGCCGAAATCAAGGTCGGCCGGCAGGTCTCCGCGATGGACCGTTATGGTCATGGGCATGATCCTTCAGGGGCGCGCCGCGGCCGCCGCGCCCCGGCCGCAGGGGCCGGGCGGCCCGGGACGGGAAAACGGCGTGGCGGGCAGGCCGGAGGCGGGAAATGTGGCGTCGCCCTTCATAACCCGCCAGGGCCGGCGCGTCACCCGCCAGCCTTGCCGCGGCGGCGCAAACGCGCGACATGGCGGCGGCAAGGTCATGCAAGGGGATGTCCCATGAGCCAGTCCGAACCCTCCGCCCTGCTCGACATTGACGGGCCCGTCGCCACCATCACCCTCAACCGCCCGGAGGCGTACAACGCCATCGGCCTGCCGGAGGCGCGCCATCTTGAGACGCTGCTCGCGCAGATACAGTCCGCGCCGGACGTGCGCGTGGTCGTGATCCGCGGCAATGGCCCGGCCTTCTGCGCCGGCGGCGACATCCGCTGCTTCGTCGCCCATCTCGACGACATCGAGACCATGGCGCGCGAGCTGCTGGGCGCGCTCAACCGTTTCCTGCTCGCCCTGCGCGACGGCCCTTACCTGCTGCTCACCAGCGTGCATGGCGCGGCGGCGGGCGCCGGCTTCTCGCTCGCCGCGCTGGGCGACATCTGCATCGCCGCCGACAACGCGCGCTTCACCGCCGCCTACAACAGGCTCGGCGTCACTCCGGACGGCGGCGGCAGCATCGGCGTGACCGAGCGCGTCGGCCCGCGCAAGGCGCTGGAGCTGTTCCTCGCCGCCGGGAGCATCGACGCCGCGGAGGCGCTGCGCCTCGGCCTCGTCAACCAGGTGGCGCCGGCGGACCAGCTGGAGGCGGTCACCTTCGACATGGCGCAGCGGCTGGCCCGCAACGCGTCGGACGTCATCCTGCGCACCAAGCGCCTGGTGCAGCAGGCCGCGCGCACGCCCGCCGCGGAGCAGCTGGAGGCCGAGCTGGAGGCCATGGTGGCCAGCATGAAAACCGCGGCGTTCCGCGAGGCCGTCGCCCGCTTCGTGAAGAAGTAAGGGCGGCCTTTCCGCAGGGCGGGCGGCCCGGTGCGGGCCGCCGCGCGCTTCCCGCATGCGCGCCCGGCCGCCGGCGGATCATGCGGTCAGGCCAAGCTCCTCGAGGATCTGGCGCCTGAGCTTGTACTTCTCCACCTTGCTGGTGGGGGTGAGCGGCAGCGCCGCGACGAAACGCACATGGGCGGGCTGCATGTAGCGCGGCAGCACCTTGCGGGCGTGCGCGCGCAGCTCGTCCTCGTCCATGGCGACGCCGGGCATCAGCTCCACGAACACGGCGACGTCCTCCTCCGAGCCCTCGCGGGCGGGCACGGGCACGGCCGCCACGGCGCGCACCTTTTCATGGCGGGCCAGCAGCGCCTCCACCTCATAGGAGGAGACGTTCTCGCCGCGCACCCGGAAGAAGCCGCCGATGCGGTCGACGAAGGCGTACTGCCCCGGCGCCTCCGGCAGTTCGCGCGCGGCGTCGCCGGTGTGGAACCAGCAGGTGCGCAGCGCCTTCGCCGTCGCCTCCGGCTTGCCGAGATATTCCAGCAGCAGCAGGCCCGGATACCGGGGGCGGAAGGCGAGCTGCCCCACCGCGCCCGGCGGCAGGCGGTTGTCGTCCCCGTCGAGAATGGCCACCTCATAGAGCGGGTTGGGCGCGCCCATGAAGCCCTTCGGCACGGGGCCGGCGCCGTCGATCACCGGCCGGCCGGTCTCAAGGCAGCGCGCCCGCAGCGTCGCCTTGTCATAGCCTTTCCACAGCCGCGCCGGCGTGCCCTCGGCGTCGCCGAACTCGTCGATCAGCCCGGCGAAGCCAAGGCCGGATTCGGTCTGGCCGAAGCCGCAGGTGACGAAATCGAAGCCGAAACGCTGCGCCACCTCGTGATGGTTCGGCGGCAGCGGCTGCATGTGCACCTTGTTCAGCGTGTTGGCGCGGTCGTCCGGCCGCGGCGGCGCCGACATCAGCCACGGCGTCATCACGTCGAGCAGCACGCAGCAGCTGGCGCCGCACTCGGCGATGCGGTCCCAGAACCGGTTGGGGCTGAAGCGGTCCCACAGCCCGACGGTGTTGCCCTGCCACACCGCCCGCGCCAGCAGGAAGAACGCCCCGCCCACGTGATACAGCGGCAGGTCGCAGTAGATGACGTCGTCCGGCGTGGTCATGCGCCGCATCAGGTGCATGTAGTTGTTGAGCCAGCGGAACGCCTGCAGCACGCCCTTCGACGGACCGGTGGTGCCCGAGGTGTAGACGATGTTGGCCGGATCCAGCGGCCGGAAGACGACCGGCGGCGGCTCCGCCGTGGTTTTCGCCAGCTCCGCCAGGCTGGTGATCTCGAGCCGCGCGAATTCGGGGCCGAAGCGGGCGTCGGTGGCGTCGTGGTCGCCCGGCGCCGGGGTGTGGACGACAAGCCGCTGCAGCGGAACCTCACCGATCACCTCGGCCAGCAGCGGGGCGAAGGAGGGATCGGTGATCAGGGCGAAGGGAGCGGTGTCGTTCAGCTGGTAGGCGAGCAGCGGCGCGGTGAAGTTGAAGTTCACCGGCGCATAGACGCCGCCCGCGCGCCAGATGGCGAACATGGCGAGCGCCGCCACAAGCGAATTGCGGGTGAGCACGCTCACCGGCTGGCCGCGCCGCAGGCCCATGGCGTGCAGTCCGGCGGCGATGGCGTTCGTGCGGTCGCGAAACTCCGCGAAGGTGAGCTTCACGCCGTCTTCGCCATAATGGATAAACACCTTGTCCGGCAGCCGGCGGGCCACGTCGTCGAGGCGCTCGGGCGCCAGTTCGCCCGCCGCCTGCATTTCGGCGAAAAGTTCCTCCGGGGTCATCGTTTCCTCGTCCTGCGCCGCTGTCGCCGGCGCGCGGGCGCTGCGGGCGCCGGCGCGTACCGGCCGCCGGCGTCACGGCTTCTTCATGGTGGGATCGAGCGCCATGCGCAGGGATTCGCCCAGGGTGTTGAAGGCCAGCGCCGTGAGCATGATGGCGACGCCCGGCGGATACATCTGCTCCGGGGCGATCTCCATGTTCTGGTAGGCGCGGGCCAGCATGGCGCCCCAGCTGGGCTCCGGCGGCTGGATGCCAAGGCCGAGGAAGCTCAGGCTGGCTTCCGCCAGCAGCGCCGCCGCCAGCAGCAGCGTCACCTGCACGATCACCGGCTGCACGGTGTTGGGCAGCACGTGCCGCAGCAGGATGCGCCAGGTGGGCTGGCCGAAGCAGCGGGCGGCGTCCACATAGAGCTCGTTGCGCACCACCAGGGTGCGCGCCCGCACCAGCCGCGCCAGCATCGGCGAGAACACGACGCCCACCGAGATCATGCCGTTGGTGAGGCCGATGCCCAGCGCGCCGGTGACGGCGATGGCCAGCACGATGGCCGGAAACGACAGCAGCGTGTCGATGACGCGGCTGATCACCTCGTCGGTCCGGCCGCCGGCGTAACCCGCCAGCAGCCCGACCGGCACGCCGATGGCCACGGCGATGGCCACCGCCAGCACGCTGGCGTAGAGGCTGGCGCGCGCGCCCCACACCAGGCGGCTGAAGGTGTCGCGGCCAAGGTCGTCCGTTCCCAGCCAGTGTTCGGCGGACATGGGCGCCAGCGCCGCGTCGATGTCCTGCGCCGTGGGCGCGTACGGGGCCAGCAGCGGCGCGGCGACGGCCATCGCCGCCAGCGCGATCAGGAAGAACAGCGCCGCCGCGCCGGCGCGGTCCGCGCGCAGCCAGCGGCCGAAGGCGGAGGCGCGCTCCGGACGGGCGAGGGCGGGGTTGAGCGGAATGTCGGTCATGGGCGCCTCCCTCAGCCGATCCGCGGGTCAAGGACGCTGTACAGCACGTCCGTCGCCAGGTTGATCGCCACCACGATCAGCACCATCACGAACACCACCCCCTGCACCACCGGAAAGTCGCGCAGGATGGCGGCGTGCACGATCAGGCTGCCCATGCCGGGAATGGCGAACACCGCCTCCACCACCACCGTGGCCGCCAGGATGCGGTTGGCCAGCAGGCTGATGACGGTGAGCAGGTTGACGCTGACGTTCTTCAGCCCGTGCTTCCACAGGATGGCGGTGGAGCTCACGCCCTTGGCGCGCAGGGTGCGCACCGCCGGGGAGGAGAGCGTCTCCACCAGCGACGAGCGCAGCTGCCGCGACACCTCCGCCACGCCGCCGGCCGCCAGGGCGATGGCCGGCAGGATGGCGTGACGCAGCGATTCCCAGGGATTCTCGCTCAACGGAACCGACCCCGTGGCCGGCAGCCAGCCCAGCCCGAGCGCGAACCAGGCCACCAGCAGCATCGCCAGCCAGAAATTGGGAATGGCCACGCCCAGCGAGGCAACGGCCATCACCAGCCGGTCGGCGACGCCGCCGGGGCGGCTGGCGGCGAGAATGCCCAGCGGAATGCCCGCCGCCATGGCGATGAACAGCGCCAGCACGACGATGAGCAGCGTGTTGGGCAGGCAGCGGGCGATGGATTCGGCCACCGCCTCGCCGGAGAGCAGCGATTTCGACAGGTCGCCCTGCGCCGCGTGCAGCAGCCAGTCGCCGTACTGCACGAGGAACGGCCGGTCGAGGCCGTACATGGCGCGGATCTCGGCGATGCGCTCGTCCGTGGCGTTGTCGCCGGCGAGCGTCACGGCGATGTCGCCCGGCACCAGCTTGAGCAGGCCGAACACGATGAAAGTGGCGAGGATGACGACCGGAATGGCCTGCAGCAGGCGTCTCCGGATCATCTGGCGTTTCGCGGGAGCAAGCATCTCTTCGCCTTGCAGGAGGATTGGGCGGAGCCGGCCGTCCCGCCGGGCGCGGCGGGGACGGCCGCAGGCGTCAGGTCATTCCCCGAGCCAGACGAACTCGAACTTCGGCTTGCCGAGCAGGTC
Source organism: Camelimonas abortus (assembly GCF_042432745.1). NCBI lineage: Bacteria > Pseudomonadati > Pseudomonadota > Alphaproteobacteria > Hyphomicrobiales > Chelatococcaceae > Camelimonas > Camelimonas abortus. The sequence continues at coordinate 2,012,698 of NZ_JBHLWR010000006.1, read as the reverse complement.
CGGCCGGTAGCCCCTGACCTTCGGCGACAGCGCGTCGAGCTCGTACTGGAAGGCGAGCGGCACCGAGAGCGCTTCGCCCATGGTGATCTGCTGGATGCGGTCGAACACGGCGGCGCGTTCGCGCGTGTCCTCGCTCTCGCGGCTCTTGCGGATCAGGTCGCTGAGCTCGTCGCTGGCCTCGCGGCTGGCGTTGTAATAGGCGCCCTTGTCGAACCCCAGGGCGTAGGTCATGCTCGGGTCCGGCCGGCCGGTCCAGGCCGAGAGCAGCATGTCATAGCCCTGGTTGAAGAAATTGGCGCTGATCTCCGCCACCGTGCCGCGGGTGAACTTCAGCCGCACGCCCGCCTTGCCCAGCTGCTCCTGCAGCACCTCGGCGCGGCGCACGTTGTCTTGGTCGGTGTAGGCGCCGACGGTGAGCTCAATGCCGTCGGGATAGCCGGCTTCGGCCAGCAGGGCGCGCGCCTTCTCCACGTCGTGGGGGTAGAGCTTCGAGGCGGTTTCGGACCAGGCCCAGTGTGACTTCGGCAGCGTCATGGTCGCCGGTTCGCCCAGCCCGCCCATGGTGGCGCGCACGAAGGCGTCGCGGTCCACGGCGTGGTTGAGCGCCCGGCGCACGCGCACGTCGTCCAGCGGCTTGCGCTTCGTGTTGAGATAGAACTGGACGCAGTACAGCGTCGGCGCGGTGACGACCTGCAGGTTCTTCGCCCGCTCGATCACCGGCTTCAGCCGCGCCGGCAGGGCGAAGGCCATGTCGTTCTGCCCGGCGGTCACCGAGCGCAGCGCCGTGGCGTATTCCGGAATGATGCTGAACTCGATGGAGTCGAGGAAGCCGCGGTCGTCGCGCCAGTAATTTTCGTTGCGGGCGACCACCACTTTCTGGTTGTCGGCCCAGCTGACGAACTTCCACGGTCCGGCGCCCACCGGATTGCGGTCGCTGGCCTGGCCGTGCTTCTGCACCGCCGCGGGCGAGATCATCATGCCGCAGCGGTCGGAGAAAATGGCCGGCAGCGCCGCGTCCGGATTTTTCAGCTTCAGCGTCACCTGCAGCGGGCCGGTCACCACTGTCTCGGCGATGCTGGTCAGGTCCGCCTTGACGTTGGAGCGCTGGTCGAGCCGGCTGCGGTCGATGTTGAACTTCACCGCCTCGGCGTCGAGCGGGGTTCCGTCATGGAACGTCACGCCCGGCTGCAGGTCCAGCACCATGGTGAGGCGGTCCGGATAGCTCCATTTCGCCAGGCCCGGCTTCGGCTGCAGCGTGTCGTAATCCCATTCGGTGAGCGTGTCGTAGATGGTCCACAGGAAGGAGTGGTCGTAGCCGGAGCCGCCGGTCGCCGGATCGAGGGACGAGGGATTGGCCGAGGCGGCGAGGCGCAGCACGCCGCCCCGTTTCGGCGCTCCGGCGCTGGCGCTGGCGCCGCCGCTGGCGGCCGCGGCGCCGGCCGCCGCGGCGAGGGCGAGAAAGGCGCGCCGGCTCAGCGACGCCGCCGGCAGGATGCGGTCACGTGTCATGAACGGTCCCCTCATGGGCGTTTCCCCCTGTCGCGGGCTCGCGCGCGTCCGGCGGCCCGTCTGGCGTTGCGAAATGGCAGGCGACCCAGTGGTCGGGGCGCAGCGGCCGCCACTGCGGCGTCTCGGCGGCGCAGCGCGCCTGTGCGAAGGGGCAGCGGGTCCGGAACCGGCAGCCGGAGGGCGGCGACACGGGGCTGGGGATTTCGCCCTCAAGCAGGATGCGGCGGGACGTCCGCATCGACGACGGCAGCGGGACCGGCTCCGCCGACAGCAGGGCGCGCGTGTAGGGATGCAGCGGCCGCTCCGTCACCTCCGCGGCCGGCCCCAGCTCCATGAAGCGGCCGAGATAGGTCACGGCGATGCGGTCCGAGATGTGCGACACCACCGAAATGTCGTGGGTGATGAACACATAGGTCAGGCCAAACTCGCGCTGCAGGTCGGCGAACAGGTTGAGCACGTCGCCGCGGATCGACACGTCCAGCGCCGCCACCACCTCGTCGCAGACGATGAGGCGCGGGCGCAGGGTGAGGGCGCGGGCGATGTTCACCCGCTGTTTCTGGCCGCCGGAGAGCTGGTGCGGATAGCGCAGCCCCGCCTCCGGCGGCAGGCCGACGCGCGCCAGCGCTTCGGTCGCCGCCCGCCTCCGGCTGGCGGCGTCGCCTTCTCCGGCCGCCTGCAGCGGCTCCATCACGCTCTGCAGGATGGTCATGCGCGGATTGAGCGCCGCGTGCGGATCCTGGAAGATGATCTGGTAATCGCGCCGGCGGCGGCGGAACTCCGCCGGCGACAGCGAGGCGAGGTCGACGCCGTCCAGCAGGATGCGCCCGGACGTCGGCTTCAGCAGTCCCGCCAGCGCCCGGCCGATGGTGGTCTTGCCCGAGCCCGACTCGCCGATGACGCCGAAGGTTTCGCCGGCGCGGACCTCGAAGGAGACCCCGTCCACCGCTTTCACCGTCTCCAGCCCGTCGCTGGTGGGGAAACGGACGCACAGCTCCTCCACCTGCGCCACCGGCGGCGCGGCTGTTTTGCTCCCCGGCCGCTCCTGGGGCGTGGCGTCGCGGGCCGCCGCGTCCGCGGACATGGTCACGACGGCGCTCATCGGCCGGCCTCCCCGGTGGCCGGCCGCAGCGTCCGCCCGTCGACGGCGCCGGGCAGCGTCAGCTCCGCCGCCCGCCGGCAGCGGGCGAGATGGCCGGGCGCGGCGGCGGCGAGCTGCTGCTCCGCCTCACAGCCGGGAGCGGCGTAGCCGCAGCGCTCGCGGAAGCGGCAGCCGGCCGGCATCTGGTCCGGCGGCGGCACGCGCCCGGGAATGGACGGCAGCACGCTGCGCCGCGGGCACAGCCCCGGCAGCGAGCGCAGCAGGCCGGAGGTGTAGGGATGGCGCGGACGGATGAGCGCGTCGTCCACCGGCGCGTCTTCCACCACCTCGCCGGCGTACATGGTGATCATGCGGGTGCAGGTTTCCGCCACCACGCCGAGGTCGTGGGTGATGAACACCAGGGCTGCGCCGGTGCGCTCGCACAGGTCGCGCAGCAGGTCGGTGATCTGCGCCTGGATGGTGACGTCCAGCGCCGTGGTCGGTTCGTCGGCGATGATCAGCTTCGGCTCGCAGATCAGCGCCATGGCGATCATCACCCGCTGGCGCATGCCGCCGGACAGCTGGTGGGGATATTCGTCATAGCGGCGCTCCGGCGCGGGAATGCCCACCTCGGCCAGGGCGGCGATGGCGCGCTCGCGCGCCTCGGCCCGGCTCGCCGGGAAATGCACGCGATAGGCCTCGGCGATCTGCTCGCCCACGGTGAACACCGGATCGAGCGCCGTCATCGGCTCCTGGAAGATCATGGCCACGTCGCGGCCGCGGATGGCGCGCATGCGCCGCTGCGACAGCGTCATCAGGTTCTCGCCGGCGAGGCGCGCCTCGCCGGTGACGCGCGCTGTCTGCGGCGGCAGCAGCCGCATGATCGCGAGCCCCGTCACCGACTTGCCGCAGCCGCTCTCGCCCACGAGGCCGACGCGCTCGCCGGCGCGGATGGTGAAGCTGACGTTGCGCGTCACCGGCAGCACGCCGGAGCTGGTGATGAAGGAGACGCCAAGGTCCCGGACCTCCAGCACCGGCGCTGGCGCGGCGCCCGGGCCCGGCGCAGGCGCCGCCATGGCGGCTGCCGGCGGCGGCGCGGCGCCGGCCGGCGCGGGGCCGGACCTCCGGCCGGGAGAAAAGAACAGTCTGGCGGGAAACAACCCGGTCATCACAGCCCTCCCGTCCGCATGCGGGCCCCGTCGTGGGCCCGCGTTCCGGCGGCGACCCGCCACGGGCGCGCAACCCGGCGACGCCGGCGGCGGGCCCCGCGTCCGCAGGCGCGGCGGTCCGCCTCCCGGTCCCACGCCCTGCGGCGTTTCTCCCCTGGCGCCGTGCGCCTGTCCTCCGGGCGGAGATTCTTGTCGTTACGTCAGTGTGGCGACGATGAGATCAGATATTTTTTATAGGAGATCACAGGATCCCGGCCTGTCAAGGCGCGCCGCCCGCGGCGCATGGGCCGCCGTGGCGCAGGGGCCGGCGCGGGCGGCGCGCCCCGGCGGGCGGACGCCGGCGCGGGAGCCAGGCCGCACACGCACATGTGTCCTGGGGCGGGCCTTCGCCGCCGTCCGCACGGTTCTCGCGCCCGTGCTAGCGCCACAGATAGAGCGGCGCGGAAAGGCCCAGCTGCACCTGGGGCGCGGGCGACCAGCCCGCCATCAGGCTGAGGGCGAACAGGCGGTTGTCGTCCCGGTCCACGTGTTCGATCTCAAGCTGCACATAGGGCGTGGTCACGGGCTTCACGCGCACGTCGGCCACGGCGCTGATCTCGGCTCCTGCGAAATGCTGCGCCCCGGCGGCGACGGTGACGTTCACCCGCTGCGCCGGCGACCAGTAATAGCCGAGCGAAGCGTCGTACAGCATCCCGATGCGCAGCCGGCTGACCGGCGAGACCGTGCGCGACACGCTGAAACTGGCGCTGACGCCGCGTTCGCCCTCGGCGTCCAGCGACCAGTCGAGGTCGAGCCCTCCCGCCCAGGTTGGCGGACGGGTTCCGGCGATGGCCTGCACCGGGCGGGACAGCGAGCCGTTGACCGAGATCTCCGGCAGCAGCCCCTGCTGCTGCGTCAGGCGGGCGGCGATGCTGACGCTCCAGGAATCGGCGAGGAAATCCGACCAGGGCTCGGTGAGGGCGCGGGACATGGAGCCGTCGAGCCCGGCGGTGAGGGTCAGGCGCTCGCCGAAGGCGAAGGTGAGGGGGGCGGAGACATGGACGCCACGGGTCTTCCGCCCGGTGAGCTGGCGCAGCCGCCGCAGGCTGAAGCCGACCGTCGTTCCGGGCGTCGAGCTCCAGCCGCCTTCCAGGTCCAGGTAGACCGAGCTCAGCCGCAACGGGCCGGTCTCATCCCCCCCGTCATCCTTGCCGTCGTCCTCATCCGCGCCGTCGTCCTCCTCACCCTTGTCGCCGTCGTCGCCGCCAGCGCGGGCGGGCTGCGCCGCCGCCGGGGGCGGCGCGGGCTCCGCCGCGGCCAGCGCCGGGGCCGCCGCGGCGAGCAGGGCGAGGAGACAGGCGAGCGCCGCCGGCGTGAGGCGCGGCGCCCGGCCACGGGCGCCCGGAGCGGTTGCGGATGGCGATGAACGGCGCGGCAAGCGGTGATCTCCCCGGGGCGCGGCGGCGCGACGCATGACGGCGAGGATAGCGTGGGCCAGGCCGCCGGCAAGCCGTTCTAGGCGGGGGCGCGGCGCGCCTCGCGCATCAGCAGCCCGCCGCCGGCGAGAAAGCACAGCGAGCCCAGCAGCAGCCAGACGTTCGACTGCCACACCAGCGGCGCCGGCGCCGGCTCCCCCGGCCCGAAGGCGATGATGGAGGACATCAGGAAGAACACGCAGCCGGCGAGGTTGACCGCCGCCAGCCGCCACGACTCGTCCCGCGGCGCCCAGCGCCACCAGGCGTGGCAGGTCTCGATGAAGGCGAGATAGCCCGCGACCAGGAACAGGATGGAGCCGGCGAAGCCTGGCGCCCACACGGCGACGTCCAGCGCCAGCCAGCCGGCCGGCGGGCGGATGGCGTCGCCGGTGTTGAAATTGAACGCCACCGTGCCGGCGAACTGGGCGAGGGTGCTGAGCCACCCCGCCTGGCGCGGCCGCCAGCCGATGAGGGCGACGCGCCGCCCCCTGGCCTCTCCCGGAAACGCCCCGGCGTTGGCCGACTGGAAGTGCTGCAGGTAGCCGGCGATGGTGAAGGGAACCGAACCGGCGAAGAACGTCAGGTTGATGGCGAGGGGCGACGCCGGCGCCGCGCCGGCCGGAAACAGCGACAGCGCCGCGCCCAGCGCGAACAGCGTCGAGCCGGCGGCGAACAGGAAGCCGATGAGCCAGTTGAACCAGCGCCGCCGCCATGGCGGCTGCCGCTGCGCCGCGACGCCGCGGTCCGCCGGGGAGAGCCCCTTGCGGTGGTCGCGCGCGCGCCACACCAGCCGCCGGCCACGCCGTATGAAGACATGCAGCGTGACGAACGGCCATGGGCCGAGGCGCAGCGCGCGGCTCTCGCGGCCGCCAGCGGGGCGGTCCGTCATCGGCCGTGCGTCAGGGCGCGGCGGCGCGCAGCGCCGCGGTGACGTCGCCGGCCGCCTGCGCCAGTTTCGCCAGCGGAATGACCCGCGGCCCGTCCGCGCCCGCCAGCGCAGCCAGATCGATGTGGAAGAAATTCATGCCGGCGTAGTCGCGCACGAAGAACAGCGTGCGGGTGAGGTCGCTGAGGCTGGTCCAGGAGGTGAATTCGGTGGCGTAGGGCTTGCCGGATTTCTCCGCCAGGCCAGGCACCTCCATGTGGCCGCCGCCGCCCTGCTCGGGATAGTCGATGGAGACGCCGCGCGGCCGGTCGAAATTGTTCATGATGTGGGCGAGGGCGCGCACGGCGCCGTCCGGATCGTCCGCCTTTTCGGTGAACTGGGCGTAATAGACGGCGCGCACGAAGCGCCCCACCGAGGTGGAGGAGGAAGGCAGCCCGGCGGTGGCGACGCCCGAATCAGGCTGGCGCGCCTGCAGCCTGCCGAACACGGCGCTGGAGCGGTCCACGTTGCTGAGGAAGGTGTAGTTGTTCAGGTTGGTGAGGTGCCAGTCGAAGGAAGGACCGTTGGTCATGACGCCGACCGGATTGTCGAACAGCTTCATGACGCCGCGGTTGAACTCGATCACCAGCGAGGCGCCGCTGCGGTCGTGCGCCACATAGTGGAAGGGCGAGACGGCGCCGCCCAGCAGCGCCAGCGGCTCCAGCGCCACCGGCTGCTTCTCCAGCGCCGCGCGCACCTCCGCCACGGTGGTGAAGCTGCCGAGAATCCAGCCGCCGAGATCAGAGGCCGAGAGCACCGCCGTGGTCACGTCCACGGACTGCCGCCCGCCGGCGGCCGGATAGGAGAGCACGCTGAAGGTGAGGCCCGCGTCGTTGAGGCCCTCGATCACCTTCAGGTCGTCCGGGCCGAGCGGCTTCTCCGCCGTCGGCAGCCGGCCCGGCATGGTGATGGCGATGATGTCATGGGCGCGCTCGAAGGTCACCGGCGGATGGCCGCCCACCTGCGACACGCAGCGCGCTCCCCTGGGGAAGAAGGCGACCTGGTAAGGCAGCGACACCGTCAGCTCCAGCGTCCTGCCGAAATAGGGGCGCCCGGCGGCGTCCGTATAAAGCAGCGAGGTGCACATCGCTTCCCTCTCCCTGCCGCTGTGAATGATCCGCCCCGCCCTGCGGCGCGGGCGCGCGACGTTCGCGCCGTGCCGGCGCGGTTCCCGATTAGCAGACCGGCGCCGGCGTTGAAATGCGCTCCCGGGCGGGGCGCCGAATTTTTCCGCCGTCTCGCCGGGCGCCCTGCAACATGTTTGCGCCGGTTTGCGCGGGCATGGGCGCGGACGCCGCGCGTTTACGCCGCTTTTGATTTCGGCCAGGCTTGCCGGCGGGGTACGTTTTATTTACGTCTCGACGGCCGGGGCGGGGCCGCGCCCGGCTGCGCGGCGTCAGGCGAGGCGCGGGAGCGTACGCACGCGTTGGGGCGCAGAAGGAGGCTCAGGGTGGCGCGCAGACTTTCGGGGGCCCGGATCATCCGGGGCGGCCTCGGCGGAACGGCCTGCGCCGGCGCGGCGCTGGCCGGCGGCTGCGCCGCGTCCGGCGCGACGTTCGGCGCGCCGGCCCTGCCGCTGTTCAACGCATTTTTCCCGGCCTGGCTCCTGTGCGCCTTCTGCGGCGTCATCGGCGCCGCGCTGACGCGCGTCGTCTTTGTCCGCGCCGGCCTTGACGACATCCTGCCGGCCCGTCTGCCGGTCTATGTCGCCGTCGCCGTCATTATCGGCCTTCTCGTTTCGTGGTTCGGTTTCGGCAGGTGAACATGGACGACGTCAGCAGGCGGCGGCAGGGCAGGTTTTTCGGCGTCGTCGCCAGCGTCATCATCATTGCGGTGGCGGCGGTCATGGTCTGGCGATTCGTGCAGCGCGCCGGTCACAACCCGCTGTCGCAGGAAGCCACGCTCAGCGCCGAATCCATACCCGTCTCGGCCAGCGTCGCCGGCCGCATCGCGGTCATGAACGTCTCCGCCAACCAGGCGGTGAAGAAGGGCGACCTGCTGTTCGCCCTTGATCCGGAGCCCTACCGCCTCGCCCGCGACCAGGCCGCCGCTGACCTGCGCATGGCCGAGGCCGCGCTCGCCGACAGGCGCCGCGCCGTGGCGGCGGAGCAGTCCAACGCCGTCATCGCCGGAGAGCAGATCGCCCGCGCCCGCAACAACCTCGCCCTCGCGACCCAGACCCTGGCCCGGCTCGAGGCGCTGCGTCCCAAAGGCTATGTCAGCGCCCAGGAGGTCGACTCCGCCCGCACCGTGAAACAGGACGCCGAGGTGAGCCTGCGCCAGGCGGAGCGCCAGAAGGAGGCCGCCGACGCCCTCGTGGGCGGCCTGGCCGCCGCCGAGGCGCTGGTGGAGGCCCGCCGCGCCGCCCTTGCCCTCGCCGAGCGCGCTCTCGCCAACACCGAGGTGCGCGCGCCCTTCGACGGCAAGGTCTCGGCGCTCACCGCCGGCGTCGGGGAATATGTGCTGCCCGGCCAGTCGGCCTTCATGCTGATCAACACCGCCGCCTGGTACGCCGTCGCCCCCTTCGTGGAGACCGAGCTCTCCGCCATTTCCGTGGGCGCCTGCGCCACCGTCTACGCCCTGGCCGACCGCACGGTTCCCATCCGCGGCGTGGTGGAGAGCATCAGCTGGGGCGTCGCTTCCGAGAGCGTCATCAACATTCCGCGCTCGCTGCCGGTGTCGCCGAAGAGTCTCGACTGGGTGCGCATCGCCCAGCGCTTTCCGGTGCGCATCCGCCTGATCGATCCGCCTGACCGGCTGATGCGCGTCGGCGCCTCGGCCACCGCCACGGTGCACCATGGCCAACGCTGCTGACGCCCCCCTGCGGATGATCGGCCAGCAGATCTGGGCCGATCTCCAGCCGTTCGAGGGGCGCCTGGCCCTCACCTGGCGCGTGGCGCTGCTGTGCGCGCTGGCGGCCGGCACGGCGATGATGCACCGGCTGCCGGAATCGGCCATCAGCTGTTACCTCATCATCTTCCTGATGCGCCCCAACGCCGCCGAATGCGTCATCCAGGCGCTGGGGCTGATCGTGCTGGCGACGCTGCTGGTGCTGGGGCTGGCGCCGGTGATCCAGGCGCTGGCGGAGGCGCCGCTGCTGCGCATCGTGACGATCGCCGCCGCCTCCTTCGTCTTCCTGTGGCTGGGCTCGGCCTCGCAGCTCGGCGAGATCGGCTCGATCATCGGCCTCGTCATCGCCTTCATCCTCACCATGGTGGACCTGATCCCGGTGGGGGAGATCGCCACCCGCGGCCTGCTCTACGCCTGGGCCATGGCCTGCATGCCCATGGCGTGGATGGCGGGGTTCTGCCTCGTGCTGGGAACGGGGCCGCATACGCTGGTGCGGCGCACCGTCGCCCGGCGGCTGGAGGCGGCGGCGGCGCTGCTGGCCCATGGCGACCGCCGCCCCGCCCTGGAGCTGGCCGCCGAAGGCCAGACCGAGGTGGACAAGCGCATGATGATGGCGCAGCTGCTGCACACCGCGCCGAAGGCGGAGACGCAGTGGCTGGGCGGCGCGGCGGCGAGCGCCTGGCGGGCGCTGTTCGCCGCCGGCGCCCTCGCCGGCGACGTGAGCCAGGCGACGCGCGAGGCGCTGGCCCGCCAGTGCCTCGCCGCCGCGGCGGCCGTGCGCGCCGGGCGCCGGCCGGAGCCGCCGGCGCCGGACGCCGGCGCGGACGCGCAGGCGAAAGACCATCCGGCCCTCGCCGTCCTGCGCGCCATGCTCGCCGGCCTCTCCCGGCCGGACGGCGGCAGCGTGGCGCGGCCGGCCAGGGTTCCGCTGCTTGCGCCGGACGCCTTCACCAATCCCGAGCACCAGCAGTTCGCGCTCAAGACCACCGCCGCGGCGCTGCTGGCCTATTTCACCTATTCGCTGCTCGCCTGGGAGGGCATCGCCACGGCCATGGTCACCTGTTACGTGGCCTCGCTCGGCACCACTGGCGAAACCACCCACAAGCTCACGCTGCGCATTTGCGGCTGCCTCATCGGCGCGGCCATGGGGGTGGGGGCGATCATGTTCGTCATACCCCATCTCACCTCCGTGGGCGGGCTGATGGCGCTGGTGTTCCTCGCCATCCTGCCGGCCGTCTGGGTGGCGGCGGGATCGGAGCGCATCTCCTATGGCGGCGTGCAGATCGGCCTCGCCTTCCTGCTGACGGTTCTGGGCGGCTTCCGGCCGGACACCAGCATGAGCGCCGCCAGCGACCGCATCATCGGCATCCTGCTCGGCAACACGATGGTGTTCGTGATGTTCACCAACTTCTGGCCGAAGAGCGCGGTGGTGGAGGTGCGCCGGCAGCTGGCGGAGGCGCTGCGGGCGCTGGCGCGCGTGGCCGCCGCCGCGCCGGGCTCCCGCGACGCCATGGTGAACGACATCGCCACGGCCACCACCATGACCGGCAAGGCCCGTTACGCCCTCGACATGACGCCCTTTGAGCCCCACGGCCTGCGGCCGGCCGCCGCCGAACTGCGCCCGCTTTACGGCGTGGTGAACGAAATCGCCGCCATCCTGCCCGCCATCGTGTTCAGCCCGGAGCGTCTGGACGCCGTCGCGCGCCGCCTCGACGCCGCGGCGGAGCGTCTTGAGGCCGCCGCGCCGCCGGTGGGCGCGCGCCGCACCGGACAGACCCCGGCCCCGCCCCCGGACGGAGCGCCGCCGGCCGGGCCGGCCCCCGCCGACATCGACGCCAGGGCGACGCGCATCGGCCTGCTGGCCGCGGGAGGCGCCGCATGACCGGGATCCGCCGCAACGTCCCCGCCGCGGCCGCAGACGCCGCCCGCGACTCCGCCGGCGCCGCGCCCGGCGCCGGGCGGGCCCTCGCCGGGATGCTGGCGCTGGTTCTCGCCGGCTGCGCCACGGACGCGCTGCAGCAGGTGCCGGCCTCGCCCGCGCAGCCGCTGACGCCGGCCCAGGGCGGCGCGCCGCAGACCGGGGCGGGCGCCGGCAAGTCCTTCGCCGTGGCGCCCGACTACGCGGCGGCCGACATGGACGCCGCGCCGCAGATTCCGTCCGGCAAGCCCCTCGGCCTGCCGGAGCTCATCGACATCGCCCAGTCGAACAATCCCGCCACCCGCCTGGCGTGGCTGCAGGCGCGCCAGGCGGCGCTCTCCCAGGGGCTGGTGGAGGCGACCTTTCTGCCGTTGATCTCCGCCAATGTGGTGGGCGGGCGCCAGCGCGTGGGGGTGGGGCTGCAGGACAATCCGCTGCCAGGGGCGCTGCGCGACCCCGCCGTGACCGTGGGCGGGGTGACGCCGGCGGTGTCGCTGCAGTGGCTGCTGTTCGATTTCGGCCAGCGCGGCGCCCTGCGCGAGGCGGCGCGGCACAATTCCGTGGCCGCCAACGTGCTGTTCAGCGGCGCGCACCAGAAGATCATCTTCGACGTCACCCGCGCCTACTTCCTCTATGGCGCGGCGCGCAGCCGCACGCGCATCGCCGCCCAGACCCTGGCCAACGCCCGCGAGATTGAAAGCGCCGCGGAGGCGCGCATGGCCAGCGGCCTTGGCAACGCCGTGGAGCTGGCCCAGGCGAAGCAGCTCGCCGCCCAGGCGCGCTTTGGCCTGGTGCAGGCCCAGGGCAATGAGAGCGCCGCCTATCAGGCGCTGCTCACCGCCATGGGCGTCTCGCCCACGGCCCGCCTCAACATCCGCGACGCCAGCGGCCGGGCGCTGGCCGGCAGCTTCGAGGCGCCCACCGAGCAGGCGATTCGCGAGGCGCTGGCGCGCCGGCCCGACGTGCTGGCCAGCTACAGGGCCATGCAGGCGGCCCGCGCCGGGGTGAAGGCGGCCCAGTCCGAGTTCATGCCCAAGGTGTTCCTCAGCGCCGTCGCGGCGCACGGAACCAGCAGTCTCAGCACCACCGGCCTGCCCACCGTGGGCCAGCAGGGCTCCACCACCGGCTTCCTCATCGGCGCGACCATGCCGCTCTATGACGGCGGCCTGCGCGCCGCCCAGCTGCGCAAGGCCGAGGCGCTGGCCGATTCCAGCGAGACCGTGTTCCGCCGGGTCCGCGCCGACGCGGTGCGCGAGATCATCGTGGCGGCGGACACGCTGCGTTCGGCGCTGGCGTCCTATCGCGCCGCCCGCGAGCTGGCGAAGGCGGCCGACACCACCTGGCGGGCCGCGGCGGCCGCCTACAAGGCCGGAACCGGCTCCATCACCGCCGTGGCCGCGGCGGACAGCGGCCTGCTGGCCGCCCGCCAGGCGGAGGCCGACGCCCACGCCGCCTCGCTGGTGGCGGCCGCCAGCCTCGCTTTCGTGCTCGGCGCCATGAACAGCGCCGACGTCGCCTCCGGTCTGCTGGCGCGATAACGCGGCCTTTCGCGGCGCTGGCGGCAGGACGCCGCCTTTCCGCCTTCGTCCTCCTGTTCGCCGGGTCCTGTCCGGAACCTTCGCCGCCCCGCCGCGCTTCCTGCGTGGGCGGCGGGAGTGGAGGCGTCATGGCGGAGCAGGGCGGAGGACGGCGGGCGCTGCTGCTGCGCAACCCGGCGGCGCGACGCGGCGGCGAGGACATCGGCGCGGTGACGGCGCGGCTGCGCGCCGGCGGCCTCGCCGTGACCGTGGAGAATTTCGCCGCCCTGCCGGAGATCGCCCGCGACATCGTGCGCCTGCGCGCCAGCGCCGATCTGGTGGTGATCTGCGGCGGCGACGGCTCGGTGTCGTCGGCGGCCATGGCCGCCATGGAGAGCGGCCTGCCGCTGGGGGTGATTCCCATGGGCACGGCCAATGATCTGGCCCGCACGCTCGCCATCCCCATGGATCTGGAGGCGGCGGCGGAGGTGATCGTCGCCGGGCGCACGGCGGCGGTCGACGTGGGCTCGGTCAACGGCCACGCCTTCTTCAACGTGGCCAGCATCGGCCTGGCCAGCGACCTGGCGGCGGCGCTGGATCCGGGGCTGAAGCGCGTTTCGGCCGCGCCGGCTATGCGCTGGCGGCGCTGCGGGTGATGCTGCGGGCGCGGCCGTTCAGCGCCGTCATACGCAGCGCGCAGGGCGAGGCGCCGGCGCGCACCTTCCAGATCGCCGTCGGCAACGGCCGCCACTATGGCGGCGGCAATGTGGTGTCCGAACGGGCGGCCATCGACGACGGCCAGCTCGATCTTTACAGCCTGGAGATGTCGACGGTGTGGAAAATGGCGCTGATGCTGCCGGCGTTCCGCGCCGGCGCGCACGGGGCGTGGAGCGAGGTGCGCACGGCGCGCTGCGCCGCCTTTGACGTGCTCACCCGCCGGCCGAAGCCGGTGAACGCCGACGGCGAGATCGTCACCGCCACGCCGGCGCATTTCCGCGTGCATCCGGCCGCGGTGCGGATATTTGCGCCGCAGGGCGTCGCGCCCGCCCGCCGCCGCGGCGGGGCGGCGGCATGATCCTGGCTCCGGAAAGCAAAAAGCCCGGCGATCCGTCAGGATCTTCCGGGGCTTTTTGCTGCACCATTTTATGGTGCCCAGGAAAGGACTCGAACCTTCACGAACTTTCGTCCACTGGCACCTGAAGCCAGCGCGTCTACCAATTCCGCCACCTGGGCCTTCGCGTCTCCGGCGCGTCGCGCCGTCGCCGTTCGGTGAGCAGGGGTTTATGGCTCCTGAGCCTCCGTGTCAACGCCCCCTGGCGAGGCTCTGCATAACTTCGCGCCTTTCCACAGGCGGGGCGGGGAGAACCGTCCCGCCGGCCATGGCGCCTCAGGCCTGCAGCGCCACCAGATGCGGAATCAGCGGCTCGTCGGCCGGCGGCATGGGATAGTCGCGCAGCCGCGCCGGGCGCACCCATTTCAGCTCCTGGCCCTCGCGGGCGGCGACGAATCCCTCCCAGCGCCGGCACACGTAGAGCGGCATCAGCAGGTGGAAGGCGTCGTAGGCGTGGCTGGCGAAGGTGAGGGGGGCGAGGCACGGCTCCTTCACCGTCACGCCCAGCTCCTCGGCCAGTTCGCGGATCAGCGCCGTTTCGGGGCGCTCGCCCGGCTCCACCTTTCCGCCGGGAAACTCCCACAGCCCTTCCAGCGCCTTGCCCTTCGGCCGGCGGGCGATCAGCACGCGGCCGTCGGCGTCGAGCAGCGCGCAGGCCACCACCAGCACCAGCGGCGCCGGCGGCGGGGCCGGCGCGTCCGCGCCGGCGGGAAGCGAAGCCGTCATTCGATGATCCATGTGGCGTTGACCGAGGCCGACAGCGTTATCTCGCCGGCCTCCACGGGCGGGGCGGCCATGTCGGCCGGAGCGGCGCGCATGGCGTAGACGTCGCCGCGGCGCGGCATGGGGCGGACGTCGCCGGCGCTGATGGCCTGCAGCGGCCCGAGCCGGGCGCCGGCGGCCTCCACCAGGCGGCTGGCCGTCTCGCGGGCGTTGCGCACCGCCTCGGCCTGCAGCTCCGCCTCCGCCTGGCGGCGGCCGGAGTATTCGAACGTCAGGCCGTTGATGCGGTTGGCGCCCTGGCCGGTGGCGGCCGCGACCAGCGGGCCGAGCTTCGCCAGGTCGCGCACCCGCACCGTCACCGAACTGGAGGCGGTGAAGCCGTCCTCGCGGCTCTCGATGTCGCCGGCGCTGTCGCGCACGTTGCGGTAATTGGGGGTGATCGAGACATTGTCGGTACGCACGTCGCGCGCCTCCACGCCGGCCTTGCGCACCGCTTCGATGACTTTCGTCGCGGCGGCGGCGTTGGCGGCCAGGGTTTCGGCGGGGGTCGCGCCGCGCGTCGCCACGCCGACGCTGATCACCGCCACGTCCGGCGTCACCTCGCGGCTGGCGTAGCCCGTCACCGAAACCGTGCGCGGCGGCTGGCGCGCGCCGGCGGCCGGCGCCGCCGCCGCGGGCGCGGCGAGGGCGAAAAGGGTCGCGACGCAGGCCGCGGCGGCGGCGGCGCCCCTGCGGGCGGGGAGACGGATGGCCCCTGTCATGAGCGGTAATCTCCGTTGATGGCGACGTATTCCTTGGTGAGGTCGCAGGTCCACACGGTCGCCGATCCCCGGCCGAGGCCGATGTCGACGGTGATGGTGATTTCATCCCCCTTCATGTAGGCGGAAGTTTGCTCCTCATCATAGGACGGGTCGCGCGCGCCCTGGGTGGCCACGCGGATGTCGCCGAAGGAGATCGACAGCCGGTCGCGGTCGGCCGGCTCGCCGGCCTTGCCAACGGCCATCACCACGCGGCCCCAGTTGGCGTCCTCGCCGGCCACGGCGGTTTTCACCAGCGGCGAATTGGCGATGGACATGGCGATGCGCCGGGCCGAACGCTCGGTGACGGCGCCCTGCACCCGCACGGTGATCAGCTTGCGCGCGCCTTCGCCGTCGCGCGCCACCTGCTGGGCGAGGTCGCGCAGCAGGGCGGTGAGCGCCTTGCGGAACGGGGCGAGGCGGCGGTCGCCCGAGGCGGTGACCTGCGGCGCCCCGCGCGCCGCGGCGGCGCCGGTGGCGAACAGCAGCAGCGTGTCCGAGGTGGAGGTGTCGCCGTCAACGGTGACGCAGTTGAAGGTGCGGTCCACGGCCTTGCGCAGCAGCGCCTGCAGCGCGGGGGCGGCGATCGGCGCGTCCGTGACCACGAAGGAGAGCATGGTGGCCATGTCCGGGGCGATCATGCCGGCGCCCTTGGCGATGCCGTTGATGGTGACCTTCACCCCGCCCAGCGTGGTGGTGACCGTCGCCATCTTCGGGAAAGTGTCGGTGGTCATGATCGCCTCGGCGGCGGCGCGCCACTGGTCCGGCGCGGCGCGGGCGGCGCAGTCGTCCAGCACGCCCTCGAATTTCTCCGCCTCGAGCGGCTCGCCGATCACGCCGGTTGAGGCGATGAAGATCTGGCTGGCGCGGCAGCCCACCGCCTTCGCGGCGATTTTCGCCGTCAGCTCCACCGCCCTGCGGCCCCTGAGGCCGGTGAAGGCGTTGGCGTTGCCGGAGTTGACCACCAGCGCCCGCGCCTCGCCGCCCGGCAGGCGGTCGCGGCACCAGTCCACGGCGGCTGACGGGCATTTTGAACGGGTGAGCACGCCGGCGACGGCGGCCGGGCGGTCAAACACCGCGAGCATCACGTCAGTGCGGCCCCTGTAGCGGATTCCCGCCTCGGCGGTGGCGAACCGCACGCCCTCAATGGCGGGCAGCTCGGGAAAGGTCTTCGGCGCGAGGGGGGAAATGGCAGACGACATGGGTCGCTCCTGAGGGTTGCGCGCGGCGCTCCGCGCGGGAGCGCCGGTGAAAGGCCGTAAACCGGGCCAGAAAACGAAAGGCTGGCGCGCGCCGCGGCGCGTGGGCCTCCGCCCTGGTCAGCCCACGGTTTTTGCGTCCCGTCCGCCGGAAAATCAAATGGAACCGCAGCAATCCGTCCGCAGCCGCCCGTCGCTGGCGGCAGGATCCGGAATGTCCGCCCCGGCGGGCGGCGTGGCGGCATGTTCAGGCGCGGCTTCCTGGCGCGGCCCTGCGCCGGCCCCAGGCCGTCCGCACCCCGGCGGCGCGGTCATGGCGCGCCGTAGCGGGGGGCGTGAGCCCGGGAATCAGTCCCTGCGCGCGCGGCCGCGCGCCGGCTCCTGGCCCGGCGCGGCGCTGGCGGCGTTCCGCGCGGCTTCTTTCGCGGCGTCCCCCGTCGCGTCTTTCGTCGCCGGCGCCGCCTTGCCGCCCGGCTCCGGATAGCGCTCGATGCGCGCCCTGGCCCGCAGGCCGAGCACCAGGTCCTGCTGCGCCTTGCGGGTGAGATAGGCCTCGATCTCCGGCCGCACTTCCTCAAACGGCGCCGCCGGGCGGGCGCGCCGCTCCTCCACCTGGACGACGTGCCAGCCGGCGGCGGTCTTCACCGGTCCGGAGATCTCGCCGGGCTTGAGGCGGAAGGCCGCCTCGGCGAGCTCCGGCGGCATGCCGGCGCGGGTGAGCCAGCCGAGCTCGCCGCCGTGGTGCGCCGTGGCCGGGTCGGCGGAGAGCTCCGCGGCGACGGCGGCGAAGCTTTCGCCGGCCTTCAGCCGCGCGAGCGCCGCCTTCGCCGCCTCCTCCGTGGAGGTGAGGATGTGGCGCACGCGCGCCTCCTCCTCCGGCTTCACGTCCTTCAGCGTCTGCTCATAGGCCTTGCGGGCGCTCTCCGGCGTCACCGCCTTGCGCGCCTCATGGGCCAGCAGCTCGTCCATCAGCAGCTTGCTGCGCTGGTAGGCGAGCTTGCGCGCATACTCCGGCGTCATGTCCAGCTTCGCCGCCAGCGCCGCCTGGCTGCCGAGGGCGAGATCGATGAGATAGCTGAGCACGTAATCGCGCCGGTTCTCCTCGCTGATGCGCGGCAGGCGGTCGGCCATGTCGTGCATGGCCAGCTTCAGGTCGCGTTCGGTGATGGGCGCGCCGTTGACGCGGGCCAGCACCGTGTCGTCCGGGATGGCGTCCGGCGCGGCGAGGCTTCCGGACGTGGCCGGCTGCTGCTCCGCCTCCGCGCGTGACGGCTGTTCCACAGCGAGCGCCAGCAGCGCGGCGGCGACGATTCGGATGACGGTGGCGCGATGCGAACGCACTGGCATGGGGATCGTCCTGGCTGTTGCACGCCGGTTGAAACGGAACAGTCTGCGGAAGGAGACGCCGGGCAGGGGCGCCGCCGGGCGGGTCAGGGCGTCCACGCCGGGCGGGGCCTGGCTTCCTCGTCGGCGCGCCGGGCGTCGTCGATGACGGCGCGCAGGGCGCGCAGCGCTTCGGTGACGCCTTCGCCGCTCGCGGCCGAAAGCATCAGCGGCCTGCCCTGGCAGGCGGCGGCCAGCTCGTCCAGTTTGCGCCGGCGGGTTTCGGCGTCAAGCGCGTCGATCTTCGACAGGGCGACGACCTGCGGCTTGGCGGCGAGGGCGTCGCTGTAGGCGGCCAGCTCGTCCTGCACCACCCGGTAGGCCTCCGCCACGTCCTCCTGGGTTCCGTCCACCAGGTGCAGCAGCACGCGGCAGCGCTCCACATGGCCGAGGAAGCGGTCGCCGAGGCCGAGCCCCTCATGGGCGCCCTCGATCAGCCCGGGAATGTCGGCGAGCACGAACTCCTGCCCGTCGAGGCTGACCACGCCCAGCCCCGGATACAGGGTGGTGAAGGGGTAGTCGGCGATTTTTGGCCGCGCCGCCGTCACCGTGGCGAGGAAGGTGGACTTGCCGGCGTTGGGCAGGCCGACGAGACCGGCGTCGGCGATGAGCTTCAGCCGCAGCCAGATCCACATCTCCTGGCCCTCCTGGCCGGGATTGGCCCGGCGGGGCGCCTGGTTCGTCGCCGTCTTGAAATGGGCGTTGCCGAAGCCGCCGTTGCCGCCGCGGGCGAGGCACACCCGCTGCCCCGGTTTGGTGAGGTCGGCGAGCAGCGTCTCGTTGTCTTCGGCGAAGATCTGCGTGCCGGCTGGCACCTTCAGCACCACGTCGGCGCCCCTGGCGCCGGCGCGGTTGCGGCCCATGCCGTGCATGCCGCGGCCCGCCTTGAAATGCTGCTGGTAGCGGTAGTCGATCAGCGTGTTGAGATTGGCCACGCACTCGACCCACACGTCGCCGCCGCGGCCGCCGTCGCCGCCGTCCGGTCCGCCGAACTCGATGAACTTCTCGCGGCGGAAGGAGACGCACCCGGCGCCGCCATCTCCCGAGCGGATGTAGACCTTGGCCTGATCAAGAAACTTCATGGTTTTCCGTAGTTCACTGCGCCGGACTGCAAACTGTCCCCTGACACATAAGCCATGCCGCCGGCCGGCGAAACCGCCGCGGGCGCTTTCGCCGCGCTCCCGTCGCCGCAACGGCGCCGCCGGCTCCCGCCGTCATGCCCCGCCGCCCCGCCTGCCGGCGCGGGCCATGCGCCCGGCGCACGGCGCGGCCGCCCCGGCCTGCGTCGCCGGACTGGCGTTTCGCCGCGCCGCCGGCCATCGTGGAGGCGGCGCCCCGCGCCGTTCGCGCCGTCCAGCCAGCGGCAGGAGCCGATGACCGCACAAACGCCGCCCGCCGCCGCCCGCAGCGCCCCCGCCGGCTCCGTCCGCCTCGGCGCGCTGCTCATGGTGGCCGCGGTTTTCCTGTTCTCCCTCAACGACGTGCTCGGCAAATGGCTGGTGGCCTCCTATCCGGTGGGCCAGATGCTGGTGATGCGCAGCCTCGTGTGTCTGGTCATTCTCGCGCCGTTTTACGTCCGCTCCGGCCTCGCGCCGCTGCGCCAGGCGTCGCGGCCGTGGCTGCACGTGATCCGCGGCCTGCTGACCGCGGCGGAGGTGGGGCTGTTTTACGCCTCGGTGATCTGGCTGCCGCTGGCCGACGCGGTCACCTTCTACATGGCCGGGCCGATCTATGTGGCGGCGCTGGCGGCGCTGGCGCTGGGCGAGCGCGCCGGAACCGGCGGCTGGCTGGCCATCATCGCCGGTTTCACCGGCGTGGCCGTGGCGCTGGAGCCGGGCGGCGCCAGCTTCACCTGGCCGGCGCTGATCGCCCTCGCCGGCAGCATCCTGTTCGCCGTCAGCATGATCATCACCCGTTACCTGCGCGGCGCGCCGGACGTGGTGCTGGTGACCGGGACCGTGCTCGGCGGCCTCGTGCTCGGCGTCGCGCTGCTGCCGTTCAGCGGCTGGCGGCCGGCGCCGGCGGTTGACCTTGCGCTGATGGGCTGGCTCGGCGTCGTCGCCATGGCCGGCCACGCCTGCGTCAACCGCTCGCTCAAGCTGGCGCCGGCCACGACCGTGGTTCCCTACCAGTATCTGCTCATCGTCTTCGCCATGTTTCTGGGCTGGCTGGCCTTCGGCGAGACGCCGGCGCTCACCGCGACTCTCGGCGCGGCCATCATCGTCGGCGCCGGCCTCGCCGTGTTCCTGCAGGAGAAGCGCAACGCCGCGCTCCAGGGGCCGCCGGAGACCTGAGCGGTCTCCGGCGCGCCCCCGGTCATTCGGCGGCGAGGGCGCGCTGCTGCGGCGCGGCGGGAGGCAGGGCGGCGAGGCGGCGGAGCGCCGCCGCGTCCGCGCGCCCGGCGTCCGCCTCCTCCCCCGGCGCCCTGTCCCGCGCAATCTCCATGCGCGCCACCGGCAGCATGGCGCCGCGGGCAGGGAAGGGCGCCATGCCCGAGCCGGTGATCTGGAAGCCGAGCTTCTCCAGCACGCGGATGCAGGCGGCGTTGTGGGCGAGGGTCTCGGCGCCGATGCGCTCCGCGCCGGTCTCGCGGAAGGCGAGATCGAGCAGGGCCTTCACCGCCTCGGTGGCGTAGCCGCGGCCCCAGTACGGGGCGCCGATCCAGAAGCCGATGAACGGATGGGTGATCTCCGCGCGCTCGCCGAAGTACGGCGGCTGCACCGCCGCCACGCCGATGAGCTCGTGTGGCCGCTTCCGTTCGGTGACGGCGAGGGTCAGGCCGTCGCCGCGCGCGTTGGCGAGGCGCGCGGCGAAGATGAACTGCCCGGCGGCGCCTTCGGGGTATGGGTGGGGGATCAGCGCCGTCATGTCCGCCACCGCGCGATCGCCCGCCAGTTTCTCGATGGCCGGCGCGTCGGCCAGACGTGGCCAGCGCAGGCGCAACCGTTCCGTCGCGAGTGTGAAACCGTCGTCGATGGTGTCGCGGGTAAACATGGGGCTCCGCTCCGGTCAGGCTGACGAATCGCTCCCGCCTCATGCGGGACGGGCGGTCCCGCACGGGGTGGGCAGGAAAAGGTTCGGGAAGTGTCCCGGAGTCGTGAGCCGGAAGGGCTCACCTTGGTTCCGGACGCGGGCGGACGCGGCCGCCCGCCCCCGCCTAAACGTAGAAACCAGACCCCGGGTTTCAATCCGTCCCGGGGCGCTCCCGAAATTCCCGCCTGGCGACTGTCGGCGAAAAACAAAAAGGGAAGGTGACACGGTCACCTTCCCTTCGCGGAAACCCTGCGGACAGGGCGCTGGCCTTGCGGCTCCGCCAAGGTCAGTGACCGCCGGCGGAACGCTTGTCGCAAGCCTGCCGCCGTGGTTATTCAGCCGCCGCTTTCGGCGCGGCCTCGTTGGCCGGTACGACCGATACGACCGAACGGCCGAGACGCACGCCGAAGCGCACGAAACCGTCGGTGAGGGCGTAAAGGGTGTGGTCCCGGCCAATGCCGACGTTGGCGCCCGGATGCACCTTGGTGCCGCGCTGGCGCACGATGATGTTGCCGGCCACCACCGCCTCGCCGCCGAACTTCTTCACGCCGAGACGGCGGCCGATGGAGTCGCGACCGTTACGGGACGAGCCGCCTGCCTTTTTGTGAGCCATTTTCTGTCTCCGTTACCTGCCGGTGGCCTGTCTTCAGGCGTTGATGCCGGTGATGCGGACCAGCGTGTAGTCCTGGCGGTGGCCGCGCTTGCGCTTCGAGTTCTGGCGGCGGCGCTTCTTGAAGGCGATCACCTTCGGGCCGCGGCCATGGCTGACGATCACCGCCTCCGCCGACGCGCCGGCGGCCTCGGCGCCGGTCTTGAAGGACTCGCCTTCGCCGACCAGCAGCACCTCAAACCTGAGGGCGTCGCCAGGCTCGCCCGCCTGACGGTCGATGGTGATGGTGTCCCCGGCGGCGACGCGATACTGCTTGCCGCCGGCCCTGATGACTGCGAACATCTTTCGTTCCCGTGTTCTGACCGGCCTGCGGGCGCCGGAGGATCCGGAGCCGGCGGCCGGCTTTTTGACAGCCCGTTGCCGGTGCGATTGACGCGCCGTCGCGGCGGAACTCCGCCAGCGGGAACGGCGCGCGTGAATGACCGCGGGCGGGGAGGCCCCGCGCGGAAAGCCGTAAATAGGCCTGGGCTGTCGCCAATGTCAATGTCGGGCCGCCAGTGTCCGGCGCGCGCCGTCGCGCCGGACGCGGGCTGTCCGGCGGCGGCTCCTGTCGCTGGCGGCCGCCGTCCTGCGTCGTCCTGCCTGGCGTTCGCGCGGCGGCGCGGGGCCTGCGTCCTGGCGCTGGCCTTTTGGCCAATACCGGCCATGGCCGGCGCGGCGTAGGTTCTCGCACGGTTCGCCGGTCGCGGCCTGTCCGGCGGGCGCACGCAAGGGGTAGTGCAGGGGTAACCGCCATGTCAGCAAGTGATGTCGTGATTGTCAGCGCCGCGCGCACGCCGGTGGGTTCGTTCAACGGCGCTTTCGCCGCCGTTCCGGCCCATGATCTCGGCGCGACGGCGATCCGGGCCGCGCTGGAGCGCGCCGGCGTCGAGCCCGGGGCCGTGGATGAGGTCATCATGGGCCAGGTGCTCACCGCCGCCCAGGGCCAGAATCCGGCGCGTCAGGCGGCGGTGAAGGCGGGAATCCCCGTGGAGGCCACCGCCTGGGGGCTCAACCAGGTGTGCGGCTCGGGCCTGCGCGCCGTGGCCATCGGCATGCAGCAGATCGCCGCCGGCGACGCCGGCGTCATCGTCGCCGGCGGACAGGAATCCATGTCGCTGTCGCCGCACGCCCACCGGCTGCGCGCCGCCACCCGCATGGGCGACGCCGCTTTCGTCGACACCATGATCCGCGACGGCCTGTGGGACGCCTTCCATGGCTACCACATGGGCGTCACCGCCGAGAACGTGGCCCGCAAGTGGCAGATCTCGCGCGAGGAGCAGGACGCGTTCGCCGTCGCCTCCCAGCACAAGGCGGAGGCGGCGAAAAAGGCCGGCCGCTTCGTTGACGAGATCGCCCCGGTGACCGTGTCCGGCCGCAAGGGCGACGAGACCGTGGACGCCGACGAATACATCCGCGAGGGCGCCTCGATCGAGGCGATGCAGAAGCTGCGCCCCGCCTTCCAGAAGGACGGCACGGTGACCGCCGGCAACGCCTCCGGCATCAATGACGGCGCCGCCGCCCTGGTGCTGATGTCCGCGCAGGAGGCGCAGCGGCGCGGCCTTGACCCCCTGGCCCGCATCGCCTCCTGGGCCACCGCCGGCGTGCCGCCGGAGATCATGGGCTCCGGGCCGATTCCCGCCGCCCGCAAGGCGCTGGAGAAGGCAGGCTGGAAGGTGGCCGACCTCGACCTGGTGGAGGCCAACGAGGCGTTCGCCGCCCAGGCCATCGCCGTCAACCGCGACATGGGCTGGGATCCGGCCATCGTCAACGTCAACGGCGGCGCCATCGCCATCGGTCACCCCATCGGCGCTTCGGGCGCGCGGGTGCTGGTGACGCTGCTGCACGAGATGAAGCGCCGCAACGCCCGCAAGGGGCTGGCCACGCTGTGCATCGGCGGCGGCATGGGCGTGGCCCTTGCCGTCGAGCGCTGAGCGGCGCGTGGCGGCCTGGCCGCCTCCGGGACGGATCCGGAGGCGGCCGCGACATTTTGGCCAGGAAGGCGTCCGGGCCGGAAAAGCGCCGGTCCTGCAGTATCCTGCGCAATCATTGGACTTTCCTCCTAATACTTATTCCTTCCCGGCTTTCGACTTTCGGGCAGTACCCGGCGCGGCTTCCGGCCCGTATCACCCGGCCCGCCAGCCGCGTTTCAGGCTGGCGGACGGAGAAACGGAAACATGTCCCGGGTTGCTGTGGTTACCGGCGGCACGCGCGGAATCGGCGCCGCCATCTCGAAGGCTCTTGCTGGGGCTGGCTACAGGGTGGCCGCCGTATATGCGGGCAACGACGCGGCGGCCGGGGCGTTTCGAGCCGAAACCGGCGTCAGCGTTTACCGGTGGGACGTGGGCGATCCCGAGGCCTGCGCCCGGGGGCTGGCCCGGGTGGAGGCGGAGCTCGGTCCCGTCGACGTGCTGGTCAACAACGCCGGCGTCACGCGCGACGTGATGTTCCACCGCATGACGCCGGGGCAGTGGCGCGACGTGATGCGCACCAACCTCGACTCCATGTTCA
Source organism: Camelimonas abortus (assembly GCF_042432745.1). NCBI lineage: Bacteria > Pseudomonadati > Pseudomonadota > Alphaproteobacteria > Hyphomicrobiales > Chelatococcaceae > Camelimonas > Camelimonas abortus. Next base: position 1,988,872 of record NZ_JBHLWR010000006.1, on the reverse strand, counting down.
ACATGACCCGTCCGGTCATCGAGGGCATGCGCGAGCGGGGCTTCGGCCGCATCATCAACATCTCGTCCATCAACGGCCAGAAGGGCCAGATGGGCCAGGCCAACTATTCCGCGGCCAAGGCGGGCGTCATCGGTTTCACCAAGGCGCTCGCCCAGGAGTCGGCGGCGAAGGGCATCACCGTCAACTGCGTCTGCCCCGGCTATATCGACACCGACATGGTGGCGGCCGTGCCCGAGGAGGCGCTGAAGAAGATCGTCGCCGGCATTCCGGTTGGGCGTCTGGGCCGGGCCGAGGAGGTGGCTGACCTGGTGGTGTTCCTCGCCTCTGACCGCGCCGCCTTCTTCACCGGCGCCGTGCACACGCTCAACGGCGGCCAGTACATCGCCAACGGCTGACGCCGCGGCGCGCGGGGCGCGCCGGCGCATGGCCGTTCGCCGGCGGGCCTCCTGGAGAAGGGGCGGCGGGAGGGGCCGCCCCTTTTCGCTCCGGCGCGTCCGCGCCGTCCGGCGCCCGCCCGCGCGGCGGGCGCTTTTCTTTCGCCTGCGCCTGTCCTAACCCGGAGCGGCGCGGCGGCGGCGCGGGCGGATCCTGCGCGCGCCGGCCGCGCGGCGGGGAAACGGACCGGCGCCGCCCCACGGGCGGCGCGCGGCATTGCTCCAGGAGCGGACATGAGCTTTTTCGTTGGCGCGCGCAGCCAGCGCTGGCTGACGCTGACGCCGGACGACATCAGGGCCGGCGCGACCCTGGTCGGCGATTTCAATCCGGTGCATCACGACGAGGCCTTCGCGGCCACCACCCGGTTCGGCGGGCTGTTCGCCTCCGGGGCGCACACGTCGGCGCTGCTCGCCGGCATGGTCAGCCAGGAATGGCCGCGCCATCGCCAGGGCGGGGACGGCCGCCCGGCGGACGCGCGACGGCCGCGCGGCTACGTGGGGGTGGATTACGCCGTGGAGTTCAGGGCGCCGTGCATGGCCAACCGCCGGCTGCGCTTCGAGTGGGAGGTGACGGCGGTGGAGCCGAAAAGCCGCGGCGAGATCATCCGCCTTGAGGGCGCCATCGTCGACGAGGACGCCGGTACGCTGGTGCTCTCGGCGCGCATGACCATGTTCGGCTATTATGAATGAAGCCGCCGGGCGCGAGGCCCGCGCCCGGCCGGGGGCCGGCGGATCCGCAGCCGCGGCCTCAGAAGTTGTTCTTCCACTCGCGCAGGGCGGCGAACACCGCCACCGGACCGGCCCCCTCCAGCTTCACCGCGGCGGCCAGCTCCGGCCGGTCGGCGCGCAGGAAGGGGTTGGTGGCCTTCTCGTCGCGCAGCAGCGACGGCACGGTGAGGCGGTTTTCGGCGCGCATGCCCTCCACCACCGCGGCGCGCAGCTTCAGCGCGGCGTTGTCCGGGTCGGCGGCGAGGGCGAACCGGGCGTTGGACAGCGTGTATTCGTGGCCGCAGAACACCTGGGTGTCGTCCGGCAGGGCGGCCAGCTTCTGCAGCGCCCCCCACATCTCCTCCGGCGTGCCCTCCAGCAGGCGGCCGCACCCCAGGGCGAACAGCGTGTCGCCGGCGAACAGCGCTTTCGCTTCCGGGAAGTAATAGGCGATGTGTCCGGCGGTGTGGCCGGGGGTGAACAGAACCCGCCCGGCGAGGGCGCCGACGCTGACCGTGTCGCCCTCATCCACCAGCACGTCCGCCTCCGGCACGAACTCCGCCTCGCGCGCCGGGGCGACGACGCGGGCGCCGAAGCGCTCTTTCAGCGGGCCGACCCCGGCCACATGGTCCGGATGCTTGTGGGTGACGAGAATGTCGGTGAGCTTCCAGCCGGTGTGGTCGAGGGCGGCGAGAACCGGTCCGGCCTCGGGGGCGTCGATGGCGGCGCAGGCGCCGGTCTGCGTGTCGCGCATCAGCACGCCGATATTGTCGGACAGACAGGTAAAGACGTGGAATTCAGCTGGCATGAGAAAGCGCTCCTGTCAGTTGGCCCGCAGCGTCCGCCTGTCGCCGGGCCGCCGGGCGACGCCCGTTGCGTTAACTGGTGACGGCAATGACAGGCGCCGTCAATGGCGCGCGGGCCGGAAGCACTGGACGGCGCCCCGGGCCGCGCGGCCGCGCGGAAGCTGGCGCGACGCGTCCGCCGGCGGCATGATGGCGTCATCCGGGCCCCGGCCGGGAGCCGCCGCGCCGCGCGCCGCCAGCGCGCAGCGCGGGGACGCCGGGTCCGGGAGCGTGACGGGGCGGAGATTGCATGGCGGTTGACGTCGTTGACATGCGCGCCTTTTACGCCTCGCCCAGGGGGCGGGCGGCGGGCCATATCATCGGCCGGGCGCTCGCGGGGCTGTGGCCGTCGGCCCGCGGGCTGCGCGTGCTCGGCGTCGGCTACGCCACGCCCTACCTGCCGCTGGTGAGCGAGGGGGCCGAGCGCGTGGCCGCCTTCATGCCCGCCGCCCAGGGCGTGGTGCGCTGGCCGCAGCGCGGCGCCAGCGCCACCGCGCTGGTGGACCCGGACATGCTGCCCCTGCCGGACGCCGCCTATGACCGGGTGCTGCTGGTGCACTGCCTCGAACACGCCGACAGCCCGGCCGACGTTCTCTCCGAGGTCTGGCGGGTGCTGAGCCCGGGCGGACGGCTGCTGCTGGTGGCGCCCAACCGGCGCGGCGCCTGGGCGCGCAGCGACTCCACCCCCTTCGGCCACGGCCAGCCGTGGAGCCGCGCCCAGCTGCGCGCGCTGATGCGCCAGTGCCTGTTCTCGCCCGAGAACTGGCTGGACGCGCTCTACGTGCCGCCGTTCGGCGACCGGCTGCTGCCGCGGTCCGCCGCCTGGTGGGAGAAGGCGTGCGGCGGCCTTGGCCTGCCTTTCGCCGGCGTGCACGTGGTGGAGGCCAGCAAGCAGCTCCACCGGCCGGTGACGGTGACGCGCCATCACCGGGTGGTGCGTTTCAATCCGGTGCTGGCGCCGGAGGCGGGCGGGGCGCTGCCCAGCGCCCGCCGCAACTGACGCCTCACGGCGCCGGCGTCGCCGCCAGCGCCCGGGCGCGGCCGCGCCCGTCGGCGGCGACCAGCACGAGTTGCGCGCCCGCCGGGCAGCCGGTCGCGGCGGTGGTCGCCGTGTAGCCCGGCCGCAGTTTCCCCAGATCCGGCGCGTTCAGCGCCGCCGCCGCGTCGCGGCGCAGCTGGCTGCGCCGGACCCAGCCGGAACGGACGCCGTCGCAGTAAACGGCGATCCAGGTACGCGCCTCCGGCGCCGCCAGGTCGACGGTCCAGCCGCGGGCGGCGACGCGCCCGTCCGGCATGCGCGCCGCCCCGTCCAGCGCCTGCGCAGGCTGCAGGAACTGGCGGCCCTCGGCGGCCAGCGCGGCGTTGACGGCGCCGACCGGGTCCGGCGCCGCCAGCAGCGCCGGCGTGATCACGCCAAGCGCGGTCATGGCCCGTTTCATGCGCCGCTCGTCCAGCAGGTGCGCTGCGGCGCACGCGGCCGCGACGGCGAGGAAGAAGATGGCGAACGCCGCCGCCAGACGCAGCGCCGCGCGCTCCCGCAGGGCGTCGACGCGCCGGCGCAGCGCCCGGTAGGCGCGCACGTCCGCGGCGCCGGAGATGAGCCCGGCGGCCACCGCCGCGGCGAAGGCGGCCAGCCACGCCAGCGGCGCCGGCGCCGCCTCCGGCAGCCAGCGCAACACGGCCGTCACCACCGGCACATGGGTGAGATAGAGCGCGTAGCTGGCGTCGCCGAGGCGCAGGCCGATACGGCTGGCGAGGCCGCCGCGACCGCGCGGCAGGCCGGCCAGCGCCGCCACCGTGACCGCGCTGGCGACGCTGGCGACGAAGCGCTCCTGCGGCAGCAGCCCGGCCAGCTCCGCCGCCAGCAGCGCCGCGGCGACCGCGAGCCACGCCGGATGCACCCGCAGGCGCCGCAGCAGGGCGGGAACCATCAGGCCGCAGATGAAGGCCACGTTGGCCGGGCTCACCGGCAGCGTGTAGATGAACGGCGTCTCGTAATCCCCCGGCGGGCCGGCCAGCGCGTTCCACGCCGCGACGAGCGCCAGCCAGCCGCCGGCGATGGCCGGCAGCAGCCGCGCCCCGCCCGCCGCCGCCACAAGGAAGATGAAGACGTAAAAGGTGACCTCATAGACCAGCGTCCATTCGACGCCGAGCACGTAACCGGCCGGGCCGGCCGGCGCGAGCGTCGCCGGCAGGAAGCGCGGCGCGAAGGCGTAGCCGAGGATGAGCGGCGACAGCAGCGAGAAGCCGGCGACGGTCAGCAGATAGGGCGGGTAAATGCGCGCCACCCGGTGCAGCAGGAAGCGGCCGGGCGGCGTCGCCGGCGCAAGGCGCGCCATCAGATAGCCGGAGAGGGCGAAGAACAGGGCCACGCCCCACACGCCCAGCCGGGCCTCCGCCAGTTCGATTGGCCCCGGCGGCAGCCGGTAATAGGCCACGTAATGCGAGGTATGATAGGCCAGCACCATCAGCGCCGCCGCCGCGCGCAGATATTGCAGCGCGTCGATGCGGTCACCTGCGGCGCCGGCGGCGATGTCCGCGCCTTTCGTCATGCAGCCCCACGCACGCGGGATCAGGCCGCCCCGCGTCTCCACCTTTTCCTTTTCGGCGTGCCCGGGGCCGGGAAGGCCAGCGCCCAGCCCGCCGTCGTCCGCCGCGCCGTTCTGGCGGCTCCCCCATGCGGCCGCGCGGTCCGGCCGGCGCGACCTCGGCGGCGCGTCCACCATGATCCCGTCACGATCCGGCGTCATGGGAGCTGATGTCGCTCCCGGGACGCACCAGGACAGGAGCAGAAATCGTTGTCTGCGACAACTTCCAGGGCCGCCCGCCGGCCGGGGGCGGAACTATCGCTGGGATGGCGGCGCGGTTCGTGCTATGCGGCGTCCTTCGCGGGCAGCGGGACCTGCGCCCCGCGACGCGGTTGCCGGCCGGCGCGGCGGGTCTTTCCGCCGTCCGCGCAGGGCCGGCCAGTGGTGACGCGCCCTGGGCGACGCCCGTTCCGGGTTCGCGTGAGTTTTCGCGTGGCCGACTTTCCGGCGCGCCGGAAACGCAGGATTGGATGTGGCTGTCAGGACCATGCGAAGCTATCTCGACTTTGAAAAACCCGTCGCCGAGATCGAGGCAAAGATCGATGAGTTGCGCGTCGTTGCGGAAGGCGACGTCAACGTGGCGCTGGACGACGAGATCAACCGCCTGCAGGCCCGGGCCGCCAAAACCCTTGCGGACCTCTACGCCGCGCTCACCCCGTGGCAGAAGACCATGGTGGCGCGCCACCCCGCCCGTCCCCACTTCCGTGACTACTGCGAGCGCCTGATCACCGAGATGACGCCGCTGGCCGGCGACCGCGCCTTCGGCGAGGACGAGGCGATCATCGCCGGCTTCGGCCGCTTCCGCGGCGAGCCGGTGTGCGTCATCGGCCAGGAGAAGGGCTGGAACACCGAAACCCGCCTGCGCCACAACTTCGGCATGGCCCGCCCCGAGGGCTACCGCAAGGCGGCCCGCCTGATGGAGATGGCCGACCGCTTCGGCCTGCCGGTGATCTCCTTCGTCGACACCGCCGGCGCCTATCCCGGCGTCGGCGCCGAGGAGCGCGGCCAGGCCGAGGCCATCGCCCGCTCGACCGAGCAGGCGCTGGCGCTGGGCGCGCCCAACGTGGCGCTGGTGATCGGCGAGGGCGGCTCCGGCGGCGCCGTCGCCATCGCCGCCTGCAACCGCGTGCTGATGATGGAGCACGCCATCTACACGGTGGCCTCGCCGGAGGCCTCGGCCTCGATCCTGTGGCGCAACGCCGCCCGCGCCCAGGACGCCGCCACCAGCATGAAGATCACCGCCCAGGACCTGCTGAAGTTCGGCATCATCGACGGCATCGTGCCCGAGCCGGTGGGCGGCGCCCATCGCGACCCGGAGGCGGCCATCCGCGCCGCCGGCGACGCCATCGCCTCGGCGCTGCAGGAGTTCGCCGGCATGGCGCCGGAGGCGGTGCGCAAGGCGCGCGAGGACAAGTTCCTGGCCATCGGCCGCCGGCTCTGAGCGCCGCGGCGTCTTCCTGCAGCGCGACCGCCGCTGTCCGCGGCGCCGCCGCCGGCGTCGCGCGGCCCCCGCGGGGGGCGCGCCGCGCAAAACCCGTTGCCGGACGCCCCCTTATGGTGTCTCATCCGGGCGGCGGGGTCGCGCGCGGCGCCCGGTAACGGGCCGGTAAGCAGCCGGCGGCTAGTCTCCGCTGGTTGAGGCAGGTTCTGCCATCGCCGGTCGAAGTGGATTTGGGAAGATGCTGAAGCTTGTCACCCGCGCCATGGCGTTCGCCGTCGTGGCGCTCGCCCTGGCCGCCTGCAAGGAGGGCGGGCCGGGCAGCGCGCGCGCACGGGCTCCGATTCCGCCCAAGACCGTCGCGCTGATGCAGTCGAAGGGCATGAGCCCCAGCGCTCCGATCCTGATCCGCAGCTACAAGAAAGAATCCGAGCTGGAGATCTGGAAAAAGAACGACAAGGGCGAGTTCGCGCTGCTGAAGACCTATCCGATCTGCCGCTGGTCCGGCCAGCTCGGGCCGAAGGTGCGCGAGGGCGACCGTCAGGCGCCGGAGGGGTTCTACACCATCACCCCGGCGCAGATGAATCCGAACTCGAACTATTACCTGTCGTTCGACACCGGCTTTCCCAACGCCTATGACCGCGCCCACGGCCGCACCGGCAAGTATCTGATGGTGCACGGCGCCTGCTCCTCGGCCGGCTGCTTCTCCATGACTGACGAGCAGATCGCCGAGATTTACGCCATCGGCCGCGAGGCCTTCTTCGGCGGCCAGCGCTCGTTCCAGTTCCAGTCCTATCCGTTCCGGATGACGCCGGAGAACCTTGCCCGCTACCGCAACGACCCCAACATCGAGTTCTGGAAGAACCTCAAGGAAGGCTCTGACTACTTCGAGGTCACCCGCCAGGAGCCCGCGGTGGGCGTGTGCAACAGGCGTTATGTGTTCGGCGCCCAGGTCAACGGCTGCGACGTGCGCAACCCGCCGGCGGTGGCCGAGGCGCTGGCGGCGAAGCGCGCCAGCGACGAGGCGAAGGTGGCCGGGCTGATCGCCGCCGGAACCAGGGCGGTGCGCCTCGTCTACCAGGACGGCGGCCAGCATCCGTCGTTCCGCCAGGCCTCGCTGTTCGGCGGCGTCTCCTATGACGGCCCGGTGAGCCGTCCGGAGGCGATCGCCGCCGGCCCGAAGGAGATCGAGGTTCCCGATCCGCCGGGCGCCGGTCCGGCGGCCGTCGCCGCGGCCCGGTCCGCGGGCCAGCAGGGGGCCACGACGGGCGCCGCTGACCCGGTGGCCACCGGGTCGCTCGCCGGCGCCCGCGGCGCGCCGGCCGCGGAGACCTCCGCCGCAGCTCCGGCCGGGACCGCCGGGACGGCGGGCGGACAGGAAAACGCCGCCGGCGCCGCGCCGGTGATCAGCGGGGCCGCGCCGCCGCAGCCCGCCGGGCTGTTCAGCCGGGTGATCTCCGGCGGCGGTCTGGGCGGCGTTTTCGGCGGCGCTGACGGCGCCGGCGGGGCGGAGCAGCGCTCCGGCGCGGCCGCCGCGGCCCCCAGGGCCAGCGACGGCTGAGCCAGCCCGTCCGGGGCGCGTCCGGCGGCCCGGGCGTTTCTGCGTTGGGTCCCGCCCTGGGGGGAGGAATGACGCAGGTCATGCGCGCAACAGGCGTGACAGCGGCGCGCGGTCGGCGCGCCCCGGCGGTTTTCGGGCCATCTGGCGCATGGCGGGGCGCGGCGCTGGCATGTTTCGCCGCGGCGCTGCTTTCCGGCGCGTCAGGGCCGCTGGCGGCCGAAGCCGCCCCCGGCGCGCCGGCCGCCGCAGCCCCGGCGCCGTCCGCTCCGTCTCCGGTTTCTCCGCTCCCGGCCTCTCCCGTTTCGCCCCCTGACGCCGGCGCGACGCCGGCACCCGCGGCCGGCGCGACGCAGCCGGGCGCGCCAGCGCCAGCGGCCGCCTCCGCTTCCCCGCCCGCCGCGGCGGACCGGGAGGCGCTGCGCGCGCGGGTGCGCGAGGCGGCCAGGGCCAGCGGCGTGCCGCCGGAGCTCGCCGACGCCGTGGCCACGGTGGAGAGCGGCTACAATCCGGCCGCCGCCGGCGCCGACGGCGAGGTGGGGCTGATGCAGGTGCTGCCCTCCACCGCCCGCCTGCTCGGCTTTTCCGGGCCGCTGGCGGAGCTGGCGCAGCCCGAGACCAACATCCGCTATGGCGTGGCCTATCTGGCCGGCGCGTGGCGTCTGGCCGGCGGCGACATCTGCACGGCGGTGATGAAGTATCGCGCCGGCCACGCCGAGAGCCGGTTCTCCCACCGCTCGGTCGAATACTGCCGGCGGGTGCGCGCCCATCTGGCGCGGCTGGGCTATCCGGTGACCGGGCCGCTGCCGGAGCCAGCTTTCGGCGCGCCGGTCACGGCCCGCGCGGCCATGCGCGCTTCCGGCCGCTCCGCGGCGCGGCGCCAGGCCCGCAGCCGCTACGACTGGCGCGCCGCGGACGCGCGCATGCAGGCCATCGCAAGTCGAATCAGCGCCTCCATGCTGGTGATCGCCCGCTAGGACGTCCGGACGCCCCTGTGGGGATCCGTTTCCGGACCTTGGGTCAGCCTGTAGCTTTTTCGCAACAGGAGAAAAGCGTTGTTGCGGCTGCCCCCGTCCGGGGAGGCTGTACGGTCGCGGTTGCTTAATCTGTGAGCAGGGCGCCGCAAACTTCGCATTGCCCGCCGTTAATGTGCGGTCAGAAGGTAGCTCCCGAGGAAACATTGCATTTCCGTGGGGAATTGATGATGCGCAAGCTTGCTGTTTTTGGAGCCCTGACGCTCGGCGCCGCCGCTGTCGCCGGTCCGGCTGTCGCCGCTGACCTGCCGTCCGCGAAGGCGCCGGTCGAGGCGCCGGCTCCGGCTCCGTCGACGCCGTTCGACATCGCCTTTGGCGTGAAGTACACCTCGAACTACGGTTTCCGCGGCATTTCGCAGTCGAACGGTTTCGGCGTCCCGCAGGGCTACGCCGAGCTGCAGCTGTTCGACAACCTGCTGTATGTGAACGGCTTCGTCTCCAAGGTCGACCTGCCGACCAAGGCTGACGTCGAGGCCGACATCGCCGTCGGCATCCGTCCGAAGCTCGGCCCGGTGTCCTTCGACATCGGCTTCATGCAGTACGGTTACCCGGGCGAGCGCCGCTGGCTCGATCCGTTCAACCCGGTTGAGTACGTCACCCCCTACGGCACGTTTGAAGGCCCGGCCATCCTGACGCCGAAGAACTCCGACTTCGGCGAGGTGCACGCCGCCGTCAGCGTCGATCCGGTCGACGGCCTGAGCCTCGGCGCCGGCGTCTACTACGCCTGGGATTTCCTCGGCCTCGGCGCCCGCGCCACCTACTACAACGCCACCGCCAAGTACCAGTTCCCCGCGTCGTTCCTCAACGGCATGCAGGGCGACTTCTACGTGTCGGGCGAGGTCGGCTACTACAACCTCGGCCGCCTCGCCGCGCATCTCGGCGGCGCGAAGCTGAAGAGCTACACCACCTGGAACGTCGGCGCCGGCTATACTTACGAGAACCTGACCGTCGACCTGCGCTACGTCGACACCAACCTCAGCAAGCAGAACTGCTTCGTCAACACCGGCGATCCGGCCGGCTTCCTGAACGGCGGCAAGTCCAACTGGTGCAGCGCGACCTTCGTGGCCACCGTCTCCATGGACTTCACGCTCTCGGGCCTGCAAAAGGCTTTCGCCCGCTAAGGCGTCCGTCCACGCCGGCGGGTCGTTGGGGGGCGGCCCGCCGGCTGGCGGAATCCGGTGCGGGGGATCGTCCCCCTGGCAGGAGGCGGCCATCCGGCCGCCTTTTCTTTTTGACGCGCGGCATGCCGGCGCCGGGCCGTCCGCGTCGCCGGCGCCTGCGGGCGGCCCCATAACCTTCCCGGGCGTGGCCGCGCGCCGTCGTGCGGCGGCCGCCGCCTTCCGCCGCGGCCGGTCGCTGGCGCCGCGGGGCAGGCCAGCCCGCCCTCAGGGCCGCGCCAGGCGCGCTTTGCGGGCCGGCGACTGCGCCGTCCTCCGGGCGCATCCGGCCGCTGTCCCCGGCTGCGGCCGGCCCGGTCCGGCGCGGGCCGCTGGCGGGGCCCGGTCTCGCCTCCGGAAACGGACAAGGGCGGCCCGCAGGCCGCCCTTTTCGTCTTCCGGTTTCGCCTTGCGGGGCCGGCTCAGGTGAGCTGGCCGTGGCAGTGCTTGAACTTCTTGCCCGAGCCGCAGGGGCAGGGGGCGTTGCGGCCCACCCGGCCCCAGGTGGACGGATCGCCGGGATCCGGCTCGCCCGTGGCCGCCTGCGGCTGCTGCGGCGGCAGGTAGCCGGCGGTGATGAAGTCCTGGTTCGCCGACACTTCGTCCTCGCCGGTGAGCGGGTCGATGTGATGCGCCTGCATCGGCGGCAGCGACGGCTCCGGCGGCGCCTCGAACATCACCTCCACCCGCATCAGCTGCGCCGTCACCTGCTCGCGCAGGTTGGCGATGAGCTGGTCGAACAGCTGGAACGCCTCGGCCTTGTACTCGTTGAGCGGGTCGCGCTGGGCGAGGCCGCGCCAGCCGATCACCTGGCGCAGGTGGTCCAGCGTCACCAGATGATCGCGCCAGAGGTGGTCGAGCGTCTGCAGCAGCACCTGCTTCTCGATATAGGCCATCAGCTCGGGCGAATTGCGCTCCACCCGCGCGGCGTAGGCTTCGTCGGCCGCCCTGCGCAGGCGCTCGCGGATCTCCTCGTCGGCGATGCCCTCCTCCCTGGCCCATTCGGCCACCGGCAGGTCGAGGTTGAGGTAGCGCAGCGCCGCCTCGTGCAGCGCCTCCACGTTCCACTGCTCGGGATAGGCGTTTGGCGGGATGTTGCGGGCGACGATGTCGTCCACCGTGTCGTGGCGCATGCTGTCGATGGTCTCGCGCACGCTGTCGGCGGCCATGAACTCGCGCCGCTGCTCAAATACGACCTTGCGCTGGTCGTTCATCACGTTGTCGTATTTGAGAATGTTCTTGCGGATGTCGTAGTTGCGCGCCTCCACCTTGGCCTGGGCCTTGGCGATGGCCTTGTTGATCCACGGGTGGAAGATGGCCTCGCCTTCCTTCAGGCCGAGGCGCTGCAGCATGCCGTCCATGCGCTCCGAGCCGAAGATGCGCATCAGGTCGTCCTGCAGCGACAGGAAGAAGCGCGAGCGGCCGGGGTCGCCCTGGCGGCCGGAGCGGCCGCGCAGCTGGTTGTCGATGCGCCGGCTTTCGTGCCGCTCGGTGCCGATCACGTAGAGGCCGCCGGCCTCAAGCGCCACTTGCCTGAGCCGCTCGACCTCGGCGCGGATCTCCGCCTCGCGGGCGGCGCGCTCGGGGCCTTCGGGCATGTCGCCCAGCTCATAGGCGATGCGCATGTCGGCGTTGCCGCCCAGCTGGATGTCGGTGCCGCGGCCGGCCATGTTGGTGGCGATGGTGATGGCCCCGGGCACGCCGGCCTGGGCGACGATGAACGCCTCCTGCTCGTGGAAGCGGGCGTTCAGCACCGCGAACTGGCGCGAGGGCCTGCCGGTGCGCGCGCACTCAAACAGCGTGTCCAGCACGCGCGGATTGCTGAAGTCCATCTGCTGCAGGCCCTGGCTGGCGAGGAACTTCGCCAGCAGCTCGGACTTCTCGATGGAGGTGGTGCCCACCAGCACCGGCTGGCCGCGCTCCTGCGCCTCGGCGATCTCGGCGGCGATGGCCTGGAATTTCTCACGCTCGGTGCGGTAGACGGCGTCGTCCTCGTCGATGCGCTTCACCGGCAGGTTGGTGGGGATCTCCACCACCTGCAGGTTGTAGATGTCGAGGAACTCGTCCGCCTCGGTGCCGGCGGTGCCGGTCATGCCGGAGAGCTTGTGGTACAGGCGGAAGTAGTTCTGGAACGTGATCGAGGCCAGCGTCTGGTTTTCCGGCTGCACCGGCACGCCCTCGCGCGCCTCCAGCGCCTGGTGCAGGCCCTCCGAATAGCGCCGGCCCGGCATCATGCGGCCGGTGAATTCGTCGATGATCACCACCTCGCCGTCGCGGACGATGTAGTCCTTGTCGCGGGTGAACAGCGTGTGGGCGCGCAGCGCCTGGTTCACGTGGTGCACCAGGGTGGCGTTCACCGGGTCGTAGAGCGAGCCTTCCGGCATCAGGCCGGACTCGCGCAGCAGCTCCTCGATGCGCTCGTTGCCTTCCTCGGTAAGGGCCACGGAGCGCTGCTTCTCGTCGACCTCGTAATGCTCCTTCGAGAGCTGCGGGATCAGCCGGTCGATGGTGTTGTAGAGCTCGGAGCGGTCTTCCAGCGGGCCGGAGATGATCAGCGGCGTGCGCGCCTCGTCGATGAGGATGGAGTCCACCTCGTCGACGATGGCGAAGGCATGGCCGCGCTGCACCATCTGCGCGATCTCGTACTTCATGTTGTCGCGCAGGTAGTCGAAGCCGAACTCGTTGTTGGTGCCGTAAGTGATGTCGCAGGCGTATGCGGCGCGGCGCTCGTCGTCGTCGAGGCCATGGACGATGATGCCGACGCTGAGGCCGAGGAAGTTGTAGAGCCGGCCCATCCAGGTTGCGTCGCGCCGGGCGAGATAGTCGTTGACGGTGACGACATGGGCGCCTTCGCCGGGCAGGGCGTTGAGATAGGCGGCGAGGGTGGCCACCAGCGTCTTGCCTTCGCCGGTCTTCATTTCGGCGATGGCGCCGTCATGCAGCACCATGCCGCCGATCAGCTGCACGTCGTAGTGGCGCTGGCCGAGCACGCGCTTCGACGCCTCGCGCACCACGGCGAAGGCTTCCTCGAGAATGTCGTTGAGCGTCTCGCCCTTCGCGAGGCGGGCGCGGAATTCTTCGGTTCTCTGGCGCAGCTGGTCGTCAGAGAGCTTCGCCACGTCCGGCTCCAGCGCGTTGATGCGCTTCACCCTGGCCTGGTAGCCCTTGATGCGCCGGTCATTGACCGAACCAAACAGTTTCTTCGCGAGAGCGCCGAACATCGAAGACCTTTCGGACAGGCGGAACCGGGACGTTGTGCGTACGCCCTGTTAATCAGGGCGGCGCGCCAAGTCCACATCAAAGCACCACCAATCAGGCCCCCGCCCGCCTGACCCGCGCGGGGGAGACCGCAGCTGCGTTTGGGGCGTGGCCGGCCCGGACGGGCCGCGCGCCCGGCTCCGCCGGCGGTCCGGGCGCCTGGTGACTGCCACAAGATTAGGGCCAGTTTCGGGTCGAAACCAGCCCGCGGGACGTCCCGGCCGGGACGTTCCGGTCGCCGGTGAGAGCCTGCCGCTGAAGGGCCGCGCCCGGCAAGGGCCCGGTCATTCAAAATCCCGCCCGGAGCAGGGGCGGGACCGGCGTCTGGCCGCGCGGCCATGGCCTGAAGATGGATACGGTCCGCCGCGCCCGCAAGCGCAGGCGCGGCCTTCCGGCGCGATTTCCCCCGCCTCCGCCGGTCAGGGGCGAAGGCCGGCCGCGCCATGGCGCCCCAATGCGGCGCCCGCCCGCAATCGCCAGACAGGGAGGGGCCGGAGCAGGCGGGCCCGTCCGTGGGGCGGGCGGTTCGCAGGGCGGGCCGCCCGGCTCCTGCGGCGGCGTCAGTCGAACGGCTTCAGCCCGGCGACGATCTCGGCCCGCCTGTGTTCGAGGAAGGGCGGCAGCGCCAGGGTCTCGCCCATGGTCTGCGCCAGCTCGTCCACGGCGAAGCCGGGGCCGTCGGTGGCGATCTCGAACAGCACGCCGTTGGGCTCGCGGAAGTAGAGGCTGCGGAAGTAGTGGCGCTCCACCTCGCCGCTGTTGGGGATGCGCAGCTGCTGCAGCCGCTCCGCCCATGCGCGCAGCTGCGCCGCGTCCGGGGTGCGGAAGGCGACGTGATGCACGCCGCCCGCCCCGGAGCGCGCCGGCGGCAGGCCCGCACCGTCAATGACGTGCACCTCCGCGGCGGGGCCGCCGTCGCCCATGCGCCACACCCGCGCCTCGCCATGGCGCGGATCGGCGTAAGCGCGCTCCGCCCGCATGCCCATGACGTGCTCCAGCACCGCCTCGAGGCGGGGAACGTCGCGCACGGTGAGCGTCACCGGTCCGAGGCCGCGGATCTGGAAGGCCGCGGGAACGGCGCTCCTGTCCCACGGGTGGGCCTCGCCGGCGCCGCCGTCATCGATGAGGGCGAGGCGCTGGCCTTCGGGATCCTCGAACTCCAGCGTCAGGCGGCCGCCGGTTTCGGCGATGTCGCCGTGGCTGACGCCGAGCCCGGCGAAGCGGGCCTTCCACCAGGCGAGCGCCTGCGGGCCGGCGACGCGCAGGCCGGTGCGGGTGACGCTGCCGGCGCCGCGGCGTTCGCGCGCCGCCGGCCAGTCGAAGAAGGTGAGGTCGGTTCCGGGCGCGCCGGCGCCGTCGGCGTAGAACAGGTGCCAGGCGCTGACGTCGTCCTGGTTCACGGTGCGCTTGACGAGGCGCATGCCGAGCACGTGGACGTAAAAACGGTAATTGTCGCGCGCCCTGGCGGTGATGGCGGTGACGTGATGGAGGCCTGCGAGCTGCATGGCGCGCTCCTTGTCTCTCGGGGGCGCGGGGGCGCCTCTTCCTGCGGCGGGGCGGGACGGCGCGCTCCCCGCCGGGCCCGCGCGACGGCGCGGGACGGGCGGCGCGGCGCTGTCGCCGTCGCCGGAAGATGACGCCGCCGGCGGCGGAAATCCATCGCCGGTGCCGCACGCGCGCCATTGCACGGCTGCAGCGGCGCGCCCGCACGGTCGTTACGGCTCCAGCTCAGCGTCCCAGTACAGGTAGTCGAGCCAGCTCTCGTGCAGATAGTTGGGCGGGAACTGGCGGCCGGCCTCGCGCAGTTCGAACACGGTCGGCCGTTTTGGCGCCCGCACCGGAAACATGCCGATCTCGGCGCACAGCCGGTCGGCCTTGCGCAGGTTGCAGGGCGCGCAGGCGGTGACCACGTTCTCCCAGGTGGTCTGGCCGCCGCGCGAGCGCGGCTCCACGTGATCGAAGGTGAGATCCTCGCGCGCGCCGCAGTACTGGCAGCTGAAGCGGTCGCGCAGGAACACGTTGAAGCGGGTGAAGGCTGGCTCCCGCGTCGGGCTCACCCAGGTTTTCAGCGCCACCACCGACGGCAGGCGCACCTGCGCCCCGGGGCTGCGCGCCACCACGTCATAGGTGGCCAGCACGTTGACGCGGTCCAGAAACACCGCCCGGATGGCGTCCTGCCATGACCACAACGACAGCGGGAAATAGCTCAGCGGCTTGAAATCGGCGTTCAGCACCAGCGCCGGGCAGCTCTCCGGGCTGCGTCCCGGCGTCGTGCGGATCGGGGCGAATGATCTCGTGTGCGCCGTCACTGAAGCCGTCTCCCGCGTGCGCGACGTTCCGTCCGGACCGCGCGCTCGGGCCCGCTCCGGACGCCTGCAGGAGCTCCCCCGCGATGCGCGCGCCTTTTCCGGTCGCGCCCCGGCTGGCGCGCCTGGCGGTCCGCCGCGCGCCGTGGCGCGACCCGCGCCGGATGCGGGACCCCGCGGCGTTAACTCTAGATCAACTGTCAAATATATGGATAGGCCCCGGCCGGGAAATTTTTCGCCGGATCAGGCGGATGGCCGGTTTCGCCGCGCCCGGCGGGCGCGGGGGCGACCGTGGACAGGGCCGGCGCCGTGCGCAACGAAAAAGGGCCCGGCGCGGCGCGCGCAGGGCCCAGGCGACGGATGGCTTCGCGGCGGCGCGACGGAACGGTCGCGCCGGCCGCTCCGGGCGGCGCCGGGGCGCAAACCTCAGCGGGTCGGCAGCGGCTTCTCGCCGCGATAGTCATAGAAGCCGCGCTGCGTCTTGCGGCCGAGCCAGCCGGCCTCGACATATTTCACCAGCAGCGGGCAGGGGCGGTACTTGCTGTCGGCCAGGCCCTCGTGCAGCACCTGCATCACCGAGAGGCAGGTGTCGAGGCCGATGAAGTCCGCCAGCTGCAGCGGGCCCATGGGATGGTTGGCGCCCAGCCGCATGGCGGTGTCGATGGCCTCCACCGAGCCGACGCCCTCATAGAGGGTGTAAATGGCCTCGTTGATCATCGGCAGCAGGATGCGGTTGACGATGAAGGCCGGGAAGTCCTCGGCCACGGTGATCGTCTTGTTCAGCGCCCGGATGAACCCCTTGGCCTCCTCGAATGTGGTGTCCTCGGTGGCGATGCCGCGGATCAGCTCCACCAGCTGCATCATCGGCACCGGATTCATGAAGTGCATGCCGATGAAGCGCTCCGGCCGGTCCGTCGAGGAGGCGAGGCGGGTAATGGAGATGGAGGAGGTGTTGGAGGCGAGCAGCGCGTCCGGGCGCAGCAGCGGGCAAAGCTCGGCGAAGATCTTGCGCTTGACCTCCTCGTTCTCGGTGGCCGCCTCGATGACGAGGTCGCAGTCCGCCATGTCGGCGAGGGAGAGCGAGGGGGTGATGCGGGCCATGGCGGCGCGCCGGTCGGCTTCGGTGATCACGCCGCGCGCCACCTGGCGGGCGAGGTTGCCGTCGATGGTGGCGAGGGCGGAGTTGAGGCGTTCCTCGCTCAGGTCGTTCAGCCTGACGTCAAATCCGGACGCCGCACATACGTGGGCGATGCCGTTGCCCATCTGACCCGCGCCAATTACGCCAACTTTCCTGATTGCGATCGCCATTTTCTTTGCCATCCGGAGGGGTGATGCGGGCGGCCGCCGCCGGACCGCCCGGGCCGGCCAAAGCGGCCGGCCTGGATAACGGCCGTTACTCTAACGGTGTTGTCATGCTTTGGACAGGGGGCTTGCGTCGCCCCCGGAAAGCTGATTCGCGCGCCCTGGCGCCGGCGGCCCCTGCGGCCGCCGGCCGGCGCGTCCAAAAAGGAAAGGGGCGACGCGCAGGCGTCGCCCCTTCCGCAATCACGTGCGGCGTCACGCCGCGCCGGATTTCCTTACTTGCCGAGCGCGGCCTGCAGCTCGGGCATGATCTGGAACAGGTCGCCCACCAGGCCGTAGTCCGCCACCTGGAAGATCGGGGCTTCCTCGTCCTTGTTGATGGCGACGATCACGCGGCTGTCCTTCATGCCGGCCAGGTGCTGGATGGCGCCCGAGATGCCGACGGCGATGTACAGCTGCGGCGCGACCACCTTGCCGGTCTGGCCGACCTGCAGGTCGTTCGGCGCATAGCCGGCGTCCACGGCGGCGCGGGAGGCGCCCATGGCGGCGCCGAGCGCGTCGGCCACCGGCTCGATGTACTTGGCGAAGTTCTCGGCCGAACCCAGCGCGCGGCCGCCCGAGACCACGATCTTGGCCGAGGTCAGCTCCGGACGGTCGGACTTGGACAGCTCCTCGCCCCGGAAGGTCGACACGCCCGGATCAGCGGCGGCGGCGACCTCCTCGACCGGGGCCGGGCCGCCCTGGCCCACGCCCTGGAAGGCGGCGGTGCGGACGGTGATGACCTTCTTGGCGTCAGCCGACTGCACCGTCTGGATGGCGTTGCCGGCGTAGATCGGACGCTCGAAGGTGTCGGGCGAGATCACCCTGGTGATCTCCGAGATCTGCATCACGTCGAGCAGGGCGGCGACGCGCGGCAGGATGTTCTTGCCGTTGGCCGTGGCCGGGGCGACGATGGCGCCGTACGGGCCGGCCAGCGACACGATGAGCGCGGCCACCGGCTCGGCCAGGGCGTTGGCGTAGGCCGGGCTGTCGGCCAGCAGCACCTTCTCGACGCCTTCCAGCCTGGCGGCCTGCTCGGCGGCGGCGCGGGCGCCGGAGCCGGCGACCAGCACGTGGACCGGGGCGCCCAGAGCCTTCGCGGCCGTGACGGCCTTGGCGGTCGCGTCGTTGAGGGCGGAGTTGTTGTGTTCAGCCAGAAGCAGCGTAGCCATATCAGAGAACTCCAGCCTCGTTCTTGAGTTTCGACACGAGTTCCTCAACCGAGGCGACCTTGACGCCGGCCGAACGCTTCGGCGGCTCGACCGTCGACAGCACCTTCAGGCGCGGAGCGACGTCGACGCCGAGGGCCTCAGGCGTGGTCTCGTCGAGCGGCTTCTTCTTCGCCTTCATGATGTTCGGCAGCGAAGCGTAGCGCGGCTCGTTGAGGCGCAGGTCGGTGGTGATGATCGCCGGCAGCTTCAGCTCAACGGTCTGCAGGCCCCCGTCGATCTCGCGGGTGACGGCCACGGTCTCGCCGGAGACCTCAACCTTCGAGGCGAAGGTGCCCTGGGCCCAGCCGAGCAGGGCGGCGAGCATCTGGCCAGTCTGGTTGCTGTCGTCGTCGATGGCCTGCTTGCCGAGGATGACGAGGCCCGGGTTCTCCGACTCGACAACCTTCTTCAGCAGCTTGGCGACGGCGAGCGGCTCGACGGCGGCGTCAGTCTTGACGAGCACGCCGCGGTCGGCGCCCATGGCGAGCGCGGTGCGGATGGTTTCGCTGGCCTGCTGCGGGCCAATCGACACGACGACGATCTCGGTCGCAACGCCCTTTTCCTTCAGGCGGATCGCCTCCTCAACGGCGATCTCGTCGAAGGGATTCATCGACATCTTGACGTTGGCGAGCTCTACGCCGGAGCCGTCCTGTTTCACACGGATCTTGACGTTGTAGTCGACGACCCGCTTGACGGGCACGAGAATCTTCATACCGGCTTCCCTTCAAGCACGAACGGGGGCGGGAGAAAGGCCAGACCCCCGCGCAGGAACGCGCGCTTGCGGACAGTCCTCTCCCAAGGCGCCGGAACGTAGCGCGCCGCCGTCCGTTGTCAATGTTTGCGGACGCCCGTTCTTATGTGGCGTTCCGGCGGCTGTGACAAGCGAGGCCGGGGCCGCCGGCGGCCCGCGCCGCGGCGCCGTTGCGTCATCCTGTCAGGCCGCATGACGGCGCGCCGCCGCAACGGCGACGTTCCGGCGCAGGCGCGCCGCGGCCGCGGCCAGGGGCGGGTCTAGCGGTTCTGGCCGGGCGTCCACAGCACGTCGGCCTGGCCGCGGTCATTGACCCAGCGGGCGGCCACGAACAGGAAATCGGACAGGCGGTTGAGATAGCGGACGGCGGCCGGCGTCACCGCCTCCGCGGCGGCCAGGGCCACGGTCACGCGCTCGGCGCGCCGGCACACCGCCCGCGCCACGTGCAGCGCCGCCGCCGCCGGCGAGCCGCCCGGCAGCACGAAGGAGCGCAGCGGCTGCAGGTCGGCGTTCAGCTGGTCGATCTCGCGCTCCAGCCGCTCCACCTGCGAATCAACCACCCGCAGCGGCTCGTATTTCACCGGCTTTTCCGTGGGCGGCGTGGCCAGGTCCGCGCCCAGGTCGAACAGGTCGTTCTGGATGCGCGCCAGCATGGCGTCCAGCGGCCCCTCCAGCTTCGCCGTCTCCAGCCGGGCCATGCCGATGAAGGCGTTGGTTTCGTCCACCGTGCCGTAGGCCTCGACGCGCAGGTCGTTCTTGGGGCGGCGCTCGCCGGTGACGAGGCCGGTGGTCCCGGCGTCGCCGGTGCGGGTGTAGATGCGGTTCAGCGCGACCATCGGGGCGTTCCTGTTGCTGCGAGGGAAAAGGGCGGGGGCGGCGCCTCCGGCGCCGGAAGGTGCGACCACGCCGGGTCCGCGGGCGCCCGCCAGGGCGCCTGGCGGATCAGAACGCCCGCCACCATAGCACGAGCATGGCGATGACGATGGCCACGAACTGCAGCAGCACGCGCATGCGCATCAGCTTCTGCGAGCGGCGCGGATCGCCGCCGCGCATCATGTTGACCAGCCCCATGCCCAGCACCACCGCCACCGCCGCCACCGCGACGCCGACCAGCCAGTTGTCCATGTCTTTTCTCCTGCCGCCGGCGCCGGGTCGCGGGCGTCGGGCGTGTCTGCGTTACGCGCGCACAGCCATGGGCCGCGCCGGCGTCGCCGGCAATGCGCGATCATGTCGCCGTCGCGGCCGCGCGCCTCAGCGCGGCCCCAGAAGCCGCTCCAGATAGTCCAGCTCCTCGCGCTCGCGCTGGCGCTCGCCGAGGCGCCGGCGCAGCTCGTCCAGGATGCGGCGGGCCCGTTCGCCGGCCGCCTCGCCGGTCTCGCCCGTCTCCATGCGGCCGAGGCCGCGGTCCACGCCGCGCAGCGGCCGCCCGAGCGGATCGGTCTGCGGTCTGTCGCCGGAGGCGGCGCCGCGGCCGCTGTCCTCGCCGCCCTCGCCGTCGCGGCCGGCCGCGCCTTGGCGCGCGCCGTCGGCTTCGGCCATCTGGCGGGCGAGATCCTGGGCGCTCCGCCGCAGCTGCTCAAGGGCCCGGCCCTGGGCGTCAACGGCCTCGCCGTGGCCGCCGCGCTTCAGCGCCTCGCCGGCGGCGTCCATCTCCTCGCCGGCCTCGCCGAAGCCCTTGCCGGCGTCGGCGCCTTCGCGCTTCAGGCGCTGGCGCAACGCCTCCAGCCGCTGGCGCAGCGCCTGCTGGCGCTGCGCCAGCTCCTGCCCGGGGCCGGCGCCGTTTTCGCCCGGCTGCGCGCCGCCGCCCTGCCGCTGCGGCGCTTCGCCTGGCCGGGCGCCTGGCCCGCCCCGGCCGTCCGCCCCCTGTCCGCCCTGGTCCTGGCGTCCCGGGCGCTGGCCGGGGGCCGGGGCGCCGTCCTGCGCCGCGTCGTCGTCATCCGTCCCGGCGTCCGGGTCGCGGCCGGCGCGCTGGCCCTGGCGGAAGGTTTCGTCGCGCAGCGCCTGCTGCTCGCGCATCAGCCCGTCCAGCTCGCCCAGCGCCTGGCCGAGGCGCCGGGCCTGCTCGCCCTGGGAGCCGTCGTCGCCGTTCTGGCCCTGCCCGTCGCCGCCCTGCGAGGGCTGGGCCATCTGCAGGTTCTCCATGATCTCGCGCAGGCGGTCGAGCAGGCGCGCGGCTTCCTCGCGCCGGCCCTCGCGGGTCAGCTCCTCGATGCGGTCCAGCAGTTTCTGCAGGTCGTCGCGGGTGACCGGCGTGGCGTTGGGATCAGCCGGCTGCTGGCCGCGGGCCCGCGCCTGTCGGCCCATCTCGGCCATGTAGCGGTTCATGGCCAGGCGCAGCTCGCGGCTGAGGCGGCGGATCTCCTCCTCGCCGGCGCCGCGCTCGATGGCGTCGCGCAGCGCCTGCTGCGCCTGGCGCAGCTGCCGCTCCGCGTCGGAAAGGTCGCCTTCCTCCACCACCAGCGCCAGCTCCCACAGCTGGCCGGCCACGTCGCGCAGGTCGTCGTCGGAACGGGCGTCGCGCAGCAGCCGGTCCACCCGGCGCAGGCCGAGATAATGGCCGGCGCGCGGCGTGAACAGCTCCGGCGCGACCAGCAGCGCGTCCAGCGCCGTCTGCACGCGCGGGCGCGTGTCCGGCGTGAGGATCAGGTCGCGGCGCAGCTCCACCAGGGCGCGGGCCAGCGGATCGGCGAACACGCGCTGCGGCAGGGTGATGCGCACCGTCTCGCTGCGGCCTTCCTGGCCGGCGTCGTCGCGCACCACGAGGGTGAGGTCCACCTCGGCCCCGGCCCACGGGTGGGAGGCGACTTCCGCCACCGTCTTCATCTCCGCGCCCGCCGCCGGGTTGGACGACAGGTTCAGCCGGATCTGCGGCGGCTTCGCCAGGCTGCGCCCCTGCGGCGCGCCGGGCAGGCGGATCTCCGCCTCGCCCGAGGCGAGGCCGTAATCATCCTTCGCCACATAGGCGATGGTCAGGGTTCCGCGCGGCCCGCCCTGGGGGCGGCCCGACAGGGCGACTGTCGGCGGCGCGTCGGGAATGACGGAAATGGCGATGTCATGCGCGCGGCCGCCGGCGCGGATGCGCGCCTGGCCGTCGCCGGCGATGCGGAAGCGCGCCCGCTGCAGGCCGGGCGGGGGCGGCCCGGCCGTCTGGCCTTCGCCGTCGCCCTCGCCGTCGCGCAGCGGCGTCAGGCCGCCGCCCACGTCCACCCGCAGGGCGCTGCCGCCGGCGGCCTGCGCCACCAGCACGCTGCCCGCCGGCGCGCGGACCGCCTGCCGGCCGCCCGCGCCGGAAAGATCCAGCATCAGCGGCGGCCGCCGGGTGTAGCGCGGCGGATCGATCCAGCCGTCCAGCCGCCGGTCCCCGGCGCCGGAAAAGGCGATGTCGAAGCTGAAGGCCGGGGCCAGCCGCTCGCGCCACTGCGGCCCGGCGATGAAGGCCGCGGCCACCGCGGCCATGAGCGGCGCGGCGCGCAGCGCGTAGCGGTCGCGATCGGCCATGGCCACGCGCGGCGGCGCCGGGCGCAGCTGCGCCAGCTGCCGGCGCAGCGCCTCGCGCCGGCGCGCCCACAGCGCCTGCGCCAGCGGATCGCCGGCGCCGGCGGCCAGCCGGTCCTCCCAGGCGGAGGCGAGGCCCGGCGGCGCGCCGGGCGTGCGGTCAAGGCGGGCCAGCGCCTCGGCCCGCGACGGCCAGCGCAGCCGGACCAGCGGCCACAGCGCCGCGAGGGCGGCGATGAGGAAAACCACGCGGACGACCGCCGCCGCCGCGGGCGGCGCCGCCAGCCACAGCCCCGCCAGCGAAACCGCCAGAAAGGTGAGCGCGACGCCGGCCAGCGGCCACAGCGCCGGCCACAGCCGCTCCCAGAACAGGGCGGCGCGGCTGAGGCGCACGAGCGTTTCAAACCGCCGCGCCTCGCGCGCCGCCTTGTCCCGCGCTGCGCCGGAGCGGTTGTCTGCCCTGCCGGTCGGCGTCGTCGTCATCCAGGTCTCCGCGTCACGGCGGCCGCGCGCCGCCGCGACAGTGTGCGCGCCGGCATTCTCGCCCGGCAAGGCGGCGGGTTCATGGCGGGGCCGCCGCCGTCGTCCGGATGCGTCCGCCGGTTCAGTCCAGCCAGTCCGGCACGCGGTCCAGGGCGACCAGCTCCTCCACGCTTACCCGCGGGCGCACCACGGCGCTCCGCGCGCCCTTCACCAGCACCTCCGGCACGAGCGGCCGGGTGTTGTAGGTGCTGGCCTGCACCGCGCCGTAGGCGCCGGCGGTCATCACCGCCAGCAGGTCGCCCTGCCGCAGCTGCGGCAGGGGGCGCGCCAGGGCGAGATAGTCGCCAGTTTCGCACACCGGGCCGACGATGTCCGCCACGATCTGCGGCGCCTCCGCCGCGTGCGCGACCACCGGCAGGATGTCGTGGTGGGCCTCATAGAGCGTCGGGCGGATGAGGTCGTTCATGCCGGCGTCGACGATGACGAAGGTCTTGCCCTCGCCGTGCTTCACGTAAAGCACCTCGGTGACGAGAACGCCGGCGTTGCCGACGATCAGCCGCCCCGGCTCGAACACTAGGGTGAGGCCGAGGTCGCGCAGCTCCCGCCGGATGATCTCGCCGTACTCCGCCGGCACAGGCGGCGGCTCGTTGTCGGCGCGGTAGGGCACGCCGAGGCCGCCGCCCATGTCGAGGTGATGCAGCCCGTGGCCGTCCGCCATCAGCTCGCGCGCCAGTGAGGCCATGAGCTTCGCGGCGTTGGCGAAGGGGGCGAGATCGGTGATCTGGCTGCCGATGTGCATGTCGACGCCGCGCACCTCGACGCCCGGCAGCCGCGCGGCGCGGGCGTAAACCTCGCGGGCGCGGGAGATCGGCACGCCGAACTTGTTGTCGAACTTGCCGGTCGAGATCTTGGCGTGGGTCTTCGCGTCCACGTCCGGATTGACGCGGATCGACACCGGCGCCTTCAGCCCCATGCCGGCGGCCACCTCGGAGAGCGTCTCCAGCTCCGGCTCAGACTCCACGTTGAAGCACAGGATGCCGGCCTCCAGCGCCGCGCGCATCTCCGCGCGCGTCTTGCCGACGCCGGAGAACACGATGCGCTCGCCCGGCACGCCCGCCGCCAGGGCGCGCGCCAGCTCGCCGCCGGAGACGATGTCCATGCCGGCACCGAGGCGCGCCAGGGTTTTCAGCACCGCCTGGTTGGAGTTGGCCTTCATGGCGTAGCAGACCAGCGCCGGGCCGTCGCTGAACGCCTCGGCGAACACCCGGTAATGCCGCTCGATGGTGGCGGAGGCGTAGCAGTAGAACGGCGTGCCCACCTCCTGCGCGAGATGGCGGAGGTCCACGTCCTCGGCGTGCAGCACGCCGTTGCGATACTCAAAGTGGCGCATGTTTCTCGTCCAGGGGGGCGCGCCCGGCGGGGCGGCCGGAAAGCGGCGGCTCCGCCGTCGCGAAACGGCGGAGCCTGGAAGCCAGGGCCTGCGGCGCGTCGCCCGCGCCGGCGCTTACAGCAGCGGATCCAGGATAAACGGCCGGTCCGGCGGCGTGATGGCCTTCGGCCGCTTCTTGCCCTGGCCGGGAACCGGGGCGGCGGTGAGCGCGTCGGCGTCGCCCGTCGCCTGCTGTTCCTTCGGCGCGGCGGGGTCCGGCGGCGGCTCCAGCGCCCCGCGCCGGCCGCAGGCGGCGAGGGATAGCGCGAGCGCCATGACGACAAGCGCGGTGCGGACAGGTGCCGGAGTGCTGCGGATCAAGGACGGATCCCCCAGTGTGGACGGGAACGGCGCGGCCTCGTGGCCACGGCCCGTTATGCCATGAAACGGCGCGGAGGCGGTAGCCGGTCAGGCGCCGGCGCGCCTGTCGCGCTCCAGCTTCCGCAGCCAGCGGCGGGCCTCGCGGCGCACGTTGGCCGGGGCCGTGCCGCCATAGCTGACGCGGCTGCGCACCGATTTCTCCACGCCCAGCACCGAATACACCCCGGCGGTGATGCGCGGCTCAACCTGCTGCATCGCCTCCAGCGGCAGCTTCTCGAGGCCCACGCCCTTCTCCGCGGCCAGCGCCACGATGCGGCCGGTGACATGGTGCGCCTCGCGGAACGGCAGGCCAAGCACCCGCACCAGCCAGTCGGCGAGGTCGGTGGCGGTGGCGTAGCCGCTGCCGGCGGCCTTGCGCATGGCCGGCAGGTTGGGGGTGAGGTCCTTCACCATGCCGGTCATGGCGGCGATGCACAGGGAGAGGGTGTGGATGGCGTCGAAGGCGCCTTCCTTGTCCTCCTGCATGTCCTTGGAATAGGCCAGCGGCAGGCCCTTCATCACCACCAGCAGGGCGTTGAGCGCGCCGATGACGCGCCCGGCCTTGCCGCGCACCAGCTCGGCCGCGTCCGGATTGCGCTTCTGCGGCATGATCGACGAGCCGGTGGAGAAGGCGTCCGACAGGCGGACGAAGCCGAACTGCGGCGTGGTCCACAGCACGATTTCTTCGGCGAAGCGCGACAGGTGCACGGCGCATATGGCGGCCGCCGCCAGCGTCTCCAGCACGAAATCGCGGTCGGACACCGAATCGAGGGAGTTGGCGGTGGGCCTGTCGAAGCCGAGCGCCGCCGCCGTCTGGTGACGGTCGATGGGGAAGGAGGTGCCGGCCAGCGCCGCCGCGCCCAGCGGGCACTCGTTGAGGCGCCGGCGGGCGTCGGCGAAGCGGCCGCGGTCACGGGCGATCATCTCCACATAGGCGAGGAGGTGATGGCCGAAGGTGACCGGCTGGGCCGACTGCAGGTGGGTGAAGCCGGGCATCACCGCGCCGGCGAACTCCAGGGCGCGGACGGCCAGGGCGTGCTGCAGCTCCGCCAGCTGGCCGTCGAGGTCGTCGATGGCGTCGCGCACCCACAGGCGCATGTCGGTGGCCACCTGGTCGTTGCGCGAGCGTGCGGTGTGCAGGCGGCCGGCCGCCGGGCCGATGAGGCTGGCGAGGCGGGACTCCACGTTCATGTGAATGTCCTCGAGGGCGCGGGAGTACTGGAGCTCGCCGCGCTCGATCTCGCCGGCGATCTGCCGCAGGCCTTCGGAAATGGCCCGGGCGTCGTCCTGGGAGACGATGCCGGTGGCGGCGAGCATGGCGACGTGCGCCAACGAGCCGCGGACGTCCTGCGGGCCGAGCCTCTTGTCGAACTCGATCGAGGCGTTGATCTCTTCCATGATGGCGGCCGGCGCGGAGGAGAACCGTCCGCCCCACATCTTGTTGCTCATGTTACGCCCGATCCTGGATTCATGAACGCATCTGAAAAAAAGCGGGGCGCCTCGCGCGTCGCAGCCGCGGTCGCTGGCGGCGCCGCCGTCGTCGTCCTGCTTGGCGCAGGGGTATATTGGCTTGCGCAGGAGCGCAACGGCCCGGGGGCAGGGAATCGGCCTGCTGTGACCGCGGCGCAGCAGTGCCCGGCGCGCGACATGGCGCCGCTGGACGCGCTGGCGAAGGGAGAGGTGGCGGCGCTGCGGGTTTCCCCGCGGCCGGAGCCGCTGCCTGACTTCGTCTTTGAGGACGGAAACGGCCGGGAGCGGACGCTGGCGGACTTTCGCGGCAAGGTGGTGCTGCTCAACCTGTGGGCGACATGGTGCGCGCCGTGCCGGCTGGAGATGCCGGCGCTGGACGCGCTGCAGGGCGCGCTGGGCGGCAAGGACTTTGAAGTGGTTGCGGTGAACATGGACAGCCGCGACGCCGGCAAGCCGCGCGAATGGCTGGCGCAGAACAACATCCGCCGGCTGGCGTATTACGCGGACGCGCCCGGCAAGGTCTTCCAGGCGCTGCGCGGGGCGGGGCGCGCGTCAGGCCTGCCGGTGACGCTGCTGGTTGACCGCAACGGCTGCCTCCTGGGCCAGCTCGACGGCGCCGCCCGCTGGGACTCCGACGACGCCAGGGCGCTGGTGCGCCAGGCGGTGGAGGGGTGAGGCGCTCCTGCGGGGCCCGCCCCGCCCGGCGGCCAGGTCCAGCGCCCGTTGCGCCGGCGCCCGGGCGTTGGGACGCGCGTCTCATGACGCGTCTCATGACACGTCTCATGGCCGGCGCCTCCTGACGCCCGGCGGACGCGCGCCAGCCGCCCGCGGCGCCCGCGCATGGCCAGCAGCCCGCGCCGCGAGGCCGTCGCGCCGGCTTGCGCACGGGGACGGGGCGCGGCGGTCAGCCCGCCTGGCGGGTGGCGACGCCCTTCTCGGCCAGCAGCTGCTGCAGCTCGCCGGCCTGGAACATCTCCCGCACGATATCGCAGCCGCCGATGAACTCGCCCTTGACGTAAAGCTGCGGAATCGTCGGCCAGTTGCTGTAAATCTTGATGCCCTCGCGCACCCGCTCGTCCGCCAGAACGTTGACGCCCTTGTAGTTCACGCCGAGGTAATTGAGGATCTGGGCGACCTGGCCCGAGAAGCCGCACTGCGGGAAGTCCGGCGTGCCCTTCATGTAAAGCACCACGTCGTTGGACTTCACTTCATTGTCGATCTGCGCCTGGATGTCGGTCATGTCGCGTTCCTGCTCTCGCCGGTCCGGCGGGCGCGTCGCGCCCTGGCCGGATGTGTTCCGCCGCCGCGCAGGCGCGGGAGTGCGCCTGCGGGACCTCCGCGACGCTCCACGCCGGTTCGGGGGCCGTGCGTGACGTTCGCGAAAGCTTCATCGCCTCCATGTGTGGCATGGCGTGGCCAAACGCAAGTCGCCGCCAGCGCCTCCGGCGCCGTCGCTCCCTGACCGGGGCGCCCGGTCGGGCCCCGCCGTGACCCCGTGGCGCCCGCGGTCGCGACGGCCCCTCCATCATGCGCCCGCCGGGTCCGGCGCGCATGTGCCGGATCGCACCGCCGTGTGGCCCTGACGCGCCTACCCATTGACCCATGGAGCAATGACGCTCCGGAGGTAACGTCAATGAACGCTGTGAAGTCGTTGGGTTCGGTTCTGGTCGCGACGCCGATCGGCTGGGCCCTGATGGCGGTGACCCTGATCGTTCTCACGCGCCTCGCCGCCTGAGCCCCGGCGGCATGATCATCCAGATGAGGCTGGCCGCCCTCCGGGGCGGCCCTTGTGTTTCAGGGGGGGCGTTTCCGGGCGCATTTCCGCCGGGGCTCCACGCGGCGCCAGGCGCAGGCGCATCGCCGCGCGCGGCCCTCCCCATCATGCGCCGCCGCAGGCCGCCGGGCATGTGTCCCGCAGCACGGCCGCGCCGGCGCTTTCCGCGTAGACATGATCGTGCAGGGCGGACATCGCCCGGGAGGTCATGAAATGAGCGCAGTGAAGTCTCTGGGTTCAATCCTTGTCGCCACGCCGGTCGGCTGGGCCGCCATGGCGGTCGCCGTGATCGCGCTGGTCCGCCTCAGCGCCGCATGATCTCCACCCTGGGCCTCCGGCAGTGAGATCCCTCAGGCCGCCTTTCCCCGGGCGGCCTTTTTAGTGTTCCGCGCCGGTCCGCAGGGCGGCCCGCCGGCGCTACGGGGCCAGGCGGCCGCGGCGTTCCGGCTGCGCGCCCGTGACCGGCTGGCGCGCCGGGCGGCGCCTCCACGCATTTCCGGACGGGAAGGGCACCACGCAGGCCGGAGCGCCGGCGCCGTCGCGGACGCGCCGCCGCATGTCTGGCCGCCGTGCGCCTGCAAGAACGACCACCGGCGCAAGTTCCCGGCGGGCGGCGCCGCACAGCCGGCTGAACGCGGCGAGACTGTGCAGAAAAGTCCTGAAATCCATCATCCTGTTCCTGTAACGTGAAGTATCTGGCTGGTCTCTGGCGCGCCGCACGCCCTTGCGTTCCGGGCTGGACCTGAATGCGCGCGGATCGCGCGGCGCGTATGCTCCAACTAACATAAAGAAGATATGTAAACTGGTATGTCTGTGATCTGGGTGGTGTGTGGTATGGCTATATTGATTTGCATTTCAGCAGAGTCAACGGCGATGCATAAACATTTACGTTATCCTGCTTTGAAATTGGAATAATTCTATGGACATTAAAGGGTGTCGTAACAGATCATCATCAGGGATATCCATGGCCGCAGGCGCGCTCCGCGCGTGGCGCCAGGAGCGCGCGCAGCGCGGCGCCGGCGTGGTCCTGCGTCGGGGCGCGCGGGCGGGCGTCGTCGCGGCGGGGAATGCGGCCGGCGGGACAGCCGGCGGCCAGACGCGGAAAAAGGGGGCTGGAAGGCGGGAAGCCGGGGGGCGGCGCGTCGCGCGCGGACTTCAGGACGCGCCGTGCGAAAAAGCGCCGGCGACGTCGCGGGGCGTCGCCGGCCGCCGTCAGGGAAGAGGCGTCAGTCTCTGGTCGGCGTCAGCGTGGTGAGGGCGAGGGCGTGCAGCTCGCCGCCCATGCGGCCTTTCAGCGCCGCGTACACCATCTGGTGCTGGGCCACGCGGCTCTTGCCGCGGAACGCCTCGGAGATCACCGTCGCCGCGTAGTGGTCGCCGTCGCCGGCGAGGTCCTGGATGCGCACGACGGCGTCCGGAATTGCGGCGCGGATCAGCTCTTCGATTTCACGGGCCTGCATGGCCATGGCGGGACCTCATGATGCGGGGAAGGCCGGCGGACGCGCCGCCGGCCGGCCAGTGCGGATGGGGGCCGGTCAGCCGGCCATATATTCGGGCAGCCAGCGCTCGTGCGCCGCCTTCAGGTCGGCGACCTTCACCGGCGGTTCGCCCGGAATGGCGATGGCGTCGCCGCCGGCCACGCCCAGCTTGCGGAACGGCGCGCCGGCCGCGGCCGCTTCCGCCGCAACCGCCTCGATGGTCAGCGGATCGGCGGCGATGACGTAGCGGGCCTGGTCTTCGCCGAACAGGAAGGCATGGGCCGGGATGTCCGCCGGCAGGGCGTCGAAGACCACGCCCAGGCCGCCGGCCATGGCCATCTCCGCCACCGCCACGGCGAGGCCGCCGTCGGAGACGTCGTGCACCGTCGTCACCCGGCCGGAGGCGATGAGCCCGCGCACGAAGTCGCCGTTGCGGCGCTCGGCCGCGAGGTCGACCGGCGGCGGCGCGCCTTCCTCGCGGCCGCAGATGTCGCGCAGATACACGGACTGGCCGAGCCACCCGGTGGTGTCGCCGATCACCGCCAGCACGTGGCCGGCGTCCTTCAGGGCGATGGTGGCGTGCCGGGTCACGTCCTTCAGCAGGCCGACGCCGCCGATGGTCGGCGTGGGCAGGATCGAGCGGCCCTGGGTCTCGTTGTAGAGCGAAACGTTGCCGGAGACGACCGGGAAGTCCAGCGCCCGGCACGCCTCGGCGATGCCCTGCAGGCAGCCCACGAACTGGCCCATCACCTCCGGCTTCTCGGGATTGCCGAAGTTGAGGTTGTCGGTGATGGCCAGCGGCGCGCCGCCCACGGCGGTGATGTTGCGCCAGGCCTCGGCCACCGCCTGGCGGCCGCCCTGCACCGGGTCGGCCTCGCAGTAGCGCGGCGTCACGTCGGTGGTGAGGGCGAGGCCCTTGGGGCCGTCCTCCACGCGCACGATGGCGGCGTCGCCGCCGGGCGTCTGCACGGTGTTGCCGAGAATCAGGTGGTCGTACTGCTCCCACACCCAGCGTTTGGAGCACAGGTCCGGCGTGGCCAGCAGGCGGGCCAGCGCCGTGGCGTTGTCCACCGGGGCGGCCACCGAGGCCGGATCGATGACCGGCCGCGGGCGGCTGGCCGTCCACGGGCGGTCATAGACCGGGGCCTCGTCGCCCAGCTCCTTGATCGGCAGGTCGGCGACGGTTTCGCCCCTGTGCTTCACCACGAAGCGCAGGGTGTCGGTGGTGTAGCCCACCACGGCGAAGTCGAGGCCCCACTTGCGGAAGATGGCCTCGGCCTCCTCGCGCTTCTCCGGCTTCAGCACCATGAGCATGCGCTCCTGGCTTTCGGAGAGCATCATCTCATAGGCGGTCATGCCCTCCTCGCGGCAGGGCACGTTGTCGAGAACCAGCTCGACGCCGAGATTGCCCTTGGCGCCCATCTCCACCGCCGAGCAGGTGAGGCCGGCGGCGCCCATGTCCTGGATGGCGATGACGGAGCCGGTCTGCATCAGCTCGAGGCAGGCCTCCAGCAGCAGCTTCTCGGCGAAGGGGTCGCCCACCTGCACGGTGGGACGTTTCTCCCCGGAGTTCTCGTCGAACTCGGCCGAGGCCATGGTGGCGCCGTGAATGCCGTCGCGGCCGGTCTTGGAGCCGAGATAGACGATCGGATTGCCCACGCCCGCGGCCGCCGCGTAGAAGATGCCGTCCGCCTTCGCTAGGCCCACCGCCATGGCGTTGACGAGGATGTTGCCGTCATAGCGGGTGTGGAAGCCGACGCAGCCGCCCACCGTAGGCACGCCGAAGGAGTTGCCGTAGCCGCCGATGCCCGCGACCACGCCCGAAACCAGGTGGCGGGTCTTCGGATGGTCCGGCGAGCCGAAACGCAGGGCGTTGAGCGCGGCGATGGGGCGCGCGCCCATGGTGAACACGTCGCGCAGGATGCCGCCCACGCCCGTCGCCGCGCCCTGGTAGGGCTCGATATAGGACGGGTGGTTGTGGCTCTCCATCTTGAACACCACCGCGTCGCCGTCGCCGATGTCGATGACGCCGGCGTTCTCGCCCGGACCCTGGATCACCCAGGGGGCCTGCGTCGGCAGGCCCTTCAGGTGCAGGCGCGAGGACTTGTAGGAGCAGTGCTCGTTCCACATGGCGGAGACGATGCCCAGCTCGGTGATGGTCGGCTCGCGGCCGATCAGGGCGACGAAGCGCTCGTATTCATCCGGCTTCAGGCCATGTTCGGCGACGAGTTCCGGAGTAATCCTGGGGGCGGTGGCGGTCATCGGTCAGTCAGTACCCTGTATGGGAGGATGGCGGCGGGACGGGGCGCGGCCGCCTCAGGCGGCGCGCCGGGTCGCGAGGCTTTCGAACAGGCCGAGGCCGTCCGAGCCGCCCACCAGATCGTCGATCAGGTTCTCCGGGTGCGGCATCATGCCGAGCACGTTCAGCTTCTCCGAATAGACGCCGGCGATCGAATTGATGGAGCCGTTGCAGTTGGTCTGCGGGGAGACCACGCCGGCGGCGTCGCAGTAGCGGAAGGCCACCAGGCCCTCGCCCTCCACGCGCGCCGCCGTTTCGGCGTCGGCGGTCCAGTTGCCCTCGCCGTGGGCCACGCACACGTCGATCACCTGGCCGGCGCGGTAACGGTGGGTGAAGGCGGTGTCGTTGCGCTCCACCTTCAGGTGCTGGCGCCGGCAGATGAACTTCAGCTGCGCGTTGCGCGCCAGCACGCCGGGCAGCAGCTGCGCCTCGCACAGGATCTGGAAGCCGTTGCACACGCCCAGCACCAGGCCGCCGCGTCCGGCGTGGGCCCGCACCGCGTCCATGATCTTCGAGCGGGCGGCGATGGCGCCGCAGCGCAGGTAGTCGCCGTAGCTGAAGCCGCCGGGCAGGACCACCAGATCCGTGCCGGGGGGCAGTTCGGTGTCGGCGTGCCAGACCATGGCCGGGGCGACGCCCGAGGCGCGCTTCAGCGCCCTGGCCATGTCGCGCTCACGGTTGGAGCCAGGAAAGATGACGACGGCGGCTTTCATGTTACGTTCCGTGGCGGTTGCGGTCGCCGGTCAGGCGCTCCGGCGAAAAGCGTCGGGTGCTTTTCGCAGGGACAGTGGGGCAGATCAACAGGCCGGCCGTCCCGCCGGCCTGCGCGGCGGCGCCGCCGACCGCGATCCCGCCTGCCGGCAGGACCGCCGTCGCCATGCGCCAGCGCGACGTCCCGCGAAAGGGCGCGCCCTTTCGCGGGTCATCGCGCTTGAAGCAGGATATCAGGGCCTTTTGCGGGCGAAGTCCGCCCGCGGCGTCACGCCTGCGGCGCGGCGAGGCCCCGCGCCAGCTCCCGGCCCATGATCTCCAGCGCCGCTTCCGCCGCGCGGATGACCTTCGACATGGTGATGAAGCCATGCATCTGGTCGCTCATGTGCAGGTAGGTGGTGCGCACGCCCGATTTCTCAAGCTTGCGAGCGTAGGCGGCGCCCTCGTCGGCCAGCGGATCGTAGCCTGCCGTCAGCACGAAGGCCGGCGCCACTCCCGCGTGGGAGGGGGCCAGCAGCGGCGAGGCGCGCCAGTCGGACCTGTCGGCGGCGGAGATGCCGTAATGGTCCGTGAACCAGCGCACCGTCTCCGCCGACAGCGGGAATTCCGCCAGGTCCAGCGCCTGCGACGGATAGGCGTTCACCATGTCCACCGCCGGATAGATCAGCAGCTGGTAGGCCACCGGCGGCAGGTCGCCGTCGCGGGCCATCAGCGCCATCACCGCGGCGAGGTTGCCGCCGGCGCTGTCGCCGCCCACGGCGATGCGCGCCGGGTCAATGCGCAGGCGGCTGGCGTTCTCCGCCACGAACGTCACCGCGGCGGCGCAGTCCTCCACCGCCGCGGGGAAGCGGTGCTCCGGCGCAAGGCGGTAGTCCACGGCCACGACCGCGCAGCCGGAGACATTGGCCAGCCGGCGGCATACGTAGTCGTGCGTCTCAAGGTCGCCGATCACCCAGCCGCCGCCGTGGAAATAGACGAGGCAGGGCAGCGTGGCGAAGTCGTCCGATCCCGCGGGGCGGTAATAGCGCAGCGGCACGGCGCCGTCCGGGCCGTCGGCGCGGAAGTGTTCGAGCAGCGCCACGTCCGGCGCGTCGGGTCCCAGCGCCCGGCGCGAGGCGCGGTAGGCCTCGCGCGCCTCCATCGGCGAAAGCGTGGTCATCGCGGGGCGTCCCGCGGCTTTCATCAGATTGAGCACCGTCCGGGCGTCGGGATCCAGCATCGTCTTCCTCCCAGGTCAGGAAAGGATTTCGACCCTGTAGTTCTCGATGACAGTGTTGGCGAGTAGCCGCTCGCACGCATCCTTCAGGGCCGCTTCAGCCGCTTCAGGTTGGGTGTGGGAAAGCTCAATGTCAAAGACCTTTCCCTGGCGGACGCCAGTGACGCCCTCGATGCCGAGGGAGGAAAGCGCGCCTTCGATCGCCTTGCCCTGCGGGTCAAGCACGCCGTTCTTGAGGGTTACGGTGACTCGGGCCTTCATGGCTGCTCCGGAGTGTCGGGTTGAGAGGCGGGCTTAGCCCGTCTGGCGCCGTCAGGCAATCCGCCCGACGCCGCAGGCGCGGCCGCCGCCTCCGCGGCGCGCGCCGGCTCCACGGCCGCGGCGGTGGTCCTCAGGCCGCCGCCGCGCATCATCAGCCAGCCGTAGCTGGCTACGGCGACCAGCGCCATTGTTGGCATGATGAGCCGCAGGCTGTCGAACGGTTCGTGGAACAGCAGCGCCGCCGCCGCGGTGCCGGCGAGGCCCCCGCCGATCTGCATGAATCCGGTGACGGCCGAAGCCGCCCCCGCCATGCGCGGGAACGGCGCCAGCGCCGCCGTGGTCGCTCCCGGCATGATGAAGGCGTTGCCGAACGCCCACAGCGCCGTGGGGCCCATCACCGAAATGAACGAGGCCGGCCACAGCCTGAGGCCGGCGCCGAAGCCCAGCGCCGACAGCGCCACCAGCGCGAGGCCCACCGGGACGAGCTTCGCCGCGTCCATGCGGCGCAGCAGCACCCCGGCCAGCGCCGCGCCGGTCATGAACGAGCCGGTCTGCGCCAGCATGCCGGCGCCGAATTCGGTCGGCGTCAGCCCCACCTTCTCGATCATCACGAAAGGCAGGATCGCGGCGAGCGTGTAGAGTCCGCCCGGCGACATGGCGATGAGCAGCGAGGTGGCGAGGAAGGTCCGGTTGCCCAGCAGCACGCGGTAGGCGCCGGCCACCGCCGCCGGGCGGGCGAGGGCGCGGTCGCGGTTGCTGTTGGTCTCCGGCGTCACGAAGGCCAGCAGCCAGATGGCGACGGAGCCATAGGCCACCATCACCCAGAAGATCGCCTGCCAGCCGACGGTGGCGAGGATGACGCCTCCCAGCGTGGGCGACACCGCCGGCCCAACCGCCAGCATGACGCCGATCAGGTTCATGATGCGCGCCGACTGCTGGCCGGAGTACTGGTCGCGCACCATGGCGCGGGAGGTGGCGATGCCCGCCGCCGCGCCCACCCCCTGCAGGATGCGGCCGGCCAGCAGCCAGTCCAGGCTGGGCGCCGCCGCCGCGATGATGCTGCCGGCCAGATACACCCCGAAGAACCCCACGCCCACCGGCCGGCGCCCGTAGGCGTCCGACAGCGGCCCGCACACCAGCTGCGCCAAGGCGAAGCCGGTGAAATACACCGTGAGCGTGAGCTTGATCGCCGCCGGCGAGACGTCGAACGCCTTCACCATCGCCGGCAGGGCCGGCGTGTACAGCGACATGCTGATCGGCCCCAGCATCACCACGAGGGCGCCGATGACGGCGGTTTGCAGTTCGCTCATCCGCCCGCCGGCGGGCGGGGCGGCGGTGCGCAGACGAAGCTTCACGGTCGGTTTCCGGAGTGGCCGGCGGACTTTGCGCTGGCGGGCGCCGCGCTGGCGGGGTCTGTGTCGGCGGATCCGGGGGCGCCGGACCGGCCAGGGGCGTCGGCCATCGCGCCGAGGGCGGCGACGGCCGCGAGAAGCAGGGAGACGGCCACGTTCCAGCCGGCCATCGACAGGCCGAGGAAGCGCCAGGCGGCCTCGGTGCAGCTCACCGGGCGCACGCGCTCCAGCTGGCCGAGCAGCTCGCTGGCGCTGGCGGGCATGGCGCCGCCGCCGGAGCAGTCCGCGGGACCCGGCCACAGCCCCCACTCAACGCCGGCGTGATAGGCGCCGAGGCCGGCGCTGACCAGGAACACGAGCGTCAGTAGCAGCAGGCCGACGCGGCGCAGGCGCGTCTGCGCCCGCGGGGTGACGGCCAGCAGCGCCGCCAGCAGCGCGGCGAAATACCAGGGCGCCCGCTGCTGCAGGCACAGCGGGCAGGGCAGATAGCCAAAGGCGTGCTCGAAGACCAGGAAGGCGGCGATGACCGCCGCCGCGCCCGACAGAACCGCCAGCGCCGCCGTGCGGGAGGTGAAGCTTGCGGGGAGGGCGGGGCGGGCGGCCGGAGCAGTCATCGGCGGCGCTCCTCAGAACAGGAACTTCGCGGCGGCGAAGCCGGCGACGATGAAGCCGAGAACCGCCACGCCGACGACGCCGGCGTGCCGGTCCATCAGGCGGCGGATGGGTTCGGCGAACAGCTGCATCGCCCCCGCCACGAGGGCGAAGCGCACGCCGCGGGTGACGAGGCACAGGAGCACGAACCACAGCAGGTTGTAGCCGGCGAAGCCGGACATGATGGTGATCAGCTTGAAGGGAATCGGCGTCAGCCCCTTCAGCAGGATGATCCAGTGGCCGTATTCGGCGTAGGACTGGCGGAACGCCTCCACGCCGCTCTCCATGCCGTAGACGCGGATCAGCCACATGCCCAGGGAGTCGAACAGCAGGTAGCCGATGGCGTAGCCGAGCAGGGCGCCCGCCACCGAGGCGAGCGTGCAGACGAAGGCGTAAAACCATGCCCGGCGCGGCTGCGCCAGCGCCATGGGCGCAAGCATCACGTCCGGCGGGATGGGAAAGAACGAGCTCTCGGCGAACGACACCAGGGCGAGCGCCCAGGTGGCTCCCGGGCGGTTCGCCAGGCTTGTCGTCCAGTCATAGAGCCGCTTGAACATGTCGCCCTTCATAGGAGGCCGCGGCGGCGGCGTCTAATGCCCATATGCGGGCGCGCGCCGCCTGACCCGGCGAATTTTGCATGGCGGGGCGCGCGCCTGCGCGCCGCCGCGGGCCGTCCCAGTACAGGCGCGCGGGGGTTAGCGGACGGTGAACGCGCCCTGGCGCGCCGCAACAAAAAGGGCCCGGCGATCCGGGCCCGTTCCGCTGCGCCGTGACGGTGGCGGGGCTGCGCGCGCCCCGCCGCGACGCCGGCGCGTTACTGTTTGCCGTCCGCCTCGCCGGTCTGCACCAGACGCGGCCCCTGGGCGGTGGGGTTCTCCGCCTCGCCAAGGATGCCGAGCCGGCGCGCCACCTCGGAGTAGGCCTCGACGAGGCCGCCCATGTCGCGACGGAAGCGGTCCTTGTCGAGCTTGTCGGCTGACTTGATGTCCCACAGCCGGCAGGAGTCGGGCGAGATCTCGTCGGCGACGACGATGCGCATCATGTCGCCTTCCCAGATGCGGCCCACCTCCATCTTGAAGTCGACGAGGCGGATGCCGGCGCCGAGGAACAGGCCGGTGAGGAAGTCGTTGACGCGGATGGCGAGCGCCATGATGTCGTCGAGCTCCTGCGGCGTGGCCCAGCCGAAGGCGGTGATGTGCTCTTCCGACACCATCGGATCATCGAGGGCGTCGTTCTTGTAGTAGAACTCGATGATCGAGCGCGGCAGCGGCGTGCCTTCCTCGAGGCCGAGGCGCTTGGACAGCGAGCCCGCCGCAACGTTGCGCACCACGACTTCCAGCGGAATGATCTCCACTTCCCGGATCAGCTGCTCGCGCATGTTGAGCCGCCGGATGAAGTGGGTCGGAACGCCAATGTCGTTCAGGTTCTGGAAGATATATTCCGAGATGCGGTTGTTGAGCACGCCCTTGCCGTCAATCACCTCGTGTTTTCTGGCGTTGAAGGCGGTGGCGTCGTCCTTGAAGTGCTGGATCAGCGTACCAGGTTCGGGGCCTTCATAAAGGACCTTCGCCTTGCCTTCGTAAATACGACGGCGACGATTCATCGGCGTGTACCGTGTCTTGAGAAAATCCATGGGGGACCGCCGTCGCTCCTTGAACAGGGTAATGTCCGCGGCCAGCGGGCTTGTCTGGGGCGGCAAACCCGCACCGGCAACCTAGCCGATCAGGGCCGTCAGCACAATGAGTGAGTTGAAGGGGCCGTCCTGGCGCCTTGCGCCAGAATGACGCCTGCCCTTCAGCCACAGGGGTGCGGCCATTTGATGGCGCCGACGTGGCCGCGGGGCAAGGGCGACGTCGCGCCGCGGCCCGTCTTTCCGCCGGAAAATCCGGCGGGAGGGCGCCGGGCGGCCGCCGCGGCGGCGGTCGGTGGCGGCGGTCCGCGGCGGTGCGGCGCCGCGCGTCCGCGGGCTCTGGCAAACGGCGCGCGCGCCATCTACATTAAGGGTCCGCGTTTTCTTTCTGGGACAGGACCGTACATGACGACATTTAGCAAGCGCGAAGAGGCCTTTGAGCGCAAATTCGTTCTCGATGAAGAGCTGCGTTTCAAGGCCATGGCGCGCCGCAACCGGCTCCTGGGCGAGTGGGCCGCGAGCAAGCTGGGCAAGAGCGGGCAGGAAGCGTCCGAGTACGCCCGGTCGGTCATTCTCGCCGACTTCGAGGAAGCGGGCGACGAGGACGTGTTCCGCAAGGTCCGTGGCGATCTGGAGGCCGCCGGGGTCAAGGTTTCCGGGCAGGAGTTGCGTGAGACCATGGAGCGCCTCCTCGCCGTGGCGGTGGAGGAGGTCCAGGCCGGCCGCTGACGCCGGCCGCTGACGCCGGCCTCTGACGCCGGGCCGCCGCTGACGCCGGGCCGCCCGGGCCGCGCTGCGCCCGGGCCGTGAGCCGCGCCGTCGCGCCCGCCGCCGGGCGGGGCGCGGCGACGCTTTTGCCGGCGACGCGCTGGCGCGGACGGCGTTCCGCCCGGCTGCGCGGGCGACGCGCCGGCGGCCGGGTTTCCCTGCCCGGAGCGGCGCCGGCCCGCTGGTGGAAAGCCCCGCCAGGGCGTTGACCTCGCGCGTCAGGCGAATATCATTCGCGGCAAGTGCCCCTGTGGTGGAATTGGTAGACGCGCTCGACTCAAAATCGAGTTCCGAAAGGAGTGCTGGTTCGAGGCCGGCCAGGGGCACCAATCCCCCCCCTTTCCCGCTTCTTCCGCCCCGCTGCAGTCTTCCGGGGGCGGGTCCGTCCGGGGCGCCCGGGCGTGGCCATGCCTGTCAAGGGCGGCGGCGCGCCGCAGGCCGCCGCGCGAAAGACGTTCAAAATCCGCCCTCCTTCCCATTTTTGCGTTTCTGCGGGCCGCGGAAACGGTTAACTCGCGGCGTCCGTCGCCGGCGCGGCCAGCGAACCCGCCCTCCGGCGCGCGGACCAGGCAGGAAGGAGAGGCCATGAGCATCCGTCGCATCCAGACCGGTCCGCGCATGAGCGAGGCCGTCGTCTACAACAACACCGTCTATCTGGCCGGCCAGGTGGCCGCCGGCGACACCGTCGCCGGGCAGACGCGCGCCATTCTCGCCCAGATCGACGCGCTGCTGGCGGAAGCCGGCACGGACAGGTCGAAGCTGGTCTCGGCCACCATCTACCTCACCGATATCGCCACGTTCGGCGAAATGAACGCCGAGTGGGAGAAATGGGTGTCGCCGGGCAATACCCCGGCCCGCGCCACCGTCGAGGCCCGCCTCGCCGCGCCGGAATACCGGGTTGAGATCCAGGTGGTGGCGGCGCTCTGACAGCAGGCCCGCCGCAGCGCCCGCCGGCGGGCGCCCGCAGGGGCGCGGATCCCGTCCGGGGCCGCGCCTTTCGCATGTCCGGGCGGGCGCCGGCGCGCGCCGGTCACTCGGCCAGCACCAGCGCCCAGAAAGTTCCGTAACGCTGGCCGGGGGCGTCGGCGCGGGCGAAGCCGATGCGGCGCATCTTCGGGTCCAGCATGTTGCGGTTGTGGCCGGCCGAGCGTTTCCAGCGTTCGATCGCCGCCGCCGCGTCGCGGGCGCCGGCGCCCAGGTTCTCGGCCGCCGCGCCGGGCGCGCCGTAACGCGCCATGCGGCCGGCGAAATCGCCGTGATCCAGCCGGCCGAGGCGCGCCGTCGCCGCCGCCTGCTCGGCCGCCGGGGCGTTCAGCGCCGGATCGACGCGCACCGGCCCGAGGCCGTGGGCGGCGCGCCAGGCGCTGACCAGCCGCGCGGCGGCCGGCGCGTCGGCGGTGGAGACGCTCACCGGCCCGGCCTGCCGGGCCGGCTCCGTGGCGCAGGCGGCGAGGGCAAGGGCGAGGGCGGCCGCAGCGGCCGCCGGGCGCAGTCTGGCGCGGGCGTTCATGGCGTGAAGGGCAGGGCCACTGACAGTCATGCCGCTGTCCTGCCGGGGAAATCGGGCGGGAAGCGGGCGCGGCGCCGCGCGCCGGCGTCGCAGGCGGCGGACGGCGGAAACGGAAAAGGGCGACGCCGCCGGCGCCGCCCGTTTCCGTGAGGACGCGCCGCGGGGCGGCGCGCCGGTCACACGTCCAGGTTGGAGACGCTGAGCGCGTTCTCCTGGATGAAGGCGCGGCGCGGCTCCACCACGTCGCCCATCAGCTTCACCAGCAGGTCGTCGGCGTCCTGCACGTCCTTGACGCGCACCTGCAGCAGCGAGCGGTTGTCGCGGTCCAGGGTGGTCTCCCACAGCTGCTCGGGGTTCATCTCGCCGAGACCCTTGTAGCGCTGCAGGGTGATGCCCTTGCGGCCGGCGGCGGTCACCGCCTCGAACAGCTCCACCGGGCCGTGGACCGGAGTGGACTCGGCGCGGCGCAGCAGCGTGGCCGGCCGCGCGTACGCCTCGTGCAGGTGCGGATGCCGCTCGTGCAGGCGCAGCGCCTCGGCCGAGGCCAGCAGGCCGGCGTCCAGCTCCACGGTCTGCTTCACGCCGCGCACCACGCGGGTGAACAGGTAGCCGCCGTTGACCGTCTCGCCCTTCCAGCCGCGCTCGGTTTCCTCGGCCAGCACGTCGAGGCGGGCGGCGATGTCGGCGGCGATCCGCGCCGCGAGCTCCGGCTCGTCGTCGACGATGCCGGCGCGCAGGCCGCCGGCGATGGCCGCCTGCTCGACGACCGTGCGGTTGTAGCGGGTGTGCAGCGTCGAAAGCAGCTGGCGCACGTAGCGCGCCTCCTCGACGAGGTTGCGCAGGTCGAGCCCGGCGCGCTCCTCGCCGCCGGCCAGGCGCAGCACGGCGCCGTCGAGGCCGCCCTCGATGAGGTAGTCGTCCAGCGCGCGCTCGTCCTTGAGATACTGCTGCGACTTGCCGCGCGTCACCTTGTAGAGCGGCGGCTGGGCGATATAGACGTGACCGCGGTCGATGATCTCGCGCATGTGACGGAAGAAGAACGTCAGCAGGAGCGTGCGGATGTGCGAGCCGTCGACGTCCGCGTCCGTCATGATGATGATCTTGTGGTAGCGGAGCTTGTCGGGATCGAACTCCTCGCGGCCGATGCCGGTGCCGAGGGCGAGGATCAGCGTGCCGATGGTCTCCGACGACAGCATCTTGTCGAAGCGGGCGCGCTCCACGTTGAGGATCTTGCCGCGCAGCGGCAGCACCGCCTGATACTCGCGGTTGCGGCCCTGCTTCGCCGAGCCGCCGGCCGAGTCGCCCTCCACGATGAACAGTTCGGACAGCGCGGGGTCGCGCTCCTGGCAGTCGGCGAGCTTGCCGGGCAGCGAGGCGATGTCGAGCGCGCCCTTGCGGCGCGACAGCTCGCGGGCGCGGCGCGCGGCCTCGCGGGCGGAGGAGGCCTCCACCACCTTGCTGACGATGACGCGGGCGTCGGCCGGGTTCTCCTCGAGCCACTGGCCG
Organism: Camelimonas abortus; assembly: GCF_042432745.1. Lineage (NCBI taxonomy): Bacteria > Pseudomonadati > Pseudomonadota > Alphaproteobacteria > Hyphomicrobiales > Chelatococcaceae > Camelimonas > Camelimonas abortus. The sequence continues at coordinate 1,947,850 of NZ_JBHLWR010000006.1, read as the reverse complement.
AGCGCCTCGTTGACGGCGCCCTCGACCGCCGGGCGCACCTCGGAGGACACCAGCTTGTCCTTGGTCTGGGACGAGAACTTGGGATCCGGCACCTTCACCGAGAGCACGCAGGTGAGGCCCTCGCGGCAGTCGTCGCCGGTAAGCGACACCTTTTCCTTTTTCGTCAGGCCTGTTGAATCGGCGTAGCTGGTGATCTGCCGGGTCAGCGCGGCCCGGAAGCCGGCGAGGTGGGTGCCGCCGTCGCGCTGCGGGATGTTGTTGGTGAAGGCCAGCACGTTCTCGTGGTAGGTGTCGTTCCACCACAGCGCCGCCTCCACGCCGATGCCGTCGCGCTCGGCGCGCACCACGATGGGCCGGGAGATCAGCGGCGTCTTGGTGCGGTCGAGATAGCGCACGAAGGCCTCGACGCCGCCCTCATACATCAGCTCCTCGCGCCGGTGCTCCGCGCCGCGGGCGTCGGTGAGGATGATGCGCACGCCGGAGTTGAGGAAGGCGAGCTCGCGCAGGCGGTGTTCGAGGGTGTCGTAGTCGAACACCGTGTTGCTGAAGGTTTCCGGCGAGGGCAGGAAGGTCACCATGGTGCCGCGCCGGCCGTTGGCCGGGCCGACCACCGCCAGCGGGGCCACGGCGTCGCCGTGGCGGAACTCCATGAAGTGTTCGAGGTCGTTGCGCCAGATGGTGAGGCGCAGCCATGTGGACAGCGCGTTCACCACCGAGACGCCGACGCCGTGCAGGCCGCCGGAGACCTTGTAGGAGTTCTGGTCGAACTTTCCGCCCGCGTGCAGCTGGGTCATGATGACCTCGGCCGCCGAGACGCCTTCCTCGGGATGGAGGTCGGTGGGAATGCCGCGTCCGTTGTCGGTCACCGTGCAGGAGCCGTCGGCGTTCAGCGTCACGGTCACGAGATCGGCGTGACCGGCGAGGGCCTCGTCGATCGCGTTGTCCACCACCTCATAGACCATGTGGTGCAGGCCGGAGCCGTCGTCGGTGTCGCCGATGTACATGCCCGGACGCTTGCGGACCGCATCGAGACCCTTGAGGACGCGGATGGAGTCTGCGCCGTAGCTGTCGGCGCCGGCGTTGCGGGCTGGTTCTGACATCTGGTTCCCTGGGTCGCCTTGCGGGGCATGTCCCGGACGGCTGGCTCGTCGAGGGGCCGCCGGGCGCATGGGGGATGGCGCGCCTCGCGCGCGCGTACATTACGAATACGAATCCTGCGCCTTATATAAGCGCTTCCCGCGCCTTGCGCCAGCCGCACGGGCGGCCGGAACGCGCCGCCGCGTCCTGGTCCCCAAAAGGGGCAGGGCAGGCTCCAGCAGCCCCGCAGGCCGTTTCAGGCGGGCGTTTCGCTCACGGCGCCGGGGCGCACGTAATACACGCGCGAGTCGCCCGGCAGGTCGGCGAACAGGGCCGGGTCGGCGCCGGTCATCCAGACCTGCGAGCCCAGCCCCGCCAGCTCCTCATACAGCGCCCGCCGGCGGCCGGGGTCGAGATGGGCGGCGATCTCGTCCAGCAGCACCACCGGGGCGATGCCGCTCATGGCCGCCACCAGCCGGGCGTGGGCGAGGGCGAGGCCGATGAGCAGCGCCTTCTGTTCGCCGGTGGAGCACAGCTCCGCCGGCATGTCGCGCGGTCCGTGCCAGACGGCGAGGTTGGTGGTCTGCGGGCCGGCCAGCGCCCGGCCGGCGGCGCGGTCGCGGGCGCGGCCCTCGCGCAGCAGGGCGCGGAAATGGTCCTCCACGTCCAGCGCCGGCATGGTCGCCACCATCTCCTCGATCACGCCCTCCAGCTTCAGCCCTGCCCACGGGAAGGCGGAGGGCGCGCCCTGGCGGGCGGCGGCGAGGGCCGCGAGGCGGTCGGCGGTTTCGCGCCGGGCCGAGGCCACCGCGACGCCAAGCTCGGCCAGCTCGCGCTCCACCGCGTCCAGCCAGGCGCTGTCGGCGTAAGGATCCTCCAGCAGCCGGTTGCGCGAGCGCAGGGCGCGCTCGAAGGCGCTGACCCGCGCGCCGTGCGCCGCGTCCACCGCCAGCACCAGCCGGTCGAGATAACGGCGCCGGTCGCCGGGCGGGCCGGCGAACAGCCCGTCCTGGGCCGGCGTCAGCCACACGATGCGCAGGTAATCGGCGAAGGCGGCCGGCGAGGAGACGGTCTCGCCGTCGATGCGGCTGCGGCGGGCGAGGGCGCCGGCGCGGTTCTCCAGCGCGACGCCGAGGCGGGCGCCGCCGCTGCTCTCCCCGTCAAGGGTGAGCGACACGGCGAAGGCGGGCGCGGGCGTGGCCGGCGCGCCCTGCGCCGCCGGCAGCAGCCGGCGCATGTCGCGCAGCTCCGCCCGCCGCAGGCCCCGGCCGGGCGTGAACAGCGAGATCGCCTCCAGCAGGTTGGTCTTGCCCGCGCCATTGTCGCCGGCCAGGGCGACGAGGCTGGCGCCGGCGCGCAGGTCCAGCGCCGCATAGCTGCGGAAGTCCTGCAGCATCACGCGGGTGACGCGCGGGCGGATGGGCGGCCTTGCGGTCATGGGTGCTATCCGCGCCGGCGCAGGACGCCGGCCCTGTCGTCAGGGCGCCGCGCGGGCGGCGCGGCGCCAGGGCGCGCCGCCGGGCGCCGCTCCGCCGGCCCCGCGCCCGCGCGCGGCCTCACATGCGGCCTCACGCGCAGCGTTCATACGCGCATCGGCATCAGCACGTACAGCGCCGGCGCGCCCTCGCGGTCCTGGATGATGGTGGGCGAGCTGGCGTCGGCGAGGCGGAAGAAGGCGGTGTCGCCGTCCAGCTGGGCGGCGATGTCCAGCAGGTAGCGGGCGTTGAAGCCCACGTCGAGCGGCTCGCCCTCATAGTCGACGCTGATCTCCTCCATGGCCGAGCCGGAGTCCGGATTGGTCACCGACAGGGTGAGGCGGCCCTCCTGCAGCGACAGCTTCACGGCGCGGCCGCGCTCGGAGGAAATGGTGGAGACGCGGTCCACCGCCGGCGTGAACTCGGCCAGCTCCACCACCATCACCCGGTCGTTGGCGGTGGGGATGACGCGCTGGTAGTCCGGAAAGGCGCCGTCGATCAGCTTGGAGGTCAGCACCACCGCGCCGGCGGTGAGGCGGATCTTGCTCTCGGACAGCTCGACGGTGACCTCGCCGTCAAGGCCCTCCAGCAGCTTCTGGATTTCCGCCACCGCCTTGCGGGGCACGATGACGCCCGGCATGGTCTCGCAGCCGGCCGGGGCGGGGGCGTCGACGCGGGCGAGGCGGTGGCCGTCGGTGGCCACGGCGCGCAGCGTGGTTTCGCCGCCGTTCGTCGCCGGATGCAGGTAGATGCCGTTGAGATAGTAGCGGGTCTCTTCCGTCGAGATGGCGAACTGGGTCTTGTCGATCAGCCGCTTGATGTCGGCGGCCGGGGCGGAGAAGCGCCACGGCAGCTCGCCGGGGGCGATGTTGGGGAAATCGCCCTCCGGCAGCGCCTGCAGGGTGAAGCGCGAGCGGCCGGCGCGGATCACCGCCTGGGCTCCGCCGGCGGCGGTCTCCAGCGACACCTGGGAGCCCTCGGGCAGCTTGCGCACGATGTCATAGAGCACGTGCGCCGGCGCGGTGGTGGCCCCCGGCGCGTCAACGGCGGCCTCCACCGTCTCGGTCACCTCGATGTCAAGGTCGGTGGCCTTGACTGTCAGCGCCCCCTCCGCGGCCCGCAGCAGCAGGTTGGACAGGATCAGGGCGGTGTTGCGCCGCTCGACAACGCGATGGACATGGCCGAGCGCCCGGAGCAGAGCAGTTCTCTCGACAGTTACTTTCATGGCCTGACCCGTTGACGTTGTGAGAAAAGCGGAAAGCCAGGGAGACTGGCCGCCCCTGCGCGCGTGCGGCGCCCTGGCGGGCGCGACAGGCGCAGGGTTGCAGACAATGCAGCCTTGGCCGCGCCGACGCAAGCCCTGCAAGGCCTTCGCCCGCAGGCGCGCGGCCCCGGCGTCCGCCGCGTCGTGGCCCCGGCAGGACACGGCTCCGCGCCGGCGCGCCCGGCGCGGGGAGACGCGGCGGGACGGGCGCCTGAAGACCGCAGCGTGACGACGCCCGCGCGCCGGCCTTGCTCTCGACAGCCGCCGCGCCGGCGCTGCATCATCGCCGGGGGGCGAGGCAGCGCCCGGGAGAGCGTCACATGGAGCAGCGACATCACCGCCACGTGCTGGAGGCCGTCATGGCGTTCCAGGACGACATCATCGCCTGGCGCCGGCGGATCCACGCCTGGCCGGAGCTGGGCTTTGAGGAGGAGAAAACCGCAGCCTTCGTCGCGGAGCTGCTGGAAAGCTGGGGGGTGGAGGTTCACCGCGGCGTCGGCGGCACGGGCGTGGTCGGGGTGGTGCGCGGCCGCGGCGGCGACGCCGGGCGGCGCGTCGGCCTGCGCGCCGACATGGACGCGCTGCCCATGGAGGAGGCCACCGGCCTGCCGTTCGCCTCGCGCAATCCCGGCCGCTTCCATGGCTGCGGCCATGACGGCCACACCGCCATGCTGCTGGGTGCCGCGCGCTATCTCGCCGCCACGCGCGATTTCGACGGCGTGACGCACCTGATTTTCCAGCCGGCGGAGGAGGGGCTGGGCGGCGCCCGCGCCATGCTCGCCGACGGGCTGTTCACGCGCTTTCCCTGCGACGAGATCTACGCCCTGCACAACGCCCCCGCCGGGGTGAGCGGCCATGTGGGGGTGTGCGCCGGCCCGGCCATGGCGGGGGCGGACTTCTTCGACATCACCATCACCGGCCGCGGCGCCCACGGCGCCATGCCCAATCTCGGCGCCGATCCGGTGGTGGCGGCCGCCAGCCTGGTGCAGGCGCTGCAGACCATCGTCAGCCGCAATGTCGATCCGCAGCAGCCGGCGGTGGTGTCCGTGACGCAGGTTCATGCCGGCTCGGCCTACAACGTCATTCCGGACCGGGCGACGGTGGCCGGGACGGTGCGCGCCTTCGACCAGCGGGTGATGGAGAAGGTCCGCCGGCGCATCCGCGAGCTGGCGGAGGGGATCGCCGCCGCCCACGGCGTCACGGCCAGCGTCGACATCCGCAACGTGTTCTCCGTGCTGGTGAACAGCGACGAACAGAGCCGCGCGGCGGCCGGCGTCGCCGCCGCCATGCTGGGCGGGGACCGCGTGCGCGCCGACGAAACGCCCAAGATGGGCAGCGAGGATTTCGCCGACATGCTGCAGCAGGTTCCCGGCGCCTATCTGTGGCTCACCGGCGCCCACACCGCGCCGCTGCACAATCCGGGCTTCCTTCTTGACGAAAGCATCCTGCCGGTTGGGGCGGCGCTGCTGGCGGCCATCGCCGAAAGCCGCGCCACGGCCGCCTGAGCCGGCCGCCGCCACGCGGCGCGGCCGTCCCGGACGGCGCGCCGGCGGGAGCTTCCGCCGGCGCAAGGTCCATCCCTGTCCGGGGGCCGGACGCGCGCCGCCGGGCGCGCTCAGTCGAGCAGCATGCGCTTGAGCAGCTCGACCTCTTCGTGCAGCGCCTTGTCCTCGGCCACGGCCTTGTCGATCTTGCGCACGGCGTGCAGCACGGTGGTGTGGTCGCGGCCGCCGAAGCGCCGGCCGATCTCCGGCAGCGAGCGCAGGGTCAGCTGCTTGGAGAGATACATGGCGATCTGCCGCGGCTTGACCACGGCGGCGGTGCGCCGCTCGGACAGGATGTCGGCGCGCGAGACGTTGTAGCGCGTGGCCACCAGCTTCTGGATGTCCTCGATCTTGACGCGCTTGGGCTCGCGGGTGCGCACCAGGTCGCGGATGGCGTTCTCGGCGGTCTCCACCGTGATCTCGCCGCCCGAGAGGGTGGTGTGGGCGAGCAGGCGGTTGACCGCGCCGTCGAGGTCGCGGCCGTTGGTGGTGATCACCGAGGCCACATAGGCGATCACTTCCGGGCTGACCGCGAAGGCGGGGTGCTTGGCCTGCATGGCGGCGATGCGCGCCTTGAGAATGCTGGCGCGCAGGGCCTCGTCGAGCGGGCCCATCTCCACCACGAGGCCGCCGGCGAGGCGCGAGCGCACGCGCTCGTCGAGCGTCTCCAGCTCGGCCGGCGGCCGGTCGGCGGCGACGACGATCTGCCGGCCGGCGTCGATCAGCGCGTTCACCGTATGGCCGAACTCCTGCTGGATCGACTTGCCCTGGATGAACTGCACGTCGTCGAGCACCAGCATGTCGATGGCGCGCAGCTTCTCCTTGAAGGCCAGCGCCGTCTGCGACTTCAGCGCGTTGACGAAGCTGTACATGAAGCGGTCGGCGGTGAGGTAGATCACCTTGCGGCCGCGCTGCTCGGCGGCGTGGGAGACGGCCTGCAGCAGGTGGGTCTTGCCGAGGCCGACGCTGGCGTGGAGGTAGAACGGGCTGTACAGCGGCGCGCCGCCGTCATGGCTGGCCACGCGCTCGGCGGCGGCGTGGGCGAGGGCGTTGGAGCGCCCGACGACGAAATTCTCGAAGGTGAGACGCGGGTCCAGGCTGTTGCCGACGATGTCGGCTTCAGCCCCCGCCGCCGCGGCGGGAGCCGGAGCGGCGGCGGCCGGCTCCTGCGGCTGGGCCGGGGCCGGGCGCGCCGGGGCGGCCGGCGCCTGCGCCGGGGCCGCGGCCGGGCGGCGCGCCGGCTCCGGCATGCGCGGCGAGATCACCGCGCCGCCGGCGGAGCGCACGCCGATGATGAGGCGGCCCACGCCGGGGAAGGCGCCGCGGAAAACGGTGAGGACGCGGTCGAGATAATTGGCCTCGATCCAGCTCTTGAGGAAGCGGGTGGGGACGGTAAGACGCGCGACGTCGCCGGAAATGGCGTCCAGCTCCAGGCGTCCGAACCAGCTGGAGAACACGTCCTCGCCCAGTTCGGCGCGCAGGCGGCGGCGCACGCTCTCCCAGGCTTCGGCGCGGTCGGCGGCGCTCATGTCCTCCATGGCGTCAAGGGCGTGATCCGCAGGCGCGCCATCCCGGAAGCTGGATCCATTCATGGCGGCGCCGGTCTCACCCTTAAGCATGACTGCAACTCCGTATTCACCGGCGGCCGTGTCCCGTCCGGCGGGACGCCGGCCGCGCATCTGGTTCAGTGGGGCCAGCATGGCCCTGGCCAGCGACCGACGTTCCCGTGCGGCAGCTGAATGAAACTGCGTAAATGCGCAAGCAAATGGAAATTATTGGCCGCATGGCCTTTGTGGCCATGCTCCATCATCCATCCAGGATGAAAAATGCAATATCTTCATCCTGGGTGCGCTTGCGGAATTACGTAACACAACTTGAGGGAAGCTCGGGCAACCCGAGTGAAGTGACCTTACATGGGCGGCGCGGGGGCCGCAACTCGCTTGTTGGCAACGCCAGGCCGCGGCTGCGGCTCTGACCCAGGGGCAGTCCGTCCGTCCGTCCGGAGGCGGTTTTCAACCCCTTGAGCGCCCGGCGGTTTCCGGCCCGCGCGGTCGCGGGGGGGCGCCGGATGACATTCGCATGAAGGCGCTGCGCCGCCGCCCCGGCGGCGGCGCGATCCGCCCCCGATTCGGTTGGAGTCAGGCCGCTTGCTGCATAAAGCATTGGAATGGTTTGGTTTTGTGTGCGCGATCGCCGGCGTCGCCTGGCGTCGCCGCAGCCCCAAATTCTTCTCCGGAGTCAATCCGGAAAAACGCGGCGTGGCCACGACGCCGGCGCCGCGCGGCAAATAAAAAAGGCGCAGCGACAGGCGCTGCGCCTTTTGCGTGAACAGCTGGCGGATCAGGCGCCCAGCGCCTTCACCCGGCCCGCCAGGCGCGAAATCTTGCGCGAGGCGGTGTTCCTGTGCATCACGCCCTTCTGCGCCGCCCGCATGATCTCGGGCTGCGCGGCGCGCAGGGCGGCGAGGGCGGCCGCCTGGTCGCCGCTCGCAATGGCTTCTTCAACCTTGCGCACGAAGGTGCGCACGCGGCTCTTCCGGCTCCTGTTGATTGCCGTGCGAGCGAGAATCTTTCGGGTCGCCTTCTTGGCCGACGATGTGTTGGCCATCGCGCCGTCCTTGTGGTTGACCGGGTCGTCGCCGGCGCGGCCGGGACGACTCTGCGGAAGTTAAAAATGATGCGGACGGCCCCGGGCCGTCCTGTTGCCCGGCTTATAGGTTGGGACGCGCGCCACGTCAACGCGCCCGCGGCTCAGGAGCCGAAGATTTTGCCCGCCAGCGCCCGCCACGGTCCCGCTTCGTCCAGAAACAGCCGCAGCGCCATGGCGCAGCAGGCGAGCACCAGCAGCGGCCGGATCAGCCGCGCCCCGTTGCGGATGGCGAGCCCCGCCCCGATGCGCGCCCCGGCGAAGGCCGCCGCCCCCATCAGCAGCCCCAGCGGCCAGGCGATGGGCTGGGTGACGGCGAGAATCGCCAGCGCCCCGGCGTTGCTGGCGAAGTTGAGCGCCTTGGCCCGTCCGGTGGCCCGGGTGATTCCCAGCCCCAGCAGCCCCACGAAGGCCAGCATCAGCAGCGAGCCGGTTCCGGGCCCGAACACGCCGTCATAGAAGCCGATGGCCGGCGCCGCCGTCAGCGTGAACGCCGCCGGCGTCAGGCGCTGCTCGCGGTCGTCGTCGCCGAGGCGCGGGGAGAAGCCCATGTAGAGCGCGATGGCGACCAGCATCGGCGGCATGAAGGCGCGCAGGAAGCCTGTGGGCAGCGCGCTCACCAGCAGCGCTCCGGCCACCGAGCCGCCCATGGCCATGGCGAACATCGGCGCGGTGCGGGGCCAGTCGATGAGCCCGGCCCGGGTGAAGGCGACCGTGGCCGAGCCGGAGCCGAAGCTCGCCTGCAGCTTGTTCACCGCCAGCGCGCTCGCCGGCTGGAAGCCGGCCAGCAGCAGCGCCGGCAGCACGAGCAGGCCGCCGCCGCCGGCGATGGCGTCGATGAGCCCGGCGAGAAACGCCAGCCCCGTGAGCAGCCCGGCCATGCCGGCGGTGAGCGTCGCGCCCGGATCCATGCCCCCGCCCCAGGCGAGGGGCGCGGCCAGCAGCTGTTGCAGGGCGGCGAGGGGATCGGCGCTCATCGGGGGACCTCATCGGGCCGCATCGGGGGGCGGGAGAAAGCCGGGGGCCCTCCCGGGGCCTGTAACGCAAACGCCCCGCCGCTGGCGCGCCGGGGCGTGGCTCACGCGCAATGGCGGGGCGGAGCCGTTCAGGAGTTGGTGAAGTTCGGCGCGCGCTTCTCGACGAAGGCGGACATGCCTTCCTTCTGGTCGGCGGTGGCGAACAGGGCGTGGAACACGCGGCGCTCGAAGCGCACGCCCTCCGAGAGGGTGGTCTCGAAGGCGCGGTTCACCGTCTCCTTGGCCAGCATCACCGACGGCAGCGAGAAGGAGGCGATGGTCTCGGCCGCCTGCATGGCCTCCTCCATCAGCCTGTCAGCCGGCACGACGCGGGCGACGAGCCCGGCGCGCTCCGCTTCGGCGGCGTCCATCATGCGGCCGGTGAGGCACAGGTCCATGGCCTTGGCCTTGCCGACGGCGCGGGTGAGGCGCTGGGTGCCGCCGATGCCCGGAATGACGCCGAGCTTGATCTCCGGCTGGCCGAATCTGGCGTTGTCGGCGGCGATGATGATGTCGCAGATCATCGCCAGCTCGCAGCCGCCGCCGAGCGCGAAGCCGGCCACCGCGGCGATCATGGGCTTGCGGCGCGCGGCGATGCGGTCGCCGGTGATGAAGAAGTCCTCCAGATAGGTGGCCGGATAGGTCTTCTCCTGCATCTCCTTGATGTCGGCGCCGGCGGCGAAGGCGCGCTCGGAGCCGGTGATGACGATGCAGCCGATGCTGGCGTCCGCTTCAAAGGCGTCGAGCGCCTGGTTCAGCTCGTCCATGAGCTGCGCGTTCAGGGCGTTGAGCGCCTTCGGCCGGTTGAGGGTGATGACGCCGACCTTGCCGCGCGTCTCGGCGATGATGGTTTCGTAGCTCATGTGCGAAAACCCCCTGGGCCTGGTGCGCCTTCGCCGGCGCGCGCGTGCGCGCGGCGCGGCGGCGAAGGCCATGACGTTCCGTGCGGCCGTCGCGGTCAGGGCGGCGGCGCGTCGTCCGCCGGTCTAGCGCACCGGCCGGCGTCGCGTCCATGGGCATTTCCGCGCCGCCCGCACGGGCCGCCGCGCCCGGTCCTCAGCCCTGGCAGGCCGCGCACCAGAAGGTGGAGCGGCCGGACTGGGCGTCGCGGCGGATGGCGCCGCCGCAGCCCGGCGTGGGGCAGGGGGCGCCGGCGCGGTCGTAGACGCGGAAGGAATGCTGGAAATAGCCAAGGGCGCCGTCGGCGTGGCGGAAATCGCTGAGCGTGGAGCCGCCCGCCGCCACCGCCTCCGCCAGCACGGCGCGGATGGCCGCCGCCAGCCGCTCCGCCTCGCCGGCGTCAAGGGTGCCCGCCTTGCGGAACGGCGACAGGCCGGCGCGGTGCAGCGCCTCGTTCACGTAAATGTTGCCGAGCCCGGCGATGAGCCGCTGGTCGAGCAGCGCCGCCTTCAGCGGCGCCGATCGCCCCGCGAACAGCCGCAGCAGCAGCGCCCCGTCCAGCTCGTCGCCCAGCGGCTCCACGCCGAGGCGGCGGAACAGCGGATGCTCCGCCAGGGCGGCGCGCGGCGCCAGCGTCATGAAGCCGAAACGGCGGGCGTCGCTGTACACGATGGTGGCGCCGCCGGCGAAGTGGAGCAGCACGTGGTCGTGGGGCGACGCCGCCGCCGCGCCGGCGGCCGTCGCCTGGCGGTAAAAGACGCCGGGCGTGTGGCCCGGCGCGTCCGGGGCGTGGATGGTGAAGCGGCCGGTCATGCCCAGATGCATCACCAGCGTCTCGCCTGAGGAGAGATCGGCGAGCAGGTATTTGGCCCGCCGCCCGAGCCCCAGCACCCGCCTGCCGGCGAGGCGGGCGGCGAAATCCTCCGGAAAGGGAAAGCGCAGGTCCGGCCGGCGCAGCTCCACCGCGGCGATGGTCGCGCCGGCCATCACCGGCTCCAGGCCGCGGCGCACGGTCTCCACTTCCGGCAGCTCCGGCATGTCCTGCTCCCCTGCTGCGCCGCGCCCGTCGCGGCCGGCGCACCTTTAATATAATGGCGCGCGCCCGGATACGGGCGCGCGCCCCCCGTATCCGGGCGCGGGGCCTGCGTCCCGCCGCCGCGGCGCTTCCTGTGCAGGGCCCCGCGCGCCCGCCGCGTCGCATGGCGGGGCGGCGCATCATTCGCTATGCTGCGCGCCGTGCGAAAGGATGGCCCCATGACTGCCCGGACTCCCGAAGGCTCCGCGGAGACCGCCGCCGGCGACGGCAAGGCGCGGACCCACTTCGGTTTCTCGACCGTCGACCTCGACCGCAAGCAGGGTCTCGTGGACGAGGTGTTCCACAAGGTCGCGAAACGCTATGACCTGATGAACGACCTGATGTCCGGCGGGCTGCACCGGGCGTGGAAGGCGGACATGGTGGCGGCGCTGAACCCTTCGCCCGTCCGCGCCCTGAAGGTGCTGGACGTGGCCGGCGGCACCGGCGACGTCGCCTTCCGCATCCTGCGCGCCGGCGGGCCGGACACCCACGTCACCGTGCTGGACATCAACGGCGACATGCTGGCGGTGGGCCGCGAGCGCGCCGGCGACGCCTTTGGCGACCGCATCGATTTCGTCCAGGGCAACGCCGAGGCGCCGCCGTTTCCGGACGCTTCCTTCGACGCCTACACCATCGCCTTCGGCATCCGGAACGTGCCGCGGCTGGAGCAGGCCCTGGCCGAGGCGCACCGGGTGCTGCGGCGCGGCGGGCGCTTCCTGTGCCTTGAGTTCTCCAGCGTCGACATGCCGGGTCTCGACCGCATCTATGACGCCTATTCCTTCCACGTGATCCCGGCCATGGGGCGGCTGGTGACCGGCGACGCCGCGCCCTACCGCTACCTGGTCGAGTCGATCCGCAAGTTTCCCAACGCCGCGCTGTTCTCGGCCATGATCCGGGACGCCGGGTTCGCGCGCGTGAAGGCCCGCCCCATGACCGGCGGAATCGTCGCCCTGCATTCGGGATGGAAGATCTGAGTCCGTGTTCAGCACCCTGATCCATGGCGCGCGGCTGGTTGGCGTCGGCTTCGTGTTCGCGCGCGAAGGCGCGCTGGCGCTTGTCGATCCGGCCCTGCTGCCGCCGGCGGCGCGCCTGGGGTTGCGGCTGGCGCGGCTGCTGGAGCGCCGCGACGTCGCGGCCGGAGGCGGCGGGGAAGGGCGCCTCGCCGCCGCCCTCACCCGGCTCGGCCCCAACTGGGTGAAGCTCGGCCAGTTCATGGCCACCCGTCCGGACGTGGTCGGCGTGCGCATCGCCCGCGAGCTGGAGCGCCTGCAGGACCGCATGCCGCCGTTCCCCACCGGCCAGGCGCGGGCCATCATCGAGCAGTCGCTGGGCCGGCCCTTCGACGAGATGTTCGTGGAGTTCAGCGAGCCGGTGGGCGCCGCCTCCATCGCCCAGGTGCACATGGCGCGCCTTGCGCCGGGCGCGCGGCGGCGGGCGGGCGAGGCGGATTCCGGCGCGGGCGCCGGTCTGGTGGCGGTGAAGGTGCTGCGCCCTGGCGTGCGCGCCCGGTTCCAGCGGGATCTCGGGGCCATGCGCTTCGCCGCCCGCGCCGCCGAGCGGCTGCTGCCGTCCGCCCGCCGGCTGCGGCCGCTGGAGGTGGTGGAGACGCTGGCCCGGTCGGTGGCCATCGAGATGGACCTGCGTCTTGAGGCGGCGGCGCTGTCGGAGATGGCGGCCAACACCGCCGGCGATCCGGATTTCCGCACGCCGCGCGTCGAATGGTCGTTCACCGAACGCGACGTGATGACCAGCGAGTGGATCGACGGCGTGAAGCTGACCGATCTCGCCGCGGTGGACGCCGCCGGCTTCGACCGCAAGGCGCTGGCGGCGGCGATCATCCAGTCGTTCCTGCGCCATGCGCTGCGCGACGGCTTTTTCCACGCCGACATGCACCCCGGCAACCTGTTCGTGGACCGGACCGGCCGGCTGGTGGCGGTGGACTTCGGCATCATGGGCCGGCTCGGCCACAGGGAGCGCCGTTTCCTCGCGGAGATTCTCTATGGCTTCATCACCCGCGACTACCGGCGGGTGGCGGAGGTGCATTTCGAGGCCGGCTACGTGCCGCGCGCCCACAGCGTCGATGATTTCGCCCAGGCCATCCGCGCCATCGGCGAGCCAATCCACAACCGTCGCGCCGACGAAATCTCCATGGGCCGCCTGCTCACCCTGCTGTTCGAGGTGACGGCGCTGTTCCAGATGCAGACCCGCCCCGAGCTGGTGATGCTGCAGAAGACCATGGTGGTGGTGGAGGGCGTGGCCCGCAGCCTCGATCCGCACCTCGACATGTGGCGCACCGCCGATCCGGTGGTGCGCGAGTGGATCGCCCGCAATCTCGGTCCGGCGGGGCGGCTGGAGGAGGCGGGGCGCGGCCTGCAGGCCCTGGCGGCGCGCCTCGGCGCCCTGCCCGAAACCCTGGAGCGCTGCGAGCGCGTGCTGGAGCGCCTTGAGACGGCGACCCGGACCGGCTTCGCCCTGGACCGGGAGAGCGTCGAGCGCATCGGCCGCGCCGAGGCGCGCGGCATGCGCGCCGCCGCCGTCGCCCTGTGGGTCATCGCCGCGCTGCTGGCGGCGCTGGCGTGGCGGGCGTTCTGACCGACGCTCCGGGGCTGCGCGCAAAAATTTTTCACTCCGGCCCGCCAGGGGGGAGGGATGATATTGCCAGGCCGGCCCGGATGCTCCAGGCACAGGGCGACAGGCCTGACGACGGGGAGGCGGACGGCGCGCCATGACCGCCCCACGGCGGAGGGCCCGCCACGGGCGCCTGTCCGGGGCGCTGAACAGGGAGATCGTCATGCTGTCTGGTCGCCGGATCCTGCTGGTCATTGGCGGCGGCGTCGCCGCCTACAAGGCGCTCGACCTCATCCGCCGCCTGAAGGAGCGCGGCGCCGCGGTGCGCTGCGTCATGACCGCGGGGGCGCAGGAATTCGTCACGCCGCTGTCCGCCGCGGCGCTGTCGCAGGAAAAGGTGTTCACCGACCTGTTTTCGCTCACCGACGAGGCGGACATCGGCCACATCCGCCTCTCGCGCGAATCAGACCTGGTCGTGGTGGCACCCGCCACCGCCGACCTGATGGCGAAGGCCGCCAGCGGCCTCGCCAACGACCTCGCCTCCAACATCCTGCTGGCCACTGACAAGCCGGTGCTGATGGCCCCGGCCATGAACCCGCGCATGTGGGCCCACCCGGCCACCCGCCGCAACCTCGCCACGCTGGCCGCCGACGGCGTGCTGTTCGTCGGCCCCAATGCGGGCTCCATGGCCGAGCGCGGCGAATCGGGCGTCGGCCGCATGGCCGAGCCGCTGGAGATCGTGGCCGCGGTGGAGGCCGCCCTCGCCGGCGGCGCGAAGCCGCCGGCGCCGTCCGTGGCATGGCGGGACGTGATCTACCAGGGCGCCGGCCCGGCGCCGCCGCCGGCGCCAGGCCGGCTGCCGCCCCAGGGGCCGCTGGCCGGCATGCGCGTGCTCGTGACCTCCGGGCCCACCCACGAGCCCATCGATCCGGTGCGCTACATCGCCAACCGCTCCTCCGGCCGCCAGGGCCACGCCATCGCGGCCGCCGCCGCCCAGGCCGGCGCCCGGGTGACGCTGGTGAGCGGCCCGGTGAACCTGCCCGATCCGCCCGGCGTGCGCGTGGTGAAGGTGGAGACCGCCCGCGAGATGCTGCAGGCGGTGGAGGCGGCCCTGCCGGCGGACGCCGCCGTGTTCACCGCCGCAGTGGCCGACTGGCGCGTCGCCGGCGCCGCCGGCGAGAAGATCAAGAAAACCGCCGACGGCGCTCCGCCGGCCCTGGCCCTGGTGGAGAACCCGGACATTCTCGCCGCCGTCTCGCAGATGGCCTCCGGCCGGCCGAAGCTGGTGGTGGGCTTCGCGGCCGAAACCGAAAAGGTGCTGGAGCACGCGAAGGCGAAGCTGGCGCGCAAGGGCTGCGACTGGATCGTGGCCAATGACGTCTCCCCCGAAAGCGGCGTGATGGGCGGTGAGCGCAACACCGTGCATCTGGTCACCGCCGAAGGCGTCGAGGACTGGCCGACCATGAACAAGGACGAGGTGGCGCGCCGCCTCGTGGCGCGCATCGCCGACGCCCTGGCCCGCGCGGGCGCCGGCGCATGATTCCGGATCCGTCCGCGCGCATCCTGCGCATCCTGCGCCTGCCGCATGCGGCGGACCTGCCGGCTCCGGCCTACGCCAGCGCCGGCGCCGCCGGCTTCGACCTGCGCGCCGCCACCGACGGCGAGGTCACCCTCGCTCCCGGGGAGCGGCGCCTCATTCCCACCGGCTTCTGCGTCGCCGTGCCGGAGGGCTGGGAGATGCAGGTGCGGCCGCGCTCCGGCCTCGCCGTCCGCCATGGCGTCACCGTGGCCAACGCGCCCGGCACGGTGGACAGCGACTATCGCGGCGAGGTGATGGTGTGCCTGGTCAATCTGGGCGATGCGCCCTTCGTCATCGCCCGCGGCGACCGCATCGCCCAGGCGGTGCTGGCCCCCGCGCCGCAGTGGCGGCTGGTTGAGGTGGCGGCGCTGGACGAAACCGCGCGCGGCGCCGGCGGCTTTGGCTCCACCGGCGTGGCGTAGGCCGGTTCCGCCGGCGGCGCACGCCCGCCGCCCTTCGGGCTCCGGCTGGCGGTCCGGGGACATAATTTACACAAAACGCGGTGAAAAGCTTCCGTTCACCGTGTGCGGCTGTTAAAAGACCCCGTCATGTTGCAGGCGGCGGCCTTTGTGCGACGCGGCCGCCGCGGAGGCAGGGGAGAGTTGCGCCATGATGCTGTTGTCGCGACGGAGCGTGCTGGCGATCGCCGCGGTGGTGGACGTGGCGCTTCACGCCAGACCCCTTCCCGTCGCCGCCAAGCTGCTGGCGGCCCGCCACCAGCTGCCGCCGCGCCATCTGGAGACCGTGCTGCAGACCCTGGTGCGCGCCGGCATCCTCAAGGGCGTGCGCGGCCCGCGCGGCGGCTACGAGCTGGCGCGGGAGCGCCGCCGCATCACCGCCGGGCAGATCGTGCGCGCGGTGATGGCCGGCAATGAGGACGAGGCGCTGCCGCCCGCCCCCGAGTCGCCGCTGGTGGACCAGGTGATCGATCCGGCCGTGCGCGCCGCCGGCGCCGCCTTCCTCGCCAGCCTCGACGCCATCACCGTGGAGGACCTGTGCCGCACCGCCGAGGCGAAACGGGTGTTCGGCGACTCCACCGCGCCTGTTGATTTTACAATTTGATCCGTGCAATAATTATTTGCACATCAAAATGCCGGTAAATGAAACGGGGCCGGCAGTTTCGGTGACGGCCGGTCGCCGGCGATCGGTGCGACAGGCGCAGTTCAGGGTCAATCCGTGACCGAAGGAGCATGTCATGGCTGATAACGCATCCAGCAGCGCGGGCGGCAAGGCGCCCGGTCGCGGCCGCATTTATGATTCGATCACCCAGACCATCGGCGACACGCCGCTGGTGCGCCTGAAGCGCCTCGCCGGGGAGCGCGGGGTGAAGGCCAGTCTTCTGGCCAAGCTTGAGTTCTTCAACCCGATCTCCAGCGTGAAGGACCGTATCGGCGTCAGCATGATTGACGCGCTGGAGGCGGAGGGCCGCATCGCTCCGGGCGCCACGCTGATCGAGCCCACCTCCGGCAACACCGGCATCGCGCTGGCCTTCGTCGCCGCCGCCCGCGGCTATCGCCTGATCCTGGTGATGCCCGAGACCATGTCGATCGAGCGGCGCAAGATGCTGCAGCTGCTCGGCGCCCAGCTTGAGCTCACCCCCGGCGCCCAGGGCATGCGCGGCGCCATCGCCCGCGCCCAGGAGCTGCACGCCCAGATCCCGGGCTCGATCATTCCGCAGCAGTTCGCCAATCCGGCCAATCCGGCCATCCACCGCGCCACCACCGCGGAGGAGATCTGGAACGACACCAGTGGCGAGGTGGACTACTTCGTCGCCGGCGTCGGCACCGGCGGCACCATCACCGGCGTCGGCCAGATCCTGAAGCAGCGCCGCCCGGGCGTGAAGATCGTCGCCGTGGAGCCGGAGGACAGCCCGGTGCTCTCCGGCGGCCAGCCTGGCCCGCACAAGATCCAGGGCATCGGCGCCGGCTTCGTGCCGGAGATCCTTGACCGTTCGGTGATCGACGAAGTCATCACCGTCGGCAACCAGACCGCCTTTGACACCGCCCGCCAGATGGCCCGCCTCGAGGGCATTCCGGTCGGCATCTCCTCCGGCGCGGCGGTGGCCGCCGCCCTGGAGCTGGGCGCGCGGCCGGAGGCCGCCGGCAAGAACATCGTCATCATCATCCCCTCCTTCGCCGAGCGTTACCTGTCGACGCCGCTGTTCGAGGGTCTGTGAGACGTCTGCGCGCGGGGCCGGTCCCCGCCGCATGGACATGAAAGGCGAAACGCGCCGCCCGCAGGCGGCGCGTCCCGTTTTGTCCTGTCCCGGGCGCGGCCGGACAGGCCGCGTCACTTCTTCGGCGGGGTGAAGTCGTCGGTGAGGATGGGGCCGAACAGCACCCAGCGCTCGCCGTCGAAGCGCATCATCTGGAACTGCTTGTTGATGCGGTAGTCGTCCTTGCCGGTGATCGACATGCCGGGCAGGGCGAGGTCAGGCCTGAAGTCCGGGCTGATGTTGGTGGCCTGCTTCATGATGTTGGTGCGGGTAAGGTTGTCGCCGGCCTGCTTCAGGATCTGCTCAAGGCACTGGGCCGTGGAGTAGCCGTAGGTGGCGATGCCGCTGTCGGCGTCCTCATTGGGCGCGTATTTCTTCATGAACGCCTTGTAGCGCTTCATGCCCGGATCGTCGGCCCACTGCGGATCAAGCGGATCCTTGCCGTAGTTCACCGAGATGATGCCCCTGGCGTTCTCGAGGCCGGCCGGCACAAGGGTCTGGCTCACGGGCGTGGCGTTGATGTCGATGATGTGCACCGGCTTCCAGCCCATCTCGGCCGCCTTCTTGATGGCCTGGGCGGCGAAGCGCGGCGTCGACATGTTGTAGAACAGGTCGGCGCCGGAGGCCTTCAGCTTCACCATCTGGGCGTCGATGGTGGGGTCGCTGAGCTCGTAGGAGGCTTCGGCGACGATCATGTCCTTCGCCCGGTCGCCGAGCACGTCCTTGAGGCCCTTCACATAGTCCTTCCCCAGGTCGTCGTTCTGGTAAAGGATGGCGATCTTCGCGTCGGGATGATGCTCAAGGATGTATTTGCCGTAGATGTGCGCTTCTGACTGGTAGTTCGGGTTGAACGCCAGCGTCCACGGATAGTTCTCCGGGTCGGTGAAGCGCGTGGCGCCGGTGGAGGCCAGCAGCTGCGGCACCTTCTTCTCGTTAAGATATTTCTGCACCGCCGCGTTCGAGGGGGTGCCGATGATCTGGAACGTCAGCAGCACGCCGTCGTTTTCGACCAGACGGCGCACCTGCTCCACCGCCTTGGGCGGGTTGTAGGCGTCGTCGTACTGGATGAAGTTGATCTTGCGGCCGTTGACGCCGCCGTTCTCGTTGAGCATGCGGAAATAGGCGGCCTGCACGCGGCCGATGCCGGCGTAGGCGGAAGCCGGGCCGCTCAGCGGCGTCGTCTGGCCGATCTTGATCTCGGTGTCGCTCGCCCCCTGGTCATATTTCTTTTCGGCGAACGCGGGCGCGGCGACGGCGACGGCCAGCGCGAACGCGGCCAGCGCCGACTTCCTGAATCTGCTCATGCGTCTCCCTCCCTCGGCGGGCGCGGCGCCTCGCGCGCCGCAGGAGACACGATATGATACATGTTATAACAGGTGTATTCGTCTTCCGGCCTGGGCGCGGCCGCAGGCGGCGCGGGCGCCGTGGCGCGCGGCCCCCCCAAGAAACGCGACGCCCGGACGGGCGCCGCGCTGGTGCTTCCGGCTGCGGGGAGGGGTCAGCCTTCCTTCGTCTTGCTCATGCGCTTGCGCTCGTTGGGATCGAGATAGCGCTTGCGCAGGCGGATCGACTTCGGCGTCACCTCCACCAGCTCGTCGTCCTGGATCCAGGCCAGGGCCCGCTCCAGGGTCATGCGCACCGGCGGGGTGAGGCGCACGGCCTCGTCCCTGGAGGTGGTGCGGATGTTGGTGAGTTTCTTGCCCTTGAGGACGTTGACCTCCAGGTCATTGTCGCGGTTGTGGATGCCCACGATCATGCCCTGGTACACCTTGACGCCCGGCTCGATGATCATCGGGCCGCGATCCTCCAGGTTCCACAGGGCGTAGGCCACCGCCTCGCCCTGGTCGTTGGAGATCAGCACGCCGTTGGTGCGCCCGGCCAGCTCGCCCTTGTAGGGCTCATAGGCGTGGAACAGGCGGTTCATGATCGCCGTGCCGCGGGTGTCGGTGAGCAGCTCCGACTGGTAGCCGATGAGGCCGCGGGTGGGCGCGTGGAACACGAGGCGCAGGCGGCCGCCGCCGGAGGGGCGCATCTCGATCATCTCGCCCTTGCGCTCCGACATCTTCTGCACCACCGTGCCGGAGTACTCCTCGTCGACGTCGATCACCACCTCCTCGACGGGCTCCAGCGTCTCGCCGTTCCCGTTCTGGCGGAACACCACGCGCGGACGCGACACCGCCAGCTCGAAGCCTTCGCGGCGCATGGTCTCGATCAGGATGGCCAGCTGCAGCTCGCCGCGGCCGGAGACGTAGAAGCTGTCCTTGTCCTCGGCTTCCTCGATCTTCAGCGTGATGTTGCCTTCCGCCTCCTTGAACAGGCGGTCGCGGATCATGCGGCTGGTGACCTTGTCGCCCTCGGTGCCGGCCAGCGGGCTGTCGTTGACGAGGAACGACATGGTCACCGTCGGCGGGTCGATCGGCTGCGCCTGGATCGGCGCGGTCACCGACGGATCGCAGAAAGTGTCGGCCACCGACCCCCTGGTCAGGCCGGCGATGGCGACGATGTCGCCCGCCTCGCCCACCTCGATCGGCTGGCGCTCGATGCCGCGGAAGGCGAGGATCCTGGTGACGCGGCCGCTCTCCACCAGATTGCCGTCGCGGTCGATGACCTTGATGGTCTGGTTGGGCCGCACCGAGCCGGAGGCGATGCGGCCGGTGATGATGCGCCCCAGATAGGGGTTGGCCTCCAGCAGCGTGCCCAGCATGCGGAACGGGCCGGGCTCCACCTTCGCCTCCGGCACATGGCGCAGCACCAGGTCAAACAGCGGCGCGAGGCCCTGGTCGCGCGGCCCGTCCGGCGATTCGGCCATCCAGCCGTCGCGGCCGGAGCCATAGAGAATCGGGAAGTCGAGCTGCTCGTCCGTGGCGTCCAGCGCCGCGAACAGGTCGAACACCTCGTTGATGACCTCGTCGGGGCGCGCGTCCGGACGGTCGATCTTGTTGACCGCCACGATCGGCCGCAGGCCCACCTTGAGGGCCTTGCCGACCACGAACTTGGTCTGCGGCATCGGGCCTTCGGCGGCGTCCACCAGCACGATCACGCCGTCCACCATGGAGAGGATGCGCTCCACCTCGCCGCCGAAGTCGGCGTGGCCGGGCGTGTCCACGATGTTGATGCGCACGTCCTTCCAGACGACCGAGGTGACCTTGGCGAGAATGGTGATGCCGCGCTCGCGCTCCAGGTCATTGGAGTCCATCACGCGCTCGGCGACGCGCTGGTTCTCGCGGAACGAACCGGACTGCTGCAGCAGCTTGTCGACCAGGGTGGTCTTGCCATGGTCGACGTGTGCGATGATCGCGATGTTGCGAAGTGACATATAAAGGCGCCTGCCTGGGTAATTCAGCGCATGTCCGCCGGGAGCCATGGGGAAACGACGGTCCTGCGGCCGCCCCGTTCAGGCTGGAACGGCCCCGCATGCGCTCACCGCCGGGTCCTGTCAGGACCTGCGCCAGTTTTTGCTGATGGCTCCATATGCAGGCGCGGGGGACCGGATGCAACCCAAAATGACAGGCGCACGCCATCCCCGTCCGCTGCGCAGGCGCCGCGCGGCGCCCGCGAAACGGTCGCAATCTCCGCCACTTGCCGCAGGGCGGGGGGCGCCGCGCCCCCCGCGCCGCCTCACAGGCCGAGCTTGCGTTTGCGCTGCGCCAGGGTGCGCAGGCGCAGGGCGTTGAGCCGGATGAAGCCGGCGGCGTCGCGGTGGTCGTAAGCCACGGCGCCTTCCTCGAAGGTCACCAGCTCCTGGTCATACAGCGTGTACGGGCTCTGGCGGCCGACCACGTGCACGCCGCCCTTGTAGACCATCAGCCGCACCTCGCCGGTGACATGTTCCTGGCTCCTGTCGATCAGCGCCTGCAGCATCTCGCGCTCCGGCGAGAACCAGAAGCCGTTGTAGATGAGCTCGGCGTATTTCGGCATCAGCTCATCCTTGAGATGGGCCGCGCCGCGGTCGAGGGTGATCGACTCCATGGCCCGGTGGGCGACCAGCAGGATCGTGCCGCCGGGGGTCTCGTACATGCCGCGGCTCTTCATGCCGACGAAGCGGTTCTCGACGAGGTCGAGACGGCCGACGCCGTTGTCGTGGCCAATCCTGTTGAGATGCGCCAGCAGAGTCGCCGGGCTCATCTTCACGCCGTCGACGGCGACCGGATCGCCCTTCTCGAACGTGATGGAGACATAGGTCGGTCTGTCCGGCGCCTCGAGCGGCGAGACGGTGCGGGAGTAGACGTAGTCCGGCACTTCCCGGGCCGGATCCTCCAGCACCTTGCCCTCGGAAGAGGAGTGCAGCAGGTTCGCGTCCACCGAGAACGGGGCCTCGCCGCGCTTGTCCTTTGCGATCGGGATCTGGTGCTTCTCCGCGAAGTCGAGCAGGGCGGTGCGCGAGGTCAGCTCCCATTCGCGCCAGGGGGCGATGACGGTGACGTCGGGCTTCAGCGCGTAATAGCTCAGCTCGAAGCGCACCTGGTCGTTGCCCTTGCCGGTGGCGCCGTGGGCCACGGCGTCGGCGCCGGTGGCCTCGGCGATCTCGATCTGCTTTTTCGCGATCAGCGGCCGGGCGATGGAGGTGCCGAGCAGGTACACGCCCTCATACTGGGCGTTGGCGCGGAACATCGGGAACACGTAATCGCGCACGAATTCCTCGCGCAGGTCCTCGATGTAGATGTTCTCGGGCTTGATGCCGAGCATCAGCGCCTTCTGCCGCGCCGGCTCCAGCTCCTCGCCCTGGCCGAGGTCCGCCGTGAAGGTCACGACCTCGCAGCCATAGGTGGTCTGCAGCCATTTCAGGATGATCGAGGTGTCAAGACCGCCTGAATAGGCCAGGACCACCTTGTTGACGCGTTTTCCCGACATGATCTTTCCATTGCAGCGGGGGCCCCGCAGGCAGGGCCGCGATTGCGGGCGTGTTCCGGTCAGGCGCCGGCGTCCTCGCCGGAGAACGCAAGGCCATGGGAGCGTTGCGCGCAGGACCGCCCGGCCTGCGGCGCAGCGCCGGCGTCGTCGCGCCCTTGCCGGCGGACTATAGAAAGATGCGCCGCGCGCGCAAGGCGACCATGCGGCGCCGGCAGGGGCGGGAGAGCGGCGGCTTTCCGGCGGCGGCCGCCGCCGGCGCGGCCGCGGCCCGGCGGCCCCGCCTGTGGCGGCCGATTGGGGCCATCTCGTGGCCGTCTCCCCGGCTTTCCTCGCCTGATCGTGTCTCCGCGGCGGTCCCCGCGCGCCCTCTCGCCTTGACAACGCCGCCGCGAGACGGATTTTGCAACCGTTCGGGGCCAGACCCCTGTTTCGGGCGCGGGACGCCGGCGGCGTCTCCTCCAGCGCAGCAGCACCGGGGCGGAGGCCCTCATGTCGCACATCGATATCGCCCGCCGGGTTTACGATCACAGCTGGAAGCTGGATCCGATCATCCGCAGCCTGCTCGACACCGATTTCTACAAGCTACTGATGTTGCAGATGATCTGGGGGCTGTTCCGCGACGTGCGCGTGGACTTCACCCTGATCAACCGGTCGAAGGACATCCGCATCGCCGACCAGGTGGACGAGCAGGAGCTGCGCGAACAGCTCGACCACGCCCGCACCCTGCGCTTCTCCAAGAAGGAGATGATCTGGCTGGCCGGCAACACCTTCTACGGCCGCAGGCAGATCTTCGAGCCGGACTTTCTCGCCTGGCTGGCCGAGTTCCAGCTGCCGGAATATGACCTGCGCCGCGAGGACGGCCAGTTCGTGCTCACCTTCAGCGGCCCCTGGACCCACACCACCATGTGGGAGATCCCGGCGCTGGCCATCGTCAACGAGCTGCGCTCGCGCGCGGCCATGCGCCGGATGGGCCGCTTCGACCTCGACGTGCTCTACGCCCGCGCCAAGTCGCGCCTGTGGGAGAAAGTGGAGCGCCTGCGCCAGCTGCCGGACCTGCGCATCTCCGATTTCGGCACCCGCCGGCGCCACGGCTTCCTGTGGCAGCGCTGGTGCGTGGAGGCGCTGAAGGAGGGGCTGGGGCGCAAGCTGCTCGGCACCTCCAACGTGCTCCTCGCCATGGAGACGGACCTTGAGGCCATCGGCACCAACGCCCATGAGCTGCCCATGGT
Source organism: Camelimonas abortus (assembly GCF_042432745.1). Classification (NCBI taxonomy): domain Bacteria; kingdom Pseudomonadati; phylum Pseudomonadota; class Alphaproteobacteria; order Hyphomicrobiales; family Chelatococcaceae; genus Camelimonas; species Camelimonas abortus. The sequence continues at coordinate 1,924,411 of NZ_JBHLWR010000006.1, read as the reverse complement.
GATGGCGGCGCTGGCCGACACCGACGAGGAGCGGCTGACGGCGCCCTACCGGGTGCTGGAGTCGTGGAAAAAATACTATGGCGGCAACCTGCTGGTGGTGCTGCCGGACGCCTTCGGCACCGCCAGCTTCCTGAAGCACGCGCCGGAATGGGTGGCGGACTGGACCGGCTTCCGCCCCGATTCCCGCCCGCCCGTCGAGGGCGGCGAGGAGATCATCGCCTGGTGGCGGGCGCGCGGCCGCGATCCGCGCGAGAAGCTGCTGGTGTTCTCCGACGCGCTGGACGTGGACTCGATCGAGAGGACCTACCATCACTTCCACGGCCGGGTGCGCATGAGCTTCGGCTGGGGCACCAACCTCACCAACGACTTCGAGGGCTGCGCCACGCGCCCGGACCTCGACCTGCGCCCCGCCTCGCTGGTGTGCAAGGTCTCCAGCGCCAACGGCCGCCCGGCGGTGAAGCTCTCCGACAACCTGCAGAAGGCGACCGGAACGCCGGAGGCCATCGCCCACTACATGAAGGTGTTCGACTATCCGGCCCCGCAGGGCGTCGCCGCCGGCTGACGCCCGTGAGGCGCTCGCCCCGGCGGGCGAAACCTGCTAGGAGGCCTCTCGCTGCGGCTGGCGCCGGCAGGCGGCCAGCCCTCCGACATCCTGAAGCGACCGCCGCCGGCGGTCCGCCGGACAGATTCCAATGAACGCCCAGTCTTCTCCCGAGGCCAGAGCCGTCGCCCGGCGGCGGACCTTCGCCATCATCTCCCACCCGGACGCGGGCAAGACCACGCTCACCGAAAAGCTGCTGCTGTTCGGCGGCGCCATCCAGCTCGCCGGCGCGGTCCGCGCCAGACGCGGCGGCGCCGCCACCCGTTCGGACTGGATGGGCATCGAGAAGGAGCGCGGCATCTCCGTCGTCACCTCGGTGATGACCTTCGAGTACGGCGATCACGTCTTCAACCTGCTCGACACGCCCGGCCACGAGGACTTCTCCGAAGACACCTACCGCACGCTCACCGCCGTGGACGCAGCGGTGATGGTGATCGACGCCGCCAAGGGCATCGAGGCGCGCACGCGCAAGCTGTTCGAGGTGTGCCGCCTGCGCGACATCCCGATCATCACCTTCATCAACAAGCTGGACCGCGAGTCGCGCGATCCTTTCGATCTGCTGGACGAGATCTCGAAAACCCTGGCGCTGGACACCTCGCCCGTGACCTGGCCGGTGGGCTCGGGCCGCTCCTTCGCCGGCACCTACAACCTGCGCGACCGGCGCGTGCGCCTGGTGGACAAGGACGACGACGGCTTCTTCGTGGAGGGCGCGGACGATCCGGAGCTGCTCGGCCTGCTGCCCGAGCACGAGCGCGCGGCCTTCCACGAGAGCGTCTCGCTGGCCGAGGCGGCGCTGGAGCCGTTTGACCTCCAGGCCTTCCGCGAGGGCCACCTGACTCCGGTGTTCTTCGGCTCGGCCCTGCGCAACTTCGGCGTGCGCGACCTCATTGACGCGGTGGCGGAGTTCGCGCCGCCGCCGCGCCCCCAGCAGGCCGCCACCCGCATGGTGGAGCCCACCGAGCCGCGCATGACCGGCTTCGTGTTCAAGATCCAGGCCAACATGGATCCCAACCACCGCGACCGCATCGCCTTCCTGCGCATCTGCTCCGGGCGGCTGACGCGCGGCATGAAGGCGCGCCTGGCGCGCACCGGTAAGCCCATGACCCTCTCGGCGCCGCAGTTCTTCTTCGCCCAGGACCGCTCCATCGCCGAGGAGGCCTGGGCCGGCGACGTGGTGGGCATTCCCAACCATGGAACGCTGCGCATCGGCGACACCCTCACCGAGGGCGAGGACCTGGTGTTCCGCGGCGTGCCGAGCTTCGCGCCGGAAATCCTGCGCCGTGTGAAGCTCACCGATCCGATGAAGGCCAAGAAGCTCCGCGAGGCCCTGCAGCAGATGGCCGAGGAGGGCGTGGTGCAGGTGTTCACGCCCCTCGACGGCTCCGGGGCCATTGTCGGCGTGGTCGGCTCCCTGCAGCTCGACGTGCTGAAGGAGCGGCTGAAGAGCGAATACGGCCTGCCCATCGACTTCGAGCCCACCCGCTTCACCATCTGCCGCTGGATCTCCGCCGACAGCCCGGCCGGGCTGGAGAAGTTCGTGAACGCCCATACCTCGTCGATAGCCCTCGACCTGGACCGCGAGCCGGTGTTCATGGCCACCTCCGCCTTCTCGCTGAACTACGAGCTGGAGCGCCATCCGGAGGTCCGGGCGTCCGACGTCAAGGATTACCAGGCGGGCGTCGCCGGCTGAGCGACGCGCCTCACACGGGAGCTGCCATGGCTTCGCCACCCCTGCTGACCCTTTCCGGCGTGCGCCTGCGCATTGGCGCGCAGCAGCTGCTGGACGGCGCCGAACTGGCGGTCGCGCGCGGCGACCGCGTCGTGCTGGTGGGGCGCAACGGCTCGGGCAAGTCCACGCTGCTGCGGGTGGCGGCGGGGCTGGTGGAGCCCGACGCCGGCGTGCGCTTCCTGCAGCCGGACGCCACGCTGCGCTACCTGCCGCAGGAGCCGGACCTCTCCGGCCATGACACGGTGCTCTCCTGGGTGATGGAGGGCCTCGCCGGAGGCGACGATCCCTGGCGCGCCAGCATGTATCTGGAGAAACTGGGCCTCACCGGCGACGAACATCCCGCCAGCCTTTCCGGCGGCGAGGCGCGCCGCGCCGCGCTGGCCCGCGCCCTTGCGCCCCAGCCGGACATCCTGCTGCTGGACGAGCCCACCAACCATCTCGACCTGCCGGCCATCGAATGGCTGGAGGAGGAGCTGGCCGGCATGCGCGCCGCGCTGGTGGTGATCAGCCATGACCGGCGCTTTCTCCAGAAGCTCGGCAGGTCCGTGGTCTGGCTCGACCGCGGCCAGACCCGCCGCGCCGACATCACCTTCGACCGCTTCGAGGCCTGGCGCGACGAAACGCTGGAGCAGGAGCGCGTCGCCGCCGAAAAGCTCGACCGCAAGATCGCCGCGGAGGAGGACTGGGTGCGCTATGGCGTCACCGCCCGGCGCAAGCGCAACATGCGGCGCATGGGCGAGCTCGCCGCCCTGCGCCAGCAGCGGCGCGAGGCGCGCCGGGCCATCGCCCAGGCCAGCGGCCAGGTGAGCATGGCCGCCGCCGGGGCGGAAGTCTCGGGCAAGCAGGTCATCGAGGCGAAGGGCGTGTGCAAGAGCTTTGGCGAGCGCCCCATCGTCCGCGACTTCAGCCTGCGGCTGCTGCGCGGCGACCGGCTGGGAATCGTCGGCCCCAACGGCGCCGGCAAGACCACCCTGGTCAACCTGCTCACCGGCCGGCTGCAGCCGGATTCGGGAGACATCCGCTTCGGCGCCAACATCGAGCTGGCCACGCTGGACCAGCGCCGCGCCCTGCTCAATCCCGAGGCGACGCTCGCCGAAACGCTGACCGGCGGGCGCGGCGACCACGTGTTCATCGGCGGCCAGCCGCGCCACGTCATCTCCTACATGTCGGACTTCCTGTTCACGCCGGAGATGGCGCGCACGCCGGTGAAGGTGCTCTCCGGCGGCGAGCGCGCGCGGCTGATGCTGGCGCTGGCGCTGGCGAAGCCCTCCAACCTGCTGGTGCTCGACGAGCCCACCAATGATCTCGACCTCGAGACCGTGGACGTGCTGGAGGAGATGCTGGCCGACTACGCCGGCACGCTGATCCTCATCAGCCACGACCGCGACTTCCTCGACCGGGTGGTCGATGCGGTGCTGGTTCCGGAAGGGGGCGGGCGCTGGCAGGAATACGCCGGCGGCTATTCCGACATGCTGCGCCAGCGCGGCGCCGACGTCGCCAGCGCCAGGCCGCCGGCGAAGGCCGCCGCCAGGGGGCGGCCGAAGCCGGAGGCGGAGCCCGCTCCGGCGCAGGAGGCGCGGCCTGCGGCGAAGCGCATGAGCTACCGGGACCGGCACGCGCTGGAGACGCTGCCGAAGACCATCGCCGACCTGGAGGCGAAGCTGAAGCTGGCCCAGGAGAAGCTGGCCGACCCGGATCTCTACGCCCGCGACCGCGCCCTGTTCGGGAAGCTCACCGCCGCGGCGGCGCAGCTGCAGGAGCAGCTCTCCGCCGCTGAAGACCGCTGGCTCGAGCTGGAGATGCTGAGGGCGGAGATCGAGGGCGGCTGAAGGCCGCCGCCCCGGCTCACTCCGCCAGCGCCGCGGCCAGCGCGCCGGCGTTGTGGCGCATCATCGCCACATAGTCCGGGGCCGGGCCGTCCGGCGGCGTGAGCGAATCCGTGTACAGGCGCCCGCCGATCTTCGCCCCCGTCTCGCGGGCGATCTGCTGCATCAGCCGCGGATTGGCGACGTCCTCCAGGAACACCGCCGGCGCCTTCGCCTCGCGGATCTGGCGGATGACGCGGGCCACGTCCGTGGCCGACGGCTCCGACTCGGTGGAGAGCCCCTGCGGCGCCAGCAGCTCCAGCCCGTAGGCGCGGCCGAAATAGCCGAAGGCGTCGTGGGTGGTGATGATGCGCCGGCGCGCCGGCGGAATGTGCGCCATCATGCGGCGGATGTCGGCGTCCAGCGCCTGCAGCTCGGCGATATAGGCGGCGGCGTTGCGCTCATAGGTCTCGCGCCCGTCCGGATCGGCGCGCACCAGCCCGTCGCGGATGTTCTGCGCGTAAATCACGGCGTTGCGCACGTCCTGCCAGGCGTGGGGATCCAGGCCGGCGTGGCCGTGGGCGTGTGCGCCCCCGCCGCCGTGCGTCCCGCCGGCGTGCGCCGCATGGGCATGGCCGCCGTTTCCGTCGCCGGCCGGCGCCACGCCGCGGCTGGCCTCCACCACCGGCGCCTTCGCCCCGGCGGCGCGGATCAGCCGCGGCATCCACCCCTCCAGCGCCAGGCCGTTGGTGATGATCAGCCGCGCCCCGGCGATGCGCCGGGCGTCGGCCGGCGCCGGCGAAAACACGTGCACGTCGCCGCCCGGGCCCACCAGCTCGGTCACCTCCACCCGCTCGCCGCCGATGCGCCGCGCCATGTCGGCCAGAATGGAGAAACTGGCCGTCACCGGCAGCTTCGGCCCCGGCTCCGCATGGGCGGAGACGGCCGCCCCCGGCAGCAGGGCGAGGCAGGCGGCGAGGGCGGCTGCGCCCAGCAGGCGCCGCCGCGCCGGCAGGACCGGGCGGCCGGAGCAGGAGACGGGACGACGCGGAGCGGGCATGGCGGGTCCTTGCAGGTCTGGCGGACGGCGCGCCAGGGGCGGCGCGCCAGCGCAGATATAGGCGCAATGCAATAACGTTACAATTTCCCGTGCGGCGACATGCGCCCGTCCGCGCGTCGCGGCGCTGCAAAAACCGGCGGCGCGCCTCAGCCGTCGGCGCGGCGGAAGATGATGTCCATGGTGCGCGCCATGATCTCCAGGTCGCCCGGAGGGATGTCGCGGATGATCTCCGCCTCATATTCATGGGCGAGGGGGATCAGCTCGTCGTGCAGGGCGCGGCCCTGGTCGCTGAGCCACAGGTTGATCTCGCGCCGGTCATGGGCGCTCACCTCGCCGCGCACCAGGCCGCGCGCCTCCAGCGAGGTGACGGCGCGCGACACCTTGGTCTTGTGCATGCGGCTGTGCTGGCCGATGGCCTTGGCGGTGAGCGGCGAATGGGCGCCGAGCGTGGCCAGCACGCGCCATTCCGGAATGGCGAGACCGAACCGGTCCAGGTACTGCCGGGCGAAGCCCTGGGCGACCACTTCGGACAGGACGGAAAAGCGGTAAGGCAGGTAAGAGCGCAGATCGAGGCTGGGATGGGCGCCGTCAGCGTTGTCGTCCGTTGACATGGGCATTTCCGGGTTATGGCGTCATGCGCGTCCGGCACGGGAGAGGCCGCTTCCGGCATGAGCATGCGGCAGGACGCGGCGGCAGGGCAAATGACAACTTCGCCTCCGCGGGCGCGGGCGGCGCCGTCCGGAGGCCCGCGCCGCCGCGAACGCACGCTCCGCCTTCGCCGTCGCATATCACGTTTCAGCGCGCGGCCGTCAATCTTTCCTTTGTCTTGCGGCGCATTTCGCAACCCCGGCCCGCGTCTCGCGCGTTTTTTGGTCGCTGTCCCAGCCGGAGAGGGAAGATCATGTCGACGCGCGGGCGCGCCTCCGGCATTCTGGCGCCGTGGGGGCTGGAGCCCGGACGCTACAGAGGGGAGTTGAGCCGTGATGGACCTGATGGTGCACCTCGACGGCACGCCGGAAGACGAAGTCCGGCTTGGACACGTCGCGGCGGTGATCGCCACCGTCGGCGCCGGAAAAGTGGCGCGCCTCACCGGGCTGTTCACCAACGCGCTGCCGGAATTCGCCACGGTGATGCCCATCGAGGCGGGCGCCGCCGCCGTGTCGGTTGTGGCGGACATCGAGGACCAGGTGCGGCGTGAAGGCGACGTCATCGAGCAGAAGCTGCGCGAACGGCTGGGACGGTTCGGCGTTCCCCATGAGGTGCGCCGTCTCGACGCGCGCCCGGCCGCGCTGGCCCGTCTGGCCGCCCGCCAGGCGCGCTGGGCCGACCTGTTCATCGCCACCTGCCCCTATCGCGGCGACGGCGACCAGGACTGGGGCGACCTGATCGAGGCCGTGCTGATGGAGAGCGGCCGCGGCATCCTGCTGGCGCCGCCCGGCGCGACGGCCCCGGACCGGTTCGAGCGCATTCTCATCGGCTGGCGCGACTGCCGCCAGGCCACGCGCGCCGTGGCCGAGGCCCTGCCGCTGATCGCCGAAGCCCGCGAGACCACCATCGTTTACGCCTTCGCCCGCGAGGACGGGGAGACCGACCGTTCCGCCGAGGATCTGGCGGCGCATCTCAGCCGCCACGCCGGGCGCGTGGAGGTCCGCCCGGTGAAGCTGGACGCCGGCGACGCCACCGCCGCGCTGCTGGACGAGAGCGAGCGCGTGGGGGCCAATCTCATCGTCATGGGCGGCTATGGCCAGTCGCGCTGGCTGGAGTGGTTCATGGGCGGCACCACCCGCGACGTCATCACCCGCACCGACAGGGCGCTGCTGCTGGCCCACTGACCCGCAGCCGCCGGGGCGGAGACGCAAGACGCGCGGCTTTCGCCGCGCGTTCGCGTCAGGGGCGGCCGGGGGTCGCCTCAGCGCATCCGGATCACCACCCGGCCGATGGCCTTGCGGTCGCGCATCAGCTCGAACGCCTCGCGGAAGCGTTCCAGCGGCACCACATGGGAGATATGCGGCTTCAGCCGGCCGGAGGCGGCCAGCTCCGCCAGCGCCTTCTGCACCCGCCGGCCGCTCTCCGGATCGTGGCGGGCCGACTCGCCGGCGCGCACGCCCAGCACGCTCGCGCCCTTGATCAGCACCAGATTGGTCGCCGCCATGCCGACCCCGCCGGTGAAGCCGATCACCAGCAGCCGGCAGCCCCAGTTCATGCAGCGCAGGCTCTGCTCGAACACCTCGCCGCCCACCGGATCAAACACCACGTCCACGCCCTTGCCGCCGGTGAGGCGCTTGACTTCGTCCCGGAAGGGGCCGTCGCCATAGAGGATGGCGTGGTCGGCGCCGCTGGCGCGGATCACCTCCAGTTTTTCCGGCGAGGAGGCGCAGCCGATCACCGTCGCGCCCATCATCTTGCCGATCTGCACCGCGGCGAGGCCGACGCCGCCGCCGGCGCCGTGCGCCAGCAGCGTCTCGCCCGCCTTCAGGTGGGCGCGTTCGTTCAGCGCGTACCAGGCGGTCTGGTAGGCGACGCGGAAACAGGCGCCTTCCTCAAACGTCAGCGTCTCCGGCAGCGGCGCCAGCTGCGACTCGGCCACCACCGCCTCCTCGGCGAAGGCGCCGGTCTTGCCGCCCACCATCACCCGGTCGCCCACCCGCACGCGCGTCACGCCCTCGCCGGTCTCGGCGACCACGCCGGCCGCCTCCATGCCGGCCACATACGGCGTCTGCGGCCTGAACTGGTAGCCGCCGGACGTCATCAGCAGGTCCGGGAAGTTGAGGCAGGCGGCGTGGATCTCCACGCGGACCTGGCCAGGGCCGACCGGCTGGCGGGGGGTCTCTTCCAGCGCAAGGCCATCAATGCCGCGAAGTTCACGGCACACCACGGAACGGGGCATGGGGGCTTTCCTGTGCGTCTTGTCTGTCGTCGTTGTCGGGTCGCGGCGGGGACGGCGCGCCGTCCCCTCAGCCCTGGCGGGCGCGCGCGAGGGCGGCGCGGATCAGCGGCATGCGGTCGTTGCCGAAATACATGTCGTCGCCGTTGACGAAGAAGGTGGGGGAGCCGAAGCCGCCGCGGCGCACCACCTCCTCGGTGTTGCGCCGCAGCTGGTCCCTGATCTCCGGCGTGGCGATGGCGGCGAAAAAGGCGTCGCGGTCGATCTCCAGCCGGTCGAGGATCGCCGCCAGCTCTGCGTCCTGCGATATGTCGCGGCCGTCGCGCCAGTAGCTCTCGAACACGGCGCGGGCGAAGGGCACGAGCCTGCCCTGCGGCTCCAGCCAGACGCAGCCGCGCATGGCCTTCACCGAATTCACCGGAAACACCTGCGGCCAGTTGATCTTCACGCCGCAGTAACGCGCCCAGTCCTGCAGGTCCTTGCGCATGTAGGCCGCCTTCTGCGGCACCGGGTTCTGGCGCGAGGCGTAAACCGTGGGGTTGATGGTGTTGAAGATGCCGCCCACCAGGATCGGCTTCCAGACCACCGGCTCCCCGAACTCCTCCGCCAGCCGGATGAGCGATTCAAAGCCCAGATAGGTCCAGGGGCTGGAGCAGTCAAAATAGCACTCGATGGTCATGGCGGCGTCTCCCGGCCGGTCGCTTGTCTGGTTGTGAGGGGAGGCGGCGTCAGCCGCCGCGCGGCGGCTCGCCCGCGCTGGTCTGGCCGAACAGCACCTTTTTCGCTTCCTCGGTCATGGGCCTGCGCCATTCCCGGCCCACGGCGAGGCCCGCCTGCAGCTTCGGGCGCGCGCGCAGCTGCGCGTACCAGCGCGCCACATGGGGATAGGCGTCCAGCGAAATGCCCTGGGCCTTGTGGGTCATGATCCAGGGGAAGATGGCCATGTCGGCGATGGAATAGTCGCCGGCCACGCAGGCGCCGGTAGCGCCCAGCCGCCGGTCCAGCACCGCGTACAGCCGGCGCGCCTCGTCGCCATAGCGCCTGATGGCGTAGGGAACCTGCTCCGGCGCGTACAGCCGGAAATGGCCGTGCTGGCCGAGCATGGGGCCAAGGCCGGCCATCTGCCACATCAGCCACTGGCGCGTCTGGTAGCGGCCGCGCAGGTCCGGGGGCATGAACAGGCCGGTCTTCTCGGCGAGATATTCGAGAATCGCGCCCGACTCGAAAATGGCCGCCGGTTCGCCGCCGTCGGCCGGGGCGTGGTCGACGATGGCCGGCATGCGGCCGTTGGGGCTGATGGCCTGGAACTCCGGGCGAAACTGGTCGCCCGCGCCGATGTTCACCGGGATCACCCGGTAGGGAAGGCCCGCCTCCTCCAGGAAGATGGTGATCTTGTAGCCGTTGGGCGTCGGCCAGTAGTACAGGTCGATCATGGGCGTTCCTCCCTGGCGTCGCGCCCGCTGGCGGGGCGTCTGCGCCGGCGTGCGGGGCGGACCGCCGCCGCCCCTGGCGCCGCCCGCCGGGGCGGCCGCCGTTTCTCGCGCCGCGCGCCAGGCCCGTGCCGCGGCGCGGGCGCGCGGTATGGTCCCACGGTGTGCGGCCCACGGTGTGCGGCCACGGCCCGGAGCTGGCCCCGGGCCGCGCCCGCGCGCCGTCAGGTCTGCGGATCGGCGTAGCTGGCCGGGCGTTTCTGCAGGTTGGACATGATGGCCTCCACCTGGTTGGGGCTGCCGATCAGCTTCTGCTGCTCCTCGGCCTCGTCGGTGAGGCCCTCCACCGGCGAAACCACCACGGCGCGGTTGAGAATGCGCTTGGCGGCGCGGATGGCGTCCGGGCTCCTGTCCGCGATCTGGCGCGCCGTCTCCATGGCCCCGGCGTAAGGATCGGCGCAGACGCGGGTGGCGAATCCGAGGGTCAGGGCCTCCTCGCCGGTGAAGATGCGGCCGGTGTAGGTGAGCTCGCGCACCACGTCCTCACGGGCGAGATGGCGCATGATCTGGGTGCCGGCCATGTCCGGCACGAGGCCCCACTTGATCTCCATCACCGACATGCGCGCGTCCGGCGTCACGTACCGCATGTCCGCGCCGAGGGCGAGCTGGAAGCCGCCGCCGAAGGCCACCCCGTGCACCGCCGCGATCACCGGAACCGGCAGCTCCCGCCAGCCCCACACCGCATATTGCGGCCGGTTGGCCACGCCATGGGTGCGGGCGGCGAGATCGCGCGGAATGGCGCCGCCTTCCTTGCGGGCTCCCTCCGCCATCTTGCCGAAATTGCCCATGTCGAGGCCGGCGCAGAAGGCGCGGCCCTCGCCGGAGAGCACCACGGCGCGCACCTTCGGGTCCTGCTTCAGCGTTTCGATTGCCTCCAGCAGCGCGTTGAACATGGCGTCGTCCAGCGCGTTCATCTTGTCGGCGCGGACCAGTTTCACGTCGGCGACGCCATTGGCGATAGTGATGGAAATGCGGCCCTGCATGTGTGTCGTTCCCTGTTGCCGGCCGCCGTCCTCTTGCGGCGGGACGGCCGTGGCCGTGGCCTGTCGCGGACGCCGGAGGCGCCTAACAAGCATTCGATTGGTCCGGGGTGATGGTCAGGAGCGCCGCGCGAAAGTCAAGCGTCGGCATACGCCGGCGGCGTCCACAGCCATGCGGCCCCGCGCACCCCTGAGCTGTCGCCGTGCATGGCGCGGCGCAGCGGCGTGTCGAACACGTCGGAGAACAGGTGCGGCCGGATCGCCGCCGGCAGCGCCTCGTACAGCTCGTCGATGTTGGAAATGCCGCCGCCGAGCACGATCACGTCCGGATCGAGCACGTTGATGACGCTCGCCATGGCCTTGCCGAGGCGGCGCACGTAGCGCCGCCACACGGCGCGGGCCACGGGGTCGCCGGCGCGCATGGCGCGCGCCACCTCCTGCGCCGTTGCGCCGGCGGGGCCGCCGGCGGCGACATATTCGGCGGCGAGGGCCGGTCCGCTGCAGCAGGTCTCCACGCAGCCGGCGCGGCCGCAGTAGCAGGGGCGGGCGGGCTCGTCGGCTCCGGCTCCTGGCAGCGGCATGTGGCCCCATTCGCCGGCGATGGCGTTGCGGCCGCGCAGCGGCCGCCCGTCCACGGCGATGCCCGAGCCCACGCCGGTGCCGAGAATGATCGCCCACGCCACGCGGGCGCCGCGGGCGGCGCCGTCCGCCGCCTCCGAAGCGGCGAGACAGTTGGCGTCGTTCTCCAGCAGCACCGGGCGGCCGAGCGCCGCTGCCAGATCGGCGGCCAGCGGCCGGCCGTTCAGCCAGGTGGAGTTGGCGTTGCGGATCAGGCCGGTGGCGGGGGAGAGCGAACCGGGAACGCCGAAGCCCACCGGCCGCGGCGCGCCGGCGAAGGTCGGGCTGACGCCGGCGGCGCGCTCCGTCTCCTCCACCAGCGCCGCGATGGCGCGCACGCCCGCCTCATAGTCGCCGCGCGGCGTCGGCGCGCGGCGACGGGCGCGCTCGCGGCCGCTGGCGTCCAGCACGATGGCCTCGATCTTGGTGCCGCCGAGATCAACGCCGGTGCGCGCGGCGCCGCCGCGCTGGCCGTCTCCTCCCATCGTCTCCCCCGTGCCCTGCGGCGCGTCAGCCCGTGCGTCCGATGAAGCCGGCGAAGGCGTCGACGAAACCCTGGAGGAAGGCGCGCGTCTGCCCGTCCGTCACCGAGTCGCTGTCGTCGATCAGGCCCGGCTTCGCCGAGAAATACACCTCCGGCTGGCCCATCAGCACGCCGCCGACCACGGCGACCACCGCCTTGAGGTGCTGCTGCGCCGCCGCCGTGCCGATGGCGCCGGGGCTGGCGCCGATCACGGCCGTGGGCTTGCCGGCCCAGCTGCTCTCGCCATAGGGGCGCGAGCCCCAGTCAATGGCGTTCTTGAGCAGCGGCGGAACCGACCGGTTGTATTCCGGCGTGACGAACAGCACCGCGTCCGCCGCCTCCACCTCGGCCTTCATGCGCAGCACGCTGGCCGGCGGGTCCCGCCACAGTTCGTCGTCATACATGGGCAGGTCGTCGATGCGGATGAAGCGGAAGGCCAGCCTGCCCTCCGCGAGACGGGCGACGGCGCGCGCCAGCTGCTGGTTGACGGAGCCAGGGCGGACGCTGCCGACGACTGCTGCGACTGTTTTCATGGAACTTTCTCCCTGCGGCGGGGCGGACCGGCGGCGGCCCGCGACGGTTGATGCAAGCAATAGCATCTTCCGCGGGTAAAGTGCGCCGCCGCACATTTCGCGGTGGCCGCCCGCCGCCGCCGGCGCATTGCCAGGGCGGGCGGATTACGGATAATCCCTGCCCGGAAGGGGCCCGGGCCGCGGCGGCGCGGCGGGCCGCCGGCGACCGGCGCGCGGCCGGCGCCGCGAATCTGGGGCAGGCACAGGGAGGAAGGGCATGGCGATCCAGCGCCCGGGCATGGGGCACCCGTTTGTGGGGCAAGACATCCGCACGCTCGTCGATTACCGGGCCAGGGCGAGCGGCGACAAGCCGTTCATCATCTGGGAGCCGTTTGAAGGCGTGGGCTACGCCTGGTCGTTCGCCCAGTTCGCGAACCGTCTGCGCCGCTTCGCCGCCGGTCTTCTGGCCCGGGGCGTGAAGCCGGGCGAGCGCGTGGTGGTGCACCTCGACAACTGCCCGGAGTCCATCGTCTCGTGGCTCGGCTGCGCCTACGCCGGGGCGGTGGCGGTCACCACCAACGCCCGCTCCAGCGCCGACGAGCTGGCCTATTTCTTCGACCATTCCGGCGCGGTGGCGGTGATCACCCAGCCCAAATTCGCGGAGATGGCGGCGCGGGCGTGCAAGGGCGCGCGCTGGATCGCCGTCACCGAGACCGACAACGGCGAGGACGCCGGCCCCAACACGCCCGCGCCGGCCGATTCGTTCAGCGCCATTGACGGCGATCCGGCTGGCCTGCCGCAGCGGCCGCACGATCCCATGGCGCCGTTCTCCATCCAGTTCACCTCCGGCACCACCTCGCGGCCCAAGGCGGTGCTGTGGACCCACGCCAACGCCCTGTGGGGCGCCAAGGTCAACGCCGCCCACGAGGAGCTGCGCGCCAGCGACACCCATCTGCTGACGATGCCGCTGTTCCACACCAACGCCCAGGCCTACACGCTGCTGGCCTCGCTGTGGGCGGGCGCCGCCTGCGTGGTGCAGCCGCGCTTCTCCGCCTCGCGGTTCTGGCCGGTGTCGCTGAAGCACGGCTGCACCTGGACGTCGATGATCCCGTTCTGCGCCCGGGCGCTGATGGCCCATGAGGTGCCGCAGCACAGCTACCGCGCCTGGGGCATCGCCGTGTGCGACGCGCCGTGGGATTCGCACTTCCGCGTGCGCTCGCTGGGCTGGTGGGGCATGACCGAAACCATCACCCACGGCACGGTGGGCGAGCTGCACGGCTACAACCGCCCCATGTCCATGGGCCGCTGCGCGCCGGAATATCTGGTGCGCATCGTCGACGGGAACGGCGAGGAGCTGGGGCCGGGCGCCACCGGCGACTTCCAGATCAGGGGCGTGCCGGGCCTGTCGCTGTTCGCCGGCTATGACGGCAACGAGCAGGCCACGCGCGAATCCTTCACCGAGGACGGCTGGTTCATCACCGGCGACCGCGTGACGCTGATGGAGGACGGCTTCTGGGTGTTCGCCGACCGCGCCAAGGACATGCTGAAGGTGGGCGGCGAGAACGTCGCCGCCTCGGAGATCGAGCGCGTGATCATGACCGTGCCCGGCATCGCCGAATGCGCGGTGGTGGCGAAGAAGCATCCGATGCTCGACGAGGTTCCCGTGGCCTTCATCCTGCCCGATCCCGGGCCGGTCGCGCCGGACCTGGCTGACAGGGTGATGGCCGCCTGCAGGGCGCAGCTGGCGAAGTTCAAGACGCCGGACGAGGTGCGCATCGTCTCCGAGCTGCCGCGCTCCACGCTGGAGAAGATCAACAAGGCGGCCCTGCGCCGGATGCTCGATCCCTCCTGATTCCTATCCCGTCCGCGCATCCGGGAGGGTGCGGCGCCGCACCTTCGGAAACGGGGCGCAGGCATAACCATCTGACGCTCGCGGTCCGCCCGCAAAGGCGGCCCGCGGGCGGACGGAAGAACCGTCCTGGCGTTGCGCCCCGGAGTCCAGGATGAAACGAGCGCGTAGACCCGTCAGGGACCTTGTCATCGCCGTGATCATTCCCGCCATGATCGGTCTGGGCGTGGCGGCGGCGATCACTTCATGCGTCGCCCGCGCGGCCGCTCCGGCCGCGCGTGAGGTCACGGACCGGTGCGTGGTCGTCATCGATCCTGACAGCGGCGCGACCATACGCAGCGAGGGCGCGTGCGCCGGCCGCAGCACCCCCGAATCCACCTTCAAGATCGTCCTCGCCGTCATGGGCTTCGCCACCGGCGTGCTGAAGGACGCCCATGATCCGGCCTGGGAGTACGACGGCCGTTTTCCCGCCCCGCAGCGCGACCGCAGGCGGGTCGATCCCGCCGCGTGGCAGCGCGACTCGGTGATCTGGTATTCGCGCGAGCTGACGCGGCGCATGGCGGAGCGGGAGGGGCCGGAGGTTCTGGCGCGCTGGGTGAAGCGCCTCGGCTACGGCAACCAGGACGCCAGCGGCGATCCTGGCCGCGACAACGGCCTGACGCAGGCCTGGCTCAACTCTTCGCTGGCGATCTCGCCGGAGGAGCAGGCGCGTTTTCTCGTTCGCCTGCTGCGGGACGAATTGCCGGTTCCGGCGGAGGTCCAGGCGAAGACGCGCGCCGTCATCCCCGTCCTTGACGCCCCCGGCGGCTGGCGCGTGCGCGGCAAGACCGGCTCCACCGGCCGCCTCGAAGGGCCAGACGGCGCGCAGGAGCGCGGCTGGTTCGTGGGCTGGGCGGAGAAGGACGGGCGGCGCGTGGTCTTCGCCGTGCGCCAGCGGGAGAGGCTCGCCGGCGAGGACGGCGCCTTCACCGGACCGCGCGTCCGCGCATGGACGCTCGCCAGCCTGGAGCGGCTGGCGGGGGCCGCGCGCTGAGGGAGCTGGCGCGCGGCGCGCGTCAGGGCGCCGGCGTGTTGCCCTTGTGCACGTAGCGCAAGGCGCCGACGATCTGGCGCGCCACGTCGGCCGGCGTCAGCCGCGACGAGGGCCGGTACCACGTGACCGCGCCGTTGAGCGCCCCCAGCAGGTGCAGGCGGAAGATGTTGCGGTCGATGTGATCCGGCAGGTCCAGCGGCTCGATCAGGCTGGCGAACAGCTTCTCGTGCTCGTCGCGCGGCTGGATCAGCTGCGGGCGCATCGCCTCCAGCCCCGGCGGAAACTTCACGTCCAGCACCGCGGTGCGGTCGCCGGTGAGCAGCGTCTCGCAGTGGGCGATGGCCCCTGCCTCCAGCCGCGCCCACGCGCCCTCCACCCCCTCGATGGCCGCCTGCACCGCCTCGGTCACCATGCGGATGTTGGCCTGGTACACCGCGACAAACAGCTCTTCCTTCGAGGCGAAGTGGTAGTAGAGCGAGCCTGACAGCAGCCCGGTGGCCGCCGCGATCTCGCGCATGGAGGCGCCCTCAAACCCCCGCGCCGCGAACAGCTTGCCCGCCTCGGCCAGGATCTGCTTGCGCCGCTCCGCGGCGCCGGCGTCCGATCCCCGCTCACCGTCCTTGCGCTTGCGACCTGTCGATCTGGCCATGGATCCTCCAATAAACGCGATGCGACGCCGGATGCGGCGCGCCCGGCCTCCGCAGGGCAGGGGGCGTCGCCGGCAGGACAATGCGGGACGTCATGTAGTCTAACAAACGATAGGTTGACGGGCTAGACCGTGCGCCTCTTATACTGCGCCGTATGGCGGACGCCCAGGGGAAATGACGGCGCGTCGCGCCGGCCGGCCAGCCGGCGGTTGCGGCGGGGGAGCGGCGCATTCGCCCCATGGCGCGGCGGCCGCGCCTGGGGTATGCCCCTGCCGGGAAATGCAGGAGGGCGCGGCGGAGGAAATTGCGGCGGGAGGGCCGGGGCGGGCCCCATGAACGCGACGGCCGCGCGCCGGCATGGCGTGTCCGGGGTCCGTCTGTTACAGCCTGCCCGAATTTCGGAACGCGGCCAGCCGCGCGGCTGGCGGCGCTATGGAGAGACTGTCATGGATATCAGGGGTATTTCGGCGCTCGTCACCGGCGGCGGCTCGGGCCTCGGTGAAGCGACCGCCCGTGCCTTCGCAGCCAGCGGCGCGAAGGTCACGATCGTTGACGTGCAGGAGGAGAAGGCGCGCCAGGTGGCGGCCGACATCGGCGGCGTCGCCGTGCGCGCCGACGTGACCAGCGAGGACGACATCCGCGCCGCCTTCAGGGCCGCGCAGGAGGCCCATGGCGTGGTCCGCGTGGTGGTGAACTGCGCCGGCGTGGCGCCGGCCGTGCGCGTGATGAGCAAGAAGGGCGTGCACGCCCTGGACATCTTCCAGCGCACCATCAACATCAACCTGCTCGGCACGTTCAACGTCATCCGCCTGTGCGCCGAGCAGCTGGTGGACGCAGAGCCGGTGGGCGAGGAGCGCGGCGTGATCATCAACACCGCCTCGGTCGCCGCCTTTGACGGCCAGATCGGCCAGGCCGCCTATTCGGCCTCGAAGGGCGGCGTGGTCGGAATGACCCTGCCGGTTGCCCGCGACCTGGCCCAGTGGGGCATCCGCGTGTGCTCGATCGCGCCCGGCATCTTCCTGACGCCGATGCTGATGGGTCTGCCGGAGGAGGCGCAGAAGAGCCTCGGCCAGCAGGTGCCGTTCCCGTCCCGTCTGGGCAAGCCGGCCGAATACGCCAGGCTGGCCCTGCACATCGTCGAAAATCCGATGCTCAACGGCGAAGTGATCCGCCTCGACGGCGCCATCCGCATGGCGCCGCGCTGAGCCGTGGCTGCGGGGCTCCGGAGGTCTCCGGGGCCCCTTTTGCGCATCACGCGCGGGCGACGCGACGGGCAGGGGCCCGTGACGTCGCCCGCGGGCCGGCGCCGCGGCGCCGGCGCGCGGGAGGAGAGGCCCCGCCGCATGGCGGGCGTCAACGGCTTCGCGACTGACGGCGCGACGGAACCGCGCCTGGGGAGGATCACAATGACGCTCGAACGCATGAAGCTTACCATCGATGGCCCGGTCGCCATCCTCGCCTTCAACCATCCGGAAGTGCTGAACGCGCTGTCGCCGAAGCTGCTGGAGGACTTCAACGCCGCCCTCGACCAGATCGAGGAGCCGGACACCGGCGTGCGCTGCCTGGTGCTCACCGGCGAGGGCCGCGCTTTCTGCTCCGGCGCCAACCTGCAGGGCGACATGAGCAGGAAGGCCGCCGCCAAGATCGACGCCGGCGCCGCGCTGGAGACCATGTATCACCCGATCCTGCGTCGCCTGCGCAACCTGCACTGCCCGATCGTCACCGCCGTGAACGGCCCGGCCGCCGGCGCCGGCATGAGCTTCGCCATGATGGGCGACCTCATCGTCGCCGCCCGTTCGGCCTATTTCATGCAGGCGTTCCGCCGCATCGGCCTCGTTCCGGACTGCGGCTCCACCTGGCTGCTGCCGCGTCTGGTCGGCCGCGCCCGCGCCCTGGAGCTGTCGCTGCTCGGCGAGCGCCTGCCGGCCGAGAAGGCGCTGGACTGGGGCCTGATCAACCGCGTGGTCGATGACGGCGAGGCGCTGAACGAGGCGCTGAAGATCGCGACCGAGCTCGCCAACGGCCCGACCGTGGCGCTGGGCCTGATCCGCAAGCTGTACATCGAATCGACCGACAACAGTTTCGAGGAGCAGCTCGACCTGGAGCGCCAGTTCCAGCGCACCGCCGGCCGCGCCGACGACTTCGCCGAGGGCGTGCGCGCCTTCCTCGAGAAGCGTCCGGCCCAGTTCAGGGGCAAGTAATCCGGCCGCTTGCGCCGGGGGGCGGCCCGCCGCTCCCGGCCATGGCGTCACGGGGCGATCCGCGCGGGTCGCCCCGATTTTTTTTATTGAGGGGGCAGGCAGGGGGGCGGGCGGGCTCACGCCGGTTGCTGAAGCCCGCCCCGGCCGCCGCCCCGCCCGCCGGGGCCCGGCCGCGCCTTCCGCAGGCGCTCCTGGCCCCGGACAACGACGCCCGTCCTGGGCGGGCCGCCGGCATGTCCACGATGGCGGTGGCCCTGAAACGGCTGAAGCGCAGCCGGGGGACGGGCGTCCTCCGGCCGCGCTTCAGGTTTTCCCCCCGTCGCAAGAGCCGGCGCGGCCCGCTTATGCGGCCGCCACGCCCTCCGGCCGCGTCACGGTGCGCCCGTCGAGCACGATCACCGCCGGATCGGGATTGGGCGCGTACAGCCGCTCCACCAGAGCCGCGCGGCGCTCCAGCGTGGCGCGCTGGTTGATGTAGCCCTTGTCGGTGATTTCGTTGCCGTCCACGGAGGGCGGCTCCGCCATCAGCAGGGCGCGGGCGACGCGGGTCGATGAGCCCGGATTCTCCGCATTGTAGGCCGTCAGGCCGTCGCGCACGCGCGCGATCACCGCCGGATGGGCGACCAGCTCCTCGGCGCTGGCCTCCGGCAGGCCGGTGAGCTGGCGGCAGGCAAGGATGTTGGGGAACACCAGCAGGGCGATGTAGTCGCGGTCCTGGCCGGCCACCACCGCGTCCTGCGCCACCGGCGACATGGCCGCCACCGCCGCCACGCGCAGCGAGCCCACATGCACGAAGGTGCCGGTGAGCAGCTTGAAGTCCTCCACCACGCGGCCGGCGAACACAAGCCCTTCCTCCGGCCGCTCCGGATCCACGAACACGCCGGCGTCGCCGATCTTGTAGAAGCCTTCCTCGTCGAACGCCTTCTCGGTCAGCTCCGGCTGGCGGTAGTAACCGGGCGTCACCGTGACGCCGCGCAGGCGCAGCTCATACTTGTCGCCCACCGGCACCATCTTCAGCTCGATGCCGGCGAAGGGCAGGCCGATGAGGCCGACCCGCTCGGTCTCCCAGTAGGTGTAGGTGGCGGTGGGCGCCGTCTCCGTGCAGCCCCAGCCGGTGGAGAACACGTAGCGCTTGCCGGTGTGGCGGATGGCCAGCGCCTGCATGCGCTCGTAGAGGTCGTCCGGCAGCGTGGCGCCGCCATAGCCGAGCTGGCGCAGGTTCCTGAAGAACGACTTCGCCAGCGCGTCGTCCCGCTCCATGGCGGAGATCAGCGCCGCGAAGCCCGCCGGCACGCTGCCGTAATAGGTGGGCGACACCTCGCGCAGGTTGCGGATGGTTTCGTCGAACTGGCCCGGCAGCGGGCGGCCGTCGTCAATGTAGAAGGAGCCGCCGTCGGCCAGCACCGCGTGGAAGGTGGAGTTGCCGCCCATGGTGTGGTTCCACGGCAGCCAGTCCAGCACCGTGCGCGGCGGATCGTCGGGATCGCGCGGGCAGGCCTGCTGGCCCATGGCGACATTGGCGGTCATCATCTTCTGGGTGTTGATCACCGCCTTGGGCATGCCGGTGGAGCCGGAGGTGAACAGCAGCTTGCCGATGGTCTCCGGCGTGATGGCGTCGATGGAGGCCTGCACCGCCGGGGTCACCGGGGTCTGCTCCATCTCGGCGTAGGAGACGCCGGGCACGCCCGGAACCGGCCGCTCCACATAGACCACGGTGACGCCGGTGAGGTCCAGCGCCGCCAGCGCCCGCGCGAAGGGCGGGCCGTCCTGCACCATGATGACGCCGGGGGTGAGCAGGTTGAACACGTGGCGCAGCTTGACGAAATCCTCGCTCATCAGCGAGTAGCCCGGCGACACCGGCGCCGCCGGCAGGCGCGCCTGCATCGCCGCCTGGGTCATCAGCGCGTGCTCGATGGAGTTGCCGCTGAGGATCATCACCGGCCGTTCGGAATCGAGGCCGAGATTGAGCAGCGCCTGGGTGAGCGAATCGACCCGGCGCTTCGCTTCCCCGTAAGTAACCTTCAGCCATTCGCGATTGGGGCCGCGGCGCTGGGCCAGCCACAGGGCGTCAGGGGTTTCCTGCGCCCATTTCTCCAGAAAATACGGAATGTGCTTCTCGTACGGCTTCAGCGGGATGCGCTGGCGCATCACCATGGTGCCGTCGGCCCGCCGCTCCAGCTCAATGTCGCGCGGCATGAAATTGAGTTTGTGGAAGGGCGGCAGCGCGCTCCCGGCCATGGCGTCTCTCCTCGGATGCGTGACTGTTGCTTGCGCGCGCGCTGGCGGCGGCGCGTCCAGTTCTCTGACCCGGACGATAAATGCGAACGCCCGTCATTGCCAGCGTCCGCAGGCGCCGTCCGCCCGGCGTTTTCCACCAGCGCGGGCAGGGACTTCGCTCCCGCCCGCATGCGAACGCCCGGGAGTCTCCTCCCGGGCGCGCTGGGGTGAGGCCGTCGCCGCCGGCCGGGCGCCTGTTCGCGCCCCGCCTGGCCGCGGCCTCTCGCATGGCCTGACCTTCGGACCTGGCCCTTACCGGGCGACCGCGGCCACCGGGCCCCTGGCCTCCTGCGGCCAGTAGCGGTCGCGCAGCAGGCGCTTCATCAGCTTGCCGGTGGGCGTGCGCGGCAGCTCCGGATCGAAATCGATCGACTTCGGGCACTTGATCGGCGAGAGCTTCGAGCGGCAGTAGGCCATCAGCTCGGCGGCGAGCTCGGGGCCGGGCGTGTAGCCCGGGGCCGGCTGCACCACCGCCTTCACCTCCTCGCCCATTTCCGGGTTCGGCACGCCGAACACGGCCACGTCCGTCACCGCCGGGTGGCTGATGAGCACGTCCTCGGTCTCCTGCGGATAGATGTTCACGCCGCCGGAGATGATCATGTAGGCCTTGCGGTCCGTCAGGTAGAGGTAGCCGTCCCTGTCGAGATAGCCCACGTCGCCCAGCGTCGACCAGCCCTTCTCATTGTAGGCGCTGCGGGTCTTCTCCGGGTCGTTGTGGTACTCGAACTGCGGCGCGTTGGCGAAATACACCTGGCCGATCTCGCCAGGCGGCAGCTCCTCGCCGTCCTCGCCGACGATCTTGATCTCGCCGACCAGGGCGCGGCCGACGGAGCCGGGGCGCTCCAGCGCTTCCTTCGAGGTGATGATGGTGACGCCGTTGCCTTCGGAGCCGGCGTAGTACTCGAGGATGATCGGGCCCCACCAGTCGATCATCGCCTTCTTGACGTCGGCCGGGCAGGGGGCCGCCGCGTGCACCGCCGCCTTCAGCGAGGAGATGTCGTATTTCCTGCGCGCCTCCTCCGGCAGCTTGAGCATGCGGATGAACATGGTCGGCACCAGCTGCGAGAAGGTGACCCTGTACTTCTCTACCAGGCGCAGGAATTCCTCCGCGTCGAACTTCTCCATGATGATCGAGGTGCCGCCGTAGCACATGATCATCATGTTAAAGCGCATGGGCGCGGCGTGATACAGCGGCGCCGGCGACAGGTACACCGTCTCCGAATTGGCGCCGCACATCTTGCCGACCAGCGCGTCGAGGAACGGGTTCAGCTGGGTGATCGGGGCGTTCTCGAACGCCTTCTTCACGCCCTTCGGCTTGCCGGTGGTGCCGGAGGAATAGAGCATGTCGTGGCCGGTCACCTCGTCGGCGATCGGCGTGACCGGCATGTCCTTCACCGCCTCCTCGAAGGAGCGGTAGCCCGGCGCCACGCCGCCGATCATGAAGCACACCGTGTCGGGGGCGAGCTTCTGGCGCAGTTCTTCGGCGCGGTCGGCGAACTTCACCGAGGTGATGAACACCTTCGCCCCGCAGTCGCCGACGATATAGGCGATCTCGTCCGGCTGCAGGTGGGTGGAGATGGCGGTGTGATACAGGCCGGAGCGCTGGGCGCCGAACGCCACCTCATAGAAACGGGCGCTGTTTTCCAGCATCCACGCCACATGGTCCCCGGCCTTCAGGCCGAGCGAACGGAACAGGTGGGCGATCTGGTTGGAGCGTGCCTCCAGCTGGCCGTAAGTGACGGTCTCGCCGGTGGAGGCCATGATGTAGGCTGGCTTGTCCGGGTTCGTTTTCGCGTGAATCGATGGATGCGTCATAACTCGATGTCCCCTCCCGATCGGGTCTGACCCAGCAGGCCGGATGTTCGCGAAGTCGTGACAGCACGAACGGCGCGCCGTTGCAAGTGGTTGCGGCGGAAATCAATTGAATCCGCCCCCGTCTGCGCGGCGCTGTCGCGGCGGCCCCAGTCATGGCGGGTCCGCGGCCGCCGCTTCCGCCGCCTGCGCGCCGCCGGAACAGAACAGGCCGCCAGCCGGAACAGCACAACGCCCGGGAACATGTCCCGGGCGCGCGCAATGTTCACGGTTTTACGCGCAGCGGCGCGGCGCATTACCGTGCGACGGCCGCCGGACCCTTTGCGTCTTTCGGCCAGTACCGGTCGCGGACGATGCGCTTCATCAGCTTGCCGGTGGGCGTGCGCGGCAGCTCCGGATCGAAATCGATCGACTTCGGGCACTTGATCGGCGAAAGCTTCGAGCGGCAGTAGGCGATCAGCTCCGCCGCCAGCTCCGGGCTGGCCTCGTAGCCCGGGGCCGGCTGCACCACCGCCTTCACCTCCTCGCCCATTTCCGGGTTCGGCACGCCGAACACCGCGGCGTCGAACACGGCCGGATGGCCGATGAGCACGTCCTCGGTCTCCTGCGGATAGATGTTCACGCCGCCGGAGATGATCATGTAGGACTTGCGGTCCGTCAGGTAGAGGTAGCCGTCCCTGTCGAGGTAGCCCACGTCGCCCAGCGTCGACCAGCCCTTCTCATTATAGGCGTTGCGGGTCTTCTCCGGATCGTTGTGGTACTCGAACTTCGGGCCGTTGGCGAAATACACCATGCCGATGTCGCCGTGGGCCTCCTCCTCGCCGTCCTCGCCGACGATCCTGACCTCGCCGACAATGGCGCGGCCGACGGAGCCGGGGCGCTCCAGCGCTTCCTGCGAGGTGATGAGGGTGATGCCGTTGGCCTCGGAGCCGGCGTAGTACTCGATGATGATCGGGCCCCACCAGTCGATCATCGCCTTCTTGACGTCGGCCGGGCAGGGGGCCGCCGCGTGCACCGCCGCCTTCAGCGATGAGACGTCGTATTTCCTGCGCGCCTCCTCCGGCAGCTTGAGCATGCGGATGAACATGGTCGGCACCAGCTGCGAGAAGGTGACCCTGTACTTCTCTACCAGGCGCAGGAATTCCTCCGCGTCGAACTTCTCCATGATGATCGAGGTGCCGCCGTAGCACATGATCATCATGTTAAAGCGCATGGGCGCGGCGTGATACAGCGGCGCCGGCGACAGGTAGACGGTGTTCTCGTCCGCGCCGCACATCTCGCCGATCAGCGTGTGCAGGAAGCCGACCAGCTTCGTGATCGGGGCGTTTTCGAACGGTTTCTTCACGCCCTTCGGCTTGCCGGTAGTGCCGGAGGAATAGAGCATGTCGTGGCCGGTCACCTCGTCGGCGATCGGCGTGACCGGCATGTCCTTCACCGCCTCCTCGAAGGAGCGGTAGCCCGGCGCCACGCCGCCGATCATGAAGCACACCGTGTCGGGGGCGAGCTTCTGTCGCAGTTCTTCGGCGCGGTCGGCGAACTTCACCGAGGTGATGAACACCTTCGCCCCGCAGTCGCCGACGATATAGGCGATCTCGTCCGGCTGCAGGTGGGTGGAGATGGCGGTGTGATACAGGCCGGAGCGCTGGGCGCCGAACGCCACCTCATAGAAACGGGCGCTGTTCTCCAGCATCCAGGCCACATGGTCCTGGGCCTGCAGGCCAAGGGAGCGGAACAGGTGCGCCACCTGGTTGGAGCGCGCCTCGAGCTGGGCGTAAGTGACGGTCTCGCCCGTCGAGGCCATGATGTAGGCGGGCTTGTCCGGGGTGCGCTTTGCGTGGATCGACGGATGGGTCATGACTCGACTTCCTGCCGGGCGGCGCGGGCCTTGCGGTCATGCGCTGGCGGCGGTGGCGGGCGCGGGCGGCGCGCCTGCGGCGGCCGCGCGCCCGGTATTGCGGGGGGAAGGGCCGCTCCGGCGGAGCGGCCGGCGCGGCGGAGGGCCGCCGCGCCTTGCGCCGTCACTTCTTCACGAGGTCGCAGCCGCCTTCATCCAGCGGGCGGATCATCTCGTCGCCCGGCACGGTGCGGATCACCTTCGCCAGGTCCCACTCCGACTTCACCTCGGAGGGCGCCTTCACCTCGAGCAGCAGCATGTCGCGGATCACGCGGCCGTCCTCGCGCAGGCGGCCGTTCTTCGTCATGAAGTCGTTGATCGGCAGCTCGCGCATCTTGGCCATGACGGTTTTGGCGTCGTCGGAGCCGGCGGCGTCAATGGCCTTCAGGTAGTGGGAGACGGCGCTGTACACCGCCGCCTGGGTGTGGGCCGGCGGGCGGCCCATGCGCTCGGCGTAACGTTTGGCGAAGGCGCGCGATTCATCGTCGGCGTCCCAGTAGTAGCCGGCGAGGAACACGGCGCCCTGGGCCAGCTCCGGACCGATGCCGTGGGCGTTGATGACGGTGAAGATCGGCACGGCCAGCTTCACGCCCCTGGCGGCGACGCCGAATTCGGCCGCCTGCTTGATGGAGTTGGTGGTGTCGGCGCCGGCGTTGAGCAGGGCGAGCACGTTGGCGTCCTGGCCCATGGCCTGCATCAGGTAGGAGGAGTAGTCGGTGGTGGCGATGGGGGCGCGCACCGCGCCGACGATCTTGCCGCCGTTCTCCAGCAGGGTGCGGCTCATGTCCTCCTGCATGGCGTGGCCGAAGGCGTAGTCGGCGGTGAGCAGGAACCACCTGTCATGGTCCTTGTCGAGCAGCGCCTTGGCGAGGCCCTTGGCCAGCGAATAGCTGTCGTACAGCCACAGCGCGCCGTTGGGCGAGCAGGCCTTGCCGTACAGGTCGGCGTGGGCGCTGCCGACGTGAATGGCGATCTTGTCGTTTTCGCGGGCCAGCTGCTGGATGGCAAGGGACACGCCGGAATTGGCGAGGTCCATGAACGCGTCGACCCGGTCCTGGTCGATCAGCTTGCGGGCATGGGCCAGCGCCACGTCCACCTTGAGCTGGTGGTCGACGGAGATGAGCTCCACCGGCTTGCCGGCGGCGATCTTGTTATGGTCCTCGATGGCGAGCTGCGCGGCCACCACCGAACCCTTGCCGGAGGTGTCGGAATAGGCCGACGACTGGTCGTTCATCACCACGATGCGGATGACGTCGTCGGAGACCCTGCCGGCTTCAGCCTCGGCCTGGGTCGTGAAAGCAGGCGCCGCAAGGGCGAGCGCGCACAGGGCGCCGAGGAGGCGCTGTTTCAAGGTTTTCATCGTTCCCTCTGGATCGCCGCCCGTCGCCGGACTGGCGTGTCTTGCTGCGCCGGTCCGGAGAACCCGGGCAGGAGTCATGCGGCCGCAACGCCGCGCGCAGGGCGACGGCGAAGGGGCAGGCAGCGATGCGCGGCCGGTCCTGGGGTCTCTCCCGTTCGCAGCCTGACCATGTCAGGGAGCGAAGACTTTCTTTCTTGCGCCGGCGCGAAGGGGGGGCGCGTCGGGCGTGGCGTCCGGCCGTCGCCGGGCGCGGCTGCGGCGGCGCGCGGGGCCATGGCCTCGCCGTCGCGTCGCCGCGATCGCCAGGGGGCAGGGGCGCGCGCCTCCTGCGCCGTCCTGGCCTGACCGGCCCCGCGGGCGCGGGGCCCCGGGGCCGCGCATCCGGGCCGGACGGCGCGAGGGGGCGCCGTCGCCGGATGCTCCGCGGGCGGGGGCGGGCCTCCCGTCAGGCCGGCTTTACGCTCTTCGCCTGAACCTTTCCGCCCCCGTCGCGCAGTCAGATGTTGCGGCCGATCAGCTCTTTCATGATCTCGTTGGCGCCGCCGTAGATGCGCTGGATGCGCGCGTCGGTCCACATGCGGGAGATCGGATATTCGCGCATGTAGCCGTAGCCGCCGAACAGCTGCAGGCACTCGTCGAGCACCTTGCCCTGGGTGTCGGTGGTCCACCACTTGGCCATGGCGACGGTCTCGACGTCCAGCTTCTTCTCCAGCACCAGCGCCGTGCAGTGCTCGACGAAGGCGCGGGCGACGCGGGCGTGGGTCTTCACTTCGGCCAGCTTGAAGCGGGTGTTCTGGAAGTCGGCGATGGTCTTGCCGAACGCCTTGCGCTCCTTGACGTAGGCCGAGGTCAGCTCATAGGCGCGCTCCATGGAGGCCACCGCCTGCACGGCGATGATCAGGCGCTCCTGCGGCAGCTGCTGCATGAGGTGGATGAAGCCCATGCCCTCGCGCTCGCCGAGGCGGTTGGCCACCGGCACGCGCACGTCGTCAAAGAACAGCTCAGAGGTGTCGGCGGCGTGCTGGCCGATCTTGTCGAGGTTGCGGCCGCGGCGGAAGCCCTGGACCTTGTCCGTCTCCACCATGATCAGCGAGATGCCCTTGGCGCCCTGGGTGGGGTCGGTCTTGGCGACCACGCAGATCAGGTTGGCGGTCTGGCCGTTGGTGATGAAGGTCTTCTGGCCGTTGATGACGTATTCGTCGCCCTCGCGGCGGGCGGTGGTCTTCACGCCCTGCAGGTCGGAGCCGGCGCCCGGCTCGGTCATGGCGATGGCGCCCACCAGCTCGCCGCTGGCCATCTTCGGCAGCCAGCGCTGCTTCTGCTCCTCATTGCCGTAGCCGAGGACGTAGTGCGCCAGGATGCCCGAGTGCACCGAGTTGCCCCAGCCGCCGACGCCGGCCTTCACCTGCTCCTCGACCAGAACCTTCTCGTGCAGGAAGGTGCCGCCGGCGCCGCCGTACTCTTCCGGAATCGAGGCGCAGAGCAGGCCGTACTCGCCCGCCTTGTACCAGATGTCACGGTCGACGATGCCCTGCTCCTCCCAGCGGTCGACGTGCGGCGCGCATTCACGCTCGAAGAAACGGCGCGCCGTCTCGCGGAACATCGCGACGTCTTCGGGCTCATTGGCGAGAAACTCGTTCACGGTGCATTTCCTGTCTGTGGCCGGCGAAGCGACCGTCAGGATCGCGCGCCCGGGCCGGATTGCGGGTAGCGTGAGGCGGGCAGGATCGCCCCGCCGCCGGTGGAAGTCCTATATCTATCTAACACTTGCTTGACAATAATCGTCCCGCCCCGGCGTCGCGCCGGCGCAAGTTGACGCATGCAAAGGCGGCGCATGGCGACCGCCGCGGACCGCCCCGCGCGCCGCGCCGCCGGCTGTGAAGAACGGGGAAGACCCGCCGCCATTCCGGGGGGCGCGGTCGCCGCCGCGGGGGGCGGTCGCGCCGTCGTGCCGCAGTCGGGGCTGCGGCTCAGCCGGCGGCGTCCTCGCCGGCGCCGATGGCGATGGTCGCCACCCCGTGGGTGCGGTTGCGGATGGTGAACACCTGCGTGCCCGGCTGCAGCCCGCGGCGGACTTCGGAGACGTCGAACCCCTCCTGCGCCAGGCGCGCGTTCAGCGCCGCAATGTCGCCGGCGCGCCACGAGACGCCCCAGGCTTCGTCCGGCGCCTCCGCCTTCGCCGGGTCCTCGCGCGAGGCGATCTCGATCTTCATGTCGCCGCAGCGGAACAGCGTCACCCGCGCGCCCATGCGCTCGAAATGGCGGCTGAAGCGCAGGTCGAGCCCCATCTGCGCGCCCCAGAAGGCCATGGCCCGCCGCAGGCTGGCGGAGCGGAACACCACATGGTCCACGCCCGTGACGGCGGCCGCGCCGGCGAGGGCGGGGGCGGCCTCGCGGCGGGTGTCGCGCGCCGGCTTCTCCTCCAGCAGCGCCGGCGCGCCCTGGCCATGCTCCGGGCCGATGCGGAGGGCGGGGCCGTCGGGGCCGTCGACGCGCGTGAAGGCGACGTCGCGATTGCCCAGCAGCCGCGCCGCCCGCTCCAGCGAGGCGACGCCGAAGGCGAGGCCGGCCAGGCCGGCGGCCCCCGTCGCCGGCAGCAGCAGCACGTCCACATTGGCCAGGCGGAAGCGGGCGTGGCCAGGGCCCGTCTCCATGGCCGGAAAACCGAACAGCGCGGCGTAGTCTGCGGCGGCCGCCGCCACGTCGGCGACGGCGACGTCAATGCGGTCCAGCTGGATGATCATGCCCGCTCTCCCATCCTCCCTGTCAGCTCTGTCGCGATCCATTGTGGCACGCCGGCGCGGCCGCGTCTTCGCTTCGCCGGCTTCCGCCGGACGCGCGCGCAAGGCGGTTGCCATGCCCGGCCGTCCAGGCGACAACTTTCGGAAAACGCAGGGCGGGCCGGGCGAACCGGCGTCCGCGGGGGAGGGAAACATGAGCTGTCTTCAGACGCCGCCGACTGTCGGCGCGCAGGTGCTGCGCGCGCTGACGCGCTATCCGGACCGCATCGCCTTCGTCACCGACCAGGGCGGAATCACCTTCGCCCATGTGCGCGACATGATGGGACGCATGCAGGCGGTGCTGGCCGGGCTCGGCCTGCCGCGCGGCGCCGGCGTGGCGGTGCTGACCTCCAACCGCTGGGAGACCTGGTGCCTCACCATGGCCGCCCAGGCCTCGGCGCTGTGCACCACGCCGCTGCACCCGCTGGGCTCGCTGGAGGATCATCTCGACCAGCTGGCCGACGCCGACATTCGCGTGCTGGTGGTGGACGCCGAGACCTACGCCGCGCGCGGCGCCGAGCTGGCGGCGAAGGCGGCGGGCGTGCGGCACGTGCTGACCATCGGCAACGCCGGCTATGGCGTCGACCTGATGGCCGCGGCCGCCGCCGCGGGCGCGACGACGGCGCGTGATCTCGCCCGGCCCGACGATTCCTGCGTCATCGGCTACACCGGCGGCACCACCGGCAAGTCCAAGGGCGTGTGGCGCGACCACGCCAGCGCCGCGGCGATCACCAACGGCATCCTGGCGGATTTCGAGCTGCCGCAGACGCCGCGCTATCTGGCGGTGGCGCCCATCAGCCATGTGGCCGGCACCAAGGTGATCCCCACGCTGCTGCGCGGCGGCTCGGTCACGCTGATGCGCGGCTTCGATCCCGAGCGGGTGCTGGAGACCATCGAGAAGCAGCGCGTCAATTTCACCCTGTTCGTGCCGACGATGATCTACGTGCTGCTCGACCATCCGCGGCTCGACCGGACGGACCTGTCGTCGCTGGAATATGTGCTTTACGGCGCGTCGCCCATGTCGCCGACGCGGCTGGAGGAGGCGCTGGAGCGCGTCGGCCCCGTGTTCGCGCAGCTCTACGGCCAGTCGGAATGCTATCCCATATCGGTGCTGTCGAAGGCCGACCACGACCGCAGGCGTCCGGAGCTGTTCGCCTCCTGCGGCTTCCCGCTGTCCAGCTGCCAGGTGACGCTGCTCGACGGCGACGGCGAGCCCGTGCCCGTGGGCGAGCCCGGCGAGATCTGCGTGCGCGCCCCGCAGGTGATGGGCCATTACTGGAAACGGCCGGAGCAGACGGAGGAAGCCTTCCGCCACGGCTGGCTGCACACCGGCGACGTGGCCCGCGCCGATGAGCGCGGCTACCTCTACATTGTCGACCGCGCCAAGGACATGATCGTCACCGGCGGCTTCAACGTCTATCCGCGCGAGGTGGAGGACGTGCTCACCAGCCATCCGGCGGTGGCCATGGCGGCGGTGATCGGCGTGCCCGACAGCAAGTGGGGCGAGGCGGTGAAGGCGCTGGTCGTGCTCAGGCCCGGCGCCGACGTCGCGGAACAGGAGCTGGTCGCGCTGGTGAAGGAGAAGAAGGGCGGCCCTCACGCCCCCAAGAGCGTGGAGTTCGTCGACCAGCTGCCGGTGACCGCCGTGGGCAAGGTGGACAAGAAGGTGCTGCGCGCCCGCTACTGGGCCGGCCAGCAGCGCATGGTGGGCTGACCGATGCTGGATCCCGCGATTCGCGGCCGGCTGGCCGTTCCGGTCATCGCCGCGCCGATGCTGCGCGTCTCCGGGCCGGATCTGGTGGTCGCCGCCTGCCGCGCCGGGGTGGTGGGGTCGTTTCCCACCGCCAACGCCCGTTCCGCGGAGCAGCTCGACGCCTGGCTGAAGGAGATCGCCGCCCGCGTGCGCGAAGGCGACGGCCCGTACGCGCCCTGGTGCCCCAACCTCATCATCCGCCAGCCGCGGCTGCAGGAGGATCTCGCCTGCCTGACGCGCAACCGGGTGGAGATGGTCATCACCTCGGTGGGCTCGCCGGCGGCGGTGGTGAAGCCGCTGCACGACGTGGGCGCGCTGGTGCTGGCGGACGTGGCCACGCTGAAGCACGCGGAGAAGGCGCTGGAGGCCGGCGCCGACGGCCTGGTGCTGCTCACCGCCGGGGCCGGCGGCCAGACCGGATGGATGAACGGCTTCGCCTTCGTGCGGGCGGTGCGGGCGATGTTCGACGGGCCGCTGGTGCTGGCCGGCGGCGTCACCGACGGCGCCGCGCTGCTCGCCGCCGAGACGCTGGGCTGCGATCTCGCCTATATGGGCACGCGCTTCATCGGCACGCGCGAGAGCATGGCCGACGACGCCTACCGCCAGATGCTGGTTGATTCGGACATGGACGACGTCGTGTTGACGAAGGCGTTCACCGGCCTGCCCACCAGCATGCTGCGCCCGTCGATCATCGCCGCCGGACTTGATCCGGACCGGCTCGACGAGCAGGTGACGCCGCAGACGGCGCGCGAGATGTTCGGCGGCGGCGCGCCGGCGCCCGGCCCCAGACGCTGGGTGGACATCCGCAGCGCCGGCCATTCGGTGTCCGGCGTGACGAAAGTGCAGTCCGTGGCGGAGCTGGTCGCGGAACTGGCCGGACAATATGAGGAGGCGAAGGGGCGGATGCGCGCCGCGCTCCGGGCGTGACGCCGGGCGGCCGGCCGGCGGCTGCGCCGCGCAGGGCGGACGCGGTTCGCGCGGCCTTTCGCGTGGGGGGCGCCTTGCGGCGCCGGCGGCTGCGCCGTCCGGGCGCTTCGCGCGCGGGGCGTCGCCCGGTTTGCGGGAGCGTTTCCGGCGGTCGCCGCCATGGGCGGCGATGCGCCCCGGAACAGGAAAGGCGAAGGAACATCCCTTCGCCCGTCGCCGTCGTGACGCCCGTGGGGGGCCGCCGGGGCGCGCGGCTCCCGCCGTTCGCCGGGGAAGGGGCTCCGGCCGCCCGGTTCAGGTCACTTCTCCACGAAGGCCTTCTCCACCACGAACTGTCCGGCCTCGGCGTTGTTGCCCTCGGTGAAGCCGGCGGCCAGCAGCAGGGCCTTCAGGTCGGCCAGCATGTGCTCGCTGCCGCAGATCATCGCCCGGTCTTCCTCCGCCGACAGCGGATCGAGGCCAAGGTCGGCGTAGAGCTTGCCGCTCTCCATCAGATGGGTGAGGCGGCCGGTGTTGCGGAACGGCTCGCGGGTGACCGTGGGGTAGTACAGCAGCTTGGCGCGCGCATCCTCGCCGAGAAACTCGTCCTCCAGCACCGACTGCACCAGCTGCTCGCCATAGGCCAGTTCGGAGACGAAACGGCAGCCATGGGTCAGCACCACCCGGTCATAGCGGCCGTAAATCTCCGGGTCGCGGATCAGGCTGGCGAAGGGCGCGATGCCGGTGCCGGTGGAGAGCAGGTACAGGTTCCGGCCGTTCTCCAGATTGTCCAGCACCAGCGTGCCGGTGGGCTTGCGGCCGACGACGATCTCGTCCCCCGGCTGCAGGTGCTGCAGGCGCGAGGTGAGCGGCCCGTCCGGCACCTTGATCGAATAAAACTCCAGCTCAGGGTCGTAATTGGGGCTGGCGATGGAATAGGCGCGCAGCAGCGGACGGCCGTTGTCCTGCATCAGGCCGATCATCACGAACTCGCCGCTGCGGAACCGCAGGCCGGGATTGCGGGTGGTGCGGAAACTGAACAGCGTGTCGTTCCAGTGGCGAACGGCAAGGACGTTTTCCGTATAGAAATTGCTCATCTCTCATCCACGTACAGAATGACACGCCGGCGTCTCGCGCGCGCCGGCCTCCGCGCCGCGGGCGGCGCCCTTCGCCGGGTGGGGTAGCACAGGCGAAGGGCCGGACTCAATAATTTCCCGCCATCACCCGTGCAAATAAATGAAAGTTTCATTTGGGATGTAAAATAGAGACGTTCCAGCCAGCGGCCGTCCGCATGGCGAAAATTTCCCCCCAGGCGCTTCGCTCACACGGCCAGCAGCGCGTCGCGCCGCGCCGGATCGGCGTCCAGCCCGGCCATGGTTCCGGAAAAGCGGGTTTCGCCGCTGGCCAGCACATGCACCCGATCGGCGAGGAAGCGGGCGAAGGCCAGGTTCTGTTCGGCCACCAGCAGGCCAAGCCCTTCGCGCTTCAGCTGCAGCAGGGCCATGGCCATCTCCTCCACCAGCCGCGGGGCGAGTCCTTCGCCGGGCTCGTCGAGCAGCACCATGTAAGGGTTGCCCATCAGCGTGCGGGCGATGGCCAGCATCTGCTGCTCGCCGCCGCTCATCGCCCCGCCCGGCCGGTCGCGCATGCGCCCGAGGTTGGGAAACAGCGCGAACAGCCGCTCCGGCGTCCACTGCGGCGCGCCGGGGCGCGGCGGCTGGCGGCCGGCCTCCAGATTTTCGTCCAGGGTGAGGTCGGTGAAAATGCGCCGGTCCTCGGGCACGTAGCCGAGGCCGCGGCGGGCGATGGCGAAGGCGGGCAGCGGCGCGATGTCCGCGCCGCGGAAACTGAGCCGCACGGCGCTGCGCCGGGTGAGGCCCATGATGGCGCGCAGCGTCGTGGTCTTGCCGGCGCCGTTGCGTCCGAGCAGCACGACGGCCTCGCCCGGTCCCACCGTGAGGCTGACGTCGCGCAGGGCGTGCGCCTGGCCGTACCAGGCGTTGAGCCGCTCCACCACCAGGCCCTGCCGCTCCGCGGCGGGGTCGGGACTGGCGTCGTCGCGGGCGGCGGCTGCGGGCGCGGCCGGCGTCGCGGCGGGGGCGCCGTCATCCTGCGTCAGGTCGGACATGCGCGTCTCCTTGGGTTCCGCCGGGGGCGAACAGCGCGCCGTCGCCCAGATAGGCGGCGCGGACGGCGGGACTGGCGCGCACCGCGTCCGGCGCGCCGCTGGCGATCAGCCGGCCGCGGT
The DNA here is from genome assembly GCF_042432745.1 of Camelimonas abortus. NCBI lineage: Bacteria > Pseudomonadati > Pseudomonadota > Alphaproteobacteria > Hyphomicrobiales > Chelatococcaceae > Camelimonas > Camelimonas abortus. The sequence continues at coordinate 1,891,449 of NZ_JBHLWR010000006.1, read as the reverse complement.
CCAGCACCAGGATGCGGTCGGCGTGGGCGAACACCGCCTCCATGTCATGTTCGGTGAACAGGACGCCAATTCCCTGTTCGCGGACGAGGCGGCTCACCGTCTGCATCAGCGCCGCCCGGTCGGCCAGCGACATGCCGGCGGCGGGCTCGTCCATCAGCAGCAGCCGCGGCGTCCCGGCGAGGGCGATGGCCAGCTCCAGGCGCTTCACGTCGCCATAGGCCAGCTCCGCCGCCGGGCGGTCCGCGTGGCCGGCCATGCCGGCGAGGGCCAGCAGCCGCTCCGCTCCGGCGCGGGCGAAGTCGCGGCCGGCGCCCCAGGGAAGCAGGCTCCGCCGGCGCGCCGAGGCCAGCGCCGTCTGCACGTTCTCCCGCACCGTCATGGAGCGGAACACGGCCGCCACCTGGAAGGTGCGGCCGACGCCGGCGCGGAACATGTCCGCCGGGCTGGCGCCGGTCATGTCGCGCCCGGCCAGCAGCACGCGGCCGGAGTCAGGCTTCAGCTGGCCGTTGATGAGGTTGAAACAGGTGCTCTTGCCGGCGCCGTTGGGGCCGATCAGCGCCACGATCTCGCCCGCGCGCACCGTAAAGCTGACGTCGTCCACGGCGCGCACGCCGCCCCAGCCCTTGCACAGGCCCTGCGCCTGCAGCAGCGCCGCGCCGGTCATGCAGTCTCTCCCCTGTCCGCGGGAGCCGCGCCCCGCGCGCGCCGCCGGTCGCGCCACTGGCCCGCCACGCCCGCCAGCCCGCCCGGAAAGACCAGAACCACGCACAGGATAATGATTCCCAGGGCGAGTTTCGACCACTGCGTCTGGCTGAGCAGCCAGATGGAGAGCGCCTTCCAGGCGACGGCGCCGACCAGCGGTCCCAGCGTGGTCTGCACGCCGCCCAGCAGCGCCATCACCAGCGCGTCGACCGACACCGGAATGCCGAGCACGTCCGGAAACACCGAGCCCTTGAGGAAGGCGAACAGCGCCCCGGCCAGCCCGGCCCCCGCGCCGGCCACCACGAAGGCGAGCCAGCGCATGAGGCCGGGGCGCAGGCCGATGGTGGCGGCGCGCGCGTCGGAATCGCGCGTCGCGCGCAGCGCGTAGCCGAAGGGCGCGAAAATGAGCGCGCGCGTCACGCCGGTCACCGCCGTGGCGATGGCGAGGGTGAGCCAGTAAAACCCGGCCGGCTCGCTGGCGAAGCCTTCCGGCCACAGGCCCAGAACGCCGTTGTCGCCGCCGGTGACCTCCACCCACTGGAAGGCGATGGACCACAGGATCTGGGCGAAGGCCAGGGTCAGCATGGCGAGGTAGACGCCGGACAGGCGGATGGCGGCGAGGGCGAACACGGCCGCCCCGGCGAGGCCCGCCAGCAGCCCCAGCGCCAGCGCCGCCGGCATGCCGGAACCCAGCGCCTTCACCGCCAGCGCCACCGCATAGGCGCCGAGGCCGAAGAAGGCGGCGTGGCCAAAGGACGCCACCCCCGCCACCGACAGCAGGAAGTGCAGGCTGACCGCGAGAATGGCGAACGCCAGCGTCTCCGTGGCGGCGACCAGCAGATAGTCGCCGGCCACGAAGGGCAGGGCGGCGGCGAGGGCGAGCGCCGCCGCCATGGCCAGCCGCCCGGGCGCGCCCAGCGGCCGCCACGGCCGCGCCGGCGCCTCGCCGGCTCCGCGCTGCGCCGCCTGCGGCCGGCCCAGCAGCCCCCACGGCCGCGCCGCCAGCGTCGCCGCCATCACCAGGAAGATGATCACCAGGGAGATTTTCGGAAACAGCAGGATGCCGAAGGCGTTGAGCAGCGCCACCAGCACCGCCGCGACGAAGGCGCCGGGAATGCTGCCGAGCCCGCCGATCACCACCACCACGAAGGCGTCGACAATGATGCGCATGTCCATGTGGTGGTTGACCGATTCGCGCGGCAGCTGCAGCGCGCCGGCCAGGGCGGCGAGAAAGGCTCCCAGCGTGAACACGCCGGTGAACAGCCATTTTTCATTGACGCCGAGCGCGGCGGCCATCTCCCGGTCCTGGGTGGCGGCGCGCACCAGCACGCCCCAGCGCGTGCGGTTGAACAGCAGCCACAGGCCGGCCAGGGTCGCCGGCCCCAGCACGATCAGGAACAGGTCCCAGGCGGGGATCATCTGGCCGGCGATCTCCACCGAGCCGGTGAGGCCCGGCGCGCGCCTGCCCACCAGCTCGTCCGGCCCCCACAGCATCACGACCAGGTCGGCGGCGATCAGGGTGACGCCGAAGGTGGCCAGCAGCTGGAACAGCTCCGGCGCGTGATAGATGCGGCGCAGCGCCAGCACCTCCACCATCGCCCCGGCCAGCGCCACCAGCGCCGCCGCCAGCAGCACGCCGGCCCACCAGCCTGCGGCGCCCTCCAGCCGCTCGGTGAGCGACCAGGCCACATAGGCGCCAAGCATGTAGAAGGCGCCGTGGGCGAAGTTCACCACCCGCGTGACGCCAAAAATGATCGACAGGCCCGACGCCACCAGAAACAGCGAGGCGGCGCTTGCCAGTCCTGTCAGAAACTGGGCGAGCCAGAAGCTCATGATCGCCGGTCCCCGCTTCAGTACAGGCGTTGTCGTGGCGTTGTCGTGGCCGCCGGGCGCCGCGGCGCGAGGCTCAGTCGGCCGGGCGCAGCTTCGCCGCCTCGGCTTCGGACGGCAGGTAGTCCTCGCCCTTGCGGTACTGCGGGTTGAGCATCACGCCGCGGCCGTCGCGCACGCCGGTGACGCCGACATAGGCGCCGAGCGTCGACTGGTGGTCCGCCGGCCGGAAGACGATGGGGCCGAACGGCGTGACGACCTGCAGGCCGCGGCCGGCCTCGATCAGCTTCCCGGTCTCGGTGGAGCCGGCCTTGCGCAGCATGGCGGCCGCCGCGTGCATGGCGCTGTAGCCGATGACCGAGCCGAGGCGCGGATAGTCGTTGAAGCGGGCCTGGTAGGCCTTGAGGAAGGCGTCGTGTTCGGGCGTGCGGATGTCGTACCAGGGATAGCCGGTGACGATCCAGCCCTGGGGGGCCTCGTCCTTCAGGGGATCGAGATATTCCGGCTCGCCGGTGAGGAAGCTGACGACGGCCCTGTCGCGGAACAGGCCGCGGGCGTTGCCCTCGCGCACCAGCTTCACCAGGTCCGGACCGAAGGTGACGTTGAGAATCGCGTCAGGCTTCGCGGCGAGGATGGCCTGGACCACCGGACCTGCGTCGATCTTGCCCTGGGGGGGCCACTGCTCGGCCACCCATTCGATGTCCGGGCGCTTTTCCGACAGCAGCTTCCTGAACACGGCGACGGCCGACTGGCCGTACTCATAGTTGGGGGCGATCACCGCCCAGCGTTTCGCCGGCAGTTTCGCGGCCTCCTCGGCCAGCATGCTGGCCTGCATGTAGTTGGAGGCGCGCAGGCGGAACGTGTGCCTGTCGCCGCGCTCCCAGACCATGGCGTCGGTGAGCGGCTCGGCGGCCATGTAGACGATCTTCTTCTGCTTCGCGAAGTCGCTGAGGGCGAGGCCGACGTTGGAGAAGAAGCCGCCCACCAGCATCACCGCCTTTTCGCGGGAGACCAGCTCGTTGGCCACGGTGAGCGCCTCGGCCGGCTTGCCGCCGTCGTCGCGGGAGATCACCACCAGCTTCTGGCCGTTAATCCCGCCGGAAGCGTTGATCTCCTCCACCGCCAGCTGCCAGCCCTTGCGATAGGGCTCCGTGAAGGAGGGCAGGGTTGAATAGGAGTTCAGCTCGCCGACGCGCACCTCCCCGGAGAGCTCCGGCTGCTGCGCGTAAGCTTTCCCGGCCAGCAGCGCCAGGGCGGCGAAAGTAACTGCGAGCGTCTTTCGGAACGTCATGCCATCCCTCCTGCCGGACGCGGCGCCGCCCGCACGGGCTTCCGCCGGCCATTTCCCAGGGTGGCTCTAGCAAGCGTTTGGCCAGGGGGCAAGAAACGCCGGCGCATGGCCCGGCGCCGGCGCCGCCGCGCCCCGCTCTGGCTGGCAAAGTATTGCGCGTCGTTATACAAAATATTGCTTGAATTGTGGCGGATATGATTCTAAAAAATACATGCTGATCGTGACGGTCAGTTTTGGTTGTCGCAGTATTGTCTACGTCGTGCGGCCGCCTGTTTGTTGGGCTGTTAATGGTCATGTTCGCCCGCCGACGGTGGTTTTTGCCGCAGATGGATCGAAAGGACCACGAATGCAGACTGGCACCGTCAAATGGTACAATGAACAGAAAGGATATGGCTTCATCCAGCCGGACTCTGGCGGCAAGGACGTGTTCGTCCACGCCACCGCTCTTGAGCGGGCGGGCATGAGAGGTCTGGTTGAGGGGCAGAAGGTGGCGTTCGAGGTCGAGATTGACCGGCGCACCGGCAAGCCGGCGGCGGGAAGTCTGCAGTCAGCCTGACTTCACGCCCGCTTGCGCGGGCAGGCGCTCTCGCCTGGCGGACAGGACCGGCGCGCCATGTCGCCGGTCCTGTCGTTCTGGCGCGGCCGGAGCTGGCGCCGCGACCGGACGCAGCTGATCCGCTCATGGCCGCCGCGGGGCCGGCGCAGGGTCTGGGCGGGGACGCGCGGAGCGGGCGGGGCCGTATGTCCGGGACGCAACGGGCCTGGCGCCCGGTCTGATGTGGCCGGGCGGCCCGGGGTCGCGCATGAGGCGGGCGTCGCGTGCGGCCGGCGCCATCACCCGGCGCCGTTCCGGAGGGCATGGACGCCCGGGTCAGTCCCGGGGCGTGACGGCCTGGGGCGTGGCCCTCGCCCGCATGTTTCCTGGCCGCGCGCCAGGATCCGGCCGCGCGCCAGGATCCGGCTGCGCGCCAGGGCTGACGGGACCAGGGCGCGCATTCCTGGCCGGAGGAGCGCGCCGGGCGAACGGCCGGGGGAGACGGGACGCCGGCGCAGGAAAAGCTGGACCATTAACGCCAGGGCGTCGCGGTCCTGGCGACGGGTCTCCCGCCGTCAGCGCTCCCCGCTGCACGGGCCGCGCGAATGGTGGACCTCGCCGTCCGGCGCCGCCGTCCTGGGCCGCCCCTCGCATGTCGGTCCCCACACCGGCTGGCGGGTTACAGGGCGGGGAGGGCGCCCGGCGCTGGCGCCCGGACCGGCGGGAGCCGGCGGCGTTGGTTCCGGCTGTGTCGCGCGGCTCCCGCCTGCGCGGAAATGGTCCGGGCCGCGCCATGGCCGCTGCTCCTGCGCCTCGAGCGCTGCGCCGCGGCTCCGCAGCGCGGCGCCGGTCTCCGCCTCCGGCAGGCGCGTCCGCATGCCGGCGCCCGCTTCCGCTCCAGCACCACGCCGTCATGCCCGGGTGGCATTGGGACTCCAGGTCCCGCGGGCAGGGCGCGAAGGCGCTGCGGGGCGCGAAGGGGCGCGCGCCGGCGCCCGCGCTTGCGCGTCCGGCGTCCCCCTACAGGCGCATTCGCCAAATTTCCAGGGAGCCCGGCCCGCCACAGGCCGGATATTTTATCCGCACGCCTCTTGCAGGCCCTTTATATCGCGCGCGATCTGCGCCATATAAGCGGCGAGCACGAGGGCGTCGCCATCTGTCGCGCATGCTGCAGGCGCAGGCACGCTCCGATGGCGCGGAACCGCCCGCCGCCGCCCCGCAGCCCTGTCATGGCGCGCCGCGACGGCTCCGCCGCCCGTCAGATCGTCAATGTCGTTTGCATGCGCCGTCAGGCCGGTTCCGGGCGGATGCGAGGGGCGGAGCGCCGCCCAGATGATGCGAGAACCTGTATGGCCAAGGAAGAACTGATCGAATTTGAAGGTCTCGTGACCGAGATCCTGCCGGACGCCCGCTTCCGCGTCCAGCTGGACGGCGGCCATGAAGTCATCGCCTACACCGCCGGGCGGATGAAGCGTAACCGCATCAAGACGCTCGCCGGCGACCGGGTGACCGTCGAAATGTCGCCCTACGATCTCGAAAAGGCGCGCCTCGTCTACCGCCACAAGGATGAGCGTCCCGGCGGTCCCGGCGGCCGTCCGCCGCAGCGCGGCGGCAACTTCCGCCGTCGCTGATCCGTCCGGTTGCGCACGCCGCCTGCGGCCGGAGCGCTCCGCCCGGTCGCGCGCCAGTCGCCGTGATGCGAATCGCCGCCCGGTCTGCCCCGCAGGCCGGGTGTTTTTCTGTCGTCCTTTCGTCGCCGTCACGGCGTCAGCGCCAGTCCTGGCCCGGGATGTTCCGGCCGGCCGCCGGGGGCCGCGCGTATTGCGGCGCCGCCTGATGAAACGCCCTTCCCTGGCCGGCGGCCTCGCCGGTGAAATGACCGCGTCTGCGCCTGTCTGCGCAGGCGCAGGGGCGCGCGCGGACCGCTGTTAAACCTGTCCTGCGTTCTTTTTGCTTGAACCTGGCGAGAGAATTTGCATCTTCTATAAAATATATAAAAGCCAGCAAGCGTCGCCATGGATATGGAAACGGCCCGCCAGGGAGGAGTCCGCACCGAAAGCCTCGCCATGCAGGCCTACAGGCACTTTCGCAGGCAGCTGATGGCCGGTCGGTACAAGCCAGGGCAGAAAATAAAGCTGAAAGAAGTGAGCGCCGAGCTCGGGATCAGCGCCACGCCGATCCGTGAGGCGCTCGGCCGGCTCGTGTCCGAGCAGGCGCTGTTCCAGATCGACCGCCGCTCGGTGCGCGTGCCGGTGATGGACGCCGCCCGCTACCGCGACATCTCCGAAGTGCGCATCCTGCTGGAAGGGGAGGTCGCCGCCCGCGCGGCTCTCACCGCCACCCCCGAGGAAGTGGCGCGCCTGCAGGCCATTCATGACGCCCTGTGCGACGCCACCGAGCGCGGCGACGCCGCTGGCATGTTGGCGGTGAACGGGCGCTTTCATCACGCCCTGTGCGGCATGGCCCGCATGCCGGTGCTGCTGCATCTGGTTGAGAACCTGTGGCTGCAGTGCGGGCCGACCATGAACGCCTTCCGGGACTATCCGCCCCGCGCCCCGCGCCAGCGCCACGCCCATCTCCTGATCATCGACGCCCTGGGGCGCCGCGACCCGGAGGCTGCCCGGGACGCGCTGGCGATGGACATCCGCGCCAGCGTCGATCGGATCGTCACCTATCTGGACGGGAAGGGCGCGCGGCCGGACTGATCCGCCCCTGCGCCGCAACCGGGCCGCCCGGGGCGCGGCCGGAGCCGCGCGCGTACGGGGCTCATGCGCGCCGCCGGCGCGCCTAGCCGCCGGGGCCGCGCAGCGCCCGGGCGGGCAGCGACGGATCAAGGCCATGGATTGAGGGCTGCGGCGCGGCGGGCGCCGGCGTTGGCGTCGGCGCGACCATCGTTCCGGGCTGGGGCGGGCGCGGCACCGGCGGGGTGTTGACCAGCGGCGAAGCGGGGACCGCTCCGGCCTTTGGCCCCTCCGGCGCCACGGGAGTCGCGCCGGGCGTGGGTCCGAGATAACGGGCGCCGCCAGGGGCCTGATAGCCGGGCGGAGGCGCCGGCGGCTGCGCCGTCGCGGGGCGCCTTTCCATGGCGTCGCGCGGCGTGTCGTCCTGCCGGACGGGCCTGCTGGCGCGCGCGGCCGGCTTGCTGGCGCGGCGCGTCTGGGCGGCGGCGGCGGGCCGGCGCGTCCGCGCCGGCGCCGCGCGCTTGCGCACGTTGGGGCCGGTGGTGATGGGATCGGTGCGGCGGTAGCCGCGCAGCAGGCCGATGATGCCGCCCGGATTGCCGCCCCGCCGGTCAAGCAGCGGCCCGCGGCCCAGCAGCGGTCCGCGGCCGAGCAGCGGACCGCCGCGCCCGCCGGACCACTGCGCCACCTGGGTCGCCGTCGCCGGGATGAACGCCTCCTCCGCGATCGCCCGCTCCGGGATGAAGGGCGGCGCCTGGCGGACTGGCGGCAGGCCGCTCACGCCGCTGTCGCCGTCGCCGTCGCCGGGCGCCAGCTGTCGCGCGATGTCGGCCAGCTGGTCCAGCGAGGCGGCGCGGCTGCACAGGCGCAGGCGCACCGTGACGGGCGCGCGCCCCCCGGCGAGGCCGGCCAGGGCGCTGGCCTGGCCCCAGGCGTAAAGGCAGCGTCCGCCGTCAGAGGGCGCGCCGATCGCCAGTTTCAGCGGGCCCAGCGCGCTGCGCACGGTGCGCCCCGGAACCACCGCCATGCCGATCCCCGGAAACATGTCCCGCAGCTCCGCGGCCGTCTGTTTCGGCGATGGCGCAGGGCCGGCGGTGACCAGCAGCTGGTTGCGGAACGGCTCGCCGGCCGAGAAGGTGATGCGCTGGCCGGCATGCGGGCCCTCGCCCCATTCCTGCACGGAGAGCACCTGCCCTGCCGAAGGCGGCAGCGACGCCAGCGCGGCGCTGGCCGGCGCCGTGCGCGCCCGGGCGTCCGTAAATGCGGCGAAAGCCGGCGCCACGGCCGCGGCCAGCGTCAGCGCGGCCAGCGCCAGCGGTCCCGGGCGCATGGCCCGCGCGGCGGCAGCCAGGCGCTCCAGGGCGCGCGCCATGAGGCGCAGGATGAGGCGCACGATGAGGCGTTCGGTGAGGCGCTCGCGGCTCCCGCCCGGGCGCGCGGCGATGGCGCCCGCGGTGGCCGGCATGGTCTGCGCTTGGGTAACGCGAGTCATTCAGCATCCGTCCGGAAATCGCGAAGGAGCCGCCCGGGGCGCGGGATCCCCGCCGTCACTTGCGAAAACATGGCGCCGCCTGCGGAAAAAGCGGGTGTCTGGACGCTTTCCGGGCAGCATGCGCCCTGGCCGCGCTCCTGCCCCTGGCGGACGCGCGAAACGCGGAGGCATTGTCGCCGGACAGCCTTAACACGCCGTTTCCTGCATGCGCGCTCAGCGCCCGCCGATGTACTGGTCGGCGTGGCGCTGGTCGGCCCACAGCGTGCCCGACGGCGCCGGCTGGGTGGCGTAGTTCGGCGTGGTCGGCGCGGTGACGCCGTTCCAGCCCGGCAGCAGCGAGAAGCCATGGCGCTCGTACGGCATGGGGCCGACGCCCGGCACCCGCCGCGCCACCAGCGGCCACGGGCCCCGCACCGGCTCCACCAGATAGCCCGGCGCCGGAACGCGATATGGCGCGCCCACCACCGCGCCCGGGCCGACGCCCGGGAAGCGCAACGGATTGGCCGGGTTGACGCTGATGGGGAACTCCTTCGCCGTCAGCTTCGGCTGGGCCGGATAGGCCTGCTGCGGCTGCTGCTGGAGCGCCGGATTGAGGGTGACGCCGGCGGGCAGGCTGGCGTCCGGCGTCGGCACGCGCGGCAGCGAGCCGCGCAGCCCGGCGCCGGCCAGGACCTGCTGGCGCGGATCCTGGATCTGCCCCTGGATCTGCCCCTGGACCGGCCATGCGGCGTTGTCGCCCGGGCGGGCGGCGGCGGTTTCGGCCGTCTGGCGGTTGCGCCTGCGCGAGCGCTGCTCCGCCTGCTGGCGCTCCGCCAGGTCGCAGGGCGTCGGCGGCTTGAGCGTTCCGTCCGGGAACACCAGCTCCACCACCTTGTAGAACAGGCCGTCGTAGCGGTTGATGACGTCGGCGAGGGTCTTGCGATCCTTCATCCTGTCGAGCGCCAGGGCGTAGCCATAGGCCGTGGCTTCTTTCGGGAACCACGCCATCGCCCGCTCGAACCACTGCAGCGCCACGTCATACTGGCACGAGTTGTAGGCGTACCAGGCCAGCGCCTGGGCGCCCTCGCCGGAGGTGAGCTCCATCGTCACCTGGCCGTAGCGCGCCAGCCGCTCCGGCTCGATATAGGGCGGGATCGCCTTGGTCAGGTCGCGCTCGAGAATGTCGATGTAAAGGATCATGTTGTTGATGAGCGCGTTGCGCCAGGCGTAGGCGACCTCTTCCGCCTCCCGGTACATGGTCAGGTTGACGAGGGTGAGGGCGAGGCCGTGGGCGACCATGGCGTCGCCGCCTTTGGCCATGCTCTGCTTGAACCACTCATAGGCGGTCCGGTAGTCCTTCTGGTTGTAGTAGTACCAGGCGACGAGAGCGGACTGCTCCGGGTCCTCGCTGGCGCGGGCGTATTCCTCGAAGCGCTGCATTTCCTCCGCCGGCAGCGGCGTCTTGCGCTCCTCCTTGAGGAAGGCGCTGATGCGCGCGCGGATCAGGTCGATGGCGATGGGCTCCAGTTCGCTGACGCCGTTCACCGTCCGCGCCATGGCCGCCAGCTCGTCCACCTGCTCCATGGGCAGCACGGTCATGGCTTTCTGGATGGTGGCGATGCGCTCCTGCGTGCTGTAGTCGCCGGACATGATCAGGCGGTAGGTCTCCATCGCCTTCTCCGGCTGGCCGGAGCGGGCCTGGGCGGCGGCCACCAGCCACAGCAGGTCCAGCTCGAGATCGCGCACGTCGAGGCCGGAGTCCTGCAGGGCGGCCAGCACCAGCTTCTCCTTGCCCTCGCTGGAGGCCTTCTCAATGTCGCGGCGCAGCACCTTGCGCGCCACCTTGGCGGCCAGGTCCCGCGACGGCCGCCAGCCGGGCTCGGCCTTGCGGCGCGCCTCGATGGCCGCCAGCAGCTCGTCCAGCCGGTCCGCGGCGAACAGCGCCCAGAACGGCTCCTCGTCGCCGGCCGCCGGTTCGGCTGCGTCAAAAATCTCCTTTGGCGGCGTCCAGCCCGGATAAAGGCGCTGCAGGCGGCGCAGCTCTGCGTCGGCGCGTTCTTTCTGGCGGCTGAGCACGTAATAGCGCAGGGCGGAGGTGTCCGGCTCCGCGCCCTGACGGGTGACCACGCGCCCGTCGGCCGCGTCGGCGGCGCGCGCGTCCGGGGCGCCCTGGCCGGCCTTGACCGTCGGTGCGTCGGGGGCGGCGCCCGCGCCGGCCGCTCCCGCCTGGGAGGCCGGAGCCTGGCGCAGCAGCGTCGCCGGCGGGGTTTGCGCCGCCGCCGGTTCGCAGAAGCCGCCGAGCGTGAGGCAGGCGAGGGCCAGCGGCCGGGCGAGCCGCCGCGCCGCGCGGGCGCGACGGGGGCTGGTCCGCGAGGAGGCGACGGCCAGCGCGCTCATCGTCTGTTCTCCCCAAGACATTGCGGATAGCGCATCTGCACCGCGACCACCGAGAGCAGGTGCAGGATCGCCGGATAGTAGTTCTCGTGGGCGCGGGGCTGCAGGAAGTCGGCGGGCACGCGCTCGCCGTTGACCGCGCACAGCGTCAGCGCCGCGATGGCGTCGTAGCCGCTTTCGCCCATCGCCTGGGTGACGCCGGTGCGCGTGTCCACCACGCCGGCGGCGCGCCTGCCGGACCACATCCGCACATAGGGCTCATAGTCGCTGCGGCCGCCAAGGCCGGCCCAGGCCATGTACAGCGGGATGCGGATGGCGTTGTAGCCGAAGTTCTGGGGAAAGCCCTCGGCCGGTTTCAGCGTCGACGACCTGGCCGAGATCCACTCGGTGGGCAGCTGCGCCGCGCCGAAGCGGCTCTTGGCCAGCAGCTCCATGCCGGTGCGGCTCACGCCCTTCCAGTCGATCTCCGGGGCCACGAGATACAGCCGCGGAAAGGCAGGGAACACCCAGTAAGAGACGTTGACCACCGGGCCGTCCGGCCGCTGCTCGGCGCCGAAGCCGTATACGGACGGCAGCAGCAGCGCGCCCCAGCGGGTCTTGAACAGGACGGTCTTGCGGCCGACCTCGACGGCGATGCGCCGCGCCTCCACCTTGTAGGCCTCGTTGTTCCAGTATTCGCCGGCCTCCGCCAGCGCCCAGGCGGTGAGGATGTCGCCGTCGGTGGCGTTGTTCATGTCGCCGACGCCGGGACGCTTGTCCGGATCCCAGCGCCAGGCCTGCAGCTTGTCGTCCCGCACCATCAGGTTGGCGCGCGACCAGCCCCAGATGCGCTCGAACGCCTCGCGGTCGTTGGCGGCCACCGCCAGCAGCATGCCGTATCCCTGACCTTCGCTGTGGCTGATCATGCCGTTGGCGGTGTCGACGACGCGGCCCTGGTCCGTGACGAAGCGGGCCTTGAACGCCGCCCACAGCTCGGGATTTTTCAGTGCGCCGCCGAGCGGGATCACCCGGTCGTCAAGCTCCAGTTCCGGCAGCGCCGCGGCCGCGGGCGCGGCCGTTTCGCCGCCCTGGGCGGGGGCCGGCCGGTCCTGGGCCATGGTCATCTCCGCGCCGGCGAAAGCGGCGAGCGCCAGCGCCGCGGCGAGACCGGCGGCGAGGCCGGCGCGCGCCAGCGCGCCTGGTCGCGGGCGCCGCCGCAGGCGCGCTCCCGGAAACAGGCGATGCCACTGGAAGCCCTTGTCGATCATTGCTTTCGTCCGACGTTGCGCAGCAGCCATGCGGTCGCGCCGCCAAGGAAGGCGGCGACCAGCACGGAAGCCGTCACATAGATGGCGGGATTGTGCGACAGCCAGCTGGCCGCCACCAGCCTGGCGTTGACCAGTGAAAAAACTGTCGTTGGCATAAATGTGATCTGGGTCGGCTCCACCGTGGTCACGTCGCCGTTGGCGGCGTCGAGGAAGGTCTGCTGGCCTTGCGCCTGGGCCCACACCTGGGGCGAGACCAGGCAGTGGACCGCGCTGGCCAGGTCCTCGCCGTTGGGGCCGGTGACCACCACCAGCGCCGAGCCCGGGCGCGCCGACAGCACCCGCTGCGCCATCACCAGCGAGGTGGCGGCCGGCGCCGCGTGCGGCGCGTGGCGGTCCCCCAAGCCCGCCAGCGACACGGCTTCGCTGGCCATGCGCGCGCCCACCGCGGCGATCGCCTCCACCAGGTCGCGCACCTGGGCGAACAGGCTGGTGCGCCCGTAGATGTTCTCGTTCCACTGGGCCAGCAGGTCGCGCTCCGGCAGCTGGGTGGCGTCCACGGAGACGCCGGCGCGCGCCGCATGGTCCGCGGTCTGGGCGTCAGCCGTCGCCGGCTCCTGCGGCCGCGCCGACAGCGGCGTCATGGTGCAGTAGCCGGGCAGGTTGCGGGTGAGCGCGGCGCGCTGGCGGGCCAGCTGGCTGTAGGCCGCCGGCGCCGCAGGGGGCGGGGCTGGCGTCTTGCGCGACTCCCACGCGCCTTTCAGCGCGGCGGGGGAGAGGTTCACCGCCTGCAGCGTCTGGTCGGAAAGCGCGCCGACAGGCGCCACCACCACGGCCGAGAGGTCGTTGTCCGCCGGCGGCGACACCATCACCTCCAGCTTCAGCTGCCGGTCGGCGGCCAGCGCCATCTGCGCGGCGATGGTGGCCGCGGCGCCCACCGAATGCCGGTCCGGCGACGGCAGGAACAGCCGGCCGCCGTCGGTGAGCGTCAGCGGGAAGGCCGAGGAGGTGGTGACGGCGAGATTGGGCATCTCCGCCATGCGGGCGAGGGTGGGGATGACGATCTCGCTGGTGTCCAGCAACAGGAAGCGCTTGGGCGCGCCGATCATCGCCACCGGGTCGCAGGCGCGGTCGGCCGGGGAGGGCACGCGCGCCAGGATCTCCACCCGGTTGAAGCCGGGCTGCAGCCGGCCGAGCGGGAAGGGGATCTCGTTGCGGCGGAACACCTCGCCGTCGCGCCGCGACAGCACGGTGGTGGCCGCGTCCTGGCCGTTGACGCTGATGGAGATCTGCGGCTCCGGGCCAAGACCGGCGACATAGCCGCCGTCAAGCCGCAGCAGCACCTTGGCGTAATCGGAGGTGTAGAAATCCGGCGGCAGCACCAGGTCGAACGACACCCGGAACAGGCGGCCGTTGAATTCGATGCTGGGAATGTTGAGGCGGCTCAGGGGAATGCGCTCGGAGCCCTCAACCCTCAGGCCGCGGTAGTTCGCCAGCGCCGCCAGGCCCGGCGGCGCGCCGCGCGGCGGATCATTGCGGCCGGCGAGCTCGAGCGCCTCGCGCAGGTCGTCGGCGGTCTGGCCGGTGATCACCAGCGTCGGCCGCCGGCCGTTGGCGCCCGGCAGCAGCACGACCCGCGGTCCGTTCACCGCGCCCAGCATCTCCAGCCCCGGCTGCGCGGCGATGTCGCGGTAGACGCCCACCAGCAGGTTCATGCCGGCGTCGCCGTCGGCGGCTGGCCCCACGTCCACCACCGGCTGCAGGTAGCGCGCGCGCAGCGCCACCGCCTGCACCGCCGCCATCACCCGGTTCATGCCCTCCAGGGTGGTGCGGCCGGGCAGGATCACCCGCACCGGAAAGGCGCCGAAACTGTCCGGCGACAGCGACGCCACGTCGGCCACGTCCATCGCCCGCGGCGGCGTTCCGTAAACCAGCAGGCCGGTGTTGGCCGGATCAAGCTGCGTCCACAGCTCGTAGGTGGCGCCGAGCGAGCAGTCCACGCGGTGGCGCATGTCCGCGGTGATGCGGACCGAATTCCAGCCCGGACGCACCAGATCGGCCGGAATGTCGAACACCGCCTGGCGGGCGCCGCTCGGCGCCTGCAGGATGGTCTGGCCCACCGCCACGTCGTTGACGATCAGCGTCAGCGCCGAGGCCTCGGGCATCACCGAGATGGCGGTGAGGTAGCTGACGCGGAACTGCAGGCGCGAGCGCGCCTCGGCGTCGGTCAGGTAGACCGGCCATTCGGTGGCGTCGATCTCGCCGCGCAGGCGGTAGCCGTGCAGGTTCACCGGCATGCGCCGCAGATAGGCGCCGGCGGGAACGCCGGGGCCGCCGGGAGCCGCGTCCGTGGTGGGCACGCGCGGCGCGCGCTCCGGGCTCTCCTGCGCTTCGCCGCGCGGCAGGAAGGAGCGGATGCGCTGGCCGGGAACGCCGCTCGGCGGCACGCCGAACACCGGCCGGCTGCCCTGCAGCAGCGGCGGCGGCGCGGCCGGGCGGCCGCTGTCCTGGGCGGCGGGCGCGGCGGGTGCCGGCGGCCGCGTCTCCAGCAGGGCGTCGCTGGCGGAAGGGCGGGCCTGCTCCGTGGCGGGCGGCGCGCCGAGCAGCCCCTGGGCGGAGGCGGCGGACGCCAGCGCAAGCGCCGCGAGCGCCACGCCGGCCGCCGTCGCGCCGGCTGCGGCGGCGAGCCGGCCGGGCAGCGCGGTCAGGCGGCGCAGGGCGTTCTTGCTCATCTTTTCCCTCACCTGGCCGAGAGGACGGAGGCGGGGTCCGTCGCAATGTCGCGCAGCCGTTCCGGCGGACTGGCCAGCTCGCGCGGCGCGCCGGACGGCGCGGGAGCGTCCGCCGTTTCCGGCGCCGGCTTCGTCCGCCCTTTCAGCGCATAGCTGATCGCGCGCCACGGGCCCACCACGCCCCACTTCATCATCAGCGCGGTGCCGCGGAACAGGTCCATGTGCATGTGCCGGCTGTCGAGCCATTTCGCCAGCGCCGTGCGGTCGCCGTACATCAGGTCTGCGAGCACGGCGTAATGGCGCGGCTCCAGCGCCGCGAAGCGCACCAGATAGGCGCCCTGGTCGCCGTGGCGCTCCTGGGCCGAGAATACCACCGGCAGGCTGTCGCGCGCCGGCAGCGCGCCGACAGGCTGGATCAGCAGCCGGCCGGGGATATCGCCCGGCGGCAGGTCCACCGGCTTCTCGCCCATGAGGCGGATGACGCAGTCGCCGCTGGAGACGTTGTCGATCATCACCGGGATCTTCTCGCCGCCCAGCACCAGCACGCCGCGCCGCTCAATGTCCAGCGAGGGCGGGCGCTCCGGCGTGCGCCGCTCGGCCACGGCGCCGAGGCAGGCGCCGGCGATCATCAGGTTGAGCGCGTTCCACAGGCCGACGATGATCATCGCCGCCGACACGCCCGGCTCGGTGAAGAAGCGGTAGATCACCACCACCATCGCCAGCGCCAGCAGGCCGAACAGGAAGAAGAACGGCCAGGCCAGCTCCGACAGGTGGTCCTCCTCCATCACGTCGTTCTTGGAGGTGACGTTGAAGCTCGGCTTGCGCGGGTTGACCGCCACCGCGCCGATGGCGCGCACGAGGAACATGCCCTGCAGCGTCTCGTACATCTCCGACACCCACGGCCAGCGCACCCGGCCGTAGAGGTAATTCTGCAGCATCAGCGAGGCGATCATGTAGGTGAAGGTGAAGGCGATCGACTCGTCCACCGTGGCCACGAAAATGCGCAGGTCGAAGAAGATGTAGACCAGCGGCACGAAGATGAAGATGAGCCGCGGCACCGGGAAGAACCAGAAGCTCATGCTGGACAGGTAGGAGATCCGCTGCATGAAGGAGAGCCCGCGCTTGAAGGCGGGATTCTTCAGGATCAGGATCTGGAACATGCCCTGGCACCAGCGGGTGCGCTGGCCGATGAAGGAGGAGAAGGTCTCCGGCTGCAGGCCGGCGACCATGGGCTTGTCCACATAGATGCTGTGCCAGCCGCGCGAGTGCAGCTCGAAGGCGGTCTCGCAGTCCTCGGTGATGGTCACGCCGTGGAAGCCGCCGGCGGTCTCCAGCGCCGCGCGGCGCAGCACCGCCGCCGAGCCGCAGAAAAAGGCCGCGTTCCACTTGTCGAGGCCCCGCTGCGTCACCGAGTAGAACATCTCGTTCTCGCTCGGCATGAAGCGGAAGGTGTCGAGGTTCTTCTCGACCGGATCCGGGTTGAGGAACACGTGCGGCGTCTGCACGAGGAACAGCTTCGGATCGTCGACGAAATAGCCGACCGTCTCGCGCAGGAACTCGCGGAACGGCACGTGGTCGGCGTCCAGCACCAGCACCAGCTCGCCGCTGGAGTGCTGCAGGCCGTTGTTCATGTTGCCGGCCTTGGCGCGTTCGTTGCGGGCGCGGGTCAGGTAGCGCGCGCCGATTTCGGCGCACAGCGCCTGCAGCGTGGCGCGGCGCTGGCGCGCCTGGGCGGCCTTCTCCGGGTCACGGTCGGAGCACTTCTGGTCGGTGCCGCCGTCGTCCAGCAGCCACACGGTCAGCTTGTCGCGCGGGTAGTCCATGGCGCGCGCCGCCGAGAGCGTCAGCGCCAGCATGGACGGGTCCTCATTGTAGGAGGGGACGAACACGTCCACCGTCGGCAGCTCTTCGTCGGGCACGCGCCGCGGCCGCGGCCGCTTCAGCGGGTCTGCGTTGATCAGCAGCGTCATCGCCAGGAAGAACACGCAGTAGAGCTCGCCCAGCAACAGCGTCACGCCGGCGATGAAGCCGGGCAGGTCGGCGGGCGGCGGCAGCGTGTTGGTGATGCGCCAGAACGCGTAGCGGATCACCAGCAGCGTGCCCAGCGCCAGGAAGATCTGGCGCGACAGGAAGCCCTTCGTGAACAGCCAGACGGCGATCATGGTCACGATCACCGCAAGGCCGAGGACAAGCTGGATCGGCACCCCGACAGGAAGCGTCAGGAAAACAAACGTGAGCCCGCCCAGAACCATCCAGGCGAGCCAGCGAAGCGCTGCGACCATCGTCCCGTCCCTCCGGCGTGTGTCCGTGATGGCTTGCCGTTGGTTACAGAAATGTGAAGTGAAGCAAAATTATTGTTTTTGCAACATGCGATAGCGACGCGTCAGCGTCGCGCCGGCGGTCTTTCGCCGGCTGTCTGGCGGGATCAGGCCTGATTTGGCGCCGGCCGCGCGTCAGAAGGTCACGCGGGAATCCACAAGCACATAGCCGCCAGGCCCCGAGCGGCTGTCGCGCAGATAGCCGCCGGACAGGCCGAACTGGAAGCGCCCGAAGGTGAGGCCGGTGATGTGCGCGCCAAGGCGCCACTGCCGGTAGGAGTTGTCGCCCAGCAACTGGAACTCGGGGCCGATGAAGGTGCGGTCCCACAGCGCGTAGCCGAGCTTGAACCGGGTGTAGAAGGCGTTGGCGTGGGTGGAGTAGGTGCCGTAGGCCGACGTCATGGTGTACTCGGTGGGGTTGGCGTAGAGCTCGCCCACCACGCGCAGGCCGTAGCCGTGGCCGCGGGTGCTGTTGCCGGGATCGACCGGGTCCAGCTTGATGTTCTGCCAGTTGAAGCCGATGTAGGCGGCGACGTGGACGTCCGGCTCGATCCATTCATAGCCGACCAGCGCCGAGGCGCCCTGCTGCGAGCCGATGATGCGTCCCTGGTCGGTGGTGTTGTACTCAAACCCGCCGATGATGCCCTCGACGCGGGCGCGCCAGCCCGAGTTCTGGTCGAGGTCGCCGGTCAGCGCGCCGGTGATCGAGGTGTTGGCGAACAGCGAATTGGTCGTCGTCGCCGTGACCGAGGTGTCGATGGCGATGATCGCGTTGGGCGCGCCGCCGTAGCCCTGGCCGGCTGACGGCGTGTCGTAGCCGGCTGTCCAGTCCGCGGCGGCGGCGAGACCCGGCGTGAGGGCGAGGCAGGCGCCGGCGCAGACGCCGCGCGCCCGGCCTCGCCAGCCGGCGTCCCTCCGGCGGTCTGCTCGCGATTGACGGCGTCTGAAAGCGATGCTGCCGGGATGCATCGGAACTCCACTCCACCAGCGACTCAGGCCGCAGCCTGTTCCGTTCACGACGCCGTTATTGGTGAAGGGGATTGGTTAATTCGCCGTTAAGGTTAGCGAAATCAGACCGGAAAACGGGAAACGCGCATGGAAAGCGGGGGACGCGCATGCAGATGCGCGCAGGGCCCTCCAGCCGCGACGGGGCGCGACCTGCGCGGCCCCGCCGCCGGATGGCGGCGACAGGGCGGACGGGCGGCGGGGCGGGCGCCGCCGCGCCGCTAGGAGAGCCGCCCAGAAAGGGAAAAGCGGCGGCAGAAAGGAAAAAGGCGCCGGGAAAGCCCGGCGCCCCGCCTGCGGGCCGCCGCCCCGGGAGGCCTCAGAGCGAACGGGAGACAAGCAGCTTCATGATCTCGTTCGTGCCGCCATAGATGCGCTGGATGCGCGCGTCGATGTAACGGCGGCTGATCTCGTACTCCTGCATGTAGCCGTAGCCGCCGTGCAGCTGCAGGCATTCGTCCACGGTCTGGCCCTGCCTGTCGGTGAGCCACTGCTTGGCCATGGAGGCGGTGACGGTGTCGAGGTCGCCGGCGATCAGCCGCTCGATGCAGTAGTCGATGAACACGCGGCCGATCATCGCCTCGGTCTTGCGCTCGGCCAGCCTGAAGGCGGTGTTCTGGAACTCGATCAGCGACTTGCCGAACGCCTTGCGCTCCTTGACGTAGTCAGTGGTGATGGCGATCGCGCGCTCGATGGCGGCGATGGCCTGGATGGACAGGCCGAGGCGCTCCTGCGGCAGCTGCTGCATCAGCTGCACGAAGCCCTGGCCTTCCTCCGGCCCCAGCAGGTTTTCCGCCGGCACGCGCAGGTCGTCGAAGAACAGCTCGGAGGTGTCGGAGGCCTGCAGGCCGATCTTGTCGAGGTTGCGGCCGCGGCGGAAGCCCTGGGCGCCTTCGGTCTCGATGACGATCAGCGAGATGCCTTTCGCCCCCTTGGTCGGATCGGTCTTGGTGACGCAGACGATGATGTCCGCCAGCTGGCCGTTGGTGATGAAGGTCTTGGCGCCGTTGATGACGTAGTGGTCGCCCTCGCGCCGGGCGGTGGTGCGCACGCCCTGCAGGTCGGAGCCGGCGCCCGGCTCGGTCATGGCGATGGCGCCAACCCATTCGCCCTTCGCCATTTTCGGCAGCCATTTCAGCTTCTGCTCATGGGTGCCGTAGGCGTTGATGTAGTGGGCGGTGATGATGGAGTGGACGCTGACGCCGGTGGCCATTTCCGGCAGCCAGGTCTCCAGCTCCTGCATGACGGCGGCGTCCCAGGCGAAGGTGAGGCCCATGCCGCCGTACTCCTCCGGAATGGAGCAGAGCAGGGCGCCCATTTCGCCAAGGCCGCGCCAGGCGGAGCGGTCGACCATCTTCTGCTCGCGCCAGCGCATGGCGTGGGGGGCGAGCTCGGTCTGGAGATACCTGCGCAGCTGCTCGCAGAACGCGGCGATGTCGTCGGTCATCCACGGAGAACGGTATGCCATGAGGGCCTCCAGTCAATCGTTCGCGCCGTCAATGCGTTATCCGCATCGCGGGCGCAAGGCCGCGGGGCTGGCGCAAATGCGCGCGCTGCGACGAAAGACCAGGACGGGTGGGGATGACCGCTCAGCCGCCGCCCGCGGCGGCCGGGCGCAGGGCGGCCATCAGGAAGGCCGCCATGTCCTCCGGCGTCGGACCCTGGTCGCCTTCGGCCACGTTCATGATCACCGGATGGCAGAACCGCACCCAGCCGGTCATCACGCAGGCGGCGGCCATGTCCGGGTCGGCGCAGGCGAAGGCGCCCTCGGCCACGCCGTCGCGGATGATGCGCGCCAGCATGCGCCGCACGGTTTCGGCATGGCCGGCGATGGCGTCCCAGCGCTCGTTCACCGCCACCTCCACCATGTCGCGGATGCGCGAGTCGCCGACGAAATACTGCGTGGAGAGCTCGTTCTGCCGCAGCAGGAAGCGGCGCAGGCGGTCGGCGGCCGGAGCCGCCTCCTCCGCCACCGCGGCGAGGGCCGTCTCCACCACCTGCAGCAGTTTGAAGGCCACCGCCTCGAAGATGGCGCGCTTCGATTCATAGAAGCGGTAGACGTTCGCCGGGCTCATGCCGAGGGCGCGGGCGATGTCGGCCACGGTGGTCTTCTGGTAGCCGTATTCGCGGAACAGGCGCTCGGCCGTCTCCAGCACGCGGGCGCGGGCGGCGGCGTGGGCGTCGCTGGCGCGCTCCGGCTCCGTCTCCCTGTCGCGGGCGGGCTGGACGCGTCCTGAAATGCTGGTCATCTGCATGCGCTCCGGCGCTGGCGCGGCGGCCGGGCCCCGACGGACCCGGCCGCCGCGCGGCGTTTCATCCCCCGGCCGGCCCCTGCGGGCGTCGCCCCGGCCAGGCTTGCGGCCCGGCCGGGACGGCGGCCGCAGGGCGGGCGGCGACGGTCGCCGTCGCCCCGTCCCCGGCCGCGGCCTGCGGTGCCCGGCTGTCCAGCGTCCTGCGGAAGGCGAGCGCATAGGCGGCCGGCAGGAACAGCAGGGTGAGGAAGGTGGCGACGAACAGCCCGCCCATGATCGTTGTCGCCATGGGACCCCAGAACGCCGAGCGTGACAACGGGATCATCGCCAGAATGGCGGCGAGCGCCGTCAGCACCACCGGGCGGGAGCGGCGCACCGTGGCCTCGATGATGCCCTGGCGGCGCGTGGCGCCGGCGGCCACGTCCTTCTCGATCTGGTCCACTAGGATCACCGTGTTGCGCATGATCATGCCGGCGAGGGCGATCAGGCCCAGCAGCGCCACGAAGCCGAACGGCTGGCGGAAGACCAGCAGGCCGAGCGTGGCGCCGATGATTCCGAGCGGCGCCGTGATGAAGGTGAGGGCGAGGCGCGAGAAGCTCTGCAGCTGGATCATCAGCAGCGTCAGCATGATGATGACCATCAGCGGCACGAGGCGCATGAGGGAGGCGTTGCCCTTCTGCGATTCCTCGATGGCGCCGCCCAGCTCCAGCCGGTAGCCCGGCGGCAGGTCCTTCGCCCAGGCCTGCAGCTGCGGCCAGATCCGCCGGCTCACGTCGGGCGCCTGCACGCCGTCGACGATGTCGGCGCGCACGGTCATCACCATGTCGCGGTTGCGCCGCCACATGATCGGCTCCTCATGGCCGTATTCGAGGCGCGCCACCTGGGAGAGCGGCACCGCCGCGCCGCTGCGCGTCATCACCGAGAGGTCGCTGACGCCGCCGAGGTCGAGGCGTTCGCCCGGGGCGGCGCGGGCCACCACGTCCACCTTCTCCACCCCGTCGCGCACCGTGGTGACGGTGACGCCGGAGAGCAGCGTCTGCAGCGACTGCGCCACGTCCTGCGGCGTCAGGCCGAGGGCGCGGGCGCGCTCCTGGTCCACCACCAGCCGCACTGACGGGCTCTGCTCGTTCCAGTCCATGTGCGGATCGATGATGTCGGGGCTGGCGCGCATCACGTCGCGCACGTGGCGGGCGTATTCGCGCACCTTGCCCGGATCGGGACCGATGACGCGGAACTGCACCGGGAAGCCCACCGGCGGACCGAAGTTGAAGCGGTCGACGCGGGCGCGCGCCTCGGCGAGGGCGCCGCCGGCGATGGCCCTGTCGAGCTTCGCCTTCACCCGTTCGCGCCCGGCGACGTCCCTCGTCAGGATGACGGTCTCGGCGAAGGCCTCGTTGGGCAGCTGCGGGTTGAGGCCCAGCCAGAAGCGCGGGCTGCCCTGGCCGATGTAGGTGGTGTAGGTCCTGATGTCGTCGTCGTCTTTCAGCAGCGCCTCGGCCTTCTGCGCCACGCGCGTGGTGGCGCCGATGCCCGTGCCCTCCGGCATGCGCAGCTGCAGGAACAGCTCCGGGCGCTCCGACATCGGGAAGAACTGCTGCTCCACACGGGTGAAGCCGAACAGCGACAGCAGGAACGCCGCCACCGTCGCCGCCACCACCACCAGGCGGTGGTCGACGCACCAGGCCACCACCCGGCGCAGCCCCTGGTAGATGCGCGTCTGGTAGATGGCGTCCGGGTCATGATGGCCCCGGCTCATGTCCGGCAGCAGCTTCACGCCGAGATAGGGCGTGAAGATCACCGCCACGAACCAGGAGGCGACCAGCGAGATCGCCACCACCCAGAAAATGCCGCCGGCGTACTCGCCCGTGGCCGAATTGTTGAAGCCGATGGGCAGGAAGCCCGCCGCCGTCACCAGCGTGCCGGTGAGCATCGGAAAGGCGGTTGAGGTCCAGGCGAAGGAGGCGGCCTCCAGCCGGTTCACGCCCTGCTCCATTTTCACCACCATCATCTCGATGGCGATGATGGCGTCGTCCACCAGCAGGCCGAGGGCGATGATCAGCGCGCCGAGGGTGATGCGGTGCAGGTCCATGCCCATCGCCGCCATGACGATGAACGTCAGCGCCAGCACCAGCGGCACCGACAGCGCCACCACGATGCCCGTGCGCCAGCCCAGCGAGATGAAGCTGACCAGCAGCACGATGGCCAGCGCCTCGATGAAGGCGCGCACGAATTCGCCGATGGCGTGCTCCACCACCACCGGCTGGTCGGCGATCTGGGTGAGGTGGATGCCCTGGGGCGCCGCCGCCATGAAGTCGCGGGCGACCTTCTGCACATCGCGGCCGAAATCGAGAATGTTGGCGCCCTTCGCCATCACCACGCCGACGCCGATGGCGGGGCTGCCTTGCTGGCGGATCAGGTAGTCCGGCGGGTCCTTGAAGCCGCGGGTGACGGTGGCGATGTCGCCGAGGCGGAACACGCGGCCGTTGGCTTCAACCGGCGTCTCCTCCACGGCGCGGGCGCCGTCCAGCGCCCCGGTGACGCGCAGCGGCACGCGCTGGGCGTCGGTCTCCACCACGCCGGCCGGGGTCACGGCGTTCTGCCGCTGCAGCGAGTCGAACAGCGCCTGGGCGGGCACGCCGAGGGCGGCGAGGCGGGCGTGCGAGAACTCGACGAAGATCTTCTCGTCCTGCGCGCCGTACAGGTTGACCTTGGTGACGTCCTTCAGCCGCAGCAGCGCCTGGCGCAGGCCCTCCGCCACCTTCTTCATCTGGGCGTAGTCGGCGCCGTCGCCGGTGATCATGTAGAGCACCGAGTCCACGTCGCCGTATTCGTCGTTGAAGCTGGGGCCGATGAGCCCGGCCGGGAGCGACGGCTTCAGGTCGCCCATCTTCTTGCGCAGCTGGTAGAACAGCTCCGGCGTCTCCTTCGGCGGGGTGGTGTCGGCGAAGGCTACCTGCATGGCGACGAAGGAGGGCTTCACATAGGTGATGACCTTGTCGAAATAGGGCAGCTCCTGGAGCTTCTTTTCGATGGGATCGGCCACCTGGTCCTGCATCTCCTGGGCGGTGGCGCCGGGCCAGATGGCCGTGAGCACCACCACCTTGATGGTGAAGGACGGGTCTTCGGCGCGGCCGAGACGCAGGTAGGAGATCAGCCCGCCGACGCCGACGGCGATGATCAGGAACAGCACCAGCGCCTGGTGGCGCACCGCCCATGCGGAAAGGTTGAACGCCTTCATGGCCGGCCTCAGAAGGTCAGGCTGTCGGTGACGCGGACCCTGCGGGCCGGGTCAATGGCGTGGACGCCGACCGCCACCACCTTCTCTCCGGCGGCGGGACCGTCGGAAATGATGACGTGGCGGCTGTCGTAGCCCTTCACCGTCACCGGCTTCAGCTCCACCTGGCCGTCGGGCCTGACCACCCACACGCCCGGCCCCCGGTTCTCGTTGAACAGGGCCGAGAGCGGCAGGCGCGCCACCTTGCCGGAGGAGGGCGACTTCAGCGTCAGCGTGCCGGTCATGCCGATCTGCACGGACTCATCGGCGTCCGGCAGGGAGAAACGGGCCTCATAGGTGCGGGTGACCGGGTCGGCCGCCGGCGACAGCTCGCGCAGCCTGGCGTGGAAGGCGCGGTCCGGCCGCGACCACAGCGCCAGCGTGGCGGCGCCGTTGCGCGCGCGCTCCAGCATCACCTCCGGCACGGCCACCACCGCCTCCTTCTCGCCGTCGCGGGCGATGCGGATGGCGGGCTGGCCGGCGCTCACCACCTGGCCGGGCTCCACCAGCACGGCGGTGACCACGCCGTCGGCGTCCGCCTTCAGGCGGGCGTAGGAGATGCTGTTGCGGGTGAGCTCCACGGCGCGCTCGGCGCGGGCGAGGCGGCTGCGCGCCTCCTCGGCGCTGGCGCGGGCGCTGTCCAGCGTCGCCTGGGTGGACCAGCCCTGGCGGTGCAGCTCGATGACGCGCTTCTCGGCCGCCTGGGCCTGGGCCAGCGCGCCCCGGGCCGCGCGCAGCTCGGCCTCGGCCTGTTCGGCCTGCAGCTTCAGGTCAGCGTCGTCCAGCTCGGCCAGCACGTCGCCGGCCTTCACCTGCTGGCCCACCTCCACGAGGCGGCGCGCCACCTTGCCGCCGACGCGGAAGCCGTGGGCGCTCTCGATGCGCGGGCGGATGGCCGCCACCAGCGTGCGGGCGGCCTGCTCGTCCTCCCACGTCACGGTGGTGACCAGCACCGGGCGGGATTCTTCGGCGCGTTTTTCCGCCTTGCCGTCACAGCCGCCGAGCAGGAGGGCGCCGGCGAGGGCGGCCAGCAGGGCGCTGCGGGCGCGGGCGGAACGGGGAAAAGCGCGGGACAGTTCGGAAACAGTCATGCCGGTCTCACGGAGTGGCCAGAACGTGGGGGCGCCGGCGGGCGCGGTCCGGAGCCCCTGATGTAAATAATTATGACTGACGATTGTCAACGATCGTCAGTCAATATTGATCCGTGGCCCCTGGCGACAATCCGCGCCTCCCGCCGGCGCCGTCTGGCGGCGCATGCCGGCCGCGCCCGGCGTCCGGCCCGCCCTGGCCGGGGCCGGCTCCGGCCAGGCGGTGAGACGCCGGCGGCGAAGCGCTGACATCGGGACAGCTGTGGGGACAGCCGTGGGGACAGCCATGAGGACAGCGGCCGGGCATGGCGCGGCGGCAATCGGTCGCGGCGGCGCCGGACGCCTTGCGGCGCGGGCCCTGCGGCCGCGCCTTAGCGAAAAATTCACCCTTCCCGGAGGATATGCCCTGCAGACGCGCGCCGGCGCGCGGGCGGCGGCCCGCCCGGCGCGGCGTCCGGTCACAATGGGGGTGAGGGACGGGCGGGCCGCCGGCGGCGCGCCCGGCCGGGAAACGTCGGGGAGAGGCGGCGCGGCGGCGCGGACGTCGCGACGGCGGGCGCGGGGGGCGCAGGGCATGGAGACGACGCGACGGGACATTCTGCTGGGCGGTCTGGCGGCGGCCGCCGCATGCGCCGCGCCGGCGGCGGCGCGGGCGGCGAAGCCGTCCTGGTTTGACGGCGTCGCCACCGACCATGGCGTGACCTACCGGCGCACCAATTTCGCCGTGGTCGATCCGCGCTGGCGCCGCCAGCTGGTGCGCTACCGCTCGGCCGAGCCGCCGGGCGTGGTGGTGGTCGACACCCGCAACCACTTCCTCTACCTGGTGTTTGAAAACCAGACGGCGCTGCGCTACGGCGTGGGCGTGGGCAAGGAGGGCTTCCAGTGGTTCGGCCGCGCCCGCATCGACCGCAAGGCGGTGTGGCCGGCCTGGACGCCGCCGGCCGAAATGCGCCGCCGCAACCCGAAGCTGCCGGAGCACATGCCGGGCGGCCCCGACAATCCGCTCGGCCCGCGGGCGCTCTATCTCGCCGCCAACGGCCGCGACACCGGCTACCGCCTGCACGGCACGACCGACCCGTCCTCCATCGGGCGCGACGCCTCCAGCGGCTGCATCCGCCTGTTCCCCGAGGACATCATCGATCTCTACCAGCGCTGCCCGGTCGGCGCCGAAGTGCTGGTGCTGCCGCACATCGCCGCCCGCGCCGCCGGCTGAGGCCGTGCCCGCCCGCCGCTATAGCCCGTCATCCGGAGTCCTCCGCCCATGATCCACGCCGCCGCCGGCCGCCGTCTCCCCGCCCTGGCCGCCGCCGCCCTGGCCGCGACGCTCGGCGCCTGCGCGGGCGAACGCTTCAGCTTCCTGAGCGAGGGCTTCGCTTCGCGCGGCGGCGCGACGGCCGGGG
Source organism: Camelimonas abortus (assembly GCF_042432745.1). Taxonomy (NCBI): domain Bacteria; kingdom Pseudomonadati; phylum Pseudomonadota; class Alphaproteobacteria; order Hyphomicrobiales; family Chelatococcaceae; genus Camelimonas; species Camelimonas abortus. Next base: position 1,865,232 of record NZ_JBHLWR010000006.1, on the reverse strand, counting down.
CGCCCGCGCCGGCAGAGCCGCCCGCGCCGCCGCAGCAGCCGCCGGTCGCGGCGGCCGCTCCCGCAGCGCCGCCGCCGCGCGCCGTCCTGCCGGCGCGGCCGCCGGCGGGCGCCGACGTCACCGACGCGCCGGTCGGCGACGGCGTCAACGTCCGCCCCGGCGGCCGCGAGGACTTCATCGTCAATGTCGGCCGGCGGGTGTTCTTTACGGAAGGCTCGGCGACGCTGACCGCCATCGCCCGCGAGACCCTGGACAGCCAGGCCGCCTGGCTGAAGCGCTATCCGCACTGGCGCGCCAAGATCCAGGGCTTCGCCGACGATCCCGGCTCCGACCGGGACAATCTGGAGCTGGGCATGCGCCGCGCCCGGGCGGTGATGGACTATCTGGTCGCGCGCGGCGTCGCCGCCGGGCGGCTGCGCGTCAAGAGCTACGGCCGCGAGGCGGACCGCCTCGTCCGCGCCTGCGCCGACGAGGCCTGCAAGGCCCAGAACCGGCGCGTCATCACCAATCTGGAGTGAGGCGGCCGGGCTGGCCGGTGGAGCTCAGTCCACGCCCTGGCCGGGATCGCGCGGGGCGGGAATGGCCGCCTGCGGCTTCAGTTTCTTGATGACGCCGGAGAAATTCAGCACCGGCCGCTCGCCCACCTTCAGCACGCCGCGCACGAACAGGATGGAGCCGCCGGCCTTGAGCACCTCGCCGGTGGCCTCCACCAGGTCGCCCTCATAGGCGGCGCCGATGAACTCGCTGTTGAGCGACACCGTGACCGAGGGCCCCTCGCGCAGGTGGTCGAGGGCGAACATGAAGATGGCGTGGTCGGCGAAGGTGATCAGGCAGCCGCCGTGGGCCACGTCGATGCCGTTGAGGTGGCGCCTCTCCACCCGGAAGGCGCAGCGGATGGAGCCGTCCGGCTCGCGCCGGTGATAGAAGGGGCCCGAGCGGGTGTCGAAGGTGTCGCGGTCGGGGCGGCGCCAGCCGGCCCATTCGCCGCTTTCGATGAGCACGGAGCGGCTGTTGCGTCGCGGTTCGTCTGTGGTCACGGGGATCTGTCTCCGGAAGCGTCGGGCGTCGCCGCCGCGCCGGGGCGCGGGACGAGGCGGGAAAAAGGCTAGCGTTCTGGCGGCGCGTTGGCGAGGCCGCCGTCGATGGTGAGAATGGTCCCGCTGGTCCAGGCGGAGAGATCGCTGGCGAGGAAGGCCGCCGCCGCGGCGATCTCCTCCGGCCGGCCGGGGCGGCCGAACGGCATCTCCGCCGTCAGCTCGCGCCAGCGCTCCGCGTCGCCGAAGCGCCGCGCGGCGATGGCGCGCAGGCGCGTCTCCATGCGGCCGGTGGCGATGGGGCCGGGATTGATCCCCACCACGCGCACCCCGTCCCGGTGGCTGGCGCCGCCCAGGGCGCGGGTGAAGGCCATCAGCGAGGCGTTGCCGGCGGCGCCGGCCAGGTAGTTCACGTCCAGCCGCTCGCCGCCCATGCCGATGATGTTGACGATCACGCCGGCGCGCCGCGCCGCCATGCGGGCGTAAAAGGCGCGGGTGACGCCGATGAAGCCGAACACCTTCAGGTCCCACGCCTCCCGCCAGCGCGCCTGGTCCACCGCCAGCAGGTCGCCCTGGGGGATGGCTCCGGCGTTGTTGACGAGGATGTCGGCGTCGCCATGGGCTTCAGCCAGCGGCGCGTGGGTTTCGTCCCGGGCGAGGTCAGCGGCCATGACCGCGACCTCCGCTTCAGGAACCGCCGCGCGGATGGCGGCGCGGGCCGCCCCCAGCCGTCCGGGGTCGCGCGACACCAGCACGACCCGGCAGCCCTCCTCCGCCAGCTGGCGGGCGACGGCGAAGCCGATGCCTTTCGAGGCGCCGGTGATCACGGCCTTGCGGCCGGCGAGCTTCAGGTCCATGGCGGCGGCTCCATGTTGCGGCGGGCGGAGCCGGCCGGGGCGCAGATGCGACAGGCGCATGGGCGCGCCCGCGCCGGCCGGCGCGCGAAGGGCCTCAGCGTGCTTCCGGCCAGCCGGCGAGCAGGCCGCGCAGGGCGCTGACGAAGGCCAGCGGCTGGTCCACCATGATGTGGTGCCAGGCCTCGGGGATCATGACCAGCGGCGATCCGGGCGGCGCGGTCTCGCGGGCGAAATTCACCACGTCCTCCTCCAGGAACACCGAGCGCTCGGCGAACACCAGCGCCAGCGGGCAGCGCGCCCCGGCGAGGTCGATGTGCGGCTTGCCGCCGTGGTAGTCCTTCCACAGGAACGGGTCGAACTTCCAGGTGAAGCCGCCGGGAACCTCCTTCAGCGAGCCGCGGGCGATGAAGTCGGCGATGTAGAGGTTCTCGCACGGCTGCGGCGGCTGGAAGCGGAAGCGGCCCAGCGCCTCCTGCAGCGTGGGATAGACGCGGTGGGGCTTCGGCTCCTTCGGCGGGCCGCGGCGGGCGCGGCGGGCGCGGCGCCGCTCCGGCGACATCAGCGGCGAATCCACCGCCACCGCCGCCTTCAGCCGCTCGCCGTGGCGGGCGGCGCAGGCCACCAGCGGCATGCCGCCGAAGGAATGGCCAACCACCACCGGCAGGCCGTTGTCGAACAGGCCGGCCGCCTCCGCCCCCGCCAGGATCTCCTCCACGAAGATGTCGAGGCTGTAATGGGGCCGGTGGCCGGAATTGCCCATGCCGGACCAGGAAATGGCGGCGACGCGGTGGTCGCGGGCGAAGAAGGGGGCGATGAAGCTCCACCAGTCGGCGTGGGCGCCGTTGCCGTGCAGGAACATCAGCCCCGGCCGGCCGCGCTCGCCCCAGACGAGCAGCTCGATGGCCGCGCCGCGCACGTCGATGAAGCCGCGCTGCGGCGCCGCGGCGATCGCCGCCTCGAACCATGCGGGCGCGGGCGGCCGCGCGCCGGCGAAGGGCGCGAGGGGCGAATTCCATTCCGGCGGGTGGGCGGGCGTCTGCCGGGCGCCGTCCTGCGGCGCGGCGGAGCCTGGGCGGGCGGATGGGGACTCCAGGGTCGTTCTCCCGAAATTTCTGATCAAAAATATTTCGCCCGGGATTTTCAGAGCCGCGCGCCGGTGTCAAGGCCCGTGCATGGCTGCGGCGGCGGTCACGCTTTTGTGGATACTGCCATGCGCGCTGCGCATGGCATGGTGCGGCCACGAAATATCTGCCTCAGCCGGCTTGCGGTTTCGCCTTGCGGCCAGGCTGCGGCTTTCCGGACGCGGGGCGCTGCGGACGCTGGCCTTGCCGGCTGAATCCGTGCAACCTGCATCCTGCATAAAAAATATCTGTTCTCAGGCCCGGCGCCTGCTGGTACTTGCCGCCGGAAAAGACGCAGGTCCGGGCGGATGACAATCGCGACCGCGAAACAGGAGAGGAAACGAGATGGACTTCACCATCACCGAGCGCGAGGCCTACTGGCGCGACCGTGTCCGCAAGTTCATGCAGGAGCACGTCTATCCGGCCGAGGAAGCCTACCACAAGGAAATGGACGTGGTCGGCAAGGAGCGCTGGAAGGTCTCCCAGGTGCTCGAGGATCTCAAGGCCAGGGCGAAGGCCGAGGGGCTGTGGAACCTGTTCCTGCCGCCGAGCGAGCATGACGAGGACGAGTATCGCGGCGCCGGCCTGACCAACCTGCAGTACGCGCTGTGCGCCGAGGAGATGGGCCGCGTGTCCTTCGCCTCCGAGGTGTTCAACTGCTCGGCGCCGGACACCGGCAACATGGAGGTGCTGCACCGCTACGGCACCCGCGCCCAGAAGGACAGGTGGCTGAAGCCGCTGATGAACGGCGAGATCCGCTCGGTGTTCCTGATGACCGAGCCGGGCGTGGCCTCCTCGGACGCCACCAACATCGAGACCTCCATCGTCCGCGACGGCGACCATTACGTCATTAACGGCCGCAAGTGGTGGTCCTCCGGTCTTGGCGACCCGCGCTGCAAGATCGGCATCCTGATGGGCAAGACCGATCCGAACGCCCCGCGCCACAAGCAGCAGTCGCAGATCCTCGTGCCCATGGACACTCCCGGCATCGAGATCGTGCGCATGCTGCCGGTGTTCGGCTATGACGACGCCCCGCACGGCCACGCCGAGGTGATCTTCAACAACGTGCGCGTGCCGGCCGAGAACCTGATCCTTGGCGAGGGCCGCGGCTTCGAGATCGCCCAGGGCCGCCTTGGTCCGGGCCGCATCCACCACTGCATGCGCACCATCGGCGTGGCCGAGGTGGCGCTGGAGAAAATGGTGAAGCGGCTGAAGTCGCGCGTGGCCTTCGGCAAGACCGTGGCCGAGCATTCGGTGTGGGAGCAGCGCGTGGCCGAGGCCCGCATCGACATTGAAATGGCCCGCCTGCTGTGCCTGAAGGCGGCGGACATGATGGACAAGGTGGGCAACAAGGCCGCCGCGCTCGAGATCGCCATGATCAAGGTCGCCGCGCCGCGCGTCGCCCTCAAGGTGATCGACGACGCCATCCAGGCCCATGGCGGCGGCGGCGTCACCACCGATTTCGGCCTTGCTTTCCGTTGGGCGCACATCCGCACGCTGCGTCTGGCCGACGGCCCGGACGAGGTCCACAACCGGACCATCGCGCGCATGGAGTTCGCCCGTCATTCCAACGCAGGATAATAACGACGTGCTGCAACAGAACGAAGTCGCGGAGGAGGTATTCTCCGGCACCAAGCCGGTGGAGGAGCGTCACCGTTTCGACGAGGCGGCGCTCCACGCCTGGCTTGTCGACAACGTGGAGGGCTATGAAGGCCCTCTCACGGTCGAGCAGTTCAGGGGCGGGCAGTCCAACCCGACCTATTGTCTGGTGACGCCCTCCCGCAAATACGTTCTGCGTCGCAAGCCGCCGGGCAAGCTGCTGCCCTCCGCGCACGCGGTGGACCGCGAGTTCCGCGTCATCTCGGCGCTGAACACCGTGAACTTCCCGGTGGCGAAGGCCTACGCGCTGTGCACGGACGACAGCGTCATCGGCACCATGTTCTACGTGATGTCGATGGAGGAGGGGCGCGTGTTCTGGAACGGCCGGCTGCCGTCCGTTCCGAAGGAGCAGCGCGCCCTGATCTACCGTGACGAGATCGGGACGCTGGCGAAGCTGCACAACCTTGATCCGCAGGCGATCGGGCTCGCGGACTTCGGCCGTCCGGGCAACTACTTCGCCCGGCAGATCGACCGCTGGACGAAGCAGTACCGCGCCTCCGAGACCCGGCGCATCGGGTCGATGGAGAAGCTGATCGCGTGGCTGCCCGGCTCCGTGCCCGAGCAGACCCGCGTGTCGGTGGTCCACGGCGACTACCGGCTCGACAACATGATCTTCCACTCTGGCGAACCGCGCGTGCGCGCGGTGCTGGACTGGGAGCTGTCGACGCTGGGCGATCCGCTGGCGGACTTCACCTATCTCGCCATGAACTGGGTGATGCCGCACGACGGCCGCGCCTCGCTCGGCGGGCTCGACCTGCGGGCGGAGGGCATCCCGGACCTGGACGAGGCCATCGACATCTACTGCAAGGCCACCGGCCGCTCCGGCATTCCCGATCTCAACTGGTATTTCGCCTACAACCTGTTCCGGCTGTCGGCGATCTCCCAGGGCATCGCCGGGCGGGTGCGCGACGGCACGGCCAACAATCCCCGCGCGGCGGAGGCCGGCGCCCGCGCCGAGCCGCTGGCCGACATGGCGTGGGAATACGCGAAAAAGGCCGGGGCCTGACCCCGGCTTCGCAGGGAGCGGCGGCCCATGGCCGCCGCTCCCTGACGCGTTGAAAGGGACAGGGCGGACAGCGCCGCCAGGGGCGCGCCCCGGGGGGCGGACGGCGCGCCGCGACGACGCAAAAAAAAACAGATCCCAAGGCGAGGAGCGCTCATGAGCACATTGTTTGATCTCACCGGCAAGGTCGCGGTGATCACCGGTTCCTCGCGCGGCATTGGCCGCGCCATCGCCGAGCGCATGGCCGAACATGGCGCGAAGGTGGTGATCTCCTCCCGCAAGGCCGGCCCCTGCGAGGAAGTCGCGAAGCTCATCAACGGGCGCCATGGCGAGGAGCGCGCCATCTCCGTGCCGGCCAACATATCCGAGAAGGCGGACCTGCAGCGCCTCGTCGACGCCACCAACGCGAAGTGGGGCAGGATCGACATCGTGGTGTGCAACGCCGCCTCCAACCCGTTCTACGGGCCGATGGAGCAGCTGCCCGACGAGGCGTTCCAGAAGATCCTCCACAACAACATCGTCTCGAACCACTGGCTCATCCAGATGACGGCGCCGCAGATGCGGGCGCGCAAGGACGGCAGCATCATCATCGTCTCCTCCATCGGCGGGCTGCGCGCCTCCACGGTGATCGGCGCCTACTGCATCTCCAAGGCGGCGGACATGCAGCTTGCGCGCAACCTCGCCGCCGAGTACGGCCCGGACAACGTGCGCGTGAACTGCATCGCCCCCGGTCTCATCAAGACCGACTTCGCCCGGGCGCTGTGGGAGGATCCGGAGAACCTGGCGCGCACCACCTCCACGGCGCCGCTGCGGCGCATCGGCGTGCCGGACGAGATCGCCGGCGCGGCCGTGTTCCTCGCCGCGCCGGCCGGCAGCTTCATGACCGGCCAGTCGCTGGTGATCGACGGCGGCGTGACCATCGTCTGAGCCGGCGGGCGCGTCCGGGTCAGGTCAGGATTAACCCCAGGGAGGCGGCGCGGCCCCGAGACGGCGCCCCTCCCGCCCGCGGCGGTCCCCCGGGCCGCGCGTGAACAAAGGACGGAGCGACAGAGAATGAAGGCGATCCTCTCCAAGGTCGTTGGCGGGCCCGAGACCCTGGTGCTCGAGGAGGTTCCGGATCCGGTTCCCGGGCCGAAGCAGGTGCTGCTCGCCGTCAAGGCCTGCGGCGTCAACTTCCCGGACACGCTGATCATCGAGGACCGCTACCAGTTCAGGCCGCCGCGCCCCTTCTCCCCTGGCGGCGAGGTGGCGGGCGTCGTCGAGGCGGTCGGCCCCGAGGTGAAAAGCGTGAAGGTGGGCGACCGGGTGATCGGCTCCACCGGTCACGGCGGCATGGCCGAAAAGGTGGTGGTGGATGAGTTCCGCTGCATCCCCATGGCCGAAAACATGCCCTTCGACGAGGCGTCGGCCTTCATCCTCACCTACGGCACCTCGCATCACGCCCTGAAGGACCGCGGCCAGCTGAAGCCGGGCGAGACCCTGCTGGTGCTGGGCGCCGCCGGCGGCGTGGGCCTGGCGGCGGTGGAGCTGGGCAAGGCCATGGGCGCGCGCGTCATCGGCGCCGTCTCCAGCCAGGAGAAGGCCGACCTCGTGAAGGCGCGCGGCGCCGACGACGTGGTGATCTATCCCCAGGGGCCGTTCGACAGGGACGGTCGCAGGCAGCTGGCCGAGCTGTTCAAGAAGGCCTGCGGCGAGAAGGGCGCGGACGTGATCTATGACGCCGTGGGCGGCGACTACGCCGAGGCCGCGCTGCGCGCCATCGCCTGGGAAGGGCGCTTCCTGGTGGTGGGCTTCCCGGCCGGCATTCCGTCGCTGCCGCTCAACCTCACCCTGCTCAAGGGCTGCCAGGTGGTGGGCGTGTTCTGGGGCGCCTGGGTGGCGCGCAATCCCCAGGGCTTCGCCGCCAGCGTGGCCGAGCTGATGGACTTCTACCGCCGCGGTCTGGTGAAACCGTACGTCTCCGCGCGATTCCCGCTGGAGCGGGCGGGCGAGGCCATCGCGCATCTTGCGGCGCGCAAGGCGCTGGGCAAGGTCGTGGTGGTCATGGAATGACGCGCCGGGCGCCGCCGCGGCGCCGTGATCATGCCGGCCGGCGGTCCTGCGCCGCCGGCGGGCCAACAGCAAGGGCCGGGGCCGCGCGCAGCGCCGCCGGCGACAGAGAGGGAGCGACGCGGTCCGCCGGGGCGGGGCGCGCGCTCGACCCGATCGGGACGAGGGCTAAATGGCTGACCTTGAGAAATTCCGCGCAGAAACCCGCGCCTGGCTGGAGGCGAACTGCCCCGCCGAAATGCGCGCCCCCATGGAGGATGAGGAGGACACCGTCTGGGGCGGGCGCAATCCGGTGTTCCGCAACGAGGCCCAGCGCATCTGGCTGGAGCGCATGGCGGAGAAGGGCTGGACCGCGCCGGAATGGCCGAAGGAATACGGCGGCGGCGGCCTCTCCCGCGAGGAGGCCAAGATTCTCGCCGAGGAGATGCGCCGGCTGAACTGCCGTTCGCCGCTTTCCTCCTTCGGCATCTGGATGCTGGGCCCGGCCCTGCTCAAATACGGCACCGAAGAGCAGAAGAAGAAGTACCTGCCGCCGATCGTGCGCGGCGAGATCCGCTGGTGCCAGGGCTATTCCGAGCCGGGCGCCGGCTCGGACCTCGCCTCGCTGCAGACCCGCGCCGAGGACAGGGGCGACCATTTCCTCGTCAACGGCTCCAAGATCTGGACCAGCTACGCCGACAAGGCGGACTGGATCTTCTGCCTCGTGCGCACCAATCCGAACGCGCCGAAGCATGAAGGCATCTCCTTCCTGCTGTTCGACATGGCCTCCCCGGGCGTCAGCACCCAGCCGATCATGCTGATCTCCGGCAAGTCGCCGTTCTGCCAGACCTTCTTTGACAATGTGAAGGTGCCGAAGGACCAGCTGGTGGGCGAGCTCAACAAGGGCTGGGAGATCGCCAAATACCTGCTGACCCACGAGCGCAACTCCATCAGCTCCATGGGCGGGCGCGCCCACCGGCCGGTGCATGAGGTGGCGGCCCAGCACATTGGCCTCAACGGGCGCGGCGAGCTCGACGACAGCCTGCTGCGCGGCCAGATCGCCCGCCTCGAGGTGGACGAGATCGCCTTCGAGCTCGCCATGGAGCGGGCCGGCGACATGGCCAAGCGCGGCGAGATCCACGGCGCCTACTCCTCGCTGCTCAAATATTACGGCTCGGAGCTGAACAAGCGCCGCCACGAGATCCTGATGTCCTCCGGCGGTTCGGACGCGCTGGAGTGGGAGAGCGAGCGCTCCGACCACGGCGCCGCCGCCCGCGCCTGGCTGCGCACCAAGGCCAATTCGATCGAGGGCGGCACCTCCGAAGTGCAGCTCAACATCCTGGCCAAGCGCATCCTGCAGCTGCCGGGCGCGTGAGCGCCGCCGGCCGCGTGGCCCCAACCGGCCGGCGCGCCGTCGCCGGCCAGCAACAAGAGATCGCAAGGGCGTCCGCCATGCGGCGCAGGGCAAGGCCCGCGCCCGGCCGGGCGTCCCCCCGGAACAGGAATGACCAGTCATGGCGCTTGTGCTGAATGACGAACAGATCATGCTGCGGGACACCGCCCGCAGCTTCATCGCCGGAGAGGGGTCGGTGGCGACGCTGCGCCGGCTCCGCGACAGCAACGATCCTGTAGGCTTCTCGCTCGACCTGTGGAAGAAGTTCGGCGAAATGGGCTTCGCCGGCGTGCTGGTCCCGGAGGCTTACGGCGGCGTGGGGCTCGGCCATGTGGAGGCCGGCGTGGTGGCCGAGGAGATCGGCCGCAACCTCACCGCCAGCCCGTTCTTCTCCACCTCGGTGCTGGCCGCCACGGCGCTGCTGCACGGCGGCTCGGAGGCGCAGAAGGCGGACTGGCTGCCGAAGATCGCCGCCGGCGCCGCCGTGGCCGCGCTCGCCATTGACGAGGGCCCCAAGCACCGTCCGGAGAAGACCGCGCTGCAGGCCGTCCGCGACGGCGACGGTTTCGTGCTCAGCGGCGAGAAGGTGTTCGTGGTGGACGGCCATGTCGCCGACCTGCTGGTGGTGGTGGCCCGCACCTCGGGCCGTCCGGGCGAGATGAAGGGCCTGACGCTGTTCCTGGTGAGCGGCGCGGCCGAGGGCGTCGCCCGCGAGCGCACCATCATGGTGGACGCGCACAACGCCGCCCGCATCCGCTTCGACAATGTGAAGGTGGGCGCGGACGCCGTGCTCGGCGCCGTGGACGGCGGCGAGCAGGTGCTCGAGAGGGTGCTCAACGCCGGCCGCGCGGTGCTGGCGGCGGAGATGACCGGCGTCGCCGGTGCCGCCTTCGACATCACCCAGGCCTACATCAAGGAGCGCGTGCAGTTCGGCCGCATCATCGGCGAGTTCCAGGTGCTGCAGCACCGCTCGGCCCATCTCTACTGCGAGCTGGAGGTCACCCGCGCGGCCGTGCTGAAGGCGCTGCAGGTGCTGGACGAGAAGCCGGAGGAAGCCGGCGTCATCGCCAGCGTCGCCAAGGCCCGCGCCGGCGTCAGCACCGAGCTGGCGGTGCAGGAGGGCGTGCAGATGCACGGCGGCAACGGCATGACCGACGCCTTCGACATCGGCCTCTACATGAAGCGCGCCCGCGTCGCCCAGGAGCTGCTCGGCGACGCCAACTATCACGCCGACCGTCTGGCGCGCGTCAACGGCTACTGAGCCGGCGCGTCATGCCTGCGCCCGCGTCCGCCGCGCCGGCGGACGCGGGATCCGGCGGCGTGGCGGGCGCCTCGCTGCAGGCGCCGGCGGCCGCGCCGCCGTCATATGGTCGCGGCGCCGCCATGCAGGGAGCCCTGCGGCGCCGGACCCTGCGGGCGCGCGTCGCCCGCGATCCTGGCGAAGTCCCCCCGGCAAGGAGGCGTTCCATGAAACTTGCGGACAAGGTTATCGTGATCACCGGCGGCGCCGACGGCATCGGCCGGGGACTGGCCGAGCGTTTCCTGAAGGAAAGGCCGAAGGCCGTCGTCATCTGCGACATCAACGAGCCGAAGGTGAAGGCGGTGGCGGCGGAGATCGGCGCCGCGGCGGCTTGCGGCTGCGACGTCTCGAGCGAGGCGCAGATGGTGGCGATGATCGACGACGTCGAGAAGCGTTTCGGTCCCATCGACCTGTTCTGTTCCAACGCCGGCATCGGCGATTTCACCGGCTCGGACCCGAATTTCGTCGGCGCCGCCTCCAATGAGGTCTGGCAGCGCAGCTGGGAGGTGAACGTGATGCAGCACGTTTACGCCGCCCGGGCGCTGGTGCCGCGCATGAAGCAGCGCGGCGGCGGCTATTTCCTCATCACCGCTTCGGCCGCCGGCCTGCTCTCGCAGATCGGCAGCGCCGTTTACGCCACCACCAAGCACGCCGCCGTGGGCTTCGGCGAGATCCTCGCCATCACCCACCGCGACGACGGCGTTCGCGTCTCCCTGCTGTGCCCGCAGGCGGTCGACACGCCGCTGCTGCGCGCCGGCGGCGAGGGGCCGCAGCACATTGACGGCGTGCTCACCCCGGCCGAGCTGGCCGAGACGGTGGTGCAGGGCCTCGACGAGGAGCGCTTCCTCATCCTGCCCCACCCGCAGGTGCTGGGCTACATGCAGAACAAGGCCGGCAATTATGACCGCTGGATCGGCGGCATGGCCAAGCTGCGCCGCAGCTTCGGCGGCAATTTCGGCCCCGCCGGCAGGAACTGAGCCACAAACCGGGCGGGGCGCGGGGCCGGCCGCGTCACGCCCCGGCGGCGACGCCGGGCCTTTTTTCCGTCTCCGGCGCGGGCGGGGCCGGCCTTACGCCGCCTCGCCCGCGTCGTCCGCGACGATGGCCTTCAGAGGCAGCTCCATGCGGCAGCGCAGGCCGTCCGGTGCCCAGTCCATGGTCACCACGCCGCCCAGCTCCCGCTGCAGGCTGCGGTCGAGCAGGCGTGAGCCCAGGCCCTTGCGCTGCGGCGCCTTCACCGGCGGGCCGCCGCTCTCCCGCCATTCCAGCGCCAGCACGCCGCCCGGCGGGCGCTCCTCAATGCGCCAGGTGACGCTGACGCGGCCGCTGTCGCGCGAGAGCGCGCCATATTTGGCGGCGTTGGTGGCCAGCTCGTGGAAGCACATGCACAGCGTCAGCGTGGCGCGCGGATGCAGCCGCAGCCGCGGGCCGAAGGCGCTGATGCGGGCGTGATCCGGGCTCTGGTAGGGCTGCAGCTCGGCGTTGATGGCGTCGTCCAGCCACGCGCCGCGCCAGTCGCTGGCGGTGAGCAGGTCGTGGGTCTTGGCGAGGCCGATGAGCCGCTTCTCGAACGCCTCCCACGCCTCCTCCGGGCTGGTGGAGCGGCGGGTGAGCAGGGCGATGGACTGCACCGTGGCCAGCGAGTTTTTCACCCGGTGGTTGAGCTCGCGCATCAGCAGCCGCTGGCGGTCGGCGGCGGTGCGCCGCTCGGTGACCTCATGCACGACGCCGACCACGGTGGGCGGGCCGTTGGCGCGCATCACCGGCCGGCCGCGCACCTCGATCCAGCGGCGGCTGCCGTCCGGCCACTGCACGCAGATCTCCATGATGAACGGTTCGCGGCCGCGCACGGCGGCGACGAGGGCGGCGCGCTGCTCCTCGCGCCGTTCCGGGGCGAGGGCGCAGGTGAGCGTCTCAAGATCGATGCGGCCGGGCGGCAGGCCGAGCAGGGCGCGGCTGCGCTCGGAGCCCACCAGCTCGTTCTTGGCCGGGTCATAGCTCCAGGCGCCGAGTTCGCTGGCCTCCATGGCGAGGCGCAGGCGCTGCTCGCTGGCGCGCAGCATGGCCTCCACCTGGTCGCGCTCGGCGTTGCGCGCGGCCACCTGCTGGCCCGCGTCGCGCAGCGCCGCCTGGATGTCGTCGAATTCGGTCACGCCGGTGGGCGACATCGGAATGGTCTCGCCGCGGGCGAGGCACCGGGCGGCGGCGGTGAGCCGGCTCACCGGCCGCACCAGCTGGCGGGAGAGGTAATAGATGTGGGCGAGGCCGAGGATGGCCACCACGCCCAGCGCCGCCAGCGCCGCCAGCGAGCGGTTGTACGCCGCCCGCAGCCGGTGCTGCGGATAGGTGACCACATAGCGCCAGTCGTGGCCGGGCGTGCGGCTGAAGGCCACGGTGGCGGCGGAGGAGGAGCCTTCCTCCTGCAGCTGCATCACGTCCTCGTCCCGGGCGCGCATGCGCTCCAGTAGGCCGGGCGGCCCCATGGCGTTGGCGAACAGTGCCCCCTCCTGGGTGCGCGCCAGCACCATGCCGTCGGGAGCGACCACCGCGCCGATCCAGTCGCGGTCGCCGGGAGCGCCGTCGGCCGCGAGGCGCCGGGCGAGCAGCGGGGTCACGTCCACGGTCAGCAGCAGCTGCCGGCCGTCATGCTCCGGGAACGGGGAGTCGATCAGGATGAGCGGCTCGCCGACGTCGCCGGCGAGAAAGGCGGAGATCTCCGGCGCGCCGCTGTGCAGCGCCCGGCGCAGCGGCGCGCGCCGGCGCGGATGGGCGTTGAGCGTGGCCGGCAGGTCGCCGCTGGTCGCCGCCACGGCGCCGGTCGGCAGGCTGATGATGAAGGAGGCTCCCTCCAGAACCCCGCGCCGGTGCAGCCGCTCGCGCACCACGGCGACGATGTCCTCGTCCTCGGGCGTCGTGGCGGTGGCCGCTCCCGCCGCCTCCAGCAGCTTGGCGAACTCCAGGTCGAGATGGCCGGCCAGGGTGCGGGTGGCGCGCAGCAGCAGCTCCTCGGTGGCGCTTTTCTCTGCGTCATAGGCCGAATAGAGGCCGCCGGCGGCGATCAGCGTGGCGGGTATGATGATTGACAGCACCAGCCACAGCAGCCGGGTGGCGAACGGAAGGCTCCGGCGGTCGGCGGCCTGTCCCGGCGAAAGGATGCGGGGCTGGTCGTCCGTCACGCCACGGGTCCTCCTGTTGCGGTTGCGCCCTGCGCGGCGGTCCGCCGGACGGGAGGCGAAAGCGCCGCGGGTCAGCCGATTGGTAACAGGCGGCCAGGCGCGCCGGCAAGCGGCAGGGCGGCGCGGCTGCGGGAATTCCGGGCCGTGGGGCCGGCGGGTGCCGGTCAGGCGCCGGCGACCGGGGGCGCTCCGGCGGGCGCCGGCGGCCGTCCGGCCAGGAGCAGCATCACGAAGCCGAGCGCCCCCAGCAGCGCGGCGCAGAAATAGGAGGCGCCGTAGCCGTGCAGCCAGTCATGCAGCAGGCCCAGCGCGATGGGGCCCCCGGCCACGCCCACCATGGTGACCAGGCTGTGCGCCGCGTAGATGCGGGCGTATTCGCGCGTGCCGAAGGCGTCCGCCATCAGCAGCGGCTGCATCATCAGCAGGTTGCCCACCGGCAGGCCGAACAGGGCCACAGCCGCCAGCAGCAGCAGCCGGTCGGCGGCGAGCGAGATGAGCAGCAGCGCCGCTCCCTGCACCGCCATGGCGACGAGCGTGAAGGGAATGGCCGGGGCGCGCAGCAGCACGACGCCCCCGGCGAGACGCCCGGTGATGCTGGACGCCGCCAGCACCGACACCGCCAGCGCCGCCGTCTCCACGTCCACCCGCGACGACACCATGTTGTACAGGTGCGAGATGCCGCCCACCTGCGCCGCCATGGTGAACACATAGGCGACGGACACCAGCCAGAAGAAGCGCGTGACGCGGGCCTCCGCCCAGGTGCGGCCGCTGCGCGCGGGACCGGCCTTCTGGCCCGGCGTCGCCGGGGCGCCGTCCGGGTTGAGGCCCATGCTTTCCGGCGAGGGGCGGATGACCAGCACCGTCAGCGGCGCCACGCCGAGGAAAAACGCCGCGCCCAGCCATGGCCCGGCGCCGGCGAGGCCGACGGCGTTGACCAGCTGCGCCGTGAGCGGGGTGATCACCGCCCCGCCCACTGACAGGCCGGTCATGGCGATGGACAGGGCGGTGGCGCGCCTGGCGTCGAACCAGCGGGTCAGCACCGTCATGGCCGGCACCAGGCCGCAGCCGCCATAGGCGACGCCGAACAGGGCGTAGAACAGGTACAGCCGCCAGGCGGTGCGCACCAGGTCCAGCGAGGCGAGGCAGCAGGCGCTGAGAATGGCCGAGCCGACGATGAAGTAGCGCACGTCGTGCCGGTCGATGAACCGGCCGGCGAACATGCCGGCGAAGCCGGAGGTGACGAAAAACAGCGCCGTGGCGCTGCTGGCCATGGACACCGGGAAATTGCGCTCCGACACGAAGGCCTTCAGCAAGACCGAGAGGTTGTAGAAGGCGAGGCCGCCGGTGGTGAACAGGATGACGGTCATCGCCGCCACGATCCACCAGCCGTAGAAGATGCGCGATTGACGGACGGAGGCGTCGGCCGGCGACATGGGTTCTCCCGCGACAGTTTCACCTGGACCTGCTCAGGCCCTCCTGCATACACGGGCGGCGGCCGCCGCCGCCAGTGACGCAGACGCAACGCCGGCGGGCGCGGCGCGCATTGCGGACATGGCCGGCCTGGCCGCGTCTGGCGCGCCATGCGCCCGCTGCGGCGGCCGCGACGGGGCTTTCCCCGGAAAGCGCGCGACGGGCTTCCGGAACAGGCGCGCATGAACATGAAAAGGGGAGCCGTGCGGGCTCCCCTTCCGCTGTCTGGCGACGGCCTGCGGGCCGGCCATGCCCGGCCGGCCAGGCCGCGCCCGGTCAGAAGTCGCGCTGGATGCGCAGGCGCCCCTGCCAGGCGTAGTCCGTGCTGGCGGTCCTGGCGTAGGTCACGCCGTTGACGCGGTAGGAGATGTTCTTGTTGGCGTCTTTCACCCGGCCGTCGACGCGCACCTGGGCGAACGCCACCTCGGCGCCGATGTCGAGGCCCTTCACCGGCGACCACACCAGGTTGGTCCCGGCGATGAGCAGGCCGGAATCGCGCAGCACCGCCGATTCGGCATAGGTCACCGCCTGCTGGGGGCTGAACTGCAGGCCGGCCGGGATCAGCGAGCCGCCGACGCCGGCGTAAAGCGGGCCGAGCGCGCCGCGGGCGCCGGAGCCGTATTCGATCTTCGAATAGCTGGCGAACACCGCCTGGCGCACGGTGGGCGTCCAGTAGTGCAGGAAGGCGCCGAGCACCGACCAGCTCTGGCCAAGCTTCAGGTCGCCGTAGGCGTTCACATAGGCGTCGACGGTGTTGACGGTGAAGCGGCCGAAGCTCTGGCCGGTGAGGCTGTCGCCGCCGAACATGGCGGTGGCGCCGGTGTAGGCCATGGCGCCGCGGCCCCAGGCGCCCTGCAGCCACAGCTGGTCGCCCTTCGCCAGGAACGGCAGGTTGACCTTCACGCCGCCCTGCACGGCGTAGCCCCAGGCGGCGTCCGGCCGCTTCGGCGCGATATAGGTTCCGGCGTCGCCGGTGGAGACGTAATTGCCGACGGAAATCTGGTGCAGCGCGGCCGACAGCTGCGCCGAACCCCAGTCGCCGTCCTGGCGCAGGGCGAGGATGAAGTCCGGCGTGTTCAGGCGCTGGGCCACGTCCACCGAGGCGTAACTGAGCGGCAGGCCTGTGGCCGGGTCGAAGGTCACGCCGACGTTGCCGTAATACTTGCCGCCCACGACCACCGGGCCGGTGTTGCCGGAGTAGTACACCGGCGTGCGGCGGAAGGTGGGATCCTCCATCGACACCGTGGCGGTGAAGCCATTGCCGAGCTTCGCCGTATAGGCGAGGCCATTGGTGCTCAGCACGTCGGAGGAGGAGGTGGCCCCGATCAGCTCCAGGGTGTGGCCGTAGAAGTCGAAGAACGAGCCGAAGCGGCCGGCGGTGAGTCCGGCGAACTGGATGAAGGCCTTGTCCGCCTCCACCGACTTCTGGGCGCGGTTGAAGGTGTCGACGCCGGTGGCGCCGAAGGCCTGGGCCATGCGCTCCGCGGTGCCGGAGCGCAGCGACCAGCCGCCGGTGCGGCTGGCGATCTCGAAGCTCACGAAGGTGCGCAGCACGCCCCATTCGGTGTTGGTGCGGGCGTCGACCTGCAGGCGGCCGAGGCCGCGGAACGACGAGCGGTCGGGATTGCCCACCTTCAGCGGGCCGGAGAGGTTGTACTCGAAGCGGGCGCGGCCGCCGATGCGGATGCAGGTGTCCGTGCCCGGGATGTAGAAGAAGCCGGCGCCCTGCGCGCTGCACACCTTTACGTGTTCGACCGGCGCGGCCTTGCTCGCCGGAAGGTCGGCGGCGAGAGCGCCGGACGCAGCGCCGAACGTCGCGGCGGAACCCAGCAGGAAAGCCCTGATTTTGCTCACGTCAGTTCTCCAGAAATGGGAAGGCCCGCAGGCCCGCGCCGGCGGCGGCGCGTGACGGCGCGCCGGCTGTTCGCGCAGTAACCGCGCCATATGACAGTAATGCTACAGACCGGACCGGAGTTCAAAGGCTGGAGTCTGTTCATGTTCGCCCGGAAAAACTGGTTCATTCCTGAAAAACTGTTCTGTTCTGTGTGCATCCTGTAAAAAACTATTCTGTTCTGACTGTGAATTCCCGGAGATTCCAGTTCATGTTGCGGGAATTTTCTGCATGTTTCCGGTCATTGACTGCGCAGGGCGGGCGTTGCGCCGCCGTTCGCCGCGCCGCTGGCGGGGAAATGCTTGCGCAGGCGCGGGCGCAGCAGCGGGCGCGGGCGGCGTATGCTTGCGCGCGCCGGTCCGTGACCAGGCCTGAATGCGGCGCTCCGGCGGCGGATTTGCGGGCGAATGTGGCGGGCGGGCCACAGTGGGCCGTGTCGGCGCCGCGTCGCCGGCATGGCAGGGCGGCGGCGCGGCCGCCTTGCCGCGGCGCGCCGGTTGCGGGCAACATCTCTCGCAGAAAAACCACGACGACGAGGAAACGCCATGGCAGCAGACACCACCGCAACGCCTGAAGGCTTCGCCATGTCCGCTGCGGAGGCCGAGCGCCTGCTGACGGCGCCGGACGCGCAGTTCGCATGGGAGACCATCGACATCCGCGGCGTGCCCACGCGGGTGTGGAAGAACGCCCCGCCCAACCTGCGCGTGGTCCTTGAGGCAACGGAGGCGTTCGGCGACCTGCCCTGCATCGTCTTCGAGGACGAGCGCCTGACCTATGCCGGGCATCTCAACGCCGTGCGCTCGCTGGCCACGGCGCTGGTCCAGCGCTTCGGCGTGAAGAAGGGCGACCGCGTCGCCATCGCCATGCGCAACTATCCGGAATGGGTCATCACGTTCTGGGCGGCGGTGGCCATCGGCGCCATCGCCACGCCGCTCAACGCCTGGATGACCGCCGACGAGCTGGTTTACTGCCTGAAGGATTCCGGCGCGGCGGTGCTGGCAGCGGACGGCGAGCGCATCGACCGCATCCGCGACCGGCTGGGCGAGATCCCGGCGCGGGCGGTCATCGGCACGCGGCCGGAGCAGCCGTTCCCGCCGGGCGTCATTCCCTGGGACGCGGTGGTGACGGCGACGCCGGGCGCGACGCTGCCGCCGGCCGACATCGCCCCGGATGACGACGCCACCATTTTCTACACCTCCGGCACCACCGGCATGCCCAAGGGCGTGCTCGGCACGCACCGCAACATCTGCTCCAATCTGGTGACGCTGGCCTATGGCCGCACCAGGGCGCTGATGATGGCGGGCCAGCCGGTTCCCGATCCGGCCACGGCGCCGAAGAAGTCGTTCCTGCTGCCGGTGCCGCTGTTCCACGTCACCGGCTGCCATTCCGCGCTGGTCCCCACCTTCCTCGCAGGCAACAAGCTGGTGCTGATGTACAAGTGGGACGCCCGGCGCGGCCTGGAGCTGATCGAGCGGGAGAAGGTCAACGGCTTCACCGGCGTGCCGGCCATCGCCTGGCAGGTCATCGAACATCCGGACTTCGGCAAGTTTGACCTCTCCAGCCTCGAGGCGGTGTCCTATGGCGGCGCGCCGGCTCCGGCGGAGTTGCCGAAGCTGGTCAAGGCGACCTTCCCGCTGGCCTCGGCCGGCAACGGCTACGGCCTCACCGAAACCTCCTCGGTCACGGCCCAGAACCAGGGGCTGGAGTATCTGCGCAAGCCGGACAGCGTCGGCCGCCCGGTGCCGGTGTGCGAGATCCGCGTGGTCGACCACGACGGCCGGGACGTGCCCGCCGGCGAGATCGGCGAACTGTGGATCAGGGGGCCGAACGTGGTGAAGGGATACTGGAACAGGCCGGAGGAGACGGCGAAGACCTTCACCGGCGGCTGGCTGCACTCCGGCGACCTGGTGCGGGTGGACGAGGAGGGGTTCATCTACATCCTCGACCGCGCCAAGGACATGGTGATCCGCGGCGGCGAGAACATTTACTGCACCGAGGTGGAGAACGCGCTCTATTCCCATCCGGCGGTGATGGACGCGGCGGTGTTCGGCCTGCCGCACCGGGTGCTGGGCGAGGAGGTGGCGGCGGTGGTGCAGCTGAAGCCGGGCCACTCGGCCACCGAACAGGAGCTGATCGCCCACGCGGCGCAGCGCCTCGCCGCCTACAAGACCCCGGTGCGGATCGACGTGCGCACGGAGCCCCTGCCGCGCAACGCCAACGGCAAGGTGCTGAAACGGGAGCTGAAGGCGCAGCTCGCCGGCTGACCCCCGCGCGCTTCCGGGGCGCGCTGGGCAGGGGCGGACGGCGGCCTGTCCGGTCGCCGCCCCTTGGTCCGTGGCGCGGCGGAGCGGCCGACGCCGGCGGCGCAGGCCCCCGCCCCCGCAGCGCCATCTCCGGTCTGCCTGACGGTGCGTCCGCCGGGCATGGCGGGGCGCGCCGGATCACCCAGGGCCCTGTCCGGACATGTTGTTCTGCTGGCGCTCCTGCCCGCGCAGGGCGCGGGCGTTCGCATGCGCGCCCGCGCCGGACATGACGACGTTTCTTCCCGGGGCAGAGGGCGACGTCCCGGGCGTGCGCGCGCCGGGGGGCGTCCGTCGCCCCACGCTTCGCCGGCCACGCGCTGTGTGCGCCGTCCCTGATTTTCGATGTCTCCCGCCGTCGTGCGGCCGTCCTGCGACGTCAGGCGCGGCCGGTTCCGCCGCGTGTTATGCTTGGGAGGCGGCGCGCGCCGGCGACGTTTCGCGCGCGGTCCGCAATGTTGGAGAACAGTATTTTGCGGAGAAAGTCATGGATCCAGTCAAGGTCACAATCGGCACAGTTGAGAACGGCGTGATTTATTATCTGCAGAATGGCGCCGGGCAGCTTAATTTCGTGGCGGCTGAGGAGACGACGCCGCAACGCATGACCTGGTTTCTGGACAAGGTCCCGTCGTTCGACGATCTGGAGAACAGCCCGCCGATGGTCGTGCGCAGCGCCCTGGACAACCGGTATCTGGACCTCGCCGGGAGCTTCATGTCCGCCGGGGGCGGCCTTTACATTCCCGGGATTCTCTCAGTCCAGCCGCGGGGCCTGCGGTTCGCGGCGGCAGGGCAGGTGGTGAACGGGGCTGCGATCGCGGGCGGCATCATCACGGATGACGTCAACCCCACCATGACGGTGGGCGTCCGGGCGCTGGCGCTGCCGCCTGACAACCAGCGCCAGCTTGCGTGGCGCGGGTTCGACAACGGCATGCCCGACGACGCCCTGCGTGCGTTCATCGTCAGCGCGCTGCCGTAAGTCGCGTCCCCTGCGGCTGGCGGAGCGCGCCAGCCGTCTCCTGCGCCGCGCCATGAATTGCGGACCGGCCGCGCGCCGCGCAGGGCGGCGGACAGGCGGGCTGCCGCGGGGCGGCGGCCGGACGTCCCGCCGTTCATGTCCCTGTCTGCGGGCGGCCTTCCTTCCCCTGGGGAAGCAGGGGCCGCCGCAGGAGCCGGCGACGTGGCGCGCGATCAGCGCCGGCCGGGCCCCGCAGGACGCGGCGCAGGCGCGTCCGGACGCGAGCGGCGCGGCGCCGGGCAAAACGTCGTGCGGGCGCCTTACGGATCCCCGGGGCTGGCTGCGTCGCGCATGCTATGTGTTGTGTATTGCGTGGCGGTCCGGGCGCAGATGCTCGCAGGTCGCATGCTGTGCGTCCCACGAATTATTATAACATTGTTTCAGGGGACACTATTATGGATTCATTTTATGCAGTCATTATGTGTAATGACAAGGACGAAACATATTATTTACAGTGTAATGATACTGGTTCTGAGATTTATTTCGGGCCGAAACGGTCAGGCGGCTGGAGCGTCTACTGGGAGATTGGCGGCGTATCGTCGCTTGCTCTCCTGGGGCTTTCGCCGCAGGTGTCCCTGCGCCCTGTCCTCTTCGGGGGGTATCTTTCGATCAGGGCGGGAGGCGTCGACATTGACGGCTACCGTTACGGCTATGCCGGGCTGACGTATGTGAGGAGCACCTTCCGGTTTACGGCGCTGGGGCCCGTGGTCGGCGGTTACGCGGTCGGCGATCTCGAGGAGCCGCAGATGTCCGGCGACGTCGTGGTGCGGAGCGTAATGGGTCCGGAAACCTTTAACCGGCGGCTGCTCTGGTCGGCCGTTCCCTGGGACCAGGCGCCGGCCATCCTGAACAGCCATCTCGTTATGGCGGCTGCCTGACGGCCGCGGCGCGGCCAGCCGCCCGTCTGGCCTCCGGGCCGGCGCGCGGGCGCCGGCCGCCGCGGCGCCAAAGACCGGCCTCCGCTCCGGGGGGCCATGGACGCGGGGCGCGGAACTGGCGTGCGTCATGCGCCCTGGACGTCGCCTGTTCAATCCATCGGGGGGGCGGACATGAAGGTCGCCATACTGTCCAGCATAGGTTCCACAAGGTATGCGCTGACAAACTTTAACATGGGGGTGCGTTTCGCGCCTGATCCGGGTCCAGAAAGACCGGATACGGCCGTATGGCTCATTGAAGAGGCGCAGCAGATTTCAGGAATCGGCGACGGCCGGGTCATTACGGTGCGGAGTCTCAGTGACGGCCGCTATCTCGGGATGACGGACAGCACGACGACGTATGGCGGCGCGGCGTGTTGCGAGAGCGTGCTCGCCGAAACAGCGGCGCAGTTCGTCGGCAGGACGCGCAGTCTCGGCTCCGGCGAGACGGCCTTCCAGCTGCTTGGCTGGCGGAGCAAGGCGCAGTCCTTCGCGTTCGGGGCCCTGTGGCAAACCAGCCCCCTGCCGCTGGTCTGGGTGGTGCCGGCCAGCTATCCGCAGAGACTGGTTCCGCCATCCGGCTTCGGAGCCCTGCTGCTTGAGGCCGCGTAAGGGCGATTGGGGCGGCGCGTCTCCGGCCGGTTCGCCCCTCGGCGTCATCGCCGCGGCGGGCTGGCTTTCCGCGGGGACGCGCCGGCCAGGGCAGGGCGGACCGCCTGCGCCGCCCGGGGCGCAGGCGCGGCGGGCGGTTTTCGTGCGTTTGCCGGGGGCTGACCCGCGCGCCGCCCCGCCGCGCGTCGCGTTCCTGATGCGTTTCGCCTGCGCCGGCCGCCGGCGGGCGTGCATGCCGCTGGCCGTTATCCGGAAATATATTTGAATGGATGGGACCGGATCATGACGACATATTATGCTTTCACGGCGTATAATACCAAGGGAACAAGATACGCGCTTTATTACAATTACGCCGCGGCGTCGCTGGTCGCCCAGCGTTTCGACCAGGTGCTGCGGCAGATCGAATGGACCGTCGGAGATGTTCAGGGTTTTGGAGACGGCGTGCTGACCGAAATCGAACAGAACGTTCTCGAATACCTGAAAGTGGCCGGCCGCTCCAGCGCATATCAGGGATGGGAGGTTTACGACGGCGCGATCGCCTCCGCCAAAGTGCCGTTCGTCATCTGGTACAACAGCCAGGACAAGCCGCAGACCTCCATAAACGCTGCGGACAAAAGCGTCACGGTGATCGGCGCCGTCAACGGCGTTTTCGTGCAGCTGGTGATGTGGGACAAGGGCGACGGCTCCGCCACCCAGCCCGTATTCTGGGCGGCCATGCCGACCAGGGAGGGGCAGGCCCTGCCTCCTGCGTTCAGGCCGCTTTACTTCACGCAGGTCGAATAGCCGGCGCGCGCCGGCCGGCCCGCGCGGGGGAACGGGAGGTCAGCCGTTCAGCCGCGGCTCCGGCATGCGGTACACCAGCCAGGCCGCGATGAACGCCATCGCCGCCGCCATGGCGATGGGCAGGGCGTAGCTGCCGGTGACGTCGAAGGCGTAGCCCGCCAGCGGCGGCCCCAGCAGCGAGCCCACCGCCCCGGCCGTGTAGCTCACGCCAATGACGCCGCTGGCGTTGCGCGGGCCGAACACGTCCACCAGCAGCGCCGGCGCCAGCGCCACATAGCCGCCGTAACACAGCCCGAACGCCAGCGCGAAAATGGCGAGGCCCACCGCGTCCCGCGCCACGATCCACCACGCCATCATCACCCCAAGCCCCAGGAACATCAGCGTCAGCGACAGACGCCGCCCCAGCCGGTCGGCCACGCCGCCGATGAGAAACCGTCCGGCGGTGGAGCCGATGCCGATCAGCGCGAACAGCGTAACCGCCGTGGAGGGATCGACGCCCCGGTCCTGGGCTGAAGGCGCCAGATGCACGAAGGGGATGAACAGCCCCACCGCCGCCAGCACCGAGGCGACGTAAAAGGCGCGGAACTGCGGCGAACGAACCGTTTCGCCAAGGCTCATGCCGGGCAGTTCGCCGCGCGCCGGCGGCGGGCCCGCCAGCAGCTTGCCGTCCGGGGCCATGCCGCGCTTCTCCGGCTCGCTGTCCAGGAACAGCGCCGCCAGCCCGCCGGCGACCACCACGAACAGCCCCAGCGCCACATAGGCGCCGCGCCAGCCGAGGCCGTTCACCAGATGCTCCGCCACCTTGGGCATCACCAGCGTGCCGAGGCCGATGCCCGAAACCGCGATGCCCGAGGCGAAGCCGCGCCGCAGCAGGAACCAGCGCTGCACCGCGCTCACCGACGGCACGTAGGAAAAGCCGATGCCGAAGCCCATGCCGATCCCGACCGCGACCGCCACGGACTGCACCGAGCCGGCGTAGCTGGCGCCGATCAGGCTCAGGCCGGTGAGCGTCACCCCGCCCAGCGTCACCGGGCGCGAGCCGAACCGGTCTGCGAGGGGGCCGCCCACCACGCCCATGACGAAATAGATCGCCACCGCCGCCGCGAACACCCAGGAGAGCGCGGCGCGGCTGGCGGAAAACTCCTGCTGCAGCGCGTTGAAAAAGGCCGGGAACGCGTAAAGCGATCCCAGGGTGCAGAACATCACCGCAAAGGCGGCGGCGACGACGGTCCAGCCCCGCCGCGCCGATTCCTTCAGCAGCGCGTGCTCCATTACGGCGTTCATCAGGCGTTTCTCCCCTTGCGCGCCCGTTTTCCGGCGCCTGTGGCGGCGGCGTCCGGCGGGTCGCCGCCGCAAGAAAGCCCGTCGGCGGCCTGCGGATGCGGCGGGCGCGCCCGACTATTGGCCTGGTCGACAGGCGCGCCGCCGTGCTGCTACATAACGGTAACCGAATAACAAATAACAAATATATCGAGGAGGAGACGATGCGCCAGGGGTTGCTGCCTTCCTCACGACGTTCGCGCGGCGGACGCGTGCTTTCCGTCGCCGCCGGCGCGCTGGCCGTCCTGCTCGGCGCCGGCGTCGCCGCCGGCCCGGCGCGCGCGGAGGGGGCCGGCCAGAAGCCGGCGTCCGACATCCGGCTGCCGCCCGCCCTGACCTTCACCGCCTATGACACCGGATCCTCCGGCTTCAACATCGCCGTGGCGGTGGGCCAGATGCTCAAGAAAAATTACGGCGTCGACCTGCGCGTGCTGCCGGCGGGCAACGACGTGGCCCGCTTCGCTCCCATGAAGGCGGGCCGCGCCCAGATGGCGGCCGGCGGCATCGGCTCGTATTTCGCCCAGGAGGGCGTGCTGGAGTTCGCGGTGAAGGAGTGGGGGCCGCAGCCGCTGCGCGTGGCGCTGGCGGTGATCGACTGCAACGCGCTCTCCATTGGCGTGGCCGCCGACGCCGGCGTGAAGCAGCTGGCGGACCTGCGCGGCAAGCGCGTGGGCGTGGTGGTGGGCGCGCCGGCGCTCAACCAGGGCACCTTCTCCATCATGGCGTTCGCCGGGCTCACCCCGCAGGACGTGAAGCTGGTGGAGTTCTCCGGCTATGGCGCCATGTGGAAGGGCGTGGTCAACAACGAGATCGACGCGGCCTTCGCCTCCACCATCTCCGGCCAGGCGCGCGAGGCGGAGAGCTCGCCGCGCGGGCTGGTGTGGCCGCCGGCGCCGGCGTCCGACGCCGCCGGCTGGGAGCGCCTGCGCAGGATCGCCCCCTATTTCTACCCGCACAAGACCACATGCGGCGCCGGCATCGCCAGGGGCGAGACCATCGAGCTGCCGGCCTATCCCTATCCGATCTTCCTCGCCTACGCCTCGCAGCCGAAAGAGCTGGTGGAGGGCGTGACCGCCGCCATGATCCGCCACTTCGACGAGTACAGGGACGCCGCGCCCGGCGCGGCCGGCCTCGACCTGAAGCGGCAGAAGCTCACCTGGGTGCTGCCCTACCACGACGGGGCGGTGGCCGCCTTCCGCGCCGCCGGCGTGTGGACCGACGAACATGAGCGTCACAACCAGCGGCTGGTCGCCCGCCAGGAGACGCTGGCCAGGGCGTGGAAGGCTTTCCTGGACAGTTCGCCGCCGGACGACCGCGAGGTCTTCCGCAAGGCGTGGATGCAGGCGCGGGCGAAAGCGCTGGCCGAGGCCGGCATGGACGTGGTGTTCACTGACTGACGCCGGCGGGCAAGCCGGGCGGCGCCGGCGGCCGCGCCGCGCTCCCGGCTTCGCCGCGCGCCCGCAAGGCCGCGCCCCCAGGGCCGCGCCGCCGGCGCGGGGCCAGGGGATCCCGCCGGGCCGCGCGACCGACACGCCGCGCCATGCGATCCGCAGCAGGGAGACGTCATGGATACGCCAGCCAGGACCGACCGGGCGACGTCTGACCGGATGACCGCGCGCCGCAGCGTCCGCTACGCCGCTCCCCACGTCCCGGCGGCCCGCGGCGTCGCCGGCGACGAAACGGAGGGCATGGCGGGCCTCGCCGGCGCAGGCGCGCCGCTGGAGGCGGAGACGTTGCGGCTGCGCCGCCCTGGCGGCCTGTGGCGGGGGCTGCTCGTCGCCGTGGCGGCGCTGGCCATCCTGCTGTGCGTCAACCAGCAGTTCGCGCTGCGCTTCTTCGTCGGCTTCACGCCGCTCAACACCGAATATTACTACCTGCTCGTCACCCTGCTGCTGCCGTTCACCTTCGTGATCTTTCCCGGGTCGCGCGCGGCGCCGCTGGACCGCGTGCCCTGGTACGACGTCGCGCTGTTCCTCGCCGCCGTGGGCGCCGGCGTGTGGCTGATGCTGCACATGCGGCGCGCGGCGGAGCTGGGCTGGGAGTTCGCCGGCGCGCCGGACCACGTGCTGGCCGCCGGCGCGGTGATGTGGGCGCTGCTGATGGAGGCGCTGCGCCGCGCCGGCGGGCTCAGCCTGATGCTGTGCGTCGCCCCCTTCACCTTCTATCCGCTGTTCGCCGGCGCCGGCTGGCTGGGGCCGCTGCGCGGCTCGCAGTCCACCGCCGGCCAGGCCATCGCCTATCACATGCTGTCGGCGGAGAGCGTGCTGGGCATTCCCATGCAGGCCTTCGCCGAAACGGTGATCGGCTTCCTGGTGTTCGGCGCGGCGCTGATGACCACCGGCGCCGGCCGGTTCTTCATCAACCTGGCCTTCGCCCTGTGCGGCGCCTTCCGCGGCGGCGCGGCCAAGGTGTGCATTTTCGCCAGCGCGCTGCTGGGCATGATGTCCGGCTCGGTGATCTCCAACGTGCTCACCGCCGGGGCGATGACCATTCCGGTGATGAAGCGCAGCGGCTTCCGCGCCCATTATGCGGGGGCGATCGAGGCCTGCGCCTCCACCGGCGCGGTGCTGGCCCCGCCGGTGATGGGCGCCACCGCCTTCGTCATGGCCCAGTTCCTCAATGTCTCCTACGCCGAGGTGGCGCTGGCGGCGGTGATCCCCTCGCTGCTCTATTACGCCGGCCTGTTCCTGCAGGTGGACGCCTACGCCGCCCGCCACGGGCTGGTGGGCATCCGCCGCGAGGAGCTGCCGTCGCTGCGCGAGACCTTTCGCGAGGGCTGGTATTACGCCTTCGTCATCGCCCTGCTGGTGGTGATGCTGCTGTATTTCAAGCGCGAGAGCCACGCGCCGTTCTGGGCCACGGCGCTGCTGCTGGTTCTCAACCAGATCTTCAACCGTGAGGGCCGATGGACGCTGGCGTCAGTGACCGGCTTCCTCGAGACCAACGGCCGCACCTTCGTGGAGCTGACGGCGATCCTGGCCGGCTGCGGCCTGCTGATCGGCGCCTTCTCCATGACCGGCGTCATCTCCAGCCTCGCCGGCGACCTGGTGGCGCTGGCCGGGCAGAACGTTTTCCTGCTGCTGGCGATGGCCGCCGTCACCAGCATGATCCTCGGGCTGGGGCTCACCACCACCGCCTGTTACATCTTCCTCGCCATTCTGGTGGGGCCGGCGCTGGAGCGCATGGGCCTCAACGCCATGGCGACGCACATGTTCATCTTCTACTGGGGCATGCTGTCGGCGATCACGCCGCCGGTGGCCATCGCCTCCTTCGCCGCGGCGGGCATCGCCGGCTCGCCGCCGATGAAGACCGGCTGGGAGTCCATGCGCGTCGGCTCCATCATCTATTTCCTGCCGTTCTTCTTCGTGCTCAATCCGGCTTTCGTCTTCCAGGGGCCGGGCCTCGAGACGGCGGTTCTCACCGCGCGGGCGCTGGCGGGGGCGCTGTTCATCTGCGGCGGCATGCAGGGCTATCAGGCGGGGCTGGGCGACCTGCGCGCCGCCGGGGCGCTGGAGTGGCCGGCGCGGGCGCTGCTGATGCTGGGCGGAATCGCGCTCGCCACGCCCGGCGACGCGCTGATGCCGCTCGGCACCATGACCATGACGCTGGCGGCGTTGGCCATCCTGGCGCTGGCTGCGGCGCTTTATCTCGCCGGCCGCGGGGTCCGGGCCAGCGGGCGCGCCGGAGCGTGAGGTCCGCCGCCCCGCGCGGGAGCGGTCGCGCGCCCCCCTGCGGCGAAAAAGGCCGGGGCGGGCCGCCGTTTCTGCACGGAAAACGCCCCCGTGCCTTGCAGGCGGAGGGCGCGGGGGATAGATAGGCCCCAGATCCCTTAATCCCATTCAGCGTCATTTGGCGCGACAGACGCCCGTTACGGGTGGAGCAGTTGATGTCACGTCAGTTCATCTATCACATGCGGGGCCTGACCAAGGCTTACTCGAACGGCAAGAAGGTGTTGGACAACATCAACCTGTCGTTCTACCCCGACGCCAAGATCGGCGTGCTCGGCGTCAACGGCGCCGGCAAGTCGACCCTGCTGCGGATCATGGCCGGGCTCGACAAGGACTGGACTGGCGAGGCGTGGGTGGCCGAAGGCGCCCGCGTCGGCTACCTGCCGCAGGAGCCGCAGCTGGATCCCGACAAGACCGTGCGCGAGAACGTGCTCGACGGCGTCGCCGAAAAGAAGGCGATCCTGGACCGCTACAACGAGCTGGCGATGAACTATTCTGAAGACACGGTCGATGAAATGACCGAGCTTCAGGACCGCATCGAGGCGCTCGGCCTGTGGGACCTGGACAGCCAGGTGGACCAGGCCATGGAGGCGCTCGGCTGCCCGCCGGACGACTGGAGCGTGGAGCGGCTCTCGGGCGGCGAGCGTCGCCGCGTCGCCCTGTGCCGCCTGCTGCTGGAGCAGCCCGACCTGCTGCTGCTGGACGAGCCCACCAACCACCTTGACGCCGAGACGGTGAACTGGCTGGAAGGCCACCTGCGCAACTATCCGGGCGCCATCCTGATCGTCACCCACGACCGCTACTTCCTCGACAACGTCACCGGCTGGATTCTCGAGCTGGATCGCGGTCGCGGCATCCCCTACGAGGGCAACTACTCCTCCTGGCTGGAGCAGAAGCACAAGCGCCTGCAGCAGGAGAACCGCGAGGAGGAGTCGCGCCGGCGCGCCCTCGAGCGCGAGCGCGAATGGATCAGCGCCTCGCCGAAGGCCCGCCAGAGCAAGAGCAAGGCGCGCATCCAGCGTTATGAGGAGCTGCTGGCGAAGCAGGACGAGAAGGCGCCCTCCACGGCCCAGATCATCATTCCGGTGGCCGAGCGCCTCGGCAACAAGGTCATCGAGTTCGAAGGCGTCACCAAGGGCTTCGGCGACAAGCTGCTGATCGACAACCTGTCGTTCAGGCTGCCGCCGGGCGGCATCGTCGGCGTCATTGGCCCCAACGGCGCCGGCAAGACCACGCTGTTCCGCATGATCGCCGGGCAGGAGCAGCCTGACGCCGGCGTCATCACCATCGCCGATTCGGTGAAGCTCGGTTACGTCGACCAGTCGCGCGACGCCCTCGATCCCAACAAGACCGTGTGGGAGGAGATCTCCGAGGGCAATGAGGTGATCTACCTCGGCAAGAAGGAGATCAACTCGCGCGCCTACTGCGGCGCCTTCAACTTCAAGGGCGGCGACCAGCAGAAGAAGGTGGGCGTGCTCTCCGGCGGCGAGCGCAACCGCGTGCACCTGGCCCGCATCCTGAAGTCCGGCGCCAACGTGCTGCTGCTCGACGAGCCGACCAACGACCTCGACATCGACACGCTGCGCGCGCTCGAGGAGGCGCTGGAGGATTACGCCGGCTGCGCCGTGGTGATCAGCCACGACCGCATGTTCCTGGACCGCATCGCCACCCACATTCTCGCCTTCGAGGGCGACAGCCATGTGGAGTGGTTTGAGGGCAACTTCCAGGAATATGAGGCCGACAAGAAGCGCCGCCTCGGCATCGACTCGCTGATCCCGAAGCGCATCCAGTACAAGAAGTTCTCCCGCTGACCTGCGGCGGGAGCACGGCGGGGTTCCGGCGGGGCGCGAAAGCGCCCCGCCTTTTTTGCGCCCGCCTCCGGCGCGGGCGGGGGAGGGGGAGACGGCCGCGCCGCGGCGCGTCCTTCCGTCGCCGGTCCCTGTCTGGTGATTGCCTGACGGCGCCGCCGCGCGGGTAGGCTCTTGTCCGGGATTTCCGGGCCGGGGGCGACAGCGGCGAACCGGGCGGCGCGCGCCGGCGCGCCGTCCCGCCGCAGGGAGACGTGATGTCGCGACAACAGACCACCGCGCCGGCGCCGGCCGGCGACACGGCGTTTTTTGGCCACCCGCGCGGACTTTCCACCCTGTTCTTCACCGAGATCTGGGAGCGGGCCTCCTACTACGGCATCCGGCCGCTGCTGCTGCTGTTCATGACTGACGCGGTCACGCGCGGCGGCTATGGCTTCAGCGCCGCGGAGGCCTCGGCCATCGTGGGCATCTACGCCGGCTCGGTGTTTCTGCTGGCGCTGCCGGGGGGCTGGCTCGCCGACCGCTGGCTGGGCGCGCGCCGCGCCGTGCTCGCCGGCGCGGTGCTGATCATGTCCGGCCACCTGGCCATCGGCCTGTCGGCGCTGCTGTCGCGGCCGGCCTTTTTCGCCGGTCTTGTGCTCATCCCCCTGGGCAGCGGCCTGATGAAGCCCTCGATCAGCTCCATGGTCGGCGCGCTCTACGCGCGCGACGACATCCGGCGCGACAGCGGCTTCTCCATTTTTTACATGTCGGTGAACATCGGCGCCTTCTTCGGCTATGTCGTCACCGGCCTGCTGGGCGAGCGCGTCGGCTGGCACTGGGGCTTCGGGGCGGCCGGCGCCGGCATGTTCATCGGCCTCGTCACCTACTGGCTGCGCGCGCCGCGCACCCTGGCCCATGTGGAGCCGCCGCCGCCCATATCGCCGGCGCTGCGCCGGCGCATCATCGCCGCCCTCGCCGTGATCGCGGCGCTGGTCGCCGGCGTGTTCGCGGCCGCCGCCGCCGGGCTGCTGGTCATTGACGCGCAGAAAACCGCCGGGGCGATGGGCGTGGCGCTCGCCGCCATCGGCGCGCTCTATCTGCTGCAGCTGTTCGTGGCCGGCGGCCTCACCGCCGCCGAGCGGCGGCGCGTGGCGGTCATCACGGCGCTGTTCCTGTTCGCCGCCCTGTTCTGGGCGGGGCTGGAGCAGGCGCCGACCTCGATGAACCTGTTCGCCCGCGACCTCACCGACCGCGTCATCTTCGGCTTCGAGATTCCCGCCAGCTGGCTGCAGACGCTGAATCCGCTGTTCATCGTGCTGCTGACCCCGGCCATGGCGGCGCTGTGGACGGGCCTGCGCCGGCGCGGGGTCGGCGTCAGCAGTCCGGCGCAGTTCGCGGCGGCGCTGGCGCTGGCGGGCGGCTCCTTCATGGTGCTGTATCTGGGCGTCCAGGCGGCGCGCTCGGGGCTGGTCTCGCCGCTGTGGCTGGCCGGCTGCGTGCTGCTGCAGGTGGTGGCGGAGCTGAGTCTCAGCCCGGTGGGCCTCTCCGCCATCAGCGGCCTCGCGCCGGAGGGCAGGACCTCGCAGATGCTGGGGCTGTGGTTTCTGGCCAGCGCCATCGGCAATCTGATGGCGGGGCTGCTGGGCGGCGCCGTCGACGCCAGCGATCTCGACCGCGCCGGCGCCATGTTCATGGGCATGGCGGCGGCGCTGTTCGGCGCCGCCGTCGTGCTGGCGCTGCTGGCGCGTCCGCTGCGGCTGCTGCTGCTGCGCACGGACTGAGCGCGCGCCGCTAGCGCCTCTCGAGCGCAATGTCGACGACCTTTTCCGCGGCGCCGATCTGGCAGCGCAGGGTGATGTTCTCCCATGCGCCGTCCTTGCGCCGCCTTGCGGCTCCCGCGACGCTGACGCCGGTCAGCGGCCCTGTCGCGCCGGCCTCCGACTGCGGCGCCGGCGCGCGTTTCGCGGCGACGATTTCACTGGCGGTGAATCCGAGCCGGTCATAGTCGCCGTGGAGCGTGAGGTCATGGCCGGTGGCGATGCAGGCGGCCACGTCCGGGGCGGCGTGGGAGTCGCGCACCAGCGTCATGTAATTGCGGGCCCGGTTTTTCGAGGGGGGCGGCGGCTGCATGGCGACGGCCGGAGCCGCGGCGGCGAGCGCCAGCGCGACGCCGGCGGCGGAGGCGCGTGAAAACCGTGAAAACATGGCCATGGCTTTCCTGTCCTGTGGGTTGCTGGGGCCGGCGGCGCGTCGTTCGCGCCGGCGTCGCAATATTTCCCGGGAAAGGAAGCAAAGGCGCGACGGCCATGCGTTATAAATTTGCAAAAATGGCGTCGCCGTCAGTAATTTCCTGACGCACCGTCACGGAGACGTCCGCGCGCCGCGCCCCCGTCAGGGGCCGGCGCCGGTCCCGTCGGTCGCCCGCCAGTATTCGGCCACGAAACCGCGGCGGTCGACGCTGCGCGCCTGGCCGGCGATCGCCGGTTTTCCGTTCCGGCAGCGCCATGCGAAAATGTTGTCGCGGCCGGTGGCCCAGCGCGGAATCACGTCGGCGTCCGGATGCTGGCGGCAGAACTCCTGCGCCTCCGGCGAGGGGGTGACATGGGTGTCGGCGCGGCCGCAGTGGCGCTCGCCGCCGGGGATGCACACCATCACCCGGCCGTCCATGCAGCGCCACACGCCGCGCAGCCTGCCGTCTGGCGGCGGCGTCACCCCCAGCAGCGCCGCCGCTTTGGGCAGCAGGGCGTCCGGTATGGCGTGGATGCGGTTGTCGTCGCCGGCCCGGCGGCAGTACGCCGCCGCCTCCGCGGCTTCATCCGCGCGGGCGGCGCTGGCGGCGGCGAGCGCCGCGAGCGCGATCAGGCCAGAAGTGACGGTACGGGTCATGATGTGCGCCATGTCCATGTTCCGCCCGCTTATAGTCGCATGCGCCGGCGCGGTCACCGCCGGCGACGGGAAAGCCTCCGGCAGGGTGAACGGATGATGCGCATGAAGACATGTCGCGGGCGCGCGGCGCCGCTGGCGGCGGGGCTGGCGCTGGCGTGGCTGGCCGCCCTTGCGCCGGCCGCGCCGGCCCCGGCCGCTCCGGCCGCTTCCGCGGCGCAGGCGCCGCCGGCGGAGGCGGCCGCTTTCGCCGCCTTTCTCGCCGGCCTGCGCGGGGAGGCGCTGGCCATGGGCGTCTCCGCGGCGACCTGGCGACGCGAAACCGCGGGGCTCACGCCGGATTTGTCCCTGCCGGGCCTTGCCCGCGGCGGGGAGACGCCGTCCCATGCCGGCCAGCGCGAGTTCAGCGCCACGCCGGCCCGGTATCTGGCGGAGCAGGCCATCGCCGCCGCGGCGGCCCGCGGGCGGCGGCTGAAGGCGCGTTACGCCGCCGAACTCGCCGCCATTGAACGGCGCTTCGGCGTTCCGGGGGAGGTGGCGCTGGCGGTCTTCGGCCGCGAGAGCGGCTATGGCGCCGACACCGGCCGCCATGACGCCCTGCGGGCGCTGGCCACCCAGGCCTGGGCCGGGCGCCGGCGGGAGGCATACCGCCGGGAATTTCTCCATGCCCTGAAGATGCTGGATGACGGCGTGGTCTCCCGCAGCGCCATGAAGTCGTCCTGGGCCGGGGCCATGGGCCTGCCGCAGATCCTGCCGTCGCAGTTCTACCGCTACGGCCAGGACCTCGACGGCGACGGGCGGGCGGACATTTTCGGCTCGGTTCCGGACGCGCTGGCCACCATCGCGGCCCACCTGCGCGGCGAGGGCTGGCGGCCGGGCGGACGCTGGGCGCATGAGACGGCGGTTCCGGCCGGCTTCGACTGCACCCTGGCGGACCCGGACGCGCCGCGTCCCTGGCGCGAGTGGCGGGCGCTGGGGCTGCGCGCCGTCAACGGCCCGCCGCCGGAGCCGGAGGAGCGTCTCGCCCTCATCCTGCCCGCCGGCGCCTACGGGCCGGGTTTCCTCATCGGCGACAGCTACTTCGCCCTCAAGGCCTACAATTACTCCGACCTCTACGTCCTCTATGTCGGCCATCTCGCCGACCGCATCGCCGGCGGCGGGCCGTTCGCCACGCCCTGGGGGCGGGTGGTCCAGCCTTCCGCCGCGCAGATCGCTGCCGTGCAGCGGGCGCTGGCCCGCCTCGGTCTCTATGCGGACAGGATTGACGGCTTCGCCGGCATGAAGACCCGGCTCGCCGTCGGCCGCTTCCAGAAAGCGCGCGGGCTGAAGACCGACTGCTGGCCCGGCCCTGGGACGCTGGCGGCGATCGCCGCCGCGGCGCCGTGAACGCGGCCGGGCCCCGCCAGCCGGAGGGGCCCGGAGCGGCGCGGCTCAGCCGCGCGCGCCGGCGACGCCTGCGGCGCCGGCCGACAGTTTCGCCTCGATCTGCTCCAGCGAGGCGCCGGCCGTCTCCGGCACGTACAGGCGGGTGAACGCCAGCCCCGCCGCGCAGCATGCGGCGAAGAAGGCGAAGGTGAGGGCCAGCCCGAACGCCGACAGCGCCATGGGGAACAGCATCACCACCAGGGCGTTGAGCGTCCAGTTGGAGATGGCGGCGAGCCCCATGCCCAGCGGCCGCACGTCCAGCGGGAAGATCTCCGACATCATCAGCCATGGCAGCGGCCCGAGCGAAATGGCGAAGCCGGCGATGTAGGCGAACAGCCCGGCCAGCGCCACGGCGTTGAGCCAGGCCGCGCCGGAGGCCGCCGCCACGGCGATGACCGCAAGGCTCGCCGCCGTGACCGAGAAGCCCAGATACAGCATCCGCCGCCGGCCGATGCGGTCGATCAGCGCCATCGCCAGCACCGTCACCGCCACATTCACGGCGCCGACGCCGATGGTGGCCATGAGCTGCGCGGCGTGGGTGTCGAAGCCAGAGGCGGCGAACACCATGGGCGCGTAATAGATCACCGCGTTGATGCCGCTGAGCTGCTGCAGCGCGAACAGGCCGACGCCGACGATGGTGGCCGGCAGCACGCGGCGCGAGAACAGCGCCGTCCAGGCGGCGGCGTTCTGGTGCGGCGCGCGGGCGGCGTCGCGGATCTCCTGCAGCTGCGCCTCCAGCTCCTCCGCCGTGGCGCCGGGGGCGGAGCGGGCGAGCACGGCGCGGGCTTCCCCGTCGCGGCCGCGCAGCACCAGCCAGCGCGGCGTGTCGCGCATCGCCAGCATGGCCAGCGCCAGCGCCGCGCCGGGCAGGGCGCCGATGGCGAACATGGTCCGCCAGCCCTCGCCGAGGGCGAAGCCCGCCGTGTAGGAGCCGAGAATGCCGAGGGTGATGGCCAGCTGGTAAAACGACACCAGCATGCCGCGGTGCGCCGGCGGGGCGTTTTCGGCGATGTACAGTGGCGCCGCCACCGCGGCGAAGCCGATGGCGAGCCCCAGGGTCAGCCGCGCGGCGCACAGCACGGCCGCGCCGTCCGCCAGCGCCGACAGCGCCGCGCCGGCGGCGAACAGCGTCCCTGCCGTGACCAGCGCCCCGCGCCGGCCGAGGCTGTCGGCGAGACGACCGCCCGCCAGCGAGCCGAACAGCGCGCCGAACGGCACCGCCGCGGTGATCAGCCCCTCCACCAGCGGCGCCAGGCTGAAACGGGCGTGCAGCGCCGCGAGGGCGCCGGCGATGACGCCTTCGTCGTAACCGAACAGGAAGCCGGACAGGCCGGCGATTATCGCGATGACATAGGGCATGGGCGGCCTCGCAGTCTGGGCGCGCGGCCATGGGGACGCGCCGGCCCGCGCGTCGCCCCGATGAAGGCGACGCGGGAAAGCGGCGTCCGGCCGGCGCCGGGCTGTGACAGGGACCCGGTGACGGATCAGCTGCGGCGGGACATTGACCTCAACAGCCGCAGCAGGCATGCCTCCAGACGGGGACAGACAGCTCCGTCGCCCCGGGGAAACGCACGCAGGGACAGGAAATTTCCGTGACCGAGCAAGAGATTATCGCCGCGTTCCGGGCGAACGCGAACCCGTGTTTGCAGACACTGGGCGGGGGAATCGTCGCTTTTGACTCGCGGACTGACACCGCCACCATGGAATGGACCGCCACCACGGCGCACTGCCACTCGGTCGCCGGTCATCCGAAAGGCGGCGTCGTGCAGGGCGGCATCGTCACCGGCTGGATCGACGCCGCCATGGCGCACGCCTGCATCGCGAAGTCACGGTTCACGGTGGCCGTGCCGAGTCTCGAGATCAAGGTGAGCTTCCTGCTCTCCGCCCATCCCGGCAAATACCGCTCCATGGGCTGGATCACCCGCTGGGGCCGCTCCGTCGCCTTCCTCGAGGGCGAGCTGCGCGACATGGACGGCGCGCTCATCGCCCGCGCCAGCTCCACGGCGGCGCTGCGGCCGCTGCGCGCGGACGCCTGAACCGTCTCCCGTTCCGGCGGAGGTCCGGCGCGGGACCGCCCCGCCCGACCTTCGTCGCAGGAATTCAGGGTGTTCGCGCCGCCGCCGGGGGGGCTTATAACCGCCCCATGCAGCCGATTCTCAGCATCAGGAACCTGTCGAAGACCTACCGGGGCGGCTTCGCGGCCCTGCATCCGCTCGATCTCGACATCATGCCGGGGGAGATCTTCGCCCTGCTGGGGCCGAACGGCGCCGGCAAGACGACGCTCATTTCCATCATCTGCGGCCTCGCCACTCCCACCACCGGCACGGTGACGGTGGGCGGGCATGACTCGCGGCGCGATTTCCGCAAGGCGCGCGCGATGATCGGCCTCGTGCCCCAGGAGCTGGCCACCGAATCCTTCGAGACGGTGTGGAACACCGTCACCTTCACCCGCGGCCTGTTCGGCCGGCCGCGCGATCCGGCGCTGGTCGGGCGGATCCTGCGCGACCTGTCGCTGTGGGACAGGAAGGACAGCCGCATGCTCACGCTGAGCGGCGGCATGAAGCGGCGGGTGATGATCGCCAAGGCGATGTCGCATGAGCCGCGCATCCTCTTTCTGGACGAGCCCACCGCCGGCGTCGACGTGGACCTGCGCCGCGACATGTGGCGGCTGGTGCGGCGGCTGAAGGAGGCCGGCGTCACCATCATCCTCACCACCCATTACATCGAGGAGGCGGAGGAGATGGCCGACCGCGTCGGCGTCATCAACCGCGGCCGGCTGATGCTGGTGGAGGACAAGGCGACGCTGATGCGCCGCATGGGCCGCAAGGAGGTGACCGTCACCCTCGCGCAGCCGCTGGGGGCGCTGCCTGCGGGCCTCGCCCGGCGCGGCGCCGCGCTTTCGGACGACGGCCGCGAACTGCGCTGGACCCACGGCGCCGGCGATGATCCCGGCGCCATGTCGGCCATGCTGGCGGAGATGTCGGCCGCCGGGCTGGCCATCGCCGACATCGACACCCGCCGCTCCTCGCTTGAGGACATTTTCGTCGACCTGCTGAGGGGGCGCCAATGAACCTGCGCGCGATCGCCGCCATCTACCTGTACGAGATGGACCGCACCCGCCGCACCGTGCTGCAGAGCGTGGTGGCGCCGGTGCTCTCCACGGCGCTGTATTTCGTGGTGTTCGGCGCGGCCATCGGCGGCCACATGGGCGCGGTGGGCGGCGTGCCTTACGGCGCCTTCATCGTTCCGGGCCTGATCATGATGTCGCTGCTCACCCAGAGCATCTCCAACGCGGCGTTCGGCATCTATTTCCCGCGTTTCGTGGGCACGTTTTACGAGCACCTCTCGGCGCCGGTGTCGATGGTGGAGATCGTCGCCGGCTTCGTCGGCGCGGCGGCGACGAAGAGCATCCTGCTGGGGCTGATCATTCTGGCCACCGCGGCGGTCTTCACGCCGCTCACCATCCTGCATCCGTTCTGGATGCTGGCGTTTCTGGTCGCGACCTCGCTCACCTTCAGCCTGTTCGGCTTCGCCATCGGCGTCTGGGCCGACAATTTCGAGAAACTGCAGCTGATGCCGATGCTGGTGGTGACGCCGCTGGCCTTTCTGGGCGGCAGCTTCTACTCCATCGACATGCTGCCGCCGTTCTGGCGCACGGCGTCGCTGTTCAATCCGGTGGTCTATCTGATCAGCGGCTTCCGCTGGAGCTTCTTCGGAACCTCCGACGTGAACGCCGCGGTGAGCTTCGTCATGACGCTGGCGTTCATGGCGGCGTGCCTTGCGGTGATCGCCTGGATGTTCCGCACCGGCTACAGGCTGCGCAACTGAGCGGGCGGCCGGCGTCAGCCCGGCGGGGCCGCCTCCATCGCCTCGATCATGCGGCGGAAGTGTTTCTGGGTGAGGGCGCGCGCGCCCTCCTCGTCGCCGGCCAGCACCAGGCGGCCGATCTCGGCGTAGTCGGCGTGGCGCAGCCGGTCATAGGCCGCCACCTGGGCGCGGAACTGGATGCGCAGCAGGTGCGTCTGCACCCGCGGCGTCACCCGCGCCAGCTCGGCGTTGCCGGCAAGGCGCGTCATCTCCCGGTAGAAGCGGTCGCGAGCGAGGGCGTATTCCGGCGTCACCTGGCCGGGGTCAAACTGCGCCAGCGCCGCCACGGCGGCGCCGAACCGCGCCGCGCCTTCCCCGTCGCCGGCGGCGTTGCGGGCGGCGCGGGCGGCGGCGAGGCCCACCAGCACCTCCAGCACCTCCAGCAGGTCGATGGCCTCGCGCCAGTCCAGCCGGCGGATCGCGGCGCCGCGCCCTGGCGACAGGGTGACGATGCCCTCCGCCGCCATGCGGCTCAGGGTTTCGCGCACCGTGCCGCGGCTGACGCCATATTCGGCCGTGAGGTCAGCCTCCACCAGCCGCTGGCCGGGGGCGTAGCGACCTTCGTAAAGGCCGCGCACGATGGCGCGGAACAGGCTGTCGCGCGAGGCGCCGCTCATGGGGGATTCTCCGCGGCGGAAGCTGGCCCGCCGGCCGCCGTTTCGTCAAGGAGCCGCTGCAACGCGCCCCGCACGGGGCGGGCGCTCCGGGCGGGGCGGGGAGGGGCTGTCGTCGCGCGTCTTACTCGGTCCAGTCGGCCGGGCGGGCCCACAGGCTGTTCTGCGCGTGGGCCAGCGCCTCCTCGCGGGTGAAGCCGGCGCCGCGTCCGCCGGTGAAGGCCGGATCCGTGCCCTGGTGCCGCTTCAGCTCGAGGCGGGCGATCTGGTTGCGGTGCACCTCGTCGGGACCGTCGGCCAGGCGCAGGGCGCGGGCCAGCGAATAGCAGACGGTGAGGTAGTGGTCGTTGTTGGTGCCGCCGCCGCCGAAGGCCTGGATGGCCCAGTCAATGATCTTGCAGGCCATGTTGGGGGCCGCCACCTTGATCATGGCGATCTCCTGTCGGGCCTCCTTGTTGCCGACGGTGTCCATCATGTACGCCGCCTTCATGGTGAGCAGGCGGCACTGCTCGATCATGATGCGCGCCTCGGCGATGCGCTCCAGCGTCACCGTCTGCTCGGCCACCGGGCGGCCGAAGGCCACGCGCGCCTCAACGCGGCGGCACATGCGCTCCAGGATGCGCTCGCTCATGCCGATGAGGCGCATGCAGTGGTGGATGCGGCCCGGCCCAAGCCGGCCCTGGGCGATCTCGAAGCCGCGGCCTTCCCCGAGCAGGATGTTGGACGCCGGCACGCGCACGTTGTCGAACCACACCTCCGAGGCACGGTCCGGCACGCCATAGAAGCCGAACACCGGCAGCGAGCGGACGACGCGCACGCCGGGCGTGTCCTTCGGCACCAGGATCTGCGACTGGGTGCGGTAGGGACTGGCGTCGGGGTCGAAATTGCTGCGCCCCATCACGATCATGATCTTGCAGCGCGGATCGGTGGCGCCGGTGGTGTACCACTTGCGGCCGTTGAGCACGTATTCGTCGCCGTCGCGGCGGATCTCGAGCTGCACGTTGGTGGCGTCGGATGAGGCGACGTCCGCCTCGGTCATGGCGAAGGCCGAGCGGATTTCGCCCGCCAGCAGCGGCTCCAGCCACTGCTTCTGCTGCTCGGGCGTGCCGTAACGGACCAGCACCTCCATGTTGCCGGTGTCGGGGGCGTTACAGTTGAACACCTCCGGGGCCATGATCGAGCGGCCCATGATCTCGCACAGCGTCGCGTACTGCTGGTTGTTGAGGCCGGCGCCGCGCGGATCGTCCGGCAGGAACAGGTTCCACAGCCCTTCCGCCTTCGCGATCTTCTTCAGCTCCTCGATGACCGGGATGACCCGCCAGGGGCCGAGCTTCTCGGCCTCGGCGTAGTAGCGCGGCTCGTTGGGATAGATGTGTTTCGCCATGAAGTCCTTCAGGCGGGCCTGCAGGTCGGCGAGCTGGGATTCTGAAACAGCCACGGCGTGCTCCTCTGGTTGCCGGACTGTTTTGTGCGCCAAAATTGTCGGACAATAAAGACTGACAATATGTCGCTGCCGCGCTGGCGGCCGGGCGCCGGGAGGTTTGCGGGCCAGCAGGAGCTGGAGGAGGGCGCGGGCCGGAACGCCGGAG
This sequence comes from Camelimonas abortus, assembly GCF_042432745.1. Lineage (NCBI taxonomy): Bacteria > Pseudomonadati > Pseudomonadota > Alphaproteobacteria > Hyphomicrobiales > Chelatococcaceae > Camelimonas > Camelimonas abortus. The sequence continues at coordinate 1,825,460 of NZ_JBHLWR010000006.1, read as the reverse complement.
ACCCGTCGTCGCGGGGACTGGCCGTCTCACAAAAATGTCATCGCCTGCGGCCGCCCGCGGGCGCAGGCCGGCGCTGCAGGGAGCGCGGCTGAAATAATTCACGCGCAGGCGGAGCGTTAACGGGAAGTAAATTTGCCGGCGCGACCGCCCTGGCGATGATGTCGGCAGGCAGACGGGCGCGGACCCTGACGCAGCGCGGGCGCCCTTGACCGTCCGGACGGGCGCGCCCGGCGGCGACAGCGGACGCAAGATGCAAAATGATTGTCCGCGACTGCGGAAGGGGTGTGGCTGAAAAAGTATTTTTTTTGTCCAGGAAAAGGAATTACCATGCGTCTTGCATTGTGGGCCATGCCGCTCCGGCGGCGCTGATTCGTATGCGCCCGGCGAAAACGCATGGATTGACAGGCGACAGCTAATGTCGTTTTGCAGTTGGTTGTCCTGAACATCTGGAACGGGGAAGCGCATGTCGTCAGTTCGTTGGTCTCTCGTCGCCGTCGCCGGCATCGCCGCCGCCATGCTGGCCGGCTGCCAGAGCGCCCAGGAATCCGCCATTACCGCCGAAATGACCTGCCGCCAGGCCGGCCTGCGTCCGGGCACCGCCACCTACGACCGTTGCGTGGCCGCCGCCTATGACCAGAGCCGTCGCCAGGCTGACCAGGCCGCCACCGCCGTGGCCGTCGGCACGGCGGCGGGCGTCGTCGGCGGCGCCATCATCGGCGCCAACAGCCGCCCCTATTACGGCTGGCGTCGCTGCAACGCCTGGGGCTGCTGGTAAGCGTCCCCCGCCCGGCTTGCGCCGGGCCGCAGCCGCCGCTCCCGCTACGGGGCGGCCCGGCGAAGTTCCGGAAGGCCCGGGTTCATGCCCGGGCCTTTTTGCGCGCCGGAGAGGGGCGTGCGCCGGCCGGCCCGGGCAGGCGTCGTCGTCATCCCCTCCCTGGTCCGCCGCCGGCCATAACGACGGCCTTCACCACGACGCTTTGACCGGCCCGGCCGCCAGCGCCATCTCCGTCATTGCCGGCGCCTCCGCCCGGCCGCCGCTCCCGCTCCGCCGTCAGGCCCGGGCAGAGCCGGGCGTTCATGGCGCGTCGCCCGCCCTCCGCCGGCGGGGAAGTGAGGCGCGCAGGCGACGGCCTGTCCATCCGTAACGCCCCCCGGCCGGGTTCATGGATGGCCGGGTCCGGCCGGGCATGACGTGACGGGCGGCGCGGCGCCTTGCGCAGGACCACCCGCCGCGGGCGCCGGCCGGACACGAAAAAGGCGGCCCTGCGGGGCCGCCTTTCCCGGGAGCCAGGCAGGGCGGCGGGGATCACGCCCCGCCGCGGCCTGGCGGTCAGCGGCGCTGGCGCGCCTCGGCGGCGGCTTTCGCCTTCGCCTGATCGTCCATCAGCTCGAACCACATGGCGTTCAGCACCGCGAGGGCCGCCGCCAGAGGCAGGCCGAGCATCCAGGAAAAATACCACATGCCGTCGTCTCCTCAGTAAGCGTGGCTGTTCTCGCCGGTGATGTCCTTCTCCTCCACCTTGCCCCACAGCACCCGGTACACGAAGGCCGTGTAGGCGAGCACGACCGGCAGGAAGATCACGGTGCACACCAGCATGATGAACAGCGTCAGATGGCTGGACGAGGAGTCCCACACCGTCAGCGACACGTTCGGATCTTCCGACGAAGGCAGGATGAACGGGAACATCGACACGCCGACCGTCGAGATGATGCCGAAGATCGCCAGCTTGCTGGCCAGCAGCGCCGTGATCTCCCCGCGCAGGCGCAGGGCGATGAAGGTCAGCAGCGCGCCAATGACGCCCGCAGCCGGGGCGACCAGCGTCCATGGCGCGGCCTGGTAGTTGTCGAACCAGGCTCCGGCCGCTCGCACCACCTCCTTGGCGTGCGGGTTGGAGGCGCCGTTGCGCGCCGCTTCGCTGGCGAAGCGGTAGCCGTCGACGCCGCCATGGTAGAGCCACGCGCCCGCGAGCACGAACAGCGCCAGCGTCAGCAGCGCCGTCACCGAGCCGATGGCGCGGGCCCGCGCATGCACGGGGCCGTCGGTTTTCACAGCCAGCCAGGCGGCGCCGTGGGTCACCAGCATGCACACCGACAGCACGCCGCACAGCAGCGCGAACGGGTTGAGCAGGCCGAAGAACGTGCCGTCGTAGAAAATGCGCATGTCCTGGTCGAGCCGGAACGGCACGCCCTGCAGCACGTTGCCCACGGCCACGCCGAAGATCAGCGACGGCACGGCGCCGCCGATGAACAGCGCCCAGTCCCAGGCGTTGCGCCAGGCCGGATTTTCAAGCTTCGAGCGATACTTGAAGCCCACCGGACGCAGGATGAGCGCCATCAGGATGGCGAACATCGCCAGGTAAAAGCCGGAGAACGACACGGCGTAAAGCTGCGGCCAGGCGGCGAAGATCGCGCCGCCGCCCAGGATCAGCCACACCTGGTTGCCTTCCCACGTGGGGGCGACGCTGTTGATGGCGATGCGCCTCTCCACGTCGGTGCGGCCCACGAAGGGCGTGAGCGCGCCCACGCCGAGGTCGAAGCCGTCGGTCCATGCGAAGCCGATGAGGAGGACGCCGAGCAGCGCCCACCAGATCAGCCGCAGGTGTTCATATGAAATGAGGTCATGCAGGATCATGGCTTACTCCGCAGGCGCGAGAACGGCGGGAACGAGCTCGGTCTCGGGCTGGTGATCCGGCTCCGGTCCCTTGCGGATGGCGCGCAGCATCAGCTTCATCTCGATGACGATCAGCGCCGAGTAGAGCAGCGTGAAGCCGATGATGGTCATCAGCACCGTCGAGGCGCCGAGGCTGGAGACCGCCAGCGCCGTCGGCAGCACGCCTTCGATCACCCACGGCTGGCGACCCAGTTCGGCCACCATCCAGCCGCACTCCGCCGCCACCCACGGCAGCGGAATCGACCACACCGCCACCCACAGCAGCCAGCGCGGCGTCTCCAGGTTGCGGCGGGCCGACTTGTAGAAAAACACCGCCGTCAGCAGGATGAAGAAGAAGCCGCAGGCCACCATGATGCGGAACATCCAGAAGATGGGGCCGACCATGGGCACGGTGTCGTTGGCCGCCTTCGTGATCTGCTCCGGCGTCGCCTCGCGCGGATCGTCCACATAGCGCTTCAGCAGCAGGGCGTAGCCCAGCTCGCGGCCGTTCTCCTCAAACTGCTGCTTCAGCTCGTCCGGGATCTTCGCGCCGCGCGGCAGGGCGCGGATCTTCTGCAGGGCGTCGTAGGCGACGACGCCCTTGCGGATCCAGCCTTCGGCGCGCTGCGTCAGCTCGTTGATGCCCATGATCGGCGTGTCGAGCGAGCGCGTGCCGATGAGGCCCATCACCCACGGAATGTGCACCGCGTAATGGGTCCCGCGCTCCTTTGTGTCCGGGAAGCCGAACAGGGTGAAGGAGGCCGGCGGCGGCTCCGTCTCCCACATGGCCTCGATGGCGGCCAGCTTCATCTTCTGGTGCTCGGTGGTGAGATAGCCGCTCTCGTCGCCCAGCACCACGACCGACAGGGCCGAGGCGAGGCCGAAGGAGGCGGCGACCGCCATGGAGCGCCGCGCCAGCTCGAGGTGACGCCCCTTCAGCAGGTACCAGGCCGACACGCCCAGCACGAAGATGGCGCCGCAGGTGTAGCCCGCCGAAACCGTGTGCACGAACTTGGCCTGCGCCACCGGATTCATGATCACGTCGTAGAAGCTCGTGATCTCCATGCGCATGGTTTCGGGATTGAAGGCCGAGCCGACCGGATTCTGCATCCAGCCGTTGGCCACCAGGATCCACAGCGCCGAGAAGTTCGTGCCCAGCGCCATCAGCCAGGTGATGATCATGTGGCCGAGGCGGGACATGCGCTCCCAGCCGAAGAAGAACAGGCCGACAAAGGTGGCCTCAAGGAAGAAGGCCATCAGGCCCTCAATGGCCAGCGGGGCGCCGAAGATGTCGCCGACGTAATGGCTGTAATAGCTCCAGTTCATGCCGAACTGGAACTCCATCACGATGCCGGTGGACACGCCGAGCACGAAGTTGATGCCGAAGAGCGTGCCCCAGAATTTCGTCATCTGCCGCCAGATGGGACGGCCGGTCATCACATAGACCGTCTCCATGATGGCGACGAGGATCGAAAGGCCGAGCGTCAGCGGCACAAACAGGAAGTGATAGAGCGCCGTCAGCGCGAACTGGAGGCGCGATAGCGCGACAATGTCGAGTTCCATGCGTCACGTCAGGCCGGCTGGCCCAACCCCCTTGTGAATGCTGTCCGCCGTCGCCGGCGGACCAGGGCCCGGCGGGTCGCCCCGTCCGGGGTGGGCGCCGCTGGCCCGTCCGGCGTCGCCGCCGCGACGGGCTCCCCCTCGCGCCCGGCGCGGGGCGGCCGCGCACCGGCCGTCCCGCGCGGGGCCGGGCCTTGGGGCCCGGCGTCCGTCTCCCCTTTCGGGGAGCGCATTCAGTCTGGCCGCAGTCCGGCCAGCAGCGCGTCGAAGGCCGGTTCGCCCCGGCGCGCCTGAAACACGATCCGCCCGCCCTCCATCACCGCCAGCCGGTCGGCCAGCTCCGCCTCCCGGCGCAGGTGGGTGGCGATGACGAGGGCGCGGCCGGCGGCGAGGCTGTCGACGCACGCCAGCGTCGCGCGGGCGGCGCCGGCGTCCAGCGCCTCGGTCGGTTCGTCCAGCAGCCACAGCGGCGCGTCGCGCAGCAGCAGCCGCGCCAGCGCCAGCCGTCGCGCCTGGCCGCCGGAAAGGCCGGCGCCGCCTTCCCCCAGCATGGCGTCCAGCCCCCCGGGCAGCCGGCGCACGACCGCGCCAAGGCCGGCCGCCTCCAGCGCCTGCATCAGCCGGGCGTCGTCCGCCTCCGGCGCCGCGAGGCGCAGGTTGTCGCGCAGCGTGTCCTGGAACAGCTCGGTGCGCTGGGTGAGCAGGCCGGAGGGCAGGCGGCGCGCCACGCCCGCGGCGGGGGAAAGCTCGCCGGCCAGCAGCGCCAGCAGCGTCGACTTGCCGGCGCCGCTCGGGCCGGTGAGCGCCACGCGCTCGCCGGCGGCGACGGCGAAGGTCACGTCCCGCAGCGTCGGCCGCGCCGCGCCGGCATGGCGCAGGCTCACTCCCTCCAGCTGCACGGCGAAGCCGGGCTCCGGCGCCGGAGGCTCCTGCGTCTCCTGCTCCTGCGCGCCGGCGAGGCGCGGGGCGAGGCGGCCCAGCGCCAGCAGCGTGCGGCCCAGCTCCATGGCGCCGCGCCGCAGCGCGGCGAAGGGCTCCAGCGCCGCAAGGGCGACCAGGGCGCACATGGCGGCCACCGGCGCGCCGATGGCGCCGTGCTCCGCCAGCAGGGCGGCGGCGAGCAGCACGCCGGAGAGCAGCACGGCGCCCGCCACGCCAAACACGGCGGTGAGACCGGCCTCGGCGCGGTTGATGGCGTCGTCGGCGCGGGCGAGACGGGCGTCCGCCGCGGCCACCGCCCTGGCGGCGGCCTCCAGTCGCCCGGTCATGACGAGGTCAGTCTGGCCGGCGGCGAGATCAATCACCCGCTGGCGCAGGGTCTCGAGGCCGCTGGCGCGCCGCCGGGCCGGGGCGAGCGCCCTCCGCGCGGCGAGCGTGGGCGCGCCAAGGCCGGCCAGCAGCAGCCACGCCGTGGCGGCGAGGCCGAGCCACGGACTGACCAGCCCCAGCGTCACCCCGGTGACGAGGCCGGCGCCGGTCGCGGCGGCGGCGGGAACCAGGATGCGCAGGTACAGCGAATCGAGCGCGTCGATGTCGCCGGTGAGGCGGAACAGCAGCCGCGCCGGCCGCAGCAGCAGCAGGCGCGCCGCGCCCGGCCGCGCCCAGCCGCGGAAGGCGCGCTCGCGCAGCTCCGCCAGCACGGCGAAGGTGGCGTCATGGGTGGCGAGCCGCTCGCCGTAACGGGCGGCGGTGCGGCCCAGCGCCAGCAGGCGGATGCCCGCCGAGGGCGTGAACACGTCGAACGCCAGCGCCGAGGCCGCCGAGAGCCCGGCGATGGCGGCGGCGGCGATGAACCAGCCCGAGAGCCCGAGCAGGGCGATGCCGGCGATCACCGTGACCGTGGCCAGCGCCGCGCCCAGCGCGAGGCGGCGGCGCTGGCTGCGCCAGTACAGGCCCAGCACGGCGCGCAGGCTCCGCCGCAGGGTGGGACGCGCGCCGCTCATGCCGCCTCCTCCAGCGTTGGCCCCGCCTGCGGACGCGGGGCGAGGGGAATGATCCGGTCCATGCGCGCCGCCAGCTCCGGATCATGGGTGGCGACGATCAGGGTGCGGTCGCGGGCGAGATCCAGCAGGGCGGCGGCGACGGCGCGGGCGGTGGCGCGGTCGAGATGGGCGGTGGGTTCGTCGGCCAGCACGAGGCCGGCCCCGGTGTTGAAGGCGGCGCGGGCCAGGGCGATGCGCAGCGCCTCGCCGCCGGACAGGCCGACGCCGTTCTCGCCGATGATGGCGCCGCCGCGGGCTTCATGGAGGCTGTCGAGGCTCGCCCAGGCGATGGCGGCGCGGGCGCGCGCGGCGGATCCGGCCGGATCGGCGCCGCGGCCCATGGCGACGTTGCCGTCAATGGAGCCGGCGAAAATGTGCGGCTTCTGGCTCACCCAGGCGATGCGCCGGCGCAGCGCGGCGGCGGAGCCGTCGTCCATGCGCGCGCCGCCGATGCGGATCTCGCCGGATTCCGGCCGGGCGAGGCCGGCGACCAGCGCCAGCAGGGTGGACTTGCCGCAGCCGCTCGGCCCCAGCAGCGCCACCCGTTCGCCTGGCTGGACCTCGAAGGAGACCGAACCGTCCAGCGCCGGGGTCTCCGCGCCCGGATAGCGGAACGCCGGCGCCTGCACGCTGACGCCGAGGGGGCCCGTGGCGGGGACGGCGGCGGCGGCCTCCGCCGCAGGGACGGCCGCGCCCGGCAGGCTGGCCCGCGCCGCGGCGGCCGACAGCCTGTCGAGCGCGGCGATGGCCGCCTCGCCCGCGGCGCGGTCGTGCCACACCGCGGAGAGCTCGCGCAGCGGGTCGAAGAAGGCGGGCGACAGCATCAGGATGAACAGGCCCTCGGCCAGGGTGAGCCTGCCGCCCCAGGCGCCGAAGGGCATCTCGCCCAGCAGGTGGAAGCCGACGTAAACCGCCGCCAGCGCCACGCCGAGGGCCGAGAACAGCTCCAGCACCGCCGAGGAGAGAAAGGCGATGCGCAGCACCGCCATGGTCTTGCGCCGCAGCCCCTCCGCATTGGCGCGCAGGCGACGGGCCGTGAGGTCCACCGCGCCAAGGGAGCGGATGGTGGCGAGGCCGCGCAGCCGGTCGAGCAGGAAGGCGTTCATGGAGCCCATCTCCACCAGCTGCTCCTCGCTGGCCGCCTTCGCCCGCCAGCCGATGAGCGCCATGAAGACGGGAATGAGCGGGGCCGCGACCAGCAGGATCAGCGCCGCCAGCCAGGAGAAGGGCAGTATGCACGCGAGGATGGCCAGCGGCGCCGCCGCCGCCTTGAAGCGCGCCGGCAGGAAGCGGGCGTAATAGGTCTGCACGGCCTCCGCCTGCTCGCCGATCACCGAAGCCGCCTCGCCCGAGGCGGGCCGGCGCGCGTCCAGCGGCGACAGGGCGGCGAGGGCGGCGCAGGCGGCGGCGCGGCGCGCGGAGAGCGCGGCGCGGGCGCCGGCGAAGGCGCGGCGCACGCCCCGCGCCTCAAGCCCGGCGCGCAGCACGCCGAGCAGCAGCACCCCGAGCGCCGGAGCCACGGCGGCCGAGGCGGGCGCGCCGTCGGCGACGGCGCCGATGGTCCAGGCGATGAGCGCGGCCTGGGGCAGCCACAGCAGCGCGGCGACGGTGTGGATGACGGCGGCGGCCCGGGCGGCGCATCTGCCGTCGCCGGCGGCCGCGGCCGGCGGCTCCGGCGCGCGGGCCGGGGCCGGCGACTCCCCTTCCGGCGCGACGCCTGCCGCCGCGCCGCAGCTGACCGCATCAGCGGGCCATGCGCCGTTTCTCATGGCGTCATTCCTTCGCCGGGGGGCGCCGTTTCCGGCCGATCGAAACGATCCGGTCGGTCGTTTCAAGCAGCTTGGTCACACGGGACCCGAGCGTCAACAGCGAAGCCAGCCTTTCCTGGTCGAGCTGTTTCACATCATCGTACCAGGTGGTCAGCCGTTCGATCATGTTGTGCATCTCGGCCATGCGCCGCTGGGCGTGGCGTTCGGCCTCGCTGGCCGGTTGCTGCATCAGGATTTCGCGCAGCACCGAGAGGGTGGGGTCCACCTCGCGTTTCTTGCGCTCCTCGGCCAGGGTGCGCAGGATCGTCCAGATGTCGTCGGGGGTGGTGTAGTAGTCGCGCCGGTCGCCTGGCAGGTGTTTCATCAGCACCAGGTTCCACGCCTGCAGCTCGCGCAGGCCCATGGAGACGTTGGAGCGCGACATGCCCAGCGCGGTCACGATCTGGTCGGCGCACAGCGGCTCCGGCGAGACGTAAAGCAGGGCGTAGATCTGGCCGACGGTGCGGTTGATGCCCCAGCGGCTGCCCATCTCGCCGAAATGGAGCACGAAGGACTGCACCAGGGGGGGCAGATTCATCGACATCGGTCGGGGTCCGTCGGTCCGATCTGAAATTTCAGAAATTTCTGAAACTTCCATACATCCTGTCGCCACAGAAGAAAAGGGGGGCGGCGCCGGCCAGGACACGCCGCCGCAGGGGCGGCCGTCGCGCCGGCAGCGGCAGGACGCAAGGGAAGGTCAGGCGCCGCCGCGCTTTCGCCACGCCTGGACCGTTGTATTGCGGCGGGCGTCGTGTATCCGCTTGTCACAGGCGCGGCCGCACGTCGCCGCTCATCACCCGGGAGCATGCATGTCGAACGCAGTCAGTCCGCTGGCGGGCAAGCCGGCAGATCCTGGCCAGCTCATCAACGTGCCGAGGCTGGTCACTGACTATTTCGTGCTGAAGCCCGATGCGGAGAACCCCGCGCAGCAGGTGTCCTTCGGCACGTCGGGGCACCGCGGCTCGGCTTTCGCCTGCGCCTTCAACGAGGCGCACATCCTGGCCATATCCCAGGCCATCGCCGAGCACCGGGCCGCGGCCGGGATCACCGGGCCGCTGTTCATCGGCAAGGACACCCACGCCCTGTCCGAGCCCGCCTTCGCCAGCGCGGTGGAGGTGTTCGCCGCCCATGGAATCGACGTGCAGGTGGACGCCGGTCTCGCCTGGACGCCGACGCCCGTGATCTCCCACGCCATCCTGTGCTGGAACCGCGGCCGCGACGGCGGCCTCGCCGACGGCGTGGTCATCACCCCCTCGCACAATCCGCCGGAGGACGGCGGCTTCAAGTACAATCCGCCCCATGGCGGGCCGGCCGGCGCCGACGTCACCGACCGGATCCAGAAACGCGCCAACGACATCATCCGCGGCGGCCTCCGGGAGGTGAAGCGCATTCCCTTCGCCCGGGCCATGGCCGGCGGCCAGGTGACGCGGCGCGATTTCATCACCCCCTATGTGGACGATCTCGGCGCGATCATCGATCTCGACGTGGTGCGCGCGGCCGGGCTGCGCATCGGCGTCGATCCGCTGGGCGGCGCGGCGGTGCGCTACTGGGAGCGGGTGTTCGAGCGCTATGGCCTGAACGGCGAGGTGACCAACGACGCGGTCGACCCCACCTTCCGCTTCATGACCGCGGACCATGACGGCAAGCTGCGCATGGACTGCTCCTCGCCCTACGCCATGGCCCGGCTCATCAGCCTGCGCGACCGTTTTGACGTCGCCTTCGCCAATGACACGGACGCGGACCGCCACGGCATTGTCGCCCCCTCGGCCGGCCTGCTGAACCCCAACCACTATCTCACCGTGGCCATCGCCTACCTGTTCGCCAACCGGCCGCAGTGGGGGGCGCATGTGGGCGTGGGCAAGACGGTGGTGTCCAGCAGCGCCATCGACCGGGTGGCGGCGCGCCTCGGCCGGCGCCTGGTGGAGACGCCGGTGGGCTTCAAATGGTTCGTGGAGGGGCTGATCGACGGCGCGCTCGGCTTCGTCGGCGAGGAGAGCGCCGGCGCCTCCTTCCTGCGCCGCGACGGCAGCGTGTGGGCCACCGACAAGGACGGCGTCATCGCCGGCCTGCTGGCGGCGGAGATGACCGCCCGCACCGGCCGGGATCCGGGCGAGCTCTACGGCGACCTGACCCGCGAGATCGGCGCGCCGGTTTACGCGCGCATCGACGCCCCCGCCAGCGCCGCGCAGAAAAAGGTGCTCAAGGCCATCCGCCCGGAGGACATCGCGCAGGCCACGCTGGCCGGCGAGCCCGTCCTGGCGCGGCTGTCGCACGCTCCGGGCAACAATGAGGCCATCGGCGGCGTCAAGGTGACGGCGCGGAACGGCTGGTTCGCCGCCCGGCCTTCGGGCACGGAGGACGTCTACAAGATCTACGCCGAGAGCTTCATCGGCGAGGACCATCTGCGGCGCATCCAGCAGGAGGCGCAGGAGATCGTCGCCGCCTGTTTCCGCGCCGCCGGCGTGGGCGACGCCTGATCCCCGCCGCGCCGGCGGCGGATCCGGACCAGAAAAAACCGGCGCGGGCGCCGCGCCGGTTTTTCGTTTTCCCGCTTTTGTTTTCCCGCTTTTCGCTTTCCTGTTCCCGTGCTCCCGCCCCGCGCCTGCGGCCGGGCGCGGCGCGTGCGCGCCAGCGCGCCCCCGGAGGCGCCCGCCGTTCCGTCGCCGCGCCTATTCGGCGGCGATGGAGGAGCGGTCGTTGGCTGCGGAGCCGGGCGCGGCGTTCCCGGCGGACGCGCCCGCGGCCGGGGCTGTCGCGGCCGCGGCGGCGGAGGTGGCCGCCGCGCCTGACGCCGCCGCGGGCGCGGGCTCCTGCGCGGGCGTTTTCTCCGGCTCCTTCTGCGGTTCCCTGTGCGGCTCCGGGGCCGGCGCGGCCGCAGGAACCTCGGGCAGCGGCGCAGGGCGCGGCCTGGCGACGCCCTCCGGGAACAGCGGCAGGCGCTTCTCCGCCTCGAACATGTAGTCGCGGGTCAGCGGAACCGTGTCCACCTTCCTGGCCATCTGGATCTGGAACACCATGTGGCCGCCATAGCGGAAGGTGACCTCGGAGCCGGCGAGGTAGAACTCCCACATCCGGCAGAACTTCTCGTCATAGAGGGCGCGGATGCGGTCGCGGTTCTCGTTGAAGCGCCGGCGCCACGCGCGCAGCGTCTCGGCGTAGTGCAGGCGCAGGATCTCCACGTCAGTGACAATCAGCCCGGCGCGCTCGATGGCCGGCAGCACCTCCGACAGCGCCGGCGAATAGCCGCCGGGGAAGATGTATTTCTGGATCCAGGAATTGGTGGCGCCGGGGCCGTCCGACCGGCCGATGGAGTGCAGCACCGCCACGCCGTCGTCGGTGAGCAGGTCGCGCACCTTGCGGAAGAACGCGTCGTAATGGTTGATGCCCACGTGCTCGAACATGCCCACCGAGACGATGCGGTCATAGCGGCCGCGCTCGTTGCGGTAGTCGCAGTGGCGGAAGCGCACCTTGTCGGCGAGACCGCTCTCCTGCGCCCGCTCGCGCGCCACCACCAGCTGCTCGTCCGAGAGGGTGATGCCCTCCACCGAAACGTCCGCTGCGCGTGACAGGTAGAGCGCGAGGCCGCCCCAGCCGCAGCCGATGTCCAGCACCTTCTGGCCCGGCTCCAGCAGCAGCTTGGCGGCGAGATGGCGCTTCTTCTGCGCCTGGGCGAGGGCGATGTCGTCGTCTTCCCTGAGGAAGTAAGCGCAGGAATACTGCCGGTCCGGATCCAGGAAATTGTCGAACAGCGCCGCCGAGAGGTCGTAGTGGTGCGCCACCTGGCGGCGCGAGGCTCCGACCGGATTGAACTGCTGCACGCGGCGGATGGCGCGCCGCCACGTCTTCGCCAGCAGCTCGGTGGGCGGCGTGCGGCCGCTGGCCCACAGGTTCTTCGCTCCCAGCTCCAGCAGGTCGTAGACGTCGCCCTCGACGATGTCGATGTCGCCGTTCATGTAGCCTTCGCCGATCATCAGGTCGGCGTCGACAAGCAGCGACGGGCGCGACATCGACTCGCTGACGCGCAAGGTCACCGGAGCGCCCTGACCGTCGCCCCATTTCGTCTGCGCGCCGTCATCCCTGATGATGGTCAGGTTGCCGGTCTTCACAAGCGACTTGAGCAGTAGCGTGAGATAATCCATGACAGAGCCGCTCCATCCCCTGGGCCGGCGACGCTGTTTGCTTGCATGACTGTACCTTGTCGTCGCGTCGCGGCGTCGCGACAGCCTAAGTCCGGTTGATGCCGGGAGCAATCCTGACGGCCGGTCCAATCTGGGGGCTATCTGCCTGACGTTGCGTCATTTAACGCGCCGTTTTCAGGCGGCGGTCGCAAAAAAGGTCCCGCCAGGTCCCGCCATGCGCCGGGGCGGTTGCGGGGGCCATGCATCCGGCGCATGATCCGGCCGCTGGCCGCCCCGGCGCTTTCATATCTATAAATCGGCGAACGACTGGTGCGGTTCCGGGCCGGCGCGACGCGCGCCCGCGACGGACGCCGCCGTTTGGAGGGCAGGAACAGATGACGCCGTTTTCCAGGCTGATGGCCGGAATGACCGAGGCCGGCGACGCCTTGAAGGTTTTCGTGAGCGACGACTGGCTGCAGGGCCGCACCACCTATGGCGGGCTCTCCGCCGCGCTGTGCGCCCGGGCGGCGGAGGTCGCCGTTCCGGACCTGCCGCCGCTGCGTTCGGCCCAGTTCAGCTTCATCGGCCCGGCCAGCGGCTGGCTGGAGGCGCGTCCGGCCGTGCTGCGCCGGGGCAAGTCGGCGGTGTGCGTCGGCGTCGACCTGACCAGCGACGGCGCCGTCGCCACCCGCGCCGTGCTCACCTATGGCGCGGCGCGCGAGTCGCGCCTCAGCTACCAGGGCAAGCCTTTCCCCAGGGCGGCGGACGTCGACGATTCGCCGGACTTCTTCGGCGGCCGGCAGGGGCCGACCTTCTCGCAGCATTTTGAGCTGCGCGCCGCCGGCGGCGTGCTGCCCATGTCCGGCTCCTCCGAGCCGGAATACGTCATCTGGGTGCGCCACCGCGACGGGGCCGCAGGCTCGGGGCCGGTATCGCTTCTGGCGCTGGCCGACGCGCCGCCGCCAACCGCCATGGCGCTGCTGAAGGAGTTCGGCCCGATCAGCACCATGACCTGGATGGTGGACTTCACCCCCGAGGCCCATCGCGGCGTCACCGGCTGGACGCTGCTGCGCATGCACGCCGAGGACATCGGCGAGGGCTACTCCACCCAGGAGACGGCGGTGTGGTCCGGGACCGGCAGGCTGCTGGCGCTGTCCCGCCAGACCATCGCGCTGTTCGTCTGAGCGGCGCCGGCGCCGTCCGGAAGCGCTGGCGCGGAGCGGCGCGGACGGCTATGCCTGCTCCGGCCGCGCCCTGAGTCCGGCCGCACACAGCACGCGGGTGAAACGGTGTGGCGCTGCGAACTCCAAGCTGATCCCGAACGCGCCGGCTGGCTGGCGGAGGCCGCCGGCCTGCTGGCGGCGCGCGGCGTCCGCGGCTTCGCGCTGCTGGACTCCGCCCTGCCTGCCCCGGCGGCCGGGCGCTTCGCCACCGGCCGCTGGTCGTTCCTCACCCTGGCGCCGTTCGGCCTCTGCCGCGTCCGCGAGGGGCGCGCCTTCTGGAACGGAACGCCGCTCGCCGGCCCGCCGCTGGCGGCGCTGCGACGGCTGTGCGCGCGCTGGCGCCTGCCGGCGGCGGAGGCGCCGGACGTCGCGCCGTTCCGCGGCGGCGCCGCCGGCTATGTGGCCTATGATTTCGGCGCGCGCCTCGAGCGGGCGTCGCAGCCGCGCCTGCCGGGGGGCGTCGACGACATGGCGTTCGGCTTCCACGACGTGGTCGCCGCCCACGATCATCTCACCGGCCGGGTCACGGTGTTTTCCTCGGGCTTTCCCGAAACCGGCGCCGCCGGCGCGGCGCGGGCGGCGCGGCGCGGGGCGCAGATGCAGGCGCTTCTGCAGGCGGCGGCCGCCGCCGCGCCCGCCGCGCCGGGCCGGGGCCCGGCCCTCCGCTTTTCCGCCAGCCACGACCGCCCGGCATGGGAGGCGGCCGTGGAGCGGGTGAAGGACTACATCCGCGCCGGCGACATCTACCAGGCCAATGTGGCGCGCCGCTTCAGCGCGCCGTCGCCGCCGGATTTCGACGCCTTCGCGCTTTACCGGGCGCTGCGCGCCGAGAACCCCGCGCCCTTCGCCGCCTTCATGGATTTCGGCGACGTCGCCATCGCCTCCAGCTCGCCGGAGCGCTTTCTCGCCCTGCGCGGCGGCGTGGTCGAGACAAGGCCGATCAAGGGCACGGCGCGGCGCAGCGACGATCCGCGCGAGGACGCAGCCATCGCCGCGGCCCTGCGCGCCTCGGAGAAAGACCGGGCCGAGAACGTGATGATCGTCGACCTGCTGCGCAACGATCTCTCGCGGGTGGCCCGGCCGCACGGCGTGCGCGTCACGGCGCTGTGCGCGCTGGAGACCTACGCCGGCGTCCACCACCTCACCTCGGCGGTGGAGGCGGAGCTGGCGGCGGGACGCGACGCCTTCGACCTCATCGCCGCCACGTTTCCGGGCGGCTCGATCACGGGGGCGCCCAAGATCCGCGCCATGGACATCATCGCGGAGATCGAGGGCAGGGGCCGCGGCGTCTATTGCGGCGCCATCGGCTACATCGGCTTCGACGGCGACATGGATCTCAACGTCGCCATCCGCACCGTGCAGGTCGCCGGCGGCGAGATCAGCCTTCACGCCGGCGGCGGCGTGACGCTGCTCTCCGACGCCGCGGCGGAGTTCGAGGAGACGGAGGCCAAGGCGGCGCGGCTGTTCGCGGCCTTCCGCCGGCTGGAGCGCGGCGCCCCATGCTGCTGATCATCGACAATTACGACAGCTTCGTCTTCAACATCGCCCGCTATTTCGGGGAGCTGGGGGCGCGGGTGGAGACGGCGCGCAACGACGCCGTCACCGTGGCGGAGGTTCTGGCCCGCGCCCGCGCCGGCGCGCTGCGGGCGGTGGTGATCTCGCCCGGGCCGTGCACGCCGCGGGAGGCGGGCGTTTCGCTCCCGCTGGCGCAGGCGCTGGCCGGCGTGGTTCCCCTGCTGGGGGTGTGTCTTGGCCACCAGTGCGTGGGCGCGGCCTTCGGCGGCGTGGTGCGCCGGGCGGTGGAGCCGGCGCACGGGCGGGCGACCGCCATTCGCCACAACGGCGCCGGCCTGTTCGCCGGCCTGCCCGATCCGCTCACCGTCGGGCGCTATCACTCGCTGGCGGTGGCCGAGACGCCGGCCATGGCGACCCATTTGCGGGTAGACGCCCGCAGCCCGGCCGGGGAAATCATGGCGCTGTCACATGTGGGCCTGCCGGTTTACGGGGTGCAGTTTCACCCCGAATCCGTGCTCACCGAGCATGGCCACCAGTTGCTGGCGAATTTTCTCGCCATCGCCGACGCATGGCGGGGCAACCCTTCCGGAGGCGCGGATGATCTGGGTGAACGGCGCGGCTGCGACAGGCGCCGCCGCCATTGACGCGGGCGACCGCGGCCTGCTGCTGGCCGACGGCGTGTTCGACACCGCTCTCGTCGTGAATGGCGGCGTGGTCTGGCGCGCCGCCCATGACGCGCGGCTGGTGGCGTTCTGCGCCGCCATCGGCATCGCCGCGGACGCCGACTGCGCCGGCCTGCCGCTGGCGCGGCGCATCGGCGAGGCCATGGACCTCGCCAGCGCCGGCATGGCGCTCGGTTCGGTGCGGGTGACGGTGACGCGCGGGCCGGGGCCGCGGGGCGTGGCCCCGCCGCAGACGCCGCGGCCGACGGTGATCGCCGCGCGCGCGCCGATGACGGAGCCGGCCGCCTTCCGGCCGCTCAGCCTGTGGGTTTCCGGCGTGCGGCGCAACGAGACGTCGCTGGCCTCGCGCATCAAGAGCCTCGCCTACATCGACAGCGTGCTGGAGACGGCGCACGCGCGCGCCGCCGGCTGCGACGAGCCGCTGTTTCTCAACACCCGCGGCGAGGTTGCCTGCAGCGGCGTCGGCAATGTCTTCATCCTGCGCGGGCGGCGGCTGCTGACCCCGCCGGTGGAGGCCGGCGCGCTGCCGGGCGTCGCCCGCTGCGCCGTCATGCAGCTGGCGCCGCGCATCGGGCTGGAGGCGACGGAGCACGGATTTACGCTGGAGGAGCTGGCCGGGGCCGACGCGGTCTACGTCACCAACAGCCTGCGGCTGCTTGCTCCCGTGACGCGCCTCGGCGGCGCGCCCCTGCGCGCGCGCAAGAACGTGTTCGCCGGCCTGCGCGCCCTGCTGGCCGCAGCCGCCGGCCTGCCCGATCCGGGCGAACGCTAGCGCTGTCCCGCCAGGGCGGGCGCTGTTGCCTGATTTCGACAGTATTTCCGGAATGACATGTCCGCCCCGGCAAGTATTGTTCTGGAACGCCGGTTTTTGATTTATGGTGGTTTCCGGAATTTCCTGACGCTAGCCTTTTCCTGCACGGCGCGCCGGCCTCTCCGGCGAGGCGCCGCGCATGACCGCCCGGCCCGGGGCAAGCCGGCCGGCGCCGCGCCCGCAAGGGGGGACATGCCGGGCGCGCCGGCGGAGACATGAATCGGGCCGGGCGGTCACCGGCGCCTGTCACCGGCGCCTGTCGCCGGCCGGCTGTAACTGCCCTCCCGTGGCCGGCCGTCTGTCGTTGTCCGCCCGCCGCCGGTCCGTCCGCCGGCGCCGCTCCTGACCGTCCTGTTCTGGCCGTGGCGCGCGCCGCGCCGGCGACGTGGGGCCGCGGTCTGCTGCGGTGGGATGCGCCGGCGGCGTGCGGCGGTGGCCTGCGGGTCCGGGGGGGCGCCTGGGGCGGCGGTCGTCCGGCGCCGCGCCGGTCAGGGCCAGCACGCCGAAACGCTGCGGAGTCGCGCATGAAGCTCACTGGTTACATCCTTGACGGACACCGTGTGACCATCCGCCCGGCGCCGCTGGAGCGTCCGTGGATGGACGCCACCCCCGCCCGGTTCGCCTATCGCTGCCTGCCGCTCAACATCGCCAACCGCCACGGCTGGGAGGTGCTGTGCCCCGGGCGGGTCTGCGCCATCTGGGACGGCGGCGACAGCGCGGCTTCCATCCGTGTTGACGGCGGCGGCGTCGCCGTCAGCCATTTCGGCTGCGGCGTGCTCACGTTTCACGTGCCGCTGCTGTTCCGCACCGAGCCGGGCTACGACCTGATGGTGTGCGGGCCGGTCAACCGGCCCAAGGACGGCATCGCGCCGCTCACCGGAGTGATCGAGACCGACTGGGCGCCTTACACCTTCACCATGAACTGGCTGTTCACCAGGCCCGGGCGCCGCGTCATCTTTGAGGAAGGCGAGCCGTTCTGCCATTTCTTTCCGGTGCGGCGCGGGCTGCTGGAGCAGGTGTCGCCGGCGCTGGAGCCGCTGGCGGCCGGAACGGAGCTGGCGGCCAGCTTCTCCGCCTGGTCGCGCAGCCGCAACGACTTCAACGCCGGCCTCGCCGCCCGCGCCAGGGAGGCCGTGGACCAGGGCTGGCAGAAGGCCTATTTCCGCGGCCTCATGCCGGACGGAGCCGCCGGCGCGCCCGACCACCGCAGCCGTCTGCGCCTGCAGCCGTTCGCCGCTCCCGGGGCGGCGGCCGCCCCGTCCCCGGCCGGTTCCGGACCGGCCGGCGCATAGTCCGCCGCCGCGCCCGCCCTCATCCCCCGCCGTTAGGGGAGCGCCAGCGTGTCCGGGGGGACGCGGCCGGGGCCGCGCCTGCGCTCACATGGCGTTGGCGCCGGCGCCGCTCCACGCCGCGCGCACGATCTCGTCCGCCAGCACCCGCGCCATGCAGGCGTAGCCGCGGTCGCTCATGTGAAAGCCGTCGGCGGCGAGCATGCTCCGCAGGGTCTCGGCCGAACCCTCGCCCCAGCGCTGCATCAGCGCGTAGCGGTTGAACACGCAGGCGCGCCGGCTCAGCCCGGCTTCCTCCACCAGCTTCACAAAGCGCTCGTACCGCGCCCGGCGGCGGATGGAGGGGAAGAACTGCTGGTTCATCAGGATCAGGTCGGCGCCGGAGACCGCGACGGCGCTGACGCCGCGGTCGAGCAGGGCGCGGAACGCGTCCTCGGCCACGTCGGAGAGGGCGTCATTGGTGCCCACCTGCCAGATCACCAGGTCCGGCCGGTGGCGCTCCAGCTCGCGCTCCAGCCGCGCCAGCGTCTGCGCCGCGGTTTCGCCGCCGACGCCGGAGACGCGCATCTCCACCTTCGCGTGCGGCAGCAGCCGCTCCAGCTCCTGCTCCAGGCGGGCGGGATAGCCGTGCGCCGGCGAGGTGGCCCCGACGCCCTCCGTGGTGGACGAGCCGATGGCGAGAATGCGCAGCGGCTGGCCGGCGGCGAGCCGTTCGCCGGTGCGGCGCAGCTCGCCGGTGGTGGCGAGGGCGGGGCGGGAGGAGACGCACTCCGGCGCCGCCAGGCGTCCGGTCTTCTGCGCCGGATCGGGCAGGGCGGCGGACGGCGGGGCCGCGCCCGGGACCGGGGTCGCGGGGAACGGCGCGCCGGGAGCGGGCGCGGCCGCTTCCGGCGGGGCGACGACGGCCTTGCCGGACAGGGGAGAGCCCGGCCAGTCGGCGCCGGCGCGGACCGGGCCGGCCAGCAGCGCCAGCGCGCAGGCGATCACTGGCGCGGCCCTCCGCCGCCCCGGGCGGCGACAGGCTGGCTGGCGGCTTTTCCGGCCCTGGCGGCGGTCGAACGGCATTCAAGCAGGCTCGCGAAGGCCACCAGACCGAAAATGCCGGCGACCACATAAACCACGCCAACAATGGGCGAACCGTGGCTGATCGCAAGCAGAATCTGCCCGCCGGCGCTGGCCAGCGAACCGGCGGCGAACACGGCGAGGCCGTGGCGGCCCATCAGCGTGAGCTTGTCCGCTCCCGGCAGGCGCAGCAGCGCCTCGCCGACGCGCATCTGCGACAGCACATAGGCGAGGGCGAGAAAATGGGTCAGGCGGCCAAGGCCGAGATCGGTCTTGCTGAGGTCGAGCCACGCGCGCGCGGCGTCATAAACGCCCGGCGCGAGGCCAAAGACATTGGTCACCATGACGGCGCCCGCCGCCAGCCACGCCACGCACAGCCAGAACAGCGCCCGCGAAAACGGCGCCTTGCCGCCCCGCCACATCACGCCGCAGACGATGCCGATGGTGAACAGCAGCTGCCAGCACAGCGGATCAAAGAACCAGCGCCCTTCCGCCGGCCAGGTGGGCAGGCCGAAACCGGTGACGCGCGACCAGGCGTAGACCGCCGCCGACAGCGCCAGCGCCAGCAGCGGCCGCACCCACGCCAGCGCCAGCAGCGGAATGGCCGCGAGCATCAGCACGACATACAGCGGCAGGATGTTGAAATAGCCGATCTGGTGGCTGAGCAGCAGCAGGCCCGCCAGCGCCCGGCCAGGCTCCATGAAGCTGATGTCGCGGCCGTGACTGGTGGCCAGTTCGGTGATGCCGGTGGCGAGAAACGCCTGCCCGAACATCACCAGCGCCGCAAATGTGAGCAGCAGGTGCACGCCGTAGAGCTTCACGGCGCGCTTCACGCAGCGGCGCGCCGTGCCGGGCCAGTCGCCGGCGCGCAGCTTCGGGAAGTAGGCCAGCGAGACGGCGAGGCCCGAGACGAAGACGAAAGCCTCCGCCGAATCAGAGAAGCCGAAATTGCGCATGGTCACGTGTTCGAGCAGGTTGCCGGGCACGTGATTGATGAAGATCACGACCAGCACGAGGCCGCGCCACAGGTCGATGGTGTCGATGCGTTTGCGTTCCATGCCAGTGGCCTGCTGCGGCTGTCCGTTCATGGCGGGCTCCCCCCTCGGCGCGCCGGTGCCTGCGTCGTCCGGCGCCGTCCTCTCATCCGTGAGCGTGGCGAAACCGGGACGCAGGCGCGGCGGCGCCGCGGCGTCCACATGATTGTGACCCGAAGTAACGCAAGGGCAGGTCGCGCAGGTTATGCAATATATGCATGAATGTCGCGCGCCGGATGCAAAATGGTCATGCCGGCGCGCCGCCCCATTGCGGCCACACCCCTGTGGCGTTACAGCCAGGCGCCCCTCCGGGCGACGCCGTTCTCCCCACAGCAAGGCAAGACAGGCGCCAGCTTCGCTCCTGGCGCCCGGCTTCTGCTGGCGGCCCTTCCGGACCGGGGCGCAGCCCGCCATGCGCGCGGCCGGCGCCGGCCGGCGCAGGGCTCACCGTCACGTGGCGTCGCGCGCCGGGCGGCAGCAGCTTCCTGCGCCGCCGCCGCGGCGCGTCCAGGGGCGCGTTGCGCGCAGGTCAGGTCATGAGCATTCGCGATTTCGTCATTCTGTTCCTGATTTGCGCGGCGTGGGCGTTCAGCACCGTTCTCAGCAAGGTGGTGATCTCGGACCTCAACGCGCCGCCGCTGTTTTATGCGGCGGCGCGCTTCAGCCTCGTGGCGCTGGTGTGCCTGCCGTGGCTGTTTCCGGTGCCGCGGCCGGTGTGGCGAATCGTGACCGTGGGCCTGTGCATGGGCGCCGGCAGCTTCGCCCTGGTGTTCATCGGCCTTCAGACCGCCACGCCGTCCGCCACCGCCATCGTCAGCCAGCTCGGCGTGCCGATCACCACGGTGCTGTCGGTGATCGTGCTGGGGGAGGTCATCGGCTGGCGCCGGCGGCTCGGCATCCTGCTGGCCTTCTCCGGCACCATGGTGGTGATGTGGGACCCGGAGGGCGTCAGCGCCTCCGTCGGCCTTGCCTATGTGGCGGCGTCGGCGGTGTGCGCTTCGGTGGGCGCCATCATGATGAAGCAGATGTCGTCGGTGCGGCCGCTGCAGTTCCAGGCCTGGGTGGGGCTGGTGAGCGCCTTTCCGCTCATTCTCGGCACGGCGCTGTTTGAGGAGGACGTGGTCGCCCGCGCGCTCTCCGGCGGCTGGACCCTGGTCTTCGCCGTGCTGTTCGCGGCGCTGGTGGTCTCGGTGTGCGCCCACACCATGTATTACGGCCTCATCAAGAAATATGAGGCCAACATGATCGCGCCGCTGACGCTGATGTGCCCGCTCATCACCATCGGCCTCGGCATGTGGATGACCGGCGACAGGCTGACGCCCGGCGCGGTCATCGGTTCGGCCGTCGCCCTCGCCGGCGTGCTGCTCATCGCCGTGCGCCGCAACGCCAGGCTGCCGATCTCCCGCGCCGCCATGGGCGGCAAATGAGCGGGCAGGCGCGGCGGCGCGTGAGGGGTTGCGGCGGGGCAGGCGAGGCGCGCAGGTGAGGCCGGGCGCGCGCCCCGGCGGCCGGACGGCGGCGGCGCAGGCGACTTGACGATATAAACATATCTTTATATGTGTCCCTGACAGGCGGCGGCGTCCGCCGCGGCGCGGCCGCCTCGCGCGGCGCCCGGGCCAGCGGCGCCCGGGCCAGCGGCGGCGCGCGGCGCCGTCAGGGAGACCAGCGCCAGTGTCGCAGACAGACGTCGCCTCGTTTGAACAGGTTCTGGCCGCGCTCAGGGCGGCGGCGGAGGAGACGCGCCTGCGCATCCTGAGGCTGCTGTCGCACGGCGAATTCAGCGTCTCCGACCTCACCGACATTCTCGGCCAGTCGCAGCCGCGCATATCGCGGCACCTGCGCCTGCTGTGCGACGCGGGCCTGGTGGAGCGCCGCCGGGAGGGGGCGTGGGCGTTTTTCCGCCTGGCGGACGGCGCCGGTTTTCCGGCTCCGCTGCGGGCGCTGGTGGAGGCGCTGCCGGCGGACGATCCGCTGCTCGCCCGCGACGCGGCGCGGCTGGTGGAGGCGCGCGCCGAGCGCGCCCGCGTCGCCAGCGCCTGGTTCGCGCGCCTGGCGCCGGAATGGGACCGGCTGCGCTCGCTGCACGCGCCCGAGGCGCTGGTGGAGGACGCCATCCTGGCGCTGCTCGGCCCGGCCCCGGTGCGGGCGCTGCTCGATCTGGGCGCCGGCACCGGCCGCATGCTGCAGCTGCTGGCGCCGCAGGCGCAGCGTCTGGTGGGGGTCGACGCCAGCCCGGCCATGCTGCAGGTGGCGCGGGCCAATCTGGAGCGGGCGGGAATCACCCGCGCCGAGCTGCGCCAGGGCGACATCAACGCCCTTGACGTGGAGCGCGGCGCCTTTGACCTGGTGACGATGCACCAGGTGCTGCACTTTCTTGACGATCCCGGACGCGCCGTGCGCGAGGCGGCGCAGGCGCTGGCGCCGGGCGGGCGCCTGCTGGTGGTGGACTTCGCCACCCATGAACACGAGTTCCTGCGCGACCGCCACCAGCACCGGCGCCTGGGATTCGACGACGCGCAGATGGCCGCCTGGTTCGCCGCCGCCGGCCTCGAGCCGGGGCCGACGCGGCGTCTGTCCACGGAGGATGCGCCCCGGGGCGGGGCGGCCGGCAGGGGCCTTACGGTGGTGCTGTGGCTCGCCCGGCGGCGCGCAATCACGGACGGGTCGCCAGACGGCCGGAATTCAGGGACTGCATGATGGTTTATCGGGCAAGCCGCGACAGCGTGCGCGCTCCGCGCGTGTCATTCGAGTTCTTCCCGCCGAAGACGCCGGCGATGGAGGAGCAGCTGTGGAGCGCCATCCGCCGCCTGGAGCCGATGCGGCCGCATTTCGTCTCCGTCACCTACGGCGCGGGCGGCTCGACGCGCGAGCGCACCCACGCCACGGTCAAGCGCATCGTCGAGGAGACCTCGCTGACGCCGGCGGCGCACCTGACCTGCGTGGCGGCCAGCCGCGCCGAGGTGGACGCCGTCATCCGCGGCTATTACGACGCCGGCGTGCGCCACATCGTGGCCCTGCGCGGCGACCCGGCGGAGGGGCCGGGCCATGCGTTCCGCGCCCATCCCGAGGGCTACCAGTCCTCGGCCGAGCTGGTGGCCGGCATCCGCGCCATCGGCGACATCGAGGTGTCGGTGTCCGCCTATCCGGAGAAGCACCCGGAAAGCCCTGACTTCGACGCCGACCTCGACATGATGAAGCGCAAGATTGACGCCGGGGCGACGCGGGCCATCACCCAGTTTTTCTTCGACAACGACGTCTATTTCCGCTTTCTCGACCGGGCGCGGGCGCGCGGCGTCAACATTCCCATCGTGCCTGGGCTGTTGCCGGTGCAGAATTTCGCCCAGGCGGCCAGCTTCGCCGCCCGCACCGGCGCCAGCATTCCGGCGTGGCTGGCGCACCGGTTCGAGGGGCTGGACGACGATCCGGAGACGCGCCGCCTCATCGCCTCGGCGGTGGTGAGCGAGCAGGCCGCCGACCTGATCGACCGCGGCGTCGACGAGCTGCATTTTTACACCATGAACCGCGCCGACCTCGTCTACGCCGTGTGCCACCTGCTCGGGCTGCGGCCCGCGCCGGCGCCGGAGGCGTCGTGAGGCGCATTCGCCGGGCGCCTGGCGCGCCCGCGGCCGGCCGCGCAGGGCCGGCGGAACATTGAGGGCGCCGGGGCGTCGCCCCGGCCGCGCAACCGGAACAGGCCATGACCCAGACCACGACCACCGCATCCGCCGCCCCGGCCGGCGCCCGTCCCGCCGACGGGGACGCCGTTCTCGCCGCCCTCGACGCCGCCGCGCGCGAGCGCATCCTGGTGCTGGACGGGGCCATGGGCACCATGATCCAGGGCCGCAACTTCACCGAGGCGGATTTCCGCGGCGAGCGCTTCCGCGACCATCCCCTCGACCTGAAGGGCAACAACGACGTCCTGGTCCTGACCCAGCCGGAAGCGATCCGCGACATTCACCTCGCGTATTTCATGGCCGGGGCGGACATCGTCGAGACCAACACCTTCTCGGGCACCGCCATCGCCCAGGCGGACTACGGCCTGCAGGACGTCGTCTACGAGCTGAACGTCGCCGGCGCCCGCGTCGCCCTGGAGGCGGCGGCGGAGGCGGAGCGGCGTGACGGTCGCCGGCGCTTCGTCGCCGGCGCGGTCGGCCCCACCAACCGCACCCTCTCGATCTCGCCGGACGTGAACAACCCCGGCTACCGCGCCGTGACCTTCGACGGGGTGCGCGACGCCTACGCCGGACAGATCCGCGGCCTGGTGGACGGCGGCGTCCACATCCTCCTTATCGAGACCATCTTCGACACGCTCAACGCCAAGGCGGCGGTGGCGGCGGCGGAGCAGGTCTTCGCGGAGCGGGGCGTGCGCCTGCCGGTGATGATCTCCGGCACCATCACCGACCTGTCGGGGCGCACGCTCTCCGGCCAGACGCCGGAGGCGTTCTGGATCTCGCTGGCGCACGCCAGGCCCTTCAGCATCGGCCTCAACTGCGCCCTCGGCGCCCGCGAGATGCGCGCGCACATCCAGGAGCTGTCGCGCGTCGCCGACACTTTCGTCTGCGCCTATCCCAACGCCGGCCTGCCCAACGAGTTCGGCCTCTATGACGAGAGCCCGGAGGCCATGGCGGCGCTGGTGGGCGAATTCGCCGGGGCGGGGCTGGTCAACATCGTCGGCGGCTGCTGCGGCACCACGCCGGCCCATATCGCCGCCATCGCCCGGGCGGTCGCCGGCAAGGCGCCGCGCCAGGTTCCGGCGATCGAGCGGCGGCTGCGCCTCTCCGGCCTCGAGCCGTTCACGCTCACCGACGACATTCCCTTCGTCAACGTGGGCGAGCGCACCAACGTCACCGGCTCGGCCAGGTTCCGCAAGCTGGTCACCGCCGGCGACTACGCCGCGGCGCTGGAGGTGGCCCGCGACCAGGTGGCCAGCGGCGCCCAGATCATCGACGTCAACATGGACGAGGGCCTGCTCGACTCGAAGCAGGCGATGACCGACTTCCTCAACCTGCTCGCCGCCGAGCCCGACATCGCCCGCGTGCCGGTGATGGTCGACTCCTCGAAATTCGAGGTGATCGAGGCCGGCCTCAAGTGCCTGCAGGGCAAGGGCGTGGTGAACTCCATCTCGCTGAAGGAGGGCGAGGAGAAGTTCGTCGAGGAGGCCCGCATCGTGCGCGCCTATGGCGCCGCCGTGGTGGTGATGGCCTTCGACGAGCAGGGCCAGGCGGACACGGCCGAACGCAAGGTCGCCATCGCCGCCCGCGCCTACCGCATCCTGACGGAGCAGGTGGGCTTTCCGCCCGAGGACATCATCTTCGATCCCAACATTTTCGCCGTGGCGACGGGCATCGAGGAGCACAACAATTATGGCGTCGACTTCATCGAGGCGACGCGCGCCATCCGCCAGACGCTGCCGTACGCCCATGTCTCCGGCGGCGTCTCCAACCTGTCGTTCTCGTTCCGCGGCAACGAGCCGGTGCGCGAGGCCATGCACGCGGTGTTCCTGTACCACGCCATCCGCGCCGGCATGGACATGGGCATCGTTAACGCCGGCCAGCTCGCCGTCTATGACGAGATCGACCCCGAGCTGCGCGAGGCCTGCGAGGACGTGGTGCTGAACCGCCGGCCGGACGCCACCGAGCGGCTGATGGACGTGGCCGAGCGCTACCGCGGCGGGGCCGGGCGCAAGGCGCGCGAGGCCGACCTCACCTGGCGGACCTGGCCGGTGGAGAAGCGGCTGGAGCACGCCCTGGTCAACGGCGTCGCCGAATATGTCGCGGAGGACGTGGAGGAGGCGCGCCTGAAGGCCGCCCGCCCGCTGGACGTGATCGAGGGGCCGCTGATGGCCGGCATGGGCGTGGTCGGCGACCTGTTCGGCTCCGGCCGCATGTTCCTGCCCCAGGTGGTGAAGTCGGCCCGGGTGATGAAGCAGGCGGTGGCCTGCCTGCTGCCCTACATGGAGGCCGGGAAGACCGACGCCCGCGGCAGCGCCGGCAAGGTGCTGCTCGCCACCGTCAAGGGCGACGTGCACGACATCGGCAAGAACATCGTCGGCGTCGTGCTGGCCTGCAACAATTATGAGGTCATTGAC
The DNA here is from genome assembly GCF_042432745.1 of Camelimonas abortus. NCBI lineage: Bacteria > Pseudomonadati > Pseudomonadota > Alphaproteobacteria > Hyphomicrobiales > Chelatococcaceae > Camelimonas > Camelimonas abortus. Next base: position 1,799,637 of record NZ_JBHLWR010000006.1, on the reverse strand, counting down.
CTCGGCGTGATGGTTCCGGCGGCGAAAATCCTTGAGACGGCCCGCAAGGAGCAGGTGGACGTCATCGGCCTCTCCGGCCTCATCACCCCGTCGCTCGACGAGATGGCCCATGTGGCGGCGGAGATGGAGCGCGAGGGCTTCGACATTCCGCTGCTGATCGGCGGCGCCACCACCAGCCGCGTGCATACGGCGGTGAAGATCCATCCCAACTACCGCCGCGGCCAGGCGGTGTACGTGCCGGACGCCAGCCGCGCCGTCGGCGTGGTCTCCAGCCTGCTATCGGACGCGCAGGCGGCGGACTTCGTAGCGGCCGTGCGGGCGGAATATGAAAAGGTGGCCGGAGCCCACGCCAGCGCCGAGGCGGACAGGCGGCGCATGCCGCTGGCGAAGGCGCGCGAAAACGCGCTCCGGCTCGACTGGAGCGCGTGGACGCCGGTGAAGCCGGCCTTCCTCGGCGAGCGGGTGTTCTCCTCCTATGACCTCGCCGAACTGGCGCGCTACATCGACTGGACGCCGTTCTTCCAGACCTGGGAGCTGAAAGGACGCTTCCCGGCCATTCTCGAGGACGAAAAACAGGGCGCGGCGGCGCGCCAGCTGTATGCGGACGCCCAGGCCTTGCTGGAGCGGATCATCGGCGAGCGCTGGTTCACGCCGCGCGCGGTGATCGGCTTCTGGCCCGCCAACTCGGTCGGCGACGACATCCGCCTTTACGCCGGCGAGAGCCGCAACGAGACCCTGGCCACCTTCCACACCCTGCGCCAGCAGCTGGCGAAGCGCGACGGCCGCCCAAGCCTGGCGCTGGCTGATTTCGTCGCGCCGGAAGGCTCCGGCAAGGCGGACTATATCGGCGGTTTCGTGGTCACCGCCGGCCCGGAGGAAGACCGCATCGCTAGGCGCTTCGAGGGCGCCAACGACGACTATTCCTCCATCATGGTGAAGGCGCTGGCCGACCGCATCGCCGAGGCCTTCGCCGAGCGCATGCACGAGCGCGTGCGCAAGGAGTTCTGGGGCTACGCCCCGGACGAGAACTTCACCAATGACGAGCTGATCCAGGAGAAATACGCCGGCATCCGCCCGGCGCCGGGCTATCCGGCCCAGCCGGACCACACCGAGAAGGCGACGCTGTTCCGCCTGCTGCAGGCGGAGAAGCGCATCGGCGTGAAGCTCACCGAAAGCTACGCCATGTGGCCGGGAGCCTCGGTCTCCGGCCTCTACATCGCCCACCCGCAGAGCTACTATTTCGGCGTGGCGCGGGTGGAGCGCGACCAGGCGGAGGACTACGCCCGCCGCAAGGGCATGGACCTCGCCGAGGTGGAGCGCTGGCTGGCGCCGGTGCTCAACTACGACCCGGCGCGCCACCGCGGCGAGGGCTGAGCGGGGCGGACCCGGCCGGCAGCCGGGCGCGCCGCCGTCAGGCCGCCGGGGGCCGGCGGCCTTTTCGTTGCCCGCCCGCGCGCGGGTCCGGGCGTCTCTGCGCGGCGCAGCCGCCGGCTGGACGCGCCGGCCTGCGCGACCGGTCCCGCGCCAGCGCGGCGTGTTGCGGCCGTGCCGGCGTGTCTGCGGTCCGGTGGGGATGGCGGCGGGACGGGCGGCGCTGGCCGTCCGTTCCCGATCCGGCCGTCCGGGCCGGCGCGCCGGGGGCGGAGCCGCGCGCAGCGAAGGGACGCCCGGAACGCGGCGCCGGCCTGGCGGCTCCGCCCCGGCGAGGGGTAGGGAGACGGCGCGGTCAGCGCGCCCTGGCGTCCGCCGTGCGCACCAGCGGCGTCACCACCACATGGGCGAGGCCGTTCATGCCGAGCGCGCGGGCGGCAGCGCGCGACAGGTCGATCACCCGTCCGCGCCTGAACGGTCCGCGGTCATTGATGCGCACCACGATGGAGCGGCCCGTGCGCTTGTCCGTCACGCGCGCCAGCGAGCCGAAGGGAAGGGTGCGATGGGCGGCGGTGAGTCCGGCGCCCGTATAGCGTTCGCCGCTGGCGGTCTTGCGTCCGTAAAATCCGGGGCCATACCAGCTGGCGACGCCGTGTTGCTCAAATGTACGAGAATTTGCCTGTGCGTATCCCGTGGCCATGATGGTCGCGGCGCAGGCGACGCCGGCCGCGAAGATCTGTCCTCTGGAAATCAACTGTCCGTCCCTTGTTGTTGCGGATCGCGCCAACAAGATTCCGGTCATGGTGACAATGTGACCGAAAGGTGCGGACGAAACTGCCTGACGTGTCGCCGGCGCGGCCAGTTTTGATTTTTTTCCTCATCAGGCCGGCTGCGGTTACATGAATTGTTACTTTCCGGACGCGGCGGATGACTGGAGACGTCCGTATTCACGCCCGCTTGCGGCGGGGCCGGCATGTATCGGCGCAGTATTGGGCTGGCGCCGGCGTCCGGCCGCATTTCGCCCTGTGGCGGCGGCCCGTGCGACAATTTGCCAGGCAGCGGCGACCAGATTTTCCGGCCGTCGCCGCGCGGGCCGGCCGGGGCGACAGGCGCGCCGGCGACGCCGGACCGGGACGCCGCCGGCAGGGCGGCGCCGGCAGGGGCGGACGCGCGGGCAGGGGCCCGCGCCCGGGCCGGGGAGGTCAGGAACGCTGGCGGCGGTGTCAGGCGGCGGGGGGCGGCGCGTCACGCCGGGTCGCGTCGCGCCTGGCCGTGGGCCAGCGCCAGCCAGGCGCGCACGCGCGCGTCCGGGTCCGGATTCATGGTGACGTCGCTGACCACGGCGATGCTGTCGGCCCCGGCGGCGAACACGTCCGGCGCCCGCTCCAGGGTGATGCCGCCGATGGCGACGAGCGGCATGGCGCCGACGCGCCGTTTCCATTCACCGATGCGCGCCAGTCCCTGCGGGCCAAAACGCATCACTTTCAGCGTCGTCGGCCAGATGGGGCCGAGCGCCACATAGTCCGGGCGGGCGGCGAGGGCGCGCTCCAGCTCCTCCCCGTCATGGGTGGAGACGCCCAGCGTCAGGCCGGCGCGGCGGATGGCGGGGAGGTCGGCCTCCGCCAGGTCCTCCTGGCCGAGGTGCAGGTGCCCGGCCCCGGCGTCGATGGCCGCCCGCCAGTAGTCGTTGACGATGAGCTGCACGCCGGCCGGAACGGTGACGGCGAGGCAGGCGCGGATGGCGGCCGTCGCCTCCTCATGGCCGAGCCCCTTGGCCCGCAGCTGCACGGTGCGCACGCCGAGGCGCACGAGGCGCTCCACCCAGGCGACGCTGTCGACGATGGGATAAAACCTGTCAGGAGTCCGCAACATGCCAGAACGGCGTCCCTGGAACCGGGGTTGAAGGGGAAGCGAAGTCGCGCGGCGCCATCAGCCCCGCCTCAAAGGCCATGCGGCCGGCCTCCACGGCGAGGCCGAAGGCCCGGGCCATGGCGACGGGATCGCCCGCCCTTGCCACGGCGGTGTTGAGCAGCACCGCGTCATAGCCCAGCTCCATGGCCTGGGCGGCGTGGGAGGGGGCGCCGAGGCCGGCGTCGATGACGAGGGTGACCTCCGGGAAGCGGTTGCGCAGCAGCGTGAGCGGCCCCGGATTGACGATGCCCCTGGCGCTGCCGATGGGCGCCGCCCACGGCATCACCACCTGGCAGCCGGCGTCGACAAGGCGCGTGGCCACGGTGAGATCTTCGGTGCAGTAGGGGAACACCTGGAAGCCGTCGCGGATGAGGATCTCCGCCGCCTCCACCAGCGCCACCACGTCAGGCTGCAGCGTGTCGTCGTCGCCCACCACCTCCAGCTTGACCCAGGACGTGCCGAACAGTTCGCGCGCCAGCTGCGCCGTGGTCACCGCCTCGCGCACGGTGCGGCAGCCGGCGGTGTTGGGCAGGATCTTCACGTCCAGCTCACGGATCAGCGTCCAGAAGGCGGCTCCGGCGCCGGAGCCGGCGGTCTCGCGCCGCACCGACACGGTGACGACGCCGGCGCCGGAGGCGCGCACGGCCGCCTGCATCACCGCCGGGGAAGGGTAGAGCGCGGTTCCGATCATCAGGCGGGAGGAGACCTCCTCGCCGTAAAGCTTCAGCATGGGCGGGCTTCCATTGGCTGGCGGGGCGTCCGGGGGCTGCGCAGGGCGCGTCAGCCGCCCTGGCGGGGCGAGACGATCTCCACGTCGTCGCCGTCGCGCAGCAGGTCCTCGCCCCAGCGCGCGCGGGGAATGACCGTGTGGTTCACGGCCACGGCGATGAATTCGCTGTCATGGCCCAGGGCGTTGAGCAGGCCGCGGATGCTGGCGGCCTCCACCTCATGGCTTTCGCCATTGACCCGGATCCTGACCAGTTGCGCTTCGTTCAGGGACATGTTCAGGCCTCCTGGCTGGCCGGGGCGGCGCTGCGCCCCGGCGCGTGAAGGGGTTTCTCCCGGATGAGCTCGTCGTCGCGCACGCCCTCGACGATCCACGCCCGCACCGCCCAGGCGATGGCCGGCGAGATCAAGAAGCCGTGCCGGTAAAGGCCGTTGACGCGGATGATCCGGCCCTCCGCCTGCACCCGCGGCGCGTGGTCCGGGAAGGCGGGCCGCAGCCCCGCGCCCATCTCGACGATGCGCGCCTCGCCGAACGCCGGATGGATGGCGAAGGCGGCGCTCATCAGCTCCAGCGCCGAACGCACGGTGACGCGCTCGTCCTCGTTCTCGACGGTGGAGGCGCCGATGACGAACCGGCCGCCCGGCCGGGGAATGACGTAGATTGGCCAGCGCGGGTGCAGCAGCCGCACCGGGCGGCTGAACGAGATCTCCGGCGTCTCGATGGTCACCACCTCGCCGCGCACGCCGCGCAGGTCCGGCAGCGCGTCCTTCGCCCAGACGCCGCGGCAGTCGAGCACAAGGCCCTCAAGCGCTTCCGGATTCACCGCCACGCCGAAGCGCAGCTCCACCCCGAGGGCGCGCAGGCGCCGGTGCATGGCCGGGATCACCCGCCGCGGCTCCACATGGCCCTCCGCCGGATAGAACAGGCCGTCGCGGAAGCGCCCTTCCAGCGCCGGCTCCAGCTCGGCGATGCGCCGGGCGTCCACCCGCTCGTGGCCGGGGGTGACGCGGGCGAAACGTTCGAAATCGGCGCGGTCGCGCGGGTGGGCGACGATCAGCGAGCCGTTGAAGGCGATGTCCGGAAAGGCCTCGCGCCACAGGGTGAGCGAGCGCCGGCCAAGGCGCGTCACCAGCGGCTCCGACACCTCCGCCTCGCAGTCCGGGGCCAGCATGCCGCCGGCCCAGTAGCTGGTGGCGCCGACCAGCTCGCCGGGGCCGCGGTCATACAGCGTCACGGCGCAGCCCGCCTCCGCCAGGGCGAGGGCGCACCAGCTGCCGATGACGCCGGCGCCGACGACCGACACGGAGGGAAGGGAGGGGTTGCGTTCAGCGTGCGCGGGCCGGGCGACCATGGCCAATCCTTCGTAGCTGCCGGTTGCTTGCGGCGCCCGGCGACGCGGATGCGCGCCGCAGGCGCGGGCTGGCCCCGTCGCCGGCGCGCCGGATGCGCCCGGCGTCGTCTCCAGAGATACGCCCCGTGCCAGAGCGGCGCAAGGCGAAGGCGGGCCGCAGGCCGGGCTCCGTCATACGCCGGGCGCGGCCAGGCCCTGCGCCGCGCCGCCGCCGGCTCCGGCCGGCGCGTCGCCGCCGCGGCTGGCGATGAGGTTCCGCAGCGTGGCGATGGTGGAGAAATCGGCGATTCCGTCCACCAGCTCCTGGCGGAAATGGCGCTGGAAGGCGCGCACGGCCGCTTCGGTGAGCGCGTCATAGACGCCGCTGATCTCCACGCCATAGCCATAGAGCGCGAGCATGGCCTGCAGCGCCTCCACCGGCGGCCCCGCCTCGCCGGGGGAGAGGAAGCGCCCCCCGCCGGCGGGCGCGGGCGCCGTCCAGTGCCCCACGCCCTCGCGCGCCAGCCGCTCCCAGGGAAAATTCTCGCCAGGATCCTGCTTGCGCAGCGGCGCCACGTCGGAATGGGCCAGCACGTTGTGCGGCGGGATCGACCAGCGCCGCATGATGTCCTGGCACAGGCGGATGACGGCGGCGATCTGCGCCTCCGGCCACGGCGGCAGGCCGCCGTCATGGCCAGGATGGGCCAGCTCGACGCCGATGGAGGCGGAGTTGACGTCGGTGACGCCCGCCCAGCTGCTGGCGCCGGCGTGCCAGGCGCGCCGCGACTCCGGCACCAGCTGCAGCACGCGCCCGTCCTCGAACACGAAATAGTGCGCCGAGACCTCCGCCACCGGATTGCACAGCCGCTGCAGCGCCTCGCCGGCGTCAGCCATGCCTGTGTAGTGCAGGATGATCAGGCGCGGCGCCTGGCCGCCGGCGCGCTCGCCATGATTGGGCGAGGGAAACACCTTGCTGGCGACGGGACTGTCTGGCTCCAGACGGGTCATGGCGTGCTCCGGCGTCAGTCAGGAGGAAGATGCGACGCAACGGCGCCGGTTTGACGCATCCGGCGGCGAAGCTCAAGCGGCCGGCGGCGGCCGCCCGCCCGTGGCTCGCCACTGCGGCGGCTCACCACGCCGGCGCGGGCCCGGCGCGCATGGCGCGGATGCGGGCGAAGGCGGCGTTGATGGCGGCGGCGCGGGCGTTGGCCACGGCGACGGCCTCCTGCGGCAGGCCGGCGGCGATCAGCCGGTCGGGGTGGTGTTCGGCGATCTGGCGGCGGTAGCAGCGCTGCAGCTCGGCGTCGCTCATGTCCGGATGGGCGCCGAGAATGCGCCAGGGATCGTCCGGCTCCGCGAGATGGCTGGCGCGGACCAGCGCGAATTCCTCGGCGGTGAAGCCGAAAATGTCCGCCACCTGCTGCAGGAAGGCCAGCTCCGCCTCATGCACCGCGTGGTCGGCGCAGGCGATGCGGAACAGCGCGTCGAGCACGCTCTCCAGCAGCGGCCGGTCGCCGGCGAAAGTCCGGGCCAGCTGGCGGGCGTAGACGTCGAAGCCGACGGTGGTCTGGCGGGCGATGTCGAACAGCCGCTGCACCCGCGGCAGATCCTGCGGCGGCACGTCGATGATGCGGCGGAAGGCGGCGATCTCGTCTTCGGTGACGACGCCGTCGGCGCGCGCCATCTTGGCGCAAAGCGCCACGAGGCCGGTGGCGTAGATCACCTCGGGCGGAGGCGGGCCGAACACGCCGCCAGGCGCGAACAGCCCGGTGCTCTCCAGAAAACGCCCGGTGGCCGCCAGCGCCTGGGCGGCGGGACTGCCCGGCCGGTCGACCAGCGCGTGGCCGGCGGCGGCGCCGATGAGCGCCCCCAGCGGCCCGCCGGTGACGGCGCCGAGGCCAAGCCCGCCAAGTTTCCCCCAGACGCTCACCGGCGACTGCTCCCGCGTCGCGCCGCCGGGCGCGCGCCGGTCACGCGCCCGGCGGGCCGGCGCCCGCCAGCGGCGTGAAGGAGCGGTGGAGAGTGCGCGACGAATCCCATGCCCCAGTTGGAGCACGGGAAGGCGTTTTTTTCGAGATCGCGGCGGCTTTTCCACGGCGCCGTCCGCCGGGGCGGGCCGCCGTCTGGCCGGCGGGCGCCCGGGCGCCGCCTGGGGCGGCGACGCCGGCCGGCGTCGCCGTCAGCCGGTCAGTAGCACTCCTGGTAGCGGCGGCCGTAGTAATAGTAGCTGCGGCAGTTGGCGGTGCCGGCGCCGACGATCGCGCCCGCGCCTGCGCCAATGGCCGCGCCGGCCAGCGCGCCGCCGCCGGTGCCCGTGGCCGCTCCGCCGATGGCCGCGCCTGCGAGGCCGCCGATGGCGGCGCCGCCCACGGTCCGCTCGCCAGGAGTCTGGCACGCCGCGAGGCCAGCCGCCATGAGGCCGATCGCCAGATATTTCATCATGATGTCTCTCCCGATGACTGCCTTGCGCTCCGGTTCATCCGGGAATGCGCGCGGCGGACGTTTGGTTCCGCTTCCGTCACGATGTTCCGGTGATTGCGACGGTTCTGCGGCGCGCCGCGGCGGCGGCGCAACCGGCGCCATTGCGCGCGCGCCAGCATTAACGCTGGGTAAACGCTGGCGGAGCATATGTCCTGGCGGCGCCCGCGCCTCCGCCCGATCCGCGCCGCATTTGGCGGCGAACGTGCGCGGGCGCCGTTCCGCGATGTTCGCGGGCCGCGGGAGTGACGGCCCGGGCGGAGTGACGGCCCGCGACCGGCCCGGGCCTGCGCCGCCCGGGCGGAGAAGGAGACGCAGCGCCGCATGTCGCGGCGCGGGCGGCGCGCCGGCTCCCCGGGGGAGCAGGCCGGCGCCGCGGACAACCGCCAGGGGGTGTGACGGTTTGAAAACGGCAATGACGACAGTTCTGTCGCTGGCGTGCCTGATGGCGTGCGGCGGCCCGTCCCTGGCCCAGAACGCCGCCGCCCAGGCGGCGAAGCCGGCCGTCGCCGCGCTGTCGCCGCCAGGGGCGGGCGGCTCCGGCCCTGGCGCGGCGGCCGCCGCTGGCGCCCGCGCCAGCGCGCGCAAGGGCGAGAAGGGAGACAGCGCCGAGGCTGGCGGCGGCGGGAGCGCCGCCAGGGCCGCCCGGCCGAAGCGTCGCCCGGCGCCCGGCGGATCAGGAATGGCGACGGCCGCCGCAGGGGACGCTTCCGGCGCGGCGGCGCCCGCCGCCAGGGACCGCGCCGCGCCTGCGCCGGAGCCGGGCGCGACCGCTCCGGCCGCGGCGGCGCCCGCCCGGACGCGTTTCGCCGCCCGCGCGCCGCTGCCGCCGGCGCGGCCGGCTGCGCTTGACGCTCCGGCGACCGCCGGCGCCGTTGACGCGGCGCCTGCCGCGCACGCCGTCCGCGCCGCCCAGGCCGACGCGGCTCAGGCTGGGGCGGTCCAGGCGGAGGCTGCGCCGCAGCCCGCACCGGCCCCGGGCGGCTTTGACCTGTTCGGTTTCCTCGCCGGCAAGCCGCGCCGGCCGGCGGAGCAGCCGCAGGAGGCTGCGGCCCCGCCCGCCGGGGCGGAGGAGGAAGGTCGCGGCGGTCGCCATGCGCGCGGCGCCGCCCGCGACGCCCGGGCCCGCGCCCTCGTGGCGGCGCTCATCGAGCGGCACGCCCGCGCCAACGGCGTGCCGGTGGCTCTGGCGGACGCGGTGGTGCGGGTGGAGAGCCGCTACAACGCCGCCGCCCGCAACGGCCCCTACCTGGGCCTGATGCAGATCCACCTGAACACCGCCCGCGCCATGGGCTACGCCGGCGACGCCAGAGGGCTGCTCGATCCGGACGTCAACCTGCGCTACGGCATGAAATATCTGGGCGCCGCCTACCGCCTCGCCGGCGGCGACACCTGCGGCGCCATCATGAAATATCAGGGCGGCCACCGCGCCGTGCGCCTCACCCCCCACGCCGCCCGCTACTGCGCGCGCGTGCGCACCATGATGGCGGCGCGCTGACGCCTCCGCGCCGGGCAGGATCGCAGGGCCGTCCGCCGCCGCGCGCGGCGGGCGGCCTTTTCCGTGGCGCTTCCGGCGCGGCGCGGCGACGCTTCGTGGTTGACGGCGCGCCCGCGCGGCGCCACATCACCGGCGCCAGTCGGCCGGACGACCGCTGCCCTGCAGAGGAAAGTCCGGGCTCCACGGAAAAACGGCGCCGGATAACGTCCGGCGGGGGCGACCCCAGGGAAAGCGCCACAGAAAGCAGACCGCCTCCGGTCCGCCGGAGGCAAGGGTGAAAGGGTGCGGTAAGAGCGCACCGCGGATGCGGCGACGCAGACGGCACGGCAAGCCCCGCCGGGAGCAAGACCAAATAGGGACGACGTGCGCCGCAAGGCGCGGGGTGATTTTCCGGCCCTGGTCGTCCGGGTTGGTTGCATGAGGCGGCCGGCGACGGCCGCCCCAGATGAATGGTCGTCACGTCCCGCGCCGTGCGGCGCGGGGCCTTACAGAACCCGGCTTACAGGCCGACTGGCCCATTTTCCTCCGCTCCTTGCGTTCACATTGCCGCGCGCCTGTCCCCAGGCGCGCGCCCGGGCGGCCCCGCGCCTGTTCCCGGCCGGCCCGCGGCGGCCGCGCGCGGGCGGCGGGCGCATGGCGCCGGCGCGGCCAGATCCCTTGCTCCGTAACGAATTCATTAACCCTGCGGGAGCGACAATGCCGCTTCACCGGGCATGGCGCGCGATTCGGGCGCAGCGGACGGACGGCGCCTCCCGAACCTCCTGATTCCATTGACGCCCATAAATGCCCATGTTATCCCAAACCATCCCGTACGGGGCTCCGGCAGCGGCCGGAAGGCGCTGCCTTCCGGCGGCGCTGCGGACGTCCGGCGGGGCGATGTCCGGCGCCAGCTCCGGCGCGGCCGTCGGCGCGGCGTGGAGCGACAGGGTCAGGGCGGCTGGCGGCGATGGACCGGTTTGTGTCCAACTTCACCAACCGGCTCGACTCCAAGGGCCGGGTTTCGATCCCGGCGCCGTTCCGGGCGGTGCTGGCGCGCGACGGATTCGAGGGGCTGTACGTGCATCCGGGGCTGGACAGCCCGGCGCTGGATGCGGGCGGCAACGCGCTGCTGTCGGAGATCAATGGCTTGCTGGACGCCCTTTCGCCCTATTCGGAGGAGCGGGACCTGCTGTCGACCGCGCTTCTGGGCACGAGCGAGATCCTCAAGATCGATCCGGAGGGGCGCGTTGTCCTGCCGGAGCAGCTGAAGGCTCACGCCGGCATCACCGACGCGGTCACCTTCGTGGGCCACGGCCACAAGTTCCAGATGTGGGAGCCGGAGCGCTTCCGCCGGCATCTGGAGGAGGCGAAGGAGCGGGTGCGCGAGCTGAAAAAGAATTTGGGCCGGACAGGCTTCGCCGCCCGGTCCGCGTCGGCGCTCTCCCCAGGAGCGTCGGGAACATGACGGGTCACGGCGACGGCGGAGCCGGCGCCGGTGGCGGACCGGCCCGGCATGTGCCAGTGCTCCTGGGGGAGGTGCTGCAGGCGCTCGCGCCCCGGCGGGGCGGGCATTTTCTGGACGGCACCTTCGGGGCTGGCGGCTACGCGTCCGCCATTCTCGCGGCGCACCCGGACGTGCGCCTGCTGGCGCTCGACCGCGATCCCGCGGCCATCGCCGGCGGCCAGGCGCTGGCGGAGCGCTCCGGCGGCCGCCTGACCCTCGTGCGGAGCAATTTCGGCGACATGGAGGAGGCGGCGCGCGCCCTGGGCCTGCCGCCGCTGGACGGCGTCGTGCTGGACATCGGCGTCTCCTCCATGCAGCTCGACCAGGCGGAGCGCGGCTTCTCCTTCCGTTTCGACGGCCCCCTCGACATGCGCATGGCCGGCGAGGGGGCGAGCGCCGCCGACCTGGTCAATGAGGAGAGCAAGGAGCGGCTCGCCGACATCATCTACCATTTCGGCGAGGAGCGGCGCGCCCGCCAGGTTGCGCGCGCCATCGTCAGCGCCCGCCGCGAGGCGCCCATCCGCACCACCCGGGCGCTGGCCGACATCGTCAGCCGCGTGGTGCGCGCCGCCCCGGGCGCGGCGCATCCGGCCACGCGCACCTTCCAGGCGCTGCGCATCGCGGTGAACGACGAGCTGGGCGAGCTGGCGCGCGCCCTGCACGCCGCCGAGCGGCTGCTGGCGCCCGGCGGCCGGCTGGTGGTGGTGACCTTCCATTCGCTGGAAGACCGCATCGTCAAGCAGTTTTTCGCCAGCCGCCAGGGCAGGGGCGGGGGCGGCAGCCGCCACGCGCCGCTGGCGGAGGCGCCGCGGCCGGCCACGTTCGCCGACGTCATCCGCCCGGTGACTCCCTCGCAGGCGGAGCTGGCCGTCAATCCGCGGGCGCGCTCGGCGAAACTGCGCGCCGCCACCCGCACCGACGCGCCGCCCCGGGAGGAGGACCGCGAGGTCGCCAGCCTGGCCATGCTGCCGGAGCGCCCGGGCCGGAGGGGACGATGATCATCCGCATCTTTCATATCGTCGCCATCGTCGCCCTGCTGGCTTCGGCCGGCTACGCCTATTCGATCAAGTACGACACCGTGTACCTGGCCGAGCAGGTGGCCAAGCTGAAGGGCCAGATCCGGCGCGAGAAGGACCTGCACGCGGTGCTGGCCGCCGAGTGGCAGCGGCTGGTCCGCCCGGAGCGCCTGCAGGTGCTGGCCGAGCGCCACCTCGACCTGCAGCCGCTGGCGATCAGCCAGCTGGCCCGCTTCGGGGACCTGCCGCAGCGCCAGGAAAAAATTGACGCCATCGGCCGCAAGCTGGCCGACCTGGGGCTGGCCGAGCCGACCAACACGCCTTCGGTCGCCTCTGGCGCGACCGCCGCGCCCGCCGCGCGCGACGCCGCCCGCACGCCTGGGAGGTGAACTTGCCGGATTCTGACGTTCGCAAGGACAGGGGCCCGCGTCTGCCGACGCCGCCGGGCGTCGGCGCGCGCGTTTCGCCTGCGCCCGCCGCTCCCGCTGCTCCCGCCGCGCCCGTTCCAGCCGGCAGGGCCGCCGTCTCCGGCGCCGCCGCCCGCCGCGACGCCGCGCCTGCGCCGGAAGGAGCCGCGACGCCCGCCGCCCGGCCTGCGCCGGCCGCCTCCGCTGCGGCCGCCCCCACTGCCGCCGTCTCCGCCGGCGCGCGTGGCGACGGCGTTCCTTCGCCGGCCGGCTCCCGCAGCGACGCCGGAGGCGCCGCGCCCGCGGCCCGCGCCGCCGCGCCGGCCGCCGGCCCGCAGGAGCCGGAGCGGAGGCCGGAAGGCAGGGCCGCGGCGAAACCGCGCCCGCCGCGCCGCTCGCTGTGGGCGGCGACGCGCGCCCTGGTCGGCGACATGTTCCGCATGCGCGCCGACAAGGCCAACGGCCGCATCATGCTGGTGGGGGCCGGGTTCGTGTGCGTGTTCGGCGCGGTGATCGCCCGGCTCGCCACCTTCGCCGCCTTCCCGCCGCCGGCCTCGGAGCGGTACGTGGCGGGCAACACCGTCGGCATCGCCCGGCCGGACATCGTCGACCGCAACGGCCTGCTGCTGGCCACCGACATCAAGACCTATTCGGCCTTCGCCGAGCCGCGCAACATTCTCGATCCGGACGAGGCCACCGAGCTGCTCACCGCGGTGCTGCCGGACCTCAACGCCCGCGAACTGCGCGAAAAGCTCAGCACGAAGAAGGGCTTCGTGTGGATCAAGCGCGAGCTGACGCCGAAGCAGCGCGCCGAGGTGCACCGGCTCGGCATTCCCGGCGTCGGCTTCCTGCCGGAGAACAAGCGCGTCTATCCCAACGGGCCGCTGGCCGCGCACGTGCTCGGCTTCGTCAACGTCGACAACCAGGGCATCGCCGGCATCGAGAAATACATCGACAGCCAGGGGCTGCGCGATCTCGCCGGCCTCGGCTTCGCCAACAACGCCGCCGACCTGAAGCCGGTGCAGCTGTCGCTGGACCTGCGCGCCACCCACGCCCTGCGCGACGAGCTGCTCAAGGGCATGGCCCACTTCAGGGCCAAGGCCGCGGCGGCGATGATCCTCGACGTCAACACCGGCGAGGTCATCGCCATGGCGTCGCTGCCAGACTTTGACCCCAACAATCCGGTGGACGCGCTCGACAAGGACCGCATCAACCGCCTGATGGTGGGCGTCTACGAGATGGGCTCCACCTTCAAGGCCCTGACCACCGCCATGGCGCTGGATTCGGGCAAGGTGAACATCAACTCCAGCTTCGACGCCCGCGGCGCCCTGCGTTACGGCCGCTTCACCATCCGCGACTATCACGGCACCAACCGCGTGCTCACGGTGCCGGAGGTGTTCCTGCACTCGTCCAACATCGGCACCGCGCGCATGGCGCTGGCCGTCGGCGTGGAGGGCCACAAGGCGTTCCTGCGCAAGATGGGCCAGCTCACCCGCATGCGCACCGAACTGCCGGAGAGCGCCGAGCCGATCGTGCCCGCCCGCTGGGGCGAGCTCAACACCATGACCATCTCCTTCGGTCACGGCCTTGCGGTGGCGCCCATCCAGGCGACCGCCGCCGTGGCGGCGCTGATGAACGGCGGCCGGCTGATGACGCCCACCTTCCTGAAGCGTTCGGAAGAGGAAGCCGCCGCGCAGGCCAGGCAGGTGGTGTCGCCGCAGACCTCCGAGGCCATGCGCTACATCATGCGTCTCAACGGCGTGAAAGGGTCGGCGCGCAAGTCCGCGGTGCAGGGCTATTACGTGGGCGGCAAGACCGGCACCGCCGAGAAGGTGATCGGCGGCCGCTACGCCCGCAACCGGCTGTTCACCACCTTCATGGCCGTGGCTCCGGCCAACCGGCCCAGGTACCTGTTCCTCACCATCTATGACGAGCCGCAGGGCCTGCCCGAGACCCATGGCTACGCCACGGCGGCCTGGAACGCAGGCGTCACCACCGGCAAGATCATCGCCCGCGTGGCGCCGCTGCTCGGCCTGCCGCCGATGTTCGAGGAGCCGAAGAACCCGTTCCCCAACATGGTGCGGCTCGGCGCGTGGGGAACGCGCTAGCCGCCCGCCGGCGCGGCCGGCGCGACGTTGGGCCAGGGCGGCCTCCGTGGCATGATGCGCCGCGGGCGCGCCGCCGGCCGCCGCCCGGCGCCGCCGCGCCCCAACAGTCGCAGGAGCCTTGCTGACATGACCGATCCGTCCGCCGCCAGCGCGCCGCCGGCCCCTGTCGCCCTTGGCGACGCCTTTCCCGGCCTGTTCGCGGGCGCCGGGGCGGAGGCCGCCTTCAGCGTGCTGACGGCCGACAGCCGGCAGGTGGTCCCCGGGGCGGTGTTCGTGGCCGTGCAGGGCGCGAAGGCGGACGGCCGCGCCTTCGTCGCCGACGCCGCGGCGCGCGGCGCCCTCGCCGTGGTGGGCGCCGGACCGCGCCCGGCCGGCCTGCCGGCCGGGGTAGCCTGGGGCGAGACCGCCGATCCGCGCCGGGCGCTGGCCCTCGCCGCCGCGCGCCTCTATCCGCGCCAGCCGGAGCATGTGGTCGCCGTCACCGGCACCGCCGGCAAGAGTTCGGTCGCCGATTTCTCCCGCCAGCTGTTCGCCGCCTGCGGCCGCCGCGCCGCCTCGCTCGGCACCATCGGCGTCATCGGCCCGCAGGGCGTCCGCTATGGCTCGCTCACCACGCCTGACCCGTTGACGCTGCACCGCATCCTCGACGGGCTGGCCCGCGACGGCGTCACCCATCTGGCCATGGAGGCGTCCTCCCATGGCCTCGACCAGCGCCGGCTGGACGGCGTGCGTCTCGCCGCCGCGGCCTTCACCAATCTGGGGCGCGACCATCTCGACTATCACCCGGACGAAGAGTCCTATTTCGCCGCCAAGGCGCGGCTGTTCGCGGAGGTCGCTCCCACCACGGCGGTGGCGGTGGTCAACGCCGACACCAGCCATGGCCAGGAGATGCTGCTGATCGCCAGCGCCCGCGGCATGCGCACCCTCACCATCGGCCGCAGCGGCGACGACATCCAGCTGCTGGAGTGCGAGCCCGACGGCTTCGCCCAGAAGCTGGAGGTGACGGTGGAGGGCGCGACCTACCGCATCCGCCTGCCGCTGTGCGGCGCCTTCCAGGCCGACAACGCCCTCATGGCCGCCGGCCTGTGCCTCGCCGCCGGCGAGGAGCCGGACGTGGTGATGCCGGCGCTGGAGCGGCTGAAGGGCGTGCCCGGCCGCATGGAGCGCGTGGGGGAGGTGAACGGCGCCTTGGTGGTGATCGATTACGCCCACAAGCCGGACGCCCTGCGCGAGGTGCTGAAGGCGTTGCGCCCCTTCGCCAGCGGCCGGCTGTGGTGCCTGTTCGGCGCCGGCGGCGACCGCGACGCCGGCAAGCGCCCGCTCATGGGCGACGTCGCCAGCCGCTGCGCCGACCGGGTGATCGTCACCGACGACAATCCGCGCTCCGAGGATCCGGCGGCCATCCGCGCCGCGATTCTCGCCGCCGCGCCGCAGGCGAAGGAGATCGGCGACCGCGGGGAGGCCATCCGCTACGCCGTCGGCCGGCTGGAGCCGGGCGACGTGCTGGTGATCGCCGGCAAGGGTCATGAAACCGGCCAGATTGTTGGTGACCGCACGCTGCCCTTCTCCGATCATGAGGCGGCGCGCGCGGCCATTCTCGACGCCGGCGGCGCGGCCTAGGCGCCGCCGCGCCGGGCCGCCCCTGCGGCAAGCAGATTGGAAACCTTTTTGGTCCATGATGCCGCTCCGGCGTTTGGGCCAGTGGAGAAAGTCAGGCCATGACAATCGGGGCGTCGTCGCCGCTGTGGACCGGCGAAGAGCTGCTGCAGGCCATGGGGGCGCGCCCCGTCGGCCGTCTTCCGGAGGCGATCGGCGGGGTCTCCATTGACACGCGCACGCTGCAGCCGGGCGACGTGTTCTTCGCCATCGCCGGCCTTGCCCGCGACGGCCATGAATTCGTGCCCCAGGCGCTGGCCGCCGGCGCCGCCGCCGCGGTGGTGGACGAGGCGCACGCCGCGGCGCTGGCCCCGCTGGTGAAGGAGCGCGGCGCGCTGTTCGTGACGCCGGACGTGCTGCGCGCCCTGGAGGCCGCCGGCCGCGCCAGCCGCGCCCGCATGCGCGGCCGGGTGCTGGCGGTGACCGGCTCGGTGGGCAAGACCAGCACCAAGGAGGCGCTGCGCCTCGCCCTCTCCGGCCAGGGCCGCGTGCACGCCTCGGTCGCCAGCTACAACAACCACTGGGGCGTGCCGCTGACCGTGGCGCGCATGCCGCGCGAGACCGATTACGGCGTGTTCGAAATCGGCATGAGCGCGCCGGGCGAGATCCGCGCCCTCGTCGCCATGGTGCGGCCGCATGTGGCGGTGGTGACCGCCGTGGAGCCGGTGCACCTCGCGTATTTCCCCTCGGTGGAGGCCATCGCCGACGCCAAGGCGGAGATCTTTGAGGGGCTGGAGCCGGGCGGCGTGGCCGTCATCAACGCCGATGGCCCCCATGCGGCGCGCCTGCGCCAGCGCGCGCAGGCGGCGGGTGTGGCGCAGATCGTGACCTTCGGCGAATCGGAAGGCGCGGACGTGCGCCTGAAGCGGCTGGTGGAGCAGCCGGAGCTGAGCGTGATCGACGCCGACGTGATGGGCGCGCCGGCCGCCTGGCGGCTCGGCGCGCCGGGCCGGCACCTCGCCATGAACAGCCTTGCGGTGATCGCCGCCGTGCGCGCGGCGGGGGCGGACGTGGCCCTCGCCGCCCTGGCGCTGGCCGGCGTGCAGGCTCCGGAAGGGCGCGGGGCGCGCACGCGCCTCCAGGCCCCGGGCGGGAGTTTCCTGCTGGTGGACGAGAGCTACAACGCCAATCCGGCCTCCATGCGCGCCGCCATCCGCACCCTGGGCGCCACGCCGCCAGGGCCGCGCGGCCGGCGCATCGCCGTGCTGGGCGACATGCTGGAGCTGGGCCCGCAGGCGCCGGAGCTGCACGCGGCGCTGGCGGCGGAGCTGGAGGACGCCGGCGTCGATCTTGTGTTCGTCGCCGGCGCGATGATGCGCCATCTGTGGGACGCACTTCCCCAGGGGCTGCGGGCGCGCTATGGCGAGAGCCCCGCCGGGCTGGAGCCCCATGTCAAAGCCGCCATCCGCGATGGCGACGTGGTGATGGTGAAGGGCTCCAACGGATCGCGGATCTCCCGCGTCGTCGCCGCCCTGAAAAGCAGTTTCCCCGTCGCCGGCTCGCCAGGCGACTGAACAGGGAAAGAGAACCCCGATGTTATACTGGCTCGCCGATCTGTCGTCGTCGTTCAGCGCCCTCAACGTCTTCCGCTACATCACCTTTCGCACCGGCGGGGCCATTTTCACCGGCCTGTTCTTCGTGTTCATGTTCGGGCCGGCCATCATCGCGAGCCTGCGCATCCGCCAGGGCAAGGGCCAGCCGATCCGCGCCGACGGGCCGCTGTCGCACCTGGCCAAGAAGGGCACGCCCACCATGGGCGGGCTGATGATCCTCTCCGGCCTCATCGTCTCCACGCTGCTGTGGGCGAACCTGGCCAATCCCTATGTGTGGATCGTGCTGCTGGTGACGGTGGGCTTCGGCGCCATCGGCTTCTACGACGACTATCTCAAGGTGACGAAGCAGACCCACGCGGGCCTCTCCGGCAAGGCGCGCCTCGCCATCGAGTTCGTCATCGCCATGGCCGCCTGCTTCGCCATCGTCTCGGTGGAGCGCAGCGCCGGCGGCGGCGCGACGGCGCACATGGCCACCTCCGTCGCCATCCCGTTCTTCAAGGACGTGATGATCGACCTCGGCTGGTTCTTCCTGGTCTTCGGCGCCCTGGTGGTGGTGGCCGCCGGCAACGCCGTGAACCTCACCGACGGCCTCGACGGCCTCGCCATCGTGCCGGTGATGATCGCGGCCGCCGCCTTCGGCCTCATCGTCTATCTGGTTGGCAACGCCAAATTCGCCGACTATCTGCAGGTCATCTTCGTGCCGGGAACCGGCGAACTTGCGGTGATCTGCGGCGCGCTCATCGGCGCAGGCATCGGCTTCCTGTGGTTCAACGCCCCGCCGGCGCAGATCTTCATGGGCGACACCGGATCGCTCGCCCTTGGCGGCCTTCTGGGCGCCATGGCGGTGGCCGCCAAGCACGAGATCGTGCTGGCCATCATCGGCGGCCTGTTCGTGCTGGAGGCGCTGTCGGTGATCATCCAGGTGGCGTCGTTCAAACTTACCGGCAGGCGGGTGTTCAGGATGGCGCCCATCCACCATCACTTCGAGCAGCTGGGCTGGACCGAGCCGCAGGTGGTGATCCGTTTCTGGATCGTGGCCGTGGTGCTGGCGCTGGTCGGCCTGTCCACCCTGAAGCTGCGCTGAGGCGAGACCCATGACCGGCGCGCCCACCAACGCTCCCTCCGCCAGCGCCCCGTCCGCCGTCGCGGGCGCGGCCGGCACCCCCGTCGCCACTTTCGCCGGCCGTCGCGTGGCGCTGTTCGGGCTGGGCGGCTCCGGCCTCGCCACCGCCAGGGCGCTGCTGGCCGGCGGCGCCGACGTCGCCGCCTGGGACGACAGTCCGGCCTCGCGGGCCCGCGCCGCGGAGGCGGGCGTGCCGGTGGTTGACCTCGCCGGCGCCGACTGGTCCGCCTTCGCCGCCCTGCTGCTGTCGCCGGGCGTGCCGCTCACCCATCCGCAGCCGCACTGGACCGTGGAGCGGGCGAAGGCGGCCGGCGCGCCGGTGATCGGCGACATCGAGCTGTTCTGCCGCGAGCGCGCCGCGCGGGCGCCGGACGCCCCCTTCGTGGCCATCACCGGCACCAACGGCAAGTCCACCACCACGGCGCTCATCGCCCATCTGCTGGCCCACGCCGGCCGCGAGACGGCGCTGGGCGGCAACATCGGCACCGCCATCCTGTCGCTGCCGCCGCCCGCGCCGCAGCGGACCCATGTGGTGGAGTGCTCGTCCTACCAGATCGATCTCGCCCCCTCGCTCAACCCCACCGTCGGCGTGTTCCTGAACGTCACGCCCGACCACATCGACCGCCACGGCACCATCGCGCATTACGCGGCGGTGAAGGAGCGGCTCGTGGCCGGGGCGCAGACGGCGGTGATCGCGACGGACGACGCCTTCACCGCCGCCGCGGCCGCGCGCCTTGAGGCGGCGGGAAAGCCGGTGGAGCGCGTGCGTACCGACGGTCCCCATGGCGCGGGCTGGAGCTGCGACGGCGCGAGGCTGCTGCGCGACGGCGTGGCCTTCGCCGACCTGGCCGGCTCGTCGTCGCTGCGCGGGCGTCACAACGCCCAGAACGCCCTGTGCGCGAGCGCCGCCGTGGCGGCGCTGGGGGTGGACCTTGCGACCATCGCCGCCGGGCTCGCCACCTTCCCTGGCCTCGCCCACCGCATGGAGCAGGTGGCCCGGCGCGGCAACGTGCTGTTCATCAACGACTCCAAGGCCACCAACGCCGATTCGGCCGACAAGGCGCTGCGCGCCTTCCCGGGCGGCGTCTTCTGGATCCTGGGCGGCAGGCCGAAGGAGGGCGGCATCGCCTCCCTTAACGGTTTGTTTGCCAGGATCAGCAAAGCCTACCTCATCGGCGACGCGACCGAGTCGTTCGCCGCAACCCTCGAGGAAGGGAAGGTCGCTTACGAACGCTGCGGCACGCTGGACGTGGCCCTGCGCAGGGCCGCGGACGCGGCGGCCGCCTCGGGCCTGCCGGAAGCCGTGGTGCTGCTCTCGCCGGCCTGCGCGTCGTTCGACCAGTATCCCAGTTTCGAGGCGCGCGGCGAGGACTTCCGGAAGCAGGTCGCCATGTGGCTCGCCGCCCGTCCGCAATGACCGGCCGGGCGGTCGCGCCCGGGGCCGGCGCGTCGGCGGCGGACCCGTAACCTCACGCGTCCGCCCGCCGCGATCCGCCGGCGGCGGGCGCCGCAGCATCCGGAGCATCCGCGCATGGCGTCCCGCGCCGACCGTACGTATCTTGGGCAGTGGTGGTGGACCGTCGACCGGATGTTGCTGGTCGCCATCGGCGCGGTGATGGTCAGCGGCCTGGTGCTGCTGATGGCCGGCGGCCCGCCGGTGGCCGAGCGTCTGGGCCTGTCCACCTTCCATTTCGTCAACCGTCAGGTGGCCTTTCTGGTCCCGGCGCTGCTGGTGATGGCGGCGGCCTCGTTCCTGTCGCCGCGCTACGTGCGGCGCGTGTCTCTGGTCATCTATCTCGTGTCGATGCTGCTGGTGTTCGCGGCGCTGCAGTTCGGCCCCGAGGTCAAGGGCGCCCACCGCTGGCTGCAGTTCGGCCCGGTGACCATCCAGCCGTCGGAGTTCGTCAAGCCGGCCTTCGTGGTGCTGGCGGCCTGGGCGTTCTCCGAAGGCTCGCGCAAGGACGCGCCCGGCACCATGCTGGCCATCCTGATCCTGCCGGCCACCATCATCCCGCTGGTCATGCAGCCGGACTTCGGCCAGACCATGCTGATCACCACGGTGTGGGCGGTGCTGTTCTTCATCGCCGGCCTGCACCTGGCGTGGATGCTGGCGCTCGGCTGCATTGGCGCCGCCGGCCTCGCCGTGGCCTATGCGCTGGTGCCGCACGTGCGCTCGCGCGTGGAGCGCTTCCTCGACAAGTCGTCGGGCGACACCTTCCAGGTGGATACGGCACTGGAGTCGTTCTACCAGGGCGGCTGGTTCGGCAAGGGGCCGGGGGAGGGCACCGTGAAGCGCATCCTGCCGGACGCGCACACCGACTTCATTTTCGCCGTCACCGGCGAGGAGCTGGGCGTCATCGCCTGCATGGCGCTGGCGCTGCTGTTCCTGGCGGTGGTGCTGCGCGGCCTTGTGCTGGCGCGCCGCATCGACGACCCGTTCTGCAGCTACGCCTCCGTCGGCCTCGTCACCCTGTTCGGGGTGCAGGCGGGCATCAACATGGGCGTGAACGTCCATCTGCTGCCGGCCAAGGGCATGACCCTGCCGTTCATCAGCTATGGCGGCTCCTCGCTGCTGTCGCTGGCGCTCGGCATGGGATTTCTGGTCGCGCTGACGCGCAGGCGCCCCTCCGCCGGCCTCGCCGGCAGGCTGGCGCCGCTCCATGGGAACCACGCCTGACATGAGCGCCCCCCCCGTCATCCTGCTGGCCGCCGGCGGCACCGGCGGCCACCTGTTTCCCGCCGAAGCCCTGGCCCGCGAACTGGCGCGGCGCGGCCTGCGCGTGGCCCTCGCCACCGACGCGCGCGTCACCGGCCATGTGGCGAATTTCCCGGCGGAGAAAATTTACGAGATCCCCTCGGCGACGCCCTCGCGCAAGTCGCTGCCGGAGATGGCGAAGGCGGCGCTGACCCTGGCGCGCGGCTTCTGGAAGGCGCGCGGGCTGGTCCGCGGCGTGCTGCGCCCGGCGGTGGTGGTGGGCTTCGGCGGCTATCCCAGCGTGCCGCCGCTGGCGGCGGCCCAGGCGGCCGGCGCGCGCACCATCATCCATGAGCAGAACGCCGTGCTCGGCCGCGCCAACCGTTTTCTGGCGAAAGGCGCCACGGTCATCGCCACCGGCTTCGCCGACGTCGCCGGCGTGCCGGAACAGGCGCGCGGGCGCCTGCGCCATGTGGGCAATCCGGTGCGCCCGGCGGTGCTGGAGGCGGCGGCGCAGCCCATGCCGCCGCTGGGAGGGGACGACCCGCTGCGGCTGGTGGTGTTTGGCGGCAGCCAGGGCGCGCGGGTGATGAGCGACGTCGCCCCGGCCGCCATCGCCCTTCTGTCGCCGGAACAGCGGGCGCGCCTCGTGGTGACCCAGCAGGCCCGGCCGGAGGATCTGGAGCGGGTGCGCGCCCGCTACGCCGAAATGGGCGTGACGGCGGTGGTGGAGCCGTTCTTCTCCGACCTGCCGGCGCGCGTCGCCGGGGCGCATCTGGTGGTGGCGCGCTCCGGCGCCTCCACGGTGGCGGAGCTGGGCGTCATCGGCCGCGCCGCGATCCTGGTGCCGCTGCCGGGCGCGCTGGACCAGGACCAGGCCGCCAACGCCGCCGTGCTGGCGAAGGCGGGCGCGGCGCTGGTCATACCCCAGCCAGAATTCACCGCCACGCGCCTGCATGACGAGATCGCGGCGCGACTCGCCGCGCCGGAGCAGCTGCTGGCCGCGGCCGCGGCGGCGCGCGGCGCGGGCGTGCCAGACGCCGCCAGCCGCCTCGCCGACCTGGTGATGGAGACGGGCGGCCTCGCCGCGCCGGCCTGAGCCTGCGCCTCCGCGCCCGCCGTTCGAGACCCTGCGTACCGGGGAGAGGCGCCGCCTTCGCCCCGCTGATGGAGAAACCTGATGAAACTGCCGCGCGGCATTGGCCCCATCCACTTTATCGGCATCGGCGGCATCGGCATGTCCGGCATCGCCGAGGTGCTGCACAACCTTGGCTATACGGTGCAGGGGTCCGACGCCGCGGAGAACGCCAACGTGCGCCGCCTCGCCGCCCTGGGGGTGAAGACCTTCGCCGGCCATGACGGCGCCAATGTGGGCGAGGCCAGCGTGGTGGTGATCTCCACCGCCATCCGGCCGGACAATCCGGAGCTGAAGGCGGCGCGCGAGGCGCGCATTCCCGTGGTGCGCCGCGCCGAAATGCTGGCCGAGCTGATGCGGCTGAAGAGCTGCGTCGCCATCGCCGGCACCCACGGCAAGACCACCACCACCTCGCTGGTGGCGGCCATGCTCGACGCCGGCGGCTTCGACCCCACCGTCATCAACGGCGGCATCATCAACGCCTATGGCACCAACGCCCGCCTCGGGGCCGGCGACTGGATGGTGGTGGAGGCCGACGAGTCCGACGGCACCTTCCTCAAGCTGCCGGCAGACATCGCCGTGGTCACCAACATCGACCCGGAGCACCTCGACCACTTCAGGACCTATGACGCGGTGAAGCAGGCGTTCCACAGCTTCATCGACAACCTGCCGTTCTATGGCTTCGGCGTGATGTGCATCGACCATCCGGCCGTGCAGGACCTGGTGGGCCACGTGCTCGACCGGCGCGTCATCACCTATGGCGAGAACCCGCAGGCGGACGTGCGCCTCGTCGACGTGGACCTGCGCGGCGGCCGCTGCCGCTTCAGCGTCGTCGCCCGCTCGCCGCGCGGCGGGGCGGAGACGCGCATCGACGGCCTCGAGCTGCCCATGCCGGGCCTGCACAACGCCCTCAACGCCACCGCCGCCATCGCCGTGGCGCTGGAGCTTGAGGTGAGCCCGGATGTCATCCGCAAGGCGCTGGCCGGCTTCGGCGGCGTCAGCCGCCGCTTCACCCGCACCGGCGAGTGGAACGGCGTCGCCGTGTTCGACGATTACGGCCACCATCCGGTGGAGATCGCCGCGGTGCTGCGCGCCGCCCGCGCCTCCACCGAGGGGCAGGTGATCGCAGTGGTGCAGCCGCACCGCTACACGCGCCTGCACTCGCTGTTCAATGATTTCTGCACCTGCTTCAACGACGCCGACGTGGTGGCGGTGGCCCCGGTCTACGCCGCCGGCGAGCAGCCCATCGAAGGCGCCTCCCAGGCCGATCTGGTGGACGGCGTCAAGGCGCGCGGCCACCGCCGCGTGCTGGCGTTCAGCGGGCCGGAGGAGCTGCCTGCGCTGATCCGCGAACTGGCGAAGCCGGGCGATTATGTGGTGTGTCTCGGCGCCGGCAGCATCAGCCAGTGGGCGCACGCGCTGCCGGAGCAGCTGGCGCGGGGCGAGTGAGGCGGGGCCGTCGCCGGCGGGCGCCGCGCCGCCGCGGCGCGCCCCTGGCCCGTCTCCCGGGAGAATGCACATGAGCACGCTGAGCGCGGACGCGGTCGCCGGGATCGTCGCCGGCCTGAAGGACGTGCGCGGAACGGTGACCTTTGGCGCGCCGCTGGCGCCGCTGTCCTGGTTCCGGGCCGGCGGCCCGGCCGCGGCGCTGTTTGAGCCGGCGGACGAGGCCGATCTCGCCGCATTTCTCCGCCAGCTGCCGCCGGAGGTGGAGACCCTGGTCATCGGCCTCGGCTCCAACCTGCTGGTGCGCGACGGCGGCTATGACGGCGTCGTCATCCGGCTCGGCCGGGCGTTCGCCGCCGTCGAGGCGCTTGACGGCGCCCGCATCCGCGCCGGCGCCGCCGCGCCGGACGTCAAGGTGGCCAGCGCCGCGGCCAGGGCCGGAATCGACGGGTTCAGCTTCCTGCGCGGCATCCCCGGCTCCATCGGCGGGGCGCTGCGCATGAACGGCGGCGCCTATGGCGGCGAGACCGCCGACGTGCTCGTGGAGGCCCGCGGCGTCGACCGCGCCGGCCAGGTCCGCGTCTTCAGCCGCGCCGGCATGGGATTCTCCTACCGGCGCTGCGCCGTTCCCGAAGACGTGATCTTCACCGGGGCGCTGTTCCAGGGCCGCCCCGGCGACCCGCAGCAGATCGCCGCCGACATGGCGCGCATCACCGGGGCGCGCAGCGCCTCGCAGCCGGTCAGCGCCCGCACCGGCGGCTCCACCTTCAAGAACCCGCCCGGCCGCCGCGCCTGGGAGCTGGTGGACGCCGCCGGCTGCCGCGGCCTGCGCCGCGGCGCCGCGCAGGTGTCGGAAATGCACTGCAATTTCCTCATCAACCACGGCGGGGCCACGGCCGCGGACATTGAGGGGCTGGGGGAGGAGGTGCGCCGGCGGGTGCTGGAGGCCACCGGCGTGGAGCTGGAATGGGAGATCCGCCGCGTCGGCCGCCCGGCGGCGACGCCCTGAGGGCGGCCGGCCGCAGGCCGGCGTTTGCAAATCCGTAACGGAAACTGGCGTCTGCTTCAGGCGCCCGCGCCGGTTCCGGGACATGCCGCGCATGCATGATTCCCCGGGGGCGCAGTCATTCGCGCCGGCGCGCCGCGCCCGGCCGCAGGAGACAGATCATGACCACGCGGGAAAACAGGCATGTCGCGGTGCTGATGGGCGGCTGGGCGGCGGAGCGCGAGGTGTCGCTGCGCTCGGGCGCGGCCTGCGCCGCCGCGCTGCGCGAGGAGGGCTTCCGCGTCACCACCATCGACGTCGGGCCGGACGTGGCGCTGCGCCTGGCCGAGCTGAAGCCGGACGTGGCCTTCAACGCCCTGCACGGGCGCGGCGGCGAGGACGGCGTCATCCAGGGCGTGCTGGAGGCGCTGCGCATTCCCTACACCCACTCCGGCGTGCTGGCCTCGGCCCTGGCCATGGACAAGCAGCGCGCCAAGGCGGTGATGGCCGCCGCGGGCGTGCCGGTGGCCGAGGGCGTGGTCGTCACCCGCCAGGAGGCGGCGTCGCGCCACGTGCTGCCGCCGCCCTATGTGGTGAAGCCGGTGAACGAGGGCTCCTCCATCGGCGTCATCATCGTGCGCGAGGGCCGCGATCACCCGCCGCAGGAGCTGCTGCGCCGGGACTGGCCGCACGGCGAGCTGGTGATGGTGGAGAAATACGTGGCCGGGCGGGAGCTGACCTGCGCCGTCATGGGCGACCGGCCGCTGGACGTCATCGAGATCCGCACAGCCGGGCAAACCTTTTACGATTATGAATCCAAATACGCGAAAGGCGGCTCAACCCACATCCTTCCTGCGCCGCTTAAACCAAATGTTTACCGTCTTGTTCAAGAGTTGGCCCTGAAGGCGCACAGGGCGCTGGGATGCCGCGGAGTCAGCCGCGCGGACTTCCGCTGGGACGACAGCCAGGGTGAGGACGGCGAGCTGGTCTGCCTCGAGGTCAACACCCAGCCCGGCATGACCGGGACCTCCCTTGCGCCGGAAATGGCGGCTTACGCCGGATACTCTTTTGGCAGGTTCGTGCGATGGATGGTGGACGACGCCTCCTGCGACAGGTGACGCCGGGCATGGCCGGCGCCGGCGCGGCCGCGATGGCCGCCGGCTTCGCCGGTCACGGCCCGGTCCGGCGCCGGCGCGCGTGGTTCGCCCGCCGCGCCGCCGCCCGCCCGCTCGCCGACCGCATTCCGCCCCGGACCGGGACGGCGCTCGTTTTCTGCTTCATGGCGCTGGTGGGGATCACCGGCTACCATCTCGGCGGCCATGACGTCGCTTTCCGCGAGGCTTACGGCGAGCCGCGCGACGTGCTGGCGCGCGCCGCCGGTTTTGGCGTCAGCCGCATCGACATCTCCGGGCTGAAGGAGCTGCGCCGCGAGGAGGCGCTGAAGGCCACCGGCGTCACCGGCCGCAGCTCGCTGCTGTTTCTCGACGTCAACGAGGTGCGCGCGGCGCTCGAGCGCCTGCCGATGGTGAAGGAGGCCTCCGTCCGCAAGCTTTATCCGGACGCCCTCGCCATCTCCATCACCGAACGCCAGCCCGCGGCCCTGTGGCAGAAGAACGGCGAGCTGTTCGTGATCGCCGCCGACGGCGCGCCGCTGGGTCCGGTCACCGACATGCGCTTCGCCCGCCTGCCGTTCGTGGTGGGCGAGGGGGCCAACCTGCGCGCCGCCGAATATGCGGCGCTGCTGGAGCGGGCCGGGCCGCTGCGCGGACGCATCCGCGCCGGCTCGCTGGAGGCCGGCGCCAGCTGGACGCTGACCATGGACAACGGCGTGCGCGTGCGCCTGCCCGCGGGGGAAGGCGCCGCGGCCGCTCTGGAGCGGCTGGTGCGCCTGGAGCGCGAACACCGGCTGCTGGAAAAGGACATCCTGATGGTCGACCTGCGCATGCCCGACCGCGTGGTGGCGCGGCAGACCGTGGAGGCCGCGGCGGCGCGCGAGGAGATGCTGCGCAACCGCGCCAGACAGACCAAGGGGGCAGTGACGCTATGACTCACTTCCTTACCCCCCGCATGCGGCCGCTGTCGCCGCGCCGCAGCCTGACCCTGTCCGTGCTGGACGTGGGCTCGGCCAAGGTGGTGTGCCTCATCGCCCAGCTGAAGCCGGCGGGCGAGGGCGAGTCGCTGCCCGGCCGCACCCATGTGGCGCGCGTCATCGGCATCGGCCACGCCCGCTCGGCGGGGCTCAAGGGCGGCGCCGTGGTCAATCTGGACGAGGCCGAACGGGCCATCCGCAGCGCCGTGGACGCCGCAGAGCGCATGGCGCGCGTCGAGGTGCGCTCGGTGATCGTCAACCTCACCGGCGGCCGGCTCGGCTCGGTGCGCAGCAGCGCCGGGATCAGCGTGCGCGGCGGCGAGGTCACCGCCCGCGACGTGGACGCGGCCCTGGCGGCGGCGGCCAGCCAGGGCATGCAGCCCGGGCGCGCCGTGCTGCACACCCTGCCCACCGGCTTCACCCTCGACGGCCAGCGCGGCGTCACCGATCCGGAAGGACTGATCGGCCGCAGCCTCGGCGTCGACATGCATGTGGTCTCCGCCGACGCCGCCGCCACCCGCAACCTGATGCTGGCGGTGGAGCGGTGCCACCTCGACGTGGAGGCGGTGGTCTCCACGCCCTACGCCTCGGGCCTCGCCTGCCTTGTGGACGACGAGGCCGACATGGGCGTGGCGCTCATCGACATGGGCGCCTCCACCACCTCTTTCGCGGTGTTCGCCGGCGGGGCCCTGGCCCATGCCGACGCCATCGCCGTGGGCGGCTATCACGTCACCATGGACGTGGCGCGCGGCCTCTCCACCCGCATCGCCGCGGCCGAACGGCTGAAGACGCTTTACGGCTCGGCGGCGCTGACCCCGGCCGACGAGCGCGAGCTGATTTCGGTGCCGCTTGTGGACGAATTCGAGCGCGATATCCCCAATCACGCGCCCAAGTCGCAGCTGACCCGGATCATCCAGCCGCGCGTCGAGGAAATCCTCGAACTGGTGCGCGACCGCCTGCGTCACGCCGGTTTCGGCGCCGAGGCGTCGCGGCGCGTGGTGCTCACCGGCGGCGCCAGCCAGCTCAACGGCATGCAGGAGGCGGCCCGCCGCATCCTTTCCGCCGGCGCGGCGCCGGCCCGGGTGCGCGCCGGCCGGCCGCTGGGGGTGAAAGGCCTGCCGGAGGCCGCGAAAGGTCCGGCCTTCGCGGCGGCTGTCGGCCTGCTGGTCTATCCGCAGGTGGCCTTCGTCGAGCACTTCGAGACCCGGGCCGGATACAGCCACGCGCGCGCCGGTGCGGATAACTACCTTGCGCGCGTCGGACGGTGGATCAAAGACAGTTTCTGAAGCATGATTAGGGACACCAATCCTGCTTCGAAATTAAAAAATTAATGAAATCAAACGCTTGGCGGCAAATCACCTGATTCGTCGCCCGGTGTGGGAGCAAGACATGAGTCCGTGTTTTCGGTGCGGCGGCCGAAAACCAGTCACATTCCAAAGGGGCGCGCAGCCGGCGCCGTACTGGAAAAGAGGCAACTTCAAATGGCGATCCAGCTGCAGGTTCCGGACATCCGCGAACTGAAGCCTCACATCACGGTGTTCGGCGTCGGCGGCGCCGGCGGCAACGCCGTCAACAACATGATCGAAGCCGGGCTGGAAGGCGTGGAGTTCGTCTGCGCCAACACTGACGCCCAGGCGCTCGCCTCCAGCAAGGCCTCGCGCATCATCCAGATGGGCGTGCAGGCGACGGAAGGTCTCGGCGCCGGCTCCCAGCCCGAAGTCGGCCGCGCGGCCGCCGAAGAGGTGATCGACGAGATCCGCGACCAGCTCTCCGGCGCCCACATGGTGTTCATCACCGCCGGCATGGGCGGCGGCACCGGCACCGGCGCCGCGCCTGTGATCGCCCGCGCCGCCCGTGACCTCGGCATCCTTACCGTCGGCGTGGTCACCAAGCCATTCCACTTCGAGGGCGCCCGGCGCACCCGCGTGGCCGAGGCGGGCATCGCCGAGCTGCAGCAGGCGGTGGACACGCTGATCGTCATCCCCAACCAGAACCTGTTCCGCGTCGCCAACGAGCGCACCACCTTCGCCGACGCCTTCGCGATGGCCGACCAGGTGCTGTACTCCGGCGTGGCCTGCATCACCGACCTGATGGTGAAGGAAGGCCTCATCAACCTCGACTTCGCCGACGTGCGCTCGATCATGCGCGGCATGGGCAAGGCGATGATGGGCACCGGCGAGGCGTCCGGCGAGAAGCGCGCGCTCAACGCCGCCGAGGCGGCCATCGCCAACCCGCTCCTCGACGACGTGTCGATGAAAGGGGCGCGCGGCCTGCTCATCTCCATCACCGGCGGTCCCGACCTCACCCTCTATGAGGTGGACGAGGCCGCCACCCGCATCCGCGAGGAGGTGGACCCAGAGGCCAACATCATCCTCGGCGCCACCTTCGACAAGGCCATGGAAGGCATGATTCGCGTGTCGGTGGTGGCCACCGGCATCGAGCCGGCCGCCATCGCCGCCGACGCCGACATCCTCGCCACCGAGCGCAAGATCGCCGAGGTGGCCGAGCGCCTGCGCAGCGAGGCCCGCATGCGCGCCGGCCAGCCGGCGCCGTCGGCCCGCGCCGCCGTGACCGGTCCGGCCGGGCCGGTGGTGGCGCCCGAGGCCGGCGCCGCTTTCGCTCCGGTGCCGCCGGTGGCCGCCGACCCGGACGCCGAGGCTGCGGAGGCCGTGGAGACGGTCGCCGAGGCCGCCCCGCAGGTCGCGCCCCAGGCCGCCGCTTCCGCTGCGGTCCAGGCCGCGGCCGCGCCTGTCGCGCCGCAGGCCGCCCAGGTCGCGCCTCAGGTCGCCCAGGTCGCGCCTCATGTCGCGCCTCATGTCGCGCCTCATGTCGCGCCGCAGGCCTCCGCCTACGCCGCCGCGCCCGCCCCGCAGGCCGCGGCTCCCGCACAGGCTCCGGCGGCCGGGCCGGCGGAGACCCAGGACTATTTCATTCCGCCGCAGCCCGAGCGCGTGGTGCGCCCGGCCCGCATGCCGCGGGTGGACGAGCTGCCGCTGCCGGGACAGAACCAGCTGCGCGCCGCCCGTCCGGAATACGCCCCGGAGCATGAGACCCGCCGCATGTCGCTGATCCAGCGCATCGCCTCCGTGGGGCTCGGCCGTCGCGACGACAGCCACCACGCCGCCCAGCCGGCGCCGCGCCAGCCGGCGGCCGAGCAGCCGTCCCCGGTGCACGCCGAATACGGCCGCCGTCCGGCCCCGGCGCCGCAGCGTCCGGAGCAGCCGGCTCCGCAGGGTCGTGGTTTCGACGACGACCATCTCGAAATTCCGGCCTTCCTGCGTCGCCAGTCCAACTGACGCGCCGTCCCGCCGCCTCTCCCGCCGCCGCCGCGCGGCGGGTCGCTCCAGTGGGCGCAGGGGAGGGGAGCGCCGCGCCGGGCCATTCGCCGGCGCGTGCCGGATCCCTTGCGTAAGGGCGGGGTTTCCGGACATTGTGGAGGCATGTGGCCCCGCCCTTTCGGGCGGGGTCTTTGCGTGTTGAAAAGTGTTTTAAAAACATGTTGTTAACCGAAATTTTACTGCGCTGCGGCCGCGTAACAGAACGTAAGAAAGCGTGATTTGTCCGCCCTGCTGTCGCGGACTATGTTCCTTGCCATTCATGGGGCGGCAGGGTGGCGTTTCCGTCACGTTCCGTCGCTTCGCCGTCTGTCACGCGGGGCGCGTCCGCAAGGGCGCCGTCGCCGCCTGTCGCGCTGGCTGATGTCCTGTCTCCGGGGCTGACGGCGCGATCGCCCGAGGTCAGGAAGGCAAGATGAAAGCCAGCCGGCAAACCACGCTTCGCGCTCCCATTGTCATCACTGGCAGCGGCGTGCATGGGGGGCAGCCCGTCAGCATGACGCTGCATCCCGCTCCGGCGAACAGCGGCGTCACCTTTTTGCGCACCAATCTCCCCAATGGTCATGAGCGTCTGCTGGAGGCCCGGCATCTGGCGGTTTCCGCCACGGCGCTGTGCACGGTGATCGGCGATTCCGAATCCGGTTCGGTGGCCACCATCGAGCACCTGATGTCGGCGCTCGCCGGTCTGGGCGTGGACAATGTCTGCATCGAGATCGACGGTCCCGAGGTTCCGATCCTCGACGGCAGCGCCGCCGCCTATGTGGACGCCATCGCCGGCGTCGGCGTGGTGGAGCAGCAGGCATGGCGCCGCTACGTCAAGGTGCTGCGCCCGGTGCGGGTGGAGATGGGCAAGGCCCACGCCGAGATGCGCCCCTATGACCGCGGCTTCCGTCTCGACGTGGAGATTGATTTCGACACGCCGGTGATCGGCCGCCAGCGCATGGTGTTCGATCTCACCCCGGACGCCTACCGCCGCGACATCGCCCGCGCCCGCACCTTCGGCTTCATGAGCGACGTGGAGGCGCTGTGGAAGCAGGGCTTCGCCCGCGGCGCCTCGCTGGAGAACACCGTGGCCCTCGGCCCGGACGGCGTCATCAATCCTGAAGGCGTGCGCTGGCCGGACGAGTTCGTCCGCCACAAGATCCTCGACGCCATCGGCGACCTCTCCCTCGCCGGCGCGCCGATCGTCGGCATGTACCGCTCCTACTGCGGCGGTCACCGTCTCAACTACATGATGCTTGAGGCGCTGTTCGCCGACCGCGCCAATTACGCCATCGTCGACATGGCGCCGCGGCGCGAAACCGGCCACGCCGAAGCGCCGGCCGTCGCCGTCGCCGCCTTCTCTCCGCAGGTGCACTGATCCGGCCGCGCCTGTTTGCGGCGCGTTCCTGCGGCCGCCGCCGCCTTCGCCCGCGCGGGCGCGGCCGCCTGTCGCGGCCGCCGCCCGGCGCCGGGGCGCCATTGTCTGGCCACTGACAGTCCCCACAAGGGCCGGCCGGCGTCTTCGCGCGCAGGCCGCGCCGCCATGGATCCGCCTGCGGCTGCGGGCGCCGGGTGTGGACTTGGCGGGCCTGGGCGTTCACGCTACAAGCGATGCTGGTTTGGCGGCCGGCATGGCCGCATCGGGACGTCGGTGAGGGCGTCAGGCAGAAATTCGGGACGCCCTGCCCGGCGCGGCGGGGCGGTCTGCGCCGGGCGGCGCGGAAAAAACGGCTGAAGGGAACGTCGCGGCATGCGTCTGGGAAAATCGTTCAGGGCGGCTACCATGATGGGCGGTCGCCTCTTGCTCTCCGCCGTCGCGGTCTCGGCCCTTGTCGCGTGCAGCGAGGGGCTGGACAAGTTCAACCCGTTCGCTGAGGAAAAATACAAGCCGGAGAAGGTGGTCGATACGCCGCCGGAGGAGCTGTACAACGACGGCCTCGCCCGCGCCGCCAACGGCAACTTCATCGCCGCCGCGAAGAAGTTCGACGAGGTCATCAAGATCCATCCGCATTCGCCCTGGGCCAAGAAGGCGCTGCTGATGTCGGCCTACGCCAATTACGAGGGCGGCGCCTATGACGACGCCATCGCCTCGGCGAAGCGCTACGTCACCCTCTATCCCTCCGACAGGGACGCCGCTTACGCCCAGTACCTGCTGGCCATGTCGCACTATTCCATGGCGCCGGACGTCTCGCGCGACCAGGAGCAGGCGGAGAAGGCCGGCCAGGCCCTGCACGAGCTGGTCACCCGCTATCCCAACTCCGAGTACGTGAAGGACTCGAAGT
Source organism: Camelimonas abortus (assembly GCF_042432745.1). NCBI lineage: Bacteria > Pseudomonadati > Pseudomonadota > Alphaproteobacteria > Hyphomicrobiales > Chelatococcaceae > Camelimonas > Camelimonas abortus. The sequence goes on along the minus strand of NZ_JBHLWR010000006.1, from coordinate 1,767,027 downwards.
GGAAGATCCAGGTGATCCGCGACCAGCTCGCCGGCAAGGAGATGGACGTCGGCCGCTACTACCTGAAGCGGCGCAACTATGGCGCGGCCATCAACCGTTTCCGCGTCGTGGTGAGCCAGTACCAGAACACCCGTCACGTCGAGGAGGCGCTGTACCGCCTGGTTGAGGCCTATCTGGCCATGGGCGTCCACAACGAGGCGCAGACCGCGGCGGCCGTGCTGGGCCACAACTTCCCGGACAGCCAGTGGTATCATGACGCCTACGCCCTGCTCACCCGCGGCGGCCTGCAGCCGCATGAGGACAGGGGCTCGTGGATCAGCCGCGCCTTCAGCAGCATCGCCGGACGCAACTGAGGCGCCATGCTCGCGCAGCTGTCGGTCCGTGACATTGTCCTGATCGACCGGCTTGACCTGGCTTTCGCGCCAGGCCTGAGCGTGCTGACGGGCGAGACCGGCGCCGGCAAGTCCATCCTGCTCGACGCTTTCGCGCTCGCCCTTGGCGGGCGCGGGGACGGCGGGCTGGTCCGCAACGGCCAGTCCCAGGGGCAGGTAACGGCGGCGTTCGACGTTCCGTCCGGGCATCCGGCGCGCGCCGCCGCCACGGCGCACGGCCTGGAGGTCGACGGCGATCTCATCCTCCGCCGCGTGCAGATGGCGGACGGGCGCACGCGCGCCTTCATCAACGACCAGCCGGTGAGCGTGCAGGCGCTGCGCGCCGTGGGCCGCGCGCTGGTCGAGATTCACGGACAGCACGACGACCGCGCGCTGATGGATCCGGCCTCGCACCGGGCCATTCTCGACGCCTTCGGCGGCCATGGCGCGCTGGCGGCGGAGGTGGCGGCGGCCGCGCGCCGGCTGCGCGACGCCCGGGAGGAGCTGGAGGCCCGCATCGCCGCCATCGAGGCCGCGCGCAGGGAGGCCGACTATCTGCGCCACGCCGTGGACGAGCTGTCCAGGCTCGCGCCGGAGGCCGGCGAGGAGGAGCAGCTCGCCGCCCGTCGCCAGGCGATGATGCAGGCGGAGAAAGTGGTGGCCGAGCTCAACGAGGCCCACCAGACCCTCTCCGGCCACGCCTCGCCCATTCCCTTCATCGCCAGCGCCATGCGCCGGCTGGAGCGGCGGCTGGACCAGGCCCCGCATCTGCTGGAGCCGGGCGTGCGCGCCCTGGATGCGGCGCTCAACGCCCTGGAGGAGGCGGCGGGCGTGCTGGAGCGCAGTCTCGCCGACGCCGAGTTCGACCCGCGCGAGCTGGAGACGGTGGAGGAGCGGCTGTTCGCCCTGCGCGGCGCCGCCCGCAAGCACGGCGTGACGCCGGACGAGCTGCCGCAGCTGCTGGAGAAATTCCAGGGGGAGCTGGAGAATCTTGACGCCGGCGAGAAGCATGTCGAGGCCCTGGGCCGCGCGGTGGCCGAGGCGGAGGCGGCCTATGTCGCCGCCGCGCGGCGGCTGTCGCAGGCGCGGCGCGAGGCGGCCGCCGCCCTTGACGCGGCGGTCGGCGCGGAGCTGCCGCCGCTGAAGCTGGAGCGGGCGCGCTTCATCACCGAAATCGACGCCGACGAATCCGCCCGCGGTCCGGAAGGCTTTGACCGGGTGGGCTTTGTGGTGCAGACCAATCCGGGGTCGCGGCCGGGGCCGATGATGAAGGTGGCCTCGGGCGGCGAGCTCTCGCGCTTCATGCTGGCGCTGAAGGTGGCGCTGGCGGACCGTGGCTCGGCCCCCACCCTGGTGTTCGACGAGATCGACACCGGCGTCGGCGGGGCGGTGGCGGACGCCATCGGCCAGCGTCTCGCCCGCCTGGCGCGGCGGGTGCAGGTGATCTGCGTCACCCACGCGCCGCAGGTGGCGGCCAGGGCGACCCATCACTTCCTCATCGCCAAGGAGCCGGTGGCCGCCACCGGCGCCATCGCCACCCGGGTGACAGGCCTCGCCAGCGACCGGCGCCGGGAGGAGATCGCCCGCATGCTCGCCGGCTCCACCATCACCGAGGAGGCGCGGGCCGCCGCCGCACGCCTGCTGGACGGCGCGGCGTAAGCCGCCATCCGCACGCGACGCCGGCGCGGCGGCGCGCGTTACCCGACAGGACAGGGGAGGGCGCGCCGTCCGCGCCGTTCTCCCGCCCCGCCGCAGACCAGGATCGCAGCCATGGCCACACGCCCCGCCGCCGCCAAGCCCGTGGAAGAGCTGGACCTCGTCGAGGCCAGCGAGGAGCATGCGGCCCTTGGCGCCGAGATCGCCCGCCACGACGCGCTCTATTACCAGCAGGACGCGCCGGAAATTTCCGACGCCGAATATGACGCCCTGCGCCGGCGCTATGAGGCCATCGAGGCGCGCTTTCCGTCGCTGCGCACGCCGGACAGCCTGTCGCTGAAGGTGGGCGCGGCGCCGGCGGCCGGCTTCCGCAAGGTGCGCCACGCCGTGCCAATGCTGTCGCTGGCCAACGCCTTCACCGACGCCGACGTGGAGGAGTTCGTCGCCCGGGTGACGCGCTTTCTCGGCCTGCCCGACGGGGCGCCGCTGGAGATCACCGCCGAGCCGAAGATCGACGGCCTGTCCATCAGCCTGCGTTACGAAAACGGCGTGCTGGTCGGCGGCGCCACCCGCGGCGACGGCGAGGAGGGCGAGGACGTCACCGCCAACGTGCAGGCGATCGCCGGCATTCCCCGGCGCATCGACGCGCCGGACGCGCCGGAGGTGCTGGAGGTGCGCGGCGAGATCTACATGAGCCACGAGGCCTTCGCCGCCGTCAACGCCGCCCAGCAGGCGGCGGGAAAGCCGCTGTTCGCCAATCCGCGCAACGCCGCCGCCGGTTCGCTGCGCCAGAAGGACGCCGCCGTCACCGCCCGCCGGCCGCTTGCCTTCTTCGCTTACGCCTGGGGCGAGGCCAGCGCCCTGCCGGCCGGCACCCAGATGGGCGTGATCGAGGCCTTCGCCCGCTGGGGCTTTCCCACCAACCCGCTCACCATCGTGGCGCGCAGCGCGGCCGGACTGCTGGCGCATTACCGGCGCATCGGCGAGATGAGGGCGACGCTGGGCTATGACATCGACGGCGTCGTCTACAAGGTGAACGACATCGCCCTGCAGCGGCGGCTCGGCTTTGTGGCCCGCTCGCCGCGCTGGGCCATCGCCCACAAGTTCCCGGCCGAGCGCGCCTTCACCATCCTGGAGGACATCGACGTCCAGGTGGGCCGCACCGGCGCGCTCACTCCGGTGGCGCGGCTGAAGCCGGTGACGGTGGGCGGCGTCGTCGTCTCCAACGCCACGCTGCACAATGAGGAGGAGATCGCCCGCAAGGACGTGCGCATCGGCGACACGGTGGAGGTGCAGCGCGCCGGCGACGTCATTCCCCAGGTGCTGGGCGTCGTGCCGGAAAAGCGCCCGCCGGACGCCCGGCCGTTCGTGTTCCCCGTCACCTGCCCGGCGTGCGGCGCCCATGCGGTGCGCGAGTTCAATCCGCGCGCCGGCCGCGAGGACGTGGTGCGGCGCTGCACCGGCGGCCTCACCTGTCCGGCCCAGGCGCGCGAACGGCTCAAACACTTCGTCTCGCGCAACGCCATGGACATCGAGGGGCTTGGCGAGAAGCAGATCGACATGCTGTTCGACGAGGGCCTGGTGACGTCGCCGGCCGACATTTTCCGCCTCGACGTGGAGGCGGTGAAAGCGGCCGAGTTCCGGCGCCGGCGCGAGCTTGCGGCGAAGCGCGCCGGAGGCGAAGGCGGAGCGGACGGGGACGGCGGCCTGGCGGAGACGGCGGAGGCCGCGCCGCAGCGGCCGGGCAGGGGCGCGCCGGAATACAGGTCGGTCGACAGGCTGATGGAGACCATCGACAGCCGGCGCGAGCCGCCGCTGGACCGCTTCCTGTTCGCGCTCGGCATCCGCCATGTCGGCGAGGCCACCAGCCGGGCGCTGGCCCGCCGCTACGGCACGATGGAGGCGCTGCTGAAGCGCGTGGACGAGGCCATCGCCGGCCGCCCGGGCGTGGCCCTGCACCGGCTGGAGGCGGTGGCGGGCGTCGGCCCCACCTCGCGCCGGAAGCTGCTGCAGCTGGCCGCGGAGGGCGGCCTCGCCCTGGAGACGCTGCGCCGCGCGCCGGCGGCGGGGCTGAAGGCGGCCGGTTTGAACCGGAAGGCGGTGGAGTCGCTGCTGGCCGCCTTCGGCGACGGCGAGACGCTGGCGGCGGCGCTGGTGGAGGCGGCGGCGCACCAGCCGGGCGAGGCTTGGCTGGAGATGGCCGGGCTGCAGGACGTGGGGCCGGTGGCGCTCGACGCCCTGCTGGATTTCTTCTCCGAGGAGCACAGCCGCGCCGCGGTGGAGGACCTGCTGACGCAGGTGCGGCCCAGGCCGCTGGAGGCGCCGGCGACGGCGGCGGAGTCGCCCATCGCCGGCAAGACCATCGTGTTCACCGGGACCCTGGAGCGCATGACCCGCTCCGAGGCCAAGGCGACGGCGACGCGCCTTGGCGCGCGCGTCGCCTCCTCGGTGAGCCGCAGCACCGATCTGGTGGTGGCGGGCCCGGGGGCCGGCTCCAAGCTGGCCGAGGCGCAGAAGCTGGGCGTGCCGGTGATCAGCGAGGAGGAGTGGCTGGCCGGCCTGCCCGGGGGAGCGCCGGACTGATGCGCGCCCTGGCCATTGACTTCGAGACAGCCAACGAGCGCCGCGACAGCGCCTGCGCCATCGGCCTCGCCTTCATCGACGACGGCGTGGTGACGCGGCGCGAATACCGGCTCATCCGTCCGCCGGAGCTGCGCTTTCATCCCGGAAACGTGCGCGTTCACGGCATCCTGCCCGCGCATGTGACGCACGAGCCGGAATTCCCGGAGGTGTGGCGGGAGTTCGCCGGCGCGGCGGCGGGGCGGGTGTTCGTCGCCCACAACGCCGCCTTCGACAGCGCGGTTCTGGCGGCGATGCTGGCGTTTTACCGGATGGAGGCGCCGCCGGTCACGTTCGCCTGTTCGCTGCAGCTGGCGCGGCGGGCGTGGCCGGACCTGCCGGGGCACCGGCTGAACCAGCTCGGGGCGTTTCTGGGGGTGCCGTTCCGGCACCATCACGCCGGCGAGGACGCCTACGCCTGCGCCCGCATCGCGCTCGCCGCCCTGGAGGCGCTGGGCGAGACCAGCTTCGCCGCGGCGCGGATGCGGGCGCCGCGCCGCGGCGGGGGCCGGGCGGTCACGCCGGGCCGCCGGGCGGCCAGCCGGTCTGGTCCGGTGATCATGGTGCGCGGCAGCCGCGGCGACGTCTGGCGGGTGCGGGTGAGCATGGACGTCGGCGGGCGCACCGCCTGCGACTGTCCTGCCGGACGGTTCGGCCGCGTGTGCCGTCATGTGAAGGCGCTGGCCGACGGCGTGGTGGACGACGTCATTTCCTGTGAGGAGGTGGAGCTGTCCGCCGCCCTGGCGCGCATTCGCCGCCAGCTGGCGTGAGGCGGGCGCCGTTCCTGAGCCCCGGGCGTCCCGCCCGGGGGCCCGCGCCGCCCGCTCCGCGCAGGACGGCCCGGGGAGCCAGCGCCGCCGGACGCCGTCCTCCGGCCGCCCGGCGCCAGTGACGGCGGGCGCGCGCCGGCGCCTGTCTCACGCCCCGGAGAGATGCAGCACGATCTCGCGCCGGTGCGGGGCGCGACGGTGCTCGAACAGGTAAATCCCCTGCCACGTCCCCAGCAGCATGCGGCCGTCCGCCACCGGAACCGACAGGTGGGTCTGGGTGAGGGCGGCGCGGATGTGCGCCGGCATGTCGTCCGGCCCCTCGCTGTCATGCACGTAAAGCCCGCGCCCTTCCGGCGCCACGTGGCGGAAGAAGGCGAGCAGGTCCGTCTGCACGTCCGGATCGGCGTTTTCCTGAATCAGCAGCGACGCCGAGGTGTGGCGGCAGAACACGGTGAGCAGCCCCACCGTCAGGCCATGCTGGCGCGACGCCCCGGCCACGAAGGCGGCGGCCTCGCGGGTGAATTCGTAAAACCCCTGGCCGCGGGTGCTCAGGGAAAGACGATGCTGCGCGTGCGGCATGGCGGCTCCGTGATGGGCCGGGCGAAACGGCGGCCGTCGCCTTTCGCGCGGCGCGAACGGTTCTCCGGCGGGGCTGCTCCCGGAAAGGGCGGCGCCCTGGCGGGCCGCCGCTCCGGTCCGCGCCCTAACCGGTGGCGATGATCACCCGGCGCACCCGCTCCACCAGGTCGGCGATGTCGCTCTCGCTGGCGATCAGCGGCGGCGACAGGGCGATGGTGTCGCCGCCCACGCGCAGCAGCACGTCGTGATCGTGGAAGCCCCTCTCGATGGCTGCGAGGCCGCGCCTGCCGGGAACCTCGCGCCCGTCATCATCCTTCGCCGGCGCAAGGTCAATGCCGGCGGCGAGGCCGATGTTGCGCACGTCCAGCACGCCGGGCAGCCCCTTCAGCGCGTGCACTGCGTCGGCCAGCGTCTCCTCCAGCCGGCGGGCGCGGGCGAACAGGTCCTCGTCGCGGTACAGGTCGAGCGCCGCCAGACCCGCGGCGCAGGCCAGCGGATGCGCCGAATAGGTGTAGCCGTGGAACAGCTCGATCATGTGCGCCGGACCCTGCATGAACGCCTCGAACACGCCCTCGCGCACGATGACGCCGCCCATGGGCGCGGCTCCGGAGGTGACGCCCTTGGCGAAGGTGAGCATGTCCGGAAGCACGCCGAAACGCTCCGCCGCGAAGGCCGCGCCCAGCCGGCCGAAGCCGGTGATCACCTCGTCGAAGACCAGCAGTATGTCGTGCCTGTCGCAGATGGCGCGCAGCCGCTCCAGATAGCCGCGCGGCGGCGGCAGCACGCCGGTGGAGCCGGCCATGGGCTCCACCATCACTGCGGCGATGGTGGAGGCGTCGTGCAGCGCCACCAGCCGCTCCAGCTCGTCGGCCAGATGCGCGCCCCATTCCGGCTGGCCGCGGCTGAACGCCTGGTGCTCGCGGCTGTAGGTGTGCGGCAGGTGGTCCACCCCCGGCAGCAGCGCGCCGAAGCTCTTGCGGTTGGCGGAGATGCCGCCCACCGAAACGCCGCCGAAGCCCACGCCGTGATAGCCGCGCTCGCGGCCGATCAGCCGGGTTTTCGTGGCCTTGCCCTTCGCCTGCCAGTAGGCGATGGCGATTTTCAGCGCCGTGTCCGCCGCCTCCGAGCCCGAATTGGTGAAGAACACCCGGTTGAGGTCGCCGGGCGCAAGATCGGCGAGGCGGCTGGCCAGGGCGAAGGCCGCCGGATGCCCATACTGGAAGGTGGGGGCGTAATCGAGCCGCGCCGCCTGCTCCTGGATGGCGCGCACGATGGGCGCGCGGCCGTGGCCGGCGTTGCAGCACCACAGGCCGGCGGCGCCGTCGAGAATGCGGCGGCCGTCCACGGTCACGTAATGCATCCCCTCCGCTGCGGCGATCAGGCGCGGGCGGCGGCGAAACGCCCGGTTGGCGGTGAACGGCATCCAGAACGCGTCCAGATCATTGGGCGCGGCGGGGGCGGCGGGCCGGTAGATGTCTGCAGTCATGTCACGCCTCGCGGCAGGAGGACCATGGGGCCGATGGTACATGCGCCGCGCCGCGGCGCCACCGTCTTGTTGTCGTCCGGCCGGAAGGCCATAAGAGGTCCCGGCCGGTCTGCGGTCCCGGACCATCAGGAAAGGATGACGATGAGCGCCACAGGAAATGCCCCCGCGCGCCGCGTGCGGCTGGTGAACGGCCTGTCCGCGGTGGCCGCGGGCAGGGAGCTGCTGATCTGCGACATCTGGGGCGTGATCCATAACGGCGTGCGGGCGTTCCAGGATTCCTGCGAGGCGCTGGCGCGCTTCCGCGCGGGCGGCGGCGCGGTGGTGCTGGTGTCCAACGCCCCGCGGCCGTCCGCTCTGGTCCGCGACATGCTCGACCGTCTCGGCGCCCCGCGCGAGGCCTATGACGGCATCGTCACCTCGGGCGACATCACCCGCAGCGCCATCGCCGAACGGGCCGGCCGGCCGGTGTTCATGATCGGCCCGGCCCGCGACCGGCCGGTGTTCGACGGGCTGGACGTCCGCTTCGCTCCCGCGGAGGAGGCGGACTATGTGGTGTGCACCGGCCTGTTCGACGACGAGAACGAAACCGCCGAGACCTACCGGCCGGTGCTGGAGGGGCTGCTGGCGCGCGACGTCGAGCTGGTCTGCGCCAATCCGGACCTGGTGGTGGAGCGCGGCGACCGGCTGATTCCCTGCGCCGGCGCCATCGCCGCGCTCTACGCCCGCATGGGCGGCCGGGTGATCTACGCCGGCAAGCCCCATGCGCCGGTCTATGAGGCCGCCTTCGCCTTTGGCGAGCGGCTGAAGAATGGCCCCATCCCGCGCCGCGCCATGCTCGCCATCGGCGATTCGATCCACACCGACGTGGCCGGCGCCGTGGGCATGGGCGTCGACGTGCTGTTCGTGGCCCGCGGCGTCCACGCTCACGAAGTGATGATCGGCGGGACGCTCGACCAGGCGGCCGTGGACGCCTGGGCGGCGGCGCAGAAGGTCGTCCCCACCGCGTTCATCGATCACCTGCGCTGGTAAGGGGCTCCGGCGGGCCGGCGCCGCCGCGGCGCCCGGCGCAGGCCGGCCCAGGACATTGGTCGGGTGACCAAAGTCCAATTGGCCGCGCGGCCCCGGGCCGGCACTCTTTTCCCTGCGCCGGGGAACGCCGGATAGGGCGGTTCCGCTCCGGCGTTCCCCGGCAGGAAACAGCAGGCCAGCCCCGCGGGCTGGGCGTGCGCGCGATGGGGGGCGGCGTTGCGAGCCTATCTGTTCGAGGAGTTGCGGCGCGGCATGCGGGCGACGCTCATGCGCACCGTCATGGACGCGCATATCAGCGAATTCGCGGCCATCACCGGCGATCTCAACCCGCTGCTGCTGGACGACGCCTTCGCCGGCAACACCCGGTTCGGCCAGCGCATCGTCCACGGCATGTTCACCGCCGGCCTGATCTCGGCCCTGATCGGCACGCGTCTGCCGGGGCCCGGCTCCATTTACCTCTCCCAGACCCTGCAGTTTCTGGCGCCGGTGCGCGTCGGCGACGTGGTCACCGCCGCCGTGGAGGTGGTGGAGCTGGTGCCGGCGCGCCAGCGCGTGCGGCTCTATTGCGAGTGCGTGGCCGACGGCCGCGGCGTGCTGGAAGGCGAGGCCTGGGTGGCGCTGCCCGCCCCGTCCACCGCCGCCGCCAGCGCCTGAGCGTCCGGCCCGCCGGCGCCGGCGCCGGCCGCGCCGCGCCTGGCGCGGGGAAGGCGCGGAGGCGAAGCCGGGAGGGGCGGGGAGCGGCGCCCCCTGCGCCGCGCCTGCGGCCGCGTCCCTGCGGGGCGCGCTTTCTTACCGCATGGCCGGGGGCGGCGGCGGCGCTGCGCGGGCGCGGCGCGCCCTTGACCTTCGCCGCCGGATGTTGGCAGGTTTCGCGCGCCGCGGTCCGTCCCGGGCCGGGCGTTTCCAGGCCGGGCGCCGTCCTGCGCCGCGCCTCGCAGGGGCGCCTGGACAACCCCACCGATCGCCCGCGGAGCCTTCGCTCCCGGACCAGCGCGCTGATGACGGGTTCATGACGCAGATGCCCACTCCCGGTTCGCGGCCGGTTCATGACAGCTTCCCCTTCACGGCGGAGGGGCGCGCCTTCATCGTGCAGCGTTGCGTGGAGGATGCGGCGGCGGCGGCCATGGCCGGCCGGCCGGTGCGCTGCGGCGAGGGCGCCCTCGCGCGGCCGGTGGTCGCCATCGGCAATTTCGACGGCGTGCACGCCGGCCACCGGGCGGTGATCGCCGAATGCCGGGCGCTGGCCGCCAGTCTCGGCCGTCCGGCGGCGGTGCTGACCTTCGCGCCCCACCCGCGCACCTATTTCAATCCGGATTCGCCGGTGTTCCGCCTCACCCCGGACGGGGTGGAGGCCACGCTGCTGGCCCGGCTCGGCCTCGACGGCATGATCGTGCTGCCGTTCAACGCCGGCCTCGCCGCCATGAGCGCCGAGGCGTTCTTTGACGACCTGCTGGCGCGAGCGCTCGGCGTTTCCGGCGTGGTGGTGGGGCACGACTTCCATTTCGGCAAGGGGCGGGCGGGCTCGCCCGATTTCCTGCGCGCCCGCGGCGCGGCCGCCGGCCTGCCGGTGCGCGTGACGCCCAAGGTGACGGCGGAAGGCGACGGGCCGGTGTCCTCCAGCCGCATCCGCGCCGCGCTCGAGGCGGGCGACGTGGCCGGCGCCAACGCGCTGCTCGGCTATCGCTGGTTCGTGCGCGGCGTGGTGAGCCACGGCCGCAAGGTGGGGCGCACCCTGAACTACCCCACCGCCAACATCCGCCTGGCGGACGACTGCCGCCTGGCGCATGGCGTCTATGCGACGCGCGTTCTGGTGGAGGGGCGGACGCATGACGGCGTCGCCAGCTTCGGCCGCCGGCCGATGTTCGACAATGGCGCGCCGCTGCTGGAGGTGCATCTGTTCGATTTCAGCGGCGACCTGTACGGGCGCGTCATCGACGTGGAGTTCGTCGCCTGGCTGCGCGGCGAAGAGACCTTCGACAGCCTCGACGCCCTCATCGCCCAGATGGACGCCGACAGCCGCAACGCCCGCCGCGTGCTGGCGGAAAATCCGCCGCCGCCCTCCGTGTTCCCTGGCTGAATTCCTGGCCGGGCTCCCTGGCCGCACTCCCGTGCCAGGCGCCGGCGGCCGCCGCGCCGCGGGGGCGGCGCGGCTTTCCTTTCAGGCCCCGGGGCGCGGCCTTTCCTTCCTGGCGGAATTCCACTATTCCGGAGCCATGTCGCCGCGCAGCTCCGCCGCCATGTTCCGAATTACCAGCCCGGCTTCCGCGTGACCGGAACGCGGAAGGCCGGGTTTTGCGCCAGTCGCGCGGCTGGGCGGCGGCCAGCCGGCGCTGGCGGGAGGCTGCGGGAGGGCGGCGCGCGGCCGCGCTCCCGGGCGCTCCGGAGTTCATCCGGCCGGATGCGCCGCGCAAGGCGCGGGGCGCGCGCAGGGCGCCCGGCCTGCGGGGCCTGACGCCGCGCGGCGTGCGACGGCCGGTTTTATCGCCAGATTTCCCGTCAGATCCGGCGGCGGCGCCCGCAGCCGCCGCGACGCCGGCAGAATGAGCCAGAAATGACCGACAGCAAGGCCGAAGCCCGCGACTACTCCAGCACCCTGTTCCTGCCCAAGACGGATTTTCCGATGCGCGCCGGCCTGCCCGAGCGCGAGCCGCATCTGCTGGAGCGCTGGAACCGCATCAATCTCTACCGGCGCCTGCGCGACCAGTCCAGGGACCGCCCGCGCTTCATCCTTCATGACGGCCCGCCCTACGCCAACGGCAACATCCACATCGGCCACGCGCTGAACAAGATCCTCAAGGACATCGTCACGCGCGCCGCCCAGATGTCCGGCTACGACAGCAACTACGTGCCGGGCTGGGACTGCCACGGCCTGCCGATCGAATGGAAGATCGAGGAGCAGTACCGGGCGAAGGGCCTCGACAAGGACCAGGTGCCGGTGCTGGAGTTCCGGGCCGAATGCCGCGCCTTCGCCGAAAAATGGGTGGACGTGCAGCGCGAGGAGTTCAGGCGGCTCGGCGTCACCGGCGACTGGGACAATCCCTATCTCACCATGTCGTTCGCGGCGGAGGCGCAGATCGCCCGCGAGCTGATGAAGTTCGCCATGAGCGGCCAGCTCTACCGCGGCTCCAAGCCGGTGATGTGGTCGGTGGTGGAGCGCACCGCCCTGGCCGAGGCCGAGGTGGAGTATCGCGAGCACGTCTCCACCACCATCTTCGTCAGGTTCCCGCTGGCGAAGGCGCCGCAGGGCCTTGAGGGCGCCTCGGTGGTGATCTGGACCACCACGCCCTGGACCATCCCCGCCAACCGCGCCATCGCCTATTCGCCGGACATCGCCTACGGCCTCTACGAAGTGACGGACGCGCCGGAGGACGCCTGGGCGAAGCCGGGCGACCGCTACCTGCTGGCCGACCCTCTGGCGGAGAAGGTGATGGGCGCGGCCAGGGTCAGCGGCTACCGCCGCCTCGCCGACGTCAGCGGCGCCCAGCTGGCCAGCGCCATGGCGCGCCACCCGCTGCACGGCCAGGGCTATGAGTTCGGCGTGCCGCTGCTGCCGGCCGACTACGTCACCGCCGACGCCGGCACGGGCTTCGTGCACACCGCCCCCGGCCATGGCGCCGACGACTACGCCACTTTCGTGCGCCACCGCGCCGCCTTCGCCGCCGCCGGCACCGATGAGGTGCCGCACACCGTGCAGCCGGACGGCCGCTATTTCGACCACGTGCCGCTGTTCGCCGGCGCCAGGGTGTTCGACGACAACGGCAAGGAAGGCGACGCCAACGCCCGCGTCATCGAGGCGCTGGTCGCGGCCGGGGCGCTCATCGCCCGCGGCCGGCTGCGTCACAGCTATCCGCACTCCTGGCGCTCGCGCGCGCCGCTGATCTTCCGCAACACGCCCCAGTGGTTCATCGCCATGGACCGCGACATCGACGGCGCCGGCGACACGCTGCGCGGCCGGGCGCTGGCGGCCATCGCCGAAACCCGCTGGGTGCCGCCGCAGGGCGAGAACCGCATCACCGCCATGGTGTCGGGCCGTCCGGACTGGGTGATCTCGCGCCAGCGCGCCTGGGGCGTGCCGATCACCGTGTTCGTCGACCGCCAGACCGGCGAGATCCTGCGCGACGAAAAGGTGAACGAGCGCATCGCCGCGGCTTTCGAGAAGGAGGGCGCCGACGCCTGGTTCGCCGACGCCGACGGCGCCCGCTTCCTCGCCCCGGATCATGATCCGGCCCGCTTCGAGAAGGTCATGGACGTGCTCGACGTGTGGTTCGACTCCGGTTCGACCCACAGCTTCACGCTCGAGACGCGCGAGGACCTGCGCCAGCGCCGCCGTCGCCCGGCCGGCCGCGACGCCGCCATCCCGGACCCGGCCTATGACACGGTGATGTATCTGGAGGGCTCGGACCAGCACCGCGGCTTCTTCCAGTCGTCGCTGCTGGAGGCCTGCGGCACCCGCGGCCGCGCCCCTTATGACGTGGTGGTGACCCACGGCTTCACGCTCGACGAGCAGGGCCGCAAGATGTCCAAGTCGCTGGGCAACACGCTGGCCCCGCAGGACGTCATCCGCCAGTCCGGCGCGGACATCCTGCGCCTGTGGACCGCCTCCACCGATTACTGGGACGACCAGCGCATCGGCCCGGAGGTGCTCAGGGGCGTCACCGACCTCTACCGCAAGATCCGCAACACCCTGCGCTGGATGCTCGGCTCGCTGCACCACTTCGACGGCGCCGCCCTGGTGGCTTGCGGCGACATGCCGGAGCTGGAGCGCTACATGCTGCACCGCCTGCACGAGGTGGGCGAGGCGGTGCGCCAGGCCTATGACGCCTTCGACTACAAGCGCGTGCTGGCGGCGCTGGCCCCGTTCATGACCACCGATCTGTCGGCCTTCTACTTCGACATCCGCAAGGACACGCTGTACTGCGACCCCATCTCCAGCACGGCGCGGCGCGCCGCGCTGACGGTGATCGACCAGATCTTCCGCTGCGTGACGCTGTGGCTCGCCCCCATCCTCGCCTTCACCGCCGAGGAGGCCTGGCTGAGCCGATTCCCCTCCGACGACGACTCCGTGCACCTGCAGCCGTTCCCGGAGCTGCCGGCCAGCTGGCGCGACGCGGAGCTGGCCGGGCGCTGGAGCCGCATCCGCAAGGTGCGGCGCGTGGTCACCGGCGCGCTGGAGCTGGCCCGCGCCGAGAAGAAGATCGGCTCCAGCCTCGAGGCCGCGCCCGTGGTGCATGTGGCCGACCCGGAGCTGCTGGCGGCGCTGGAGGGCGTGGACTTCGCCAGCGTGTGCATCACCTCGGCGATCACCGTTCTCGCCGGCGAAGGCGGAGCGGACGCCTTCCGCCTCGAGGAGGCGCCGGGAGTGGCCGTGACCTTCGCCCGGGCCGAAGGGCGCAAATGCGCCCGCTCGTGGAAGATCCTGCCCGAGGTGGGCTCTGATCCGGACTACCCGGACCTGTCGCTGCGCGACGCCGCCGCCATGCGCGAGCTGGAGCGGGCCCGCGCCGCCGGAGGCGCGGCGTGAGGCGCGGCGCGGCGCCTCCGGCGGCGCCGGCCGGCGCCGCCGCCGCCAGGCGCCGGCCGCTGCGCCTTGGCGTCGCGCTCGCCCTGCTGACACTGGTTCTCGACCAGGCCAGCAAGCTCTGGGTGCTGTTCGGCGCGCGCCTCGGCGAGGCGCCGCCCGTCGCCGTCACGCCCTTCCTCGATCTCACCCTGGTGTGGAACCGGGGCATCTCCTACGGCCTCTTCCAGATGTCTGACGCGGCCGGGCGCTGGCTGCTGGTAGGGCTCACCGCCCTCGCCACCCTAGCCATGGGCGTGTGGCTGGCGCGCACCCGCGACCTTATGACCGCGGCCGGCCTCGGCCTCATCGTCGGCGGCGCCGCCGGCAATCTCATCGACCGCGTCTGGTGGGGCGCGGTGGTCGACTTCGTGCATTTTCACGTGGGCGACTTCAGCTGGTACGTGTTCAACGTGGCGGACGCCGCCATCGTCGCCGGCGTGTTGCTGCTGTTGCCCGATTCCTTCCGCCGGCCCGGCGGGGAGGGCGCGGCGCCACACTGACGCCGCATCCGCCTGCTGCTGTGGGAAATCGCTCCGGAATGACGGCGGGGGCGCGCCGCGTCGCGCTCCCGCCGCCGTTCGGACCTCCGGCGGCGGGCGTATGGTCCGTTCCGGACGTCCCCAGGGGGTGGCGCCGCGCTGGCGGCCCGGCTAAAGTCGGGCCCGTCCGGCGACGGGACAGCCCGGCGACGGGGACGCACAAGGTCACACAGTTTGGCGCAAGGCAGGACGCCGGACGCCGAGAGGGAACAGCAAGCATGGCGCCCAGGCATTTCATGTCTCCCCATTCTGGCCGTCAGGGCGCGGCGCGCGTCGCCGTCGCAGCCGCCGTCCCCGCCGCGCGCGGCGTTCTCGCCCTGGCGCTTGCCGCCGCCGCCAGCCTCGCCGTGACGCTGGCCGCCGCGCCGGCGCGCGCGGAGGAGGGCGAGCTGGCCAAGAACCTGCTCGGCAAGCTCGGCGTGATCGATGAAGACCGCGAGCCCATCAGCTATCACGAGCGCCCGCCGCTGGCGCTGCCGCCCGCCTCGCTGAAAAACCTGCCGCCGCCGCGCCAGCCGGCGGCCAGGCGCGCCGGGCAGTGGCCGGACGACGCCGACCTGCAGCGCCGCCGCCGCGAGGCGGCCGAGCGCCAGAAGCCGGTGCCGTTCCCCAGCGACAACCAGGTGCGCGAGGGCGCCCGCCTGAGCGTCTACGAGCTGGAGCGGATCTCGCGCAAGCCGCGCCACTCGGCCGAGAACAGCGAGCCGCGCAAGGTGCTCGGCGACGGCCGTGAGGCCACCTGGGTCGATCCCGACAAGCTGCGGGCCACCGCCTCCAGCGGCGACGGCAGGAAGCTGGATCCCGGTTACGAGCCCGAGCGCCGCAGCCTGGTGGAGCCGCCAGGCGGCTATCGCAAGCCGGCCGCCGGCGCGCCGCTGCGCGCCACGCCCACCGCGCCGCTTCCCATCAAGCGGGACAACGCGCCCGAGCGCGATTTCCTGCAGCGCCAGGAAGACTGACGCGCCCGCCCCCGCGGGGGCGAACCGCCAGCAGCGAGTTTCCGCCTTGCCCGGCGCCCCGCGGAGCGCCGGGCAAGGCGCGTTCAGGGCCGGCCGTCCGCCGGGACCGCGGAGCGGGGATCGCCCGCCGCCTGGAGGCCTGCGGCGGTTTGAAAGCGGCCGGGCGATCGCTATGTTCTGCCTGAAAGGGCAGTCGCCGCGTCGCCGGCGCGCGACGGCGGCGCGGACATCACAGGGGCCGGCCTGCGGTCAGGCCGGCCAGTCAGGAGATTCCATGAGCAGTGGAGCAGCGCTCCGCATTGAAGGCGCGCCGGCGGCCGCCGGCGAGGGGCCCGCGGTTTACGCCAGCACGCTGGACAATGGCCTCGACGTCGTGGTCATTCCCGACCGCCGGGCGCCGGTGGTCACCCACATGGTGTGGTATCGCAACGGTTCGGCTGACGATCCGCCCGGCAAGTCGGGCATCGCCCACTTCCTTGAGCACCTGATGTTCAAGGGCACGCGGCTGCATCCGGAGGGCGAGTTCTCCGACGTCGTCGCCGCCATCGGCGGCCAGGAGAACGCCTTCACCTCCTATGATTACACCGCCTATTTCCAGCGGGTGGCGAAGGAGCATCTCGGCCGGATGATGCATTTCGAGGCCGACCGCATGCACAATCTCGCCTTCGACGAGGCGGTGGTCGGCCCCGAGCGCGAGGTGGTGATCGAGGAGCGGCGCATGCGCACCGACTCCGATCCCGAGCAGCGCCTGGCCGAGGCCATGGACGCGGCGCTGTTCACCCACCATCCCTACGGCACGCCCATCATCGGCTGGATGCACGAGATCGAGGGCCTGACCCGCGACGACGCCTTCAGCTACTACCAGCGCTTCTACACCCCCTCCAACGCCATCCTCGTGGTGGCGGGCGACGTGGAGCCGGAGGAGGCGAACGCCCTCGCCGCGGAGCATTATGGCGTCATCCCCGCCGCGCCGCGGCCGCAGCGGCGCCGGGTGCAGGAGCCGCCGCCCCAGGCGGCGCGTCGCGTCACCGTCGCCGACGCGCGCGTCGAACAGCCGCTGCTGCGCCGGCTGTATCTGGCGCCGTCCGCGCTCACCGGCGGCGCGCAGCTGGCCTGCGCCCTCGACGTGCTGGCCGAGCTGCTCGGCGGCGGCCCCACCTCCGTGCTCTACCGCCGCCTGGTGCTGGAGCAGGGGAAGGCGGTCTCGGCCGGCGCCTGGTATTTCGGCTCGGCCGTGGACATGACCCGCTTCGGCTTCTACGTCACGCCCGCCGCGGGCGTCAGCCTCGACGACATGGAGCAGATGCTTGACGCGGCGATCGCCGATTTCCTGGCGAAGGGCGTCAGCGAGGCGGATTTCCGCCGCGCCGTCACCCGGCTGGTGGCGGACATGACCTACGCCCGCGACAGCCAGGCGACGCTGGCGCGCGTCTTCGGCTCGGCGCTGGCCATCGGCGAGACGATCGAGGACGTGCGCGCCTGGCCGGCCCGCATCGCCGCCGTGACGCCGCAGGAGGTGATGGACGCCGCCCGCCGGTGGCTCGACGCCCGCGCCGCCGTCACCGGCCGGCTGGAGCCGGCGTGACCGCGCCGTTCGCCGTCGCGCCCGCGCGACGCTCCGGAACATTCGCCAGGGAATGTGGCGCCGGCGCTGCGACGCGCCGGCCCCACGTCTGACGGGAGCCCCATGACTGACCATGACGCAGCGCCTGCCGCCGGGGCAGGCCATTCCGATCCGCAGCGCGCCGCGGTGCCTGAGGCCCGCCGGTCGCCCGCCCACGTCCAGGAGGTGGTCTCGCCCGGCGGCGTGCGCGCCTGGCTGGTGGAGGAGCACGCCGTGCCCCTGCTGGCGCTGGAGTTCGCCTTCGTCGGCGGCTCGTCGCAGGATCCGGCCCGTCGCCCCGGCGTCGCCAACATGCTCTCCGGCCTGCTGGACGAGGGCGCCGGCCCCTATGACTCCGACGCCTTCCAGGAGCAGCTGGCCGACTACGCCGTCGAGCTGCGCTTCAGCGCCGACCGCGACGCTTTCCGCGGCTCTCTGAAGACCCTCGCCGCCAACCTGCCGAAGGCGGCGGAGCTGCTGCGCCTCGCCCTCGCCGAGGCCCGGCTCGACGCCGACGCCATCGAGCGCGTGCGCGGCCAGATCATCGCCGGCCTGCGCCATGACGCGTCCAATCCGGAAGTGATGGCCATGCGCGCCTTCAACGCCATGGCCTTCGGCGACCATCCCTACGGCCGCCCCGCCCGCGGCGATCCGGACAGCGTCGCCGCCATCACCCGCGACGACCTTTCGGCCTATCGCGCCGGCGTGCTGGCCCGCAGCAACCTGCATGTGGCGGCGGTGGGCGCCATCGACGCCGCCGGCCTCGCCGCCCTGCTGGACGTCGTGTTCGGCGACCTGCCGCAGGCCGCCGACCTCGTCGGGACGCCGCAGGTGACGGTGGGCGCGCCAGGGGCGGTGCGCGTCATCGACCTGGACACGCCGCAGACGGTGGTGCGCTTCGGCGCGCCGGGCCTGGCGCGGCTCGACCCCGACTACATGGCGGCCTATGTCGCGAACCACATCCTCGGCGGCGGCGTATTCTCCTCGCGGCTGTTCCGCGAGGTGCGCGAGAAGCGCGGCCTCGCCTATGGCGTCTCCAGCGGCCTGTATCCCATGCGCCATTCGGCGATGTTCTTCGGCGGCGTCGCCACCCAGAACGCCCGCGTGGCCGAATCGGTGGCGGTGATCGCCGGCGAGATCGCCCGCATGGGCGCCGAAGGGCCGACGGAAGAGGAGGTGCGGCTGGCCAAACAGTTTCTGATCGGCTCCTACGCGCTGCATTTCGACACCTCCTCGAAGATCGCCGGCCAGCTGCTGCAGCTCTCGCTGGACGGGCTCGACTCCGGCTATATCGACCGGCGCAACGCCCTGGTGGCGGCTGTGACGCTGGAGGACGTGCGCCGGGCCGCCGCCCGTTTCCTTGATCCTGCGCGGCTGCTGGTGGTGGCGGTGGGGCGTCCGGAAGGTCTGGCGGAACGGCCGGCGACGGCCTGAAGGCGGCGCGCGGCCCCTGCGGAGACGGCGGCGCGCCGGGCGATGGGGCGCGCAAGGGAGGCGGCGATGGCGGTGCGGCGGCTCGATCCGGTGCTGGTGGACCAGATTGCGGCGGGCGAGGTGGTGGAGCGGCCGGCCTCCGCGGTCAAGGAGCTGGTGGAGAACGCCCTTGACGCCGGGGCCACGGCCATCGAGGTGGTGGTGGAGGCGGGCGGACGCCGCCTGATCCGCGTCACGGACGATGGCTGCGGCATGACGCCGGAAGACCTGGAGCTGGCGGTGGAGCGCCACGCCACCTCCAAGATCCCGGACGGCGACCTGTTCGCCATCGCCACCCTCGGCTTCCGCGGCGAGGCCCTGCCGTCCATCGGCGCCGTCTCGCGCCTCACCATCACCACCCGCACGCGCGACGCCGCCGCCGCCAGCCGGATCACCGTGGAGAGCGGCCGCAAGGGGCCGGTGCGGCCCGCCTCGGGCGTGCCGGGCACGCGGGTGGAGATCGCCGACCTGTTCATGGCCACGCCGGCCCGGCTCAAGTTCCTGAAAACCGATCGCGCCGAGGCTCAGGCCGTGGCCGACGTGGTCAAGCGCCTCGCCATGGCCCATCCGGAGGTGGCCTTCGTCCTCGCCGGCGACCACCTCAGCCCCATCAACCTGCCGCGCGAGACCGGCGACGACGCCCTGCTGGCGCGCCTTGCGCGCCTGCTGGGACCGGATTTCGCCCCCAACTCCATCGCGATCGACGCCGAACGCGAGGGCGTGAGCCTCGCCGGCTACGCGGGCCTGCCCACCTGGCACCGCGGCAGCCCGGCGCACATCCACGTCATGGTCAACGGCCGGCCGGTGCGCGACCGGCTGTTCCAGGGCGCTGTGCGCGCCGCCTACATGGACGTGCTGCCCGCCGGGCGCCATCCGGCGCTGGCGCTGATGGTGCGCTGCGGTCCGCGCCATGTGGACGTCAACGTGCATCCGGCCAAGACCGAGGTGCGCTTTCGCGATCCCGGCCTGGTGCGCGGCCTCGTCGTCGGCGCGCTGAAGGAGGCGCTGCACCGCGCCGGCAGCCGCTCAGCCACCACCGGCGCCTCGCGCGCCCTGGCGGCGCTGCAGGCGGCGCGCGGCGAGGCGGGCGCGGCGCCCGCGCGCGCGCCTTCCGCCTAGGACAGCCGCTGGCGTCTGGCCCGGCCGCGCCACGCGCCGCCGCCGTCCGGCTGGCAGGCGCCGCTGGCGCCCGCCGCCCCGGCCGCAGGCGCCTTCGCCGAGGCACCTGAGCCGCGCCAGCAGGAATTCGCCGGACTGGTCGCGCCCTCCGCCGACGCGCGCGCGGCCATGCCGGGCGGCGACGCCGAAGGTCCGGCGCTGCAGGCGGCGCTGGACGAGGACGCCGCCCGCCAGGCCCGTCCGCTCGGCGCCGCCCGCGCCCAGATTCACGGGACCTACATCATCGCCCAGACTACGGACGGCATCGTCATCGTCGACCAGCACGCCGCCCACGAGCGGCTGGTCTATGAGCGGCTCAAGGCCCAGCGCAAGGGGCAGGGCGTGGCGCGGCAGCTGCTGCTGGCGCCGGAGATCGTCGAGCTGGATCCGGTGGACGCCGACCGGGTGCTCGCCGCGGCCGCGCAGCTGGAGAAGCTGGGCCTCGTGGTGGAGAGTTTCGGCCCCGGGGCGCTGTGCGTGCGCGAGACGCCGGCCCTGCTCGGCAATTGCGACCTGCGCCGGCTGGTGCGCGACGTGGCCGACGCCCTCGCCGAATGGGATCACCCCGGCGCGCTGGAGGAGAAGATCGACCACGTGCTGGCCACCATGGCCTGCCACGGCTCGATCCGCGCCGGCCGCCGCCTGCGGCCGGAGGAAATGAACGCTCTGCTGCGTGAAATGGAGGCGACGCCGCTATCCGGCCAGTGCAACCACGGCCGGCCGACCTCCATCGAGCTGAAGCTCTCCGATATTGAAAAGCTGTTCGGGCGCCGCTGAGACGGCGCGCCGTGAGGCCGGACCCGGCGGGCGGGGCCTGACGCGCCGCCCGCCGCGGCGGGGCCGTCCGTCAGGCGTCCGCGCCGCCGTCTCCCTGCGTCATGGCGCCGAAATACACCGTGGTCTCGCCGTAGGTCCGCCGCTCGTATTCGCGGAAGCCTTCCGGCCAGGCGAAGGCGGCGCCGGTCGCCTCCTCCACCACCACCAGCGCCTGCTCCTGCAGCCAGCCGCCGGCGCGTGCGCTGGCCAGCGCCTGCCCGGCCAGGCCGCGGCCATAGGGCGGATCGCAGAACGCCAGCGAAAACGGCGCCATGCCGCTGATCTGGCCGAGCCGCGTGGCGTCGCGCCGGAACAGCCGGCTGCAGCCGCCGAGGCCGAGGGCGTCCATGTTGGCGCGGATCAGCCCGCGCGCCTCCGCCGATTCATCGACGAACAGCGCCCAGGCGGCGCCGCGGGAGAGGGCCTCGATGCCCAGCGCGCCGGTGCCGGCGAACAGGTCGAGCACGCGCGCCCCCGGAACCGGATCGTCATAGGCGTGGGCGAGCACGTTGAACACCGCCTCGCGCAGGCGGTCGGAGGTGGGGCGCACCGCGTTGGTTCTGGGCGAGGCGAGGGGGCGTCCCCGGAATTTGCCGGCGATGATCCGCATCAGCAGCGCTCCATCCAGCAATGGCCAGCAGATGTCGTGACGGTTGGCGGCGGCCGCGCCGCCGTCCGCGCCCGGCGGGGGCGCGGCGGCGCGCAGGCGCGGGCCGGACCGGCGGCGCGCGGCTAGCGGCGGCCGCGCGGCTTGCCCGCGGGCTTGCCGGGGCGCGCGTTCTTGCCGCGGGGCGCGCCGGCGGCCGTATTGGCCCCCCTGGGCAGGCGGCCGGGCGCGGCCTTCAGCGCGCCGCCCCGGGCGGGCGGCTTCGCGGCGGGCGCCGGCCGGATCACGGCCGGGCGCGGCTCCGGCGCCACCTTCTCCACCAGCACGCGCCGCCCCTCCGGGCTGGTGACCACGCCGGCGCGCACATGGGCGCGGCGGGCGGCTTCAGCGCGGGCGGCCGCCGGATCGGCGCCGCGGCGCGGCTTGCGCGATCCCGCGGCGGCGCGGGCGGCTTCGGTTTCGGCGTCGCGCCAGGTGCTGCGCTTCAGCCCGACGCGCGAGCCCACCGGCTTCGGCGGCGGCGGATCGTTCTCGCCGGGGCGCCACGGGTCTGGCGTCGGCCGGGGCGCGCGGGGCGCCGCGGCGCCGGGCGCGAACCAGCCGTCACCGGCCGCGCCGCGCGCCTCCCGCGCGACGGGAAGCTTCCACGCCTTGCCCTTCAGCGCCTCGCGGAACTCCTCCTCCACGCCGGCGTCGAAGGCGGGATCGACGTTCTCGTCCTCCTGCGGCCTGCGGCGCGGCAGGCGCAGCGGCTGCGCCGGCGCCAGGCGGCCGCCGGCGGCGTCGCCGTCGCGCAGCGGCGATTCGAAATCGGCGCCGGCGCGGCGGGCGAGCTCCTCGCCCAGCTGGTCGCGCAGCACCGACAGCCGCACCTCCTCGGCGTGCCCCTCGGGCAGCTCGCCGAGCTGGAACGGGCCGAAGGAAATGCGGATCAGCCGGTTAACCCGGAGGCCGAGGTGTTCCAGAATGCGTTTGACCTCGCGGTTCTTGCCTTCGCGCAGGCCCACCATGAGCCACATGTTGTGGCCCTGCTGGCGCTGGATGGCCGCCTGCACCGGCCCGTAACGCACGCCGTCGATGGTGACGCCGTCCGCCAGCGCGTCGAGCGCGTCCTGGGTCACCGAGCCGAAGGCGCGCACCCGGTAGCGGCGCAGCCAGCCGGTTTCCGGATGGGCCAGCACCCGGGCGAGGCCGCCGTCATTGGTGAGCAGCAGCAGGCCCTCGGTGTTGATGTCGAGGCGGCCGATGGAAATGACGTGGGGCAGGCCTTCCGGCAGGTATTCGAACACCGTCGGCCGCCCTTCCGGGTCGGAGCGGGTGGTCACCAGGCCGGCGGGCTTGTGATACAGCCACAGCCGGGTGCGCTCGCGCTGCGGCAGGGGCTCGCCGTCGATGAAAATGCGGTCCGCCGGGCCGACGTTGAGCGCCGGGGAGAGGATTTTCTCGCCGTTCACGCTGACGCGCCCGTCGAGGATCATCTGCTCGGCCTCGCGGCGGGAGGCCACGCCGGCGCGGGCCATCACCCGGGCGATGCGCTCGCGGCCGTCCGGCCGCGCCACCGGCTGGGTTTTCGCGGTTTTCGCGCGCGGCCGGTCGCGCCCGGGGCGCGCGGGCCGCGCCGCTTTCGCCGCCGGCGCTTTCGCTCCGGCCGGCTTGCCCGGCCTGCCTTTCGCGGGGGCGGCCCTGGCGTTGCGCGCGGACGCGCCGCGTGCGGCGGCGCCACGCGCGTTCTTCCTGCGGCTTGCGTCGCCGCCATGCCCGTCGCCGCCGCGTCCGGGGCGGGAGGGGCGCCTGTCGTCCGTTTTGTCCGTCATCGCGGCGTGATAGCAGAGGACAGGCCGTCAGGCGAGGACAACCATGCGGTGGAACGATACTGACAATGCGCCCCAACGCCGCGCCGGCGCCTCGATGATGGAGGCGGCGCTGGCGGAGGCGCGCGCCGCCGGCGACCGCGGCGAAATTCCGGTGGGGGCGGTGATCGTGCGTCGCGGCGAAATCATCGCCCGCGCCGGCAACCGGCCGCGGGAGCTGAAAGACCCGTCCGCCCACGCCGAAATGCTGGCCATCCGCCAGGCGGCGCAGGTTCTGGGCAACGAGCGGCTGCTGGACTGCGACCTCTACGTGACGCTGGAGCCGTGCGCGATGTGCGCCGCGGCCATCTCCTTCGCGCGCATACGCCGGCTGTATTACGGCGCCGCCGATTCCAAGGGCGGGGCGGTGGACAATGGCGTGCGGTTCTACGCTTCCCCCACCTGCCACCATGCGCCGGAGGTTTACGGCGGCCTCGCCGAATCAGAGGCGGCGGCGCTGCTGCGCGCGTTTTTCGCCGGGCGGCGCTGAGGGGGGCTGCGGCGCGGGCGGAGCGCGTCGCCCGGCCGCCGGCCGCGGGTTGCGCGCGCCAGGGCTCCGCGCCCCAGGTTTCGTGCGTCAGGTCCGGCGGGCCGGGTTTCGCGCCCGGCGGGGGGCGGCGACATCCGGCGCGCGGGCCCGGCGACGGGGGCGCGCGCCATATTCGCCGGTCATGACCCGGCGACGGGGCTGCCGGCCATGGTGCGCCTGCTGCGCCGGCGCCCCTGCAGCCGGCCTCACGCGCGGCTCGCCAGCACCTTGTCCACGCGCAGCCCGTCCATGTCCATCACCTCGAAGCGCCAGCCGGCCAGCTCCACGCTGTCGCCGGGCTGCGGCAGGCGGCGCATGACGTCGATCACCAGCCCCGCCACCGTGTCATAGTCCCGCTCCTCCGGCAGGTCGATGCGCAACAGCTCCGCCATCTCGTCCACATGCATGGCGCCGGAGAGCAGCCAGGAGCCGTCGGCGCGGCGCACCGCCTCCTCCGCCTCGTCCTCCTCGCCCGCGTCAAAGGCGCCCGCGATGGCCTCCAGCACGTCCGCCGGCGTGACGACGCCCTCAAAGTGGCCGTACTCGTCGTGAACCAGCGCCATGGGCGTGGCCGCGTGCTGCAGCGTGCGGATGACGTCCAGGGCGCTGACCGTGTCCGGAACCACCGGCGCCGGGCGCAGCAGGTCGCGCAGGTCCGGCTCCTCGCCCCGCTGGGCCGCGCGCAGCAGGTCGCGCGCCGCCAGCACGCCGATGACATTGTCCGGCTGCCCGTCCGTCACCGGAAAGCGCGAGTGGACGCTGGCGGCGATGCGGGCGATGGCCTCCCGCGCCGGCGTGGCCACGTCGATGCTCTCCACGTCGAGGCGGGGCGTCATCACGCCCCGGGCGGTGCGGTCGCCAAGACGCAGCACGCCGCCGATCATCTGCTGCTCCTCGGCGGCGATCACCCCGGCGCGGCGCGCCTCCCGCACGATGTCGCGGATTTCCGCGTCGCTGATGTCCGGCCCGGCGTCGCCGCGCGCGCCCAGCAGCCGCATCGCCGCCCGGGTGCCGGCGTCCAGCAGCCACACCAGCGGCGCCGCCAGCCGCGACAGCGCCGCCAGCGGCGGCGCCGTCAGGCAGGCCAGCCGCTCCGGATCGCGCAGCGCCAGCTGCTTCGGAACCAGCTCGCCGATGATCACCGACAGCACGGTGATGAGCGTCACCACCGCGCCATAGCCCAGCGAACCGGCGAGGCGCGGCGGCAGCCCCGCCTCCGCCAGCAGCGCCGACAGCCGCTCGCCCAGGGCCGCGCCTGAAACCGCGCCCGCCAGAATGCCGATGAGCGTGATGCCGACCTGCACCGTCGGCAGGAAGCGGCCGGGGGCGCCGGACAGGGCGAGCGCCGTCTGCGCGCCGCGCGCGCCCCGCTCCGCCATGGCCCGCAGCCGCGCCGGCCGCGCCGACACGATGGCCAGTTCGGACAGCGCGAACAGCCCGTTGAGGACGGTCAGCAGGAGCACCACCACTATTTCCAGCACCGTCGCCTCCGGCCGTCCGGCCGCCTGTTTCCCCGCCGCAGGGCAGCATGCGTGTTGCCGGCGGCCAGATCAACGCCGTCGCCATATCCGGCGCATGTGCGCTTGCGGGCGCCTTCCGGCCGCGGGCTGTGGTAAAGGCCGTCGCGGCTGCATTATGCTGGACGCCAGGCTGGCGTCCGGCGCGGGCGGCCGGTCCCGTTCCGGAAGCGGCCGGCGCGCCGGCGCCAGCCGCGCAGATGTCAACGCAGGTTCCCGCCTGATGATCGTGTCACCGCCACAGGGGCGCCGCTGGCTCCCCAACGTCTGGGACGTGGCTGCGTTCGCGCTGGTCGTGGCGCTGATGGCGGCGATCGCCGCGGGCGCGCGCGACATCAACGCCCCGCTGGAGGCGCTGCGCTCGCCGCCGGTGAGCACGGATCCCGCCCATCTGCCCTATTACGCCCTGCGCACCACGCTGCGCATGCTGGCGGCCATGGTCGCCTCGCTGGCCTTCACCTTCGCCTTCGGCGCGCTGTGCCTGCGCAGCCGGCGCGCGGCGCAGCTGCTGGAGCCGGCGGTGGACATCCTGCAGTCGGTGCCGGTGCTGGGCTTCCTCACCTTCACCGTCGCCTTTTTCCTCGGGCTGTTTCCCGGCCAGGTCGCGGGAGCGGAGATCGCCGCCATCTTCGCCATCTTCACCAGCCAGGCCTGGAACATGGCGCTCGGTTTCCTGCACGCGGCGCGGGCGACCCCGCGCGATCTTGAGGAGGCGGCGCGCTCCCTGCAGCTCTCCCGCTGGCAGTTCTTCTGGCGGCTCACCGCCCCGTTCTCCATGCCGGCGCTGGTGTGGAACATGATGATGTCCATGTCAGGCGGCTGGTTCTTCATCGTCGCCTCGGAGGCGCTCACCGTCGGCGACCAGCACATCCTGCTGCCGGGCGTGGGCTCCTATCTCGCCATGGCCATCGACGCCCGCGACCTGAGGGCGGTGGGCTACGCCGCCCTCACCATGGCGGTGGTGGTGCTGGTCTATGACCAGGCGCTGTTTCGGCCGCTGCTGGCCTGGTCCCACAAGTTCCGCATGAGCGGCGACGTCGACGACAGCCCGGCGCCGGAGGCGTGGCTGCTGGCGCTGTTCCGGCGCACGCGCGCGCTGCGGGCGCTGGTGGCGCCGGTGAGCCAGGGGCTGCGCCGGCTCGGCCAGCTGCGGCTGGATTTCGGTCCGCCGCGCCGGCGCCGGCGGCGGACGCCGCCCTGGCTCGCCCGCGCCGCGGACGTCGCCTGGGGCGCGCTGCTGCTGGCCTGCGTCGCCGGCTCCTGCTGGCACGTGGCCGTTTACGTGCGCGCCGCCCTCGGGCCGGAGGACTTCATCGAGGCGCTGCGCCTTGGCTTCATCACCTTCCTGCGCGTGGCGGCGACCGTCGTGCTGGCCAGCCTGGTGTGGACGCCGGTGGGGGTGTGGATCGGCATGCGGCCGCGGCTGGCGGCGCGCATCCAGCCGCTGGTGCAGTTCGCGGCGGCGTTCCCTGCCAACCTGCTGTTTCCGCTGGTGGTGGCGGCGATCGTGCGCCTGAACGGCGACCCCAATATCTGGCTCACGGCGCTGATGGCGCTGGGCGCGCAGTGGTACATCCTGTTCAACGTCATCGGCGGGGCCACGGCCATCCCCGGCGACCTGCGCGAGGCCGGGCGCAGCCTGCGCCTCGCCGGGCTGCTGCGCTGGCGCCGGCTGATCCTGCCGGCGGTCGCTCCCTATTATGTCACCGGGGCGATGACCGCGGCGGGCGGCGCCTGGAACGCCAGCATCGTCGCCGAGGTGGCGCAGTGGGGCGACGTCACCCTGTCGGCCAGCGGTCTCGGCGCCTACATCGCCGTCGCCTCCGCGGCCGGCGACATGGCCCGGGTGACGCTGGGCGTCACGGTGATGTCGCTGTTCGTGCTGGCGCTGAACCGGGCGGTGTGGCTGCCGCTGCGCGACTGGTGCGAGCGGCGCTTCAGGCTATGACGGAACGGGGCGGCGCCGCCGGCGCCGGCCCCAGGCGGAACCGCGCCTCCGGGCGCGGACAGGCGGAGAAGATCGCATGACGCGCGAAAGCCCCGGTCGGCAGGCGGAGCGGAACGGCAGGCCGGTCCTGCTGGAGGTGCGCAACGTCCGGCGTGATTTCGCCAAGGCGAGCGGCGAGGCGCTGACCGTGCTCGACGGCGTCAACCTTGAGGTGCGCCAGGGCGAGATCATCGGCCTGCTCGGCCGGTCGGGCTCGGGCAAGTCCACGCTGCTGCGCATCGCCGCCGGCCTCCTGGCGCCCACCTCGGGCGAGGTGCTGTTCCGCGGCGAGCCGGTGGAGGGGCCGCCGCGCGGGGTCTCCATGGTGTTCCAGAGTTTCGCTCTGTTCCCCTGGCTCACGGTGCAGGAGAACGTGGAGCTCGGCCTCGAGGCGCTGGGGCTGGACACGCCCGAGCGCCGCCGCCGGGCGCTGCAGGCCATCGACCTCATTGGCCTGGACGGCTTCGAGAACGCCTATCCGCGCGAGCTCTCCGGCGGCATGCGCCAGCGCGTCGGCTTCGCCCGCGCCCTGGTGATGCACCCGGACGTGCTGCTGATGGACGAGCCGTTCTCGGCCCTGGACGTGCTTACCGCCGAGACGCTGCGCACCGACCTCATCGACCTGTGGATGGACGAGCGCCTGCCCATCGGCGCGGCGCTGATCGTCACCCACAACATCGAGGAGGCGGTGCTGCTGTGCGACCGCATCCTCGTGTTCTCCTCCAACCCCGGCCGGGTGGCGGCCCAGGTGCGCATCACCCTGCCGCATCCGCGCAACCGGCAGGATCCGCGCTTCCACAAGGTGGTGGATGACGTCTACGCCCGCATGACCCGCCGCAGCCGCGCCGGCGCCGACGTGGCGGCGGACATGACGCTCGCCCTGCAGCCGGTCTCCACCAACATCATGGCCGGCCTGATGGAGGCGCTGGCCGACGAGCCCTGGAACGGCCGCGCCGACCTGCCCGAGCTGGCCCGGGACCACCAGCTGGAGGCCGACGAAATGGTGCAGCTGGGCGAGGCGCTGCAGCTGCTGGGCTTCGCCGACATGCGCGACGGCGACCTGCACCTCACCGACGCCGGCTTCGCCTTCGCCGAAATGGAGACCGACGCGCGCAAGGAGCTGTTCGCCGAACAGCTGATGCGCCACGTGCCGCTGGTGCGCGGCATCGTCGAGGAGCTGGAGCAGCGCCCCGGCCACCGCGCCCCCGCCGCCCGCTTCCGCGAGCGCCTGGAAGGGGCGATGTCGGAAAGTTACGCCGAGCAGACGCTCAACACCGCCATTGCCTGGGGGCGCTACGCCGAGCTGTTCACCTATGACGAACAGACCGAGCTCTTCAGTCTCGACGAAGGCGAATAAAGGAAAACGCCGCTTTCTTGCATGGCGGTTCGCCGGCGGGCGCGGACTTTGCTTTTTGCAGTGTTGACAATAATATCACGCGCAAGTAATTTTTACGTCATCTTTTGATGGCGGTTCCGGGGGGCGTCAGGCGCCATGGCGCGCGGAGGCCCCCGGGGCGACGGTGCGCGAAGGGAGCACGCCCGGGGCCGGCGGCTCCCGCTGCCGAGGCTGACGTCACAGGGGGGGCGATCGCGCCGGCGGGCATCCCGCCAGCGCGAACCGTCCCCTTTTTCGTGCGCCGCCGTTGCGGCCGCCGGAGCCGGAGGGCGTGCGGACGTCGCCGCGGCCGCCGCCGCCCGCACGCCGGTGGTTGCGCGAGAAACCGCTCGCCAAAGGGCGGCCTGAAGGTTCTAATATCGGGGAGAAACGTTGCGGGAGGTCGCTCCGGAGCGGAATGCGCCAGCCGGCGGCCCCTGCGGTCCGTCCCGGCGGCGTCCGCGAACGGGAACGCCGCCGCAGCCCATGGCGGCTGGACCCGGTGATGACCCGAACGGGAACAGGAGACCTGACTGATGACGTATGCACGTAACGAAGTCGCCCTGTCAGACGCCCGCCGGCGCGCCGCGCGCGCCATCGCCGCGACGCCGCCGGACCGGCGCCGGACGCTGCTGCTCGCCGGCCTCGCCGCCGGCGCGGCGCTGGCCGCGGCGTGGTTCGCCGTCTCGCCGGCCATGGCGCTGTCCATGCATGAGTGCAGCGCCCGCTACAAGGCGGCGCAAAGCGCCGGCACGCTCGGCGGCATGACGTGGAACGAATTCCGCAAGACCCGCTGCGCCGACGCCGTCGCGACCGCCGCGCCCGCGGCTCAGGCTCCTGCGCCCGCCGCCGCTGCGCCTGCGGCTCCGGCTCCTGCGCCCGCCGCCGCGCCGGCGGCCCGCTCGCAGACCGCGCCGGTCCGCGCCGGCGGGCCCGTGTTCCCCACCGCGGTCTCGCCGAAATACGCCAGTGAAAAGCCCGCCCGGCAGCGCATGAAGACATGCCTGGACCAGTACAACGCCAACAAGGCGACCAACGCCAACGGCGGGATGAAGTGGATCCAGAAGGGCGGCGGCTATTACAGCGAGTGCAACCGTCGCCTGAAGGGCTGACGCGTCCGGCCTGCGCCGCAGTTCCTGCGGCGGTGAACGGGGCGGTCTCCGGCGGGCCGGACGCCGCCCCATATCCGTTTGCGCGCTGGTTGCGCGCGGACGTGCGCGCCGGCGCCGCCTGCGGCCCCGTCATGCGGCCGCCGCATGCGCGGCGGCGCCGGCGGGCGCCGGGCGCGGGCCGCTGCGTCTTGGCCGCTCCGCGCCGGGCATGTAGAACTCCGGGGGCCGGCCCGCGCGGCCGGCGGGCGTGACAGGGCCCGGGGCGGGCGGCGCGGGCAGGAAACGACGGACGATGAAATACGAGGGCGTTCAGGCGCAGGACACCGGCTGGAGCCGGGTGCTTCCCTGCGAGGCGATCATCAATTTCCGGGACTTCGGCGGTTACGCCACCGCGGCCGGCGGCCGTGTGGTCACCGGCCGGCTGTTTCGCGCCGCCCACCAGCACGAGGCCACCGACGCCGACCTTGCGCTGATGGCCCGGCTCAATCTCGCGCTGGTGGTGGACCTGCGCCGGCCCACCGAGCGCCGCACCCAGCCCTCGCGCCGGCCGCCCAACTGGCGCGGCCAGGTGATCGAGAACGACATCGGCGACGAGGCTGAGACGCCGCATCTCACCTTCCTGCGCCGCACCGACGTCACCCCGGCCGCCATCGAGGAATATCTGCAGGGCTATTACCGCAAGGCGCTGCACGAGGAGCGCCACATGGACCTGTTCGCCCGCGCCCTCAAGGCGCTGCCGCAGACCGACGGGGCGGCGCTGGTGCACTGCGCCGCCGGCAAGGACCGCACCGGCCTGCTGGTCGCCCTGGTCCACACGGTGCTCGGCGTGCACCGCGACGACATCATCGCCGACTACCTGCTCACCAACGAGCTCACCATGACCGGGGCGCGCCGGGCCGAGGTGCAGAAGCGTCTCTCCGGGGCGCTGGGCCGGCCGGTGCCGGACGAGGCGGTGCACGCCTTCCTCGGCGTGGCCGGCCATCACCTGGAGATCGCCTTCGATTCGGCGAAGGAGCGCTACGGCTCGGTGGACGGCTATCTCACCCGTCTTGGCGTCACCAGCGCCGACCGCGACGCCATCATCGCCCGCTACACCGCGTGAGCGGCGCGCCGCGCGGGCCCTTGCCGGCGCACGCCGGCGCGGCTATCGCAGGGACAGGCCGGGAAGGGCGTCGCCCTTCCGGCGCGACAGGGCGTGAGGGGCGGCGACGGGCATGGCGCTGACGGGGAAGAAAATCGTGATGGGCGCGGCGACCGCGCTGTTCGTGGCGGGCATCGCCGCCATGGCCTTCATGCAGGACGCCGAGGACGTGTTCGAGGTGGACGACAGCGTCGTCTCCGAAACCCCGACGCGGCCGCTGCTGCCCGCCGAGCAGGCGGCGCTGGCGAAAACGCTGTCGCCCGGCCTCAATGATCCGTCCTCGGTGCAGTGGCGCTGGCCGCCGCTCGACACCCGGACCTTCGGCAAGGGCAGGGGACAGTACTGCGGCTATCTCAACGCCAGAAACGGCGAGGGCGTCTATCTCGGCTTCCAGCCGTTCCTCGCCGCGGTGCGCACGGCGCGCGGGCAGATCCGCTCCGGCGAGCTGGCTCTGGTGGCCACCGACGACGAAGCCCTGGCGGTGGTGCGGCGCATGTGCGCCGAGGCCGGCTACGTGATTCCCTGACGCCGCGCGCGGGGCCGGCGCCGGCCCCGCCTCAGAACGCGCACTCGCGGAACGCCGGCAGCACCGAGCCGCCCCACGGGCCGTGGAACCGCTCCAGCAGCTTTTCGGCGTTGTTGCGCCCCTCCGCCACCATCTGCTGCAGCGGCGCGAGGTAGATGCGCTCGTCCTCGCCGGCGGCGTTGCGGCGGGCGCGGCGGGCCAGCCCCTGTTCGGACAGTTTCAGGGTTTCGGCCGCCAGTTCGCGGGCGCTGCGGCCGCGGATGCGGGCGGCGAAGCCTTCGCGCGGAACGTCGTCGCGCAGCTGCTGGCGCTCCTGCGCCGTCCACTCGCGCACGATGTCCCACGCGCCGTCCAGGGCCGCGGAATCATACAGCAGGCCGGTCCAGAAGGCGGAAAGGGCGATGATCATGTCGCGGTCGCCCACGTCGGCGCCGCGCATTTCGAGGAAGCGCTTCAGCCGCACTTCCGGGAAAATGGTGGAGAGGTGGTTGGCCCAGTCGGCGACCGAGGCGGTCTCGCCCGGCAGCTGGGCGAGGCGGCCCGCCAGCAGGTCGCGGAACGACGCCCCGGCGACGTCGACGTACGCGTCGCCGCGCTTCACGAAATACATCGGCACGTCGAGGGCGTAGTCGACATAGCGCTGGAAGCCCATGCCGTCCTCGAAGGCGAAGGCCAGCATGCCGGTGCGGTCCGGATCGGTGTCGCGCCATATGTGCGAGCGCATGGAGAGGAAGCCGTTGGGCGCGCCCTCGGTGAAGGGCGAATTGGCGAACAGCGCCGTGGCCACCGGCTGCAGCGCCAGCGACACGCGCAGCTTCTTCACCATGTCGGCTTCGCTGCTGAAATCGAGGTTCACCTGCACCGTGGCGGTGCGGAACATCATGTCGAGGCCGAGCGCGCCCACCTTCGGCATGTAGCGGCGCATGATGTCGTAGCGCTGCTTGGGCATCACCGGCGTCTGCGCGCGCGTCCACAGCGGGCTCATGCCGAGATGCAGGAACTTCATGCCCAGCGGTTCGGCCACCGCCTTCACGTCGGCGAGATGGGCGTCCAGCTCGGCGGCGGTGTCGTGCAGGGTGGGCAGCGGCGCGCCGGAGAGCTCGAACTGGCCGCCAGGCTCCAGCGAGATGGCGCCGCCGTCCTCGCCGTAAAGGCCGATGGGATGGTCGCCCTCCATGATCGGCGACCAGCCGGTGCGCGCGGCGAGCCCCTCCAGCAGGGCGCGGATACCCTTCGGTCCCTCATAGGGCGCCGGGCTGTTGTCGGCGGCGTAGAAGGGGATTTTCTCGTGCTCCGTGCCCAAGCGCCAGTCGCTGGCCGGGCGACAGCCGGATTCCAGCCAGCCGACCAGCTCGTCAGGGGAACCGATTGGCGTGGAATCGGAGACGTCGCGCGCCATGTGTTTCTTTCCGGAAATGTCGCTGGTGGCCCTGCGCCGCAACGGTTCTCCGCCGCGGCGGCGTACGGCGGGCCGGTGGCTCCGGTTCGCCGCGCGCCCTGATTTCATAAGGGCCCGGACGGGCCCCGGCAATCTCCGGCGTCGCCGGGCGGCGGCCACGGGCGAAAAAAGCTGCGCCGGCCGGCGTGGATCAGCGCTGCGCCGGCGCGCCGGTCCAGTCGCCGGCGGCCGCCTGCGTCACCGCCAGCGCCGCCACCGCCGCCGTGTCGGCGCGCAGGATGCGCGGCCCCAGCGAGATGCGCGCCGCCTTCGGCATGCCGGCCAGCAGCCGCCGCTCCGCGTCGGTGAAGCCGCCCTCCGGCCCGACCAGCACCGCCAGCGGCGTCCCGCGCGGAATGGCCGCCAGCGTCTCCAGCGGATTGCCCGCCGGCGCCTCCTCGTCGCAGAAAATCAGGACGCGCTCAGGCTCCAGCCGCGCCAGCGCCGCCGGCAGACGTTCCCCGGCGGCGATTTCCGGAACGGCCAGCAGCCCGCACTGTTCGGCCGCCTCGATGGCGTTGGCCAGCATGCGGTCGAGATTGACCCGCCGCGCTTCGGTGCGTTCGGTGATCACCGGAACGAGGCGGCTTGCGCCCATCTCCGTCGCCTTCTGCGCCATGTAGTCGAGGCGGGCGTGCTTGAGCGGCGCGAACAGGTAGTGCAGGTCCGGGCCGCGGCTCTGGGGGCGGGTCTGCTCCTGCGGCGTCACGGTCACCGCGCCGCGGCGCAGCGCGGAGACGCTGGCGCTCCATTCTCCGTCGACGCCGTTGAACAGCAGCACCCGCGCGCCCTCCTGCAGGCGCAGCACGTTGGCCAGATAGTGGGACTGCTGCGGCTCAAGCGTCAGCGCCGGCGCGGGCCGGCCGTCGCGGACCAGCGGCTGGGCGACGAACAGGCGCGGCGCGCGGCGGTCCCGGTTGCGGGCGTTGGAGGCGTCTGTGGCGTTCAAGGCGGTTTCCTGCGATGCGTGCGTGCGGGGCGGCGCGGGCCGGCCGTCGCGCCCGGCCGGAGGGCGGCCGCGCCGCCGGATGACGCATATTGATCAATCCGGGCGAAAGGCGCTACCAGTGTCAGGCCCGGCCTGCGTCCCGTCAGGGACACATTTGTGACCGATACTCCGCGCACGGACTTGCCGCGGGCCTGCGAAACCTGCGACAACGCCGCGATCGCGGGGTCTGCGGCGGCCTGCGCGGTGGAACGCGGACACGCGCGGCCGGGGCGTCGCGCCGGCCGGCTCCGGCATGTCAGGCCGCCGGCCTGGCGCCGGGCGGCCCGCCAGGACACAGACGGGGAAACGTATGAAAGTGCCAGTTCGGCGTATGTCGCTTGTAGCCGCGCTTGTGGCGGGAGTTGCGGGCGCGGGAGCGCTGGCCGCGTCGCCAGCGCTGGCGCAGACCCTGCCTCCTGGCTGCGAAAAACTGCAGACCCTGCTGCTGCAGCGCAAGGCCGCCGTGGACGCCATCCAGAAACTCAGCGGCGGCGGCAAGAAAAAGATGGACCCGCGCGCCGCCTGCGCGGCCTTCGGCAAGCTGGTGGCCAACGGCGCCGAGACCATCAGGTGGGTTGAGTCCAACCGGGCATGGTGCCAGATACCGGACAGTTTCGCCCAGGGCCTCGAGCAGGACCACAAGAAGGCCGGCGAGATCCGCGCCCAGGCCTGCAAGGTGGCCGCCCAGATCACTGAAATGGAGAAGCGCGCCCGCGCCGAAGGCGCCCAGGGCGGCGGCCTTCTCGGCGGCCCGGGCCTCACCGGCCAGCGCCGCATCCCCTCCGGCGCGCTCTGACGGCGCGCTCCGGAAGGGCGCTGCTGGTCCCGGCGCGGCCGACGGCGGCGGACGCCGCGGCCGGCGTGGCCCCGGGGCGGACCGCAGGCTGCACAGGGGGCTGGGCATGAACGATGTCAGCGACGCGCTGAGACTACCTGACGCCGACCGCAACAACTGGGTCGACCGGCTGGCGCCGGCCTGGAGCCGGCCCTACCTGAAAATGGCGCGTATCGACCGGCCGGTGGGCTGGTGGCTGCTGCTGCTGCCGTGCTGGTGGTCGGCGACGCTGGCCGCCATCGCCCAGGGGCGCCCCTGGCCGGATCCGCTGCACATGGCGCTGTTTTTCATCGGAGCCGTGGCCATGCGCGGCGCCGGCTCCACCTGGAACGACATCGCCGACCGCGAACTGGACGCCCGCGTCGCCCGCACCCGCATGCGGCCGCTGCCTTCAGGGCAGATCACCGTTTTCCAGGCGTTCCTGTCGCTGGCGGCGCAGTGCCTGGTCGGCCTTGCGGTTCTGCTGTGCTTCAACCGCTTCGCCATCGTGCTGGGACTGCTGTCGCTGGCGCCGGTGGCGGTCTATCCGTTCATGAAGCGCGTCACCGACATGCCGCAGGCGGTGCTGGGCCTCGCCTTCGCCTATGGCGCGCTGATGGGCTGGGCGGCCGCCTGTGGCGCGCTCGCCGGTCCCGCCATCGCGCTCTACCTCGGCGCGGTGCTGTGGACCATCGGCTACGACACCATCTACGCCATCCAGGATCTGGAGGACGACGAGCTCGTTGGCATCCGCTCCTCGGCGCGGCTGTTCGGGCGCCGCGTGCGCCTTGCGGTCGGGCTGCTCTACGCCGCCGTCGTGGTCCTGTTCGCCATCGCCCTGTACGGCGCCGGCGCCGGCGTGGCGGGCTTCCTTGGTCTCGCCGGATTCGCCGGGCATCTGGCGTGGCAGACGCGGGGAATCGATCCGGCCGCGCCGGAGCGGGCGCTCAGGCTGTTCCGCTCCAACCGCGACGCCGGGCTGATCCTGCTGGCCGGCCTGCTGGCCGACGCGGCGACGCGCCTCGTCTGAACGGCGGGCGCCGGCGCTGCGCCGCGTCCGGCCGCGCCCGCGCGTCGTTCTTGCGTCCGGGCCTGCGGTCGCGGGATAATCACCGTCCGCCGCCGGCTCCGGCCGGCCTGGCGGGCCGCACGTCCAGTTTCCGGGGGGCAGAGCCATCGTCCAGCGCAGCACAACCAGCGATATTGCCGGCGACCCGGCCGGAGCCGAGGCGCTGCTTGAGGTGATGCGCCAGGCGGCGGTCGCCGGCGGCGAGATCGCCATGGCCTCCTTCGTTCCCGGCCGGCCCACCAGCGCCCGCGTGCGCTACAAGGCGGGCAATTCGCCGGTCTCGGACGCCGACGAGGCCGTCGACGCCTATCTGATGGAAACCCTCACCCGGGCGCTGCCCGCCGCCGGCTGGCTCTCCGAGGAGACCCGCGACGACCTCACGCGCCTGCAGCACGACCTGTGCTGGGTGGTCGATCCCATCGACGGCACCCGCGCCTATTGCCGCGGCGACAGCCACTGGACCATATCCATCGCCCTCGTCCAGGGCGGGCGGCCGGTGATCGGCGTTGTCCACGCGCCGGCGCTGGGCGAACATTACAGCGCCATCCGCGGGCGCGGGGCGCAGCGCAACGGCCAGCCGGCCTTCGCCTCCCGCCGGGAGACGGCGCGCGGCGCCCGCGCCGCCGGCCCCGGCCCGATGGTGGACCAGCTGGAGAACTACACGGGCGACCTGGTGAAGACGCCCAAGCTGCCGTCGCTGGCGCTGCGGCTGGCGCGGGTGGCGGCGGGCGACATCGATGTGGCGCTTGTTTCAGCAAATGCCCGTGATTGGGACATCGCTGCGGCCGATTTGCTCATAGAAGAGGCGGGAGGCGCGTTGACAGGACTGGACGGCTTCCTTCCGACGTATAACCTGCACGACCCGCAGCACGGCGCGCTGGTTTCCGCCGGCCGGTCGCTGCACGCGGAAGTGCTGCAGGGCGTGCAGGACCTGATGCGCCGCAACGGCTGGTCCTGACGCGCCGCCCGCGAGTCCGCGCCGGGACGCCGCCCATGGGGCGGCGCGGCGCGCGGCGGCGGGCCAGCAGGGGAGGAGACCCGCCATGTTCCGGGGAGGGGCGGCGCGCGCCTGCAGCCGCCGTGCGACTGACTGGCCATTACAGGGGCTCAAATGACAAACGCTTCGTCCAAACCGTCCAATCAGCTTCTTCACCTGGTGTTCGGCGGCGAACTCGTCGATCTCGACGGGGTCGAGTTCCGGGATCCCGACAGGCTGGACATCGTCGGCATTTTCCCCAACTACGCCAGCGCCTACGCCGCCTGGAAGGCCAGGGCCCAGAGCACCGTCGACAACGCGCTGATGCGCTACTTCATCGTCCACATCCACCGGCTGATCGACCCGGACCATGGCGGCCGCGGCTGAGGGTGCGGCCCGCGGCCGGCGGGCCGGAAAGGCGTTGTCCACCAGCGCCGCGCGACAGCGTTAATCCGCCGCGATTGCGGCGGATTTCGCCGATATCCCTTGCTTTTCACGCCGCACTCGGTGATCTGGAGCATCTGCCTGCCCGGCGGGCGTCCCGCGCCAGGGCCGCAGGCGGGCCGCCAGGGACGGATGGTTCGGAGCATATGGGATTCATCAAGCGCATCGGGCGGTCGCGGGCGGTGCAGGAAACCCTTGGCTTCCTGCTGGCGCGCTACCTGCGCCTGGTCCAGGCGACGACCCGGTTCCAGATGGACCCGCCGGACATCTATGACCGCATTGGTCCGCAGATGCCGGTGATCGTCGCCATGTGGCACGGGCAGCATTTCATGGTGCCCTTCGCCCGCCGGCCGCAGGATCCCGCCGCGGCGCTGGTGTCGCGCTCCGGCGACGGCGAGTTCAACGCCATCGCCCTGCGCCATCTGGGCGTGCGCGCCATCCGCGGCTCCGGCGCGCGCCGGCGCAGCCAGATCCGCGACAAGGGCGGCGCGCGCGCCCTCATCAGCATGGCCCGGGCCCTCGCCGGCGGCGAAATGGTGGTGATGACCGCCGACGTGCCCAAGGTGTCGCGCGTGTGCGGGCCGGGCATCATCGCCCTCGCGCGCATGTCCGGCCGGCCCATCTGCCCGGTGGCGGTGGTCAGCAGCCGCCGCATCGATTTCAACAGCTGGGATCACGCCTCCATCGGCCTGCCGTTCGGGCGCGGAGCCATCGTCATCGGCGAGCCGGTGAGCGTGCCCGCCGACGCCGGCGACGAACAGCTGGAGCAGGCGCGCCTCGCCGTGCAGAAAGGCCTCGACGACGTGCACGCGCGCGCCTACGCCCTCGTCGGTTCGCAGGATCCCGGCGCGGCCGTTCCCGCCGCCCGCGACCAGGGCGCGGCCGGGGCCGTCCGCAAACACGGAGAGCGCCGCTCATGAGCCCGATGCCTGTTTCGCTCAGGCTGTACCGCGCCGGCATGGGTCTCGCCGAGCCGTTCCTGCCTCTGGTGCTGGCGGCTCGCCGCCGGCGGGGCAAGGAGGATCCCGCCCGTCTCGCCGAGCGCCGCGGCGTCGCCGCCATTCCGCGTCCGCCGGGGCGGATCGCCTGGCTGCACGGCGCCAGCGTCGGCGAGACCATCTCCATCCTGCCCATCATCGAGCGGCTCACCCAGCGCAGTTTCACCGTGCTGGTCACCTCCGGCACCGTCACCTCCGCCACGGTGCTGGCGGAGCGGCTGCCGCCGGGGGCCATTCACCAGT
The DNA here is from genome assembly GCF_042432745.1 of Camelimonas abortus. Classification (NCBI taxonomy): domain Bacteria; kingdom Pseudomonadati; phylum Pseudomonadota; class Alphaproteobacteria; order Hyphomicrobiales; family Chelatococcaceae; genus Camelimonas; species Camelimonas abortus. The sequence goes on along the minus strand of NZ_JBHLWR010000006.1, from coordinate 1,728,795 downwards.
ACGCGCCGCTGGACGCGCCGCGCTATCTGCGCCGCTTCCTCGACCACTGGCGGCCGGACCTGGCGCTGGTGGCCGAATCGGAGCTGTGGCCGGGCATGATCATGGCGCTGGAGGAGCGCGGCGTGCCGCTGATCCTCGTCAACGGCCGCATGTCGGAGCGCTCGTTCCGGCGCTGGCGGCGGGCGCCGAAGACGGCCCGGGCGCTGCTGGGCTGCATCGACGTGGCCCTCACCCAGACCCCCGCCGACGCCGAGCGTCTGGCGCGGCTGGGCGCGCCGCGCGTCACCATCGCCGGCAACCTGAAGTTCGACGCGCCGGCCCCGCCGGCCGACGCCGAGACGCTGGCGCTGATGCAGGGCCAGGTGAGCGGCCGGCCGGTGTGGCTCGCCGCCAGCACCCACGGGCGCGAGGACGAGATCGCCTGCTATGTCCACATGGTGCTGAAGCAGCGCTGGCCGGACCTGCTCACCTTCATCGCTCCGCGCCATCCCCAGCGGGCCGCCGAAATCGCCGGCATCGCCGAGGCCGAGGGGCTGGAGGTGATGCGCCGCTCGGACGGCTACGCCCCAGGCTCGGCGACCGAGATCTACATCGTCGACGTCATGGGCGAGCTTGGCCTCTATTTCCGGCTCGCCCAGGCGGCGTTCATCGGCGGCTCGCTGGTGGAGCACGGCGGCCACAATCCCATCGAGCCGGCCAAGCTGCGCACGCCCATCGTGCACGGACCGCACGTTCACAATTTCAATGACGTTTACGCCGCCTTCGACGGCGCCGGCGGCGCCGCGCCGGTGACCGACCCCGACGAGCTGGCCGGAACCGTCGCCGCGCTGCTTGAGGACCAGGCCCGCGCCCGGCGCATGACCCGCGCCGCCGCCGGCGTGGTTGAACGTTACGGCGGCGCGCTGGAGCGCACCCTGCAGGCGATCGAGCCCTATATCCTGCAGATGGAGCTGGAGCGGCTCTGAGTCGCGGCGCGGGTCGCGCGCCGGGCGGCCGGGCCCCTGCCGGCGGGGCGCGCCTTCCTGCAGGGCTGAACGGGCGGAGAACGGCCAGATGCGGACACCCGGGTTCTGGTGGAGCGCGAAACCGGCCGCGCCGGCGCGGGCGCTGATGGCGGCGCTGGCCCCGGCGGCGGCGGCGTATGGCGCGCTCACCGCGCTGCGCATGGCGCGCCGCGGCGCGCGGGCCCCGCTGCCGGTGATCTGCGTCGGCAATTTCGTCGCCGGCGGCGCCGGCAAGACGCCCGCTGCTCTCGCCATCGCCGCGCGGCTGGCGGCGCTGGGGGCGCGGCCGGCCTTTCTCACCCGCGGCCACGGCGGAAGCCTCTCGCGCCGCTCCGGCGCGACGCGCGTCGATCCGGCCGCGCACACCGCCCGCGAGGCCGGCGACGAGCCCATGCTGCTCGCCGCCGTCGCGCCCACCTTCGTCGCCCGCGACCGGCTGGCCGGCGCAAGGGCCGCCCGCGCCGACGGCGCCGACGTGGCGGTGCTGGACGACGGGCTGCAGAATCCCGCCATCGTCAAGGATCTGGCCATCGCCGTGATCGACGGCGCCGTGGGCGCCGGCAACGGCCGGGTGGTTCCGGCCGGACCGCTGCGGGCGCCGCTGGCCGCGCAGTGGCCGCATGTGCATGCGGCGCTGGTGGTGGGCGAGGGGCCGCCGGGCGAAGCCATGGCCGACATGGCCCGCCTGCTGGGCAAGACCGTGCTGCGGGCGCGCCTCGCGCCAGACCCGGACGTGGCGGCGGCGCTGGGCGGGGCGCGGGTGCTGGCGCTGGCCGGCATCGGCCGGCCGGGCAAGTTCGTGGCGACGCTCGAGGAAACCGGGGCGGAGGTGGCGCGGCTCGCCGCCTTCGGCGATCACCACCCCTTCACCGTGGCGGAGATCGCGCCGCTGGTGGAGGAGGCGGCGCGCCGCGGGCTGCGGCTGGTCACCACCGCCAAGGACGCGGCGCGCATGGCGGCGGACGCGGCGCTGCGGCCGCTGCTGGCGCAGATGACCGTGCTGCCGGTGACGCTGCAGTTCGCCGACGTGGCGGAGGTGGACGCGCTGCTGGCCGGCGCGCTGGTCGCTGGGCCCAGGCCTGCGACGGCCTCCTGATCCGCGCCGCGCGGGGCCCTGCGGCGCCCAGCCGGGCCAGGCGGCGACGCCGCAACGCGGCCGCCTCCTGACGGGCGGTCTGGCGCGGGGCCCGGGGAAGGGGCCCCGCGGCGGCTTACGCCGGCTGGCCGCCGTCCTCTTTCCGGCCGCCGAGCCGGTAGCCGTGGGCCTTCAGCACCTCGGCCGGGGAGTAATAGGCTTCCTGGCGCTCCGCGCTCCAGTAGCGCAGCTCGTCCAGCGGGATCGGCCGGCCGGAGATGGCGCAGCGCACGAAATCGCCGGCGCGGATGACGCGGTAGTCGCCAGATTCATAGTGCAGCTTCGCTTCGGTCTGTGCGGCGTCGAATCTGGTCATGCGTTCAGGCTCCTCGCCCACTGGCGGGCGAAAACGGTGTTGCGCGGTCCCGCCGTCGCCGGCCGGGGCGGCGCGGTTACTGGCGTTATTACAGGTCCAGCGTCAGCATGTCATCGTCGCCGCCGGTCCGGCGTTTTGACGCGCGCCGGCGCCCGCCCGCCGGGGCGCCGCGCGGCTCCTCCGGCGCCGCGCCGTCATCGCGCGTGGCCAGCGCCCTGACCGCGCCGTCGGCGAACTGCAGCTCCAGCCGGGTTCCGGGCGGCGCGCCGGCGGCCGAGCGCACCGGCGCGCCCGCGGCCGTGCGCACCAGCGCGAAACCGCGCGCCAGCACGCCGTGATAGCTCAGGGTCCGCAGCATCTGGTCCAGCATCTCCAGCCGGTTCCGGCGCTGGCGGGCGGCGAGGCTCCAGGCGGCGGCGACGCGGCCGGCGCAGGCGTCGAAACGGGCGCGGCGGGCGCGCAGCTCCGCCCAGGGCGAATGGCGCGCCAGCGCGCCGCCGAGCTGCGCCAGACGGCGCGCCGCCGTCTCCGTGCGCCGGCGCTGCGCCGCCTGCAGGCGCGCGGCGGCCAGATCAAGCCGCTGGCGCGGCCCTTCCAGCGCCGCATGGCCGCGCGGCAGGGCGCGGGCGAGGGCGCGCAGCGTCTCCGCCCGCTGGCGGGAGAGCCGCGCCATGGCTCCGGTCTGGCGCCGTGACAGGTCGGCGAGCTGCGCCAGCAGCTCCAGCCGCACCGGCACGATTTTCTCCGCGGCGGCGGTGGGGGTGGGCGCGCGCAGGTCGGCGGCGTGGTCGATCAGCGTCCAGTCGGTTTCGTGGCCCACGGCCGAGACCAGCGGAATGGCGCTGGCGGCGGCGGCGCGCACCACCGCCTCGTCATTGAAGCTCCACAGGTCCTCCAGCGAGCCGCCGCCGCGGGCCACCACCAGCACGTCCGGCCGCGGCAGCGGCGCGTCCGGCGCCCCTTCCGGCAGGGCGTTGAAGCCGGCGATGGCGGCAGCCACCTCGGCGGCGCTGGTTTCGCCCTGCACCCGCACCGGCCAGACGATGACCCGGCGCGGAAACCGGTCCGCCAGCCGGTGCAGGATGTCGCGAATCACCGCGCCGGTGGGCGAGGTGATGACGCCGATCACCCGCGGCAGGAACGGCAGCGGCCGCTTGCGGGCCTCGTCGAACAGCCCCTCGGCGGCGAGGCGCCGGCGGCGCTCCTCCAGCAGCGCCATGAGCGCGCCGGCGCCGGCCGGCTCCAGATGCTCCACCACGATCTGGTATTTCGACTGGCCGGGAAAAGTGGTGATCCGCCCGGTGGCGATCACCTCCATGCCCTCCTCGGGGCGCACGCGCAGGCGGGCGAAAACTGTCCGCCAGATCACCGCGTCGATGCGGGCGCCGTCGTCCTTCAGGGCGAAATAGCAGTGGCCGGAGGAGTGGGGGCCGCGATAGCCGCTGACCTCGCCGCGCAGCCGCACATGGCCGAACTGGTCCTCCAGCGTGCGCTTCAGCGCCCCGGAGAGGGCGGAGACGGTCCACTCATGGGCGTTGGAGGCGGCGCTGGCGGCGTCGCCTTCTGCGGCGGGCGCGGTTTCTGCGCCGGTGCCGGCGAACAGCGGCGTGTCGGGAAGCGCGCCGTCGCCGGCGGCGCGGCTGCGTGACTTGCGGGAAGGGGCCATGGCGCCATTGTAAGGCGGCGGCGCCGCGCCCGCCAGTCGCCGCCGCCGCCGGCCAGGGGACGGGCGGGAGCGTGCGGCGTCGCGCCGGCATGAGGGCCGGCATTTGGGGGCCGGCGTTGCGGGCGGCATGCGGCGCGCGAAGCCCTGCCATGACGCCCGCCACGCCGGGCTTCGCGTAAATGTGCAGGCTTTTTGCGCCCCGAAGTGATAATGAGCGGGGCGCGTCCGCTCCCCCGCCGGGACTGCGGGTCGCGCTCCGGCCCCGCTCCGGCCGTATTGCCGGACAAGGATCCGGAACCGGAAAACAGGCGCGCGGCGTCCGCCGGCGCGTCGCTCCGTCACAGACAAGAGACATGCCGATGTCACGACAACTGTCCCTTTCCAAAGACAAGATTCGCGTCCTGTTGCTGGAGGGGATCAGCGACACCGCCGTCGAGCTGTTCCGCGCGGCCGGCTACACCAACGTCGAGCGCCTCAGCGGCGCCCTGGACGGCGAGGACCTGCGCAAGGCCCTGGAGGGGGTGCGCATGGTGGGCGTGCGGTCGCGCACCCAGCTCACCGCCGAGGTCATCAACGCCGCGCCGCGGCTCATCGCCATCGGCTGCTTCTCGGTGGGCACCAACCAGGTGAACCTGCCGGCCGCCGCGGCGCGCGGCGTTCCGGTGTTCAACGCCCCGTTCTCCAACACGCGCTCGGTGGCCGAGCTGACCATCGGCGAGATCATCATGCTGATGCGGCGCATTCCCGAGCGGTCGCGCGCCGCCCACGCCGGCCGGTGGGACAAGTCCGCCGCCGGCAGCTTCGAGGTGCGCGGCAAGACCCTGGGCATCGTCGGCTACGGCAACATCGGCAGCCAGCTGTCGCAGCTCGCCGAGGCGCTGGGCATGCGGGTGATCTACTACGACCAGACCGACCGGCTGCGTTACGGCAACACCGAGCCGGTGGAGACGCTGCGCGCGCTGCTGGAGCAGAGCGACGTGGTGTCGCTGCACGTGCCGGACACGCCGGTGACGCGCGGCATGATCGGCGAGGCCGAGATCCGCGCCATGAAGAAGGGCGCCTATCTCATCAACAACGCCCGCGGCAAGGTGGTGGACATTGAGGCCCTCGCCGCCGCCCTGCGTGACGGCCATCTCGCCGGAGCGGCCATCGACGTGTTCCCGGTGGAGCCGGGCTCCAACCGCGAGCCGTTCGTTTCGCCGCTGCAGGGGTTGCCCAACGTCATCCTGACGCCGCACATCGGCGGCTCGACCCAGGAGGCGCAGGAGCGCATCGGCGCCGAGGTGGCGCGCAAGCTGGTGGAATATTCCGACGTCGGCTCCACCATCGGCGCGGTGAATTTCCCGCAGGTGCAGCTGCCGACCACGCCGCATGGCGCGCGCTTCATTCACGTGCACCGCAACGTTCCGGGCGTGATGCTGCGCATCAACGAGACGTTCTCGCGCCACGGGCTCAACGTGAGCGCCCAGTACCTGCAGACCGCCGGCGACATCGGCTATGTGGTGCTGGACGTGGAGGGCGGCCGCGAGCGCGCCGCCGCCGCGGTGGCCGACCTGCGCGCCATCGAGGGAACCATCCGCGCGCGCCTGCTGTACTGAGCCGCAGCCGCCGCGGTCGCCCGCCCGCGCCGCGGGCAGGGGCGTTTTCCGCCAGTGACCCGCGCCGCCCCGCACCGGAAACAGGATTGCGCCGGCCGCCCGCCTGCGGCGCGGCGCGGTCCGCGCGAGCCGCCGCCCGTGCGCGGCGGGGCCGGCCGGACATTACCGCTTGAACGGGCGTGCCGGTCAGGCCAAAGAGACGGTCCAGTCAGGATCGCCAGATTTTCGGACGCCGGCGTCGCGAGAACGTCGATGTCCGGGGCAGGGGGATGGGCGAAAGCATGAGCAGCGAGACACCGCGGGCGCCGTCGACGGATGAGGCTTCCGGCGTAACGGGAGCGGACGCGGGGGAGCGCGTCGCCGCAGGCGTTCCGGCGTCCGGGGCGGGGGAGGAGAGCGTCGCGACGGAGATGGCGGTGGAGCTGCAGGGTCTGCTCGCGCGGCAGGAGGAGCTCGTCCGGCGTCTGCAGCGTGACAACGCCCTGCTGGCCGCGTCGCACGCGCGGCTGGTTGACGAGCTGGTGGCGACCTACGCCCGGCCGCACCGCCCGTTCCTGCGCTTCGCCAAGCGCCAGGTCCGCAGGCTGCAGCTGCTGCTTCAGGACACGATGGACGAGAACCGGGTGCTGCAACTGCGCCGCTCGTTCATCCATAACCAGCCGGAGCAGTTCCGGCGCGACGCGCTGGCGGCCATCGGCCGGCCCGTGGATGACCTCGCGCTGCGCGCGTGGGAAAATCTGGGGCGGGTGCCGCTGAAAGCCCGCCTGCTTGTCCAGGGCATGCGCTGGGCGGCGGCGGCGACCGGACTGTTCAGGCCGGATCTCGCCGCCCGGCTGCGCAACGGCGCCGACCGGCGCGATCCGTATATCCGCGCCTTTATGGATGCCACGCTGGCCGCCCGCGCCAGCCGGACCGACGTTCCGCTCATCACCGATCCCGCCCGCGCCGGCCGTATCTTCGTCTCCGATTTCCGGCTGCCGCGTCCGGACGTCTCCGCTGGCGAAAGGGCGACCGCCGGTCTGGTCAGGGACCTGGCGAGGCTCGGCTTCGAGGTGGTTTTCTGCCCGCTCGACATGGCGGAGAACCCCGCCAGCCGGAACATGCTCGAAGCCGCCGGAGCCAGGGTCGTCACCGCCCGGGACGGCTATCCGGACGTGCGCGCCTTTCTTCTGGCCCATGGCGGCGATTTCGGCGCGTTCTACCTGATCCGCATCGAGACGGCGGAAGCCATCCTGCCTTATGTCCGCATGCATGCGCCGGACGCGCGGGTCATTTTCCACGCGCCCGATCTCGCCTTCCTGCGGGAGCGGCGCGGCGCGGAGCTCTCCGGCAGTCCGGAGCAGCTCGGACATGCGGAGGCGACGGCCAGGCGCGAACTGGCCATGATGCAGGCCGCCGATCATGTCGCGCTGGTGAGTCCGGCCGAAGCGCCTTACGTCTCCGCGCATGTGGGCGCCGACCGCATCTCCGTGTTCCCGGCGCTGTATGGCGATGTTGCGCAGGACCCGCCGCCGTTCGGCGCCCGCGCCGACATCTTCTTTCTCGGCGGCTACGCCCACGCGCCCAACGTGGACGCCGTGCGCTGGTTCGTGGATGAGGTGTGGCCGCGGGTGCGCGCCGCCCTGCCGGAGGCGACGTTCCACATTCTTGGCGCCGAGGCGCCGGAGAGCGTGCGCGCCCTCGGCGAACGGCCGGGCGTGAAATTCGTCGGCTATGTTGAAGATCTGGCGCCGGCGCTGGCGGGCTTTCGCGTCGCCGTCGCCCCGCTGCTTTATGGCGCCGGCATCAAGGGCAAGGTCGCCATGGCCATGGGCGCGGGCGTCGCCACCGTCTGCACGGCCATCGCCGCCGAGGGCATGGACATCCGCCCCGGGGAGGACGCGCTGGTGGCCGACTATCCTGGCGCGTTCGCGGAGGCGGTGATCCAGGCATACCGCGACCCGGAGCTGTGGCGCCGGCTTTCCGCCAGCGGCCGCGCCCTCGTGGCGCGGAAATTCGGGGCGGAGGCGAACCTGCGCGCGCTCGCGCGTCTGCTGGACGAGGCGCATGTGCTGCCGCCGCGCCTCTACGCCGGCTGGATCGCGGCGCAGGCGCCGGACCCGGCCGGGTTCCGGACGTTTGACGGCGACGTCGTGGACGTCTCCATCATCATTCCGGTCCATAACCAGTGGCGGCTGACCCGGAACTGTCTCGTCTCGGCGCAGCAGGCGCTGCGTGATTTCGCCGGGAGCTACGAGGTCATTCTGGCCGACGACGCCTCCAGTGACGAAACCGTTCAGGCGCAGACGCTTTTCCCCGGTCTGCGCGTGACGCGCAACGACAGCAGCGTCGGCTTCCTGCGCAACTGCCGCAAGGCGGCTGCGACCGCCCGCGGCAGGCGCCTGCTGTTCCTCAACAACGACACGGTGGCGCTGCCTGGCTGGCTGGAGCCGCTGATGGCGGCCATGGAGGACGGGCGGGTCGCCATCGCCGGCTCGCTGCTGCTCTACCCGGACGGGACGATTCAGGATTGCGGCGCGGTCCTGCATTCGGACGGCTCGGCGACGCCTGTCGGCCGCGGCGCCCATCCCGCCGGTCCGTTCTGGCAGGGGGTGCGGGAGACGGATTACGTCACGGGCGCCGCCATGCTCGTCCGCCGCTCCTTCTGGGATGAGGTCGGCGGCTTCGACGAGCGTTACGCTCCCGCCTATTGCGAGGACTCCGATCTCGCCATGGCGGCGCGGGCGCGGGGCCATATGGTGGTTTGCGCGCCCGCGTCGCGCGTCATCCACTTCGAGCATGGCTCCTACGCGGCGGATCAGGCGTCGGCCCCACGCCGGATGTCTCGCGTGAATGGCGTGAAACTGTTGGAAAAATGGCGCGAGGAGTTCGTCCGGGATCACCTGCCGGCCGGCGTCGAGCCGCTGGTGGCGGCCGCTCACGCCGAACGCCGGCCTCCGGCGCCGGCTGTCGCGCGTCGCCGGAGCGGCCGGCTGAACGTGCTCTACTTCAGCCCGTTTCCTTCGCATCCGGACAGCCACGGCAACCAGGCGACCATCCAGTCGTTCGCCCGCCGTTTCCAGGCCATGGGCCACAAGGTTCATTTCGTGCTGCTGGAGAGCGGCATGTACTCGGCCACCGACCTGGAGCAGATGAAGGCGGCGTGGGACAGCCTTGACCTGCTGCCAAACTCCTGTCCGTTTAACGCCCACGACGAAAACGTGCCCTTCGACGGCTGGTACCAGGAGGGCACCGGCGAGCGCATCCAGCTGCTGTGCCGCAAGTACGACATCGACGTCGTGTTCTGCTCCTACGTGTTCCAGTCGCGGCTGCTGGAATACGTGCCGGCGCACATCCTCAAGGTCATCGACACCCACGACAAGATGGGCGACCGCTACGAGATGCTGCGGCGCAACAACCAGAAGCTGGAGTTTTTCTCCTGTACGCCGGAGGAGGAGGGCGCCTATCTGCGCCGCGCGGACATCGTGGTGGCCCGCCGGCAGGAGGAGGCGGACTATTTCAACGCCGTCACCGGACGGAACAGCGCCATCGTCATCCCGCACGTGGAGGACGCGCGCTATGTCGAGCGCCCGTTCACGAAGCTCGACGTCGTGGGGCTCGTGGCCAGCGCCAACCGCATCAATCTCGCCATCACCCTGGATTTCCTGAAGGCGGTGGAGCGGCGCGCCGGCGCCGGGGGGCCGCCGTTCTCGGTGCGGATCGCCGGCCAGGTCAAGAACATGGTCCGCGACCTGCCGGCGGCGGATCAGGCGCTGTTCGCGCGGCCGTGGGTGACCATGTGCGGTTTCGTTGAAGACATCGGCGACTTCTATCGCAGCGTCGATCTGGTGGCGTCGCCGGTCACCATGGGCACGGGCATCAATGTGAAGACCGTGCAGGCCATGGCCTACGGCATGCCGCTGGTGACCACCGCCTGGGGCGCCAAGGGCATCGAGACGGGGCATCCCCTGCACGGCCACAAGGATCTCGACGCCCTGGCGCAGACGCTGTTCGCCCTGCGGGACGATCCGGCGCGCCTCGCGGAGCTGGCCGAAACCAGCCGGCGCAGGTACGACAGTTTCCTGGCCGCGGCCCAGGCGGCCATGGCGGCCATGTTCGCGCGCGTCAGGACGGAGTGAGTCCGCCGCGCGGGCCGTGGCGACAGGAGAGGGCGCCCGTCCGGCTTCGTTCGCGAGACCGGCGGCGGACACGATGAAGGGACGACAGTGACGGATCCGGCCAACCGCCAGACGGCGTTCATCCGCGAATATTTCGCCGAGACGCAGCGGCTCATGGGGCTGCTGGACGCGCTCGCGCCGGAGATTTCCCGGGCCGCAGAGGCCTGGATGACGGCGCTGCGCAACGGCAACAAGGTTATCTTCTGCGGCAACGGCGGCTCGGCCGCCGACGCCCAGCACCTCGCCGCCGAGCTCATGGGCCGCTTCCTGTTTGATCGCGAGCCCATGGCGGCGCTCTCACTCACCGTCGACACCTCGGCGCTCACCGCCATCGGCAACGACTACGGCTATGACGACGTGTTCGCCCGCCAGCTGCGCGGCGTCGGCAGGGCCGGGGACGTGCTGTTCGGCATGTCGACCAGCGGCAACAGCGCCAATGTGGTGAAGGCCTTCGCCTGCGCCAGGGAAATGGGCGTTTACGCCATCGGCCTCACCGGCGCCAGCGGCGGCCGCATGGAGGCCGTCGCCGACCTGATGATCCGCGTCCCCCATGAGCGCACCAACCACATCCAGGAGGCCCACATCGCCATCGGCCACCTGATCTGCGCCATCGTGGAGAACACGCTTTGCTCGCCCAGGCGGTAATCCTGTGCGGCGGCCTCGGCACGCGGCTTGGCGAGCTCACCGCTTCGACTCCCAAGCCCATGCTGCCGGTGGCGGGCCGCCCCTTCCTTGAGCACCTGATCCAGGAAACGGCCCGTTTCGGCGTGGAGCGCATCCTGCTGCTGGCCGGACGCTTCGGCGAGCAGGTGGCCGCCGCCTATCACGGCGCGCGCCGCTACGGCGCCGACATTGCGGTGCTGGTCGAGCCGGAGCCCCTCGGCACCGGCGGCGCGCTGCGCTTCGCCCGCAATGCGCTCGATCCCACGTTCATGCTGCTCAACGGCGATTCGTGGATCGACGCCGACCTCACCCGCTTCATGGCGGACTGGGAGGCGCGGCGGCGCGCCCGCCCCCAGGTGAAGGCGGCGCTGCTGCTGCAGCACGTGGACGACGCCGGCCGTTACGGCAGCGTCACCGCGGCGGACGGCATGGTCGTGGCCTTCGCCGAGAAGACCGCAGGCGCCAGCGGCCGGCCGGGGCTGATCAACGCGGGCGTCTACATCATCGACCGCTCCGTCGTCGACGCGCTGCCGGCCCGCGGCGCCGCGTCGCTGGAGAAGGACGTGCTGCCCGGTCTGGCCAGCGCCGGCGCGGTGGTCGCCCACGCGGCGCAGCCGGGGCGGTTTTTCATCGACATCGGCGTTCCGGAAACCTTCGCCGCGGCGGAGCGGGGCCTGCAGCGGGCGCGCACCCGCCCGGCGCTGTTCCTCGACCGCGACGGCACGCTCAACGTCGACGCCGGCTACACCCACCGTCCCGGGGACCTGCAGTGGAACTCCGGCGCGCGCGAGGCCATCCGCTGGGCCAATGACCACGGCTATTTCGTCTTCGTGGTCACCAATCAGGCGGGGGTGGCGCGCGGCTATTACGACGGGGCTGCGGTGCTGGCGTTTCACCGCGCCATGCAGCGCTCGCTGTTCGAAATCGGCGCCCATATCGACGCCATCGAATGGTGCCCGCATCACCCGGAGGGAACGGTGGCCGCCTTCAGCCACGCCTGCCGCCGGCGCAAGCCGGAGCCCGGCATGCTGCTGGACCTGATGGCGCAGTGGCCGGTGGATCGCGACCGCAGCCTGATGGTCGGCGACAGGGAAAGCGACATGCAGGCGGGCGCCGCCGCCGGCGTGGCCACGGCCCTTTATACCGGCGGATCGCTGCTGGAGCTGGTGCGGGACAGGCTCGCAGGCTGAGCCCGGCGGCGAGCGTCACCCCGCCCGGCGTGCGCGCCGCGCAGTCCGCCGCGCCGGCCTGCTTTTTTGCGGGCGCTTCGCCGGCCGGCGCGGGCGGCGCGTCTCAGGCCGGCGCCGGAACGCCCGCCGCCGTGGCCATGGCGAACAGCGGCAGGGCCACGGGCGCGTCGTGGTCGCGGAAGGCGGCGCCTTCGTGGGTGAGCAGCCAGCGCTTGCGCGCCAGGCCCGCGGCGTAGCCGCCGAGGCTGCCGTCGCTGGCGATCACCCGGTGGCAGGGAACCACGACGCCGATGGGGTTGGCGCCATTGGCCTGGCCGACGGCGCGCACGGCCCGCGGCGTGGCGCCGGCCATCGTGGCCAGCTCCGCGTAGCTGCGGGTTTCGCCCGGCGGAATCTGGCGCAGCGCCGCCCATACCCGCTGCTGGAACGGCGTGCCGCTGGTGGCGACGGGCACGGCGTCCAGCGCCGCGAGCTCGCCGGAAAAATAGGCGTCGAGCGCGTCGGCGATGGCGGCGGGGGCCTGGCCTTCCGCGGGGCGCAGCGCCGGATAGTGGCGGCGCAGCAGCCGCTGCATGCGCGCTTCATATCCCTCCCAGTCGAGGGCGCGCAGCACGCCGTTTTCATCGCTCGCCAGCAGGATGACGCCGGCTGGGGCAGGGAAACGGGACAGGACCAGCCGCGCGGGCTGGCGGGACGGATTTCCGGTCATGGCGTGCTCCTGTTGCGCGGGCTGGCGCCGGCTCCGCGGCGTGCGGCCGGCGCGCCCTGCCGTTGACCGGACGCGTCGCCGGGGCATGGCGGCCGCGGCGGGTGCGTCCGCCGCCGACTATGACAGCGCGGCGCCGCCATGGCCAGAGGCGGCGCGACGGCGGCCCGCGGGGCGGCCTGACCCGGCCGTCGCTTCCGCGCCGGCCGCGCTTCGCCGGGCCGGACCCCGCCGGAACGGCCGGGCGCGGCGGCCCGTCGCCCTGGCGCGACAGGCTGGAGCCGCGGCGCGTTTCAGGGTATGCCCGAAAGAGTGGCGCCGGCTTGCAGGAGGATTTCCCATGACGGACGCGCAGCGCATCACCGAGCTCGAGATTCGCGTCGCCGAGCAGGAGAAGACCATCGAGGAGCTGTCCCAGGTGGTCGCCGGCCACTGGCATGACATCGACCAGCTCACGCGCAAGGTGGACGCCCTGACGCGGCGCCTGCTGGCGCTGGAGGAGCAGCTTGCGCCCGAGGCGCCGGTGACCCGCCCGCCGCACTGGTGAGGTCCGCCCGGGCGGCGGGGCCGGGGCGGGCACGCGGGCCCGGCGCGGCGGCCCGGCCTGCGCGCCAGGCGTTGATCCGCCGCCGGCGCGGCGGCTGCGTCCCCTCCGGCGGGGTTTCCCTGTTCCGCGTTCGCCGTGTCGTCGCCGTGCGGCGTCGCCGGGCGTCCGGTCCGCGCGCGGCCGTTCCTGCCCGCCGCCTTTACCTTTCCCTCTCCCGCTTTTCCTGTTCCGGTTTCGCGCTCCCCGATTTCCCGCGTCATGGCGGGGCATGACGCGGGCGTCCATGGGAGGGCGCCGCGTCGCCGCGGCCGGGCCGTGTAAAGGACCCTTGCGGCCGGCCCGGGCATGACCGGGGAAGGGGCGGGCGAGAGAAAGGCGGCGACGGGCGTGCTGGCGGCCGCAGGCCCTGCGCCTAATCGAATTTCAGCGGCGGCGGGTCGTCCTGGCCGCCGAAGCCGCCGGGGGCGGCCGGCGTGTCCTGCCCGCCGCCAAGACTGCGGAACTGCTGCTCCACCGCACTGTCGTCGATCAGCTTCACCTCCCCCAGCCAGTAGGTCACGGACGAAGGCCAGAAGATGACGATGGCCACCAGGATCAGCTGCATGATCACCCAGGGCGCGGCGCCCCAGTAAATGTCGGCGCTCTTCACCTCCCGCGGGGCGACGCCGCGCAGGTAAAACAGCGCGAAGCCGAAGGGCGGGTGCATGAAGCTGGTCTGCATGTTCACGCAGATCAGCACGCCGAACCAGATCAGGTTGATGTCCAGCCTGGCCGCCGCCGGCGCCAGCAGCGGAATGACGATGAAGGCGATCTCGAAGAAGTCGAGAAAGAACGACAGCAGGAAAATGAAGATGTTGACGAAGATCAGGAAACCGGTCTGGCCGCCGGGCAGGTGCGAGAGCATGTGCTCGATCCAGCGGCCGCCGTCCATGCCCTGGAACACCAGGCTGAAGCAGGTGGAGCCGATGAGGATGAACACCACCATTGCGGTGATGCGCATGGTGTTCTCCATGCCCTCCCAGCACAGCCTCCAGGTGAGGCGCCGGTGCAGCGCCGCCAGCGCCAGCGCGCCCACGGCGCCCATGGCGCCCGCCTCCGTCGGCGTGGCCAGTCCAAGGAAAATCGTGCCCAGCACCAGGAAAATCAGCGCCACCGAGGGGATCATGCCCCACAGCACGCGCCCCGCCAGCCGCCAGTCCAGCTCGCCGCGCGCCTCCGGCGGCAGCGGCGGCATGGCGTTGGGCCGCAGCAGCGCCAGCACCGCCACGTAGAGGAGGAAGATGAGCACCTGCAGCAGCGACGGGCCGATGGCGCCCAGATACATGTCTCCCACCGAGCGGCCGAGCTGGTCGGCCAGCACCACCAGCACCAGCGACGGCGGAATGAGCTGCGTGATGGTGCCCGAGGCGGCGATGACGCCGGTGGCGAGGCGCATGTCGTAGCCATGGCGCATCATCACCGGCAGCGAGATCACGCCCATGGCGATCACCGATGCGGCCACCGCGCCGGTGATGGCGCCGAGGATGGCGCCCACCACGATCACCGCGAAGGCGAGGCCGCCGGGCACGCCGCCGAACAGCTTGCCCGTGCCCTCAAGCAGGTCTTCGGCGAGGCCGCAGCGCTCCAGAATGGCGCCCATATAGGTGAAGAACGGGATCGCCAGCAGCAGGTCGTTGGAGATGACGCCGAAAAAACGCAGCGGCAGCGCGGAAAGAAAGTCGGCGTTGAAATGGCCGGTCCACACGCCGAGCATCCCGAAGGCCAGCCCCACCGCCGCCAGCGTAAAGGCGACCGGAAAGCCGGCCAGCATGAAGCAGATCATGCCGAAGAACATCAGGGGCGGGAAAACGCCGTACTCGAACATCCGGTCCGCCTCTCCCGCGCGCCGGACCCTCCCGTCCGTCCCGTCACTGCAGGGGTTTTGCGTATTTGCTGTCGAGGACGATGAGGCCGCGCAGCGCCGCCACGCGCTTGATGAGTTCGCTCAGCCCCTGCAGCACGAGCATGAAGAACCCGAGCGGCAGCAGCAGTTTGGCCGGCCACAGCACCAGGCCGCCGGCGTTCAGGGAGTGTTCCTGGGACTGCCATGAGACCAGGAAATAGCGCCAGCAGATGATGGTGAGGAAAACCGTGACCGGCAGCAGGAAGACGGTGAGGCCGGTGATGTCGATCAACAGCCGGGCCCGGTCGGACACCGTTCCGTAGATTACGTCCACGCGCACGTGTCCGTTGCAGGCCAGCGTCCATGACGCGCCCAGCATCACCATGGCGCCGAAGAAATACCACTGGAACTCCAGCAGGCCGTTGGAGCTGTAATGGAACAGGTAGCGGACCCCGGCGTTGCCCGCGCTCACCAGCACGGTGACGAGAACCAGCACGCTGGACAGCCGGCCGAGCCAGCGGCTCACGCCGTCGACGCTGCGGCTGAACCCCAACAACAGCTGCATGCTTTCCTCCCTGTATTATGGAAGTAACGGATTTCATTTCCGCCGTAACTAAGACTATCGTCAGGTGTCCGGCCTGCCCTGCGGCGGCCGGAGACAATGACGGGGCCAGTCGGGCGTCCTGCGCGACGGCCCGCCGGAGCGCGCCGCGCCGGCGGGCGGCGCGGCGCGCCGCAGCCCCGGGGAGGAACGCCGTGAATTTCGCCGCCCTGCCTTTCGACGCGGAAGCCATGCTCCAGGGGCTGATTCCCTGGGTGCTGTGCGAGAGTCCCACCCATGACGCCGCCGCGGTGAACCGCATGCTGGACCTGGCCAGCATCGACCTCGCCGCCATGGGCGCCGTCATCGAACGCATTCCCGGCCGCATGGGCTTCGCCGGCTGCGTGCGCGCCCGCCTGCCGCATCCGCGCGCCGGCGAGCCGGGCGTCCTGATCTGCGGCCACTTCGACACCGTGCATCCGGTGGGGACGCTGGAGCGCCTGCCGGTGCGGCGCGAGGGCGACAAATGCTTCGGCCCTGGCGTCATGGACATGAAGAGCGGCAACTATCTCGCCCTGGAGGCCCTGCGCCAGCTGGCCCGCGCCGGCGTCCAGACGCCGCTGCCGGTGACGGTGCTGTTCACGCCGGACGAGGAGGTGGGCACCCCCTCCGCCCGCGAGCTCATCGAGCAGGAGGCCCTGCGCAACCGCTACGTGCTGGTGCCCGAGCCCTCGCTCACGGACAACGGCGTGGTCACCGGCCGTTACGCCATCGCCCGCTTCAACCTGCGGGCGGAGGGACGGCCCAGCCACGCCGGGGCGCAGCTTTCCGCCGGCCGCTCGGCCATTCGCGAAATGGCCCGCCAGATTCTCGCCATCGAGGCCATGACCACCGCCGACTGCACCTTCAGCGTCGGCGTCATCAACGGCGGACAGTGGGTCAACTGCGTGCCCAGCGTCTGCACCGCCGAGGCGCTGAGCATGGCGCGCCGGCAGAAGGATCTCGACGCCGGCGTCGCCGCCATGCTGGCGCTGGAGGGCGAGCGCGACGGCGTGCGCTTCACCGTGACCCGCGGCGTCACCCGCCCGGTGTGGGAGCCGGACGCGGGGACCATGGCGCTGTACGAACGGGCCAGGGCCATCGCCGCGGACCTCGGCTTCGACCTGCCCCACGCCAGCCAGGGCGGCGGCTCTGACGGCAATTTCACCGGCGCCCTCGGCGTGCCGACCCTGGACGGGCTCGGGGCGCTCGGCGCCGGCGCCCACACGCTGAACGAGCACATCCTGGTGAGCTCGCTCGCCAGCCGCGGCCGGCTGTTCGCCGGCCTGCTGGCCACGCTGCAGTGAGGCGGCCAGCCGCGCCGCGGGAGGCGCGTCAGGGGCGGCGGCCCCGCCGCCGGCCGGCCCCCGGGGGCGCCTTGCCGGCGCCGCAATGATCGCCGATCGGTGTCCTGCGTCCGGTCAGGGAGCCAGGCGCAGGCAGGAATACCGTCATGTCCATGATTGACCGACGTGCGGCGCTGGCGGCCGGAGCCGGCGCGCTGACCGCCATTCTGGCCGGCCGGGCCGTGGCCGGGGGGCCCAGCCAGTGGTTCGACCTGAAGGACGCCTCCGGCGCGAAGCTGCCCAACATGCGCCTGCCGGTGGAGCTGACCCAGGAGCTGGACAGCCTGCCGGGCATCGTGTGGACTGGCGCGGCCCAGCCCACGGTGACCTTCGTCGAGGTCCATGACTACAACTGTCCGTGGTGCCAGGCGGCGGCGCAGGACCTGCACGCCCTGCTGGCGGAGGCCGACGACGTGCGCATCGGCTTCATGAACAATCCGGTGCTGTCGGCGGCGTCGGTCGAGGCGGCGAAGGTGGAGCTGGCCCTGACCCGGCTGATGGGCCCGCAGGTGGCCTATGACTTCTACCGCGCCATGTATTCGCGCCGGCGCCGGGCGGACGGCGCCGCGGCGCTGGCGGCGGCGCGGGTGGCGATCGACGGGCGGGTGAGCGCCGTCGCCCCGGCCGGCGCGCGCGTCACCATGGCGGACGTGGAGCGCATGGCCCGCGACCCGGCCACTGCCGCCGCGCTGGAGGCGCAGATGCGCCTGGCGCGGGCGCTGGGGCTGGCGGCGACGCCGTCGTTCGTCATCGGCGGGGTGGCGGTGCAGGGCTATCCGGGGCGCGAGACGCTGCGGCGGATGGTGGCGGCCATGCGCCGCTGCGACGAGCCGGCGTGCGAATGAGCGGGAGGCGGCGGCGCGCGGCGCTCTCGCCGCTATCCAGCGGGCGCGGATTTGCTCTATAAGCCCGCGCATGAACATGCCCATCAATATCCTGCTTATTGGCTCTGGCGGTCGCGAACATGCGCTGGCGTGGAAGCTGGCCGCTTCACCCTCGTGCGACAGGCTTTACGTCGCCCCAGGCAACCCCGGCACGGCGTCGGCCGGCGAGAACGTCGCGCTCGACGTGAGCGATCACGCCGCTGTGGCGGAGTTCTGCCGCAGCAGGAACGTCGGCCTCGTGGTGGTGGGGCCGGAGGCGCCGCTGGTGGCCGGCATCGCCGACGATCTCGCCGCCGCCGGCATCCGCGTGTTCGGACCGTCGAAGGCGGCGGCGCAGCTGGAGGGCTCAAAGGGCTTCACCAAGGAGCTGTGCGCCGAGTTCGGCATTCCCACCGCGGCCTTCGCGCGTTTTGACAGTCTGGAGGCGGCGCGGGCCCATGTGCGCCGCCACGGCGCGCCCATCGTCATCAAGGCCGACGGTCTTGCCGCCGGCAAGGGCGTGGTGGTGGCCGAAACCGTGCCCCAGGCGGAGGAGGCGCTGGACATGATGTTCGGCGGCGGTCTCGGCGAGGCCGGCGCCTCGGTGGTGATCGAGGAGTTCATGGTGGGCGAGGAGGCCAGCGTCTTCGCCATCAGCGACGGCAGGACCTTCATTCCCTTCGGCGACGCCCAGGACCACAAGCGCGTGTTCGACGGCGACCGCGGCCCCAACACCGGCGGCATGGGCGCCTACTCCCCCGCGCCGGTGGTGACCGACGAGGTGCGCCGCCAGGTGATGGAGCGCATCATCGCCCCCACCGTCGCCGGCATGGCGGCGCGCGGAACCCCTTATGTGGGCGTGCTCTACGCCGGCGTGATCATCACCAGCGAAGGGCCGAAGCTGATCGAATACAACGCCCGCTTCGGCGATCCCGAATGCCAGGTGCTGATGCTGCGCTTCCAGGGCGACCTGGTGCAGGTGATGCTGGCCGCCATCGACGGCCGGCTTGACCAGCTGGCGCCGGAGCAGGTGGCGTGGTCGCCGGAGGCGGCGCTGACCGTGGTGATGGCCTCGGACGGCTATCCCGGTCCGGTGAAGGCCGGCTCGGTGATCCGCGGCGTCGAGGAGGCCGCCGGCGACGGCGCGGTGGTGTTCCACGCCGGCACCAGGCTCGTTGACGGCGCGCTCACCGCCAGCGGCGGCCGCGTGCTGGCGGTGACCGCCCGCGGCCCCAGCGTCACCGAGGCGCAGCGCCGCGCCTACGCCGCCGTGGACCGCATCGTCTGGCCCGGCGGTTTCTGCCGCCGCGACATCGGCCATCGCGCCGTGGCGCGCGAGGCGAAGGCGCGGCAGGGCTGACGTCCGCGCCCCGGCCGGAAAGGAAATGAAAAGGCCGCCGGAGCGCTCCGGCGGCCTTTTCCGTCATCCGGGACTGGTCCCGCGGGGCCAGGGGCCGCGCCGGCGCCCGCCGGCCTGTCCGCCGGCAGGGGAGGGCGCGACGCAATTTCAGATGCTCAGCGGATGGCGGGGGGCGTCGCTGATGAGCGCGTCGGACGCGCTCTCGCCGGTCGCCGGCTCCAGCAGGCCGCGGCTGGCGGCGTCGAGGCCGCGGGCCTGGCGACGCGGCTTCAGCAGCGGCTCGGGGCGCACCGCCGCGCCGTGCAGCAGTTCGGCCCCGCCCATGGCGCCGCTCTCCTTCTGCAGCTCCAGGCGGGCGATGTCGCGCTTGCGCACGTCCTCCTGCAGCTCGCGCGCCTGCGCCGGCGTCACGCCGAGCGTCTCCAGCGTCGCCCGGCCCAGCTCCAGCGCCGAATGGAAGGTGTCGCGCACCTGGTAGTCCACCGGAAGCTGCATCAGCTCGATGGCGTGCGGCCGGTTGATGGCGCGCACGATGGTGCGCGCCTGCGGGAAGTGCTCGTGCGCCAGCCCGGCGATGAAGGTGGCGGTGGGCGCGTGGTCGATGCAGATGCAGATCACCGCCGCCCGGGCGGCGCCGGCGGCGTGCAGCACGTCAAGCCGGGCGCCGTCGCCGTAATAGACGCGGAAGCCGAAGCGCCCCGCCTCGCGGATGCGGGCGATGTTGTGGTCGATCACCGTCACGTCCGCGCCGGCGGCCAGAAGCACCTGGTTCACCACCTGGCCGAAACGGCCGAAACCAATGACGATGACGCCGCCCTCCGCGCCCTCGCCGGCGGCCTCGGGCGCGTCGTCGGGCGTGGTCTCCGCCTCTCCCGCGCGCCGGAACAGCACGGCGTCGATCGCCCGGGCGGCGATGGGCGCCAGCATCATCGACAGCGCCGCCAGCGACACCAGCATCTGGGAATGGTCGGCGGTGAGCAGGCCGTATTCCTCGGCAGTGGGGAACAGCACGAAGGCGAACTCGCCGGCGGTGGCCAGCAGCGCGCCGATGCGCAGCGCGTCCGTCCACGACGAGCCGGAGACGCGGGCGATGCCGGAGACGATGGCGATCTTCAGCGCCACCATGGCCATGGCGGCGAGCGCGAGGGCGAGGGCGTGGGCGGCCACCAGGCCGAGATTGATGGACATGCCCACGCTCATGAAGAACAGGCCGAGCAGCAGGCCGCGGAACGGCTCGATGTCCGCCTCCAGCTGGTGGCGGAAGTTCGACTCCGCCAGCAGCACGCCGGCGAGGAACGCGCCCATGGCCATGGAGAGGCCCACCGCCTCCATCAGCACCGCCGCGCCCAGCGCCACCAGAAGCGCCGCGGCGGTCATCACCTCGCGCGCGCCGCTCGCCGCCAGAATGGCGAAGATGGGGTTCAGCAGGTAACGGCCGGCCAGCACGATGGCGACGATGGTGCCCGCCGCCATGCCCACGTCGGCCAGCTGCTGCGACAGCGGCTCCGGCCCGGCGGCGGTGACGTTGGCCATCAGCGGCACGATGGCCAGGATCGGCACGATGGACAGGTCCTGGAACAGCAGCACCGCGAAGGCGCGCTGGCCATAGGGGGAGCGGGTTTCGCCGCGCTCGCCGAGAATGCCGAGGGCGATGGCCGTGGCCGAGAGCCCCAGCGCCATGCCGGCGACGACCGATTCCTTGGGACCGTAGCCGGCCAGCAGCGTCCCGCCCGCCAGCGCCGCGCCGCACAGCAGCAGCTGCGCGCCGCCAAGGCCGAAGATGTCGCGCCGCATGGACCACAGGCTGGAGAGCTTCAGCTCCAGCCCGATGATGAACAGCAGCAGCACCACGCCGAATTCGGCCACGCCGCGTATGGATTCGGCCTCCGACACCAGCTGCAGGCCCCAGGGCCCGATGGCGACGCCGGCCACGAGATAGCCGATGATGGCGCCGAGGCCGATGCGCCGGAACAGCGGCACCGCCACGGCGGCGGCGGCGCAGAACACGAGCACCGGCTTGACGAGGCTGATGTGGGTGGCGGCGTCAGTCATGCGTTCCCCGGCGGCGGACGGCGGGCGCCGGGGTTGCGCCCGGACGCCGCGTTTGCTGCGCGCCCTCCCGTGCGGGAGGCGCGGCGCATGCTCACCCCGCTCCGCCGCCGACGCAAGTGATTCATGCGCTGTTCCGCGCGCCCGGCGGCCGCCATGCGCGGGGCGCCGCCGCGCCGCCGCGCGGGGAGGGGCCGGGGCCTTGCGGCGGAACGCTCACGCCGCGGCGTCAGGGCGCGTGACTGCGGCGCCGGGGGCGTCGCGCGGCGGTTCCGGTCGTGGCGACTTTATGCGACAAGGGGACTGCATCATGGCCCATGCGCCGGCCGTCGCCGCCGGCTGACCTAACAGGACGACCGTTCGATGAAGGGCGCCGTTTCGCAGGCCCGCTCCCCCAAACCCCGGCTTGACGTGCTGATCTGCGCCCCGCGGGGCTTCTGCGCCGGCGTGGTGCGCGCCATCGACGCGGTGGAGCGGGCCCTGGCGCTGTACGGCCCGCCGGTCTACGTGCGCCACGAGATCGTCCACAACAAGTATGTGGTGGAAAGCCTGCGCCGGAAGGGCGCGGTGTTCGTCGACGAGCTGTCCCAGATTCCGGACACCACGGCGCCGGTGATCTTCTCCGCCCACGGCGTGCCCCGCTCCGTCCCGGAGGAGGCGGCGCGCCGCAATTTCTTCGCCATTGACGCCACCTGCCCGCTGGTCACCAAGGTGCACCGCGAGGCCGAGGTCCATCGCCGCCGCGGCCGCCATGTGGCGCTGATCGGCCACGCCGGCCATCCGGAAGTGATCGGCACCATGGGCCAGCTGCCCGAGGGCGCCATCACCCTGGTGGAGACCATCGCCGACGTGGAGAAGCTGGACCCTGCGCTCGGCGCGAACCTCGCCTATGTCACCCAGACGACGCTCTCGGTGGACGACACCCGCGAGATCGTGGAGGCGCTGAAACGGCGCTTCCCCAATGTGGTGGGGCCGCACCGGGAGGACATCTGCTACGCCACCACCAACCGCCAGGAGGCGGTGAAGCGCGTGGCCCCGCAGGTGGAGGCGATGATCGTGGTCGGCTCGCCCAATTCGTCCAATTCGCAGCGCCTGCGCGAGGTGGCGGAGCGCGCCGGCTGCCGCGTGGCGCGCCTGGTGCTGCGCGCCGCGGACATCGACTGGGAGCTGTTCGGCAATATCTCCAGCCTCGGCGTCACCGCCGGCGCCTCCGCCCCGGAGGTGCTGGTTGAGGAGATCATCGACGCCTTCGCCGAACGCTATGACGTGCGCGTGGAGAGCGTCTCCACCGCGGACGAGAGCGTGTTTTTCCCCCTGCCGCGCGAACTGCGCGCCGATCCCACGGAGTAATCGTGGCCGTTTACACCGAGATCCCGGATGAAGAGCTGGCCGCCTTCATCCGCGGCTATGACCTTGGCGCGGTGCTGGCGCTGAAGGGCATCGCCGAGGGCGTCGAAAACTCCAACTTCCTGCTGCGCACGGAAAAGGGCGAGTTCATCCTCACCCTCTACGAGAAACGGGTGAACCCGGCCGACCTGCCGTTTTTCATCGGCCTGATGGAGCATCTCGCCGCGCGCGGGGTGAACTGCCCGGTGCCGGTGAAGAACCGCAGGGGCGAGGCGCTTGGCCATCTGGCCGGCCGGCCGGCGTGCGTCGTCACCTTCCTGGACGGTGTGTCCGTGCGCCGCCCCGGCGCCGGCCACTGCCGCGAGCTGGGCGTGGCGCTGGCGCGCCTGCACGCGGCGGGCGCCGGTTTTCCCCTGAAGCGAGCCAACGCCCTGGGCCCGCAGGGCTGGCCGCCGCTGTTCGCCGCGGCGGAGGACCGCGCCGATTCCGTCTCGCCCGGGCTGGCCGCGCGCATCCGCGCGGCGCTGGAGGAAGCGACGGCGCGCTGGCCCACGGACCTGCCCTCCGGCGTCATCCACGCCGACCTGTTCACCGACAACGTGTTCTTCATCGGGCCGAAGCTGTCCGGGCTCATTGATTTTTATTTCGCCTGCAACGACATGCTGGCCTATGACGTGGCCATCTGCCTGAACGCCTGGTGCTTCGAGCCGGACGGCTCGTTCAATCTCACCAAGGGGCAGGCGCTGGTCGCCGGCTACCAGAGCGTGCGCCGTCTCGAGGCGGCGGAGGCGGCGGCGCTGCCGCTGCTGTGCCGCGGCGCCGCGCTGCGCTTCCTGCTGACGCGTCTGGTGGACTGGCTCAACGTGCCTGCGGGCGCGCTGGTGAAGCCGAAGGATCCGCTGGAGTACGACCGCAAGCTGGCCTTCCACCGCAGCGTCTCCAGCGCAACCGACTATGGGTGGAGCGCGTGAGCGACAGGGTCACCATCTACACCGACGGGGCGTGCAGCGGTAATCCGGGTCCGGGCGGCTGGGGCGCGCTGCTGTCCTATCGCGGCGTCGAGAAGGAGCTGTGCGGCGGCGAGCCGCTGACCACCAACAACCGCATGGAGCTGATGGCCGCCATCATGGCGCTGGAGACGCTCAACCGCCCCTGCGCCGTCGACCTGTGGACCGACAGCCAGTATGTGAAGAACGGCGTCACCGCGTGGCTGCGCGGCTGGAAGGCCAACGGCTGGAAAACCGCCGACCGCAAGCCGGTGAAGAACGAGGACCTGTGGCGGCGCCTCGACGCGGCCCAGCAGCGTCATGACGTCACCTGGCGCTGGGTGCGCGGTCACGCCGGCAACGTCCAGAACGAGCGCGTGGACGCCCTGGCCCGCCGCGGCATGGAGCCGTTCCGGACGCGGAAATCCGCCTGAACGCGCCGCAGGCGCGGGGCGGGCGCCGGCGGCGGACCCTTGCGGGCATGAAAAAGGCGGCCGGGAGCGCCGGCCGCCGCGGGGGCGCGCCGCCGCCTCAGAGCGAGGACAGCAGGTGGGCGGCGGTGGAGACGTCGGCCTTGCCCGAGATTTCCTCAACGTTGAGCTGCTCCACCACCCCGTCGCGCGCCACCATGGAGTAGCGCTGCGAGCGCAGGCCGAGACCGAAGCCCGAGCCGTCCATGGTGAGGCCGATGGCGCTGGCGAACTCGCCGTTGCCGTCGGCGAGGGCGGTGATCTTGCCTTCGGCGCCGCTGGCCTTCAGCCAGGCGTCCATGACGAAGATGTCGTTCACCGCGGTGACGTAGATGGCGTCGATCCCGCGGGCCAGGATGGCGTCCGCCTCGGCGACGAAACCGGGCAGATGGTTGCGGTGGCAGGTGGGCGTGAAGGCGCCGGGCACGGCGAACAGCACCACGCGGCGGCCGGCGAACAGGTCGTCGGTGGAGCGGGCCGCCGGGCCCTCTGCGGTCATCACGCGGAACGTGGCTTGCGGAAGGCGATCGCCGGGTTTGATCGTCATGGCAACTCCCGTTGGTCTGTGGGGCGCGCGCCGGCCCGGAACATGCGGCCGCGGCGCCTGCGCTCATGCATAGAGCAAAGCGGGACGCGTGTCGCGGTCGATGGTTCGCGGCCGCGCGCGGGCGCCCTTGTCCGTTCCGCAGGCGCCCTGCGGCCGGCCTGCTTTCCAATTCCCCATAGGAGAATTGCCCGCGGCCAATTACAATATCGGCATGGCGCGATCGATCATTTCACCTTCTGAACGTTCTGACGTCTGGCTGGATGGCCAGATGCTCGTCGCCACGCCGTCCATGCAGGACGAGCGCTTCGCCCGTTCGGTCATCTACCTGTGCGCCCATTCGGACGAGGGCGCCATGGGGCTGGTGGTCAACAAGCCGGCGCGGGGGCTGAGCCTCGCCGACCTGTTGCGCCAGCTCGAGATCATCGACGACGCCAGCATCCGGCTGCCGTCGGCTTCCGAACGGGTGAAAGTGGTGCGGGGCGGCCCGGTGGACGTGGGGCGCGGCTTCGTGCTGCACAGCTCCGACTTCGCCATCGACAACTCGACGCTGCACATCGACGACGACATCAGCCTCACCGCCACGGTGGACATCCTGCGGGCCATCGCCCGCGGCGACGGCCCGGGCAACGCCATCGTGGCGCTGGGCTACGCCGGCTGGGCCGCCGGCCAGCTGGAGCAGGAGATCCAGGCCAACGGCTGGTTCAGCTGTCCGGCCGATCCGGCCCTGATCTTCGGCCGCGTCGAGGACATGTACGAGCGGGCGCTGGCGATGATCGGCGTTGACCCGCTGCGCCTCTCGGACCAGGCGGGCCACGCCTGACCGCCGCTGCGCCCGCCGCCTTCGCCAGGCGGCGCGGGCGGCGGCGTTCCGGCCGCAGGCCGGCGCGCGGAGGGTTATCGGGCGCCGGCGGTGCTCCAGGCGCTGTATTCCCAGGGGCCGTATTTCCAGGGCGGGCTGTTTGCGGCGGGCTGTTCCCCGGGCGTTCTCAATCCGCCGGAGCCGTCCGGCGAAAGCGCAGGCGCTCCGGAGCCTTCGCCCGCCGGAACGATGGCCCGGACGCCGGACCGCGCCGCCTGACCATGCGCCGCGCCTGCCCGCGGCGACCGGCGCGCGCCGCCTTACGCCGCCTCGGGCACCGAGCCCACCAGACGGCGGGCGTCGTAGGGGCTCATCGGCTCGCCGAAGGCGCTGCCCTGGGCGAAATCGAAGCCAAGCTGCGCCAGCTCCACCGCGTCCGACTCATCCTCGGCGCCGTCGCCGCACACGTCCGCGCCCAGGTCATGGGCCAGCGCCGCCAGCGAACGCAGGATGGCGAGACGCGCCGGCAGGTTGCGGGCCCGCACCAGCGACGAATCCACCTTCACCATGTCGATGTCCGCATGCTGCAGGCTGGTGAGCGGCGACTGGCTGGAGCCGAACCGCGACAGGCTCACCCCGACGCCGGCGTCGCGCAGGCGCGGCAGCGTGCGCAGCATGAACTCCGGATCCTCCTGCAGATGGCGCTCGTTGACCTCGATCTGCAGCGTGCCCGGCCGCACCCCGGAGCGCTCCACCAGCGCCCGCAGCTGCGTCAGCAGGTCGGAGCGCAGCACGTGGACGCCGGTGAGGCTGACCGTGGCGAACATTGGCGGATCCACGTCCAGCGCGTCCTGCCACGCGGCCAGCTCGCGCGCGCCGCGCTCCACAGCGAACAGGAACAGGTCGCCGAGCATGTCGTTGGCCGAGGCGATCTCGCGGAAGTCCTCCCAGGCCAGACGCCCCTGGCGCGGATGGTCCCAGCGCAGGATGGTCTCGAAGCCGGCCACGGTGCGGTCCTCCAGACGCACCACCGGGCGGAAGAACAGCTTGATCTCGCCGCGCTCCAGCGCGCCGCGCAGGTCGGCGCCCAGCGCCAGCGGCTCGCTGCGCTCCGAGCGCATCACCGGGCGGAACGCCTCCACCTGGTCGCCGCCCTGGCGCTTGGCCCAGGCGGCGGCGATCTCGGCGTTGGCCAGCATTTCCTCCGCCCCGGCCCGCACGGACGGGTCGTAAAGGGCAATGCCGATGGAGCCGGTGAGATAGGCCTCCAGCTCGCCGAGCGGGGCAGGGGCGGCGAGCACCGCCCGCACCTGCTCGGTGAAGGCGCGGATCGCCGCCAGCTCCGGCTCGGAGAACAGCATCACCGCGAATTCGTCGCCGCCAAGGCGCGCCAGCGTGTCCTGCGGCTTCAGCAGCCGGGCGAGGCGGCGCGCCACCATCTGCAGCACCGCGTCGCCGGCGGCCGGCCCCGCCTCCTCGTTGATGGTGCGGAAACGGTCGATGTCGATCACCACCACCGTGGGGCGCACCGATTCGTCGCGCCGCGCCAGCAGCAGCGTCTGGTTGAGCCGGTCCAGCAGCAGCTGGCGGTTGGGCAGGCCGGTGAGACGGTCGTGGATCGAATCCTGCAGCAGCCGCTCCTCCACCGTCTTGCTTTCGGTGATGTCCGAGAGCGAGCCGACGATGCGGATCACCTCGCCGTCGCTTCCCACCACCGGGCGCGCCTTCAGGCGCTGCCAGACATAGTGGCCGCGCGCCGAGCGCAGGCGGAAATCAAGGTTGATGCGGCCGCGGCGCTGCTCCAGCACCGAATCGAGCGTGGCGCGGTAATGGTCGCGGTCCAGCGGATGCATCAGCGCCAGCCAGTCGGCGGCGCCGCCGCTGAGGGCGTCGCGCTTCAGGCCCAGCTGCTGCTCCAGCTCCGGGCTCACCGCGATGCGGTCGGTCTGCACGTCCCAGTCGAACACCACGTCGCCGGAGCCGGCCAGCGCCAGCGCCCGCCGTTCGGTGTCGCTCACCAGGCCCTGGGCGATGGCCCCGCCGGCGAAAGCGTGCTGCAGCACGGTGAAGCCGATCAGCATCACCACCAGCACGAGGCCGCCGATCAGCACCGCCGGCGCCAAGTCCTTGTTGATGTAGCCGGTCACCGTCAGGCCCGCCGCCGCCACCCACGCCAGCAGCAGCGTCCAGGTGGGAATCAGCATCACCGCCCGGTCGTAGCCGTGCAGGGCGAGGTTCACCACCAGCAGGAAGCCGATGGCGGCGACGGCGGCGATGGAGATGCGCGCCACGCCCGAGGCCACCGGCGGATCAATCACCGCAAGGCCCACCAGCGCGCCGAGGAACACCAGCCAGGCGGCGGTGATGTGGCTGTAGCGCACGTGCCAGCGGTTGAGATTGAGATAGGCGAACAGGAACACCAGCAGCGTCGCCGCCAGCACCGTCTCGGCGCCGGCGCGGTAGACCGCGTCCGCGCCCACGGTGAACGGGAACAGCCGCTGGATGAAGCCGAAATCAATGCACGCCCAGGCCAGCACCGCCCAGGCAAGCGCCGCCGCGGCCGGGAAGATCACCGCCCCTTTCACCACGAAGACGATGGTGAGGAACAGCGCCAGCAGGCCGCAGATGCCGAGAATGATGCCCTTGTAGAGGGTGAGGCCGTTCTCGCGCGCCTTGTACAGCTCCGGGTCCATCAGCAGGACCTGGGGCAGGTTGTCCGAGGCGAGCTCGGCGACGAAGGTCACCGTGGCGCCAGGGTCGAGCGTGATCGAGAACACGTCGGCGTCCGGGCTGTCCTCGCGCTCGGGCTTGAGGCCCTGGCTGGCGGTGATGGCGGCGATGCGCGGGCTGCCGAGGTCCGGCCAGATGACGCCCGAGCCCGCCAGCTTGTAATGCGGCGCCACCAGCAGGCGGTCGATCTGCTCGTCGCCCGGATTGGTGAGGGCGAAGACGATCCAGTCCGGCCGCGAACCCGCCTCGCGGGCCTTCACGGCGATGCGGCGCACGATGCCGTCCGGCCCGGGCGCGGTGGAGATCTGGATGACGTCGCCCTGGGAGCGGTAGCGTTCGATGGCGCGGGTCAGGTCGAGCGCCGGCCGCTCGGGCGTGACCCGCACGGCCTCGATCGCCCACGCCGCCCGGAAGGGCAGGCACAGGAGAATCAGCGCTGCGATCAGGGCGCCGATGCGGACGGAGACTGCTGGCGTCGCGGGCAAATCGGACTCTGTCTGGATCACCGGCCATAACCGGCGCGGCGGGCTGTTGCTGGGGAAGTGGTAACGGCGGCGCCGCCGCAGGGCAACCGCCTCCCGGCCGGAGCGGCGGGATTGGTGAATCGCCCCCGGCGCCGGGCGCGCTGGCGCGCGCCCGGGATGCGCGCCGCGGCCGCCCGTCCCGCCGCCGCATTTCCACGCGGCGAAGATGGCGTGAATATGTTGCCGGGCCGGTCTGTCCCGGCGCGCCGGCCGCAGGGCGCGGCGACGCCGGCGGCGGGCGCGGCTCATGA
This sequence comes from Camelimonas abortus, assembly GCF_042432745.1. Taxonomy (NCBI): domain Bacteria; kingdom Pseudomonadati; phylum Pseudomonadota; class Alphaproteobacteria; order Hyphomicrobiales; family Chelatococcaceae; genus Camelimonas; species Camelimonas abortus. Next base: position 1,700,079 of record NZ_JBHLWR010000006.1, on the reverse strand, counting down.
CGCCCACGGCGGCGCCGGGTCCGTGGCCAGCCGGGCGTAGGTCACATGGTCCTCCCAGCGGCCGGCGATGCACAGATATTCCCGCGCCAGCCCCTCCAGGCGGAAGCCGTTGCGCTCCAGCACCCGGCGGGAGGCCACGTTGTGCGGCAGGCACGCCGCCTCCACCCGCCGCAGGCCCAGCGGCCCGAAGGCGTAGGCCAGCACGGCGCGCACCGCGTCGGACATCAGCCCCTTGCCGGCCCAGGCGGCGCCCATCCAGTAGCCGAGCGTGGCGGTCTGGGCGACGCCGCGCCGCACCTGGCCGAGGGTGAGGCCGCCGACCATGACGTCCCGGTCGCGGGTGAAGATGAGAAAGCTGTAGCTGGCGTCGCGGCGGGCGTCCTCACAGGCGCCCAGCACGCGCAGCCGCCAGCTGCGGCGGCTGTATTCGTCGCCGTGGCGCAGCGGCTCCCATGGCGCGAGAAAGCTCTCGCTGGCCACGCGCAGCGCCACCCATTCCCCGTGATCCTCCATCCGCGGCGGCCGCAGATAGACCCGCTCGCCCGCCACAGGCGCCGGCTCCGCGATGCGGGGCTTGAAGCGAAACAGCGACAAGGCGCGTCCTCCCGGGGCGGGGCGTCCACAACATCCCGCCCATTCTAGCGCAGGACGCGCCGGATGGCATTCCCCCGGCAGAAACGGCGTCCTGCAGGCGCGGGGCGCGGGCCGGGCCGCGTGGAGGCGCAAAAAAGGCCGGCCCGCCGGCCGGCCCCAGGGCCTCAGCGGCGGGAGGCGTGGGCGCGGATGAAGTCCGCCACCGCCGCCTGGTCGCTGGCCATCACCGTGAACCGCTCGCGCCGGCCGAACAGGTCGGCGAGGTGCGGCGGCAGGGCGGGGCGCACGCCAGTGGCCTTCTCCACCGCGTCCGGGAACTTGGCCGGATGGGCGGTGGACAGCGCGATCACCGGCGTGGCCGGCCGCGCCGCCACTTCGGCCCGGGCGCCGCGCACCGCCACCGCGGTGTGCGGATCGATGACATAGCCGGTCTCGCGCCAGACGCGGGCGATCTCGTCGCGGGTGGCGGCCTCGTCGACGGCGTGGGCGGTGAAGCCGGCGCGAATCGCCGCCAGCGGCTCCGGCTCCAGGCTGAAGGAGCCGGACTGGGCCAGCGACGCCATCAGCGCCCGCACCCGGGCGGCGTCGCGGCCGCAGGCCTCGAACAGCAGCCGCTCGAAGTTGGACGACACCTCGATGTCCATGGAGGGCGAGGAGGTGGGGGTGACGCCGCGCTTCTCGTAACGGCCGGTGGCGAGGGTGCGCGCCAGGATGTCGTTGGCGTTGGTGGCGATGGCGAGGTTGGCCACCGTGAGCCCCATGCGCCGGGCGATGTCGCCGGCGAGAATGTCGCCGAAATTGCCGGTGGGAACGGAGAAGGCCACCGGACGGTGCGGCGCGCCCAGCGCCACCGCGGAGGTGAAATAATACACCGTCTGCGCAGCGATGCGGGCCCAGTTGATGGAGTTGACGCCGGAGAGGGCCATTTCGTCGCGGAAGCGGTGATCGTTGAACAGCGCCTTCACGATCGCCTGGCAGTCGTCGAAGGTGCCCTCGATGGCGATGGCGTGCACGTTGGGCGCGTCGACGCCGGTCATCTGCCGGCGCTGCACCTCGGAGACGCGGCCGTGCGGATAGAGGATGAACACGTCCACCTGGTCGAGGCCGCGGAAGGCCTCGATGGCGGCCGAGCCGGTGTCGCCTGAGGTGGCGCCGACGATCACCGCCCGCTGGCCGCGCTGGCGCAGGGCGTGATTCATCAGTCGCCCCAGCAGCTGCATGGCCACGTCCTTGAAGGCGAGGGTCGGGCCGTGGAACAGCTCCAGCACGAAGATGTTGTCGGCGATCTGCACCAGCGGGCACACGGCGGCGTGGCGGAAGACGGCGTAGGCGTCGTCGATCATGGCGCCTAGGATCCCGTCCGGGATTTCGCCGTCGGTCAGGGCGCCGATCACGCGCCGCGCCACGGCGGCGTAGCTCTGGCCGGCCATGGCGGCGATGTCGGCGGCGGGGATCTGCGGCCAGGCCTGCGGCACGTAAAGGCCGCCGTCACGGGCGAGCCCGGCGAGCAGGGCGTCCGTAAAGCCGATCGCAGGGGCTTCGCCCCGGGTAGACACGTGCAGCAAGGTTGCCTCCGAAGAAACTCCAGCGGCCGGCCTGGCCGGCCCTCCGTCCGCCGCGGGCGCGGGCGTCAGGGCGCGGCGCGGCTCTCCCGCCGGCTGCGCGCCCAGCGCCAGACCCAGGCGACGTAAACCGCGACCAGCGCGAGCGCCAGCCCAAACCAGGTCATCGCGTACTCCAGATGCCGGTTCGGGAAGCTGAGCACCGTGAGGCCGCCGCGCGGCCCCTCCCTGTAACCGGGGGCGGCGTCAGCATCAACAATGAAAGGCGCGACCCGCCGCAGCCCGCGTGCGGCGGCGATCTCGCCGATGTCGCGGGTGAACCACTCCTCCCGCGCCGGATCGTTGGCCGGCACGAACGGATCGTGTTTCTGGCTGGCGCGCAGCAGGCCGGTCACCGTGGCCCCGGCCGGCGAGCGCGCGTCGGTCTGCGCCAGCGCGCCGCGCATCTCCATGGGGATGAAGCCGCGGTTGACCAGCACGACGGCGCCGTCGGGCAGCGTCATGGGCGTGATCACCACATAGCCGGGGCGCACCTCGCCGCCCGCGCCCGGACCGTTGGCGTGCACCAGGGTCTGGCGGGCGAAGTCGTAGCGGCCGGAGAGGCGCACGCGGCGGTATTCCTCCGCCTCGGCGTCGAAGGTCTTCCACGCGCTTTCCGGCGGCAGCGGCTCCGCCGGCCCGTGGGCGCGGGCGCTGATGCGGGCGATCAGCCCTTCCTTCCACGCCAGCCGCTGCATCTGCCATGTTCCCAGCGACAGCAGCGTCGCCAGCGCCGCGAGGGCGCAGACGGTGAGAATGGCCAGTGACGCCACGCCCGGCGCGCGCCGGTCGCCGGCAGGGGAGGGGGGCTGTCCGGTCATCACCGGGGCCCTCCCTCGCCGGCGCGGCTGGCGTATTGCAGGGCGATCATCAGCCCCTTGAGCGGCCGCAGCGGCGCCAGGCAGACAATGATTCCGAGCGGCAGGGTGGTGAGCAGGTGCAGCAGCACGCCCGGCTCGAAGTTCAGCTCCAGCCACAGGGCGAAGCCGACGACGATGAAGCCGCACGCAAGCATGATGAACACCGCCGGACCGTCGCCGGAATCGGCGAAGTCGTAGTCGAGGCCGCAGACGTCGCATTTCGGCGCGAGGGTGAGGAAGCCGCGAAACAGCCGGCCCTCGCCGCAGCGCGGGCAGCGGCAGCGCAGGCCGGTGGCGGCCGGCGACAGCGGCGGCCAGTGCTGCTCCTGCGCCGGGGCGGGACGGGAGGCGGAGCGGCTGCTGTCGTGCTGCATGGGGTGGTCTCCGGCTTCGGGGCGGTCGTGGTTTCGCGCGGATCGGGGCCCGGCGAACCGCGCCTGCGGACCTGGGCCTGAATGACAGGCCTGAATGACAAAGGGGCGGCGTTGCAGCCGCCCCCGGACGTGTGGCCGGCGCGCCGGACGGGAGGGCGCGCCGCGCCCGCCCGCCGCGCGGCGGTCAGTGGAAGTAGCGGATGTTCGAGCCCCACACGTAGATGGAGACGAACAGGAACAGCCACACCACGTCGACGAAGTGCCAGTACCAGGCGGCGAACTCGAAGCCGAGATGCTGGTGGGGCGTGAAGTGGTTGCGGTACACGCGGGCCAGGATCACCGCCAGGAAGATGGCGCCGACGATGACGTGGAAGCCGTGGAAGCCCGTGGCCATCACGAAGGTCGAGCCATAGATGTTGCCGGTGAAGTCGAAGTGGGCGTGGGTGTATTCGTAGGCCTGCACCAGGCTGAACAGCGCGCCGAGGGCGATGGTGAGCCACAGGCCCTGCTTCACGCCCGCGCGGTCATTCTCCAGCATGGCGTGGTGGGCCCAGGTGAGGGTGGTGCCCGAGGTGAGCAGGATCAGCGTGTTGAGCAGCGGCAGGTGCCAGGGGTCCAGCGTCTCGATGCCCTTCGGCGGCCACTGGCCGCCGGTCACCTCGAGGCGGGTGAACTGGACGGCCTCCGCCGGGAACAGCGCGGCGTCAAAATAGGCCCAGAACCACGCCACGAAGAACATCACCTCGGAGCCGATGAACATCAGCATGCCGTAGCGGTGGTGCAGCTGCACGACGCGGGTGTGGTGCCCCTCGTGCTCGGCCTCGCGGATCACGTCGGCCCACCACGAGGCCATGCAGTAGATGAGGGCGATGATGGCGGCGCCAAGGACGTACGGGCCGAGCTTCATCCCGGCCACGTCGATGCCCTTCATGCTCAGGACCAGGCCGACGGCCAGCGCGAAAACTGAGGCCGAGGTAAGGATAGGCCACGGGCTTGGCTCAAGAAGGTGATAGTCGTGCTCGGGCTTCGCGTGCGCGTGGGCCATGGATTCAGTCTCCTGCCTCGGGGCGTGAGTCTCTCGATTGCGTCACAGTTTGTTCTTGTCCGCGCCGGGCGCGGCTACGGCCACAGGGCGGCCATTTTTTGACCGAAAAACCGTGTACGACAAGGTGATGTCCGTCAGGTTCTTCGTTTCCGGCTGCTTCAGCAGGTCCGGGTCCACATAAAAAACAACCGGGGCGTGCACCGTCTCGCCCGGCTGCAGCGTCTGCTCCTCGAAACAGAAGCACTGCACCTTCACGAAGAACTGGCCCGCCAGGTCCGGCTGCACGTTGAACGTCGCCACGCCCGTGGTCGGTTTGTCCCCGGGATTGGCGATGGTGTAAAAGACGGTCTTCGTTTCGCCAAGCTTCACTTTGACGCTGGGCTGGTCGGGGCGGAAGGTCCAGCCCACGCCCGGCGCCACGTTGGCGTCAAAGCGCACCGTGATCTCGCGGTCGATCACCTGCGCGGAGGAGCCGGCGGCGGCCACCATGGGCGTGCCGCCAAAGCCGGTGGTCTGGCAGAACAGCCGGTACAGCGGCACGGCGGCGAAGGACGCGCCCACCATCAGCGCCGCCACGCCCACGCAGGCCAGCGCGGTGCGGGCGCCGGCCCGGCGGCGGGCGTCGGCGTCAGCCTGTCGGGGCGCTCCGGCGCGCGCGTCTGTTCTGTCGGACATGGCGTCTCCCTCAGCTCACATCGGCCGCTTCAGCACGTTGACCCCAAGCTTGACATAGGTCACGACGTAAAGAACTGCGACAAAGGCGGCCAGGATGACGGCGATGGCCACGTTCCGCATCGACCGCCGGCGTTTCTGCTCCGGGGTGAGCGTGACGTATTCGATTTTCTGCTTGTGGTCTTCCATCTCACATCACCGCCGAAACAAGGCGCGGGCCGATGTCGAAACCGGCGCCGAGGCCAAAGGCGTGCTCGGCCAGCAGTGTGGCGAACAGCAGGAACAGGTACAGGATCGAGAAGCCGAACAGGGCGTGCTCGGCGCGCGCGGCCGCCTCACCCTCCCGGCGCCGGTACACCTGTACGGCGAGCACGATCATGGCGAGGCCAGAGATCACCGACACCGCCGCATAGACCAGGCCGCCGAGCCCCATGAAGAAGGGCGCGACGCCCACCGGCGCCAGCAGCAGCGTGTAGACGAGGATCTGCCGGCGGGTGGCGTCAGGGCCGGCCACGTTCGGCATCATCGGCACTCCGGCGCGTTCGTAGTCGCTGGCCTTGCTCAGCGCCAGCGCCCAGAAGTGCGGCGGCGTCCACATGAAGATGATCAGGAACAGGATGAAGCTGTCCCAGGTGACCCGGCCGGTGACCGCGGCTTCCGCCACCATGGGCGGGAAGGCGCCCGCCGCGCCGCCGATGACGATGTTCTGCGCCGTCCAGCGCTTCAGCCACATCGAATAGATGACGACGTAGAAGAAGATGGTGAAGGCGAGGAAGGCGGCCGCGAACCAGTTGGCGATGAGGCCGAGGAACGCCACCGAACCCACGGAGAGCGCAAGGCCGAGGGCCAGCGCCTCGCCCGGCTGCACCGCGCCTGCGGGAATCGGGCGCCGGGCCGTGCGCGACATGCGCGCGTCGATGTCCTGGTCCCACCACATGTTGAGCGCGCCGGAGGCGCCGGCGCCGAGGGCGATCAGCCCGAGGGACGCCGCGGCGATGACCGGATGCAGCGAGCCCTTCGCCACCACCATGCCGACAAGGGCGGTGAACACCACGAGGAACATCACCCGCGGCTTGAACAGCTCGAAATAGTCCCGCGGGGCGCCTGCGTAGACGGTGGGATCCGCAGCGCCGGCGCTGCCGTCGGGGGATGCGGGATGGCGCTCGCCGTACATGGTCATCCGGAGTGGTCTTTCACCTGAGCCCGGCTTCGCCGGAGGGCCTGGTCGCGCCTGGCGCCAGGCGGGCGTCAGGAGGCGGCGGGCCGGACGCCTGCGTCCGTGGACGCGCGCGTTCCGGCGCGGCTGTCGCGGTCCCGGGCCGGGGCGCGGAGACGCGGCGGCCCAGGGCCCGGCGCGATTCAGAACCGGTCCGGGTTCTTCTAGCCGCTCGGGGCGTAAACTCAATAGCGGCGGAGGGCGCGCAGAGTGTGGCGTTTTGTCGGACGGGGCCCGCCGCCCGCGGATTTCAAAGCGAAGCCGCCGGCCCAGGGGGCCGGCGGCTCGTGTTCACGTCATCGCGTTCCGCAGCTTCAGTGGCTGTCCGAGCCGGTGATGCGCGGCAGCTTCTCGAACTGGTGGAACGGAGGCGGCGAGGACAGCGTCCACTCCAGGGTCGGCGAGCCCATGCCCCACGGATCGTTCGCGGCCCGTTCCTTGCGGCGCATCGCGACGAACACGCCGTAGAAGAAGATCAGCAGGCTGAAGGCGAAGATGTAGGAGCCGTAGGACGAGATCTTGTGCCAGCCGGCGTAGGCGTCCGGATAGTCCACATAGTGGCGCGGCATGCCGGCGAGGCCCAGGAAGTGCATCGGGAAGAACAGGACGTTCGCGCCGATGAAGGCCACCCAGAAGTGCAGCTTGCCGATCCAGTCCGGCACGATGTAGCCGAACATCTTCGGGAACCAGTAGTACCAGGCCGCGAAGATGGCGAACACCGCGCCCAGCGACAGCACGTAGTGGAAGTGGGCGATCACGTAATAGGTGTTGTGCAGGGCGCGGTCGATGCCGGCGTTGGCCAGCACCACGCCGGTGACGCCGCCGATGGTGAACAGGCCGACGAAGCCCACGGCCCACAGCATCGGGGCGGTCATGCGGATGGAGCCGCCCCACATGGTGGCGATCCACGAGAACACCTTGATGCCGGTCGGCACGGCGATGACCATCGTGGCGAACACGAAGTAACGCTGCGTGTCGAGCGACAGGCCGACCGTGTACATGTGGTGGGCCCAGACGATGAAGCCGACCACGCCGATCGCGACCATGGCGTAGGCCATGCCCAGGTAGCCGAAGATCGGCTTGCGGGAGAAGGTCGAGATGATGTGGCTGATCACGCCGAAGGCCGGCAGGATCATGATGTACACTTCGGGGTGGCCGAAGAACCAGAACAGGTGCTGGTAGAGCACCGGGTCGCCGCCGCCGGCCGGGTCGAAGAAGGTGGTGCCGAAGTTGCGGTCGGTCAGCAGCATGGTCAGCGCGCCGGCGAACACCGGCAGCGAGATCAGCAGCAGGAACGCCGTCACCAGCATGCCCCAGGCGAACAGCGGCATCTTGTGCAGCGTCATGCCCGGCGCGCGCATGTTCAGGATGGTGGTGATGAAGTTGATCGCGCCGAGGATCGACGAGGCGCCGGCCACGTGCAGGGCGAAGATGCCGAAGTCAACGGCCGGGCCCGGGTGACCGCTGGTCGACAGCGGCGGATAGGCCATCCAGCCGCCGCCGAAGCCGGTGCTTCCGGGCGCGCCGGGGACGAACAGCGAGATCACCAGCAGCAGGAAGGCGGCGACGGTCAGCCACAGCGAAATGTTGTTCAGGCGCGGGAAGGCCATGTCCGGCGCGCCGATCATGATCGGGATGAACCAGTTGCCGAAGCCGCCGATCAGCGCGGGCATGACCACGAAGAACACCATGATCAGGCCGTGACCGGTGACGACCACGTTGAAGGCCTGACCGTTGGCGAAATACTGCAGGCCCGGCTCCTGCAGCTCAAGGCGCATGAGAATCGACAGGAAGCCGCCGATGATCCCCGCCATGAGGGCGGAGAACAGGTACATCGTGCCGATGTCCTTGTGGTTGGTCGAGAACAGCCAGCGCCGCAGACCCCTCGGATGGTCTGCGTGGGCGTCGTGGCCCGCTGTGGTGGATGAAGCCATAATTCAGCTCCTGATACGGTTCGCCTGCAGGGGGCGCCGGGGGCGCGGTCCCTGCGGTCAGGAAATAACGGCGTCGCCGGCGGGGGCCGCCGGCGGACGGATGGTCATCAGCGGACCGCCGCGGCCGCCGGCGCGTCAGCCGCGGCGGAGGCGAGACGCGCGCCGCTGTTGGAGGCGAACTTCGCCTTCGCTTCCTGCAGCCACTTCTTGTAGGCGTCCTCGCTCACGATGCGGATCGCGACCGGCATGAACGCATGGTTCTGGCCGCAGATCAGCGAGCACTGGCCATAGAACACGCCTTCCTTCTCGGCGCGGAACCAGGTCTCGTTCAGGCGGCCGGGGATGGCGTCGATCTTCACGCCGAAGGACGGCACGGCGAAGGCGTGGATGACGTCCGAAGCCGTGACCTGGACGCGGATGGTCTTGTTGACGGGGAGCACCACCTCGTTGTCGACGGCCAGCAGGCGCGGCTCCTTGTCCTGCGCCATGTTGCTGTCGAACGAGAAACCGCCCTGATCCTCGGGATACTCATACGACCAGTACCACTGGTGGCCGGTCGCCTTGATCACCACGTCGGCCTGCGGCAGCGTCAGCTGGTCCTTGAGCAGACGGAACGAGGGAACGGCGATCACCACCAGGATCAGCACGGGGATGATGGTCCAGATGACCTCGACCAGCGTGTTGTGGCTGGTGCGCGAGGGGTTCGGGTTGCGCTTCTCGCGGAAGCGGAAGACCACCCAGAACATCAGCGCCAGCACCAGCAGCACGATGCAGGTGATGATCGCCAGCAGCAGGTCGTGGAACGAGTGCATCGCGTGGGCGATGGGCGTCACCGGCGTCTGAAGGCCCATCTCCCACGGGGTGGGCTGACCCTCGCCAGCCATTACATTGCCTGTCGCGGCGGCCAGAACGCCGCTTGCCGCCACAAGCCTGAGGGGCAACGTTTTCATTAGCATCAGAGAATCGGAGCTCCCGTACTCGCTAGGCAAATTTTTCTTGTGACGCGGCGCTGCGTCAGGACATGCTCGCGCACGGGCCTGCGCCACAAGCCTGCCACGTTGCCTGTGAAAGACCACAATGTGGCGGAGGGCGCAATGTTCGGCCCCCGTCCCGGTATGCGGCATTTGTGCACAAGAATAGTTCCAGAGAGGCTCCCGGCAACGGTTTTCGCCCTGATCCGGCCGCGCCGCGGCGTTTTTCTTGACAGGGACTTAACCAGATGGCCCAAACGGATGCGGCGACCCGCCGCCCTGAAAACGGGCGAAAATGCGGCGGCCGCCGGACCGGGGCGCACAGCAGAGGTTCAGGATGACGGACGCCTTCGTCGCGCAGCGCGGCTCCAGCCGTGCATCTTCGGGGCAGCACGGCTCCAGCCGTGCAACGTCGGGGCGGTACGGCGCCAGCCGTGTCGCGCCGGCATGGAATCAGCTTCGGCGCGCGGCGCGCGCCATCACGGCCGCTGCTTTCGCGACGGCGGCGACGCTCGCCCCCGGGGGCGCCGACGCCCAGGGCGTGGTGCGCGAAACCTTCAACGACTGGCAGTTGCGCTGCGAGAAGCCCGCCGGCGCCGCCGCCGAACATTGCGCCCTGGTGCAGAACGTCGCCGCCGCCGACCGGCCCAACGTGACGCTGCTGGTCATTATTCTTGACACCGCCGACGGCAAGGGCCGCCTGTTGCGCGTGCTGGCCCCGCTCGGCGTGTTGCTGCCGGCCGGCCTTGGCCTGAAAATCGACCAGACCGACATCGGCCGCGCCGGCTTCGTGCGCTGCCTGCCCACCGGCTGCGTCGCCGAGGTGGTGATGGACGACAGTCTCACCAGCCGGCTGAAGGAGGGCAAGGTCGCCACCTTCGTGGTGTTCCAGACGCCGGAGGAAGGCATCGGCGTGCCGGTGACGCTGGAGGGACTGGACCGGGGCCTCGCGGCCCTCAAATGACGGATACGGATGGAGCCGAGATGTCGACGATGGTTTGCGCGCCGCGCCGCGGCGGGGCCCTGTTTTCCGCGCCGGCCGGCCGCGCCGGCGCCGCCAGGCGGCTGAAATGGCGCATGGCGGCAGGCCTGTGCGCGGCGCTGCTGGCGGGCGCCGCGCCGGCGCAGGCGGACGTGCTGCGCGACCTGCTGGGCGTCAATCCCTTCAAGAAGCAGGAGGACGGCCTGCGCGAAGGCGTGTGGGTCGACGACCCCGGCGACGACATCCACTGCCCGCGCGTGGACGTGATCGAAGGCGCAGCCTATGTGCGCCGCGGCGAGGGCGCCGGGCTTTCCTACCAGCTCTCTTTCGGCGAGCTTTCACGTGAGTGCGTCCGCACGCCGGACGGCCGCGTCGTCGCCAATGTGGGCGTCGACGTGCGCGCCGTGCTCGGCCCTGCGGGCCGGCCGGGCGTGTTCTCCTCGCCGCTCACCATCCGCGTGATGCGCGGCGACGCCGTGCTGCACCGCCTCACCCGCCAGGTGAAGGTCGCCGTTCCGGCCGGCGAGGGCAACGGCATGGCCGCGGTGATCGAGCAGGGCGTGCCGCTGCCGGAGGACACCCACGGCGTCCTGATCGAGGTGGGCTTCGGCGGCGGCCCTGCTTCCGGGGCGAAGACGCGCCGCAACCGCTGAAGCCCCGTCGCCGCGCCGGCCGCCCTGCGGCTCCAGGTCGCGCGGCGCGACCTCCTGCGGCGCGACGCCCGTGAGACGCAGGCGCGCCTGGCCGGAAGGCCTGGCGCGCGGCGATTGACAGGCGGGCCGGCCGGCGACAGACTTTCCGGCAGGCTCAAGATCCCCGCGGGAGAGACCGGCCGGGGCGACCGTCGCAAGGCCGTCGCCGCGCCGCCGGCGCCGAAGGCGCAACCGCCCCGGAAACGCTCAGGCAAAAGGACCGCGCGGGAGTTGCCGATCTGGAAAGCGGATGGCCGCAGGCCGTCCCACCGAAGGGCGTAACCCGGGTCCGCGCGGCGCCGCAACCGTCCGCGGGCCGGCCGCGCAGGCGGCTTCCGGCCAGGGCGCCGGGCGGGGAAATCTCTCAGGTTCACGGACAGATGGGGCGCACGGTTCGCACGCCGCGAAGCCGCGCCCTGCTGTCCGCCGCCGGAACGCCGGTCCGGGAACCCGAGAGGCCACATGAGCCAGACGCCAGCCGATTCCCAATCCGCCGACGCGCAGCTGCTGCGCACCCCGCTGCATGGGCGGCACGTCGCCCTCGGCGCGCGCATGGTCCCCTTCGCCGGCTACGACATGCCGGTGCAATACGCGGGGATCATCGCCGAGCACCTGCACACGCGCGCCCACGCCGGGCTGTTCGACGTGTCGCACATGGGTCAGGGCTGGATCGCCGGCCCTGACCATGAAACCACGGCGCGCGCCCTGGAGACGCTGGTTCCGGGCGACATCCTCGGCCTGAAGCCGGGCCAGCAGCGCTACACCCTGCTGCTCAACGCCCAGGGCGGCGTGCTCGACGACCTGATGGTCGCCCGCCCGGCGGCCCCGGGCCTCGACGGACGGCTGATGCTGGTGGTCAACGCCGCATGCAGGGAGGCCGACTGGCTGCACCTGTCCGGCAACCTGCCCGCGGGCGTGCGCGTGGAGCCGGAGACCGGCCGGGCGCTGCTGGCCCTGCAGGGGCCGGAGGCGGCGCAGGTCATGGCCCGTCTCGCTCCGGCGGCGGAGGGGCTGCCCTTCATGGGCGTGATCGACCTTGCGGTGGGCGGGATCGAGGCCAGGGTCAGCCGCTCCGGCTACACCGGCGAGGACGGCTTCGAGATCTCCGTGGCCGCCGCCGACGCCGTCGCCCTGTGGGACCTGCTGCTGGCGCAGCCGGAGGTGAAGCCGGCGGGGCTCGGCGCCCGCGACACGCTCCGCCTTGAGGCGGGGCTGTGCCTGTACGGCCACGACCTCAACCAGGAGACCTCGCCGGTGGAGGCGGGGCTGGCGTGGACGGTTCCGCGCCGGCGCCGGGAGGACATGCGCTTCCCCGGGGCCATCCGCATCACCGGCGAGATCCGCGACGGCGCGCTGCGGCGCAGGGTGGGCCTGCGGCCGCAGGGCCGCGCGCCGGTGCGCGAGGGCGCGCGCATTTTCGACGCGGCGGGCGAGCTGGTCGGCGAGGTCACCTCCGGCGGCTTCGGGCCGTCCGTCGGCGCGCCGGTGGCCATGGGCTACGTCGTCGCCGATTTCGCCCGTCCGGGAACCGCCGTGCAGGTGGAGCTGCGCGGCCGCATGACGCCTGCCGTCGTCGCGCCCCTGCCGTTCACGCCGCACCGCTATCGCCGCTGAGGCATCCGCCGCGCCGCTCCGGCCGCGCCGGCGGCGCCGTCTCACCGCCAGTTCCGCGAAGCAACGGCGCCCGCCGTTCCGGACGCCGTCATTACACGGGAGCGCCACATGGCCGCCACGCGTTACACCAGAGACCACGAATACATCCGCATGGAAGGCGACGTCGGCGTCGTCGGCATCACCGGCTACGCCCAGGAGCAGCTTGGCGACATCGTTTTCGTCGAGCTGCCGGAGACGGGCCGCGCCCTGCGCCAGGGCGACGAGGCCGCGGTGGTGGAGAGCGTCAAGGCGGCGAGCGAGGTCTACGCGCCTGTCTCCGGCGAGGTGGTGGCGGTGAACAGCGACCTGGAGGGCGAGCCCGCCGCCGTCAACGAGGACCCGCTCGGCCGCGGCTGGTTTTTCCGCATGCGCGTCGCCGACCCGGCCGAGCTGGACGGGCTGATGGACGAAGCCGCCTACGACGCCTACGTCGCCACGCTCGGCTGACGCCGCGCTTGCGGCCAGATCACCGGAAAGGTTTCCCGGATGCGATACCTGCCCCTGTCCGGCGCTGACCGGGAGGCGATGCTGAAGCGCATTGGCGTGGACAGCATCGACGCCCTGTATGAGGACGTGCCGCCTGGCCGCCTGCTGCCGGCGGCCCCGGAGGGCCTGCCTTCCCGCATGGGCGAGCTTGCGGTGGAGCGCGAGCTGGGCCGCATGGCGGCCCGCAACGTCGCCGCCGGTTCGGTTCCGTTTTTCCTCGGCGCCGGCGCCTACCGGCACCACATCCCGGCCACGGTGGACCATCTGGTCCAGCGCTCGGAGTTCCTCACCAGCTATACGCCCTACCAGCCGGAGATCGCCCAGGGCACGCTGCAGTGCCTGTTCGAGTTCCAGACCCAGGTGGCGGAGCTCACCGGCATGGAGGTGGCCAACGCCTCCATGTATGACGGCTCCACCGCCTGCGCCGAGGCGGCGCTGATGGCGAGGCGCGTCACGAAGCGCCGCGGCGTCATCCTCTCCGGCGGCCTGCACCCCCATTACGCCGAAGTGACGCGCACCCTCGCCGGCGACGGCGTGACGGCGCTGCCTGCGGACGTGACGGCGCAGGAGGACATCGCCGCCCGGATCACGCCGGACGCCGCCTGCGTGGTGGTGCAGTCGCCGGACGTGTTCGGCAATCTCCGCGATCTCGCCCCCATCGCCGAGGCGGCGCATCGGGCGGGGGCGCTGCTGGTGGCCGTCGTCACCGAGGCGGTGTCCTTCGGTCTGCTGAAATCGCCCGGCTCCCTGGGCGCGGACATCGTCGTCGCCGAGGGCCAGTCGCTCGGCTCCAGCCTGAATTTCGGCGGCCCCCATGTCGGCCTGTTCGCCACGCGCGAGAAATTCGTGCGGCAGATGCCCGGCCGGCTGTGCGGCCAGACCGTGGACGCCGACGGCCGGCGCGGCTTCGTGCTCACCCTGTCGGCGCGCGAGCAGCACATCCGCCGCGAGAAGGCCACCTCCAACATCTGCACCAATTCGGGCCTGTGCGCCCTGGCCTTCTCCATTCACATGACGCTGCTCGGCGGGCGCGGCCTGCGCCGCCTGGCCATGATCAACCACGCCGGCGCGGTGGCGCTGGCGGAGCAGCTGGAGTCCATTCCCGGCGTCGCCGTGCTCAACCGCAGCTTCTTCAACGAATTCACCGTGCGCCTCGCCGGCCGCGACGCCGCGGAGGTGACGGAGCGCCTCGCCGCGCGCGGCGTGCTCGGCGGCGTGCCAGTGTCGCGCCTGCTGCCCCGGGCGGGACTGGACGACCTGCTGCTGGTGGCCGCCACGGAAATGAACGGGGAGGCTGACCGCCGCGCCCTGGCAGACGCCCTGAAGGAGGTGCTGCAATGAACGCCCGCCGAGGTCCTTCCGCGCCCGCCGCCGCCTGCGGCGGGCCGCAGCCCGCCACCTTCACCGGCAACCGCGCCCTGCAGCAGGTGGAGCCGCTGCTGTTCGAGACCGGCTCGTATGACCGCTGCGGCGTCGATCTCGACGGGCCGCCGCCGTTCACGCCGCGCCTCGGCGGCATGGCGGCGGAGGAGCCGGTGAAGCTGCCGGCGCTCTCCGAGCCGGAGACCATGCGCCACTACGTGCGCCTGTCGCAGAAGAACTACAGCATCGATACCGGCATGTTCCCGCTGGGGTCGTGCACCATGAAGCACAACCCGCGCCTCAACGAGAAAGTCGCCCGCCTGCCCGGCTTCGCCGACGTGCATCCCCTGCAGCCGGTCTCCACGGTGCAGGGGGCGCTGGAGGTGATGGAGACCCTGGGCCAGTGGCTGATGACGCTCACCGGCATGCCGGCGGTGGCGCTGTCGGCGAAAGCCGGGGCCCATGGCGAGCTGCTGGGCATGATGGCCATCCGCGCCGCGCTCGCCGCCCGGGGCGAGGCGGCCACGCGCACCGTCGTGCTGGCGCCGGAATCGGCCCATGGCACCAATCCCGCCACGGCGGCCCAGCTCGGCTTCACCGTGCGCGCCGTGCCGGCCGGCCCGGACGGCGCGGTGCGCGCCCGGGACGTGGCGCCGCTGCTGGGGCCCGATGTGGGGGCGATCATGTTCACCAACCCCACAACCTGCGGCCTGTTCGAGCCCGAGATCGAACAGATCGCCCGCCTGGCCCGTGACGCCGGCGCCTATTTCTATTGCGACGGGGCCAATTTCAACGCCATCGTCGGCCGGGTGCGCCCCGGCGACCTGGGCGTCGACGCCATGCACATCAACCTGCACAAGACCTTCTCCACGCCGCACGGCGGCGGCGGGCCGGGGGCTGGGCCGGTGGCGCTGTCGGAGCGGCTGGCGCCGTTCGCGCCGGCGCCGTTCGTGCGCCGGCGCGAGGACGGTTCGCTCACCCTCGTCGAGCACGCCGGCGAGGGCGAGGCGGCCCAGGCGTTCGGGCGGCTCTGCGCTTTCCATGGCCAGATGGGCATGTTCGTGCGGGCGCTGGCCTACATGCTCTCGCATGGCGGCGAGGGGCTCCGCCAGGCTTCGGGCGACGCGGTGCTGGCCGCCAATTATCTGGCCGTCTCGCTCGGGGACGTGCTGTCGGCGCCGTTCGGCTCCCGCCGGTGCATGCATGAGGCGCTGTTCGACGACGCCTGGCTGAAGGGCACGGGAATCACCACCCTCGACGTGGCCAAGGCGCTGATCGACGAAGGCTTTCACCCGATGACCGTCTATTTCCCGCTGGTGGTCTCGGGGGCCATGCTGGTGGAGCCGACGGAGTCGGAGTCCAGGGCCAGCCTCGACCTGTTCATCGCCGCCATGCGCGACCTGGCCATGGCGGCGCGTAACGGCGACGTCGCGCGCTTCACCGGCGCGCCCCGTTACGCGCCCGTGCGCCGTCTCGACGAGACCCGCGCCGCGCGCCAGCCAGTCCTGCGCTGGAAGCCGCCGCAGCCGGTTGCCTGACCGGGGCCGCGGCCGGATATATTGCGAAAGGAAGGGCCGCCCGGTCCGGCGCAGCGCGGGAGCGGGCGCGTCCGCCTGCGCCCCGCCGGGGCCAGAACGCCGGACAACACATGCGACATCAGGGAGAGGACGCAGATGACGGGCATGTCCGCGGGGGAGCTGCTGGAACGCGATTTTGGCCTGATCGCTGATCTCGTGGCGGCGCACGCACGGGAGCGGCCGCAGGCGCGGGCCGTGGCGCATCGCGGCCGCAGCCTGACCTATGGCGAATTCAACGCCCTTGCTGACCGCGTCGCCGCCGCGCTGCAGCGCGAGGGGCTGAAGCAGGGCGACGTCATCGCCATCTGCGCCCTGTCGTCGATTCCCTACGCCGTCACCTTCATCGGCGCGCTGCGCGCCGGCGTGGTGGTGACGCCGCTGGCGCCGTCCTCCACCCGCGAGCAGCTGCAGGGCATGGTGCAGGACGCCGGCGCGCGCCTGTTTTTCGTCGACCAGGACATCGCCGGTTCGCTCGGGCCGTTCGACTGGTTCACCGGCCGCCTCGTGGCGCTGGACGACGCCGCGCCGGGCGCGCCGTGGAGCGGCTGGCTGGCGCAGGAGGGCGCCCGGCCGCAGCCGGTGGAGATTCCGCCGGAGGCGCCGTTCAACATCATCTATTCTTCCGGCACCACCGGCCTGCCCAAGGGCATCGTGCAGTCCCACCGCATGCGCTGGGCCCACGTGCAGCGCGGCGCCAGTTTCGGCTACGGGCCCGAGGCGGTCACCATCGTCTCCACGCCGCTCTATTCCAACACCACGCTGGTGAGCTTCCTGCCCACGCTCACCCTCGGCGGCGCGGTGGTGCTGATGGAGAAATTCGACGCCCGCGGCTTCCTGGAGCTGGCCCAGCAGGAGCGCGCCACCCACGCCATGCTGGTGCCGGTGCAGTACAGGCGCATCATGGCGCTGCCGGACTTCGACAGCTACGACCTCTCGTCCTTCGTCATGAAGTTCTGCACCAGCGCGCCCTTCCACGCCGATCTCAAGGCGGACGTGCTGAAGCGCTGGCCGGGCGGGCTCATCGAATATTACGGAATGACCGAAGGCGGCGGCGGCTGCTCGCTGGTCGCCCACCAGTTCCCGCACAAGCTGCACACCGTGGGCCGCCCCAACGAGGGCCACGTCATCCTGCTGCTGGACGAGAACGGCGATGAGGTTCCGCCCGGCGAGGTCGGCGAGATCGTCGGCTACTCGCCCGCCGCGGTGATGAACGGCTATCACAACCAGCCGGAGAAGACCCGGGAGGCGATCTGGATACATCCGGACGGCCGCCGCTTCATCCGCACCGGCGACGTCGGCCGCTTTGACGAGGATGGCTTCCTGATCCTGATGGACCGCAAGAAGGACATGATCATCAGCGGCGGCTTCAACGTCTATCCCAGCGACATTGAGGCGGTGCTGATGACCCATCCGGACGTCAGCGACGTCGCGGTGGTGGGCGTGCCGTCCGAGGCGTGGGGCGAGACGCCGGTGGCCTTCGTTGTGGCCGCTCCCGGCCGGCGCATCGCGCCGCAGGAGCTGCGCGCCTGGGCCAATGAACGGCTGGGGAAGGTGCAGCGTCTCGCCGGCGTCATGGTGATGGACCAGCTGCCGCGCAGCGCCATCGGCAAGATCCTGAAGCGCGAGCTGCGCGACAGCTGGGCCGCCTCCGGCCAGAAAGTGGCCTGACCCTCGCGCGGATCCGCCGGCCGCAGCCGGCGCCACGGCGACGCCGCCCCCCGGCGGGCGGCGTCCGCCGTCTGGCGCGCCGCCGGCGCATCGCCCCGGCGCGCCGTGTCCTGCCGCGCCGGCCGCCGGCGCTCCCATGGCGGATTTCCGGCGGGCTCCAGGCGGCGCTGCGTCCGGCGTCCGGCCGGGCTCAGGGCGCGCCTGGCGGACCGATGCGCGGCGGCGGCGGCATGTAGAGCGGGCCGGTGCGGAAGCGCGACATGGTTCCCTGCACCGCCATGGTCAGCGTCAGGTCGCCGATGGAGGAGGGGGTGACGATGTCGGCGCGCAGCCGCCCGTAGGTGTAGGCGCCGGAGCCGCCGCGGCTGCCGATCTGCACCCCGGCGCCGACGGTTCCGCCAACATGGATGCAGGAGTCGGAGTTCCTGATCCGGTAAAAGCCGGGGCCGCGCTCCGGGCACGGTTCGGCCCCTAACAGGTCGGGAATGTAGGGCCTGTCCGGAAACGCCCGTCCGGGCGTCGCCGCGGCCAGCCGCGGCAGCTCCGGCGTGGCGGGAACGGGCCGGGTCCAGAACGTGAGCGGCAGCCGGTCCAGCCCGAAGGCGCGCACCACGTCCGGCGTTTCGGCGAGACGGGGCGCGGCGCCGGCATGCTCCTGCTGCAGCCGGGCGAAGGCGGGCGTCGCGGGGCCGGCGGCCTGCTGGCCGGCGGCGCTGCACGGCAGGGCGGCCGTGACGGCCGCAAGGCCGGCGAACAGGGCGGCGGGGCGGAAGACGCCGGAAAAGGCGGCCATGGCTCGTCGTCCTCCTGTAGCGCCGCAGCGCGGCGGGCGAAACATGCGGCGTCGCCCGGCCGGCAGGCGAAGCGGCGCCGTTCATTCCCATACTAGCCTGGAAATTGCGGGACGGCAGCCGCTGTCCGGGGACGGGGCGCGCCCGCGCCGCAGGCAGTTATGCACAGGCCCCCGCCTGGGGGCGGGAGGGAAAAACGGTCATAAATCAGAGGCACGGGAAAAATTTTTGCCCCCGCGGCGATGGCGCCAAAAATAACATGTTGCGCCCTGCCAAACCTGGTCGTATGAATAAGGTACGTTGCAGTATCGGCCTCGGGCGAGGCGGTTGCGGCGGCGGAAGCGCCGGAGAGCGGGCAGGGCGCAAGGGCGTGGCCCGGAAAGATGCGGCCTGCAGGCAAGACCCGCAGAACGGGCGGCCTGACGGGGCGCCCGGCGGAGGGACGATTGGTCCCCGCGGGGGGATGATCCGCGCGGCCAAAAAAAAGGCCACGTCAGGGACGTGGCCGAAAGTCTAGGGAGGAAACGCCCAAGGAGGGCTGCAGCATCGCTGCTGCGCATTCTGTATACGCGTTCCTCCCCGCGGGCGCAAGCATTTTATGGCAGGAAAGCTGTCCTTTTTTCGCCGTGCGCCCATGTGCGCGGCGCATGGGTCGTTGGGCCTGTCACTTTTGCGCCATTTTCGCTTCGCCGTCGCGCCGAATCGGTCCGGCGGGCCGCCGCGCCGGCAGGCGCGGTATCAGCTGCGTTCGCTGCTTCCGTTTCCATTGTCCCGCATGCACAGGTCCACGGGGAGCCGCCGGCGCGCCCGCCCGCTGGCCGGCCCAGGCTGACGGCCGCGCAGGGCCGTGTGGCCGTGCCGTCAGCGCGCCGGCGGGACGCGGGCTACCTCCTGTCACGATGACTGTCCGGTCACGGTGAACGCCGGCCGCCGGCCGTCGGCTCCTGGCCGTCGCCTGGCGAAGAGCGCCGTCCTGTCCGCCGCGCCTGCGCCCTCGCCGGACTGCGGTCCGCGAACGGCCGCGCGCGTCCGCGTTTTTGCGCCATGTCGGCAGGGGAGGGGCGGAGCGGGGCGCTTCCCGATGCCCTGTCGCTGGAAAGGTTTCGCGTCCTGATGAAAACGCCTGCGCGGCGACAGCCAGTCTCGCGCCCGCAGGCGTAATGCCTGGCGCGCATCGTCCCCGGGCGTGAACGGGACAGGGGCGGCCGCGCCCCGGGCCCGCATGCGCCGGCGCCGGAGAAGCGTCGTGGCCCTGGCCATCAGCCTGCCTGCGCCGGAGAAACAGCGGAGGAAGACGCCGGGGCGCCGTCCGTCCCAAAAGAAAAGCCGCCCGGAAACGGGCGGCCTGTCGCATGGCGCAGGCGGGAAGCCGCGGACGGCCGCGGCCGCCGCGTCAGTGGAAGGCGGTGCGGATCTGGCTGACGCCTTCGCGCACCAGCGCGTCGGCGGTCTCGCCGCGGGTGCGGTCGCGCAGGATGACCTCGGAGGCGCGCAGGGCGGCGTCGGCGGCCGCGGCGCGCACCTCGGCGGCGGCGCTGGCCTCGGCCTGGGCGATCTTGGCTTCGGCGGCCGCCTTGCGGGTGGCCACGAAGTCGTCGAGGCGCTGCTGGGCCTCACGGATCACGCGGGCCGCTTCCTCACGGGCGGAGGCGACGATCTCCTCGGCTTCCTTCTCGGCGGCCTTGCGGCGGGCGACATATTCGTCGCGCAGGGCGCGCGCTTCGGCGGCGAGGCGGCGGGCCTCCTCGAGCTCGCTGGCGATGCGTTCGCCGCGCTTGTCGAGCATGGCGCCGACGGCCGCGAAGCCGCCCTTCCACCAGGCCACGCCGAGCAGCACGAAGAAGGATACGGCGACCCAGAATTCGGGCGTATTCAACATCGATTGCACTCCCCAGTAGCGCTGTCGCCGGCCAGGCGGCGGCGTCAGGCGCCCGGAACATGGATTTCAGTTCTCCGCCCGGAAAACTGGCGGCGGGCGCCGGACGCGCCCGCGCTGTCCCGCGTGCGGCCCGCGCGGGATCAGGCCGCGCGGTTGAGGGCGGCCTCCACCTCGGCGCGCTCCGGCGCGACGCCGGTGAGGCGCTCGACGATGGCGCTGGCGGCCTCGGCCGCGATGTCGCGGACATTGGCCATGGCGGCGGCGGCGTTGGCGCGGATGGTCTCCTCGGCGGCCGCGATCTGGGCGGCGAGGTCGGCCTCAAGCGCCTTGCGCTTCGCTTCGAATTCGGCCGCCATTTCGTCACGGGCCTTCTGGGCGATGGCCTGCGCGTTGGCGCGGGCCTCGGCGAGGGCCTTCTCATAGGCGGCGACGGCCTCCTCGGACTCGGCGCGCAGCTTCTGCGCCTCGGCGAGGTCGGCGGTAATCCTGTTCTGACGGTCCTCCATCACCTTCGCGATGCGCGGAAGGGCGATGCGGGACATCAGGAAGTAGAGGACGGCGAAGGAGATCGTCACCCACAGGAGCTGCGACGCGAAAGTCGCGCTCTCGAAGGGCGGAAAAGCCGTCGAGGCGGCGTGGGTAGGGCTAGCCATGCGACCTAATCCTCAGGCGGAACCGGCTGGTTCGCTGCCCCGCGCAGGCGGGATGCGTATCTGCGATGCGTATCGTGGGTCTGGCGGAGCGACGCGGACGCCGCCCTGGTCATCGGCAATGCGCGGGCCAGAGGCTCCCGACGGAATCTCCGGCCAGTCGAACGCATGTCCTGATCCTGGAGGATGTCGTCCGGAGCCGGCGAGGCTGCGGACGACGACCAGGCTCCAACGCGCCAGGCAGACTGGCCCGGAGGGCGGACGCCAGAGGGCCGCCCTCCGACGCTGCGTCAGACAGCGAACAGCAGCAGCAGCGCGATCAGCAGCGAGAAGATGCCCAGAGCTTCAGTCAGGGCGAAGCCAAGGAGCAGCGTGCCCTGCTGGCCGGCGGCGGCCGACGGATTGCGCAGCGCGCCCGACAGGAACTGGCCGAACAGGTTGCCGAGGGCGAGAGCAGCGCCTGCCATGCCGAAGCAAGCGAGACCAGCGCCGATGTACTTGGCTGCAACGGGATCCATTTGAAAACTCCTGGTCGATGAAGTTGGAGAAGCTGGGATCAATGATGGCCCGGATGGAGCGCATCGTTGAGGTAGATCGTTGTCAGGGTGGCAAACACGTAGGCCTGCAGAACCGCGACAAGGAACTCCAGAGCGGTCAGCGCGATCGACAGCGCCAGCGGCAGCGGCGACAGCAGCGCCCATGCGCCGGCGGCGAGCAGCGTGGCCACGAAGCCGGCGAAGATCTTCAGGGCGATGTGGCCCGCGAGCATGTTGGCGAAAAGTCGCACTGACAGGCTGATCGGCCGCGAAACGAACGACACGATCTCAACCGCCACGAGGAGCGGAAGCAGCCAGCCGGGCACGCCCGACGGCACGAACAGGCGCAGGAAACCGAGGCCGTGACGGAAGAACCCGTACAGGATCACGACGCCAATGACCAGGGCCGCAAGCGCAAAGGTGACGATGATGTGGCTGGTGACGGTGAAGGCGTAGGGCACCATGCCGATGAGGTTCAGCACCAGCACGAACATGAAGATCGAGAACACGAAGGGGAAGAACTTCATGCCCTCGGTGCCTGCGCTGCTTCGCACCGTATTGGCCACGAATTCATACAGGCTTTCCACCGCCGACTGCAGACGGCCCGGCACGATGGCCGCGCGCGCGGCCCCGCCGATCATCAGCACGGCGATCAGGGCGACGGCGACCCACATGTAGATGGCGGAGTTCGTCACCGAGATTTCATGGCCGCCGGCGGCGCCGAGCGTCACGATGTTTTTGATCTGGAACTGATGGATCGGATCTGCCATGGCCCCGTCAGGTCCCTTTCCTGTCGCCTCGCAACGCCCCGATGCGCCTCGCGCGGCGAACGGTCCGTTCACTTTGTCAATCGATCAGCGGTGGTTAGCCCATATGGGCCCCTTTCGCCAGACCGCACGGTTGTCGCAAGCCGATTTATCTGGCGCCGTCGTCGTCACCCGCCGACGGCAGCTTCAACTGGCCGGTTGCGCGCATAACATTGTAGACGCCGGTCACAAAGCCCAGCATCAGAAAAACGATCATTCCCCACGGGGACGCGCCGGTGAACTGGTCGAACGACCAGCCGATGAGTCCGCCTGCGGCGACGCCGGCGATGAATTCCGCCGAGAGCCGGAACGCCCGCCCCAGCGCCGACTGGCCGCCCGCCGGGCGTTTCGGCTCCCGGGCCCTGGCCTTCTGCTCCTCCGCCCTGGCGACCTCGTCAAGCCGCGCGCCAAGCCGTTGCATTCGTTGCGCCAGGTCCGCCCCAGGCTGCCCCGGGGCCCCGTCCGTTCCGTTCCTTCCGTCGCCACTGCTCATGGAGAACCTGCTCCTGGTCCGCAAGGCCCTGAGTCCAGATTTCCCCACAAGCCGGCGGCACCATAATTTTTGCCCATTGTGGTGTCAAGGCGAGGCAAATTCGCTTAAATTTATGAAAATAAATACAAATCAGCGTCGCTGCGCCCCGCGCGCCCCGCCGCGTCGCCTTTCCGCGACACTTTCCCGCCCTGGGCGGAACACATTCGCCCGCCCCGGGCGGGACGCGTTCGCGGCGCGGCGCGCCCGCGCCAGGGCGGGTCGCGGCCGGCAGGGAGCGCCGCCGCCCGGCCGCGCCCTCCCGCCGCCAGGCATGATTCCCGGGCAGGGGCGGGGCCTCCGGGCGGCCCTGGCGGGAGCGGCGCGCTGGCGGCCCCGGCGGGGCCTTACCTGCCGAGGACCGGCTCCAGCGCCTTGTCCAGCTCCTCCATGGAGAGCGCGCCGCGATACAGCTTGCCGTTGATGAAGAACGACGGCGTGGCGTTGACGCCGAACTTCGCCCCCTGGTCGCGCACTGCGGTCACGGCGTCGAACAGCTTCTGGTCCTTGAGGCAGGCCTCCACCTTCTCCCGGGTGAAGCCGGCCTGTTTCAGCAGGTCGATGAGGCCGTCGAGCGGTTTCTGGGCGTAGGCCCAGTCCTTCTGGCGCGAGAACAGCAGGTCGGTGACGGGGTAGTATCTGTCGTTGCCCTCGCAGCGCGCCAGCATGAAGCCGGCGGCGGCCAGCGGGTCGAGCGGGAACTCGCGCAGGGTGAAGCGCACCTTGCCGGTGTCCACGTACTTCTTCTTGAACTCCGGCCAGGTTTTTTCGTGAAACTCGGCGCAGTGCGAACAGGTCAGCGACGCGTATTCGATGACATGCGCCTTCGCCGCCTTGTCGCCCAGCGTCACGTCGCCGAGCGGACCTGGCTGCTCCAGCTCCTGGACGCTGACCGGCTGCGCGAGGGCCGGCGCGGCGGCCGCCGCCATGGCGGTGAAGGTCGCGGCGACCGTGAGGTCTAACAGACGACGACGTGTGATCATGCAGTTCTCCTGACCGGATATCCGGCGTTCATGAGCCGGCGCGTCGGCGACGCGCCGGCCGGCCTGTCGCCAGCGCAGGTCGGAAAACTGTCCAGCCTGGCTGGGAGAATCACGCTGTTCCGGCGCAGGGCGCGGCGCCGGCGCCCTGCGCGTGCAGGACGCGCCCGTTCCGGGAACCATGCGTCCGCGCGGATTTCATCTGCGGATCGGGGCGGAATCAAGTCGGCGGCCGGCGCGCGCTGCGCTCCGGCGCTCCTCACCCGCGCCGGTCAAGCACGGCCGCGCCCAGCCGCGCCACCGCCGCGCGCAGCCGCTCGTCGGCGATTGGCGCGGCGAGGTCGGCGGCGCGCCGCAGCGCCTGCGGGTCCGGGGCGCGCGGCGGCGCCGGCTGCGGCTTTGACGGCGCCGGCCCCTGGCGGATGACGATGCGGCCCACGCAGCGCCAGCCGAAATGCTGGTTGATGCGGTCGATGATCACCGGGGCCATGTGCTGCAGCTCGACCGCGAAGGCGCTGCCCGCGCGCACCTCCAGCGTGGCCGGCGAGTCGGCCTCGCCATGGCGGGACTGGCGCGGCCATGAGATGCGCAGCGGGCGGGTGTGGCTGGCGAGCCGCGCGCCGACGATGTCCTCCCACGCCAGCAATATGTCGCTGGCGGCGAAGCCGCGCGCGGCGAGGGCCTGGTCGAGGCACTGGTCAATGAGTTCGGCGAGCGGCTGCGGCTGGAAGTCGCGGGCCGGCTGGCGAGGCTGGCTCATCCGCTCTGCTCTCCCGTGGCTGGTCTGGCGGGCGGGGCGCGCCGCCAGGGGCTGGCGTTTCGCCGCCCGCCTTTTATACCGTCGCCGGCGGCGCGCTCCAAGGCCGGCGGCGCGCCGCAGGCCGCGCGGGCCCGCGCCGCCCGACGGGCTGGCGCCGGCCGCCGCGGAGGGCTAGACCGTGCGGGACAGCGAGAAGGACGACCGTGCCCCCGACCCGCGATCTCACCGCCGCACGCGGCGACGACCTTTCTGCGCGCCCGGCCCGCGCCGGCCGGGGCAGGCGGCGCGGCCGCGCCGGGGCCGCGCAGGCCGGGGGCTCCGGCGCCGCCGCCGCTGCGGCGACCGTCGCCCCGGCGCCTGCTTCCATGGCGGACGGCGGGGGCGCGCGCCCGGCGGAGGCGGAGCTCGCGGCGGCGCTGCTCGCCTGGTATGACGCCAGCCGCCGCGCGCTGCCGTGGCGGGCGCCGCCGGGCGAACGCAGCGACCCGTACCGGGTGTGGCTGTCCGAGATCATGCTGCAGCAGACCACGGTCACGGCGGCGCAGCCCTATTTCATCCGCTTCCTGAAACGCTTTCCGGACGTGCGGGCGCTGGCGGCGGCTCCGGTGGAGGGGGTGATGCAGGCCTGGGCGGGGCTGGGCTATTACTCGCGCGCCCGCAACCTGCACGCCTGCGCCCGCGTCATCGTCAACGAGCTGGGCGGCCGCTTCCCGGACACCATCGCCGGGCTGGAGGCCCTGCCCGGAGTCGGCCCCTATACGGCGGCGGCCATCGCCGCCATCGCCTTCGGTCTGCCGGCGGCGGCGGTGGACGGCAATGTGGAGCGGGTCATCAGCCGGTATTACCGGGTGGAGGAGCCGCTGCCGGGGGCGAAGCCGCGCGTCCGGGCGCTGGCGCAGGCGCTGGTTCCGCAGCGTCGGCCCGGAGATTTCGCCCAGGCGATGATGGATCTGGGCGCGACGGTGTGTACGCCGCGGGGCCCCTCCTGCGGGCTGTGTCCGTGGCGGGCGGGCTGCGGCGCCCATGCGGCCGGCGACATGGAGACGTTTCCGCGCAAGGCGCCGAAGAAAGCGGTTCCCCAGCGTTATGGCGCCGCCTTCGTGCTGGTGCGCGACGACGGCGCGGTGCTGCTGCGCGTGCGCCCGCCCCGGGGGCTGCTGGGCGGCATGGACGAACCGCCGGGCAGCGACTGGCGGGAGGCGCCGGCGCCGCCGGAGGCCGCCGCGCTGCTGGCGGAGGCGCCGTTTCCCGCCCGCTGGCGCGCGGCGCCGGGCGCGGTGCGCCACGTCTTCACCCACTTCCGCCTCACCCTGACGGTGTTCGTGGCGCCGGCCCCGCCAGATTTCGTTCCGCCGCCGGGCTGCCGGTGGGAGCCGCGGCGCAGTCTCGCCGCCGCGGCCTTGCCCAATGTGATGCGCAAGGCGGTGGCCCACGGGCTGGATTGTCTGTCCAGGGACTGGCGGCGCCTGGAGCGCGCTGGCGCCGGCAAGATCTCCGGCGCGGGGGAGTAATCGTGACGCGCTTCCGGTAACCGGATGCTGAGTCAAAATCTATATCATTCGCCCTGATTTTTGTATATTTTATGCATTGGCTGGAGGTTCCGGGCTTTTTGTTTTGCCGCCTTGTTTTTGCTGCAGTCCTGTTCCGGCGCCTGTTCCGCATCACGCGGCCTCACCGGTTCCGACTGATCGGGTCAGGCGCGCTCCCGCTGCCGGGGCCACGGCGGTTATTCTCATTTGCGCGGCGACATCTCGCGTTTTTGGTTCCGCGCCGAAATATTTTCAGGTGAAACAGGCAGATTTTCGACGTCGGCGTCGCGCGCATCCGGGGCGGATGACGGGAGGGGCGGTGATGGCAAGGGTTTAATTGCTGTAACGTTATCGCCGCATTTTTGCCGCCCGGAATCAGGGAAAACGGCATGTCAGTCTGAAGGGACCTGGATTCTGTGGCCGCTCCGGAAAGGGCGGCGCCGTTGCGATCGACCTTCCAGTTATCGTGTGCAGAAGCAGACAGGGCGTCGCCATGGCGCGCCTATTGGCCATTTCTCCCTGGCGCGGCGTCATTGCTTGTGTTTTGCATGTCTTCTCATGGGCATGATGACACGCCGTTTCATGCGGCGTGTTTTTCTCGCGTGGCCTGACACGGCGTCAGTCGCGGCGGCGGCGGCGAACAAAAAAGCCGGCGGTCGCCGGCTTTCTGGACTGGGCGTCAGGAGGCGTGCGTGCTTTACGCCGCGGCCGCGTGGGTCTGGCGGTACTGGCTGCGCAGCGCGTCGATGAAAATGCGCCGGCCGTCGCGCTCGATCATCCAGTAGGTCCAGCCGTTGCAGCTGGGCAGGCCCTGGGAGAGCGCGCCGATCTTGTGAATGGAGCCGACCGCCGGGCCCAGCTGCAGGGTGCCGTCGGCCCGCACCAGGGCGCGGTGGCGGCGCTTTTCGTCCTCCAGCACTTCGCCCGGAGCGATCAGCCCGGCCTCGATCAGCGACAGGAAGGCGACGCGCGGCTCCGAGCGTTTCGCCGGCGCAGCAGCCACCGCCTGCGGATCGACCGGCGTCGCCGCCGCCACCCGCCGGCGCGCCGCCTCGGCGTACGCCGGATCGCGCTCGATGCCGATGAAATGGCGGCCCAGCTTTTTCGCCACCGCGGCGGTGGTGCCTGTGCCGAGGAACGGGTCCAGAATCACGTCGCCAGGGTTGGACGAGGCCAGCAGCACGCGCGCCAGCAGCGCCTCCGGCTTCTGGGTGGGGTGCAGCTTGCGGCCGGCGTCGTCCTTCAGCCGCTCCTCGCCCGTGCACAGCGGGATAAACCAGTCCGAGCGCATCTGCAGGTCGTCATTGCCGCCCTTCAGCGCCTCATAGTGGAAGGTGTAGCGCTTCGAGCGGGTCGGCGTCGCCCAGATCAGCGTCTCATGGGCGTTGGTGAAGCGCCGGCCGCGGAAGTTCGGCATCGGGTTGGCCTTGCGCCAGATGATGTCGTTGAGGATCCAGTAGCCGAGATCCTGCAGGATGGCGCCGACGCGGAACACGTTGTGATAGGAGCCGATGACCCACAGCGCCCCGTCCGGCTTCAGCACCCGCCGGCACTCGGCCAGCCAGGCGCGGGTGAAGGCGTCGTATTCGGCGAAGGAGCCGAACCTGTCCCAGTCGTCGTCGACCCCGTCCACCAGGCTGTTGTCCGGGCGCGTCAGGGCGCCTTCCAGCTGAAGGTTGTAGGGCGGATCGGCGAACACCAGGTCGACGCTGGCCGCGGGCAGGCGCCGCAGCTCCTCGATGCAGTCGCCGACGATGATGCGGTCCGGCGCGAGCGGCGCGGCGGCGGGGGCGGAAGCCGGCAGGACGGCTGGCGCCGCCAGCCCGGTACGCACTACCCTGATCCGGGAACTGACGCCAGCGGTCCTTGCGCGTGAAGCTTCCATGTCGCCCTGCCGGTTACGCAACTCACAGGGGCATGGTGAATCGACGGGGTAAAGGCGAGGTTCACGCCGCCGCCGCGCCGTCCCGATACGGCACAGCCGCGCCGCGGCCGCCGGCGCGGCAGGCGCCCGTTAAACCGCCGCTAACCATCCGCCGCCGGGAGCGGCGATGCGGACGCGGGCGGCGTCAGGCGTGCTGGTCCGCGTCAAGCGCGAGCTGCGCGGCGGCGGGCGAGTTCGGCGGCGCAGTCCGGGCGCTGGCGCAGCGGCGCGAAGCTGAAGCGGTGCCAGCGGCTTGGCCCCAGCCGCTCTATGGCGGCCCGGTGGGCGGCGCTGGCGTAGCCCATGTGCCTGCCGAAGCCGTAGCCGGGGCAGACGCGCTCCAGCAGCGCCATCATGCGGTCGCGCGTGACCTTGGCGACGATGGAGGCGGCGGCGATGGAGGCGACCAGGGCGTCGCCGCCGATCACCGCCTCGGTCTCGCAGGGGAGGGCCGGCCGGTCGCGGCCGTCCACGAACACGAAGGCCGGCGGCGCGCCGAGCGCCGCGACCGCGCGCGCCATGGCGGCGAGCGACGCCCTGCGGATGTCCGTGGCGTCGATTTCTTCCGCCGGCGCGCTGGCCGCCGCCACATGCAGGGCCCTGGCCATGATGTCGTCGTAGAGCCGCTCCCGCGCCGCCCTGGTCAGCTGCTTGCTGTCATTGAGCCCGGCGGGAACGTCGTCCGGATTGAGAATCACCGCCGCGGCCACCACCGGCCCGGCCAGCGGGCCGCGCCCGACTTCATCGACGCCGGCCACCGGCCAGACGCCGCGCAGAAGCAGCCGCCGCTCGCGGTCGAACGGGAGGCCCCCGCCGCCGGCGAGCGGCAGGGCGGGGGCGGCAGAATCAGGAAGAGCCTTGCGCGCCATCGCCCAGCTGTGGACCGGCGCCGTCGCCGGATCAAGCCGCGGCCGGCGCCGGCCCCGGCGCGGACGACGGTCGCCGCGGGACGCCGCCCGGCCGTCGCTCCGGGGAATGCGGCCGGGCGCGCGCCGCGCATGGGCCGGCGCATCCCCGCCGCCCTCCGGCCATGGCGGAGCAGGGATCACCCTCCGCCTGGAACGGCGCCGGCCATGTCCGCCCCTGTTCCCGCCCGAAGGGGGCGGACGCCGGCGCCCTGTCCCCGGCTCCGGTTCTGCATGCCGTTGTCGACGAAGGCGAGGCCGTCGGGATCGCCGGTCGGCCGCGGCGCCGGTCGCCGGGGCGCCGCTTCGCCGCGCCGCGGAGCGGGGCGCGGCGGCGCCTCATCCGCGCCGAACAGCGACATCTGCCCGTTCATCTCCGCCGCGGACGGCGGGCGGAACTGGCTCACGTCCAGCCGCAGCCGCGTCTGGTTGAGGCCGATGCGGGCGCAGGCCAGCTGGAAGCGCCGGCCGGTCATCCACGCATAGGGCCCCGAGCCGGTCATGCGCTCCCCCCATGCGGCGTCATAATCCCTGCCGCCGCGTGACTGGCGCATCAGCGCCCGCGCCCGCCGCGCCTTCTCCGGCCAGCTGGTCTCCAGCCATGTCCACATCGAATCACGCACCTCATGGGGCAGGCGCAGCATCACATAGCCGGCCTCGCGCGCGCCGGCGGCGTGGGCCGCCTCGAGAATGCGCTCGATCTCGTCGTCATTGACCCCGGGAATCACCGGCGCGGTCATCACCGCCACCGGAACGCCCGCCCCGGCGAGACTGCGCATGGCCGCCAGCCGCTTCGCCGGCGTCGCCGCCCGCGGCTCCATCGAGCGGGCGAGGGCGGGGTCCAGCGTCGTCACCGACAGCGCCACCTTCACCAGATTGCGCGCCGCCATGCGCGCCAGGATGTCGATGTCGCGGGTGATGAGCGCCGACTTGGTGACGATGCCGACCGGATGGTTGCAGCGCTCCAGCACCTCCAGCACCTGGCGGGTGATCCGGAACCGCTTTTCAATCGGCTGGTAGGGATCCGTATTGGTGCCCATGGCGATGACGCGCGGGGCGTAGCCCTTCGCCGCCAGCTCCTTCTCCAGCAGCTTCGCCGCGTCCGGCTTGGCGAACAGCCGGGTCTCGAAATCCAGCCCCGGCGACAGGCCCATATAGGCGTGGGTCGGCCGGGCGAAGCAGTAAACGCAGCCGTGTTCGCAGCCGCGATAGGGGTTGACGGAGCGGTCGAAGGAAATGTCCGGCGATGCGTTGCGGGTGATGATGGTCCGCGGCTTCTCGATGGTCACCTCGGTGCGCAGCGGCGGCAGGTCCTCCAGCGAGCCCCAGCCGTCGTCGGCCAGCTCGCGGACGCAGGGCTCGAAGCGCCCGTCCGGATTGATCAGCGCGCCGCGGCCGCGCCGCCGCTCCGCCGGAATGATCTGGCGCGCGCGCCACGGCGCGTCCGCCGCCGGCTGGTCCGCGGCCGGTCTTTCGGGAGCGCCGTCGCACGCGCCCGCCGGCCCGCCCGCGGCTGGAAGCCGGGCGCCGCGCCAGCGCCGGGAATATGTCGCCTGGGCCATGGTGGGTCTTCCTCGGATGAGTCTCCTGGGGTGAGTCTCCTAGGCGTCGCGCCTGTCCCATCATAAGAACAAAATGTGAACAAATGCAATTCCACGCCCGCGGCCGGTGCGGCGAGGCTCCGGCGGGCTCCTGAACGGCGCGGCGGCGAAGCCACAGGCCCGGCAGTTCACAACCGGTCCGGATTGACGCAACAATGATGAGGCTGAAGAACTTGTCGCCGTGGCGTCAGCACAGGGAGAGCGCAGCATGCGCTGGGACGATTTTCGCGTGTCGACCAATGTCGACGACCGGCGCGGTCAGGGCCCCACGGGCGGCGGCATGCTGCCTGGCGGTCGCGGCGGTCTCGGGCTGGGCGCGATCGTCGCGCTCGGGCTCCTGGGCTGGGCGCTGGGCATTGACCCGCGGCTGCTGATCACCGGGGCCGAGATTCTCAGCGGAGGCGCGCCTTACGGCCAGCAGGCGCCGGCGCCCCGGCAGGACCGCCCCTCCGGCCCGCCGCAGGACCAGACGGGCCGGTTCGCCGCAGCCATCCTCGGCAACACCGAGGACGTGTGGAAGGCGGAGCTGCCGCGCCAGGCGGGGGTGCGCTACCAGGAGCCGCGCATGGTGCTGTTCTCCGGGGCGACGCGCTCCGGCTGCGGCATGGCGCAGTCGGCCATGGGGCCGTTCTACTGCCCGCTCGACCGCACCGTTTACATTGATCTCTCCTTTTTCCAGGAGATGCGCCGCCGCTTCGGCGTCGACGGCGACTTCGCCTACGCCTATGTGCTCGCCCATGAGGTGGGCCACCACGTGCAGAACCTGCTGGGGGTGCTGGAGCAGGCCGAGAGCGCCAAGCGCGGCCGCGCCCGCGCGGAGGCCAACGCCATCTCCGTGCGCGTGGAGCTGATGGCCGACTGCCTCGCCGGCGTGTGGGCCTATAACAGTGACCAGCGGTACAATTCGCTGGAGGAGGGCGACGTCGAAAAGGCGATGAAGGCCGCCTCAGCCATCGGCGACGACCGGCTGCAGAAGCAGGCCCAGGGCTATGCGGTGCCGGACAGCTTCACTCACGGCACCTCGGCGCAGCGCGTGCGCTGGTTCATGACCGGGCTGAAAAGCGGCCGCGTCGCCGCCTGCGACACCTTCAGCCAGAAGGACCTGTGACGTGAGGCGGGCGGCGGGGCCTCAGCCCTGGTCCGTTCCGTCCAGCGCCATCTTCACGGCGAGGAAATCGCGCCAGGCAAGGCGTTTCTGCAACGGCGAGCGCAGCAGATAGGCCGGATGCAGCGTCGGCATGGCGCGAATCCGCCGCTCGCCCGCCTGGCAGACGCTCCAGCGGCCGCGCACCCGCAGGATGCCATCGCGCACGCCCAGCAGCGCCTGCGCCGCGGGGCCGCCCAGACACACCAGCACCTGCGGATTCACCAGCTCGATCTGCCGTTCGATGAACGGCCGGCAGATGGCCGATTCCTGCGGCGTGGGCGTGCGGTTGCCCGGCGGGCGCCACGGCACGGTGTTGGCGATGAACACCGACGAACGGTCATGGCCGATGGCGGCCAGCATGCGGTCCAGCAGCTGGCCGGAGCGGCCGACGAAGGGGCGGCCGATGCGGTCCTCCTCCGCTCCGGGCGCCTCGCCCACCAGCATCAGCCGCGCGTTGGCCACGCCGTCGGCGAACACCAGCTGTTTCGCCGTGCGCTTCAGGGCGCAGCCTTCAAACTGCTCCATGGCGGCGCGCAGCTCGTCGAGGGTGCGCGCCGCGCGCGCCAGGGCGCCCGCCTGCAGCGCCAGCTCCTCCGCGCCGCTGGCGAGCCCCGGCGCCGCGGCCGGCGCGGCGACAGGCGCGGGCGCGGCGGGGGCTGGCGGCGGCGCCGGCTGCGGCGCGGCCGCAGGGGGCGCCTCCGCCCCCGGAGCGCCAGCGGGGCGGGCAGGGCCGGCGGTGAGCCACGCCGGGGCGAAGCGCGCGGGCGGCTGGCCGGCCTCGGCGAAACGGTCGTGCGGGGTTTCGTCCAGCACCCAGTCGGCGCCGGATTCGGCGTGGAACGCCAGGAGCCGCTCGAGCTCGGCAAGGTCAGGGATGGGCGGGGCCGCTGTGTCGCCGGTCATGGGCCAATCTTACGCCAGCGCGCGGCCGCGCGCGAGCCGGCCGCGCGCTGGCGCAATCATCCGGAACGGCCGTCGCCGGCGCGCCAGGGGCGGAACATCCGCCGCCGTTCATGCGTCTGTTGCATGGGAGGCGCGGCGGGTCGGCGAAATTGACGCAGGCGCAACCGGCGCCAGGCCGTTGCTCCACATCAGTTCTTGTGACACTGCCTCGAATGGTTCAAAAGTGAACGGTATCTGTCCGCGCGACGCCCTGCCGGCGTGGCGCGGCGCCCGGTTGCGCCGGCGCGCGGCGCGGGCGATATCCGTGGATGTAACCGGCCATTAACCGGCGTTTGCATTGAACGGGACAGGATTTTGCGGCAGCCAGGGCGGCGCGCGCAGCCTGGCTGCAGGGGAATGGGCGTCCGGCGGCGCGCGCCGCGCCAGCGGGCGGGGGCGGCCTTTCGCCCTTTCGCCCGTGCGTGAACAGGAAGTGGTTGGGGGCAGGGCCCGCGCGCCGGCGCGGCCGGCTCCAGGTGCAGCATCGACGCGTTTCGCGCGGCGGGTCTTGTCCCTCCCCGTGAAACGTCCAGGAGACGATCCGGAGGAGCAACGGGATGGAACTGCCTGAACGCGAGGGTATGGATTACGATGTCGTGATCGTCGGCGGCGGCCCCGCCGGCCTGTCGGCAGCGATCCGCCTGAAACAGCTCGCGCACGAGGCCGGAACGGACATCTCGGTCGTGCTTGTGGAGAAGGGCTCGGAAATCGGCGCCCACATCCTCTCCGGCGCCGTGATCGACCCCATCGGCCTGGACCGGCTCATTCCGGAGTGGCGCGAAGATCCCGACCGGCCGCTGAAGACCGAGGTCACCGACGACCGCTTCTACTACCTCGGTCCGGCCGGCGGCGTGCGCCTGCCGAATTTCGCCATGCCGAAGCTGATGAACAACCACGGCAACTTCATCGGTTCGCTCGGCAACGTCACCCGCTACCTCGCCGCCAGGGCCGAGGCGCTGGGCGTGGAGATCTATCCGGGCTTCCCGGCCGCCGAAGTGCTCTACAATGACAAGGGCGCGGTGATCGGCGTCGCCACCGGCGACATGGGCGTGGGCCGCGACGGCAAGCCCAAGAGCGACTTCACCCGCGGCATGGAGCTGCGCGGCAAGTACACCCTGCTGGCCGAAGGCGCCCGCGGCAGCCTCTCCAAGGAGGTCATCCGCCGCTTCGACCTGCGCGCCAGGTCGGATTACGACAAGTACGGCATCGGCCTGAAGGAGCTGTGGCAGGTCGATCCGGCCAGGCACCGTCCGGGCCTGGTGCAGCACTCCTTCGGCTGGCCGCTGGACAACAGGACCGGCGGCGGCTCGTTCCTCTATCACTTCGAGGACAACCTCGTCGCCATCGGCTTCGTCGTCCATCTGAACTACGAGAACCCGACCCTGTCGCCGTTCGACGAGTTCCAGCGGATGAAGCAGCATCCGCTGATCCGCGAGACGCTGGAGGGCGGCAAGCGCCTCGCCTATGGCGCCCGCGCCATCACCGAGGGCGGCTGGCAGTCGGTGCCGAAGCTGTGCTTCCCGGGCGGCGCGCTCATCGGCTGCGCGGCAGGCTTCGTCAACGTGCCGCGCATCAAGGGCTCGCACAACGCCATGCTCTCCGGCATGCTGGCGGCGGAGAAGGCGTTCGCCGCCGTGCAGGCCGGCCGCGAGCATGACGAGCTGATGGAGTACGAGAACGCCTGGCGCGCCTCGGCCGTCGGCCGGGACCTGAAGAAGGTCCGCAACGTCAAGCCGCTGTGGTCGCGCTTCGGCACCCGCCTCGGCGTGGTGTTCGGCGGTCTCGACATGTGGACCAACGAGCTGTTCGGCTTCTCCTTCTTCGGCACGCTGAAGCACGGCAAGCCGGACTACGCCACGCTGAAGCCGCTCTCCGACGTGAAGCCGATCGTCTATCCCAGGCCGGACGGCGTCATCTCCTTCGACAAGCTCTCCTCGGTGTTCCTGTCGAACACCAACCATGAGGAGGACCAGCCGGTTCACCTCAAGCTGAAGGATCCGTCGGTCCCGGTGAAGGAGAACCTGCCGAAATACGGCGAGCCGGCGCGGCTCTACTGCCCGGCGGGGGTGTATGAGATCGTCTATGACGACGAGGCGACCAGGAGCAATCCGCGCTTCGTCATCAACGCCCAGAACTGCGTGCACTGCAAGACGTGCGACATCAAGGATCCGGCCCAGAACATCAACTGGACCACGCCGGAAGGCGGCGGCGGACCCAATTACCCGAACATGTGATCCATGCGAAGCGGCGGGCAGGGCCCGCCGCTTTTGCGTCTTGGGGGGCGCGCCCGCCGGGCGGGCGGTGGAGAAGTCCGCCCGCCTTGCTCCGGGGACCCAAAAGCGCCATTGTTTTTTCCACCCTTGCAGGGGGCGCCGGGAATCGCCCGGCGCGATGTTCCGGCGACAATCATGACCGACGCGCCCTTTCGCCGACGGCCGCTCACCGCCGGGCAAGACGCGGGAGGCGGGGCGGCGGCCAGGGCCATCCCGGAAAAACCAGCGAGTAGCCAGTGATACGACTGTTCCGGCGCCCTTCGGGGTTCGTTCGTTCCGTGAGCGCGATGGCGCTCGCCGTCGCGTTCGTCGCTCCACTCGCGCTTCCGGCCGTCGTCGCCGTTCCGGCGATGGCGGCGCAGGATCCTGGAGCGGACGGCGGCGCCGGCGGGACGCTCCCGGTCGCCAGCAGCCTGGAGGGCAACTATCTCGCCGCGCTGGTGGCGGGCGCCTCCCGCGACGCCACCGCCGCCGCGCGCTATTTCGGCGCCGCGCTGCGCGCCGATCCGCGCAACCGCGACCTCCAGGAACGGGCGTTCATCGCCTTCCTCGCCAGCGGCGAGATGGACCAGGCCTTCGCCACGGCGCGGAAAATCGTCGTCCGTGATCCGGAGAACGCCCTGGCGCGGCTGGCGCTGGGCGTGCGCGATTTCCGCGAGGGCAAGTACGCGCAGGCGCGCAACCAGTTCCGCCGCAGCGGCGGCGGCGGGCCGGTGGACGTCACCGCCACGCTGCTCACCGCCTGGGCCTGGGCCGGCTCCAGCGACACCCGCAAGGCGCTGCAGACCGTGGACCGGCTGCGCGGCGTCAACGCCTTCACCCTGTTCCGCGAATATCACGGCGGGCTGATCGCCGCCCTCGGCGGGCCGAAATTCCAGAAGGAGGCGGACCAGCGCCTCTCCGCCACCTACGCCCTGGAGCGCACCACGTTGCGGGTGGTGGACGCCTATGGCCGCTATCTCGCCCGCAGCGGCGACCGCGACGCCGCCATGGCCGCCTATGAGGCGTTCCTGAAGCTCGCGCCGCGCCAGCCCATCGCCCAGGCGGCGCTGGAGGCGCTCAGGAAGGGCGAGCCGCTGCCGCTGGTGGTGAACGATCCGCGCCAGGGCGCCGCCGAGGTGCTCTATGGCCTCGGCGCCGCCGGCAACCAGCAGGGCGACGAGCTGGCGGCGATGATCTACCTGCAGCTCTCGCTCTATCTTGAGCCGCACAATGAAATGGCGCTGGTGACGCTGGCCGACATCTACGAGCGGCTGCGCAAGTTCGAGGACGCGCTGGCGGTTTACCGGAAGATTCCGGCGGATTCGCCCATGCGGCTGATGGCCGACATCCAGACCGGCCTCGCCCTCGAGAACCTCGGCCGCAAGGAGGAGGCGGAGCAGCACCTGAAGCAGCTCATCGCCGCGCGGCCCGACGACGTGGACGCGCCCGCCGCCCTCGGCGCCATCTATCGCGGCCGCAAGGAGTGGCTGAAGGCGGTGGAGGCCTATGACGCCGCCATCTCCCGCATCGGCCGGCCGGAGCAGCGGTTCTGGTCGCTGTTCTTCTTCCGCGGCATGTCGCACGAGCGGGCCCGGCAGTGGCCGAAGGCCGAGGAGGACCTGAAGAAGGCGCTGGAGCTGGTTCCGGACGGGGACGGACGCGAGCGCGCCGCCGTGCTGAACTACCTCGGCTATTCCTGGGTGGACCAGAACAGGAACCTCAAGGAAGCCTTCGACATGCTGCACAAGGCCGTGGCGCTGCGCCCGCGCGACGGCTACATCGTCGACAGCCTCGGCTGGGCCTATTACCGCCTCGGCCGTTATGACGACGCGGTGCGCGAGCTTGAGCGCGCCATCGCGCTCAAGCCCTCCGATCCCACCATCAACGACCACCTCGGCGACGCCTACTGGAAGACCGGCCGCAAGCTGGAGGCGCGGTTCCAGTGGAATCACGCCCGCGATCTCGATCCGGAGCCGGACGAACTGCCGAAGATCCTGGAGAAAATCGCCAACGGCCTGCCCGACGACGGGCCGGCCAGGGACGCGCAGGCCCCGCAGCC
Source organism: Camelimonas abortus (assembly GCF_042432745.1). Lineage (NCBI taxonomy): Bacteria > Pseudomonadati > Pseudomonadota > Alphaproteobacteria > Hyphomicrobiales > Chelatococcaceae > Camelimonas > Camelimonas abortus. The sequence continues at coordinate 1,663,099 of NZ_JBHLWR010000006.1, read as the reverse complement.
GGCGTCCGCGGAAGGCGCTTCCGGCGCGCGGCCGGAAGGCGCGGAGCAGCCGCCGCAGCCGAAGCCGGCCCCTGACGACCGCGGCGCCGCTCCGGCCGCGCCTGCCGGCGCCGCGACCGGCGGGCGGCCCGCCGCCGGCGACAGGGACGCCGCGGCGCCAGCGCCGAAGCCGCTGCCGGAGGACAGGCCGGCGCCCGCCGCTGGCGGCGCGGCCAGCCAGGCGGGCTCCACGACCCCTGGCGGCGCGGCCGGGCAGGGCGGCGACGCCGGCGCCGGAAATGGCGGGGCGACGCCCGCCGGCGGCGCTGCGCCGGCGCCTGGACCGGACGCGCGGCCGCAGGGGGCGCAGGGCGACAGGTAAGCCCTGCCCGCCGGCCGGGGCGGCGCGCGTCGCTCCGGCGTCGCTGTTTCCCGCCGCCGCGCCGGCCCGCTCCTGCGGCGAGGGGCGGGGCCGGTCCGTCGCCGCCTGTCCCGCGGTCCGGGCGGGCGCGCCGGCGCGTTTTCATTTTTCCTGGTGTTCCGATGTCCGCGCTCGCCACCGAGGCGCCCGCCAAGATCAACCTGACCCTGCGCGTGTCCGGCAGGCGCGCCGACGGCTTTCATGAGCTGCTCAGCCTCGTCGCCTTCGCCGCGGAGGCGGACGCGCTGACGCTGGAGCCCGGCGATTCGCTCGCCCTGACGGTGACCGGCGACACCGCCGCCCAGGCCGGGCCAGACGCGGACAATCTGGTGCTGCGGGCGGCGCGGGCGCTTCTGGCGCTGGCTCCGGGGCTGCGCGCCGGCCGGTTTCATCTGGTGAAGCGGCTGCCGGCGGCGGCGGGCATAGGCGGCGGCTCCTCCGACGCCGCCGCGGCGCTGCGGCTGCTGGCGCGTCTCAACGGCCTTGCGGCTGATGATCCGCGGCTGCTTCAGGCGGCGCGGACCACCGGCGCGGACGTGCCTGTATGTCTTGATCCGCGCGGGCGGGTGATGGCGGGCGCTGGCGAGGCGCTGGGGCCGCCGCTGGGCTTCCCGGCCCTGCCGGCGGTGCTGGTCAATCCCGGCGTCGCGGTGGCCACGCCCGCGGTTTTCCGCGCGCTCGCGGCCGGGCCGCTGGATCCGGAGGCGGCGCGGGCGGCGCGCCGGCTGACGCCGGATGTTTCCTCCGCCGCGGCGCTGCGGCGCCATGTGCTGGCCGGGGGCAACGATCTTGAGGCGCCGGCGATGGGCCTGTGCCCGCAGATTGGCGACGCGCTGGCGCTGCTGCGCGCGGACTCTGGCTGCTGGCTGGCCCGCATGTCCGGCTCCGGGGCGACGTGTTTCGGCCTGTTCGACAGCGCCGCCGCAGCGACGGCGGCGGCCGTGCGCCTGCAGGCGGCGCGCCCCGGCTGGTGGGTGCGGGCGACGACGCTCGCCTGAGCGCCCGGCCCGCGTCCACGACGCGCCGCGGCCGGACGGTGGCCGCCGGACGGGCGCCGGCGCCCGTATTCCGTCCGCGCCGTCGCCGCTTAGCTTCCGCGGCCCGCAACGTCATGCCGGGGCTGGCGGGGGCCTCTCCCCCGGTCGCGCCGGCGCGCGGGATGGCGCAAGAGCGGCGGCGCCTGTCCTGCATCCGGACCACGGCGCCCGCCGCTGCGCGACCGCGGACGCCGGGCCAGGCGGTCCGGGCGGGCGGCGCGCCTCAGCGCGGCGCGGCGGCGCGGCGCAGGCGGTCGTTGATCGCCTCGCCGAGCCCGTCCGCCGGAACCGGCGCCACCGCAATGGCCGCGGCGCCGGCGGCGTCCAGCGCCCGCAGCGCGCCGAACAGCCGCGCCGCCGCCTCCGCCAGATCGCCCGACGGGCTGAGATCCGTCACCGCCGCCGCCAGTTCCGTCCCCGGCGGCCGCTGGCCGGCGAAGGTCAGCAGGGCCTCGCCGGGGCGCACCTCCGTCACGTTGAGCCGCACGGCGGCGTTGGGCGCGTAATGCGAGGCCAGCATGCCGGGAGACGCCGGTTTCGCCGGACCGGCGGCGCGATTGTCCGCCAGCGGCCGCCCCAGCGCCGCCTCCAGCTGCGCGCGGGTGACGCCGCCGGGGCGCAGCAGCGTGGCGGCGCCGTCCGCCACCGCCACCACGGTCGACTCCACGCCCACCGCCGTGTCGCCCCCGTCGATCACCGCGTCGATGCGCCCGTCGAGATCAGCCAGCACGTGGGCGGCGCTGGTGGGGCTGACATGGCCGGAACGGTTGGCGGAAGGCGCCACCACCGGCGCGCCGGCCCGCGCCAGCAGGTCGCGGGCGATGTCCGACGCCGGCACGCGCAGCGCCACCGTTTCCAGCCCCGCCGTGGCCAGCGCGCTCACCGGCGAATCCGGCGCCGCCGGCAGCACCAGGGTGAGGGGACCGGGCCAGAACGTCTCCGCCAGACGCAGCGCCAGCGCGTCGAACAGGCCGTAACGGCGGGCGCCGGCCAGGTCCGGAACGTGGACGATCAGCGGATTGAAGGAAGGCCGGCCCTTGGCGGCGTAAACGCGCGCCACGGCCGCGCCATTGGCGGCGTCCGCGCCAAGGCCGTAGACAGTTTCGGTGGGAAAGGCCACCAGCGCGCCGTCGCGCAGCAGCTGCGCGGCCCGCTCCAGGCCGGCGGGGCCGGGGTCCAGTCGCAAGGTGGGCGGGGTCATGCAATAATCCGTGTCTGCCGGCGCGGCCCCTGGCGGCGCGGGCGCCCTGCATCTGGAGCCAATGGCGGCCGCGGTCAATCCCCGCCGCACGGTTAGATGCCGGCGCAACCGGACCAGGTGAAACAAGTTACGGAAACCATTCAAAAAAATTCGCTTCCGGCGCGCTGCGCGCTGGCGTGCGCGCCCGGTTGCCCGTAAACAGTCGCTGTTCGCAACAGACGCCCGCCGCGCCCGATGGCGGAGCGCCAGCAACTGAAGTCAATGCAGGGCGGCCGCGCGGCGCCCGCCGGGCCACGGGCCCGCGGCGTCGCCGCGCCGCCGCCTGTGCGGCGCCGGCGCGCCGGCCCCGCAGCACTCCGGAGACCGAGCCATGACTTACGTCGCTCCCGTCAACGATATGGTGGAAACCATCCGGTGGGCCGCCGGCTTCGACCAGGCCGTGGCCGAGGGCGTCTACGGCGATCTCTCGATCGACCTGGTCGCCGCCGTGCTGGAGGAGGCCGGGCGCTTCGCCGGCGAGCGGCTCGCGCCGCTGAACCGCGTGGGCGACGAAACCGGCGCGAAATGGGCCGACGGGGCCGTCACCACCCCGCCTGGCTGGAAAGAAACCTACGCCGACTGGACAGCCGCAGGCTGGAACGCCCTGCCTGCGCCGGAGGAGTGGGGCGGCCAGGGCCTGCCCGCCGTCGTCCAGGCCGCCTGCAGCGAAATGTGGAACGCCGCCAACATGGCCTTCGCCCTGGCGCCGCTGCTCAGCGCCGGCGCGGTGGAGGCGCTGCTCGCCCACGGTTCGGACGAGCTGAAGCGCATCTATCTGCCCAGACTTGTCTCCGGCGAATGGACCGGCACCATGAACCTCACCGAGCCGCAGGCCGGCTCGGATCTCGCCGCGTTGCGCGCCAGGGCGGTTCCCGACGGCGACGGCGCCTACCGCATCACCGGCCAGAAGATCTTCATCACCTATGGCGAGCATGACATGACGGACAACATCGTCCATCTGGTGCTCGCCCGCCTGCCGGACGCCCCTCCCGGCACCCGCGGCATCTCGCTGTTCCTCGTGCCCAAGTTCATTCCGGACGCCGACGGCAGGCCCGGCAGGCGCAATGACGTGCGCTGCGCCAGCATCGAGCGCAAGTTGGGCATCCACGGCTCGCCCACCTGCGTCATGGTCTATGGCGACCAGGGCGGGGCCACCGGCTGGCTGGTCGGCGAGGAGAACCGCGGCCTCAACTGCATGTTCACCATGATGAACGCCGCCCGCCTGGCCGTTGGCCTGCAGGGCGTGGCCATCGCCGACCGCGCGTACCAGCAGGCGCGGGCCTACGCCGGCGAGCGTCGCCAGGGCCGGGCCCCCGGCGCGCCGGCAGGGGAGATGAGTCCGATCATCCGCCACCCCAACGTCCAGCGGAAGCTGCTGGCCATGAAGGCGCTGGCCGCCGCCGCCCGCGTCATCTGCTACCGCACCGCCGCCGCCCTCGACCGCGCCCACCGCGCCGCCACGCCAGAGGAGCGCGCCCGCGGCGCCGCCCACGCCTCGCTGCTCACCCCGGTGGCCAAGGCCTGGTCCACCGACATGGGCGTGAAGGCGGCCTCCATCGGCGTGCAGGTGCACGGCGGCATGGGCTTCATCGAGGAGACCGGCGCCGCGCAGTATCTGCGCGACGCCCGCATCGCGCCGATCTATGAGGGCACCAACGGCATCCAGGCCATCGACCTGGTGACGCGCAAGCTGCCGATGAACGGCGGCAAGGTGGTGGAGGCGGCCATCGCCGCCATGCGCCAGACCGTGACGCGCGCCGCCAGCGCCGGCGTTCCCGGCCTTGGCGCCGCCGCCGCGCGGCTGCGCGACGCCGCCGAGTCGCTGGACCGCGCCACCGCCTTCATGCTGCAGACGCTGGCGGGCGACAGGCCGGACACGGCGCTGGCGGTCGCCGCGCCCTATCTGCGCCTGTTCGGCGTCGCCGAGGGGCTTGACGGTCTGGTCAACATCGCTCTGGCCGCCGGCAAGGCGATGGCGGGCGGCGACAGCAACCCGGCCCACGCCGGCCGCATCGCCGTGGCCCGTTTCTTCGCCGACAACATCGCCCCCGAGGCGCAGGCGCTGGAGACCATCGTGCTCGGCGGCGGCGAGGCGGTGCTGGGCGGCGCCGAAGCGGCGCTGGCCGGCTGAGGCGCGCGGCCGGCTCCGGCCTGCGGTCCGCCGCTTCCGGAAGCCGCCCGCGCGGGGCGGCCGCGGCGGCCCCGCGTCCGTTGCCGCGGGCGCCTTCCGGCGGTTGCGCCGGCGCGGAAAAAGGGTTAGAGCCGGCGCAGGTCTGGCGCAGGATATCGCCACGCCGTCCCCTGCGGCCGCGGTCGCGGCGGCTGGACTTGCGGCGACGCCCGCATCATGGTCCGGACCAGGGCGCGCTGGCCGCCGGCTCCCGCGCGCCCCGGCGCGCGCGCCGGCGCCGCCCGTGGCCGGCCTCCGCCAGACGGCGGAAACCCTTGCAGACAGATCAGGCAGAACCCGGCGGTGATGCGCGCCCTGCGGCGCCGGCGCGGCGGCGCGCGGCGACCCCGGAACGGAAACCGTGGAGGCGCCCGGCCGGCGCCTTGCGCGTCCCGGCGCCGGCGCGCATCGTCGCCAGCAGGGGCGCCGCCGTTTCCCGCGGCCGCGTTTTCGCCACATGCGGGCGCCAGGCGCGGCGCAGGCGCCGCAAGGGTCCTGCGGGCAGCCAGTGAACCGCGCCGGCGCGGGAAGCGCGCCCGGCCGGCGCGCAGCGTAGCAGTCGTCACGCCAGTGACATGATCAGGGCGGCGTCGCCGCCTGGCGGGAGACCTGGAAATGATCATCGTTCACCGGCCTGCCAGAACCCCTGAGGGCGAAACCTTTCTCGAGCGGGTCATGCTCGCCCGCGACGAGGCGATTCCGGCTGACGCCGTGTGGATCGACATGCTCGAGCCCACCCGCGCCGAGGAAAAGCTGGTGGACGCCCATTTCGGCGTCTCGGTGCCGACGCGCGAGGACACGGACTATCTGGAGCCATCCGAGCTGATCTACGCCGAAAACGGCGCCCGCTACATGACCATGCGCCTGCTGCACAACGTGGCCCAGGACGCGCAGCTGGCCAATGTGTGCTTCATCCTGGCGCGCAGCGCGCTCATCACCGTGCGGCACAACGAGCCGCGGGCGTTCGTGCTGTTCGCCCACCGCGCCGGGCGCCCTGGCGGCGCGCGGCCGACCCCCGAGGACATCATGGCCGGCCTGGTCGAGACCATCATCGACCGCGTGGCCGAGGTGCTGCAGAACGTGGGCGAGGAGATCAACGCCCTGTCGCGCACCGTGTTCGAGCCCAAGCCGGATCCGGGCAAGCGCAACGCCGAGTTCCAGGACATCGTGCAGACGCTGGGCCATCACGGCGACCTGCTCGGCAAGTGCCGTGAGAGCCTGCTCTCCATCGAGCGGGTGATGCTCTATCTCAGCGTGGCCTACCGCTCGGCTAGGGTCTCCAAGGAGATGCGCGACCAGGTGCGCTCCAACCAGCGCGACCTGCAGTCGCTGGAGGAGCACGCCACCTTCCTCGGAGCCAAGATCCAGTTCCTGCTCGACGCCACCCTCGGGCTGGTCAACATCGAACAGAACAACATCATCAAGCTGTTCTCGGTCATGGCGGTGGTGTTCATGCCGCCGACGCTGATCGCCTCGATTTACGGCATGAACTTCCGGGTGATGCCGGAGCTGGAGTGGAGCTTCGGCTATCCGCTGGCGATTTTCTCCATGCTGTTCGCGGCGGTGGCGCCGTATCTGTTCTTCCGCTGGAAGAAGTGGCTGTAAGCGCGCCCGCGGGCGCCTGCGCCGCGCGGCCCTTGCCCGGCCGGCGGCTCCCGTCGCCGGCCCTGGCGGCCGGCCGCGGGCCGGCGCTCCGGGCGTGGAACGGACGGTCTGGCCAGGGCGCAAACGCGTCACGGGCGGTCTGACGGGGGCCGGCCGCCGCCGGTGCGCCGTCATCCCTGGCCCGTTCCTGCGCCCCGGGCCCGGCTCACGGGTCGTCCGGCGCTGGCCCCGTTCTTCCGCCGTCTTGACCGCGCCTGACCCGGGCGGCCCCGCGCCGGCGTCGCCGTCAGGCCGCCTGTTCCGTTCCGCGGTCGCGCCGAGGCCTGCCGCCGCGCCGGACTGGCCCGCGCCCGCCGCAGGCGCGCTGCGCGGCGGCCCGGACGGCGAAAGGCCCGGCGACAGGCCGCCGGGCCTCCGTCATTCCCGTCAGGGGGCGGCGCGCCGCGCCGCCAGCCGCCGCTCACCCTTCGAGGCGCGAGAAATCGGCGATGGCGCGGGTGGCCTCGCGGATGCCCGCCAGCAGGCGCAGGCGGTTGGCCCGCAGCGCCGCGTCGCCGGCGTTCACCGTCACCTTCTCGAAGAAGGCGTCCACCGGGCCGCGCAGCGCCGCCAGCGCCGCCATGGCGCCCTGGTAGTCCTCGCGGCGGGCCGCCGCCTCCGCCGCCTCGCGGGCGGCGGAGAGCGCGGCGAACAGCGCCTTCTCCTCCTCCGCCTGGAGCAGCGCCGGATCGGCGTCGGCGGCGTAGCTCACGCCGTCCTTCTTCTCCTCGATGCGCAGGATGTTGGCGGCGCGCTTCACGCCCGCCAGCAGGCTCCTGCCGTCGGCGGTGTCCAGGAACTGCTTCAGCGCCTCCACCCGGCGCGCCACCAGCAGCAGGTCGTCCTGGCCGCCCAGAGACAGCACCGCGTCAATGAGGTCGTGGCCATAGCCGCGGTCGCGCAGATAAACCTTCAGGCGATCGTGGAAGAACTCCAGCAGCGACACGGCGTCCGACGACACGACGCGGCCGGCGAACGTCTCCGGCAGGCGCGGCGCGGCGCGCTTCGCGCCCTCCGGCTCCGCCTCCTGGAAGATCTCCACCAGCGGCAGGCGCAGGCTGTTCTCCAGGATCAGGCGGATGACGCCAAGCGCCGCGCGGCGCAGCGCATAAGGATCCTTCGAGCCTGTCGGCTTTTCGTCGATGGCCCAGAAGCCGGCGAGGGTGTCGAGCTTCTCCGCCAGCGCCACCGCCACCGAAACCGGCGCCGTGGGCGTGCGGTCATTGGGGCCGAGCGGCTTGTAATGCTCCTCGATCGCCGCCGCCACCTGCGGATCCTCGCCCTGGGCGAGGGCGTAATAGCGGCCCATCAGGCCCTGCAGCTCCGGAAATTCGCCCACCATCTCGGTGGTGAGGTCGGCCTTGGCGAGGCGGGCGGCGCGGGTGGCCAGCGCGGCGTCGGCGCCGATGGCCAGCGCCAGCTTGCCGGTCAGCTCCACCAGACGGGCGACGCGCTCGCCCTGCGTGCCCAGCTTCTCGTGGAACACCGAACGGGAGTCGATGAGCTTCTGCAGCCGCTGCTCCAGCGGCTTGAGATGCTTCGTGTCCTCGCGGTCGCGATAGTCCGGCAGCGGCCGCTGGTCGGTGTCCCAGAAGTGGCGGGCGTCGGAGAGGCGGGCGCGCACCACCCGCTCGTTGCCGGCGACGATCGCCGCGCCGCCGTCCGGGGCGACGATGTTCGCCACCAGAATGAACCGGTTGGCCAGCGAGCCGTCCGGCTTCTTCAGCACGAAGCACTTCTGGTTGGCGCGGATGGTGGCGCGGATCACCTCGGGCGGAATCTCCAGGAACGACTCGTCGAACGAGCCCACCAGCGGCACGGGCCACTCCACCAGGCCGGCCACCTCCTCCAGCAGGCCCTCATCCTCAACCAGCTCAAGTCCCTGGGCGAAGGCGAGATTGCGCGCCTCGGTGAGGATGATGTCCTTGCGCCGGTCGGGGTCGAGAATCACCCTGGCCTTCTCCAGCGCGGCCACATAGTCGTCGAGGCGCTTCACCACGATGTCGCCGGGGAAGCCGGCGTCCTTCGCCATGAAGCGGTGGCCGCGGGTGACGTTGCCCGCCGTGACGCCGCCGACGCTGAACGGCACCACCTGCGGCTCCTCCGTTTCCGGGCCGAAGGTGGCGACGATGGCGTGCAGCGGGCGCACCCAGCGCAGCGCCCCCGGCCTGGCCGACGCCGCGCCCCAGCGCATGGACTTGGGCCAGGGGAAGTTCTGGATGATGCGCGGCAGCACCTCGGCCAGCACCTCGATGGTGGGCTGGCCGGGCTTCTCGATCACGGCGACGTAGAAGGTGCCTTTCTTCGGATCCTGGACAGTCTGCGCCTCGTCGATGGAGGCGAGGCCGGCGCTCTTGAGGAAGCCCTGGATGGCGGCCTCCGGCGCGCCGACGCGCGGCCCCCTGCGCTCCTCGCGCACGTCCCTGCCCACGGCCGGCAGGCCGGCGACGTGCAGCGTCAGCCGGCGCGGCGTGGCCCAGGCTTTCGCGCCCTCATAGAGCAGGCCGCGCTCCACCAGCGCGTTGGTGACCAGCGACTGCAGGTCATGCGCCGCCTTGCGCTGCATGCGGGCCGGAATTTCTTCACTGAACAGTTCGAGCAGAAGGTCGGGCATCGGATGTTCCATCGGCCCGTGGGGCCTGAAAATCGGTCTTGCGGGCGTGGCCCTCGGGGCCAGGCGAATGTCCGGGCGCGCGGCTCAGGCGGCCGCGCCGCCGCCCTCGGTGCGCAGCCAGGCGGCGCCGCAGGCCTTGGCCAGCTCGCGCACGCGCAGGATGTAACTTTGCCGCTCTGTCACCGAGATCACGCCGCGCGCGTCCAGCAGGTTGAAGGCGTGGCTGGCCTTGATGCACTGGTCATAGGCCGGCATGGCGAGGCCGTGGCGGCCGTCGGCGCGCTCGCCCAGCTCCAGCAGCCGGCGGCACTCCTTTTCCGCGTCGGCGAAGTGGCGGAACAGCATCTCCGTGTCGGCGTATTCGAAGTTGTAGGCGGAGAACTCCTGCTCGGCCTGCAGGAACACGTCGCCATAGGTGACCCTGTCCGCGCCTTCGCCGCCGTTGAAATTCAGGTCGTAAACGCGCTCCACGCCCTGCACGTACATGGCGAGGCGCTCAAGGCCGTAGGTCAGCTCGCCGGCCACCGGCGAGCACTCCACGCCGGCCACCTGCTGGAAATAGGTGAACTGCGACACTTCCATGCCGTCGCACCAGCACTCCCAGCCGAGGCCCCAGGCGCCGAGGGTGGGGCTCTCCCAGTCGTCCTCCACGAAGCGCACGTCGTGCAGCGACAGGTCGACGCCGATCGCCTCCAGCGACGCCAGATACAGCTCCTGCAGGTCCGGCGGGTTCGGCTTCAGGATCACCTGGTACTGGTAGTAGTGCTGCAGGCGGTTGGGGTTCTCGCCATAGCGTCCGTCCGTCGGCCGGCGCGAGGGCTGCACATAGGCGGCCTTCCACGGCTTCGGTCCCAGCGCCCGCAGGGTGGTGGCGGGGTGGAAGGTGCCGGCGCCGACCTCCATGTCGTAGGGCTGGAGGATGACGCAGCCCTGCTTCGCCCAGAAGTCGTGGAGCGTCAGGATGAGACCCTGGAAGGAGCGCCGGGGGCTGGACTGGTTGTTGCCGGACATGATCGCATTCTTCTGGTGAGACATTGCCGGACGCGCCGCACGGGCGCGTCCGCCGCGCTCCGCTTCGCACGCGGCGCGACCGCCGTCCACGGGGCCGGGGGAGCGGGCGGCCCCGCACGCGCGGGCCGGCCCTGGCCGCCGCGGCCCGGGGGCGAGGGAGCGCCGCGCGGCACCCTGATTGCGCCGGCGGCGCAAGTCAAGAATCGCGCGCGCAATTCTGGCGCCGCCGCCGGTCCGGTCGCGGCGCCGGCCGCCGTCTCAGCCGCCGGCGCCGTCTGCCCCCGCCGCCGCGCCCCAGCTGCCCCACGGCAGCGGCGCGCCGGCGTGAACGGCGCCGGCCAGCGGCGTGAAACGCCCGTCCGCCTCATGCAGCGTGAGCGCCGGCTCCAGCACGAAGGGGCTGCGCCGCCCCCGCGCGGCCCGGACCAGCACGCGGACGGCCGGCGCGCCGGCGCGCGGCGCCACCGGCGCGACGCGGATGTCGCCGAAGCGCCGCGCCATGCTGGCCAGCAGCTCCGGCAGCGCTTCCGCCCGGTGAATGACCAGCAGCAGCCCCCCCGGCCGCAACAGCCGGCAGGCGGCGCGCAGCCACGCCGCCAGCGGCGCCTCCGCGGCGGAGTCCTCCGGCGCGAACACATGGGCGGCGCGCCGGCCGTCGCCGGGGGAGGGGCGCACGCGGCCAGGAGCGAACCACGGCGGGTTGGTGACCACCAGATCCTGGCTCCCGGGCGCGAGGCCGGCGGCGGCCAGCTCCGCCGGGCGGGCGAGCAGGTCCGCCTCCGCCACGCGCACGCGTTGCGCGAGGCCGTTGCGGCTGGCGTTGTCCCGGCACAGCGCCGCCAGCTGCGCGTCCCGCTCGGCCAGGGCGACGCGCGCGCGCGGAACGGCCTGGGCGACGGCGAGGCCGATGACGCCGCAGCCGGCGCCCATGTCGAGCACGTCAACGGCGCCGTCCGGGCTGCGCGCCGCCATCTCCGCCGCCAGCGGGGCGGCGGCCATGGCCGCCAGCACGCCGTCGGTGCCGGCGCGGTGGTGGCCGCGGCGGAACTGGGCCAGCGTCAGCCGGCCGCCCAGAAAGGCGTCGAGGGTGACGTCCGGCGATGCGGCGAAACCCGGCGCGCTCACGGGCCCGCGTCCGGCAGATATTCGGCGAGGCCGGCGTCGGCCAGCACGGCCCGCGCGTAATCCAGCATGCCGGCGGCCACCATCAGCCGGCGCGGCACGGCGCCGATGGAGCCCTCCACGGCGCTTGCGTGAAAATCGGCGACCATGTTGGGCACGCCGGCCTGGTCCAGCAGGCCGCACATGAGGCCGAGGGCGACGATGTCATTGGTGCGCAGCAATTCGTTCATGCCCGTGTATAACACCGGCGGCTGCGGCCCCCAACGCCGCGCGGGCGGCGGCGGCGGACGCGAGGGGCAATCCGTCGCTGTCATGACGTTGGGACGTCATGCGGATTCATTTGCAAATCTGACGGAAACAGTGGACAAGTCGCCGTGCAAGCGATGCGTTCATGGCGGAGCCGCGCTCCAGCCGTGAACCGGAAGGAGAGCAGTTTGGGTATCGCCGTCGCACTGGAGAAGGACAGGGCCTCGCAGCCAGGCATCGAGGCGCTCGTCTCTCTCGTATCCGCCGACATGGAGCGCGTGAACGAAATGATCCTGTCGCGCACGGGGTCGGACGTCATGATGATTCCGGAAGTGGCCAACCACCTGATTTCATCAGGCGGCAAGCGGTTGCGGCCCATGCTGACCCTAGCTTCGGCCAGCCTGTGCGATTACGCGGGCGACGGCCACATCAAGCTGGCGGCCAGCGTCGAGTTCATGCACACCGCCACGCTGCTGCACGACGACGTGGTGGACGAGAGCGACATGCGTCGCGGCAAGCTGGCGGCCCGCAAGGTGTGGGGCAACGAGGCCAGCGTGCTGGTGGGCGACTTCCTGCTCGGCCAGGCGTTCCGCATGATGGTGGAGGTCGGCTCGCTGCCGGCGCTGGAGGTGCTGTCCACGGCCGCGGCGGTGATCGCCGAGGGCGAGGTGATGCAGCTCTCCGCCGCCCGCACCGTGGCCACCGGCGAGGAGGAATATCTGGCGGTGATCCGCGCCAAGACGGCGACGCTGTTCGCCGCCGCCTGCGAGGTGGGGCCGATCCTGGCCGGCGACGATCCCGCCGACCGCGCCGCCTGCCGCGATTTCGGCATGAATCTGGGCGTGGCCTTCCAGCTCATTGACGACGCCCTTGATTATGGCGGCGTGGCCGCGACGCTGGGCAAGAACGTCGGCGATGATTTCCGGGAGGGCAAGCTGACGCTGCCGGTGGTGCTCTCGCTGCAGCGGGCCGACGCCGCCGGGCGCGAGTTCTGGCGCCGGGTGCTGGAGGAGGGGCAGAACGACGACGAGTCGCTGGCCCGGGCCATCGCCATGATGAAGGAGAGCGGCGTTCTGGCCGAGACGGTGGCGCGCGCCCGCCAGTATGGCGCCGCCGCCAAGCAGGCGCTGGACCGCTACCCTGACAGCCCGCTGAAGCAGGCGCTGCTGGACACGGTGGACTTCTGCATTTCCCGCGCCCACTGAACCGCCCGGGCGTTCGCCCGTTCTCCCGCCGTCACGTCCGGGTCGCGCCAGGCCCATCCATGCGCCGCCGCCCGGCGCGGCTTCCGTCATGCGCTGGCGCGTCGGGACAGGAAAACGCCCGGGTCAGGCCCGGGCATGACGTCGCGGGGAGGGCGGCCGTTCGCCGGGCCGTCCGCGCGGCGCCGGCCGGCGGCGGAGCAGCCGCCCGCCGCAGGCCGCCCGCAGCGGCAGGCGGTCGCGCGGACGCCCGCTGCGGAGAGCCCGGGCCGTCTCAGCCCGCCAGCCTGGCCGCGATCCGCGCCACATGCGCGCCCTGGTAACGGGCGCCGGCGAGCTCAACCTCCGACGGCTGGCGGCTGCCGTCGCCGCCGGCGATGGTGCTGGCGCCGTAGGGCGAGCCGCCCTTGATCTCGTCAACGCCCATCTGTCCGGCGAAGCCATAAGGCAGGCCGACCACCACCATGCCGTGATGCAGCAGCGTCGGCAGGAAGGTCAGGATGGTCGACTCCTGGCCGCCATGCTGCGTCGCGCTGGACGTGAAGGCGCTGCCCACCTTGCCCGCCAGCTTGCCCTGAGCCCACAGGCCGCCGGTCTGGTCAATGAACGCCCGCATCTGCGAGGCGAAGACGCCAAACCGCGTCGGCGCGCCGAAAATGATCGCGTCATACTCCGGCAGCTCGTCCACCGTCGCCACCGGCGCCGCCTGGTCCAGCTTGAAATGCGCCGCCTTCGCCACCGCCTCCGGCGCCGTCTCGGGCACGCGCTTCACCACCGCCTCCGCGCCGGCGCTGCGCGCGCCCTCGGCGACCGCCTCCGCCATTTTCTCGATGTGGCCGTAAGAGGAATAATAAAGCACAAGCACGCGGGTCATCGCAGTCTCCATGGTCGCGGCGTCCGCCGCCGCGCGCCCCTGAAGGTGGACCCGCCGGCGGCGTCGCGCCAGCGTCCGCGCGCAAGCGGCGGCTTGCAAAAATGCAAGCGGTCGCGCACCTTCGCTGCATGAGCGAGCCGCAACGCAAAGGGCGCGGCAGGCGCCTCGACAACAACGCCGTTTCTCTCGACGACTTCCGCATGGTGCGCGCCGTCGCCCGCGCGCGCGGCCTCGCCGGCGCCGCCGCGGCGCTGGGGGTGAACAGCTCCACCGTGTTCCGCCGTCTCGCCCGGCTGGAGGCCACGCTGGGCTGCGCCCTGTTCGAGCGCCGCCGCGGCGGCTACGCGCTCACCCCCGCCGGCGAGGAGATGGTCGCCGTGGCCGAGACCATGGAGGCGGCCGCCGCCGGCTTCCTGCGGCGGGTGGAGGGCACGGATCCGGCTCCCTCCGGGGAGCTGCGCGTCACCACCAGCGACGGGCTGATGACGCCACTGCTGGCCGACATCCTGCGGCGCTTCCGCCAGACATATCCGCTGATCCGGCTGGAGCTGGTGCTGGACAACGCCCGTCTCAACCTGTCGCGGCGTGACGCCGACATCGCCATCCGCGCCACCGACAGGCCCCCGGAGACGCTGGTGGGGCGGCGCATCGGCCGCATCGCCTGGGCGGTCTACGGCCGGCGCGCCGACTTCCCCGACGCCGACGGCGCGACGCCGCCGCAGCCTGGCGCGGGCGTCAGCTGGATCGGGCTGGGCGGCGAGCTCGCCGCCATCCGTCCGGCCCGTTTCGTGCGCGATCTCGCCGGCGGCGACGACAACGTCGGCTTCCGCGTCAACACCGTGCGCGCGCTGGCCGAGGCGGTGTCGATGGGGCTGGGCGTGGCGCCGCTGCCCTGCATGTGCGGCGACATCCGGCCCGATCTGGTGCGCCTGTCGCAGCCGTACAACGATATCGCCACCTCGCTGTGGCTGCTGACCCACCCCGACCTGCGCAACGCGCCGCGCGTGCGCGCCTTCATGGATTTCGTCGGCGGCGAGCTGGCGCGCCGGCGCCGGCTGGTGGAGGGCGAGGAGCCGGATGCGCCCATCCGCCGTGAGGCTTCCGCGCCCTGAAGGCCGGCCGCCGCGCCGGCAGGCGGACGCGCCGGCGACAGGGACATGCGCCCGGCGCCTCAGCCGATGTCCACCACCAGGCGGCCGCGCACCTTGCCGGCGAGAATGTCCTGCGCCGCCCGCGGCACGTCCTCCAGCGCGATATGGGAGGTCATGGCGGCGAGCTTGCCGTGATCGAGCTCCTTCGCCAGACGGCTCCACGCCTCGACGCGGTCCGGCGTCGGGCACATCACGCTGTCGACGCCGAGCAGCGACACGCCGCGCAGGATGAACGGCGCCACCGTGCCGGGCAGGTCCATGCCCTGGGCGAGGCCGCACGCCGCCACCGCGCCGCGGTATCTGGTCGAGGCGATGGCGTTGACCAGGGTGTGCGAGCCGACGGAGTCGATCACCGCCGCCCAGCGCTCCTTGCCCAGCGGCTTGCCCGGACCGGAAAGCTCGTCGCGGTGAATGACCGAGCTGGCGCCCAGGCTTTTCAGGTATTCCGCCTCCTCCATGCGGCCGGTGGATGCGATGACCTCCCAGCCGGCGGCGGCCATGAGCGCCACGGCCACCGAGCCGACGCCGCCCGCCGCGCCGGTGACCAGCGCCGGGCCGCGGTCGGGGGTCATGCCGAAGCGGTCGAGCGCCATGCGGCAGAGCATGGCGGTGTAGCCGGCGGTGCCGATGGCCATGGCCTGCGCGGTGGTCAGGCCGTCCGGCAGCTTCACCAGCCACTGCGCCTTCACGCGGGCGCGCTCGGCGTAACCGCCGGGGTGGGTCTCGCCGACGCCCCAGCCGTTGAGCACGACCTTCGCGCCGACCGGAAAGTCCGGGCTGGCGGACTCCTCCACCACGCCGGCGAAATCAATGCCCGGAATGACCGGGAACGTGCGCAGGATCGGCGAGCGGCCGGTGATGGCGAGGCCGTCCTTGTAGTTCACCGTGGAATGGGTGACGCGCACCGTCACGTCGCCGTCGGCCAGGATGGAGTCATCCACGGTCTCCAGCGAGACGGCGTGTCCCTTTGCGTCCGGCGCGGTCTTGCGCGCCACCAGGGCCCGGAATGTGGTCGCCATCGTTTCCTCTCCGTCGCCAGCGCGGCTGGCGGCATGTGCGTCGTTTGCAGCGGTTTTCGCCGCCAACTTGTGGCGTAAAGCGCCGTTTCCGGCAAGCGCCGGCGCAAGGGCGGCGGCGTCGCTCCGGCGCCGCGCGCGAGCCTGGCGGCGGCTGCGCAGGCCCCCGCGACCGGCGCGTAACTTCCGCCGCGCGCCGCCGGTCCGGGACGTGCGCGCGCCAGAACGTAGATGTTCACGGAACCGCCATGATATCTGTCCGGTCCGCATGTATTTTCCTGTTGAACTGAAGAAGTTATATCCGTATATTCAAGATGAACTCCGGTTACGCCTGTTCGCAAACGTGGATTGTATTTGTGTGCAGGTATGCGGGGCAGTTTCGCCGCAGTTTTCACTGCGTGCGCATAAACGCCTGGCCGTGGATTGCGCGCCATGGCGTCTGGCCGGGCTGGACCGGCGCGGCGCTTGCGAGGCTATCCCCTCATGTCCGCCTGCATGTCTGCAAGAGGAGAACAGCCGTGTCAGAAGAGACTGGAGAGCACAGTATCATTTCAATGACGACCAGCATTGTTTCCGCCTATGTCCAGAACAACCAGATCGACAGCGACCAGCTGGCGGACGTCATTAACTCGGTGCACAACTCGCTGTCCCGTCTCAGCGGCCAGGCCGCCGAGCCGGCGAACAAACTGAAGCCTGCGGTGCCGATCAAGAAATCGGTGACGCCGGAGTACATCGTCTGTCTTGAGGACGGCAAACGCTTCAAGTTCCTGAAGCGTCACCTGAGCGCGGCCTATGGCATGACCCCGGCCGAATACCGGGCGAAGTGGAACCTTCCGCCCACCTATCCGATGATCGCTCCGAACTACGCGTCGCCACGCACCCGTGGTCCTTACGGATACAACGACATTTACATTCCGGAGGACGAGAAGGAGCACAACCGGCTCGTCAACAGGCAGGCGGGCGGCGCCAGCCGCAAGCGCATGGCGCACACTGGCTGAGCCCGCCGGCGTCGTCAGCGTGACGGCGCGCATGGCCGGACGGACGCGGCGAAGGTGGGGCGCGCCGGCCGTCCGGAGGGCCATGGCCGCCGGGATAACGGTGGCCGGCCATGAGACGGAGGCGCCGCCGGGACGCGGCGCTTCGCGGCGGGGGCGGGAACGCGCCCCGTCCGGTCCGGGCCGCTGGAGCGGCCACGCCCGGCGGGGGCGGCGGCCAGGGCGCGGGCCGTTATGGAATGCGCAGGCGCCGTCGCTGGCCGCCGTTTTGTCCGGACATCGTCATGCCGCCGTCTCCAGGACGCGCGACCAGCTTGCGCCCCCGGCGACCGGGCTGCCGCCGGCGGCGTTCCGCGCCTGCGTGCGCCGCCGGTCGCGGAGCGGCGCGGATATCGCCGGCGCAGTCCGGTTCGCGCAGGATCGCGGATGTCCGGGGCCGGTCCGGCGAGGACGCCGGGGCGGCGCGCCTGGCGGGGCGCCCGCCGCGTCGCCGCGTTGCGGTCGCCGGCGCCGTCAGGTCTGTCCGGGGCGCAGCTGGTAGAAAATGTGACGGCCGATCACGTCGTTCTTCTTCAGCTTGCGCGCCCAGCGCGGGCGCACGTAATTGGCGTGGTAATGCGTCGCTTCGCCCACCGACGCCAGATAAAGCTGGCCGGAGTACACCTCGCGGGCGATGCGCACCGCCTGGCTCCACGCCGCCGTCTCGGTGGGAACCAGCCGCTTGCCTTCGCAGGCGAAGGTGAACTGGCAGCCCAGATAACGGTGCCGGTTCTGGTACACCACGCCGCAGATGCTGCGCGGATAAAGGCCGCTCTTCACCCGGTTCAGCACCACCTGCGCCACCGCCGCCTGGCCGGCCGGCGGTTCGCTGCGCGCCTCGAAATAAACCGCCTCGGCGAGGCAGCGCTGCTCGCGCTCCAGCCGGTCAGGACTGATCAGGCTGGCGTAGTCGGGCCGGCCGTGGCGGGCGCGGGCGAAGGCTGCGCCGCTGTCGCCACGGCCCGGAATCACCGGCGCGGCGGCGACCTCCACCGGAACCGCCTCCGGCGGCGCCGGCGTCGCCGAGGCCAGCGCCATGGCGCGCGGCACGGACGGGGTGCCGCCGTCGCGGGCGTCGGCCGGCTTGCGCCACAGCCGGGCGGCGCGGCGGGCGGCGCCGGACAGGCGGCCCGGCTCCGCCGTTTCGGGCTCCGCGGCGGCCGCGCCCGTCAGGTCGGTGGCGTCGGCGGCGGGCGAGGATTCGGTCGTCTGGCGGGCGGTGGCGCCGTCGTCGTCGTCCGCCGCCTCAAAACGCCTGATCTCGTCCAGATCGGGAATCTCCACCGCCCCTTCCATCAGCACCGTGCCCGGCAGCAGCCGCTCGTTGCGGGAGAACAGCAGGGCGGAGGCGGCGGTGCGGGCGCGCAGGGCGGCGGCGTCGAGGGCGGCGCGGCTCAGCGAGGCTTGCGGGCGCAGCGGCGGCCCCTTTCGGGCGCGCTGCGCCTCGGGAAAACGCGGCGCCGGTCCGCGGGTGAGCTCGCGCTTGAGCGCGGCGCGCGGCCGGATGACATCGCCGGCGGGCGCCTCCGCCGGCGCGGCCAGCGCCGCCAGGGTGCGGGCGGCGGGCGAAAGGCCCAGCGCCGCCGCCGCCAGGCCCGGCGAGCGCGGCACCAGGTCGCCGGGGTCGGGCGCCGCGGCCGACGGCGGCGGCGCCACGCTGGCGCCGACGCCAAGATCCTGTCCCGCCGTCGCGGTGAAGGACACCAGCATGCCGGCGGCGAGCGCCCATGGCGCGGTGGTCGCGCACATCCATCTCATGCTGTTCCGACGCACACGCATGGCTTTCCGCTGCCTGTCCGGAGGGGCGCATGACGCGGGACCGGCAGGGCCGCGCCCCGCGGGCGCCCGCGCGCCCCCTGTTTCCCGACCTCACGTCCGCCGGAAGCGACGCCGGCGCGACGCGGCCGGCTTCCGGGTTTCCCGCAACAATCGGCGAACAGCGTTGACAAACGGTAAAGCGGCGCCGGGCCGGCGCCGCCTTCGCGATGCGCTCCGGACGGCGCCATGGCGAAATGAAACAGGCCGGCGCGGGGCGCCGGCCTGACGGTTACGCTGCCTTTGCCTGAACGGGCGTCAGGCGTTGACGCCCTTGCGGCGCAGGGCGGCCTGGGCCGCCGCCAGGCGGGCGATCGGCACGCGGTAGGGCGAGCAGGACACGTAGTCGAGCCCGGCCTCCTCGCAGAACGCCACCGAGGCCGGATCGCCGCCGTGCTCGCCGCAGATGCCCACCTTGAGCGCGGGACGGGTCGTGCGGCCGCGCTCCACGCCGATGCGCACCAGCTCGCCCACGCCCTCCTGGTCGATGGTGACGAAGGGGTCGGCCGGCAGCAGGCCGCTGGCGGTGTAGGCGCCGAGGAACGAGGCGGCGTCGTCGCGGCTGATGCCCAGCGTCGTCTGGGTGAGGTCGTTGGTGCCGAAGGAGAAGAACTCCGCCGTCTGCGCGATCTCGCCGGCGCGCAGGGCCGCGCGCGGCAGCTCGATCATCGTGCCCACCTGATAGGTGAAGCTGACGCCGGTCTCCTGCTGCACGGCGGCGGCCATGGCGTCGATGCGGGCCTTCACCAGGTCCAGTTCGGCGCGGGTCATGACCAGCGGAACCATCACTTCCGGGATCACCGGCTGGCCGGTCTTCTTCGAGGCGGCGACGGCGGCCTCGAAAATGGCGCGGGCCTGCATTTCGGCGATTTCCGGATAGGCCACCGCCAGGCGGCAGCCGCGGAAGCCCAGCATCGGGTTGAACTCGTGCAGCTCATGGGCGCGGCGGCGCACCCGCTCCGGCGTGGAGCCGATGGCCTTCGCCACCTCGGCGATGTCCGCGTCGGTCTGGGGCAGGAACTCGTGCAGCGGCGGATCGAGCAGGCGGATGGTCACCGGCAGGCCGGCCATCAGCGTGAACAGCTCCTCGAAGTCCGAGCGCTGCATGGGCAGCAGGCGGGCGAGGGCGGCGCGGCGGCCTTCCCCGTCCTCGGCCAGGATCATCTCGCGCATGGCCATGATGCGCGAGGCGTCGAAGAACATGTGCTCGGTGCGGCACAGGCCGATGCCCTCGGCGCCGAAGGCGAGGGCGGTTTTCGCGTCCTTCGGCGTGTCGGCGTTGGCGCGCACCTTCAGGCGGCGCGCCTCGTCGGCCCAGGACATCAGCGTGGCGAAGTCGCCGGAGAGCTCGGGCTCGATGGTGGGCACCGCGCCGGCGAACACCTCGCCCGTGCCGCCGTCGAGGGTGATGACGTCGCCCTTCTTCAGGGTGCGGCCGCCGACGGTCATGGTCTGGGCCTGGTAGTCGACGCGGATGGCGCCGGCGCCGGAGACGCAGGGCTTGCCCATGCCGCGGGCCACCACGGCGGCGTGCGAGGTCATGCCGCCGCGCGTGGTGAGGATGCCCTCGGCCGCGTGCATGCCGTGGATGTCCTCCGGGCTGGTCTCCACGCGCACCAGGATGACCTTGCGGCCGGCCTTGCGGGCCTCCTCGGCCTCGTCGGAGGAGAACACGATCTCGCCGCAGGCGGCGCCGGGCGAGGCCGGCAGGCCGCTGGCGATGCGGTCGCGCGGGGCCTTCGGGTCGAGCGTCGGGTGCAGCAGCTGGTCCAGCGCCGCCGGATCGACGCGCAGCACGGCCTCTTCCTTCGTCAGCAGGCCCTCATTGGCCAGGTCGACGGCGATGCGCAGGGCGGCGCGGGCGGTGCGCTTGCCGTTGCGCGTCTGCAGCATCCAGAGTTTGCCTTCCTCGACCGTGAACTCCATGTCCTGCATGTCGCGGTAATGGCGCTCCAGCAGGTTGTAGATGCGGACGAGCTCGGCGTAGACCTCCGGCATCTCCTTCTCGAGCGACGGCTTGTCGGAGCCGGCGGCGATGCGGGCGGCCTCGGTGATGTCCTGCGGCGTGCGGATGCCCGCCACCACGTCCTCGCCCTGGGCGTTGATGAGATATTCGCCGTAGAGCGCCTTCTCGCCGGTGGAGGGGTTGCGGGTGAAGGCCACGCCCGTGGCCGAGGTGGGGCCGCGGTTGCCGAACACCATGGCCTGCACGTTGACGGCGGTGCCCCAGCTGGCCGGGATGCCGTGCAGTTCGCGGTACTTGATGGCGCGGGCGTTCATCCACGAGCCGAACACGGCGCCGATGGCGCCCCACAGCTGCTCGCGCGGGTCCTGCGGGAAGGGCCGGCCCAGCTCCTTCTCGACGATGCCCTTGTAGACGCCCGCCATCTCGCGCCAGTCGTCGGCGGTGAGGTCGGTGTCGAGGCTGTAGCCCTTGCGGTTCTTCAGCTGGTCGAGGGCGTCCTCGAAGTGGTGGTGCGGCACGCCCAGCACCACGTCGGAATACATGGTGATGAAGCGGCGGTAGCTGTCCCAGGCGAAGCGCGCGTCGCCGGAGAGGCGGGCCACGGTCTCCACGGTCTCGTCATTGAGGCCGAGGTTGAGCACCGTGTCCATCATGCCCGGCATGGAGGCGCGGGCGCCGGAGCGCACCGAGACCAGCAGCGGGTTGTCCCGGTCGCCGAACGTCTTGCCGGTGAGGGCGCCGACCTTGTCGAGAGCGGCGTTGACCTGTTCCTCCAGATCGGCCGGATACGTCTTGCCGTTGGCGTAATACCAGGTGCAGACCTCGGTGGTCACGGTAAATCCGGGCGGAACCGGCAGGCCGAGATTGGCCATTTCGGCAAGGTTCGCGCCCTTGCCGCCCAGGAGGTTCTTCATTCCGGCGTCGCCTTCAGCGCTTCCGCCGCCGAAGGAGTAGACCCACTTAGCCATTTTAGGCGCCACTCTCTTGGTTAGCATGCGAGGGTTGGGGGCAGGGTTTACGGATAGATCGCCAAAAGGCAATGCGCGAATGCGCCCGCGACGCCAGAATTTGCGACCGGCGTCTGTATTTTCGCCTCTTTGCCGCGCCCGCCTGCGGTCGCCCGGCAGGCCCTGGAGCCCCGAATTTCCGCCCTGAATTTCAGGAAGATCGGCGCGACGGGGCGGCATCCTGCGCGTCCGCGCGCGGGCGCGGCCCGGGACCCTCCGGGGGAGGAGGAATTTTCGCGCGCCGGCGCAGTGCGGGCCGCACGCGCCGCCCGGGCGACGCGCGGCCGCCGGCGCTGGTTTGCGCCGGCGGCCGCGTCATGATCAGGTGCTGCCCGATGTTGATGTGAGTCGCACAAACATTAGGCATTGCATATTGTTGCGGCGGCGGGACGCGCCGTCACATGCGCCGGCCCAGCAGCACGCCCAGCAGCGTCGCCGCGAGGGCGGCGTTCACCAGGGCGCTGCGCGACACCGGTTTCTTGCGCTCGCCTGTGAGATCTTCGGCCAGGTTTTCCCCAATCGCCCTGATTCGCTCGCCGGCTGCGCGCGCGGCGTCGAAAGCCTGGCCGGCCGCCGCGCCGGCGGCGCGTACGCCGGCCTCTGCGGCCGCGTTCACCACGCCGGCGCCGAGGCCGCCCGGCGCGGCCGGGGCGGCGAGGGGCGCGGGCCCCGCCGCCGGCCGCGGCCGCCAAAAGGCGATGGCGAAGCCGATGACCGCGACCAGCAGCGCCGCGCCGGCCACCGCGAGATAGCCGGTCACCGGGCCGTGGAGCCACGTCACCACGATGAACAGCGCCCGCAGCAGCGCCACCATGACGGTGATGAGCGCCGCCACCGCCAGTCCAAGGCCGATGGCCAGGCGGATGACGCTCCGCCGGACCCCGGCCGCGTGCGCGGAAGCCGCCGACAGCAGCGCGTTGATCATCAGTGTCTCCGGGTCAGCATGCCGATGAGAATGCCCACGCCGAGCGAGGCCATGACGGCGCCGAGCGGATTGCGCCGCACGGTGTCCTCCACGTCGCTGGCGAAGGAGGCGGCGTGCTCCCTGGCGGCGCCGGCCACGTCCGCGCCGGCGTTGCAGGCGCCTGCGGCCGCGCCGTAGACGGTGTCGCGCACCGCGCGCGCGCCTTCGCTCACCGCCGAGGCGGCGGCCGAGCCGCGGCTGGCGGCGATGGCGGCCACCGTTTCGCTCAGCCGCGCGATGTCTTCCCGGAGCTGTTTCAGGTCGGCGGCCAGCGCCTCGCTGGCGGCGTCAGCCGCGGCGCGCGCCTCGCCGGCGCCCTTGCGGATCTCGCCGGCGGCCCTGCCGGCGGCGTCCCTGGCCTCGTCGAGGGCGGTCCTGCCCACGCCTTCGCCCTGCGGCGTCGCATCATCTTTCTGGACCATGCCTGTGCGCTCCTGTCATCTGTGCTCGCCGGGATGGTAGGGCCGCGCCGGGGCGGGCGACCGGCCGGCCCTTGCGCCAGCTTGGGACCGTCGGCGCGGCCGCGGCAACCGGCTTCACGCGTTTTGGTGAATCCGGCCGCGCGCGCCCCGGTTCCGGCCGGCATGGCTGAAACGCCGGAGGTCACGGTCCGGTTCCGGCGCGCGGGCCGTTCCTGACGCAGGAGCGGGAAAAAGGGCGGGAACGACGGCGGGCCGGCAGCGCGCCCTGGCCGCGACGTCGCCGCCGCGCCCGGGACGCCGCCGGCGGCGGGCGCGGGGCGGCGCGGATCAGAGCACGGCGCCGGGGTTGAGCAGACCCTCGGGATCGATGGCGCGCTTGATGGCGCGCATCAGGTCCAGCGCCACCGGGTCCTTCACTGCCGGCAGCAGGTCGCGCTTCAGCCGGCCCACGCCGTGCTCCGCCGAGATGGAGCCGCCGAGGCGCGTGACGATGGCGTGGACCTTCTCGTTCATGGCGTCCCACAGCCCGAGAAAGGCGTCCCGGTCCGCTCCTTCCGGCTGGCTGACGTTGAAGTGGATGTTGCCGTCGCCCATGTGGCCGAAGGGCACCGGCCGGCAGCCGGGAACCATGCCGGAGACGCAGGCGACGGCCTCCTCAAGGAACTGCGGAACCAGCGCCACCGGCACCGAGACGTCGTGCTTGATGGAGCCGCCTTCGAGCTTCTGCACCTCGGAGAGGGCCTCGCGCAGCGTCCAGAAGGCGTGGCGCTGGTCCAGCGAGGCGGCGATGGCGGCGTCGGCGACCACGCCCTGTTCGATGGCCTCGCCCAGCAGCGCCTCCAGCATCTCGTCGAGGCCGCTTTCCGCCGGGGAGGAGAGCTCCAGCAGCACGTACCACGGCGAGACGTCGCTGAGCGGATCGCGCGCGCCGGGGATATGCCGGGTGACGAACTCCACGCCGATGCGCGGCACCAGTTCGAAGGTGGTGAGGGCGGAGCCGGCCTGCTTCTTCGCCAGCATCAGCAGCGCGAGTGCCGCCTCCGGCGACGCCACGGCGCAGAAGGCGGTGGCGCGGCTGCGCGGCCGCGGAAACAGCTTCAGCACCGCGGCGGTGACGACGCCCAGCGTGCCCTCCGAGCCGACGAACAGGTCCTTCAGGTCGTAGCCGGTGTTGTCCTTGCGCAGCTTGTTGAGACCGTTCCACACCCGCCCGTCGGCCAGCACCACCTCGAGGCCCAGCACCAGGTCGCGGGTGTTGCCGTAGGCCAGCACCGCGGTGCCGCCGGCGTTGGTGGCGATGTTGCCGCCGATGGTGCAGGAGCCCTCCGAGGCCAGCGACAGCGGGAACAGGCGGTCGGCCTGTTCGGCCAGCTCCTGGGCCTTCAGCAGGGTCATGCCCGCCTCCACCGTCATGGTGTCGGTGAGCGGGTCGATCTCGCGCACCCGGTCCATGCGCGCCAGCGACAGCACGATGGCGTCGCTCTCCGCCCCCGGAATCTGGCCGCCGACGAGGCCGGTGTTGCCGCCTTGGGGCACCACGGCCAGGCCGAGCGCGCGGGCGTGGCGCACCACCGCTGCCACTTCCCCGGTGCTGCCCGGCTTCACCACGGCGCGGGCCACGCCCCGGTAGAGATCGCGCGCCTCGCGCAGGAACGGCTCCATGTCCGCCGCCGCGGTGATGACGTTGCGCGCGCCGACGATGGCGGCGAAGCCGTCGAGGTCGACGGGCGCGCGGACGACGGGAGTGGTGGGGGCGACAGGCTTGCTCATCGTCTTGCCCTTGCGGCGCGCTCGAACACGCCGATGATTTCCGTGTGGGCGGAATGGCGGAACTGGTCCACCGGGGTGACGCTGGCCGCGGCGAAGCCGCCGGCCAGCAGGATGGCCGCGTCCCTGGCGAAGGTGGCGGCGTCGCAGGAAACATAAACCACCTTGCCGATTCGGGCGGCGGCGATCTGCCGGACCAGCGCCTCGGCCCCGGCGCGCGGCGGATCAAGCACGAGCGCGTCGAACCGGTCGATTTCCGGCGGCAGCAGGGGCCGGCGGAACAGGTCGCGCCGCTCGGTGGTGACGCGCTTCAGGCCGGGCGTGTCGCGGAAGCCCCGGTCGAGGGCGGCCAGCGCCGCCTCGTCCAGCTCGATGGCGTGGGTTTCGGCGCGTTCGGCGAGGCGCAGGGCGAAGGGGCCGCAGCCGCTGAAGCAGTCGGCCACGCGCTTCGCCTTGCCGGCCGCCGCCAGCATGATGTCCGCCAGCGCCTGCTCGCCCGCGGCCGTGGCCTGCAGGAAGCCGCCAGGGGCGGGCCGCACCAGCGCCCGGCCCATGGGCACGAAAGGCGGGCGGCGCTCCACCAGCACGTCGCCGTGCAGCGACAGGCGCGCCAGGTCCAGCTGCTCCGCCAGCGCCACCAGACGCAGCCGCGTGGCCGCCGCCTGGCGGCCGAGATTTCTCTCCCCGAGACCGCGAATGTCCACGTCCAGCCCGCCCAGGGTTGCGGTGAGCTGGATGTCCAGCGGCTTGCCGAAAGCGGCGAGCAGGCGGGTGAAGGCCAGCGCGACCTGCGGGGCGCGGGCGAGGCCCGGGTCCAGCTCCGGGCAGCGGTCGATGGCCGCCAGCTCATGGCTGCGCGGGGCCATGAAGCCCACCGCTGGCCCGCCCGGGCCGGAACGGCCGTGCAGCGTCACCCGCCGCCGGCCGGAGCCGCCGGCGTGAACCAGCGGCCGCAGCTCCACGGCCACGCCGGCGCGCTGCAGGGCGGCGCGCGCCGCGCCGGTCTTCCACTCCGCGTACAGCTGCGGCGCCATGTGGCGGGAGACGCAGCCGCCGCAGCGGCCGAACCAGGCGCAGTCCTGGGCCACGCGCATGGGCGAGGGCCGCAGCACCTCAATGAGGCGCCCGCGCCCGTCCGCCACCTCCGCCAGCACCGTTTCGCCCGGCAGGGCGCGGTCGATGAACACGGGGCCGTCCGGCGTGCGCGCCACGCCGTCGCCTTTTGCGCCGAGGTGATCGATGGTCAGTTGCTGCGCCACGGAGGCCTCATCGCGAAACGGTGTTCCGGGTCATGTGCGGGGCGCGCGGCCTTGGCCGGCGCCACGCCGGCGAAACAGCGCTTTTGCGCCCCGCGGCGGCGAAAATAAAGTCCGGCCGCCGCCGGGGCGGGCGCCGCGACGCCGCAGCCTCAGCGCGCCAGCCGCGCCGCCGCCAGAAACTCCTCATTGCCGTCGCCGCCGGCGATGGGCGAGGGGATGACCCCGGCGACGGCGAACCCCAGCTCCTGCAGCAGCGCCACGACGCCGT
This sequence comes from Camelimonas abortus, assembly GCF_042432745.1. Classification (NCBI taxonomy): domain Bacteria; kingdom Pseudomonadati; phylum Pseudomonadota; class Alphaproteobacteria; order Hyphomicrobiales; family Chelatococcaceae; genus Camelimonas; species Camelimonas abortus. Next base: position 1,636,870 of record NZ_JBHLWR010000006.1, on the reverse strand, counting down.
CGCACACGCGCCGGCGCACGGCCGGATCACGCACCAGCCCCCGGCTGTCGACGAAGGCGCGGCCGGCCTCGAACTGCGGCTTGATGAGCGCCACCAGCGTCCCCTGCGGCGCCAGCAGCGCCGGAACCGCCGGCAGCGCCAACTTCAGCGAGATGAAGCTGAGGTCCATCACCGCCATGTCGGCGGCGCCGAAGCCGTGGGCGCGCATCAGCTCCGGCGTCACCGCGCGGGCGTCCTGGCCTTCCAGCGACACCACGCGCGGATCGGCGGCGATGCGCGGATGCAGCTGGCCGTGGCCCACGTCCACCGCCAGAACCCGCGCCGCGCCGCGCGACAGCAGCACGTCGGTGAAGCCGCCGGTGGAGGCGCCGAGATCGACGCAGGTCCAGCCGGCCGGCTCGATGCCGAAATGGTCGAGCGCCCGCGCCAGCTTGACCCCGCCGCGGGACGCCCAGGGATGCGGCGCCGCCGCCGTCACCGCGTCGTCGTCGCCGATTTTCTCGGAAGGTTTGGCGATGACCCGGCCGTTGACGGCGACAAGGCCGGCGGCGATGGCCTCCTGCGCCCTGGCGCGGCTTTCGAACAGGCCGCGCGCCACCAGGGCGCGGTCGGCGCGCTCCCGGGCCATGGCCTCACCCTGCCCGGCGCGCCGTGACGCCGGCGTCGCCCAGCGCGCCGAGCACCTTCGCCACGATGCCGGCTGCGTCGAGGCCGGCGTCGGCGTACATGCGCTCGGGCCTGTCGTGCTCCTGGTAGCGGTCCGGCAGCGTCATGGCGCGCACCTTGAGGCGGCCCGAATCCAGCAGGCCTTCGTCGCTCAGCGCCTGGAACACCCAGGAGCCGAAGCCGCCCACCGTGCCCTCCTCGATGGTGACCAGCAGCTCGTGTTCGCGGGCGAGGCGGCGCAGCAGGTCGCGGTCCAGCGGCTTGGCGAAGCGCGCGTCGGCGACCGTGACGGAGACGCCCATGGCATCCAGCTCGTCCGCAGCCTTCAGCGCCTCGGCGAGGCGCGTGCCCAGCGACAGGATGGCGACGCGCCCGCCCTCGCGGATGATGCGGCCGCGGCCGATGGGCAGGATCTCGCCCTGCTGCGGCAGCTCCACGCCAACCCCCTCGCCGCGCGGATAGCGGAAGGCGATGGGGCCGTCGTCATAGGCGGCGGCGGTGGCCACCATGTGCACCAGCTCCGCCTCGTCTGCGGCGGCCATCAGCACCATGTTGGGCAGGCAGCCGAGACAGGCGATGTCGAAGGAGCCGGCGTGGGTGGGCCCGTCGGCGCCCACGAGGCCGGCGCGGTCCAGGGCGAAGCGCACCGGCAGGTTCTGCAGCGAGACGTCATGCGCCACCTGGTCGTAGGCGCGCTGCAGGAAGGTGGAGTAAATGGCGCAGAACGGCCTGTAGCCCTCCGCGGCCATGCCGGCGGCGAAGGTCACCGCATGCTGCTCGGCGATGCCGACGTCGAAGGTGCGCTCCGGAAACTCCCGGCCGAACAGGTCAAGGCCGGTGCCGGAGGGCATGGCGGCGGTGATGGCGACGATGCGCCCGTCCGCCCGCGCCTCCCGGATCAGCGCGTCGGCGAAGACGCGGGTGTAGGAGGGGGCGTTGGCCTTGGGCTTGCTCTGCGCGCCGGTGACCACGTCGAAGCTGACCACGCCGTGATACTTGTCGGCGGCGGCCTCGGCCGGGGGATAGCCCTTGCCCTTCTGGGTCACCACATGCACCAGCACCGGGCCGTTGTCGCGGTCGCGGACGTTCTTCAGCACCGGCAGCAGGTGTTCGAGATTGTGGCCGTCGATGGGGCCGACGTAGAAAAAGCCGAGCTCCTCGAACAGGGTGCCGCCGGTGAGCATGCCGCGGGCGAATTCCTCGGCGCGCTGGGCGTTGCGGTAAATGAACTCCGGCAGGCGGCTGGCGATCTGCTTGCCCATCTGCCGCAGCGAGGCGTAGGCGCCGCCCGACACCAGCCGGGCCAGATAGGCCGACATCGCCCCCACCGGCGGGGCGATGGACATGTCGTTGTCGTTGAGGATGACGATGAGCCGCTCGCCGCGGGCGCCGGCGTTGTTCATGGCCTCATACGCCATGCCGGCGGACATGGCGCCGTCGCCGATCACGCACACCACATTGCGCTTCTCGCCCCTGAGCTGGCTGGCCACCGCCATTCCCAGCCCCGCCGAGATGGAGGTGGAGGAGTGCGCCGCGCCGAAGGGGTCGTATTCGCTCTCCGAGCGCCTGGTGAAGCCGGAGAGGCCGCCGCCCTGGCGCAGTGTGCGGATGCGGTCGCGCCGGCCGGTGAGAATCTTGTGCGGATAGGACTGGTGGCCGACGTCCCAGATGATGCGGTCGTGGGGGGTGTCGAACACGTAATGCAGCGCCACGGTGAGCTCGACCACGCCGAGGCCGGCCCCCAGATGGCCGCCGGTGACCGACACCGCGTCGATGGTCTCCGCCCGCAGCTCCGCCGCCAGCTGCGGCAGGTCGCTTTCGGGCAGCGCCCGCAGGTCGGCGGGGATGCGGACTTTATCGAGGAGCGGGGTCTCGACGGCCAATGGAGCTAACCTTCAGCGTTCGGCGCCGCCCGGGCGCGCGGGGCCGCAGGCGGCGGGGCGTCGCGCGCCGTCACGCCGGCGCGGCGGTTCCGGATCCACGGACATAAGCCTTCCGGGCGCGGAGGTCAAAGGCGGCGGCGCGCGAACACGCTCCGGGACGCCGCGGCGCGGCGCGCCAGCGGCCCAGGCGCGGCGTCACTCCGGATCAAGCGGCGTGACGCCGGCGGGGCTGCCGTCGGGCCCGAGCGCAATCTTCTCGATGCGCGCCTCCGCCGCGCGCAGCAGGCCCTCGCAGTGGCGCTTCAGCGCCTCGCCGCGCTCGTAGAGGCTGATGGATTCCTCGAGGTCCACCCGGCCCTCCTCGAGACGCCGCACGATGGCCTCCAGCTCGGCCATGGCGGCCTCGAACGGCAGCGCGCTGATGTCGGCGGGGGCGGTCTGCTGCGTGGTTTCGGCCATGTGCGGTCCCTCCAGACGCCGCGGCGGCGCGCGCCGCGCGGCGGTCGGCCCCGTTATCGCTCCGGGCGGCGCCGGGCTCAAGCGCCGTCGCCGTTTTTCTCCGCGCGCGGCGTCCCGTTTTCCCCTGGCCGGGCGCCGTCTTCAGCCGCCGTCCGCCGCGAGGGCGTCGAAGCGGGCGAGAAAACGCGCCGCCGCCTCATCGGCGCTCCACGGCGCCAGATAGGGGGCCACGTCGAGCGGCAGCGGCGGCGGCGGGCCGAAAAAGCGCTCCGCCTCGGCGACGCTGAACCCCGCCAGCGCCACCGCCTCCAGCCGCGCCGAGGCGCGGTCCGCCTGCTTGATGATGCGGCGCACCGGCGGCGACGGCCGGGCGCTGAGGCCGAAGCGCAAATGCACCGCCTCCTGCAGCCGCGCCTCAATGCGCGCGTAGGCCTCGCCCAGCGCCGCCTTGAACGGCGAGATCATGTCGCCGATCACATATTCGGGCGCGTCGTGCAGCAGCGCCGCCAGCCGCGCCTTGCGCGACAGGTGCGGATGCAGGCTGGCGGCGATGGCCTCCACCAGCACGCAGTGCTGCGCCACCGAAAAAATCGCCGGGCCGCCGGTCTGGCCGTTCCAGCGGGCGACGCGGGCGAGGCCATGGGCGATGTCGGCGATCTCGATGTCCAGCGGCGAGGGGTCGAGCAGGTCGAGCCGCCGGCCCGACAGCATGCGCTGCCAGGCGCGGGCTGGCTCCGCCGTCCGGCGGCCGCGGGCCGCAGGAACCAGGGCCGGCTGGACCGGCGCGGCCGGCGTCGCGACCACTGGATCTGGCCGGACCGCCGGCGCCGGGACGGGAATGGATGAAGTTGCCTTGCGGGACATGATCAGCACTGGCGCGCCGCCGGCGGGGCCGGGGGCGGGGACTGGAAGGTTGCGCCGGCCGTCTGCGCCTGGGCGACGGGGCCGGCTGCGGGTGGGCGCATGTCGCGGCCGGACGCCGCCGCCCATGCGTCTGGCCGTCCGCCTGGCCATGCGCTTCGCCAGACGTCTGGCCGCGCGCGTGGCCATGGTCTGGCCGCGGGCGTCATCCGCCGCCGTCAGGAAACGCCGGACCCGGGCCGTCCGGCCCGTCGCGGCGCGCCGGTCCGGCGGCGCAGGCGCGACAGGCGTCATGGCGGTGGCACTCCGTCAGATGGTCGTTCACCATGCCCACCGCCTGCATGAAGGCGTAGGTGATGGTGGGGCCGCAGAAGCGGAAGCCGCGCGCCTTCAGCTCCCGCGCCATGCGCTGCGACTGCGGGCTCTGGGTCGGCGTCTCCGCCCGCGTCCGCAGGTTGTTCTGCACGGGAACGCCGTCGACGAAATCCCACAGGAAGCGGGCGAAGCCGGTTTTCTCCTGGATCGCCAGCCAGGCGCGCGCCCCGCTGACCGTCGCCTCGATCTTGGCCCGGTTGCGCACGATGCCAGGGTCCGCCATCAGCCGCGCCACGTCCGCTTCGGTGAAGCGGGCGATGCGCTCCGGATCAAAGCCGGCGAAGGCGGCGCGGAACGCCTCGCGCTTGCGCAGGATTGTGATCCACGACAGCCCTGCCTGGAAACCGTCGAGGATCAGCTTCTCGAACAGCGCCCGGTCGTCATGCTCGGGCACGCCCCATTCCCCGTCATGATAGGCGACGTAGAGCAGATCGGTTCCCGGCCACCAGCAGCGCAGCAGCCCGTCCGGATGGCGCAGCAGCCCCGCCTCCAGATATTCCGCCTCTTCCTGTCGCGTCCGGCCGGCGCCGCCCGCCAGCGCGTCGTCCTGCGCCTGCGTCCCTGTCACCGCTTCCGCCCCCCTGTCTGGCCCGTCTGCGACCGAGTTAAGAACAAAAGTGGAACAGTTGCAAGCGTCGCGCCGGCTGCGGCGCGGCGGGGTCAGGGCGCGTCGAAACTGGCCCAGGCGGGCCGCGCCAGCTGCAGCGGCGCGCCGTTGACGGTGAGGGCGAGGCCCCCCGCCTTCGCCTCCGCCGCCCGGTCGAGGCGCACGAGGGCGATGGCTGCCTCGCCGCTCACGGCGCGGATCTCGCCCACGCGTTTCTCGCCGGCCATGACCGCGTCGCCCGGAGCGGCGGCTGCGTCCGCCGGCAGGCGCGCCGCCATCATGCGGGCGCGGGCCGTGCCGCGGTGCTGCATGCGCGACACCACTTCCTGGCCCACGTAACAGCCCTTGCCGAACGACACCGCCCCGAACTGGTCCAGCCCCGCCTCATGGGGAAACACGTCGCCGGCGGCGAAATCGGCGCCGCATTCGGCCACCGCCGCGGCGATCCGCCAGGCCCGGTAGGCGTCCGCGCCTGCGTCCGGCAGGGCGGCCACGGCGTCGCGCGGGGCGATGCAGCGCTGGCCAAGGCCGGGATGACGGGCGTCGGTCCACACGAGGCCGGGCAGGGGCGCCGCGTCCGCGCCCCAGCCGGCGGCCACCGCCAGCTCCTGGCTGCGGTCCGTGAAGACGGCGCTGGCGCGCAGCCGGTAAAAATTCAGCCGCCTGATGAAGTCGGCGACGCTGGCGGCGGCCACGTCGAACAGGAAGCCGTCGCCCTGCGCCTCCGGCAGGCGGAGCAGCTGGAAATCGAACAGGATCTTGCCCTGGGGCGTCAGCAGGGCGCCGGCGACCGCCGCTCCGGGCGCAAGGCCGGCGACGTCGCAGGTGAGCAGCCCCTGGAGCAGGGTCGCGACGTCCTCGCCGGCGGCCGAAACGACGCCGCGATCGACAAGATGGGCCGTGGGCATGGTCTACTCCTGCAGGGTGCGCCTTTGGCGCTTGCGCGCCCGCGCCGGCTGACATAATCCGGGCGGGCGCAGGTTCCAACGGTCGCCGCGGGCGGGCAAGCCCCCGCGCCGGCGCCGCAGCTTTCTCCAGCACAGGAAACGGGGCTGATGGCCGAAACCTATGATCTTGTTCTCGCCGGCGGCTCCGTCGTCAACCAGGACGGCGAAGGCGTCCGCGACGTGGCCGTGCGCGACGGCGTCATCGTCCGCATCGGCGACGTGGACCACGCCCGCGCCGGGCGGGTCATCGACTGCCGCGGCCTCACCATCCTGCCTGGCGTCATCGACACCCAGGTGCATTTTCGCGAGCCCGGCCTCGACCACAAGGAAGACCTGGAGACAGGCTCGCGCGCCGCGGTGATGGGCGGCGTCACCGCGGTGTTCGAGATGCCGAACACGAACCCGCTCACCACCTCGGCCGGGACGCTGGCCGACAAGGTGAGGCGCGCCCGCGGCCGCATGCACTGCGACTTCGCCTTCTGGGTGGGCGGCACCCATGGCAATGTCGCCGACATTCCGGAGCTGGAGCGCCTGCCCGGCGCCGCCGGCATCAAGGTGTTCATGGGCTCGTCCACCGGCGACCTGCTGGTGGAGGACGACGAGGGCGTGGCGCGCATCCTGCGCCAGACCCGCCGGCGCGCCGCCTTCCACTCCGAAGACGAGATGATGCTGCGCGCGCGCAAGGACCTGCGCGTGGAGGGCGACCCCTCCAGCCATCCCGTGTGGCGCTCGGCGGAGGTTGCGCTCAACTGCACGAAACGCCTGGTGCGCATCGCCCGCGAGGCCGGCGCCGCCATCCACGTGCTGCATGTCTCCACCGCCGGGGAGATGCGCTTCCTCGCCGACCACAAGGATCTGGTCTCCTGCGAGGTGACGCCGCATCACCTGACCCTCGCCGCTCCTGAGGCCTATGAAAAGCTCGGGACCCTCGCGCAGATGAACCCGCCCGTGCGCGACGCCGCCCACCGGGCCGGCCTGTGGGAGGGGGTGACCCAGGGCGTGGCCGACGTGCTTGGCTCCGATCACGCGCCGCACGCGCTGGAGGAGAAGATGAAGCCCTATCCGGCTTCGCCCTCCGGCATGACCGGGGTGCAGACGCTGGTGCCGGTGATGCTGGACCACGTCAACGCCGGCCGGCTCAGCCTCGCCCGCTTCGTCGACATGACCAGCGCCGGCCCGGCGCGGCTGTTCGGCATCGCCGGCAAGGGCCGCATCGCGGTGGGCTATGACGCCGACTTCACCGTCGTCGACATGAAGCGCGTGGAAACCATCCGCAACAGCTGGATCGCCTCGCGCTGCGGCTGGACCCCCTATGACGGCGTTTCCGTCACCGGCTGGCCGGTTGGCACGGTGGTGCGCGGACATGTGGTGATGTGGGAGGGCGAGCTGGCCGCCCCGTCCCGCGGCGAGGCGGTGCGTTTCATCCAGGCCATGCCGCGCGCCTGACCGGCGCCGCGCCTGCGCCCGGACAGCCGGGGCGGGCGCGCCAGGTCGGGGCGCGTTCCTGCCGGGGTCCGGCGCCGTCCGGGCCTTCGCCGTTTCCGACCTGACCGCGGACGGCGGGGGGCGGCTATTTCACCACCACGCGGGTTCCCGCCGGCGCGCGGTTGTACAGGTCGATGACGTCGATGTTGCGCATGCGGATGCAGCCGGACGACACCGAACGGCCGATCTTCTCCGGCTCGTTGGTGCCGTGGATGCGATACAGCGTGTCGCGGCCGTTCTGGTAGAGATACAGCGCCCGCGCGCCCATGGGATTGGCGGGGCCGCCCTTCATGTCGCGCACGTGCGGCCAGCGCGCCTTCATCTCCGCCGGCGGATGCCAGTCCGGCCACTCGGCCTTGCGCTGGATCACCGCCTCGCCGGTCCAGCCGAAGGCCTCGTCGCCCACGGCCACGCCGTAGCGCATCACCCGGTTGTCCGGCAGCACGTAGAACAGCTGGCGCGCCTTCGTGTCGACGACGATGACGCCGGGCGGCTCGCCGGTTTCGTTGGTCGACAGCAGGTAGCGTGCGTAAACCGGATCGTCTTCGGCTTTCGGGATCTGCGCGAGCCATTCCGCGTCGCGCGGCGACAGCTGCGGGTCTGGAGTGGTGGTGTAGCAGCCGGCGAGAACCGCCGCCGACGCCAGCGCCAGCGCCGCCCTGAGAAATGTCCGCATCGCCCGCCCCAGCCCCTGTCGCGGGCCGCAGGCGCCGCGAATCGCAGGAAAGATCCTGCTCGCGCCAAGGGGTAAATGAGGCGGTCGCCGGAGGCAACCGCGGCGCGCTCACGGCGCCGTGAAGGGCGCGACGGGGGCGGGCCGGCGCCGCTGGCGGGGGCGAAAACGCGGCCGCCGCGCCCCGCCGCGCGCAGGGATGATGGACAAGCTCCGGCGGGCTTGCGACAGTATCCCCGTCCAGACCGCGTAAAACAGGGCCGTTCATTTGACGACAACGCTGTATCTGTCGCATCCCGCCAGCCTCCATCACGAGACCGCGCCGGGACATCCTGAATCCAGCGACCGCATCCGCGCGGTCGAGCGCGCGCTTGAGGACGAAAGGTTTTCCATTCTCGCCCGCGAACAGGCGCCGCTGGCGTCGGAAGCCGACCTGCTGCGGTGTCACAGCCGCGACCATGTGGAGCGTCTGCGCGGCCTCATCCCGGCCGACGGCCGTCTGGTCGAGATTGACCCGGACACCACGGTGAGCATGGGCACGTGGGAGGCGGCGCTGCGCTCGGCGGGCGGGGCCATCCGCGCCGTGGACGAGGTGCTGGAGGGCAGGGCGATCAACGCCTTCGTCGCCGCCCGTCCGCCCGGGCACCACGCCGAGCGCGGCCGGGCCATGGGGTTCTGTTTCTTCAACAACGCCGCCATCGCCGCCCGTCACGCCATTCACAGGCACGGGGCGGAGCGCGTCGCCATCGTCGACTGGGACGTGCACCACGGCAACGGCACCCAGGACATTTTCTGGGACGATCCCAACGTCCTGTACTGCTCCACCCACGAGATGCCGCTGTTCCCGCACACCGGCGACATGGGCGAGCGGGGCGAACACAACAACATCGTCAACATTCCCCTCACGCCCGGCACCAACGGCCGCACCTATCGCGAGATCTTCGACCTGATGGTGGTGCCGCGGGTGGATTCGTTCCGCCCGGACCTGATCATCATCTCCGCCGGCTTTGACGCGCACTGGCGCGATCCGCTGGCCAACATCAATCTCACCGAGAACGACTTCTCCTTCGCCACCAAGCGCCTGCTGGACATCGCCGACCGCCGCTGCAAGGGGCGGGTGGTCTCCGTGCTGGAGGGCGGCTACGACCTGGAGGCGCTGCAGCGCAGCGTCGCGGTCCACGTGGAGGCGCTGCTCGGCGGATGAGGCGGGGCGGCGGTTGTCGCGGCGGGCGCTTCGCCTGCCGTGACGCTCCCCCACAGGGACGTCGCGACGGGCCAGGGCGTGACGCTGGCGCATGCGGAAGGCGCGCGCGGCGGGCGGCAGGCGGACGCCTGGCCGGCCCGTTCCGGTGACCGGCGCGCGCCGCGCTCTCCCTCCGTCATGCGCGGCGGGGCTGGCGGGGGCTGGGCTGGCCGTCCCATGCGGGCCATGCGCCTGCGTCCGGCAGGCGTGACGCGCGCCGCCGCGCCGGCGGCGACTGGCCGTCCGTCCGCGAAAAAAACGCCCGGACCGGAGGCCCGGGCATGACGCGGGCGCCTGCATGACGCTGGCGCCTGGCGGCGGGGCGGCGTCAGCCGTCCAGCGGCTCCGTGCGCGCGATCTCGATGCCGAAGCCGGCGAGGCCGACGAAAGCGCGCTCCGTCGACGACAGGTTGATGATGGAGTTCACCCCCAGATCCCGCAGGATCTGGGCGCCAAGCCCCACCTCGCGCCACTCGCGCACCCGGGTTTCCTCGGCGCTGGCCGGATTGTCGTCCCCCTGGCGGTGCAGCGGCACGCCCGCCGCGCCGTCGCGCAGGTAAACCAGCACGCCCCGGCCCTCGCGGGCGAAACGCGCCAGCGCCTTGTGCACCGCTGACGGGCCGAACAGGTCCGCCACCACGTCGGCGCGGTGCAGACGGGCGGGAACCGCCTGGCCGTCGCCAATGGAGCCCATCACAAAGGCGAAATGCTGCACGGTGTCGAGGCCGGTCTCGTAAACATGGCCGGTGAGGTCGCCGAACTGCGTCTTCACCGGGAACGAGCCGACGCGCTCCACCAGCTTCTCGCGCGAGCGGCGGTAGGCGATCAGGTCGGCCACCGAAATGCGCTTCAGATTGTGCTCGCGGGCGAACGCCTCGATCTGCTCGCCCTTCATCACCGTGCCGTCGTCATTGGCCAGCTCGCAGATCACGCCCACCGGCGGCAGGCCGGCGAGACGGCACAGGTCCACCGCCGCCTCGGTGTGGCCGGAGCGCATGAGCACGCCGCCGTCACGGGCGATCAGCGGAAACACGTGGCCAGGACGCACGAAATCCTCCGGCCCCATGTTGTTGCTGGCCAGCGCCCGCACCGTGTTGGCGCGCTGCTCCGCGGAAATGCCGGTGGTGAGGCCATGGCGCACGTCCACCGTCACGGTGAAGGCGGTGCCGAGCGGCGCGTCATTGGCCGCCACCATCGGGTCAAGGCGCAGGCGGCGGGCCTCGTCGCTGGACAGCGGCGCGCACACGATGCCGCAGGTGTGGCGGATGATGAACGCCATCTTCTCCGTCGTGCACAGCGCGGCGGCGCAGACCAGATCGCCCTCGTTTTCGCGGTCGTCGTCGTCGGTGACGATAATGATCTCGCCGCGGGCGATGGCTTCGATGGCTTCAGTGACGCTGTTCGACATGGCTGGTGTTCACCCCTGCAACCTTGGTTTCCCGGGCCGGCGCGCGCCGCGCCCGGGAGCAGCCGGGGAGGCGCCCCCGGCGTCTCCCGCCCTGTTTCCGTCGCCCCCGGCTTACGCGCCCGCCGGCGCCGACACAAGCGCCGTCTCTCACGTCCCTCCCTGTGTCAGGCGCGCGGCGGGCGCCGGCGCGCGCGAAGGTGGAAGGTGAAGGCGGATCCGCGCCGGCGGCGGGGGAGAAGCGCCGCCGCTTACGCCCGCGCGCCCGGCCAGCGCCGCACGCCGCCGGTCTGGGCGCGGTCGCGCAGATAGTGGTCGGCGATGGCGCAGGCCACCATGGCCTCGCCCACCGGCACGGCGCGCAGGCCGACGCAGGGGTCGTGGCGCCCTTTCGTCATTATGTCCGTTTCCTGGCCATGGCGGTCGATGGTGCGCCGCGGCGTCAGGATCGAGGAGGTGGGCTTCACCGCGAAACGGGCGATCACCGCCTGGCCGGTGGAGATGCCGCCGACAATGCCGCCGGCGTGATTGGAGAGAAACGCCGGGCGGCCGTCGGCGCCCATGCGGATCTCGTCGGCGTTCTCCTCGCCGGTGAGCGCGGCGGCGGCGAAGCCGTCGCCGATCTCCACGCCCTTCACCGCGTTGATGCTCATGAGGCCGGCGGCGATGTCGGCGTCCAGCTTGCCGTAAACCGGCGCGCCCAGGCCGGCGGGCACGCCCTCGGCCACGATCTCCACCACCGCGCCGGCCGAGGAGCCGCGTTTGCGCACGCCGTCGAGATAGTCGGCGAACACCTCCACCATCTGCGCGTCCGGGCAGAAGAACGGGTTGTCGTTGACGATGGACCAGTCCCAGTTGTCGCGGTTGACGCGATGCGGGCCGATCTGCACCACGGCGCCGCGCACCACGAGGCCGGGCACCACCTTGCGGGCGATGGCGCCGGCGGCGACGCGCATGGCGGTCTCGCGCGCCGACGAGCGCCCGCCGCCACGATAGTCGCGCAGGCCGTATTTCACGTCATAGGCGAAGTCGGCGTGGCCGGGCCGGTACCGGTCCCGGATGTCGCCGTAATCCCTGGAGCGCTGGTCGGTGTTCTCGACCAGCAGGCCGATGGAGGCGCCGGTGGTGACCTGTTCGCCGGTCTCCGGATGGGCGAAGACGCCGGAGAGAATCTTCACCGCGTCCGGCTCGCGCCGCTGGGTGGTGAAGCGCGACTGGCCCGGCCTGCGGCGGTCGAGATCGCGCTGGATGTCGGCTTCGGTGAGCGGAATTCCGGGCGGGCAGCCGTCCACCACGCAGCCGATCGCCGGACCGTGGCTCTCGCCGAAGGTGGTGACGCGAAAGAGGTGGCCGAATGAATTGTGCGACATGGGATTTCCTCTGCCGCCTGCATAGGGCCGCCGCGCCGCCGGGTCAAACGCTCCGCCGCCGTTTCCCGCGCCGTCGCGCGGCGCGCGCGCGACACAAGGGCGACCGCGGCCGCGCGCACGCCCTCCGGCCGGCGGACGGCGCCGCTCAGGCGGCGATGCGGGCCGGGGCGGCGCCGCCTGGCGCGGCGGTCTCCGCGGCCGTGGCGGCCTGCGCCGCCGCCCGCGCCCGGCGCAGCGGCTGCGCGGGGGCGCCGGTCCATTCCGAATGCGCCGGCACCGTCTCGCCCTTCATGATCACCGTGGTCTGGCCGATGCGGGCGAAGTCGCCCACATGGGTGTCGTAGAGCACCGTCGAGCCTGCGCCGACGGTGACGCCCCGGCCCAGCTCGATGCGTCCCACCTTCATGATCCGGTCCTCATAGAGGTGGGTCTGCAGCGCCGCGCCCATGTTGATGACGCAGTAGTCGCCGATCGTCACGCAGTCGAACTCGGTGATGTCCGCCCAGTCCATCCACACCCCCCTGCCGGTCTTCACGCCATAAAGGCGCAGCAGCCAGGGCAGGAACGGCGTGCCGCGGAAGAACTCCAGCGAGGCCTTGCCCACAAGGCCGCTGTAGATCACCGCCACCGCCTCGGTGCGCATGGCCCACCACGACCACATCGGATGGGCGCAGGGGCGGTAGACGCCCATCATCAGCCATTTCACCGCCGCCGAGAACGCCACCAGCGCCATGGCGATGGCCACGCCGGCGGCGAGGAACACGCCCAGCGCCGCCAGCCACGCGCCTTCGTCCAGCGGCCCGGCGATCACGTCCGCCGTCATGTAGCCGCAGGTGATGAACAGCGCCGTCGGCAGCGAGGTGTGGAACGCCTCGAACAGGGCGCGCAGCACGAGCATGCGCCGCGGCGGCTGGTAGGTGAAGCTGGCGGCGGCGCTGAATTTCTGGCGCACTGGCAGGCGGATGGCGGGGCTGCCGAACCAGGTCTCGCCGGCGCCGACATGCAGGCTCTCCGGCATGCGCGACTTCACGCCGAGCAGGGCGTCGTTCTCCACCACCGAACCGCCGGGCACGATGGCGTCATTGCCGAAGAACACCCGGTCGCCGGTCTTCACCCGCTTCAGCGTCATGTAGCCGCGGCGGACCTCCTCGTCGCCGAAGATCACCTCGTCGCCGAGGAAGTTGCCGTCGCCGATGTCGACGAGATCGTAGCGGCCGGCGAGATTGGTCGAGATCTCCGAGCCCTTGCCGATCTTCGCGCCCATCAGGCGGCACCACACCCGCATGTAGAGCGTGGCGTAGAGCGAGTTCAGCGTCTCCAGCGTCACCTCGGAGGCGAGGCCCATCAGCCAGCGCCGCACGTAAAACCAGGAATGGATGGAGTGCGTCCCGGGCTGCACCCGCCGCGGCAGGATGATCCAGCGGCACGCCACGATCACCGCCATGGACACCACGATCAGCGCCAGCGCCGTCGGCAGGGCGAGGAGGGGCAGCGTCGCCCAGGAAATCTCGTGGTCCGCCGCGCCGCTGAACAGGGTGTCCAGGTTGTAGAGCAGGTAGAAGGCCGGGAAGATGGGCAGCAGGCCCAGCATCAGCATGACGATGTAGCCGACGCCGTAGGCCACGCCCTGCAGGGCGCGGGTGGCCGGGGTCGTCTGCGCCTGCGGCGGCAGCGCCGCCAGATCGGCCATGCCGGTCTTGCGGGCCGGCGAGCCTTCCCACTTCTCCGCCTCGCCCACCGTCATGTTCTCCTCGATGGCGGTGAGGTCGGCGATCTCGGCGCTGCGGCCGACGCGGCAGTTGGGCCCGAAGGAGCACGCGTTGCCGATGTAGGCGTCAGGGCCGATGTCGATGGTTCCGATGACCAGCTCGTCGCCCACCGCCGCCACGTTGGCGAAGCGGGTCTTGTTGCCGATGGAGGCGCAGTCGCCGATGCTGATCAGGTCGATGGCGCCGGCCTCAAAGTCGCCGATAACCACGTCGCGGCCGATTCTGGCCCCGAGCAGGCGCAGGTAGACGCGCATCAGCGGCGAGTTCTGCAGGAAGTGCAGCGTGCTGGCCTGGATCATGCGCTGCACGAACCAGACCCGGAAATAATAGACGCCCCACAGCGGGTAACGCCCTGGCTTCGTGCGGCCCAGCACCGCCCATTTCACGCCCGCGATCAGCAGCTTGGCGCCGATGTTGAGCGCCACGTAAATCACGAACAGCAGGCCCATCTCCACCCACCAGGGCGCGTCCTCCCGCACCACGGCGATCGAGGCCAGGAACAGCCCCAGCCACTGGATGGTCACCATGCCCAGGATCAGCGGCAGCGCCAGCGCCTGGGCGACGCCGCACCAGAAGCGCCGCGCCAGCGGCGGCGGGGTGAAGGAAAGGTCCCGCGCCCCGTCCTCGCGGTTGGCCTCCAGCAGCGCCGCCATGGCCCGCAGCGTGCGGGCGGCGTAGACGTCCTGCATGGTGAGGCTGGCGAAGGCCGGGGTCTTGCGCACCTCCGAGACGAAGCGCGCCGCCAGCAGCGAATGGCCGCCGAGATCGAGGAAGAAGTCGGCGTCGAACGGGATTGTCTCGCCGGGGAACACCTTCTGCGCCGCAGCCAGCAGCGCCGCCTCGGCTTCGCCCTGCGGCTCCTCCTGCACGGCCGTCTCGCTGGCCGCGCGCAGCGGCAGCTGTTTCAGCGCCTTGCGGTCCACCTTGCCGGACGTGAGGCGCGGCAGGCTGGCCACCGTCTCGAAATGCGCCGGGAACATGTAGGAGGGCAGGCGGTCGCGCAGCGAGGAGCGGATCGCCATGCGGTCGACCGTCCGGCCGGGCTGCGCCACCAGAAAGGCGGTCAGCCGCTCCACGCCGCTGTCCTCCCGCACCACGACCGCCGCCTGGGCCACGTCCGGGAAGTCGCACAGCGCCGCCTCGATCTCGCCGAGCTCGACGCGGAAGCCGCGAATCTTCACCTGGTCGTCGATGCGCCCGTGGAAGGCGAGTTCGCCGTCCTCCGTCAGGCTCACCGCGTCGCCGGAGCGGTAGAGCACCGGCTCGCCGCCGGCGTCGCCGAACGGATTGGCGATGAATTTCTCCGCCGTCAGCTCCGGCCGGCCGAGATAGCCCATGGCCACGCCCGGACCGCCGATCAGCAGCTCGCCGGTGACGCCAGGCGGCGCAGGCCGCAGCGCCTCGTCCACCACATGGCAGGTGTAGTTGGGCAGCGGCCGGCCGATGGTCACCGGCCGGCCCGGGACGATCTCCGCCACGGTGGCGACCACCGTCGCCTCGGTCGGGCCATAGGTGTTGAACAGCCGCCGGCCCGGCTTCGCCCAGCGCTCCGCCAGCGCCGGCGGCAGCGCCTCGCCGCCCAGCAGGATGACGCGCAGCGAGGGGATGTCGTCCGGCAGCATGGCCAGCAGCGTCGGCACCGTGTCCAGCACCGTGACCCCGGCGGCGGCGAGCCGGCCCGGAAGGTTCTCGATGTCGTTCATCACCTCCGGCGTCGCCACATGCAGCGTGGCGCCGGCGAGATATGGCACCCACACCTCTTCCATGGAGAGGTCGAAGGCCAGCGACGCGCCCTGGAAGACGACGTCGTCCGGCCCCACGCCGTAGACCTCATTGGCGGCGCGCAGGAAGTGGCAGATGTTGCGCTGGCTGACGACGATGCCCTTGGGCGCGCCGGTGGAGCCGGAGGTGTAGATCACATAGGCGGGGCTGTCGGGGCCAAGGCCGCGGGCGCGCGGATCGGGCAGGGGAGCGGGATGGCCGGCCGCCCCTTCGGCGCGAAGCGTTTCGATGGTCCAGCAGGCGGCGCCGGGCCCTTCGGCGCGCCCGGCGAAGGCCTCGCAGGTGACGAGGCCGGCGGCGCCCGCGTCCTTCAGGCACACGGCGATTCGCTCCACCGGGGCGTCGGCGTCAAACGGCAGCCAGGCGGCGCCGGTGCGGGCGATGGCCGCCTGGGCCGCCAGCAGGTCGACGCCGCGCGGGGCCCACAGGCCCACCACCGCGCCCGGGCCGACGCCGCGGGCGACGAGGGCGCGGGCGATGGCGGCGGTGAGCGCCTCGGCCTCGGCGTAGGTCCAGCTGCGGCCGTCGCAGATCCAGACGGGATGGTCGGGACGACGGCGGGCGCTCTCCTCGAAAATCTCGGCCAGGGTTTCGTCGCGGAGCAGGTCCGGTCGCGCCGGCCCCCGCAGGCAGGACGACGCGGCGGTTCCCGCGTCCGCCTGGTTCATCTCATCAAACGCTGCCTTCATCCGTCTCCCTCCGGGAGCTCCGGGCGGGACGCTGGCCGGCCCGGTCACGCCCCTGTGACCAGGGCGCGCCGCAGCAATGCCCTGCGCCAGCTGAACCACGCATGAACGGAAGCGCGGACGTGGCCGCGGCGACGCGCCGGCGGCCGGCCGGTGTGGATGTAACGCTCCGGAACGTATGGATTTTCAGGGCTGGGCCGCCGGCGCGCGCCGGGGGGCGCGGGCCGCGGCGAATGGTCATGCTCAGGCTTGCGGCGCTTCGCCGCCGGCTGCGTCCGCCCCGGCCAGGAGCGGCGCGTCGCCGTGGCCGGGCGGCAGCCCTTCCGGCAGCCAGCGGTAGCCGCAGGCGTCGATGCGCAGCACCCGCCCCTGCCACACCGGCGCATGGGCCGCTTCATCCGGCGGCAGGCCGCATGCCAGGGCGAGCAGCGCCCGGGCGACGCCGCCATGCGACACGATCACCGCGTCGCCGGCCAGCTCCGCCAGCAGCGGGGCGAGGCGGGCGGCCACGGCGGCGTAGCTTTCGCCGCCCGGCGGGGTGAAGGTCCAGGGGCTGGCCTTGCGCGCCGCATGGGCCTGCGGCGCGCAGGCGCGGATTTCCTTCCAGGTCATGCCCTCCCAGCGGCCGAAGGAGATTTCGGCGAGGCGCGCGTCCGTGACGTAATCCGCCGGGTCGAGGCCCATGGCGGCGCGCATGATCTCCATGGTGAGACGGGTGCGGGAGAGGGGGCTGGCCAGCCAGCGCAGCGCGTGCGGCCGCGCGCCAAGGCCGGCGAGCGTGCGCCCGGCGATCTCGGCCTGGCGGCGTCCGCGCGGATTGAGGGACGTGTCGCGCCGGCCCTGCAGGCGGCCGGCGGCGTTCCAGTCGGTTTCGCCGTGGCGCACGAACAGCAGGACGCCGCGCGGAATGATCCGCTGCGGCGTCACGCCGGCGGATCCGGATGACGGCGCGGGCGCGCTCACCGCGGCGCTCACTCCCTGTTGAGGACGATGTCCGGGGCGTCCGGATTCTTCATGCCGACCACGTGGTAGCCGGCGTCCACATGGTGCACCTCGCCGGTGACGCCGCGGGAGAGATCGGAAAGGAAGTAGACGGCGCTGTCGCCCACGTCCTCGATGGTCACCGAGCGGCGCATGGGCGAGTTGTACTCGTTCCACTTCAGGATGTAGCGGAAGTCGCCGATGCCGGAGGCCGCCAGGGTCTTGATCGGGCCGGCGGAAATGGCGTTGACGCGGATGTTCTGCGGGCCGAGGTCCGCCGCCAGATAGCGCACGCTCGCCTCAAGCGCCGCCTTGGCCACGCCCATCACATTGTAGTGGGGCATCCATTTTTCGGCGCCGTAATAGGTCAGGGTGAGGATCGAGCCGCCACCGGGCATCAGCTTCTCGGCCCGCTGGGTGATGGCGGTGAGCGAGTAGCAGGAGATCAGCATGGACTTGCTGAAATTGGCCTCGGTGGTGTCGAGGTAGCGGCCCGTCAGCTCGTCCTTGTCCGAGAAGGCGATGGCGTGGACGACGAAGTCGATGGTTCCCCACTGCTTCTCCAGCGTGGCGAACACGGCGTCGATGGTGGCCGGGTCGGTGACGTCGCAGTGGCCCACGACAATGGCGCCCAGCTCCGCGGCGAGGGGCTCCACGCGTTTCTTGAGCGCGTCGCCCTGATAGGTCAGGGCGATTTCCGCGCCATGCTGGCGCGCGGCTTTCGCGATGCCCCAGGCAATCGACTTGTTGTTGGCCAATCCCATGATGACGCCGCGCTTGCCGGCCATGAGATTACTGATCTGCGCAACATTGCCTGTCATGTGAACTGTAACCTTGGCGCCGACCGGAAACGCCGACGCTTCATCCGCTGCATCATTAGCCGACGCGGGCGGGGGACGGAAGCCCGCCCGCGCCCGCGATTCGCCATAATTCATGTCCGCTCCGCCCGCCGCGGGCCCGCCGCCCCAGGGCTTGCGCGGAGCGCGCGCCGTAGAAGCCGGAAAGCGGCCGGACCGCCGGCGGCCCCTCCCTTTCACCGCAAATACGGCGCTTGCGCGGCGCCTGATATGGTTTATACCCGCCGCCCTTGCAGGCGCCGCACGGCATGGCGTCGCCCGGGCGGCTGTGGCCGGCCGGTCACGGCGCGCATCCGGCCGTTGCGGAAATGCGGTTTGCAGTCCTCTATACGGGGGGAGGGCCCGCGCCGGCGAGCCGGCAGGCGGGGCCAGGGGCGAATTACATGGTGATGCGACAGGGCGGGGACGAAGGCAGCGCGGCTGATGCGTCGCGCGACGCGCAGGACGCCCGCACGGACTTGACCCGCATGGATCCGGCCCACGCCGCCGCAGGGCATGGCCACGGTCCCGCCGGCAGGGCCGGGTTCTGGGGCCTGGTCGTGGGCGCCGCGGGCGTGGTGTTCGGCGACATCGGCACCAGCCCGCTCTACGCCTTCCGCGAGGCGGCGCGGGTCGGCATGGAGAGCGGCCTCGACGCCCGCGCCTCCGTCATCGGCGTGCTTTCGCTCATCCTGTGGGCGCTGATGGTGGTGGTGACGCTGAAATACGTGTTCATCCTGCTGCGCGCCGACAACAACGGCGAGGGCGGCATTCTCTCGCTGATGGCGCTGGCGCAGCGCGCCGTGGGCCACAGCCGCAGCGGCGCCATCGTCGTGCTGGGCATGCTCGGGGCGGCGCTGTTTTACGGCGACGCCATCATCTCGCCGGCGATCTCGGTGCTCTCCGCCGTGGAGGGCCTCAAGCTGGTGACGCCGGCGCTGGACCACGCCGTGCCGCAGATCGCCAGCGCCATTCTCGCCGCCCTGTTCCTGGTGCAGAGCCGCGGCACGGCGACGGTGGCGCGGCTGTTCGGGCCGGTGATGATCCTGTGGTTCGCGCTGCTGGCGGCGGGCGGCCTCTACCACATCCTCGACGATCCGGGCGTGTTCGCCGCCCTTGATCCGCGCTATGGCGTGGACTTCATCATTCACAACGGTTTCGTCAGCCTCGCCATTCTCGGCGCGGTGTTCCTGGCGGTGACCGGCGCCGAGGCGCTCTACGCCGATCTCGGCCATTTCGGGGCCGGGCCGATCCGCTTCACCTGGTTCGTGGCCCTGCCGGCGCTGGCCCTGAACTATCTCGGCCAGGGGGCGCTGGTGCTGTCCCATCCCGAGAAGCTGGCCAATCCGTTCTTCCTGCTGTTCCCGGACTGGGCGCTGATGCCCATGGTGCTGATGGCGACGCTGGCCACCATCATCGCCGGCCAGGCGGTGATCACCGGCGCCTTCTCGCTCAGCCGCCAGGCGATCCAGCTCGGGCTGCTGCCGCGCCTCGAAATCCGTTACACCTCCGAAACCACCTCAGGCCAGATCTACCTGCCGCGCATCAATTACCTGCTGCTGGCCGGCGTGCTGCTGGCGGTGGCGCTGTTCCGCAATTCCGGCGATCTGGCCGCCGCCTATGGCGTCGCCGTCACCGGCACCATGGTGGTGACCACGCTGCTGGCCTTCATCGTCATCTGGAAGAGCTGGAAGCGGCCGGCGTGGCTGGCGGCGGCGGCGATGCTGCCGTTCCTCGCCATCGACTCCACCTTCCTGTTCGCCAACCTGCTCAAGGCGCTGCACGGCGGTCTGTTTCCCATCATCGTCGCGGCGCTGATCATGACGATGATGCTCACCTGGCGGCGCGGCGCGCGCATCGTGCTGGAGAAGACCCGCAAGGCGGAGATGCCCATCAACGAGCTGGTGGACATTCTCTCGCGCAGCAATCCGCACCGGGTGCGCGGCACCGCCGTTTTTCTCACCAGCGATCCGGACTTCGCCCCGGCGGCGCTGCTGCACAACGTGAAGCACAACAAGGTGCTGCACGAGAAAAACGTCATGCTGACGGTGATCACCGAGGACAGGCCGCGGGTGCCGGACAGCGAGCGCGTCTCCATCGAGCCGCTGCGCGACGGCTTCAGCCGGGTGACTATGTCGTTCGGTTACGCCGAGACGCCCAACGTGCCGCGCGGCCTCGCCATCGCCCGCAGCCAGGGCTGGCGCTTCGACATCATGTCCACCTCGTTCTTCGTGTCGCGCCGCTCGCTGCGCATCGGCGCCGCGCCGCGCATGCCGCTGTGGCAGTCGAAGATGTTCGTGTTCCTGGCGCGCAACGCCTCCGACGCCACGGACTTCTTCCAGATCCCCACAGGCCGGGTGGTTGAGGTGGGCACCCAGGTGACCCTGTGACGGCCGCCCGGCGCCGCGGGCGCCCTGACGGCGCCGCCGCGGTCAGGCGCTGATCCCGTCCGCGTCCTGGCCCGGCCGGCGGGCGAGCGGCCGCGCGGCGTCGCCGCCGGGGCTGCGGCGCCGGGCCGCGCCCCCGACTTTATTATGAAACCATTCATCTTGCCGCCTGAATTCCGGCGATTTACCTGAAATTTCCGCCGTCCCGCCCTGATTTCGCCGCCGCCTTCGTCTGAAAATGCGCGCGCGTGGCGCGGCCAGGGGCCGCGACGGCGCATGGATCCGCAATGGGCGCAGGGGGAGCGCCGGCGGTCCGGATGATCGCAGACATTGCGGAGGGACCAGACAATGGCAGATATGGCTCGGGCAGATACAGCCCGCAGACACGCCGGCCGCGCGCCGGCGAAGCAGTCCGAACGGCGCGAGACCGCGCCGCTCACCTTCAGGCCCATCGGCCTGCCGGCTCTGGCCGGCGCGCTCGCCGCCGCCCGCGGCGCGGGGCGCGGACGTGCGGCCGGCGACTGCGTCGTCCTGCCGCCGCGCGAGGCGGACGGCGAGGATCCGGTGGCCTGCCGTTCGGGCGCCTGACGCTCCGGACCGGGAGGCGGGCGCCGCCTTCCGCCGGGCGGCCGCCGTCAGGCGGCCGCGCTCCGTCACCGGCCGCCGCCCTGGCGGCCGTTTCTGTCCGCACGCCGCCTGCTGGCGGCTTTCTTTCTGGCGACTTTCTTTTCGCGCCGCGGCTGCGGCGGGGACGCGGGGATCCGCCCGGGCGACAGCCGCCGGAACAGCGGGTGCAAAAAGGACGGGCCCGCCGGAGGCGGGCCACGCATGCGTCAGCCCGGAAGGGCGCGGCTCAGTGCCGCGGCCGGGTCGAGAAGCTGCCCTCGCGCAGGCGCGCCGGCAGCGTTTCGGCGAAGGCCGCCACGGCCTCCTCGCCATATACGCTGACAAGCTCGCGGAAGGCGGTGAACAGGGCGGCGTGAGCCATGCAGTCCCCGTCCAGCCCGTCCAGCTGCGCTTCGGCGAAAGCTTCGGACAGGTAGTTCAGCGCCGCCTGCTTTTCTTCGCTGGCTTCGCCGAATTCGTAGTCGAAATGTGTGTCGTTCATTCACTCAAGCCTGAGCGCCGGCGCCATTCGCCATGCGGCGACAGGATAGTCGCCGCCCCGCGGGGCGCCACCAGGATCTTTCCAGACAGTTAACACGGATGGACGCCGGCGTAAAACGCCGCGTGCGTCCTGGCGACGCCCCCCGGCATGGTCAACTGGCCCCGCGGCGGGCGCCCCGACAGTAATGGCGCTGAAATTACGGTCGCGTTCCAGGTAAACGGCCGGGCGGCCGCCAGCTGTTCGCGCGCTGTCGCCGGCGCCAGCCTCATCTGGAGCCAGAATCCGCTGTCCGCCGTCCGCACATGACTTGCGTCAGCGCCGGACTCCGCCGGCGTTCCGGCGGGAAGTCCCGCCGCATGGCCGCACGCCGGCCGCGGCGTCGCCGCCAGGCCGGAGGCGGCGGGCCGGGGGCGCCGCGCCAGGGCGCGGCCGCGGCCGCGGCCTAGCGTCGCGCCAGGGCGGCGAGCGCGCGGGCGAGCTCCTCGCCTTCGGCCAGATAGCGGGTGATGACCTGCGTCGTCGCCGGGGTGCAGCGGCGGTGGCTGAGGCTGTAGGCGCTGCGCCCGGCGTTGAAGGCGCTGACCAGCAGCTCGCGACGCATGGGCGCGCCGGATTCGGCGTCGGCCAGGGCCTGAAGGCGCTCGCGCCACTTGAGGGCGTCGGCGGCGCCGCACAGCTGGCGCAGCCACGACAGCGCCCCCATGATCTCCGCCAGCCGCGCCATGCTCCGGTCCACCTGCGCGGCGGTGGAGGCGGCCGTGGCCGGCGGCGGCGCGGACGCCGCCAGCGCCGCCCAGCCGATGGTCCACGCCGCGACGGCGCCGGCGCGCGCAAGGCGTCGCCAGCCGTGGCCGGGCGGCCCCATCCGTCCGCCGCGCTCCGTGGTCGCTTGCATGCGGCCGTCTCCCCCGTTCAGCGGTCGTCCCCCGCCGGCCCGTCGCCGGTCACGCCGCCGGCGCCTCCGCCAGGCGCAGCGCCCGGCGCGCCAGCTCCTGCAGTCCGTCCGTCACGTTCAGCGCCGCCATCTCGGCGGGCGTCGCCCAGCGCACGGCCGCGGCTTCGGCGCTCACCTGCGCCTCGCCCGCGATCCAGCGCGCAGCGAAGCAGATGATAACATAATGGCGCAGCACCCGGTCGGCCTCGTCGGCCGGCGCGGCGCCGCCGCGCTCCCATGCCACGTGCTCCAGATGTCCGGCGAGGCCCGTGATGCGGGCGCTGACGCCGGTCTCCTCGCGCAGCTCCCGCAGCGCCGCCGCCTCCAGCGATTCGCCAGCCTCCACCAGACCGCCCGGCGCGCTCCACACCAGCGGCGGGGCCACGCGCCGCGCCACCAGCACGCGCCCGTCGCGCACGGCGAGGCAGCTGGCCGCCAGCAGGGGGCGGGCCGGATAGAGCCGGTCGGCGGCTTCGCCCGGGGCGGGCCGGACAGGTGAGGGCGCAGGCGGCGCAGCGGCGCTGGACATGGCGTGCTCCCGGCGGGGGATAGGCGCGGACCGCGCCGTGGCCTTACGGGTACAGTCGCTGGCGGCTCCACGGCGCTGACGCCTCTGGCCGCGTGAACAGGACGCGATCATGCAGGCGGAAGGGACGGTCATGCCAGAACTCGATGGCGAGCGGCGTCAGGCGGTAGCCGGTCCAGTGCGGCGGCCGGGGCGGCGCCGATCCTTCCGGATATTTTCGCTCCAGCTCGGCGACGCGGGCGACGAGCGTCTCGCGCGAGTCGAGCGGTTGCGACTGGTCGCTGGCCCAGGCGCCGAGCCGGCTGCCATGCGGGCGGCTGGCGTAATAGGCGTCGGCCTCCGCGTCGCAGACGCGGCTGACCGGGCCGCGCGCCCGCACCTGGCGCCCCAGCGACTTCCAGTGAAAGACGATGGCGGCCCGGCCGGCGCCGTCCAGCTCGCGGCCCTTGGCGCTCCGGGTGTTGGTGAAAAAGCTGAAGCCGCGTTCGTCAAAGCCCTTCATCAGCACGATGCGGGCGTTGGGCATGCCGTCGCCGTCCACGGTGGCGAGGGTCATGGCGTTGGGATCGGAAGGCTCGGCGGCGGACGCCTCCGCCATCCAGGCGGCGAACAGCACGAAAGGGTCGGCGGCTGTCGTGAAGTCACCGGACATTAACGGTTCCAAGGCAATCCTCCGTCCTGATCGCAACCCATGGAGACCCACGTTGCCGTCTGTCGCGCCGAACACAGGCCGGTCCCCGTCCGGAGCGATATATACGCGCGCCAGCGCTTTTGGCGAAGAACGCAAGGAGCCCGGCGTCGCGGCGGCGGTCCTGCGGGCCGCGGCGCTGGCGGCCTGTCTGGGGCTGGCGGGGTGCGGCTTCGCCATTCCCATCGGGCCGCTGGCCAGCGACGGGCTCACCACCGGCTCGGTGACGCCGGCGCCGCCGGCGCCGGCGGCGCAGGCGTCCGGGGCCGCGGCGCGCGGGCTCGGCGACGACCTCACCGGGGAGGACTGGCGGCGCGCCAGCAACGCCCTCGCCGTCGCCCTTGATCCGCTCGGCAATGGCGAGCGCACCCCCTGGGACAACCCCGAAAGCGGCCGCTCCGGCGCGTTCCGCGCCGCCGGCATGCCCTATGTGCGCGCCGGCGAGGTGTGCCGGCAGTGGGAGGGCGAACTGCGCGGCGCGGGCGTCACGCGCCGCCTGAAAGGCTCGGCCTGCCGCGCTCCCGGCGATGAATGGCGCGTGGCCTCGGTCTCGCCCGTGTGACATCGCCGCGCCGGAACGCCCGCCCTGCGCGGCGCCGTCGCGACATAGTTGTAAATTGGCAACAGTCTCCCATATGCAGGAAGACAGCCATGCGGCGGGTCAGCGACCCTGGCCGCGGCGTTGCGCGGCGGGCGGCGCGGGGGCGCCCGGAAGGGGCGGTCAGGGGCCGGGCGCGGCGCGCTTGCGGCGGCGGATAACGCTGCAGTCTGCGTCAGGCCAGGCTATTGTCGTCCGGGGACGGACGCGCCCGGGCCGGCGCGCCGGCGCATGGTCACGGGATTCAGGCCCAACAGGGCGCAGGAGCAGACAGGGTATGCGTGATCCGTATCAGGTTCTGGGCGTTGCGCGGGACGCCAGCGAGGCGGACATCAAGAAAGCGTTCCGCAAGGCTGCGAAGACCTGGCATCCGGACCAGAACAAGGATCCGAAGGCCAGGGAGCGGTTCGCAGAAATCAACGCCGCCTACGAGATCCTCGGCGACAGGGAGAAGCGCGGCCAGTACGACCGCGGCGAGATCGACGCCGAGGGCAAGCCGCGTTTCCAGGGCTTCGAGGGTTTTGGCGGGGGCCGCCCGGGCGGCGGGTTCGGCGGCGGCGGCTTCGAGGGCTTCAGCTTCGGGTTCGGCGGCGATCCCTCCGACCTGTTCGGCGCCGCCTTCCGCGACGCCATGGGCGGCGGCCGCGGCCGGCGCGCGCCGCCGCGCGGCCATGACGTGGAGGCGGAGATCGCCGTCAGCCTGCGTGAGGCGGCGCTGGGCGGCCACAGGCGCCTGCAGCTTCCCGGCGGCCGCGAGGTCAGCGTGACCATTCCGCCCGGCGTGCGCGACGGCAAGGTGCTGCGCCTGCGCGGCCAGGGCGAGCCCGGCATGTTCGGCGGCGAGTCCGGCGACATGCTGCTCACCGTGCGCATCCGCGACGACGGGCATTTCGAGCTGGACGGCGACACGCTGCGGGCCCGCCTGCCGGTGTCGCTGGAGGATGCGGTGCTTGGCGGCAAGGTGCGCGTGCAGACCCTGGACGGCGAGGTGGAGATGTCGATTCCGCCGATGACCACCAGCGGCCGCGCGCTGCGCCTGCGCGGCAAGGGCTTCCCGAAGGCCGGCGGCGGCCGGGGCGACCTGATCGTGACCGTGGAGGTGCAGCTGCCCTCCGAGCCCGATCCGGAGCTGACCGGGCTGATGCAGAAGCGCCGCGCCGCCCGCGGCGGCTGAACCTGGCCGGCGCGGCGGGCCGGAAAACGGGGGCCGGAAACGGCTGGCGCAAAAAAGGGCGGCCCGGGGCCGCCCTTTCGTCATCCGCGCCCCGTTCCCCCCGGACGCTGTGCGGGCGTCAGGGGCGGCCGTCTCAGCCCTGGCGGACCAGCGGCGGGGGCGTATAGCCGCCGAGCAGCCGCTCCAGCATGCCGGCCACGGCGATGGTGGTGAGGTCCGCCCCTTCCGGCCCGATGACCTGCACGCCGGCCGGCAGCGCGCCTTCCGCCTGCGGCACGGGCGCCACCGTGGCCGGCAGGTGCGCCACCGTGGCCAGCGAGGCCCAGTGCAGCAGGTCGAAATAGGGCGCGGACGCGCCGTCGCCGAGGTCGAGCCGGCGGGCGTGGATGTCCCTGTTGTGGTCATGCAGGATGGCGGTGACCGTGGCCGGCGGCGCCAGCACCACGTCATGGCCGGCGAAGAACTCCGCCCAGGCCTGCTTGATCTTCTCGCGGCGGGCGACCAGCGCGCGCCATTCCGCCGCGCCGAGGCCGGCGGCGCGGCACTGCTGCGCCTGGTGACTGTGGTCGTCCGGGGCGAAATTCGCGGCGTTTGCGGCGAGGCGCTGGCGCACCTTCTCGGGCACGGCCGAGAGGGCGATGGCGTGGTTCATCAGCGCATAGACCTCGAAGGCCTCGAAGAAGCTGAACGCGGGCCGGGCGGTTTCGCTCACCACGGCGCCGGCCTTCTCCAGGGCGCGGGCGGCGGCGCGCACCGCCGCCGCCACCGGGGCGGACACCGGCGCCGCCGGCTCGTCCAGCCACACGGCGACGCGCAGCCCCTCTGGCGACTCGCGGCGCGGCGGCTCCAGCCTGGCCAGCGCCCCCTGCGGCGAGTCGGCGCCGGCCACCAGCGACAGCGCCAGGGCGAGATCGGCAGCGGAGCGGGCGATGGGGCCGCCCACGCCGAGGTCCGGATTGTGGCTGGTCACGCCCGGCGCCGGCGGAATGTGGCCGCGCATCGGCGTGAGGTCCCAGGTGGACTTGTGGCCGAACAGGCCGCAGCAGTGCGCCGGCCAGCGGATGGAGCCGCCGATGTCCGAGCCCCACTCCAGCGACGACATGCCCGTGGCCACCGCCGCCGCGGCGCCGCCGGAGGAGCCGCCCGGGCTGCGGGCCAGGTCCCAGGGATTGCTGGTGGAGCCGTAAATGGCGTTGAACGACTGCCAGTCGCTGGTGAAGGCCGGCACGTTGGTCTTGCCGTAGATCACCGCGCCGGCGGCGCGCAGGCGCGCCACCGCCGTGGCGTCCTCCTCCGGCACATGGTCCTTCAGCGCCGGCGCGCCGGCGGTGGTGGCCATGCCGCGCACCGCGTAGGAGTCCTTGATGGTCACGGGCAGGCCGTCGAGCGGCAGCGCCCGGCCGGCGGCGCGGCGGGCGTCGCTGTCGCGGGCGGCGGCGCGGGCCGCCTCCACGTCCATGGCGACCACCGCGTTCAGCTGCGGGTTGAGCGCCGCCACCCGCTCCAGCGCCATGTCGAGCAGCTTTTCGGCCGTCACGTCGCCGCGCTCCAGCGCCGCAAGTTGTTCCGTGGCGGATGTGGTCAGCAGGTCCATGGCGTGCTCCTCGGCGCGGTTGTCGTGGCGCCCGGCCGGGGGAACGGCGGGCGCGACCGTATTGTTAGCGCCGGCGCCGGCGCGCGCAAATGGCGTCCGCCGCCGGGGGAAGGGCCCCGCCGGCCCGGGCGCGCCGGCGCCGGCGGCCAAAGGAGGCCTCAGGCCTCGTCGATCGCGGCGCGCCAGGCGCGCTGGATGCGGTCGAGCGCGGCGATGTCCTGCGGCGGCAGCCGGCCAAGGGTGCGCTGCACATAGGCGCGCTGGATGGCCAGCGCCTGCTCCGCCACCGCCCGGCCGCGGTCGGTGAGATGCAGGGCGTGGCTGCGCCGGTCGCCGGGCAGGGGGCGGCGTTCGGCGAGGCCGCCGCGCACCAGCCGGTCCACCAGGCCGGAGACATTGCCCTTGGTGACGTAAAGCCGGTCGGCCAGCTCCTGCTGGCTCAGGCCCTCATGTTCGGAAAGGGTGGAGAGCACGTCGAACTGCGGCACCGACAGGTCGACCGCGCGCAGCTCGGCGGTGACGCGCGCGTACAGGCGCCGGTTCAGGCGCACGAAGCGCAGCCACACCTTCATCACGTCCGGCGCAGCCGCGTCCGGCGCCGCTGGAGCGCGGGATGATTCCCTGGTTCCGGAGCCGTGCCTCAAGGTCGCCTCGTGCGGTCAGGCCGGCGCGCCGGCCGGCGCGCGCGGGCGGAGCGCCGTCGCCGCCAGTGACGCCGTCGCCCGCCGGGAAACAGACGGAGCCGTCGCTTCGCAGGCCGCCGCCGGCGCAGATATAAACCATCGCCGCCCGCGATTGTCACGACGACGGTCTTCGTCGCCAACGTAACAGTTGTGCCGGCCGTGAACTTCCTCTTTTATCTGGTTCTCCGCCCGGGGAAAAAAGCAACGGGCGGCGAACCGGACGCCTCCGGACGGGCCGTCGACGCGCAATCACTGACATCAGGCGCGGCGACGCCCGCCATTCCCGTCAGGGCGTGACGCCTTCCCGCGGATCCGCGCGATCCCGGGACACGGAAGGGCCGCGCGCCGTGGACCCGTCGCACGCGGGCTGTCCGGCCAGTTACAGGAGATCACGAACGTGCAGGGTCTGATGCAGGACTGGCCGCTGCTGATACACCGCATTATCGATCATGCGGCGTTGCAGCATGGCGCGCGCCAGGTCATCACCCGGTCCATCGAGGGGCCGTTCCACGCCACCACCTACGCGCAGATCCGCGCCCGCGCCCTGAAGGTGGCCCAGCGCCTCACCCGGGAAGGGATCACGAAGGGCGACCGCGTCGCCACCCTCGCCTGGAACACATGGCGGCACATGGAGACGTGGTACGGCGTCACCGGCGTCGGAGCCGTGTATCACACCATCAACCCGCGCCTGTTCGAAGACCAGATCGTCTATATCGCCAATCACGCCGAAGACCAGCTGATGTTCCTCGACCTGACCTTCGTCGGCATGGTCGAGAAGCTGCAGGAGCGGATGCCGACCATCCGCAAGTACGTCGTGCTCACCGACGCGGAGCACATGCCCCCGACCAGCCTCAGGAACGCCGTGGCCTATGAGGACTGGATCAGCGAGGCGGACGGCGACTTCGCCTGGGTGACGGTGGACGAAAACGACGCCGCCGGCATGTGCTACACCTCCGGCACCACCGGCAATCCCAAGGGCGTGGTCTATTCGCACCGCTCCAACGTGCTGCACGCCATGATGTGCGTGGCCCCGGACGCCATCGGCCTCGCCTGCACCGACTCGGTGCTGCCCATCGTGCCGATGTTTCACGCCAACAGCTGGTCGCTGGCCTTCTCCGCCCCCATGGCCGGCGCCACGCTGGTGATGCCGGGCATGAAGATGGACGGCCAGTCCATCTACGAGATTCTTGAATACGGCAAGGTCACGCTCACCGCCGCCGTGCCCACCGTGTGGCTGATGCTGCTGCAGTACATGGAGGCCAACAACCTGCGGCTCTCCACCCTGCGGCGCGTGGTGATCGGCGGCTCGGCCTGCCCGCCGTCAATGATCGAGAAGTTCGAGAAGGTTTACGGCGTCACTGTGCGTCACGCCTGGGGCATGACCGAGATGAGCCCCATTGGCTCCATCGGCGTGGTGAAGCCGGATTATGGCGATCTCTCCTGCGACGAGATGCTGGCGGTGAAGGCCAGGCAGGGCGCCGCCCCCTTCGGCGTCGAGATGAAGATCGTCGACGACGGGGGCCGGCGCCTGCCGTGGGACGGCAAGACCTTCGGCCGGCTGATGACCCGCGGCCCCGCCGTGGCCCGCGCCTATTTCCGCGGCGAGGGCGGCGACATTCTCGATGACGAGGGCTTCTTCGACACCGGCGACGTCGCCACCATCGATCCGTTCGGCGCCATGCA
This sequence comes from Camelimonas abortus, assembly GCF_042432745.1. Classification (NCBI taxonomy): domain Bacteria; kingdom Pseudomonadati; phylum Pseudomonadota; class Alphaproteobacteria; order Hyphomicrobiales; family Chelatococcaceae; genus Camelimonas; species Camelimonas abortus. Next base: position 1,607,467 of record NZ_JBHLWR010000006.1, on the reverse strand, counting down.
GATCACCGACCGCGCCAAGGACGTGATCAAGTCGGGCGGCGAGTGGATCTCATCCATCGACATCGAGAACCTCGCCGTCGGCCATCCCGACGTGGCCGAGGCGGCGGTGATCGGCGTGCGTCATCCCAAATGGGACGAGCGGCCGCTGCTGGTGGTCGTGCGCAAGCCCGGCCGCAACCCGGAGAAGGCCGACATTCTCGCCTTTCTCGAGGGCAAGATCGCCAGATGGTGGATGCCGGACGACGTGGTGTTCGTGGACGAGCTCCCCCACACCGCCACCGGCAAGATCCAGAAGATGGACCTGCGCCAGAAGTACGGCGACTATCTGATGCCGAAAGCGTAAGGCGGCCGGCGCCTGCGCGACGCCGCGGCGCCGGCCCCGCGCCGCGGCGGATGCGTGTTTCAGGGGCCGCACGGGGAGGTCTGGCTTGCTCAGCGCGGCGGGAATAGCGTGATGCGGCGCGCGCAGTTTCTGGAAACGCGCACGAAGGCCGGTCGCGCCGGCCGTTTCCTCGCCTGGTTCGGCCTGTTTGCGGCGCTGGGCGCCGTGGCCGTGGCGCGCGCCGGCCGCATCACGCCGGCGGAGACGCTGGCGGTGCTGTGCGCCGGCTGGGCGGTCTCGCTCGCGGCGCTGGCGCTGTCGGCGGCGGGCGTCGTCACCGTATGGCGCGAAGGCGCGCGCGGCGGGCTCGCCGCGGTCACCGGCCTTGTGGTGAGCGTGCTGTCGCTGCTCTGGCCGGCCGTGGCCGCCCTGCAGCTGTGGCGCGCGCCCGGCGAGGCGGACATCGTCACCGACGCCGCCGATCCGCCGGCGTTCTCGCCCGGCTTCGTGACGGTTTCGCCGCCGCGTCCGGCGGGCGCGGGCGGCGAACCAGGTCATGGCCTGGCGCTGCCGCTGTTTCTGGAAAAGTCGCCGGCCGCCGCCGCCGCGGACGCCGCGGCCGCCGCCCGCGCACTTGGCTGGCGGACCGGACCGGTGATCGCCGGGGCCGGCGGCGCCGCTTCCTTCGAGGCCGCCGCCCGCGGCGACATTCTCGGCATGCCGCAATATGTGGCGGTGCGCGTGCGGCCCACCGCCGACGGCGCCCAGCTCGACGTGCGCGTGGCCGATCCTTACGGCTTTCTGGTTCCCGGCTCTGGCCGCCGGCGGATCCAGGAGCTGCAGGAGGCGGTGCGGGAGCTGGCCGGGTGAAAAGGGCGTCCCGTCGCGGCGGGAAAGGGGCTCAGGCCAGCCGGTAGCGGCCCTTGAGGCGCGGCTGGCCCTCGGTGACCACCCTGCCCTGGTTCACCAGATCCTCAAGATGCGCGAACACCGAGAGGCCCGCGGCGCCGACCAGCGCCGGGGCGAGGCCCTCGTAGAGACGCGGCACGATCTCGTCCACGGTTTCGTCGCCGGCCTTCAGCCGGGCGAGGATCGCGTTTTCGCGCTGGCGGCGGTGCACCATCAGGCCGCGCACCAGCCGCTGCGGCTCGTGCACCGGCGCGCCGTGACCGGGCCAGTAGACGGCGTCCTCGCGCCCGCGCAGCTTCTCCAGCGAGGCCATGTAAGCGGACATGGAGCCCTCGGGCGGGGCGACGATGGTGGTGGACCAGCCCATGACGTGATCGCCGGAGAACAGGCCGTTCTCTTCCGGCAGGGCGAAGGCCAGGTGATTGGCGCTGTGGCCGGGGGTCTCGATGGCGACGAGGGTCCAGCCGGGGCCGCAGACGGCGTCGCCCTCGCGCATCACCATGTCCGGCGCGTAGTCGAGATCGGCGCTGGCGTCGAGATTCGCGCCTTCGCCCTCGGCCAGCGGGCGCGCCAGCTGGTGGGGGCCGCAGCCCACGAGCTTCGCGCCGGTGGCGGCCACGAGCGGGGCGGCGCCGGGCGAGTGGTCGCGATGGGTGTGGGTGACGACGACATGGCTGATGGTTTCGCCGCGGGTGGCCGTGAGAATGGCCCCGATATGGCGTTCGTCCAGCGGGCCGGGGTCGATGACTGCGACCTCGCCGCGGCCGACGATATAGGTGTTGGTGCCGCGGAACGTGTAGGGGCCCGGGTTGTCCACGACGATGCGGCGCACCAGCGGGCTGAGCTCCATGACGACGCCCGGGGCGACGTCAAATTCTTTGACGAAGGCAGCTTCTTCGGACATTCCGGTCTCCTCCGGGAATGAACTAGCGCAGCTGCGGCGCAATCGCCAGAAGTAACGGTCGCTCCTGTCATGCGTGCGGCGGTGGACAGGCGTCGCCGGCGTCCGGGAAGCGGCCGGACGGGGGGAGGGAACGGAAGAGCGCCCTGGGGGGAGGCTTTCGCCGGGGGCGTCTGCGCCCCGTTTTCAGTCCGGACGGATGATGACGGGCACATGTCCGGCGCCGGGAGCGCCGTCGCCGGCGGCGCGGGCCCGCTTGCGGCCGCCCTTGCGCAGGCTCTGCAGGTTGACGGCCTGTTTCTGCCGTTCGCGCGCATATTGCGAGCGGGATCTGGCGTAATTCGGCGCCACCATGGGATAGTCAGGCGGCAGGTTCCATTTCTTGCGATATTCCGCCGGCGTCATCCCGTAGACGGTGGTGAGATGCCGCTTCATGATCTTGAATTTTTTGCCGTCCTCCAGACAGATGATGTAGTCCGGGGTGACGGAGTTCTTGATCGGCACGGCCGGTTTCTGCGCCGGCTGGGGCGGTTCGGCCTTCCCTGACAGCCGGTTCAGGGAGTCGTGCACCGTATTGATGATTCCGCTGATTTCATTCTGGTCCAGGGTGTTGTTCTGCACATAGGCTGACACGATTCTCGCAGTCAGCGTGACCAGGTCCTGATTTACTTCGGCTTTTCGCATGTCAGGGCGTCTCCACTTGGGTCCGGAGCGCCTGTCGGGGGCAGCGGCGCGGAGCGCCGGCGACAGTTTCTCCTGGCTCATGCGTATTTTGCGAATGGTTATCGTTTTCTTCAATCATAAATTTGTGTGATCGTGTAGCAATTTAAAATTGGCGCCTGATCTGGCGTCACACGCCGGATATACATTGGCGATGCGGTAACCGCGCCGGCGTGACGTCCTGCCCGTACGGCCGGGCCGCCGGCGACGGGCGTTGCGCGTCAGTTCAGGAAATCAGCAGACGACGCAAAAGAACCATGGCGCGTTTCAGGATGATTTTCCTGCGGGAGAGATCATGCCAAATATTTAATGGCGGGGTGCTTTCCAGACGCAGTTATTCGGGAAATGATGGGGAAACGCCAGCAGGGACAACGTCGCGCGGGAAGTTTTCGCAACGTCGCGCGGCGGCCGGGTGAGACCCCTCTGGCACGGGGGAGGGCGCTCTGATGACGCATGCATCCATGCTTGGCCGCGCGCTGGTCGCCGCGGCGCTGATAACCGTGAGCGCGCCGCAGGCGGCGTCCGCGGGGAAGAACCATGGCCCCGGCGTCACTGACGCGGAGATCCGCGTCGGCAATACCATGCCGTACAGCGGGCCCGCCTCGGCCCTGGGCGCCGCCGGCAAGGTCATCGCCGCCTATTTTGCGATGGTGAACGACAGCGGCGGGGTGAACGGCCGGAAAATCGACTTCCGCTCGCTTGACGACGGCTTTGCCCCGCCGAAAACCGTGGAGCAGACGCGCAGGCTGGTGGAGGACGACCAGGTGGCGTTCATGTTCGCCACCATGGGCACGGCGCCGAGCTCCGCGATCCAGCGCTATCTCTCCCAGAATGGCGTTCCGCACGTCTTCGTGATCAGCTCGGCGGCGAAGTTCAACGATCCGCAGAACTTTCCGCTGACGATCGCCTTTCCGTGGCAGCCGCCCTACGCGGCCGAAGCGCGCATCTATCTGGAGCATCTGCGCAGGACGAGGCCTGGCGCGCGCGTCGCCGTGCTCTACCAGAACGACGACAGCGGCAAGGAATATGTGCGCGGCCTGCGCGAGGCGCTGGGAGCGGAGGCCGACAGGGTGATCGCCGCGGCGCTGCCCTTCGAGGTCACCGAACCCACCGTTGACTCCCAGATCGTGACCCTGGCGGCGACGAAGGCCGACGCGCTGATGATTCTGGGGGTGACGCCGCGCGCCTGCTCCCAGGCCATCCGCCGCGCCTGGGAGACGGGCTGGCGACCCGTGCGCTTCCTCGCCAGCAGCTGCATCAATCCCGAGCAGATCCTGAAGCCGGCGGGCCTGGAGAAGGCGGACGGACTCGTCACCATGCTCGCCTTCCGCACTGTGACGCCTGATTCGGCGAATGATCCGCCGGTGGCCGGGTTTCTCGACTTCATGAAGAAATACGCGCCGGCGGTCGATCCGGCCGATTTCTACGCCGTCTACGGCTATACGGTCGCCGGGGCGCTGGTGGAGGTGCTGAAGGCCGCCGGCGACGACCTGACGCGCGAGAACATCATGAAGCAGGCGGCAAACATGAAGGGCGTGCGCCTGCCGATGCTGCTCGACGGCATTACCCTCAACACCTCGCCCACGGACTACCGCCCGTTGCGCTCCGGCTATCTCGCGGTGTTCCGCGACGGCCAGTGGCGGCCGTTCGGCGAGCTGCTCACCGCCGACTGACAGGGCGCGCCGGCGGCGGGGCCCGCCGCCGCCCGGCGCGGCGCCCCGGCGTCCCTCCAGAAAAGGGGCGCGCGCGCCGGCGCAGCCTGCTGGACCATGCGAAACAACGCTCGCCGGCCCGTCTGCAACGCGGCCGTTCCTGCTGCGGCGGAGCGGTTTTCCGGCTGGGGGATAATGCGCCGCCAATTTCTGCGCAGGCGGCGGCTGATCCGCGGGGACATCAACATAAGGGCCCCTCCGGGGCGGCGACGGGCGACCTCATCGCGCAGGGTTCGCGGGCGCGGCTGGCCCGGCGCCAGGGAGGCGCGGGCGACGCCGCGCTCGGCCGGCCGTTAACGTTCCTTCAACCAGGACTCGCGCCAGACGGCGCTTTCCCGCATGATCAGGCGAAGCGGGGGCCTTGCGGAAACCTCCTGCTCACTTCTGCGCCGGATGGTGGGCCTGCGGCGCCGTGCGGCGGCGCGACAGATACTGTAAGCACGCAGGCGGCGGGGCGCGCCGGTTTCCTGCGGCAGGCCACAGGCCGGAGACGGGTATGAGACGACGGAAGCGCGGGGTCGCCGGCGGCGCCCTGTGCAGGAAACTGATTCTGGGCGCGGCCATCGCCGCGGGCGTGACGCCGGCGGCGACGCTGGCTCTGACGGCGACGTCCGGCGCGGCGCGCGCATTTGATTTCTTTGGCCTGTTTGGCGGCGAAAAAAAGCCGGAGCCGAGGCCAGACGCCGTTCCCTACGCCGTCGCCTTCGAGGCGGACGGCAAGAAGGCACTGGCCAGCGCCCTCAGGAGCGCCTCCACCCTCTATCGCCTGCGCGCCGACGCGCCGCCGGACGGCGCCTCCCTGGCCCAGCGCGCCGCCATCGACATCGCCCCGCTCATGGACGCCATGTGGGCCGAGGGCTACTACGACGCCCGGGTCACCATCGACGTCGCCGGCGCGCCGCTGCAACTGCCGGTGACCGAGGCGGCGCTGCAGGCCGCGGCCCGCGCCGCCGACGCCATGCGCGGGCGCGAGGTGGTTCCGGTCACGGTCAAGGTCGATCCCGGCCCGCTCTTCCATCTCTCCTCGGTCACCGTGGTGGACGAGAACGGCCGTCGCCTCGAGGACGCCGTGGTTCCGGCCCGGGCGCTGGAGCTCGGGCCGGGCGATCCGGCCCGCGCCGCCGACGTGCGCGCCGCCAGCGTCCGGGTGGTGGACTGGTACCGCGCCCGCTCCTATCCGCTGGCCAAAGGCGTCGACATCTCCGCCACCGTGGACCATCGCGACCAGACCATGCAGGTGACGCTGGTGGTGTCGCCCGGGCCGCGCGCGCCCATCGGCGAGGTGGAGCTCACCAACGCCGGCGACCGCAAGGGCGAGGTCCACGTCGATCCGCGCGTGATCCGCTCCTTTATCTATCTGGAGCCGGGCGAGCCCTTCTCGCCGAAAAAACTCGCCGACACCCGCCGCTCGCTCATCCAGCTGCCCATCATCGGCGGCGCCCGCGTCACCACGCCGGACCGGCTGGACGCCCAGGGGCGCATACCGGTGTTTGTCAGCGTCACCGAGCGGCTGCCGCGGGTGATCGGCTTTTCCGCCGGCTACTCCACGGTGGACGGTCCCAACGCCCGCGTTTACTGGGAGCACCGCAACCTGTTCGGCGGCGCCGAGCAGCTGCGGCTGGAAGGCAGCGTCTTCGTGCTGCCGCGCAATGACGGCACGCGCCGCAAGGATCTCGGCGACCTCAGGGCCGGCGACTTCGGCGGCCGTTTCAAGGCCACCTTCATCAAGCCGGCGCTGGGCGGCTCCCGCAACGACCTGATCGTCGAGGCCATGGCCGAGCGCGACCGCACCGGCGGCGACCGCTACGGCGGCTACACGGTGCGCGACGTCACCGCCACCGCCTCGATCCGTCACCGCATCAGCGAAGCCTTCAGCGTCCAGGGCGGCGCCGCCGTGGAGCGCGGCCAGACTGTCGATTCCCTCTCGCAGGTCAACTACACCCTGGTGGGAACGCCGTTTTCGGTCATTTATGATTCCACCGACAATCCGCTGGACGCCACCCGCGGCGTGAAGCTCACCGCCGCGGCGACGCCCTATCCGGGTTTCCTTGGCTCCACGGTGAATTTCGCCGAGGCGCGCGTAACCGGCTCCACCTATCTGGCCCTGGACGATTCGGCCCGCTACGTGCTGGCCGCGCGGGCGAGCATCGGCGTGCTCGGCGGCCCGAAGCTCAGCGAGATTCCGGCCAACCACCGCTTCTACGCCGGCGGCGCCGCCTCGGTGCGCGGCTACCGTCTGGCGTCGCTGGGCCCGCGCGATCCGCTGACCGGCTTCGTCGTCGGCGGCCGCAGCCTGTTCGAGATGAGCCTGGAGGCCCGCGTGAAGGTGACGGACACCATCGGCGTCGTGCCGTTCTTCGACGCCGGCAACGCCTTCGCCAGCTCCACGCCGCGCCTGAAGGACAGGCTGTACAAGTCGGCGGGCCTCGGCCTGCGCTATTACACGCCCATCGGGCCCATCCGCGCCGATTTCGCCGTGCCGCTTGACCGGCGCAAGGGCGACCGGCCTGTCAGCATGTATATCAGCATAGGGCAGTCTTTCTGATGACGGCGGTCCCCGCAAAACGTCTCCGCGCTGGCGTAATTCTCGCCCTTGTCGCGGCGCTGCTGCTGGCGCTGGGCGCGCTGTTTCATGCGCTGCAGCCGCGCGAGGTGCGCTCCGACGATTCCGAGCGCACGGTGCTGGGCGAGCTGCTGTCGCGGCTGCTGTCGTCCGACAACGCGAAAGTGTCGGTGGGCGCGGTGGAAGGCGCCCTCTCGTCCGACGCCACCATCCGCAATGTGGTCATTTCCGACCGGGACGGCCCGTGGCTGCGGCTGAACGAGGCCCGGCTGGTATGGCGGCGCCTGGCGCTGCTCTCCGGCCGGCTGGAGGTGGACCGGCTGGAGCTCGACCGGCTGGAGATCCTGCGCCGGCCGGCGCCGGCGGAGAGCGAGGCTCCTGAATCCGACGAGCCGCTGCTGCCGGAGCTGCCGGTGGAGGTGATCGTGCGCGCCTTCCAGCTGAAAGAGCTGGACCTGGCCGCTGACGTCCTCGGCGCGGCGGCGAAGATTGGCGCCGACGGTGAGGCGCGCCTCGGCGACCCGGCCAGGGGTCTCACCTTCAGGCTGGAGGCGCGCCGTCTCGACGCCCCCGGCCAGATCGGCGTCGCCGTGGCGTTCACGCCCGCCGGCCAGATGCTGAAGCTGTCGGTGCGGGCGGACGAGCCGGCCGGCGGCGTCGTGGCGCGGCTCGCCTCCATTCCCGGCCTGCCGCCGGTGAAGCTCGACTTCGCCGGCGAGGGACCGCTGGACCAGTTCGCGGCGCGGCTCAGTTTTCACGCGGGCCCTGACCTCTCGGCCAGCGGCGAGGCGACGGTCGCCCGCCAGCAGGACGACCAGACCACCGGGCAGGGGGGCGCCGTGCGCGTCGCCCGCGTGCTGACGCTGGACATGAACGCCCGCGTCTCCGGCGTGCTGCCGGCGCCGCTGGCGCCGGTGTTCGCCGGCGACACCCATCTGGGCGGCCGCGTGCTGTTCAACGCCGACGGCTCCACCGTCATGCAGGACGTGGGCGTCACCGCCCGCGCCGCCAAGCTGCTGGTCAACGGCGGCGCCGACGCGGCGCGCAACCTCGACCTCACCGTCACCGCCGCGGCGCTGCCGGTGGACGACGGCGTGCTGCGCGCCGGCGAAGCCGAGATCCGGAGGCTGGATTTCCTCGCCCGCGTCACCGGCAAGGCGGAGATGCCGACGGTGAAGGCCAGCCTCGATCTTGCCGGCGCGCGCCTGCCCGCCGGCAGCATCGGGTCGGCGAAGGCGACGCTGGACGCCGCGCCCACCGGCGTCATCGGCGAGCGCGGCACGCGGCTCAACGTCTCCGCCGACGCAGCGGCCACCGGCCTGGCTTTCGCCGATCCGGGCCTCGCCGCCGCCATCGGCGAGCGGGTCAGCCTCACCCTGCGCGCGGCCATCGGCCGGCGTGGCACGGCGTTCGTGGACACCTTCGAGGTCGGCACCGGCGCGGGGTCGGCGCACTATCAGGGCGTCGCCGGCTCCCGCCGGCTGGACGGCGTGCTCGCCGCAAGGGTTCCCGAACTGGCGAAGCTGCGCCAGCTCACCGGCATGCGCCTCAGCGGCGCGGCGGCGCTCACGGCCAGGCTCACCGGCCAGCCGCGCTTCAGCCGCGTGCGCGCGGAGCTGGACGGCGAGGCGCGCGACCTTGGCGTCGGCATACAGGCGGTGGACGGGCTGAGCGGCGGGCGGCTGAAGCTCTCCGGCGCCGTGGAGCGGCTGCCGCGCGGCGGCTTCGGCTTCGACAATCTTGTGCTGGAGGGCGCACGCGCCTCGCTGCGGCTGAACGGGCGTGCGCGCGAGGACCAGTCGGCGGTGGAGGCCGTCGCCCGCATCGCCGACCTGCGCTACGCCGACCGGCGCCTCACCGGTCGCGGCGAGCTGGCCGCGAATCTCACCGGCCCGCTGACCCGGCCGGACGCCAGCGCCGTGCTCACCCTGCGCGACGGCTCGATGCTGGGCCGCCCGGCGCCGCTGGTGGAGCTGAAGGCCGAGGCCACGGACATCACCGGCGAGCTGAAGGCCACGGCGCGCCTTTCAGGCGAGATCGACCGCAAGCCGCTCACGGGCGGCCTGTCGCTGGCCCGCGCCGGCGCCGGCTGGAGCCTGCAGGACCTCGCCCTCGCCATCGGCTCGGTGAGCGCCCGCGGCGCCCTGACCCTGGACGGGGAGGGGCTGGCCCGCGGCGCCCTCGCCATCCGCGCCGCCAGTCTCGACGACGCTTCGGCCCTGGCGCTGCGCCGGCTTGCCGGCCAGCTCAACGCCGACCTCACCCTCACCGCTGACGGCGGGGCCCAGGACGTGGCCATCCGGGCCGACGGCGCGCGCATCCGCGTGGAAGACGTGGCCATCGACCGGCTCACCGCCGACCTCACGGCCACGGACGTGCGCCGGCGCCCGGCCGCCAACGGTTTCGTCGCCGTCGACAACGCCGTGATCGCCGGCCAGACCCTGACCGGGACCCGCCTTGAGGCGAAGGGGGACGGCGCCGCCACCGACATCACCCTGCGTTCGCGCGCCGCCGGCCTTGACCTCAGCGGCGCCGCCAGGCTGACGCCCGGCGAGCCGCTGCGTCTCGACGTCACCCGCTTCGACGCCCGCCGCGGCGCGCGCCGCATCGGCCTCGCCGGTCCGGCCAGCTTCGCCTTCCACGACGGCGTCGTCGACATCCGCAAGCTGGCGGTGGCGCTCGACAGCGGCCGCCTGACCGTGGAGGGCAGGGCGGGCGAAACGCTGGACCTCAACGTCAATGTGAAGGCGGTTCCCCTCGCCGTGGCCGACATCTTCGCGCCTGGGCTCGGCCTGCAGGGGCAGGCCGACGGCGCGGCCACCGTCCAGGGGCCGTCGCTGGCGCCGCGCGGCCAGTGGAGGCTGACGCTGTCGCGGCTTTCCGTCGCCGCCGCCCGCGCCGCCGGCCTGCCGGCGGCCAGCATCGCCGCCAGCGGCCGCCTGGACGGCGCCGGGCGCACCAGCCTGGAGGCGCAGGTCAGCGCCGCGCGACTGGTGGACCTGCGCGTCGCCGGCAGCGCGCCGCTGGATACCGGCGGGCGGCTGGACCTCGCCGCGCGCGGCCGCGTGGACCTCGCCCTCGCCAACGCGCAGCTCTCGCCCATGGGCCGCCGGCTCTCCGGCCAGGCCAGCGTGGACCTGCGCCTCGCCGGCGCCCCCGGCGCGCCGCAGCTCTCCGGCGGCGTCACGCTGTCCGGCGGCGCCTTTTCGGACGCCGTCACCGGCCTGAAGCTGGAGCGCATCGCCGGCCAGTTCGCCGCCGGGGGGACGCGGGTCGTGATCAGCCGCCTCACCGCCGCCACGCCCAATGGCGGCTCCCTCAGCGTGTCCGGCGAGGTGGCGGTGGACCCGGCCGCAGGCTTCCCCGGCAATATCCGCCTCACCGGCGACAACGCCCTGCTGCTGAACGACGGCACGGCGCGTGCGGCGGCTGACCTTGCGCTGACGCTCTCCGGCCCGCTGGCCCTCCGGCCGCTGGTCGCCGGCTCGGTGGGGGTGCGTTCGCTGGTCATCAACGTGCCGAACCAGCTGCCCGGCTCGCTGACGCCGCTGGAGAACGTGCGCCAGATCGATCCGCCGCCGGAGGCGAAGGCGCGCCTGGCGCTGGAGCAGAAGGCGCGTCGCCAGGGCGGCGGCGGCTTCGACGCCGCGCTGGACATCGTGGTGACGGCGCGCGGCGCCATCCGCGTCACCGGCCGCGGCATCAACGCCGTGCTCGGCGGCCAGCTGCGCATCGCCGGCACGTCCTCGGCGCCGCAGCCCACCGGCGGCTTCACCCTGCGCCGCGGCAGTTTCGACCTCGGCTCCACGCCGCTCGACTTCACCCGCGGTTCGGTGACCTTCGACGGCACGCTGAGCCCGGAGCTGGATTTCGTCGCCGAAACCGTCGCCGCCGGCGTCACGGCGCGGGTGTCCATCTCCGGCCCTGCGTCCGATCCGTCGTTTGAGTTCTCCTCCAGCCCGTCCATGTCCACGGAGGAGATCGTGTCGCGCATCCTGTTCGGGCAGGCGGCGGGCGAACTCTCGGGTCTGGAGGCGCTGCAGCTGGCGCAGATCGTCGCCCAGTTCTCCGGCGACGGCGACAGCGCCTTCGACGCCCTGCGCAGGGGCCTGGGGCTGGGTGGCTCCGACATCGGGGCCGACGGCGACCAGGGCGCCCTGGCCCGCGCCAGCCGCGCCCTCGGAAAACGGGTGCGGGTTAACCTCAAGCCCGGCGCCACGCCCGAGACCACGGGAGTCGGCGTCAACGTCAACGTCTCGCGCCACATCCGCGTGCAGGGGATGGTGGGCGCTACCGGAGACACGTCGGTGAACGTCGGCGCCGAATGGGAGTACTGAGCCGGCGTCCGGCCGGGGGCCGCGTCCCCCGGCCCGCGGCGGAAAAATCGGGCCGCGACAGGGCATGCGGCGAATTTTCCGTTCCCGCCCTGCCTGTGGAGGCGTTGCCGTCGCGCCTGCGGGCGCGTATTGTGTCGATGCTTCACAAATTGTTTACCATGACATGTGAGGCGTGGCGGGGGTGTGAGCCGGCGCACGTCGCGGAGCGGCCCTGCAGGGAGCCGGCCGGCTCCGGAGCCCGGCGCGGAGCGACGCCGGCCAGCCCGCGCCGCCTCGGGGCGGTCATGCTCCGGAAGGTCGTGCTCCGGGCGGTCTGGCCCGGCGACGTCCCGCCCGGCGCGGTCTTGCTCCGGGCTGTTCTGGGGAATGGCGCGGCGTCACAGCGGACACGGGAGCGGAACATGCGTCTGGCGATGTTGGGCGTGACACTCGGGATGTTGCTCGCAGGACCGGCGGTCGCCCAGCCGGTCCCCACCTATTACGCGCCGGCCACCGCCTCTTACGGCTTTCCGGGCTACGGGGAGCCCCGTTACGCCGATCCTGCCGGAGCGCCGCGCAACGTGTGCTTCAACGCCGCCGCCCTGCACCGCTGGTGCCGGGTGTTCGTGACGCCCAATCCCGGCTCCTGCGTCTGCGGCTCGGCCGGCGGCGTGGCGTTCACCGGCACGCTGATCACCGACGCCCAGCTCTACGAGCTGATCGGCGAGGACGTGAAGCAGGCGGAAGTGGGCGCCAACGGCCGCCGCGTTGCGGGCCGGCCCCGCAGCGCCGCCAGTCACTACGGCTACTGATCCCGGGGCGGCGGGCCGCCTGACCTCCGGCCTTCCCGCCGTGTTGCGCGGGCGTGACGCGCTGCGCCACGGCCGGTCGCGGCGGGCCCGCCGGAAGCAGCTTCGGCGGCGCGGCCGCGGGTCTCAAATCTCCTGCCTGAATCCGGCGGCGTTGCGTGAAAGCGGACGCATGCGAAGGCGCGGCTGCGAAGGCGCTGCGCCGGGGGGCGCGGGCCCGCGGCGGGCGCCGGCGCTTTTCCGGCCGGGCGGCGCCTGCGCCGGCGCGCCCCCAGTCCCGCGCGCCCTTCCGGTTTCGCCGGGGGGCATGCCAGCCGCGCGGCGCCATCTCCGCCGCGCGGAGCCCGCCTGGGCGCGCCGTCAGCCGGCGGCCGGCTGGCTGGCCGCGCCGGCGGTCGCGCTCACGGCCGGCTGGCGCGCCGCCTGGGGTGCCTGGTCGGGAGTCGCCGGGAAGGTCGGCAGCACCGTGTGGATCACCCCGTAGACCTTGCTGCGCTCGCCGCGGGCCACGGCGCCCGCCAGGGCGTCGAGGCTGCGCTCCAGCGCGTCGATGTCCGGGAAGCTCGGATCTGCGGCGATGATGCCGGCGAGACTGACGTCGCGCGTGGCCTCGCCCTCGTCCAGCACGATCTCCTCAAGCCGCTCGCCCGGGCGCATGCCGGTGAAGACGATGTCGATGTCCACGTTCGGCCGCAGCCCCGCCAGCTCGATCATGCGCGTGGCGAGATCGAGGATCTTCACCGGCCGGCCCATGTTGAGCACGTAGATCGAGGTGGCCTTGTCCGGGTCGTTGATGGCGTGGAAGGAGGCGATCACCACCAGGTCGCAGGCCTCCGGAATGGTCATGAAGAAGCGCACCATCTCCGGATGGGTCACGGTGACCGGGCCGCCCTTGGCGATCTGCTCGCGGAACTTGGGCACCACCGAGCCGTTGGAGCCAAGCACGTTGCCGAAGCGCACCACCACGAGGCGCGTCGGCCGGCCGTTGGCCGAGACATTGGCGAGGCGGCCGCTGGCGATCTCCGCGTCCTTGGCCTGCACGTACATCTCCGCCAGCCGCTTGGTGGCGCCGAGGATCGACACCGGCTTCACCGCCTTGTCGGTGGAGATCATCACGAACGCCTCCGCCCCGCAGGCGATGGCGGCGTCGGCGGCGTTCATGGCCCCGAAGACATTGGTGCGGATGCCTTCGCTCCAGTCTGTCTCCAGATAGTGGACGTGCTTGAGCGCGGCGGCGTGATAGACCACGTTCGGGCGGAACTCCCCGAGGATGGCGAACAGGCGGTCGCGGTCGCGCACGTCGCAGATGCGCCCCAGCGGCCGGCAGCCCTCGACCCGCGACAGGTCCTCGAGAATGGCGTGCAGCGCCGGCTCGGAATTCTCCAGGATCAGGATGTCCCGGGCGCCGTAGCGGGCGAGGCGGCGGGCCAGCTCGCCGCCGATGGAGCCGCCGCCGCCGGTGATGGCGATGCGCCGTCCGGCCGTGAGGCTGGCGATGGTGTCCTCGTCAATGCTCACCGCCGGGCGCAGCAGCAGGTCCTCCATGGACAGCGGCGCAAGGCGCGCGGAGACGGCGGAATCGCTCTCGTCCAGGCCGTGGGTGCGCAGCACCTCCACGCCGAAGCGCCGCGCCGCGTTGAGAATGCCGGCGGCCACCGCCTCGTCGCCCAGCGCCGAAGGAGCCAGCACGATCACCGACGGGGAACGGTCGCGCGCCGCCAGGTCCTGCAGCACTGCGGCGGCGTCGCCGAGGCCGCCCAATACGCGCACGTTGCGGATCGACTGGCCCACGTCGGCGGCGTGGCGGCTGAGCGCTCCCACCGGACGCAGCCGCGACAGCGCCCCCTGCTCGATGCCGCGCAGGATGGCCTCGATTTCAATGCCCGTGCCGGCGATCAGCGCCGCGTCGCGCCGCCCGGCCGGCGCGGCGGCGTTGATCTGCCGCTGCTTCAGCGCCCGGTAGGCGACCCGCGGCGCCGCCAGCATCGCGATTTCGAGAATGAAGAACAGCAGGATCCACAGGCGGCCGAAATAGTTGCGGCCCAGCAGGTCCGGATGCGACAGCGCCGTGTCGATGATCAGGATGGCGAGGCTGATGATCGCCGACGCCTTGGCGATCTTGATCACGTCCGGCAGCGAGGTGAAGCGCCACTTGGACTGCGGCAGCCGCACCAGCAGGAACGCTCCCGCCGCCACCGGCAGCACGCAGGCGAGGATCAGCGGCAGCTGCTGCAGGTAGGTGGCCAGGCGCGCGTCCTGGAAACGCAGTACGATCGCCAGCGCCGTCGCGCAGGCGGTGACGGTGACGTCAGCCGCAAGGTTCAGCAGGATCGTCCTGATCGCGCGTCGCGATGCCATGGTGCTCCCCGAATGGGCCGGACACGCGGCCAGTGAATTCCGTCAGCATGGGGGGCGCCGCCCCGCCTGGCGCCCGCAGCCCCGGGCCGCGCCGGGCGCGCCGGCGCGTATTCCCTAACGCGACAGGCCGCCTGACGCCAGCTCCCGCAACCCGCCGCGCGCCATGCGCAGGCGGCTCCGGCCGCTCCGCGCGTCGCTACATAACCGATCGCGGTCGCGCGCGCATCCGCCCGGCCCGCCGCAGCCGCGGCGCCCGGCGTGATTGCAGGGCGCAATGGCGACAGTCAGGCGAAAAAACGCGCGCGCCCGCCGCCATTGCGCCGTCCGCCCGGCCCGCGGCGGTTGACCGCGCGCCCCGGCGGCCCAATCCTCGTGAACCGCAACCTTTCACGCCATCGCCATTGCTGACGGGAACCCGCCGTGTCCGCACCGACTCCGGAAACTGTCCTCACGCGCCGCCAGATCGCCGCCGGTCTCGCCGCCGGTCTCGCCGCCGCCCTGTGGCCCTCCGGCCGGGCCGCCGCCGCGCCGGTGGTGATCCGCGGCGAGGCGTTCTGGCGCGAGCGCATGGCGCTGCCGCGCGGCTCCCGTATTGAGGCGCAGCTCGTGGAGCTGAACGCCGCGGGCCGGCCCGGCGCGGCCGTCGCCAGCTCGGCCGCGCCGGCCGGGCCGGGCTCGCCGGCGCCGTTCACGCTGCGTTTCGAGCCGCGCGGGGCGCCGCGCCGCCGGCGTTTCGCGCTGACGGTGCGAATCACCGATCCCGGCGGCGCCGTGCTGTTCGAGAGCGAGCCGCAGCCGTGGAAGCCCGGCGACCGCGCGCCGGTGAGCGTGCCCGTGCGCCGCGCCGGGGGCGGCGCGCGCTCCGGTGGCGACGCCAGGCCGTGGGGCGCGTGGCGCGCGGCGTTCATTCTCGGCGAGGCGGTGGCGGCGGGCGACGCCCCGACCCTGAAGCTGTCGCCGGACGGACGGGTCTCCGGCGACGGCGGCTGCAACGCCATCTCCGGGGTGGTGCGGGTGAAGGACCGGCGCATCCGTTTCGGTCGCCTGGGCGCGACGCCGGCGGCCTGCCCGGGGCCGGCCATGGCCCGCGAGCGGCGCTTCCGCGAGGCGCTGGGCCGCGCCCGCGCCTTCCGGATCGAGGCCGGGGAGCGGCTGCTGCTGCTGGACCACGCCAGCCATGTGGTGATGCGTCTGGTGCGGGCCTGACGGCGCCGCGGCCGCGGCGCGCGAATCAGACCACCACGCCGCAGTGCTTGGCCTTGTGCTCGGGCTCCACGTGGATGGTGACCTGCGCCCCGGGCACTTCCTGCTTCAGCGCGCCCTCGATGCGGTCGCAGATCCGGTGCGCCGCCTCTACGGTGGAATCGCCGGCCACCACCAGATGGAAATCGATGAACGTCACCTGGCCGGCCTGGCGGGTGCGCACGTCATGCGCCTCCAGCGCGCCCACCGCCTCGCGCGAGATGATGGCGCGGATCTTGCCCTGCATGCTCTCCGGCGCAGCCTCGTCCATGAGGCCGCCCATGGACTCGCGGATCACCCGCCAGCCGGACCACAGGATATTGACCGCCACCAGGCAGGCGATCAGGGGGTCCAGAAACAGCCAGCCGGTGGCCAGCGCCACGCCGAGGCCCGCCACGACGCCCCCTGACGACACCACGTCGCTGAACAGGTGGCGGCCGTCGGCGACGAGGGCAGGGGAGCGCAGGGCGCGCCCGCGCCGCACCAGCACCCAGGACCACACGCCGTTGATGGCGGTGGCGACGGCGATCAGCGCCAGGCCTTCCGCCGGCGCGTCGATGACGCGCGGCGCCCGCCAGGCGCGCCACGCCTCGTGCAGGATGAGCAGCGCCGCCACGACGATCATCACCCCTTCCATCACCGCGCTGAAATATTCCGCCTTGTGATGGCCGTAAGGGTGGCGCGCGTCCGCCGGGCGGCGGGCGATGCGCACCGCCACCAGCGCGGCCAGCGCCGTGGCCACGTTGACGATGCTTTCCATGGCGTCCGAGTAGAGCGCCGCCGAGCCGGTGATCCACCACGCCAGGGTTTTCAGCGCCAGCACCGCCACGCCGGTGACCAGGCTCCCCACGGCGATCAGGGTGGCGCTGTCCGTCGCATTCTGCGCAGTCACGTTCTCTTGTCCCAGGGTGACCAGACGCTTTTGTAACCAGACGCAACAGCCGCGTCCGGGCCGCTGTCGCGCCCGGGAGGAATGCGCCGCGCCGCGACGCCCCGCATGTCGTTCCGACCGTTTGTCTAGGCCAGGGCTACCGGAGGCGCAACAACCGTGTTATTTAATGCAAACAGATTGCATCTGCAGGACATGTCGTCCACACGGCGCATGCATTGTACAGGTTGCGCCATGAAAACATTTTGCGAGAACATGATTGTTATCATCAATCATTATGCGCATGACGGCCGCGCGCAGCAGTGATGACCGCGGCTGCGGCGTGACGGCGCGCGGAACAGCTTACGTCATCATCGCCGGCCGGCGGTGACGGCGGAAGTCCGGCTCAGCCGTCGCTCCAGGTCACCGTGAGCTCTTCGCGGAAGGCGAAACGGACCAGATGGCTGGCCATCACCTGCTTGAGCCGTTCCAGCGCCTGCGCGTCGGCGGCGGCGAGGCGCATGACGAGAGCGGCGTCGCTGGCGGCCAGCTCGCATGTCCCCATGGGGAAGGTCACCCGGCCGTTATGGGCGTCGAAGGTCGCCTCCACCTTGTGGCCGAAGTGCTTGCACAGCTGCTGCAGGTATTTGCTGGCGCTGGCGGTGGCCACTTCAGCGCGCGACGACAGGGGAAGGGCGGGGGCGGACGTCATGGCGGGGCTCCATGGATGGCGGCGGCGCCGGCGCGGCGGCCGGCGCCCCGAGGCTTACAGCTTGCCCTTGCGCCGGGCAAACGCTTCCAGCGCCGCGCGCGCCTCCGGCGTGGCGAAGGCGTTGCAGAAATCCTCCACCGCCACGGCGACGCTGCGCCGGTAGTCGAGATCGTTCTGGCGCATGAAGGCGGCGCGGGCGCGCGCCACCCCCGCCGCCGGCTTGGCCGCCAGCTCCGCCGCCAGCGCCATGGCCGCCGCCTCCAGCTCCGCCGCCGGGGCGATGCGGCTGACGAGGCCGAGCGCCTGGCCTTCCGCCGCCGTAAACGTCCGTCCGGTGAACAGCAGCTCGAAGGCCCGGTGGCGGCCGACGATGCGCGGCAGGTGCGCGAAATGGAGGGCCGGCGGCAGGCCGAGGTCGATTTCGGGGTAGCCGAGGGTGGCCTCACTGGCGGCGATGATGATGTCGCAGGAAATGGCGAGGGTCATGCCGCCGCCGCGCGCCGTGCCGCTGACCACGGCGACGGAGGGCTTGCCAAGGGCGTGCTGGGCGTCGGCGAGGCCTGGGTAAAGGTCCAGCAGCGTGGCCCGCGTTTCCTCCGGCGTGGCGCGCAGCAACAGCGGCAGGTCCAGGCCGGCCGAGAAACGGCCGGGCACGTCGCTGGCCAGCAGCACGACCCGCGCCGAGCTGTCGTCCGCCGCTTGGCGAAGCGCCGCCAGCAGCTCCTGCAGCAGCTCGCGGGTCAGCGCGTTCACTGGCGGCCGCGCCAGGCCAATGCGCGCCACGCCGTCGCGCGTGGTGAAGGTGATGTGGCGGTAGCTCCGCCCGTTTCCGGCGTTTCCCTCCAAGGCGTCCTCCCTGATGGCGCGCCGCGTTTCCCGGGCTGCGGCGTCGCCGTTCCGGCGAGGTTAGCCCGGCGGGCGGGCGCCGTCAGCTGCGCCGCGCGTGCTGCGGCCGTCCCTTGCGGGGCGTGGCGGCCAGCTCCCTGAGATGCCGTTCGCTCATGGAGCGCGCCATGTCGCGGGCGGCGCCTTTCAGGGCGGATTGCTTCATCTCGCCGCGCTTGGCGGCCAGCGCCGCTCCGGCGGCCTTCTGCTGCGCTGCGGATTTGGCTGGCATGGCTGGTCTCCCCTTGTGCGGCGCGCCGCCGTGGCGCGCCTTGCGGGGACAACGTGCGTGGGGGCGGGGGCGTTCGCCGCCGGGCGCGCAACAGGTCGTGACCGGAGAAACAAAAAGCGCCCGAAGGGCGCTGCAGGGATCCGGGTCCCGCCCGGTCCGTCCGGAGATCCTGGACATCTCCGGAAGAAAAAGAATGGTCGGAGTGAAAGGATTTGAACCTTCGACCCCCTCGTCCCGAACGAGGTGCGCTACCAGGCTGCGCTACACTCCGACGGCCGGCGTCACCGCCGACGTGGCTGCCTTATACCCAACGCCCCCTGGCCGTTCAAGACCTTCTGTCGTCATGGGGCGCGCGACCTGTTGAATCTGCGTCGCGCGCCGGCAAGCGACTGATATTTAAGGGGCCGGCGCCTCCCCTCCTGGGGATAACGATCGCCGGGCCGGGGCGCGCTGCATGGCGCGCCGGCCAGAAAACGCGCTGATTCCCGCCATGCCGGGACGCCCCGGGCCGCGCGGGGCGGTCCCCGGTCAGACGCGCCGTCTCAGCCGCCTCGCGCGCCGTCGTCGTGGCGCAGGCGCTCCCTGCCGTTTCGTCTGCGCCCGGCCATGACGGCGCCGGGGCTGGAGGGTGCGAGGCGCTGGCGGGCGCGGCGGTGGGGAACGGCGAAGGGCGTGTGCTGAAGCAAGAGGGGCAGAGGGTGAGAGGCGCCGGTGACCACGACGGCAGGGACCGGGGCGGAGCGCGCGCCGGCGTCCGGGACGACGCGCCGCGGCCGGCGCAGCAAAAGGGGGGCGAAGGAGGCGGGAGAGCGCGGACGGCGGGAAAAGGCGGAGCAGGGGCGCCGGCGCGGGGCAAATCTGCTGGCCGCCGGGGCGCGCCGTCTGGAAACGGGGAGCGCGCGTCGCCATGTTTGCGGCTATTTCCAGCCCTGCCGCCGCCGCAGGCGTGGCGCCGGCCCCGGGAGAGACTCACCAGGGAAGGGGCGAACCATGAGGGGAAGGGGCGAAACGGTGACAGCATTGCGGCGCCTTCGCGCCGCATGTGCGCTGGCGCACCCGCAGGGGCGCATGCACAGCGTATGTTGCAGCGTATGTTCAAGACGTCACGTCCGCTTCGCCGGATCGGTTATGTATTAACAGAACGTTAACCGGTGCTGTCGCAGCGTAACAGGCGCGAAAAGCGGACGTTACGCCAGCCGGCGCCGGATGGTTCCGGCTGGGGACAGCCGCCGCCGGGCGCGCACGGCGTCCGGGTCTGGCGTCACACGGATGCTTTTGGGAGAGACACTGTGGCAGCGTCAGTAATCAGCAATCTTCTGGTGGTGACGGCGAGCGTCGGCGTCATGGGCCTGCTGGTGTGCCTGCTGCCCGTTCCGCGTCTGGCGCGCACGGGCATGTGTCTGCTGACGGTTCTCGCCGGTCTCGCCTAGGGCGTCGACCAGGTGCGGCTCGCCGCGCGCAGCGACGCGGCGCCGCTGGCGATGACCCGCCTCAGCGCCGCCATGTGAACGGCGTCATGTGAACGGCGTCATGTGAACGGCGCCATGTGAACGGCGCCATGTGGGCGCCGCCATGTGAAGGCGCGATGTGAGCGGCGTCATGTGGGCGCCGCCATGTGAAGGGCGCGGCGCGCTCCGCCGGGTCCGGCGCCGCGGCGGGGCAGGGTCCGTCCGGCATCCCTGGTTCCTGCCTGTGACAGGCGCGCGTCCGGCTGGCGCGCGCCAGCCGCCGTTCCGGGGGCGTCGCGCAGTTCCGCGCCGCCGCCCGGCGCGCCGCTCTGCGGCCGCGCGTCCCGGGGCTCCGGGGCGCGGGCCGGCCGGCGGCGCGGAAAACTGTCGACGTCCGCCGGCGGCGCCGGCGCTGCGGCGTATTGGCGGTACACTTTTTGCGACAATGGGTTTACGTGACGCCACGAAACGGCGGGGCGTCCCGTCACGCATAACCCAGGAGATCAGACATGGCCGGGCAGGTCAGGGAGCCGGACGCGCTGGACGGCGAGAGCGGCCGCGCGTCGCTGCGCAGCTTTCTGGAAGGCTATTTCGGCGAGCAGCCGGAGCATTTCAGCGTCACCAAAATCTCCGGCGGCCAGTCCAATCCCACCTTCTTCGTCGACTACGGCGCGCGCCGGCTGGTGCTGCGCAAGCAGCCGCCGGGCAAGCTGCTGCCCGGCGCCCACGCCATCGACCGCGAATTCCGCGCCCTGCAGGCGCTGAACCCCACCGACGTGCCCACCCCGCGCGCCGTGCTGCTGTACGGGGAGCGCGACGTGCTCGGCACGCCGTTCTATATCATGGAGCGCCTTGAGGGCCGCGTGTTCCATGACTGCTCGCTGCCGGGCCTGGTCCCGGAGGAGCGCCGCCAGGTGTATTTCGGCCTCGCCGAAGCCATGGCGAAAATGCACGCGGTGGAGCCGGAGAAGGTCGGCCTCGGCGATTTCGGCCGCCCCGGCAACTATTTCCAGCGCCAGATCGCCCGCTGGACCCGCGCCTACAACGAGAGCCCCAGCGAGCGCATCCCCGCCCTTGACCGGCTGGTGGAGTGGCTGCCCGCCAACATGCCCGGGGACGACGGCCGCGTCGCCATCGCCCATGGCGACTTCCGCCTCGGCAACATGCTCTACCACCCCACCGAACCGCGTGTGGTCGGCATTCTCGACTGGGAGCTGGCCACGCTCGGCCATCCGCTGGCGGATCTCGCTTTCGCCTGCATTCCGTGGCGCACCACGCCGGAGCAGTACGGCGGCATCCGCGGCCTCGACCACAAGGCGCTCGGCATTCCCTCCGAGGAGGAGTTCGTGGCGCATTACTACAGGCACGCCCGCCCGACCTCCGAGCTGAAGCCGTTCCACATGGCCTTCGCCCTGTTCCGCTTCTCCGTGATCTTCCTGGGCATCAACGACCGCGTGCGCGCCGGCAACGCCGCCGGCGAGGACGCGGCGAAGCTGGAGCCGCTGGCGCGCGAAATGGCCGAACGCGCGGTGGAGGCCATCGACGGCTGAGCCGTCCCCGCCGCGCCTCCGCCGCAGGGCCGGTCCGGCGCCGTCCGGGCCGGCCCCTTTTGTTGTCGCGGTCCGTTGCGTCCGTGCGGCCAGCTGGCCTGAAGTATTTCCAGAATCATGTTTTCGCGCGTGGGGAATCGCGCAAGTAATATTGCGTCGTGAACGTGGCGCGCTTCCTGAAAAACCGCGTCGCGGACCGGCGACACGCCGGGCGACGTCATGTCGGGAGCCATGGGGGCGCGATGTCTGGTTCTGTTTCATCTGGGCGGCCGTGTGGACCGGCCGCATTCTGGCGGCGCTGGTCGTCGCCGCGCTCGCGGCGGACGCGGCGGTGCTGCTCTTCGCCGTCGACGTGCTGCGCGAGGACATGAAGCTCACCGGTTTCGATCCGGCGATGGCGCCGGAGCTGGCGGCGATCATCACCGCCTGCGCGGCGCTGTTCGCCATTCCGGCCACGTCGGCGCTCGGCGCCGTCCTCGTCACCGGATTTCTCGGCGGCGCCATCTGCATGCATTTCCGCATCGGCGAGCTTGCGTCGCCGTCGCAGCTCGCGTGCCTCGCCCTCGGCGTCATGGCCTGGCTGAGCGTGTACCTGCGCTTTCCGGCGACGCGCGCGCTGCTGCCGCTGGCCCGCTGAGCCGCGCCACGGGGGACGCGGCGCCGGGCAAGGCGGCGGCCGCGGAGCGGGCGCGCGGGCCGGCGAGCGGAGCCATACCCTGCGCGCGCCCCTGCATCGCCCGGGCGCCGGGCCGTGGGCGCGCGTCAGGCCGGCTGGCCGTCGGCGCGCGGGAAGTCGGTGTAGCCCTTCTCGCCCGGCGTGTAGAAGGTCGGGCGGTGATAGGGCGTCAGCGGCGCTCCCGAGCGCAGCCGCTCCGGCAGGTCCGGATTGGAGGTGAAATAGCGGCCGAAGGCGACCACGTCGGCGTGGCCGGCGGCGATGGTGCGCCCGGCCTCGTCGCCGGTGTAGTTGCCGGCGGATATCAGCACGCCCGGCCACAACGGCCGGAACAGCTCCGCCGCCCGCGGCGCGCCCTCATGGTTCACCTCGCGCTGGCCGGCGCCGCTGGCGCGCGGTTCGATGAGGTGGAGATAGGCGAGGCCCATCGGCGCCAGCTGCTTCACCACATGGGCGTACAGCGGCATGGGGTCGTCCTCGCCCGAGCCGTTGGCGACGCCGAACGGCGACAGGCGCACGCCCACCCGCTCCGGGCCGCAGGCCGCGGCCAGCTCGCGCGTGACCTCCAGCAGCAGCCGGGCGCGGTTCTCGATGCAGCCGCCCCAGTGATCGTCGCGGCGGTTGCTGCGCGACTGCAGGAACTGCTCCAGCAGGTAGCCGTTGGCGCCGTGCACCTCCACGCCGTCGAAGCCGGCCTCCAGGGCGTTGCGGCCGGCGTCCCGCCAGGCGCCGATCAGGGCGTGGATCTCGGCGTCGGCGAGCGCGCGCGGCGTCAGCATGGGCGTGGGCTGGCGGTCGCGGGTGAGCACGTTGATGTCGGCGGCGACCGCGGAAGGAGCGACAGGCAGGGCGCCGTCCGGCTGGTGCGACGGATGGGACACCCGCCCCACATGCCACAGCTGCAGGAAGATCTGCCCGCCGCGCGCGTGCACCGCCCGGGTGACCGCCTTCCAGCCCTCCACCTGCTCTTTCGTGTAGATGCCGGGCGTGTCCGGCGCGCCGCGCCCGGTGGGATGCACCTGGGTGGCCTCGGCGATGATCAGCCCGCCGCGGCTGGCGCGCTGGCCGTAATAGACGGCGTTGAGCGGCTGCGGAATCTCTCCCGGGCAGCGCATGCGCGTGAGCGGCGCCATCGCCACGCGGTGCTCAAGGCGCAGCACGCCCGAATGCAGGCGCGAAAACAGATGGGCGCGGCCGGGGCCGGCGACGGCGGTGGTCAAGGCGCGTTTCCTCCCGGTTGTCCCGCCGCGCCGGCGCGCGCCAGCCGTGGCCGCCCGCGCTGCGGGGCAGGCGGGGCGGATCTGTTCCGGCCGGGTGCGGCGGAGATGGCGGCGTGACCTGCTGTCCGTGACGTTATTTGTGGCTTCCGCCGCGCAGACGGTCAAGGCGACGCCGGCGCCGGCCGGTTTCCTGCGAAAACCGCATACGCTCACGCCGGAAATGCACTAAGACAGGCGCGCGGCCGCCGCGGCGCCGCGCCACGCCTCCTCCTGGACGACGCTTTCACCGCACGGACACCGCCATGCCCGACGCCCGCCCGCTTCCGCCCCGCGCAGCCGCCGTGATCGGCGCCGGCCCCGCCGGCCTGATGGCGGCGGAGCGTCTCGCCAGCGCCGGCGTCGCCGTCACCGTGTACGAGCGCATGCCGAGCCCGGCGCGCAAGTTCCTGCTCGCCGGCCGCGGCGGTCTCAACCTCACCCATTCCGAGCCCATGGAGGCGTTCGTGCGCCGCTATGGCGCCGCGCCGCCGGCATGGCTGACGGCGGCGCTGGCCGGTTTTCCGCCGGCGTCGCTGCGCGCCTGGGCGGCGGAGCTGGGCGAGCCCACCTTCACCGGCAGCAGCGGCCGGGTGTTTCCGCAAGGCTTCAAGGCCTCGCCGCTGCTGCGGGCATGGCTGCGGCGTCTCGACGGGCTGGGCGTGACCCTGGCGACGCGCGCCGAGTGGCGCGGCTGGACGGCGGACGGCGCCCTGCGCATCGTCACGCCCGGCGGCGAGCTCAACCCGCGCCCGGACGTGACCGTTCTGGCCGCCGGCGGCGCCAGCTGGCCGCGCATGGGCTCCGACGGCGCCTGGACCGGCCCGCTGGCCGCGGCGGGCGTGACGCTGGCGCCCTTCGCTCCCTCCAACAGCGGCGCGCTCATCGCCTGGTCCTCGTATTTCCGCGAGCGTTTCGCCGGCCAGCCGCTGAAGCGCATTGCGCTGGCCTGCGGCGGGGAGAGCGTGCGCGGCGAGGCCGTGGTCACGCGCGGCGGCCTTGAGGGCGGCGCGGTTTACGCGCTGTCGCGCGCCATTCGCGCCGCCCTGGCGGCGGACGGCGCGGCGCGGCTGCGCCTTGACCTGCGCCCGGACCTTGACGGGGCGGAGCTGGCGCGCCGGCTGTCGGCGCCGCGCGGCTCGCGTTCCGGCGCCACCTGGCTGCGCCGGGCGGCCGGCCTTGCGCCGGTGGCGGTGGCGCTGCTGCGCGAGGCGGATCTCGGCGAGGGCGTGGACAGCCTGAAGCTGGAGCCGCAGGCCCTTGCGCGCCGCATCCGGAACCTGCCGCTGGCCGTCACCGGGCTGGCCGGGCTGGAGCGCGCCATTTCATCCGCGGGGGGCGTGAGCGCCGCGGCGGTGGACGACATGCTGATGCTGCGCGCCCGCCCCGGCGTGTTCGTGGCCGGGGAAATGCTGGACTGGGACGCGCCGACCGGCGGCTACCTGCTGCAGGCGTGTTTCGCGCTGGGCGCGCGCGCGGCGGCGGGCGCGCTGGCCTGGCTGGCGGCGCGCGCCGGCGCCTGAGCGACGCAGGGCGCACGGCCGGGGCCGGCGCTTGCGCGGACCCTGCAGGGGCGCGCCGGCGCGCCGGACGGCGGATCGTGACCGCAAGGGCCGGCCGGGGCCCGTTATGACTGTCATCCGGCGGCGCGGGACTTTGGGGGCGGCGTTGCGCGGGCGCGCCCTCCTGCCGCGGCGTCTGCGCGGCCGCGGACCGGCCCCCTCCGGACGGTCCGCCGGCGCTCCGCCGGCGCGGCCGGGGCGGGGAAGCACGGGGGGCGGCGCCTTATCAACACCTCCGGGCCTGTGGCCGCGGCGGAAACCGATCCGGTGATTGCGGAGGCGGGCCGTGTCGGATAATGTCCGCTCCGTCAGCGCCCGTAGCTCAGCTGGATAGAGCGTTGCCCTCCGAAGGCAAAGGTCACACGTTCGAATCGTGTCGGGCGCGCCAGTCGCAAGTTTGGCATTTGGCCAAAGCTTTATCACTCATAGAAAATGAGTGAAGTAGCTGCTAGGTGGTCACCGTAGCGGCGAACGCCAGCCAACCCTGGAACAGGGTAGTGTTTTCGGTGTGATTCGAGCGCCCACCGGGAGTTCGAATGGCCGGCCCATTATCCGGTTCAGCTGCGGGGTTGCCATGCTGGGAGGCGGGGGGGCTCTGTTGGACCGTCCGTTAGCGACCGTTGTGAATGGCAGCGTCAGGATCGCCGCGGTAGCGCTTGCGCACGTCTTTATTAGGCCTTTGCCAGCATGGCATAGAATTGCGCAATCTCCGGTTTGCCCAGGCGGCTGGTACTTGCCGCATGATGCGTTAAGAGGTGTCACATTCGCATCTCGTCCAAATAAGGCCCGCCACCAAGCAACGTGGCGGGTTAGAAGCTAACGCAATCTACGCTGGTGAGTCCAGGCGGCGGGGGAGAGGCTCCTGCGACGGCGAGCTAACTAGTTATCACGCGGATGTATCGATAACTCAAAATTTTTTAATGCATCCTCGCCTGGATGTGAAATATTGATATCGTCGTCGAAATCTGTTTTTATTGCAGCTGTAATTTCTTCCTGAAGGATTGCTTTTTGATTTTGGTAATACATTGCTAAATCGCGTTGTCGACTTGAATGACTGTCTGGCATCTTATTGAACACGGTTTCTGTATTGCTGATAATATATGGGCGATCAATAAGCCTTGAGTTTTTTACTATAAACGCTTCAGCAAATTGCTCCAAGTCCTTTGCCTCTGCTCTGGGCGCTGAAGTGACCTTTTCTTCGGCAATAACTTCCGGCTCTTCCGCTTGCATATCAATCCAGAAAACTGGATATGGAGCACCGCCAAGTACCCCTTTGAGCGAAACTCTTCCGTCGTATCGATATACAAAGCCATCATATTTAAAATGATGCGGTTTGGTTCTGTCGCCAGTAGCTACCAGTAATGCGAGGTCCAAGGTCATTACAAGTTTTCTTGGTGATGCCAAGTGAGATACTCTAAATCCAGCATCGATATTTGGGCCAACAAAATCTTGTATCAAATCGTGACGATCAGAATCTGAGTAATATTTCTCAAGCAACATCGCGTTTTCATAGACAAAATCATCAACTGGCTGCTCATTTGTCAATCCATTGTTGGCTGGTGCTGATCCCTTGCGTCGTATGATTATTTCGGCGTTATTCACCGGGAAGCCTGCGAGCCAAGCTGAAGCTTTAAGGTCGAGGGAGGGTGATTGTTGTTGTAGCTCTTTGCGATAGTGATTTACAGCATTTATCCAGCAATGCATGCAGCCAAAGGCTTGACGGTGATCAGTAAGTTCTTTTTGATATATAAGCTCATCTCCAACGCCTTTCCATATTTCTGGATCTGGTCCAGGAGGTAAATGATATTCTTTGGATGTTTTTTTATAATCCTCCCATTCTTCAAGGAGGAAAGCTTCCATTTTTTGATAAAAGCGCACTATAGGTGAAAACCAAGCTTCTGCAGGTACCTTAGTATCAGTTGCGGCTTGATTTTTGGCTGACTGCTTAAAAACTGTAGAGCCAACAATATCAACACTCATAAACATGCGCAGCTTTGGGCGGAATGGTCCAAGATCGTCCATCTTGATCCCCTTGGTCGGGCATCCTCAACGCAAATTGAGCGATTTAATGCGGACATCGACCGCCATGGGGGAAACTTTATATCTAACAGATAATAATATATTATTATAATTATATTTGTTTGCATAGTCGCGGAAATCTTCGGCGGGCATTAAAAAACCTGCCGCAAACCAGTTGGCTTCCCATTCGACGCGCCCAGTTCCATATCGACGCGCCTCTATCGGGCCGACAGATTTATTTTGGTGGCGTGGCCATAAAAAATGCACAACCAGATGGCCAAGCTCGTGTGCAATTGTGAATCTATTTCTGAGATGGCCAGTGTGGGATGGCAAGAATATAACGAATGTGCCGTCGTCGTTAATGCGAATTGAACCAGAGCTTGGATCGGCAACTTCACTCAAACTACGAAATTCTATGTGGCCGCCAAGTTTCTCAACTATTGGCTCGATTTCGTCTCCTGGCGTAAATCCAAGTTGACGGGCAACGCCGCTCGCAAGCCGGTCGATTGCCGGTTTGGATAAACAAGATGCCTCTGGCGCGTTATACATCGTATCCACACCCATCCAAGCGTACAGTGCGTGGTTCAGCTTCTATGCCTCGCAATCCGCGAGTAGTCCATTCCTGTCGGTTTTCACCGCAGTTATCATTCCGCTTCTGATACAAATCCGTCTTGCAACGGACAACCTAAACCCGCGTCGTATATTCAGAATTTATGTCATATGGCACGGCCGTATGGACCGTTGTTGCGCTAAACCGCCAGAGGTCGGTGGAAGGGCACCCTCACTCATACATATCATATAATCAAGCCGGCAGCGCTACAGCGATCCCGGCGTCGCTCCTTGGCCGCGGACAAGGGTGAACGCGGACATGCCTGAAAACCTCTCGTTTCGCGGGCCATTCCCGTACAGCCGCCGGGTGGCGTTCCGGGCGCGATGGCGGCGACGGCGGTGACCTGCTTCCTCGTCGGCCACGCAGCCTGGAGGTCCGGCCGCCGGACACGCAGCCGCAGGCGCTGCGCAGGCGACGGCCGCGCACGCCCTGCCAGAATGTCGCCGGCGTCCTGCGGCAATATGGCCGGTGACTTCATGAGAACACTGCATGAAAACGCGGGCTGGTCCCGGAACGAATCTGCGGCAGCGCTGTTTCCTCACAGGTTAAGCGTGTCGTCCTGAGGGAAATTGTGTTTAATTCAACGGTAGAATTCTGTATTTATACTGCATTTCTGTCAGCAGGAATATATACGATCTATCTCTTTGGCTGATCCCGGCGGCCGCGCCGTCGCGCCGGCCGCCCCGCCTGTCGCTCCCATGGCGGCGTGTCGGCATGGCTCCGCCTGGGTGGGGTTTCGCGCGCCTCCTGTTCGCCGCGCCGCCCGAGCTTTCGCCGCGCGCCGCCTGCGCCGCCGCCAGGGCTGCGGCGGGCCCGTCTGGCGGCTTCCCGATGGATCTCCCCCGTGACGGCGTCCACTGTGACGGCGCATGTGACGGCGCCGCTGTCCGCCGCGCGCCCTGCGACGTCGCCGCCGGTCCGCCGTGTGACCGGCGGCTGCTCGGCATCACGCCGGGCAATGGCCGTCTGGCGGAAGCGCCCGGAGCCGGCGACGCCGCGCAAAAGTCACGCTCCTTCTCGCGGAAATGGGGAAGAAACGGGCACGGACGGAGGTTTTTGCGTCGCGGCTTTGTCGCCGGTTTTCACTGACGCAGCCGCAGCGAAAACACGCCGGGACGTGGAGAGCCGCCGGCAAGACGGGGAGCCGTGGCGCGGCGGCCGCGCTGACGGCGATGGCGAAGGCGCGCGCTGCGCGAACGCCTGCAGGTCGCGCAGGCAGGTGTCCGGCGCGGGACCGGTTGCAGCCGGCTCTGGCCGCGCCGTTTGGGGCCGCGCGATGCGCCGGACGCTTGACCAGGATCAATGACAGCCGCCGCCACGGGTGCGCAGAAGACCGCGCAGGGTCAACGACGCGACTGCCCCCGGGGCAGCCGGGGGGCGCCCGATGAGGCCGGTCGTCAGGGTATTCTGGGGCTTTCTCGCCCTCACCGCGGTTCTGTGGCTGCTGGTGGAGGACCTGCCCGCGCCTTCCGCCGGCCTGCTGGCCATGCGCGGCTCAATGGTGCAGCTCAGCGGCGTTCTCGCCATCGGCTGCATGAGCCTGGCGGTGATTCTCGCCGCCCGCCCGCGCTGGCCCGAGCGGCTGCTGGGCGGGCTCGACCGCATGTACCGCCTGCACAAATGGCTGGGCGTCGCCGCCCTGGCGCTGGCGACCATGCACTGGCTGTGGGCGAAGGGGCCGAAATGGGCGGCGGCTCTCGGCCTGCTGGAGCGCAGGGCGCGCGGCCCGCGCCCGCCGGCGGACGGCGAGCTGGAGCAGCTGTTCCGCTCCATGCGCGGAACCGCCGAAACCGCTGGCGAATGGGCCTTTTACGGCGTCGCGCTGCTGGTGATCGTGGCGCTGGCGCGCCGGATTCCGTATCACGTTTTCTGCAGGACCCACCGGCTGGTCGCCGTTCTCTATCTGGCGCTCGTTTTCCATGCGGTCATTCTGGCGCGCTTCAGCTACTGGACGACGCCGCTGGGGCTGCTGCTGGGGGCGCTGCTGGCGTGCGGCGCGGTCGCGGCGGCGATGTCCCTGACGCGCCGGATCGGCGCCGGGCGCAAGGTGAAGGGCGAGATCACCCGCCTGCATTATTATCCCGGCCTGCGCGTGCTGGAGGGCGAGATCGCCGTGCCGCACGGCTGGCCGGGACACCGGGCGGGGCAGTTCGCCTTCCTCAGCGGCGATCCGGCCACGGAAGATCCGCATCCCTTCACCATCGCCTCGGCCTGGGATCCGCAGGCGCGCCGCCTGAAGTTTCTCACCCGCGAGCTGGGCGATTTCACCGGCGCCCTGCGCCAGCGGCTGCGCGTGGGCCAGCGGGTGGTGGTGGAGGGGCCGTACGGCTGCTTCACCTTTGACGACGACCGCCCGGCGCAGGTCTGGGTGGCCGGCGGCATCGGCGTGACGCCGTTCATCGCCCGCATGCATGATCTCGCCCTGCGCCGGCGGGCGGGGCCGGACGCGGCGCCGCGCCAGGAGATCCACCTGTTCCACGCGACCCCGGACGACAGTCCCGAGGGCGAGGCGCGGCTGCGGCAGGACGCGGAGGCCGCCGGCGTGACGCTGCACGTCGTCAACAGCCGGCGGGACGGGCGTCTCACTGGCGAGCGCATCCGCGCCATGGCGCCCCGCTGGCGCGAGGCGAGCATCTGGTTCTGCGGCCCGCCCGCATTTGGCGCGGCCCTGCGGCGGGATTTCGCCCGTCATGGCGTGGATACGGCGCGGCGCTTTCACCAGGAGCTGTTCGACATGCGCTGAGCCGCCGGCGCGGCGCCGCCGCGACCGGGGATTCTGCGGCGCGCACGAAAAAGCCGCCCGGTGGGGCGGCTCTGGCGCTGCTGCGCTGCGCGGCTGTCGCCGCGGCGGGGCGCGTCGCCGGGGCAACGCGCCCGGACGCTTCCCGCTCCGGCGGTCGCCTTTGGGGAAGCCGGGCGGCTGCGCAGGATCAGCAGGAGAGGGCGGCCTGTGGCGGCCGCCGGATGTCGGGGCCTGCGTCGCCGGCCTGTTCCGGCGCGGCGAGCGTGAAGCGCACGCGCTTGCCGACATGGACCGACGTGAGGCCGGCCCGGCGGATGTCCGCGGAACTCATGAAAACACGCGCTGACCCATCGTCAGGCTGGATATAACCACAGCCCTTCAGCGGGCTGTAAAACTGAATGACGCCAGTTAACAAAAAAACTCCGTGTGCGTTCTTGCGTATTGTTGATTGCACGTTGGGGGGGCGGGGCGTGAGGGAGGCGCAGGCGTGAGGCGGCCGGACTGGCCGGCCGCCGTCGTCTGGTTCCTCAGGCGGCCCTGAGGTTCTCGGCGGCGGACTTGCCCTTGCGGGGATCGGTCACGACGTCGAAGGACACCTTCTGGCCCTCATGCAGCGAGGCCATGCCGGAGCGCTCGACCGCCGAGATATGGACGAAGATGTCGGCGCCGCCGGCGTCCGGGGTAATGAAGCCGTAGCCGCGGGTGGCGTTGAAAAACTTGACGATACCGGTGTTCATGGCGACTTCCTTTCAAATCGACATGGA
Organism: Camelimonas abortus; assembly: GCF_042432745.1. Lineage (NCBI taxonomy): Bacteria > Pseudomonadati > Pseudomonadota > Alphaproteobacteria > Hyphomicrobiales > Chelatococcaceae > Camelimonas > Camelimonas abortus. The sequence goes on along the minus strand of NZ_JBHLWR010000006.1, from coordinate 1,576,290 downwards.
GAAACGACGTCCGGAAAACCGGACGCGGTGAGATCGAATTGAGGGAGAAAGTCGCCGGCCGCGCTGGCGGTCCGGAAAGTTCATCAGCAGTTCGATGCTTCATGCTTGTAGACGCGATTTGTGTCTTTTGCAAGGCTGCGTCGTTCACGTCGAAAAAAAATGTGTGGGGAAGGGGGAGAAGAATGGGCGCGTTCCGGAGGGCGGGGGAGGCGCGCGACCAGAACGCCGACCAGAACGCCGACCAGAACGCCCATGTATTGTTCCTCCGGCTATCCCGGTGAAAGGAAGAATACGGGGCGCAGGCGGAGCCGCGCCTTGTCCTCTTCCGTCAGCCTGTCGAACACGGCCAGCCAGTTTCTCAGCAGGTCGTCCATGTCCATCAGCTGGATATGGACGCCGATGTTGCGCGCCTCAGCGATGGCCTGTGGCGTGAATCCTCCAGACGACACGAAAAGGCCGATCTCGACGCCCGGGCGGAGTATGCCGCGCAGGGCTGCGATATCTTCCCGTCCGGCCTTCGTATCCGGCCGGTGTTTGACCTGGACCCTGACATGCGGCGTCGATGCGCCGAGCGGATCGGGGTATGCGAGGATATCTGCGCCTCGTCCGGGCCGCGTGACGCGATGACAGGGGTTGCGTATCCCATGCCCCGGAGCAGCGCCGCCACCAGCTCCTGAAACTCGTACGGGCCCATCGACCTGACATGGCTTTCGATTTCCGCCCGTGCTTCAGCCTCAGCGCGTTCCAGAACAAACGCCCGTTCGCCCAGTTCCGTCGCCGTGTCCATTTGCGCCGACGCGGAACGGGCCGGCTCATCGCTGTCCGTCGCGGTTGGCGACTGTCCTGCTTTCCAGACGCGGTACCGGCGTTGCGCTTCGTCCAGGAGCTGCATCCCCGGCAAGCGTAGCGCCGCGCGACCCTCATCCGTCAGATGCCATTTCCCGTCGCTCTTCCGGATGAATCCGCCTTTGGTGGCGTCGATGGAATAAAAATGGAGGATGCTTTCCCATCTCACGTAGCCGGTCTTTTCATACTGGTACAGATCATACGCGTCCAGTCTGATTTTCCGGGCCACGGCGGCTTTTACATCACGCAAGGGGAGACTGCCGCCGCTCTCGTCAAGCGCCTCCATGGCGGCGCGCAGAAGTACGGCGGCGCGCGCCCGTGTTTTACTGGCCTGTTCCGTCATTAATCCTCCCGACTCACCTTGATTTTGCTTATTGCGTCAGCTTGACAGCGACGGGCGGCGTTCAGCAAGCCGCTTTTGCGCCTCGGGTGAGGCGCGGCGCGCATCCTTTAGCCGGGAGGGGGCTTCGTGCGGTTTTCGCCGTGCGAAACAGGCCCGCGTCAGCTGGGCTGAAGGGGCGTCATGCGGATGGGGACCGGCCGGCCCGGTCGCCCGGCCGGCATTGACCGGACAGGCCCTCGCGGCGGCATGCCGTTGTTGTCGCCCTGGCGGACATGGCTGGGGCGCCAGGATTCGAACCTGGGAATGGCGGTACCAAAAACCGCTGCCTTACCGCTTGGCTACGCCCCAACTGGCGCGAAACATAAGCGCGACGCGCCATGGTGACAATCGCCGGGCGGGCGCTCCGCCCGCCGCTGTGCACAAAAACGCGTCGCGGCCGCGCGTGCGCGCGCAGGAACCTGCGTGCGCACGCTGCGGCGCGCGCCTGTCCGCGCGGCGCCATCCATCACCGGAGCATCCACGCGCGTTCACATGTGCGCGTATCCGCCGCCAGACGCGCGCCCGCCTGAGGCGTGTCCGGAGGCGCTGGCGGCGGAGATGGAGCATACGACGTGGGGATTCCGCCCCCTGGCGCCGGGACGCCCTGGAAGCGGGCAGGGCGGCCGGCCGTGGCGCCAGGACGCAGGCTGGCGCCGCCACGGCGCCAGTTTTGGCGGCCAGTACAGCCCGCATCGCCCGGACAGCGCGCCCGCGTCTATTGCCTCCGGCTGCGCATGGCGGAAGACTGGCCGTGCGCGCCGCCTGAATCGCCGGCGACCGGCGGCGCAGGGCGCGGACCGCGACCGGGGCCGTACGCAGGGGGAGCAGCGTGAGCACATACCGTCTCGACCGGGTGTTCAGGCCCGAATCCGTCGCTGTGGTCGGCGTCAGCCGCAGGCCCAGGTCTCTCGGCCGCGTACTGCTGAACAACCTGCTCGCCGGCGGCTTTCGCGGGCCCGTCTACGCCGTCAATCCCGCCTTCACCGGCCCGGAGCACGTTATCGAAGACCTCCGCGGCGCCGCCGGCGTCAGCTTCGCCGCCTCTCTGGAGGAGCTGGCCGCCGCGCCGCCGGATCTCGTCGTCCTCGTCTCGCCCTCCGAAACCATCGTCGACAACGTCGCCATGGCCGGCCGCATGGGCTGTTCGGCCGCCATTCTCGCGCCGCCCTCGCACGGCGTCAGCTCGCCGGAGATCGTCGCCGCCGTGCAGGCGGAGGCGCGCCGGCACGGGCTGCGTCTCATCGGCCCTGGCGGCGTCGGCGTGATCTCGCCGCGCGTGCGCCTCAACGCCTCCCTCGGGGCGCGCATGCCGGGCGTGGGCGATCTCGCCCTCATCTCCCAGTCCGGCGCCATCGCCAACGGCCTCGTCGACTGGGCCAGCCAGCACCAGATCGGTTTCTCCGGCGTCATCTCCATCGGCGAGCAGGCCGACATCGACGTGGCCGACTGCCTCGACTATTTCGCCGCCGACGACCGCACCCGCTCCATCATCCTTTATGTGGAGGACGTGGTCGACGCCCCCAAGTTCATGGCCGCCGCCCGCGCCGCCGCCCGCGCCAAGCCGGTGGTGGTGCTCAAGCCCGGCCGGCACGAGGCGCGCCCCTCCACCGCCGACATGACCAGCGTCGCCGCCCTCGCCACCCGCGACGCCGTCCATGACGCCGCCTTCCGCCGCGCCGGCCTGCTGCGCGTGTTCGACCTCGACGAGCTGTTCTCCGCCGCCGAAACCCTGGGCCGCCAGCGGCCGTTCTATGGCCGGCGTCTCGCCATCATGGTCAACGACCGCGGCGTCGGCGCCGTCGCCCACGACCGGCTGCTTGACCTGCAGGGCGAGCTGGCGGAGCTCGCGCCGGAAACCCGCGCCCGCCTCGAGGAGGTGATGCCCGAGCGCGCGCCGGTGGCCAATCCCGTCGACACCACAGGCTACATGGACCCGGAGTCGCTGGCGAAGCTGGCGCCCGCCATCCTGCTCGACCGGGGCGTGGACGCGCTGCTGGTGATCAACATCCCCAGCGCGCTCGCCGACCCGGTGGCCAGCGCCCGCGCCCTGGTGGAGACCGTCCGGAACCACCGCCGCGGCCGGGCGCTGCACAAGCCGGTGCTGGCGGTGTGGATGTCCTCGGACGGCGACGCCGGCCCCATCTTCGACGAGGCCGGCATTCCCCATTTCCGCACCGAGGCCGAGGCGCTCGCCGGCTTCATGCACCTGGTGCGCTACCGCGCCGCCCTCGACCTGCTGATGGAGACCCCCGACGCCCTGCCGCATGATTTCGCGCCGGACGTGGAGCAGGCCCGCGCCATTGTCGGCGGCGTCATCGCCGGCGGCCGCGAGTGGCTTGATCCGGTGGAGGTGCAGGGGCTGCTGCGCGCCTATGAGATTCCGGCCGTGCCCGCCACCTTCGTGCCGCTGGACGGCGACGTGGCCGCCGCGGCCCGCCCGCTGCTGGAGCGGGGCGAGCGGGTGGTGGTCAAGGTGGTGGCGCCGGGCGTGTTGCACCGCACCCGCATCGGCGGCGTGCGCCTCGACCTGCGCGACGAGGCCGCCGTGCGCGCCGCCGCCGCCGAGCTCATGGAGGTGGCGCAGGAGCGGCGGCTGGACGGCTTCGTCGTCCAGCCCATGGTCAGCGACCGCAAGGCCCGCGACCTCATCGTCGGCATCACCGACGACCCGCAGTTCGGCCCGGTGATCATGTTCGGCCGCGGCGGCTCCGCCGTGGCGGTGATCAACGACGTGTCGCTGGCGCTGCCGCCCCTCGACCTGAAGCTGGCCGAGGTGCTCATCGCCCGCACCCGCGTGGCGCGCCGCCTCAAGGGCTATCGCGACATGGAGCCGGCGGACGAGCACGCCATCCGCATGACCCTGGTGAAGCTGTCCCAGATCGCCGTGGACCTGCCGGAGGTGCGCGAGCTGGAGATCAATCCGCTGCTTTCGGACGCGCGGGGCGTGGTGGCGCTCAACGCGCGGGTGCGCGTGGCGCCCGCCCCCAAGCGGGCGCGGCGCGTCTCCGGCCATCCGCGCCTGTCGGTGCGGCCCTACCCCAAGGCGTGGGAGCGCGCCATCACCGCCCGCGACGGCCGGGTGTTCTTCGTCCGGCCGGTGCGGCCGGAAGACGAGCAGATGTTCATCGACTTCATGCGCGGCGTGTCCGAAGACGACCTGCGCCTGCGCTTCTTCGCCCCGGTGCGGGACTTCAACCACGCCTTCGTCGCCCGCCTCGTCCAGGTGGACTACGCCCGCGCCATCGCCTTCGTCGCCATGGAGGCCGCCACCGGCCGCATGGTGGGCGTGGTGCGCCTGCACGCCGATTCCAACCATGACACCGGCGAATACGCCATCATGGTCGCCTCAGACCTCAAGGGCACGGGCCTCGGCATGGAGCTGATGCGCCTCATCATCGAATGGGCGAAGGCCGACGGCATCAGCAAGGTTGTCGGCCAGGTGCTGCGCGACAACCAGGCCATGCTCGGCGTGTGCCGCAAGCTCGGCTTCTCCATCCGCGCCGACCGCGAGGACCCCTCGGTGATGATCGCCGAACTGCCCCTGGAGAAGGCGCAGGAAACGCAATAACCTTGTCGCGCAGGACCATGGGCGCGGACCACGGCCGCAATGGCGGCGCGGCGGATGGTCCGCCGGACGCGCCCGCAGGGCGCCGCGGCGCGCCCGGCGCAGCCGCCAGGGGAGAGATGCTGCATGACAGGGCTGACCGGAACGGACTCCGCCGGCGCGCGGCCGCCGGCATGGCGGCTGCCCGTCGCCGGGGACGCGGGAATCATCCGCATCAGCGCAGCCGGCGGCCAGGGAATCGCCGCCGGCGTCCTGCCCAACGGCGCCGTTTGCTGGCTGGCGCATGAGCCTGCGGACGGGCAGGGGGCGGTGATGATCAGCCAGGTCGCCGGCTCCGGCCTCGCCTGGGGCATCGGCCGCCTCGTGCTGCGCGTGGGGGGCGAGGACGCGCCGGCCGACCTGCTCGGCCCCGGTTTTGACGGCGTCTTCGCCGCGGCCGGCGACTGCGCCGTCTGGGAGGGGCGCGCGCCCCGTGACCTCGCCTGGCGGCTGACGCTGCGCCTGCACGCCCACGCGCCGCTGTGGACCTGGCGGCTGGAGCTGCGCAACCACGGCGCCGCCGTGGCGCGCGCCGACGTGCTGTTCATCCAGGATCTGGGCCTCGGCGACCGCGGCTTCCTGATGAACAACGAGGCCTACGCCAGCCAGTACATTGACCACACCGTGGTCCGCGACGGCGACCGCGGTCCGGTGATCCTCAGCCGCCAGGCGCTGGACCAGGGCGGCCGCCGCCCGTGGGCCGCCCATGGCGGCCTCACGCCCGTGGCCGGCTACGCCACCGACGCCGCCGACGTGTTCGGCCCCGCCTTCCGTGGCGCGGGGACGCTGGCCACGCGCTTCGGCGCGCCGCTGCCCTCACGCGTTCTGCAGCGCGAAACCGCCTGCGCGGCGCTGCTCTCCGCGCCGGTGACGCTGGCGCCGGGCGGCGCGGCGGTCACCGGTTTCTTCGGCCTGTTCCAGCCGGACCATCCGGCCGCCTCCGGCGCGGGCGACCTGGCGGCGGTCACGGCCGCCCTGGCGGCGTGCGCGGCGGCGCCTCCGGCCGCGGCTGGGCTGGAGCTGCGGCCGGCGCGGCGTTCGCTGCTGCAGACCGCGCCGTCCCTGGCCGTGCGCGCCCTCACGGAGGCCGAAATCGCGGCCCTGTGGCCGCAGCGCCTTTCGGAGGAGCGCATCGACGGCGCGCTGGCTTCCTTCTTCGTTCCCGACGGCGACCATAACCGCCATGTGGCGCTGCGGGACAAGGAGCTGGCGATGCAGCGCCGGCACGGCGCCATCATCCGCACCGGCGAGGGCGTGCTGCCCGCGGACGACATTTTCTGCGCGACCTGCTGGATGCACGGCGTGTTCGGCGCGCAGCTCACCCTGGGCAACACCTCGTTTCACAAGCTGTTTTCGGTCTCGCGCGACCCGTTCAACATCACCCGCGCTAGCGGGCTGCGCCTGCTGGTGGACCAGGGCGACGGCTGGCGGCTGCTGGCCACGCCCTCCGCCTTCGAGATCAGCCTCAACGGCTGCCGCTGGATTTACGCGACGGAGCGGGGCCGCGTCACCGTCAGCGCTTTCGCCAGCGTCGCCCGTCCCGTGCTGCGCTGGGAGGTGACGGCGGACGGCGCGCCGGCGCGGCTGCTCGTCGCCGGTCACTGCGTCATGGGCGAGCGGGAGGCAGCCCAGAGCGCCGCGGCGGTGGTGGACGCCGCCGCGGGCCGCGTCCTGCTGCGGCCGGACCCGCAGTCGCTGTGGGGCCAGCGCTATCCGGAATCGGTTTATGTCGTGCAGGCGGGCGATCCGGCGGCGGTCCGGCTCATCGCCGGCTCGGAGGCGCTGTATGACGGCGACGCTCCCCAAGCGCGCGAGCCGTGGCTGGTCATCGCCACCGGGGCGGTGAACGCCTTTTCCTTCATCGTCACCGGCAGCCTCACCGACCCGGCGGCGGCGCTGGCCCTGGCGGATGAGGCGGCGCGGTGGGACGCAGACGCCGAACGGGCCGCCGCCGCCCGTTACTGGACGCGCCTGACGCGCGGCCTCGCCGTGAGCGGGGACGCGCGGGCGCAGGCCCTGTCGCTGGCGGCGCCGTGGCTGGTCCAGAACGCCCTCATCCACGTTTCCGTTCCGCACGGGCTGGAGCAGTACACCGGCGCCGCCTGGGGCACGCGCGACGTCTGCCAGGGGCCCGTGGAGATGCTGCTGGCGCTGGGGCATGACGCGCCGGCGCGGGAGATCATGCTGGCGGTGTTCGCCGAGCAGTACGCAGGCCGGGGCGACTGGTCGCAGTGGTTCATGCCGCCGCCCTATTCCTTCATCCGCGACCGCTCCAGCCACGGCGACGTCATCATCTGGCCGCTGAAAATGGTCTGCGACTACATCGAGGCCACCGGCGACGTCAGCTGTCTCGACGCGCAGGTTCCCTGGCGCAATTACGACGACGCAAGCGCCACCGCGGAAACCGCCCCGCTGGCCGGACACGTCGACGTGCTGCTGCAGGCCGTGGCCAGCCAGTATCTGCCGGGCACGCATCTCGTCCGGCTGGGGGAGGGCGACTGGAATGATTCGCTGCAGCCGGCCGACCCCTCGCTGAAGGGGCGCATGGTCAGCAGCTGGACGGTGGCGCTGCTGTACCAGCAGCTTGTCCGTTACGCCGCCGTGCTGGAGCGGGCCGGGCGCCCCGGGGCGGAGGGGCTGCGCCGTGAGGCGCAGGCGATGAGGCGCGAGGTCAACGCGCTGCTGATCCGCGACGGGGTGATCGCCGGTTACGGGCTGTTCGCGCAGGGGCGGTACGACGGCGCGCCGCCGGAGCTGCTGCTGCATCCCTCCGACCGGCGCACCGGGGTGCGCTACTCAATGCTGCCCATGGCGCGGGCCATCGCCGGCGGGCTGTTCACGCCGGAGCAGGCGGAGCGGCATCTGGCCATTATCCGCGACCACCTCGCCGGGCCGGACGGCGTGCGGCTGATGGACCGGCCGCTGCCCTATCGCGGCGGCGTGGAGACCATGTTCCGCCGCGCGGAGTCGGCGGCCTGCTTCGGCCGCGAGATCGGGCTGATGTACACGCACGCCCACCTGCAATACGCCCAGGCGCTGGCGGCGCTGCTGGCGGCGGCGCGGGACGACGCCGGGCGCGCGGCGCTGCAGGAGGCGCTGGTGACGGCGCTCGCGCAGGTCAATCCGGCGGACGTTTGCGCGGTGACGCCCAACGCCAGCCCCCGCCAGCGCAACGCCTACTTCAGCAGCTCGGACGCGGCCTTCGACAACCGCGCCCAGGCCGACGCCGAATGGGAGCGGGTGCGGGCCGGGGCCATCGCCGTGGACGGCGGCTGGCGCATCTATTCGAGCGGCCCGGGGCTGTTCCTGAACCTGCTGGCGCGGGACGTCCTGGGCCTGCGCCGCGACTGGGGCGCGTGGCGGCCCCGCGGCGCGCCGCCGCCGGCCTTCGTCGCGCGCATTGCGGCGCCGCCGGAGCAGTGGCCGGCGACCGGCTGAGAGGGGCGGCGCGGACGAATCCGGCGTTCCCCGCACATGCCTTGGGGGGAGGGCGTTCCGGACGGCGCCTGCGGCGCCCGCGACGGGCCCGCCGTCGCGGGACAGCCGCGGCCCGCACGGGCGGCCCCGCCCGCCGCCGGCGCCTTCAGGTTGCGGCGGCGCGGGTGAAGCCGAGCGCGGAGAGCCCCTGCTTCACCTCCGGGCAGCTCATGAACAGCTCCCACAGCAGCCCGCTGCGGTAGTTCTCGATCATGCAGACGACCGGCCCCTGGTCGATGGCGATGTGCGCCTGCGAGGTCCAGTTCCGCGCCTCGCAAAAGGACGAGACGAAGCCGAGGTCCGTCCAGATGCGGTCGCCCTTCTCCTCATAGAAATGCCGCAGCGCCGCCAGCGACTCGTCCGGCGTGTAGGGCATGGAGCTAACCGCCGCCGTCGGCGAGATCACGCCGATGTCCTCTGTCGGCGACAGCGCCCGGTAGCCCTGGTCCGTCTCCGTGGCGGTCAGGCCCCAGCAGTCGGGGCCGTAGCCCGCCCAGCCGCGCGGATTGCGGATGCAGTACGCCCGGTTGATCAGGGTGTGGCGCACGTTCTGCGTCCAGTAGTCGGCGTAACGGTCCGAAAGCCCGCGCGGATCGAGGCCCTGGAAGCTGTAATGGGCGAAGAACAGCGGCCCGCCCCAGTCCGGCCCCAGCGGCAGCTCCATGCCCTCATAGACCCTGCGGTTGTCAAAGGCGCGCGCCTCGGCGTAGCCGCGGTGATAGACGCGCGGCGGCGCCGGGTGGCGCGGCGCCGAAACCGCCAGCACATAGGTGATCAGGCACTCGTTCCAGCCGCGGATCTCGTGATCCAGCGCCCAGCCGTGATTGGGGCTCCAGTGCCAGTACAGCACCGCCTGGCCGCCGCGGGTGAACCAGCTCCATTCCGTCTCCGACCACAGGATGTCCGCCCAGTGGCGGATCTCCCCCTCCACCGGATCGTCGCGGTGGAAATACTGGCGCGCGCACAGCAGCCCCATCATCAGATAGGACGTCTCCACGAGGTCGGCCCCGTCGTCCTTGCGGCTGAAGGGAATGGTCGCGCCGGTGGCGCCGTTGAGCCAGTGGGGAAACGCCCCGTGATAGGTGGGGCAGCCGATGAGGAAGCGCACGATCTTCAGCACCCGCTCCGCCGCCTCCGCCCGGCTGACGAAGCCGCGCTCCACCCCCGCCAGAATGGCCATGAGGCCAAAGCCGCTGCCGCCCGTCGCCACCAGGTCCGGCCGGCTGGCCAGATAGTCGGAGCGCTCGTAGGCGAGGCCGGAGACCGGATGGGCGAAGTCCCAGAAATAGCGGAAAGTGTTGCGCTGCACCTCGTCCAGCAGCGCGCTGTCGCTCAGTCCGCGCCGCACCGGCGCCATGCTGAAGGGCTGTTCCGCCATCTGTGTCTCCCCTCGTGGCCGCGTCGCCGGCGCGGCGCTCCTGCGACGTCAGTCTGTTGCGTCATGGGCCGGTCCGTCGTCCGCGCCCGGCGGCGGCGTGTTGATCCGCTGCAGCCGCAGGGTGCGGGTGAAGTGGCCGGAACGGTCCTCGACGGCGCTGGTGTAGATCAGGCCGATGTCCGGCAGCTGCCGGCTGAAGGTGCGCCGCAGCGCCGCCGCCTCCGCCGGGTCCAGCTCGTTCAGCGCCTCGTCCATGATCACCCAGCGCGGATGCTGCAGCATGGCCCGGGCCAGCGCCAGCCGCTGCTGCTCGTCCATGGGCAGCTCGCGGTCCCAGGAGGCCACCACGTCGAGGCTGTCGGCGAGGCGCTCCATGCCCACCTTGCGCAGGGCCTCGGTCACGTCCGCGTCGCTCACCTTGCCGCTGCAGGCGTAGAGCACGGACTCGCGCAGCGGGCCGCGCGGCAGGAACGGCGCCCGCGGCAGAAACGCCACCTGCTCCCGCGGCGGCATGACGATGGTTCCGGAGCCGCGCCGCCACAGGCCGGCCAGCGCCCGGAACAGCGTGCTCTTGCCGGAGCCGGCGTCGCCGTAGACCAGCACCCGCTCGCCGGGGGGCACACGCAGGTCGCTTTCCAGCCGGGCGATATGGTCGCGGAAGTGCAGCTCCAGCCCCGTGATGACGATCTCGTCGCCGGCGCCCTCGACGCGCCTGATATGCGGCCGGCCGCTGGACGCCGGCTGTTCGTCCAGCGCCACCAGCGCCTGGCGGAACGCCACCACCCGGATCAGCGTGGCGCGCCAGTCGGCGATGGTGGCGAAATTGTCCACGAACCAGCGCAGCGCCTGCTGCACCTGGTTGAACGCTCCCACCGCCATCATCAGCGCGCCGAAGCTGAGCTTGCCGCTGAAATAGGCCGGCGCGGCGACGATGATCGGCGCCACCAGCGCGAACCAGCCGTAGCCGGAGGTGATCCAGGTGAGCCGCGTCAGCGCCGAAACCAGGCTGCGCATGGCCGCCAGCACCTTGTCCAGCGGCTGCTCCAGCGCCGCCCGCTCGTGGGCCTCGCCGCGCTCCAGCGTCATGGCGTCCACGTGCTCGTTGGTGCGCACCATGGCCACGCGCAGCTCCGCCTCGCGGGAGTAGCGCTCGCTGTTGAGATGGATCAGCCGCCGGCCGGACAGCCAGCTGAGCCAGGAGGCGACGCCGGAATAGAACAGCGCCGCCCACACCATGTAGCCGGGAATGGCGAAGTCCCGCCCGTCCCAGGTGAACACCACGCTGCTGGACAGCATCCACAGCACGCCCACGAAACTGAACAGCAGCAGCGTGGACTGGAACAGGCCGATGCCCAGCTGGGCCGAAAGCTCCGTCAGGTGGCGCACGTCCTCGGCCATGCGCTGGTCCGGGTTGACGCCGATGTCGCCCGAGCGGCTGATGCGGTAGGCCCGTCCGGGCTTGAGCCACTGGTCGAGCAGGTCGCGCGTGGCCTGTTTGCGCAGCACAAGCTTGAGCATTTCCTGCAGCCAGGTCTGGGCCACCACCAGGCACAGCAGGACGCCGGCGATGATGGCGAACTGGCCGAGCTGGTTGAGGAAAGCGCTGAAGTTGCGGGCGGAGAGGGCGTCGTAGAACGGCTGGTTCCAGGCGTTGAGCCGGATCTGCATGAAGGCGACGCCGCTCACCACGACGATGATGCCAAGCACGATCATGCCCAGCTGGTTGCGCTCCGGCGAGACGATGGCCGAGCGCAACAGCAGCATCATGTCGGCGAACAGCACGCGGGGCGTGTCGACCGGATGGCCCGCCAGATCGTCCGGCTGGCCGCGCGCGGGCGTGGGCGAAGCGTCCTTTTCCGTCTTCCTGTCCCTGGCGCTGGCCATTCAGTGCTCCCTCGCCGTGGCGGCCGGCGCCCGTGTGGAGCTCTCCGGCGGCGCCGCGTCGCCGCCCGGCGTGGCGCAGACCGCCGCACAAGGCCGGGGCGCCCGGAAAGGGCGACCCTGAACGTTTCCGGCAGGCCCCCCGGCGGCGCCGACGGGGGGCGGCCGGATTCTGGCGCCCCTGCGCCGGGACTGCAACGCGCATGCGCGATGGCCGGGGCCCTTTGCAGTGCGCGTCGCGTCGCGGTGAGGCGCGAACGCACTGGCGCGACGGCGCGCAAACGGGCATTCTTGGACGCTGAATGGAACGGGCCCCGCCGCCCCGGCCGCGCGCCGCGGCGCCGGCAGGCGGCGCGCCCGCTCCAGCCGGCGTCTGGTCCCGCCATTTTTCCGGGAGCGCGCATGAGCCGCATTGCTGGCCTCTCGCCTGAAGACGTGCTGGCCCGCATGACGCTGGCCGAGAAAATCGGCCAGCTGAACATGGTCACGGCCGACACGGTGGTCACCGGTCCGGCGGGTCCGCCGGACGGGCTTAAGGATGTCGGCGCCGGCCGGGTCGGCGCCGTGCTCAACCTGTGGGGGCCGGAGACTTGGGCCCTTCAGCGCAGGGCGGTGGAGGAGACGCGCCTCGGCGTGCCGCTGCTGTTCTGCCTCGACGTGATACACGGCCACCGCACGGTGTTCCCGGTTCCGCTGGGCGAGGCGGCGGCCTTTGACGAGGCGCTGTGGCGGGAGACGGCGGCGGCCGCCGCCGCGGAGGCCGCCGCCGACGGCGTGGCGCTCACCTTCGCCCCCATGGCCGACGTCGCGCGCGATCCGCGCTGGGGCCGCATCTGCGAGAGCGCCGGAGAGGATCCGCTGGTCAACGCCCGCATGGCCGCGGCCAGGGTCGCCGGCTTCCAGGGCGACGATCTGGCCGCGCCAGACCGCATCGCCGCCACCGTCAAGCATTTCGTCGCCTATGGCGCGGGCGCGGGCGGGCGCGAATATGACGCGGTCGACGTCTCCGCCCATGCGCTGGAGACGGTGTATTTCCCGCCGTTCCACGCCGCCGTGCGCGCCGGGGTCGCAGCGGTGATGGCGGCCTTTCCCGCCGTGAACGGCGCGCCCGTCCACGCCAGCCGCGCGCTGCTCACCGGCCAGCTGCGCGCGGCGTGGGGGTTCGGCGGCGTGATCATCGCCGACTACAACGGCGTGTCCGAACTCATCGTCCATGGCGCGGCGGAGAATGGCCTTGAGGCGGCGGCGCTGGCCTTCAGCGCCGGCGTCGACGTGGACATGTGCTCCGGCCTTTACCTGCGCCATCTGGCGGAGGCGGTGGAGAAGGGGCTGGTGGACGCCGCCGCCGTGGACGCGGCGGCGCTGCGCGTGCTGCGGCTGAAGCAGCGCCTCGGCCTGTTCGAGGATCCGTTTCGCGGTCAGGATCCGGCCGGCGGCGGCGCGTCGCGTCCGGCCGCCATCCGCCGCACGGCGCGCCGCGCCGCCCAGGCCTCGTTCACCCTGCTGCAGGACCCGCGCCAGCTGCTGCCGCTGCCCGCCGACCTGCGCCGCATCGCGGTGATCGGCGAGCTGGCGACGTCCGCCCGGGACATGCTCGGCGCCTGGGCGATCAGCGGCGACCGTTCCGGCGTGGTCACCATCGCCGACGGCGTGCGGGAGGCCTGGCCGCAGGCGCGCACGGCGGTCTGCGGCGACGACGTCGCCGCGGCTTTCCGCCTGGCGAGCCGGGCGGACGTCGCCATCCTTTGCATCGGGGAAACTGCGGACATGAGCGGGGAGGGCCGGTCGCGCGCCGCGCCCGGCCTGCCCGAGCGTCATGAGGCGCTGTTGCAGGCCACGCTGGCCGCCGGCCGGCCGGTGGTCGTGCTGCTGTCCTCGGGGCGGCCGCTGGCGGCGCCGCGGCTGTTCGCCTCGGACTGCGCCGTGCTGGCCATATGGGGGCCAGGCGCCGAGGCCGGGCGCGCCGTGGCCGACGTGCTGTGCGGCGCCGTCAGCCCCGGCGGGCGCACGCCGGTGACGTGGCCGCGGGACGTGGGCCAGATTCCGCTGCATTACGCCCGGGGGACCACCGGACGCCCCCACCGGGACGGCCAACGTTTCACCAACGGTTACGCCGACCTGCCGCTTGAGCCGCAGTTCTGTTTCGGTCACGGCCTGTCCTACGCCCGCTTTGTCTGGTCCGGGCTGCGGGTGGAGGGCGACGCCCGCGCGCCGGAGGCGCCGCTGGCCATTTCCCTCGCCGTGCGCCACGCTGGTCCGCGCCGGTCCGGCGGCGGCTGGAACGGCCCCGCGACGGAAACGGTGTTCCTGTTCGTGCGGGCGCGCAGTCCGGGCCGTGCGCGGCCGCAGCTGCTGCTGCGTGATTTCGCGCGCATCTCCCTGGAGCCGGGCCAGGAGGGGCGGGTGGTTTTCCGCGCGACGCTGGCCGGGCTGGCGGCGGAGGGAACGGCGGCGCCGGAGCCACCGTCGTTTCTGGAGGTCATCGTCGCCGCCAGCGCCGATCTCGCCGCCAGCGCCGCGGACGGGCGCTGCCTGCGCCAGGTTCTGGCCGGCGGGGGCGGATGACGCGCCGCCCCCCGCCGGCGCGGGGAGCGGACGACAGGAGGATCGCGCCATGCAGGCGGACGCAGCCCACGCCGGCGCGCTTTCGCTGGACGACTGGATCGCCGCGCAGGAGACGCGCGCGGCGCGGCAGCTGTTCGACGCCATGTCCGCCACCCATCTGACCAAACGCCGGCCCGGTTTCGGGCAGACGGTGACGCCCGCGCCAGGCTCGGTGCTGGCCTCGCCGGACGACGCCAGCTGGGATCCGGAGCCAGACTATTTCTTCCACTGGCTGCGCGACGCGGCGCTGGCGATGGAGGCGGCGCGCCTGCTGCGCGACTCGCCGCTGTGGGGCCCCTTGGCCAGCTGGGAGCTGGAGCAGTACGTGGATTTCAGCCGGCGCATCAGCGCGCTCACCGGCGCGGCGCGGCTGCGCGAGGGCCCGCCGGAGCGGAACGTCATGCCGGCGTTCCGCCAGTACCTGCGCCCGGTGGAGGAGCTGGCGGCGCTGCGCGGCGACGCCGTGCGCGGCGACGTGCGCTTCAGTCCGGACGGCGCGCTGGACATCACCCGCTGGTCGCGGCCGCAGTATGACGGCGTGGCCCTGCGGGCGCTCGGCCTGCTGCGCTGCGCCGACCGGCGCGACGCCCCGGAATGGGCGGAGCTGGCGGCTGGCGATCTCGACTGCATCGCCCGCAACGCCAGCCGGCCCTGCGTCGACATCTGGGAGGAGGAGGCGGGCTTTCACCTGCACGCGCTGCTCACCCAGCACGCCGCGCTGCGCGCCGGCGTCGCCTGGGCCGCCGGCGGCCCGCGCGACGGCCAGGCGCGGGTGTGGGCCATGGCGGCCGACGACCTGTGGGAGCGCCTCGGCGCCTTCCGCCGGGAGGAGGAGGGCTGGATCGTCAGCCGTCTCGACGCGCCCGGCTGCCCGCCGGTGAGCCGGGAGAAGCAGCTGGACTCCTCGGTCATTCTCGCCGTTCTCCACGCCGGCCTGCCGGACGGGCCGTTCAGCCCGGCCGATCCGCTGGCGCACGGCGCGCTGGCGCGGCTGGAGGCGCATTACGCCGGAGCCTTTGCCTGGAACCGCCGGCGCGCGCCCGACCAGGCGCCGCTGCTGGGGCGCAATCCGGCGGACGTCTATTTCGGTGGCGGCGGCTGGCCGCTGCTCGTGCTGGCGGCGGCGGAGCTGCGCTACCGCCTGGCGCAGGCGCTGGCCGCCGGCGCGCTGGCGGAGCCGCCGGCGCCGGCCCTGTGGTTCGGCGACGCCCCGGCCGCCGACGCCCGCACGGCGGCGCGGCTGCTGTTCGACGCCGGCGACACGGGGCTGGTCACGGTGCGGGCGCTGACGCCGCCGGACGGCGTCATGGGCGAACAGGCGGACCGCGACACCGGCGCGCCCCGGTCGGCCCGGCGCCTCACCTGGAGCTGCGCCGCCTTTCTCACCGCCGTTCACGCCCGTCGCGGCGCGGCCGCGGCGCTGGCGGCGGTTTCGCCGGCAACCGTCCGTTAACCGGCGGGCCGTCATGATGATGACGCCGTCGCCGTACCTACGGCCAGCGTCCGCGGGCGGACGCACGGCGCAAATGCGCTCCCGGCGCAGCCACATGGCGGCGGTCGCCTGGATGGCGATTCATCTGCGGGCCGCGGCGCGCTGAAGTTCTGATTCAGATTCACCCTGGAGTGATTGCGCGAGTCGTTTCAGGCGCATGGCGGCTGACGTTCGCAATCTGGTTCCAGCAGTCCCGGCCGGGATGACGCGGCGGACGCGCCGCCGTCCGGGGACGCCTGGAAACTGATTCCGGCGGATGGTCTAACCTGCTGGCGCGCATGCAAAATTGCCGGCGTGCGTCCCGTCGTGCGCGGCTCGCAAACGGATTCCGGACGCGGCCGCAAGGTGCTGGCGCCAGATTCAAATTCGTTCTGGCGGCGGCCGGGCGGCGCCGCGGCCCGACGGCGCGCTCCCGCCGCGCCGGGCCGTCATCTTGCGGCAAGGCCTTGTGATTGCATCCGTTTCTGTCTCCGGGCGCGTCGCGCTTCGCCCGGCGGCCTCGAAGCCGGCCCGGCGCATGGACGCCGGGGTTGCTCCGGGCATGACGCCGGCGCGGGGGCGGCCGGAACGCGCATCCCCTCGTCCGGCGCACATGCGTCCGGCCGCGGCCGGGGCTGTCGCCGGGGCGTTCGTTGTGCGGCGGAACAGGGCCTGAAAGGCTTCATCCTGACCGGGGGGGCGTGCGCTGGCCGGAGCGCCGGCGGGGGCCATGCGCATCCTGCGCCGTCACGCCGGAGCCTGACCCGCGGCGTGCATAAACCTGTCTCGGCCGCGCAGCGGAGGCGGGGCGGCGGGCGCCCCGTCCGCGATATCCTGCGGCGGCGCGGGACGCCCTGGCCAGGGCGCAAAAAAAAATGGCCGGGCGAGCCCGGCCATTGCGGCGACCAGCCGGCGCGCGCCGGCGCGGGCGCGTCAGCCCTTGTAGCGCTCCACATAGGAGCCGTCGGCGGTCATGATCACCACCTTGGTGCCCGCCTCGATGTGCGGCGGCACCATGGCGCGCGCGCCGTTGGAGAGAATCGCGGGCTTGTAGGAGGCGGAGGCCGTCTGGCCCTTGGTGGTCGGCTCGGTCTCCACCACCTCCAGAACCACGCGCTGCGGCAGCGTGATGGCCACGGCGTTGCCCTCGAACATGGACAGCTGCACCACCATGCCTTCCTGGAGGTAGATCGCCTGGTCGCCGATCACGTCGGCCGGGACCTCGACCTGCTCGTAATTCTCCTGGTTCATGAAGATGTAGCGGTCGCCCTCCTGGTAGAGGTAGGAGTGCTCGCGCTCCTCCACGAAAGCGCGCTCCACCTGCTCGGTGGTCTTGTAGCGCTGGGAGGTCTTCACGCCGTCGGAAATGCGGCGCATGTCGATCTGGGTGGTCGGCGTGCCCTTGCCGGGGAAGAAGCTCTCCGCGGAAAGCACGGTGTAGAGCTGGCCGTCGATTTCGAGCACGTTGCCCTTGCGGACGGAACTGGCGATGACTTTCACTTGACGCCTCACGAATGCGGCGCCGCCCGCCAGCGTCCTGCTGTTGGGGGCGCGTTGGATGTCCTGACAACCCCGGCGGGCCGGGCCCGCTGCTCCGCGGCGCGCGGCCGCCCCCGCGACAGGCGGCTTCAGGCTGGCGCCGTGGCGCGGACGGCCTCTCCCGACAAATGGACGGGACAGCCGTCGCCAGCCAGGGTAAACCCGGCGCGGCGCGCCGGCGCGGCCTGCAGGCGACACAGGGTTATCGATGCGAATGGGATGCCTCTACATTGTTTTGCGCCGGAAGGCGAGCCACGGCGTGCGGTTTGTGCGGCGCGCCCGCGTCGCGGAGGCGCGCGCATGAGCGGCGCGGGCGCTCCCTCCGCCCTGTGGCGTCTGCCGGAGCGGCACGCCATGCGCCGGCCGCGGCTGCTGGCCCGCACGCGCCTGCTCGCCGCCATCCGCCGCCATTTCGACGCCCAGGGGTTCATCGAGGTTGACCCCGCCGCCCTGCAGGCGTCGCCCGGCAACGAGACCCATCTGCACGGTTACCGCGTCGACGACGGCGCCGGCGGGCCGCAGCCGCCGCTCTACCTGCACACCTCTCCCGAATTCGCCATGAAGAAGCTGCTGGCGGCGGGCGAAACGCGCATTTACGCCCTCAGTCACGTGTTCCGCGCCCGCGAGCGCAGCCCGCTGCATCATCCGGAGTTCGTGATGCTGGAGTGGTACCGCGCCGGCGCCGCGCCGCACGAGGCCATGGCCGACTGCGCCGCCCTGCTGCGGCTGGCCGCCCGGGTGGCGGCTGACGCCGGCGTCGCCCCCGCCGACGGGCTGTGGCGCTACCGCGACCGCGTCTGCGACCCGTATCTGGAGCCGGAGCGGCTGCCGGTGACGGAGGCCTTCGCCCGCCACGCGGGCCTTGATCTCGCCCGCTACCTGCCGCAAGGGGAGACGGCGGACGCGGCGTGCGTCGCCGCCTTCCGCGACGCGGCGGCGGCCATCGGCGTGCGCGTCAGCGCCGACGACGGCTGGTCGGACGTGTTTTCCCGCGTGCTGTCCGAACGGGTGGAGCCGCATCTGGGCGCCGGCCGCGCCACGCTGCTGTGCGATTACCCCGCCAGCGAGGCGGCGCTGGCGCGCCGGCGCGCCGACGATCCGCGCTTCGCCGAGCGCTTCGAGACATACGCCTGCGGCGTCGAGCTGGCGAACGGCTTCGGCGAGCTCACCGACGCCGCCGAGCAGCGCCGCCGGTTCGCCGCCGACATGGACGAAAAGGCGCGTATCTATGGCGAGCGCTATCCGGTGGACGAGGATTTCCTCGACGCCCTGACGCACATGCCGGAGGCCTGCGGCGTCGCCCTTGGCGTTGACCGGCTGGCGATGCTGGCCACCGGCGCGCGGCGCGTCGACGAGGTGATCTGGACGCCGGTGGCGCAGGACGGCTGAGGCGCAGGCGCCCCTGCGGGCGGCGGAGAGGAAGGGCGGCCATGGCCGGCAAAACCATCACCAGCGTCAGCGGCCTGATCGCGGCCGGGCTCGCCGGCGACGGCGCGCGCGCGGCGCTTGAGCAGGTGGCCGCCCGCTACGCCGTGGCGGTGACGCCGGCCATGGCGGATCTCATTCCGCCCCACGCGCCGGACGATCCGGTGGCGCTGCAGTTCGTGCCCCAGGCCAGGGAGCTGGAGACAGGGCCGGAGGAGCTGGCCGACCCCATCGGCGACGACGCCCACAGTCCGGTTCACGGCCTGGTCCACCGCTACCGCGACCGGGCGCTGCTGAAGCTCGCCTCCGTCTGCCCGGTGTACTGCCGCTTCTGTTTCCGCCGCGAGATGGTGGGGCCGGGCGGCGCCGCCATGCTCGGCGAGGCGGAGCTGGAGGCGGTTTACGCCTATCTCGCCGCCCGTCCGGAGATCTGGGAGGTGGTGGTCAGCGGCGGCGATCCGCTGGCGCTGAGCCCGCGCCGCATCGCCGCGGTGATGCGCCGGCTCGCGGACATCAGCCATGTCCGCGTCGTGCGCTTTCACTCGCGCGTGCCGCTGGTGGCGCCGGAGCGGATCACGCCGGAGCTGGTGGCGGCGCTGAAGGCCTGCGACAGGACCGTGTGGGTGGTGCTGCACGTCAATTGCGCGCGCGAGTTCACGGAGCCGGGCCGGGCGGCGCTGGCGCGCCTCGCCGACGCCGGCGTGCCGCTGCTCTCCCAGAGCGTGCTGCTGCGCGGCGTCAACGACACGCCGGAGGCGCTGGAGGCGCTGCTGCGCGCCTGCGTCGAAAACCGGGTGAAGCCCTATTACCTGCACCACGGCGACCTCGCGCCAGGAACCAGCCACCTGCGCGCCTCCATTGCTGAGGGCCAGGCGCTGCTGCGGACCCTGCGTGGGCGTCTCTCCGGCGTGGCGCAGCCCACCTATGTGCTGGACATTCCCGGCGGCTACGGCAAGTCTCCCATCGGCCCGGCCTATATCTGCGAGGATCCGCAGCGGCCGGGCGCCTATCGGGTCACCGACCCGTCCGGGGGCGTGCACGCCTATCCGCCGCCCGTCGGCGGCGACGGGGAGGGAAGGTGAGCGCTTTCCCCGCGCCCCGGCGGCGGACGGCGGGCGCGGCTGCGGTTTGAGCTCCTTTTCTGGAGAAGCGCCTTTGACTGCGGCGGCGTCCTGGCCAAAACTGGCGCGGCCAGCGTCGCCGCGGCCGCGCGCCGTCGCGACCGCCGTCACAACCACAGCCGCCTGCAAAGGGCGCGCCGCCCGGGAGGAACCATGGCCCGCATTCCCTATTTCGACCGCGACAGGGCAGATCCGGAGGTCGCCGCGATCTACGCCCGGCTGCCGGACCTCAACATCTTCCGGATGATGGGCCACTCCGGCCGCCTGATGGGCCAGTTCGTCAAGTTCGGCAACCAGCTGCTCATCTATTCCGACCTCGATCCGGCGCTGCGGGAGATCGCCATCGTGCGCGCCGGGGTGCTGTGCGGCTCGCGCTATGAGGTGCGCCAGCACGAGGCGATCTGCCGGAAGCTGGGCATGCCGGAGGAGAAAATCCGCGCCATCCACGAGGGCCCGGAGGCCGCGCCCTTCAACAGTCTGGAGCGGCTGGTGATGCGCTTCACCGACGACGTGGTGAAGAACGTGCGCGCCTCCGACGAAACCTTCCTGCCGGTGTATGAGCGGCTGGGAGCGAAACACACCCAGCACCTGGTGTTCGCAATCGGCTTCTACATGATGGTAAGCCGCTTCCTCGAAAACTTTGACGTGGACATCGAGGACGACGGCCGCCCCGCCGGCCTCGACCTGCCGGGCATGGCGAAGGGCTGAGGGCGCGCCGGCCGGTCCCGCGGCGCGGGAGCGCATTTGACAGCGGGGGCGGGCGGGTCTATCTCCCCGCTCCATGTTCCGTCACGTGTCCTGCGCCGCCGACAACCGCTGGTATTATACGCCGTTCCCATAACGGCGGGCGCATGACTCATGTCCAACCGCCGCGACGCTGGCGGTTGACCCTCTCCCACATCACCTGTCCGGCGCGCGGCCAGCGCAGAGGCTGAAGCCATGTTCTCGCCGGACCGCCATGCCGATGGCCCGCTCCGCCCCTTGCCGGAGTCCGGTCCCGTCTCCGGATCCCCGTCGCCGCGCCCCGCCGCGTCCGGCTTCGCCACGGTCGGCCTTGTCGGTTTCGGCGCTTTCGGACGGCTCATCGTCCGCTGCGCCCCGCCTGGCGCGCGCTTTCTCGTCCATGATCCGCGCCCGCTGGGGGAGACCGGGGCCAATGTCGCCGCCGCCAGCCTGGCGGAGGTCGCCGCCTGCCCGCTGGTGGTTCTGGCGGCTCCGGTGGACGCGACCGCCGGCATCTGCCGGCTCCTTGCGCCGCATCTGCGGCCGGGAACGCTGGTGACGGACGTTGGCTCGGTGAAGGTGAAGCCGGCGGCGGCCATGCTGGACAACCTGCCGGCGCATGTGGAGGTCGCCGGCCTGCATCCGCTGTTCGGGCCGCAGAGCGCCGCCGGCGGCGTGGCCGGCCTGCGGCTGGTGGTCTGCCCGCTGCGCGGCCGCAGGGTGATGCGCCTCGCCGCGCTGCTGCGGCGCGCGTGCGGCCTTGTCGTGCTGTTCGCAACGCCCGAGGAGCACGACCGCGAGATGGCCATGGTGCAGGGCGTCACCCACATGGTGGGCCGCCTGGTGGCGGAGCTGGACCCGGCCGGGGACGCCGCGCGCAGCCGCATGGCCACGCGCAGCTTCAGCCTGCTGATGCAGGCGGTGGAGATGGTGCGCCACGACGATCCGGCGGTGTTCGACGCCATCGTGCTGCGCAACCCGCATGTCGCCGGCGTGCAGGACCGCTTCTTCGAGGCCGCCGCCGCGCTGCGCCGGCGCATCCGCGCCGGGCGCCGCGCTCAGCTCAGGCCGAGCATGCGCAGGCCGGTCCAGTCGTCGTTCTCATAGCGGGAGAGCTCGAAGGTCCGGACCGGCGCATAGTCCTGCGGCGTCGTGCTGTAATGGATGCCGGGCAGGTTGATGGGGCTGGTCATGCCCTTCAGGTTGGTGGCGACTTTCAGCAGGTTCTCGCGGGTGAGGTCGTCGCCGCACCGTTCCAGCAGCTGGTGCAGCAGCACCGCCATGGCGTAGCCGGCGAAGCCGATGTTGTCGGAGCGGTCGAGATTGGGCAGCTCCGCGTCCAGCAGGCTGTAATAGTCCTTCACCGCCGGATCGTCCTGCCAGCGCGGGCTGGAGATGCTGCGGGCGGCGCGCAGCGCAAGGACGCCGCTGGCGGCCTCCGCCCCGGCCGGCTTCAGCAGCGAGATGGTGGCCGAGCCGCTGAACAGGTACTGCTCCGGCTTCCAGCCGGTCTCGCGCACCTTGCGCAGCGACTGTGACACGAACTTGCCGACCGTGAGGTTGAGAAACACGTCGGCGCCGGAGGCGGCCAGCTTCACAACCTGCGAATCCACCGTCGGATCGGCCACCTCATAGGTGGCGTCGCTGACGATCATCTCCTTCGCCCTGTCGCCGAGGGCGGCCCTGAAGGCGGCGACATATTCGCGGCCCATCTCGTCCATCTGGTGCAGCACGGCGATCTTCGCCTGCGGCCGCGTCTCCAGCACGTGGCGGGCGATGGTCTGCGCCTCGGTGACGTAAAGCGCCATGCCGGGCGTGGTCCAGGGAAACTCCTCCGAATTGTTGAAGCGCGAGGCGCCGGAGCCCACCATCAGCTGCGGCACGCCCTTGCCGTTGAGATAGCGCTGCACCGCCGCCTGGGTGGCGGTGCCGACGCTGCACCACAGGCCCAGCACCTGGTCGCTCTCCACCAGCCGGCGGGTGGCCTCCACGGTCTTGGGCGGCGAATAGGCGTCGTCGAGGGCGATGAACGTCACCTTGCGGCCGCGCAGGCCGCCGCGTTTGTTCAGCCGCCCGAAATAGGCGATCTGCACCCGCCCGCCGACGCCGGCGTAGGAGGCGGGGCCGCTGAACGGCGTGGTCTGGCCGATGCGGATCTCGCTGTCGCTGGCCCCCTGGTCGTAGCGGCTGCGGGCGATGGCCGGCGCCGCGGGCGCGACAAGGCCGGCGGCGCCCGCCGCCAGCAGCCCGCCGCCAAGCTGCAGCACGCGGCGGCGCGAGGGCGCAGGCGGACGGCCGCAGCCGTCCCGGGTCATCCTGTCCATGGCGATCCTCCCTGTGTCGTTCCCCCTGTCGTTCTCCCTGTCGTGGGGGCGGCCCATCCTGTGCTGGAGCCGGCTACAGGGTGGATGAGCCGCGCAGGACTTGCAACATGACGTGCAATATTTGTGATATATTTTGTCTGGAGCGGTTTTTGCCTGCGCCGGAAAAGAAAAGGGGCCGGCGTCGCCGCCGGCCCCGGCCTGCGCCCGCGCCGCAGGCCTCAGCCCGCGGACAGGGTCTTCACCCGCACCCAGTCGTCGTTCTCGTAACGCGACAGCTCGTAGTTCTTGTAGAGCGCGTAGTCGGTGGGCGAGGTGGCGAAGGTGATGCCCGGCAGGTTCATGGGCGAGGTCATGCCGCGCAGGTCGGTGGCGGCGCGCAGCAGGTTCTCGCGGGTGAGGTCGTCGCCGCACTTCTCCAGGATCTGGTGGATCAGCACGCCGACGGAATAGCCGGAGAAGCCTGCGTTGTCGGTGGGATCGACATTGGGCAGGAATTCGGCGCGCAGCGCCTGGTAGTCCTTCACGCCCGGATCGTCGGCCCACTGCGGGCTGCTGACCGAGCGGATGGAGCGCGGCGCCAGCAGGCCGTTGGTGGCGGCGGTTCCGGCCGGCTTGAGCAGCGACACCGTGGCCGCGCCGGACAGCAGGTACTGCTCCGGCTTCCAGCCCAGCTCATGGGCCTTGCGCACCGACTGGGACAGGAACTTGCCGATGGTGAGGTTGATGAACACGTCGGCGCCGGTGCTGGCCAGCTGCACGATCTGCGAGTCCACGGTGGGGTCGGCGGCCTCATACACCGCTTCCTTCACCAACATCTGCGCGGCGCGCGCGCCGAGGCCCTTCCTGAACCCGCTCACGTAGTCGCGGCCCAGCTCGTCGGCCTGGGAGAGGATGACGACCTTCGCGTCCGGCTTCCCGGCGGCGAGATAGCGGCCGAGGGTTTCGCCCTCCACCGCGTAGACGCCCGAGCCCGGCGTGGTCCAGGGGAACCTGTCCGGCTGGTTGAAGCGCGAGGCGCCGGAGCCCACCAGCAGCTGCGGGATCTTCTTGCCGTTCAGGTAGCGCTGCACCGCGGTTTGGGTGGCGGTGCCGATGGAGCCGACCATGGCCAGCACGCCGTCGCTCTCCACGAGGCGGCGGGTGGCCTCCACGGTCTTGGGCGGGCTGTAGGCGTCGTCGAGGCTGATGATCCGCACCTTGCGGCCGCGCACGCCGCCGCTGCGGTTGAGGCGCTCGAAATAGGCCACCTCCGCCCGGGCCATGACGCCGAGATAGGAGGCGGGCCCGCTGTACGGCGCGGTCTGGCCGAGACGGATTTCCGTGTCGCTGGCCCCCTCGTCGTATTTCCCCCGCGCGATGGCCGGCGCCGCAAGCAGGCCCGGCGTCACGCCGGCGGCGGCCGCAAGGCCGAGGCCGCGCAGCATCTGGCGGCGTGACGGCGTGAAGGTCCTGTCGTTATTCGTCACTTTCCCCTCCATGAAACGGCGCTTCTGCTTTGACTGTGCGCCTTGGCCGCGGAACATGGCAGGAGAAAAAACACGACGCAATCACTGTCACTGGCACGCGCCGCGAAAGGAATGACGCAGCGCCGTTTCCTGGCGCGCTGGCGTGAAACCTGTCGCGACGCCGGCCTTGTCAGGCGGGCGGCCGGAGAAGCCGTTACGTCGTCGTGACGGCGCCCGCGGACTGCTGCGGGCGCCGTCCGGAGGCGCCTCAGCCGGCGCTGACGTCCTGGATGCCGACCCAGTCGTTGTTCTCGTACCGGGACAGCCGGTAGGTGCGGTAGATGGCGTAGTCGTCCGGCCGGGTGGCGAGGGTGATGCCCGGCAGGTTGACCGGAACGGTCCAGCCGCGCAGGTCGGTGGCCACCTTCAGCAGGTTGTCCCGGGTGAGGTCGTCGCCGCACTTCTCCAGGATCCTGTGCATCAGGATGGCGGACGAATAGCCGTAGAAGCCGGTGTTGTCGTCCGGATCGACGTTGGGCAGGAACTCGGCGCGCAGCGCCTGGTAGTCCTTCACCGCCGGATCGTCCGCCCACTGCGGGCTGCCCACCGAACGCATGTAGCGCAGGGCGAGAATGCCGTTGGAGGCTTCCACGCCCGCCGGCTTCAGCAGCGACACCGAGGCCGAGGCGGTGGTGACGTACTGCTCCGGCTTCCAGCCCAGCTCATGGGCCTTGCGCACCGACTGCGAGGTGAACTTGCCGATCGTGCCGTTGACGAACACGTCGGCGCCGGAGGCGGCCAGTTTCACCAGCTGCGAGTCGACGGTGGGGGAGGAGGTCTCGTAGGTCTCCTCGGTCACGATCTGCCCCGCCCGGTCGCCAAGGCCGGCCTTGAGCCCCCTGACGAAATCCCGGCCCAGCTCGTCCGCCGGATAGATCAGGGCGATCTTCGCGTCCGGCCGGGTGGCGGCGATATGGCGGCCCATGGCGCGGCCCTCCACCTGGAAGTCGCCGGAGTTGGGCGTGGTCCAGGGGAAGACCTTCGGCTGGTTGAAGCGCGAGGCGGCGGAGCTGACCAGCAGCTGCGGCACCTTCCTGCCGTTCAGGTATTTCTGCACGGCGGCCTGGGAGGCGGTGCCCACCGAGCCCATCATGCCGAGCACGTTCTCGGACTCCACGAGCCGGCGGGTGGCCTCCACCGTCTTGGGCGGGCTGTAGGCGTCGTCCAGCGACAGGAGCTTCACCTTGCGGCCGTTAATGCCGCCGTTGCGGTTGAGACGCTCGAAATAGGCGGTCTCGGCGCGGGCGGTGACGCCGAGATAGGAGGCCGGGCCGCTGTACGGCGCGGTCTGGCCGATGCGGATCTCGCTGTCGTCGGCGCCGACGTCGTAATTGCCCTTCGCCAGGGCGCGGGAGCTGATGATGGCGGGCGCCGCAAGGCCCATCAGCAGGGCGGCGCGGCGGGTCATGCCGGTGGTCACGTTGGTCGTCCTCTGGAAGTCTGTCGTTATGGTCGCGCGGGCGCGCCCCGGGGCGGCGCCCGCCGTCGCGGCCGCGCCGGAGCGCGGCGGAGCGGAGCCAGAGGAGGACGGGAGACACGCGGGACAGTGCGCCCCGCGCCGGGCCTGCGCCCGGACGGCTCCGCATCCTCCCTGGTGTCCTGTAAAGGCGTTGGTTGACCGTCGCCGCCGGCTGGCCGGCGGCGAAAAGGGGCGGCGGGCCGCCCCGCGCGCGCCGCGCGGGCGCGCGAAAGTGAAAAGTGAAATCAGCCGTTGGCGGCGGCGAACTCGCGCAGCAGGTTGCGGGCGATGATCAGCTGCTGCACCTGGCTGGTGCCCTCATACAGGCGGAAGATGCGCACGTCGCGGTAGAAACGCTCCACGGCGTAATCCTGGATGTAGCCGGAGCCGCCGTAAATCTGCACGGCGCGGTCGGCGACGCGGCCCACCATCTCGGAGGCGAACAGCTTGCAGCACGAGGCCTCGGTGGTGATGGGCTCGCCGGCGTCGCGCTTGCGGGCGGCGTCGCGCACCATGCACAGGGCGGCGTAGGCCTCGGCCTTGCTGTCGGCCAGCATGGCCTGGATCAGCTGGAACTCGCCGATGGCCTGGCCGAACTGCCTGCGCTCGGAGGCGTAGCGCACGCTCTCCTCGATCAGCCGCGCGGCCACGCCGCAGCACAGGGCGGCGATGTGCAGGCGGCCCTTGTCGAGGGTCTTCATGGCGGTCTTGAAGCCCTGGCCTTCCTTGCCGCCGATGATGTTGGCGGCCGGCACGCGGCAGTCCTCGAAGATCACGTCATGGATGTGGGCGCCGCGCTGGCCCATCTTCTTCTCCGGCTTGCCGATCCTGATGCCGGGCAGGCCGGCCGGAACGATGAAGGCGGAGATGCCGCCGGCGCCGGGGCCGCCGGTGCGCGCCATCAGCGTGAACATGCCGGCGCGGCCGGCGTTGGTGATGAAGCGCTTGGAGCCGTTGATGACGTAATGGTCGCCATCGCGGCGGGCGGTGGTGCGCAGCGAGGCCGAGTCAGAGCCGGCCTCCGGCTCCGTGAGGGCGAAAGAGGCGATCACCTCGCCGCTGGCGATCTTCGGCAGCCACTCCTTCTTCTGCTCCTCGGTGCCGTCCAGCACGATGCCCTGCGAGCCGATGCCCACGTTGGTGCCGATGGCCGAACGGAAAGCCGGCGAGGCGTGCCCCAGCAGGTAAACCACCTCCACCTCCTCGGCCATGGTCAGGCCGAGGCCGCCATACTCCTCCGGCACCGACAGGCCGTAGAGGCCGAGGTCGCGCATCTCGGCGAGGATGTCTTCCGGAATCTCGTCGCGCTCGGCGACGAGCGCCTCGTTGGGGATCAGGCGTTCACGAACGAAACGCTCAACGGTGTCAAGCAGTTGCCTGAAAGTTTCAGGTTCGAGCGCCATGAGTTTCCCCTCCAGGATCTGTTCCGATGGCGGATGCGGCTTGCGTGAACGGACTGCGGCGCCGGCCGCGCCGGGCGCGGCGGCGCGCCGCCCGCGGCGGCTGCGCGCCGGCGGTTCCGGCCGACATGCGAAAAACTGTTTCGCACGCGCCCAGATACCCCATTCTGCGCGAGGCGCAAACGGAATTTGTCGCCGCCGCCGCGCCGCCGGCGCCGCGCTGCGCCCGCACGGCCGGCCCTGCGCCCGTACAGATGCGCGGATTGCGGCGGATCTGGCGCCATTGCGCCGTACAGACGCCACCTGGCGGCCTCAGGTCGCGCCTCAACGGCGGGCGCAACGCCGGAAACCGGCGTCTGGTTATCATTTGGTGATGTTATTACGTACGGATCGGCGTAGCCTGAAGTCATTCCAGACAGGGCCGCGCGTATTGCGAAGCTGTCTGCGAATATATTTGAAGCAATGAAGGTTTGTAAAAATGATTGCGACAAAACGGATTGTCTCTTCCGTCGTGCTCGTCGCCGCGCTGGCGGCCTCCGGAGCGGCCTGCGCCTGCGACCTGCTGCCCGTCGGCCGCTCCCTGTGCCAGCAGCTGTGCAGGGAGATCTATGTGGACGGAATTCCGCGCGAGGTCTGCATGCTCGGCGCGCCCGCGCCGCAGGCCGCCGAGGCGCAGGCCGGGGCCCGCTGAGGCGTCGCGCGCGCCGCAGGGGCGCGCGTTCCGGGGGGCGAATCGCCGTCTCCGGCGCCGGGCGTCGCCCGCGCCGCGTGGAGACGGCCCAGGACAGGAGTAACGTCCATGAACAGGCTGAAAACGCTGTTTCTCGGCGGCTGCCTGCTGCTGGCGGCCGCCGGCGCCGCCAGCGCCTGCGGCATGTCCGGGCTGGAGGGCGACTGCGCGGCCGCCTGCCGCAGGGCGCCCAAGGGGTGGGAGCACACCCTTTGCGTCCTCAGCGCCACCCATGACGGCGGCCACGACCAGGGCGACGCAGATCCGTCGCCGGTGACGAAGGGAGACCACAAATGAGCAGGAAATATCTCGCAGGAGCCGCGCTCGCCCTGGTCATGGCCGCCGCGCCGCTCTCCGGCGCCAGCGCCTGCCTCCACTCCGGCGCCAGCGAGGCGGAATGCGTCGCCCGCTGCGCCCGCGTCGAGGGCATCTGGGACAGCGCCCTGTGCGCGCTCGGCGCGGCGCCGGCGCCGCAGCAGCATCACGGCGCGCCGCACGGCGGGGACGGCGGACAGAAGCAGGCGCGCTGAGCGCGGGCTGAAGCCGCCGCGCCCTCCGCTCCGGCCGGCGCGCCGCCGCGCGCGGCGGCGCCCGGACCGGGCGAGGACGTCGCCCCGGGGAGCGGGCCTCCCCGGGGCGCATGACCGCCGCTCAGCGGCCCGTCGCCCGGTCCCACGGACCGAAGTCGAACAGGCCGTCGATGTTCGGCGCCTCCCTGTAGTCGCCGAGCTCCACCTGGAAGGCCAGCACCTCCCTGGTCGACTCCACAATGGAGCGCGGGTCGATGACGAAGGACACGGCCGGCGAGGCCAGCGCCTTCTCCAGCACCGCGGCGCTGACGAGGCCGGAGCCCAGCGCCTGCTGCACGTAGACCGCCGCCTCCGCCGGCTTCGTCCGCACCAGCTCCGTGGCGCGGACGGCCAGTTTCATGAAGGTCTCCGCCGCCTGCGGCTGCGCCTTGAGGAAACTTTCCGTCGCGGCGTAGACCACGCCTGGCGCGTTGGGGAACATCTGCGGCGCGGTGGCGATCACCACGGCGGAGGGGATGCGCTGGCGCACGATGGTGGCGGCCGGCTCCAGCACCTGGCCGCCGTCGATGGCGCCGGCCAGCAGCGCCTGCTGGGTGGCCTCGATGCCCATGGTCACCACCTCGAGGTCGGCGGGGTCCACCCTGTGCTGTTTCAGCCAGTACCGGAAGGCGGTGGTGGGCATGGCCCCCGGGGGCAGCGTGGCGATGCGCGCCGGCTTGCCGCGGGCCTTGCGGAAGGCGGCGAAGGCCTGCGCCGGCGCGTCGCCGGCCTCGCGGAAGCTCTCGCCCAGCGGGGCCGTGGCCAGGAACAGCGAGCCGCCGATGCCGCCGGCGCCGATCACCCGGGCGCCGAGGCCGCGGGCATAGGCCACCGCCACCGGGGCGATGCCGATGGCCAGCAGGTCCAGCGTGCCGGAGGCCAGCGCCGACACCGCCGCCGGGCCGGAGTCGAATTTGGTGGCCTGGATGTCCAGACCGGCCTCTCTCGCCCAGCCGGCCTTGTCCAGCACGTAGAAGGCGGAGGCGCCGATCACCGGCACGAAGCCGACGCGCGCCTGAACCGGCGCGGCGGCGCGGGCGTAAGAAGCCGGCAGCGCGGCGGCGCCGGCGAGGGCGCCGAGACCGCCAAGCACGGCGCGGCGGGAAAGCGCGGGATTGCTCGACATGGCCTGTCCTTTCAGGGTGTCCGGTGACGCAGGTCCCGTGACGGGACCCGGCGATGCGCGTTGGCGCGGCGCGCGGGCGGCGCGCCGCCGGGGCCGCCGGCGCCGGCCCGCGGAGGCCGGTGGCGTGCGGCGGGCGTCAGAGGGCGGCGGAGTCCGCCGCCAGATCGGCGCGCAGGCGCTGGATGATCGCCTGCAGCTCCGGGTCGCTGCGGCGGCGCGGCCGCGGCGCCGTCACGTCGATGGAGGAGCGCACCTGGCCGGGCGCGCCGACGATGGCGATCACCCGGTCGGCCAGATACACCGCCTCGTCCATGTCGTGGGTCACGAACAGGATGGTGCGGCCGGTGGCCTGCCACACCCGCAGCAGCTCGTTCTGCAGGTTTTCGCGGGTGATGGCGTCGAGGGCGGAGAACGGCTCGTCCATCAGCAGGATGTCCGAGCCCGTGGCCAGCGCCCGCGCCAGGGCCACGCGCTGGCGCTGCCCGCCGGAGAGCTGGTGCGGCCAGCGGTCGGCGAGATGGGCGAGGCCGACGAACTCCAGCGCCTCCATGGCGCGCCGGCGCCGTTCCGCGCGGGACACGCCAGGGTGCTCCAGGCCAAAGGCGACGTTGCCGGCCACCTTGCGCCACGGCAGCAGGCGCGCGTCCTGGAACACCAGCGCCGCCGGAACCGGGCCGGGGCGGGCGTTCAGCGTCACCGTGCCGGAGCTCGCCTTCGCCAGGCCGATCAGCACCCGCAGCAGCGTGGACTTGCCCACGCCCGAGGGGCCGACGATGGCCACGAACGCGCCGCGGCCGATCTGCAGGTCCAGCCCGCGCAGCACTTCGGTGCGGCGTCCGTCCTGCGCGAAGGTAAGGCCGAGGCCGCGGATGTCGATTATGGTTTCCATCGCAGCAGCCAGTTCTGGAGGCGCATGAAGCCGGTGTCGATCAGGCCGTAGAGCACGGCCATGGTCAGCATGTAGACCACGACGATGTCGGTGGCGAGCAGGCTGGAGGCCTGCATCATGCGCTGGCCGAGGCCGAACACGCCGAAGATCTCCGCAGCCACCACCGCCATCCACGCCTGGCCAAGCGCCGTGCGCAGGCCCACGAAAATGCCGGGCGTGGCCGCCGGCAGGATGATCTTGACCAGCCGCGCCAGCGCCGAACGGTGGCCGAAGGCCTGCGCCACCTCCAGCAGGTCGCGGTCCACGGCGCGCACCGCCCCGAAGGTGGCGAAATAGACGATCCAGAACACGCCGATGGCGATGATGAAGATCGCCGCGGGCGTGTTGACGCCGAACCAGATGATGGCGAACGGCACCCAGGCGAGGCCGGGGATGGGCCGCAGCAGCCGCACCACCCAGGCCACCGTCTCCTCCGCCGCCCGGTTCATGCCCGTGACCACGCCCAGCGCCACGCCGCAGGCCGAGCCGATGGCGAGGCCCAGCAGATAGTGGCCGATGGAGCTGACCAGCGCCGTCTGCCACATGCCAGAGGCGATTTCGCCCGCCAGCGCCGCCGGAATGGCGCTGGGGGCCGGCAGCAGCATGGGATTGATCAGGCCAAGCCGGGGCGCAAGCTCCCAAAGGCCCAGAAAGGCCAGCAGGCCTGTCACCCCGAGGATCAGCGGCCGCGCGTTCTTCAAGGCGTTTCTCCGGACATTGGCGGCGTCCGGGCGGCGTCCGCCGCGCCAAGGCGCCGCGCGGGCGGTCACTCCGCCGCCTTCGCCTTTTCGTAGAAGGTGACGTCGAACAGGCCGTCCAGCGGCAGCGCCTGCGGAATGGCGCCGAGCTCCACCTGGAACTGCTGCATCTTCTGCGTCGGTCCGATGATCACCGACGGGTCGGCCTCCAGCTTCGTCGCCGGCGAGGCGAGCGCCTTTTCGATGATGTCGTCGGCGATGAGGCCCTTGCCCAGAACCGCGCCGATATGGGGTGCGGCTTTCGCCGGCGCCTCCCTGATGAACTTCACGCCGCGGATGTTGGCCTTCACCAGCGCCAGCACCGCTTCCGGGTGTTCGCGCAGGAATCTGCCGGAGACGCCGATCACCGTGCCCGGCTGGGTGGGGAACATCTCGCCGCCAAGCGCCACGATCTTTATGGCCGGGTTGCGGGCGGAGATGATCGTGTCCGCCGGCTCGCGCACCGTGGCGCCGTCCACCGCGCCGGCGAGCAGCGCCTGCTGGGTGGCGTCGATGCCCATGGGCACGATCTCGTAATCGGCGCTGTCGACGGCGTTCACCCGGGTCAGCCAGTGGCGCAGGGTGGTGTCGGGCACCGACCCCGGCGGCTGGGTGGCGAGGCGGGCCGGGCGGCCCTCCTTCTCGCGGAAGGCGCGGAAGGCTTCGGCCGGCGTCCGGCCGCCTTCAAAATGGGGCGCCAGCTTCGGCCCCGCCATCACCGTCATTTCCTCGATGGCGGTGGCGGCCACCACCTTCACGTCAAGGCCCTTCGCGCGCGCCACCGCCAGCGGCGCGACGCCGGCCACATAGACGTCGATGGTGCCGGAGGCGAGCGCCTGGATCATGTTGGGGCCGGACTCGAACACCGTGAAGCTGGGCTTCACGCCCGCCTCCCTGAGCCAGCCCTCGCGGTCGGCCACCACCACCGGGGCGGCGCCGATCACCGGAATATAGCCGATGCGCGCCGGCGTCTCCGCCGCGCGGGCCTGGCCGGCGACGCCCGCCAGCGTGGCCAGCGCCGCGGCGAGCGCGGCCGCCCCGCCGGCGCGGCGCCAGGCGCGCAGCGCGGCGCCGATGCGGCCGCGAACGCGACTGGCGCGAACGCTACTGGACAGTGTCTGCTTGCGGGTCATGGCGAAGGCTCCCTCGCGCCGGCGTCTCGGTGAAGGTGTCCGGCTAGCATATTTTCGCGTCCGTGTAAGGGTAAATGTCATTCATACGCCCGGCAATGTGAATAATGCGGGCGCGGCCGCGGCCGCCGCGCGGCGCGCGCGACGTGGCCATGGCCTTGCGTGAGCGGCCGCTTTCACAGTTTGATGGCTGCTGCGGCGCCGGCGGCCGGGGTTTTCCCGTCCGCAAGAAGCGCCGGGCAAGTCGCC
Source organism: Camelimonas abortus (assembly GCF_042432745.1). Taxonomy (NCBI): domain Bacteria; kingdom Pseudomonadati; phylum Pseudomonadota; class Alphaproteobacteria; order Hyphomicrobiales; family Chelatococcaceae; genus Camelimonas; species Camelimonas abortus. Next base: position 1,543,682 of record NZ_JBHLWR010000006.1, on the reverse strand, counting down.
GCGGCCCTGCGACGCCGCGGCTGCAGGGAGAACGCCATGGGACGTCTTGAGGGCAAGAGGGCGGTCGTGACCGGCGCCGGCAGCGGCATCGGCCGCGCCAGCGTTCTGCGCTTCGCGCGCGAGGGCGCGCGGGTGGTGGCCGTGGACCGCAACGGGGAGAGCGTGCAGGAAACCGCGGCGCTGGCGCGCGCCGGAGGCTTCGAGGTGCTGGCGCTGGCCGGCGACGCCGGCGCCGACGCCGACGTGCAGGCCTTCATCGGCGCGGCGACGGAGCACCTGGGCGGCCTCGACGTGCTCTACGCGAACGCCGGCGTCAGCGGCGGCGTCGTGCCGCTGTTCGAGCAGACGGCGGAGCTGTGGCAGGAGATCCTGCGCGTCAATCTCATCGGCCCGTTCCTCGCCATCCGTTACGGCGCGCCGCACATGGTGAAGGCGGGCGGGGGCTCCATCATCTGCACCGCCTCGGTGGCGGGGCTGCGGGCCAACGCCGGCGGCAGCCCCTACAGCGCCTCCAAGGCAGGCGTGATCTCGCTGGTGCAGACCGCCGCGACGGCGCTCACCGGCACGGGGGTGCGCGTCAACGCCATCTGCCCCGGCCTCATTGAAACCGGCATGACCCGGCCGATCTTCGAAGGCGCCCGCGCGCGCGGCTCGGAGGACAGGATCGGCCAGCTCAATCCGCTGCAGCGCGCCGGCCAGCCGCACGAGATCGCCGCCATGGCGGCCTTCCTCGCCAGCGACGACGCCTCTTACGTCAACGGCCAGGCCTTCCCGGTGGACGGCGGCCTCTCCAGCTCGCTGCCTTTCGCCGGGCGCATGCACCTGCGCTGACGGCCGCCGGCGCCGGCGTGAGCGGGCGGGCTAGGACGCGCCCGCCTGGTCGAGCACGGCGTTGATGGCGGCGGCGAAGCCGTCGGCGTCATTGCCGGCGGTCACCGCGTCGGCGGCGGCCTTCGCCGCCGGCGAACCGTTGCCCATGGCCACGGCGTAGCCGGCGACGCGGAACATGGCGACGTCATTGTCCATGTCGCCGATGGCCATGATCTGCGCCGGCGGCGCGCCCATCACCCGCGCCGTCCACTCCACCGCCGTGCCCTTGCTGACGCCGGGCGGGGTGACGTCGACATAATATTTCTGCGACATGCTCACCTTGGCTCCCGCGCCGAGGCGGGCGGCGAGGCGCGCGGCGACGGCGGCCAGACGGTCATGGTCGTCGCTGACGCCGACGATCTTGCATGCTCCGTCGAGCCACGGCCGGAAATCGGGAACCACCGCCGGATCGGTCTGGATCGTGCGCCGTTCGTGCTCCACATGCGGCCCCTGCGGATCGAGGATCAGCCAGCGGCTCGCGGTGAACAGCCAGGCGCCGGTCCGCTCCCGCGCCAGCAGGTCGATGGCGGCGGCCGCCGCCTCCCGCGGTATGCGGCGGCTTTCGAGCGGGCGGCCGTCGCCGTCGGCGGCCACGGCGCCGTTGAAGCCGATGAGCGGGCCTGGCGCGTCCAGCGCCGCCGCCACATGGCGGATGCCCCAGGGCGGACGGCTGCTGGCCAGGGTGAGCCCGACGCCGGCGGCGCGCAGGCGCTTCACGGCGGCGCGGGTCGCCGGGGTCACCTCCTTGGCGGAGGTGACGATGGTGCCGTCCACGTCGGAGACGACCCAGCGCAGCGGTTGCGGAACGGGGCGGACTGGGCGCATGGCTTGCTCTCCCTGCGGCGCGGCGCGGACCTGGTCCGCCGGGCGACGGGACTGTCGCCGCGGTGCCAGCCGTCGCAGCGTCCCGGATGGGGACTGTGGCGGCAGGGCGTTGCGACCGCGCCCCCTCTGGCCTTCACAATCGCGCCAGCGCCGCGGCCACGGCCTGCCCGGGCGGGCCGGCCACGTCCACGGCGACGGCGGCTTCGTCCTTGCCTGGCGGCTCCAGCGTGGCCAGCTGGCTGTCCAGCATGGCGGCGGTCATGAAGTGGCCGCGCCGCGCCTCCAGCCGGCTGCGGATCAGCTGCGGATCGCCGTGCAGCCACACCAGACGCACGTCCGGCGCGCCGGCGCCGATGCGGTCGCGATAGGCGCGCTTCAGGGCCGAACAGGCGATCACCACCGGCGCGCCGCCGGCGCGGGCGCCGGCGATCACCGCGCGCACCCGGTCGAGCCAGGGGGCGCGGTCGGCGTCGTCGAGCGGCTGGCCGGCGCGCATCCTGGCGACGTTGCGCGGCGGATGCAGGTCGTCGCCGTCGACGAAGCGCCACGGCGGCCCGAGCCGTTCCGCCAGCAGCCGGCCGATGGTGGTCTTGCCGGCGCCGCTGACGCCCATGACCACCACCGCGGCGGGCGCGGGCGCCGCCATCAGCTCACGCCCGGGGCCGGCCGTTCCGCGTCGGCGCCGGCGGCGGCGCGGTCCAGCAGCCAGGTGAGGCAACGTTTCGCCGTGATGCGCGCCGCCGGCAGGTCGGCTCCGGCGCGCAGCCGCTCCAGCGCCGGACGCTTGTCGGCGCCGGCGACGAGGAAGGCGGTGAAGCGGCTGTCGTTCAGCGCCGGAAAGGTGAGGGTGATGCGCGGCGTGAACGGCGGCTGCCCCGCCTCCGGCACGGCCGTCGCCAGCCGGTCGGTCACGGCGAGCGCCGGCTTGCCCGGAAACAGCGAGGCGGTGTGGCCGTCGCGGCCGAGACCGCAGATCACGGCGTCGAACAGCGGCCGGCCCGGATCTTCCTCGCGGTCGCGCGCCATGGCCGCGCGCAGCGTGCGCTCATAGGCGGCGGCGCAGGCGACGATGTCGGGACCCCAGGGGATGTAATGCACCCGGCCGGCGGTCGCCGGAGCGTGGTCAAACAGCGCCTCGCGCGCCATGCGGGCGTTGCTGTCCGGGTGGTCGTGGGGCACGAAGCGGTCGTCGCCGAAATACCACTCGATCTTTTCCCACGGCAGGCGCGCGCTCCATGCGGGCGCAGCCAGCAGCGCGTACAGGCGCTGCGGCGTGGAGCCGCCGGAAAGGCACACGCGCAGCCGCCGCGCGCCTTCCGCCTCCGCGTCGGCGAGCGCCTCCAGCAGCCACAGCGCGGCGTTGGCGGCCAGGCCGTCCAGGTCGGCGGAGATGATGGTTTCCTGCAGGGCCATGGTGTCCTCCGGTGCGGCGCGCCGGCCGCCGTCGCGGCCGGCGGCGCGGTGGGGGGCGGCGCGGCTCAGGTCAGCGGCCGCCAGCTGCGCCCGTCGCGTTCGATGAGCCGGTTGGCCTCCTCGGGACCGTCGGTGCCGGCGGGATAGCTGGCGAGGTCGCGGGCGCCGTTCTTCTCGTTTTCCCGCGCCCAGGCGCGGAGAAAGGGATCCACCGCCGCCCAGCCGGCCTCCACCGCGTCCGCCCGCTGGAACAGCATGCCGTCGCCGGTCATGCAGTCATAGATCAGGGTCTCGTAGCCGGTGCTCGGCGCGGCGTCGAAGAAGTCGCTGTAGCGGAAGGTCATGTCGACGCCGCGGATCTCCAGCTCCGGTCCCGGCGCCTTGACGTTGAAATGCAGCTTGATGTGTTCGTCCGGCTGGATGCCGAGCACGAGGAAATTCTGGGCGAGCCGGTCCACCGGCGTGTTGCGGAACATGCTGATGGGCGCCTCCTTGAAGCGGATGGCCACCTCCGACTTGCGCACGCCCAGCGCCTTGCCGGTGCGCAGGTAGAACGGCACGCCGGCCCAGCGCCAGGTGTCGATCATCAGCTTCATGGCCACATAGGTTTCGGTGTGGCTGTCGGGGGCGACGTCCGGGGCGTCGCGATAGGCGCCCACCTTCTGGCCGCGCACCACGCCGGCGTCATAGGCGGCGCGCACCGAATTGCGCAGCGCTTCGGCCGGCGTGTACTGGCCGATGGCCTGCAACACCGCCGCCTTGGCGGCGCGCACGGCGTTGGCGTCAAAACGCGACGGCGGCTCCATGGCGATGAGCGACAGCAGCTGGAACAGGTGGTTGGGCACCATGTCGCGCAGGGCGCCGGTGGCGTCGTAGAACCTGCCGCGCCGGCCCACGTCCACCGTCTCCGCCACGGTGATCTGCACGTGGTCGATGTGGTTGCGGTTCCACACCGGCTCGAACAGGCCGTTGGCGAAGCGCAGCATCATGATGTTCTGCACCGTCTCCTTGCCGAGATAGTGATCCATGCGGAAGATCTGCTCCTCCTCCAGGATCTCCAGCAGGGCGGCGTTGAGCCGGCGGGCCGACTCCAGGTCATGGCCGAACGGCTTCTCCACGATCACCCGCCGCCAGGAGCGCCGGTCCTGGCGCACCATGCCGGCCTCGCCCAGCGCCGTGACGATGGGCACGAAGCCGGCCGGGGGCGTGGCCAGATAGAAGATGCGGTTGCCGCCGCAGCCCACCGTGGCGTCCACCTTCTCCAGATGGGCTTTCAGCCGCCCGAAGCTGCCTTCCTGCCCGGGGTCGGCGCGCACGTAGCTGACGTTGCGCAGCAGCCGGGCGATGGTCTTGCGGGTGAGGGGGCGCGTGGCGAATTCGCGCAGCGCCTTCTCCAGGAAATTGCGGAAGCCCTCGTCCGTCTCCTCGCCGCGGGCCACGCCGACCAGGGCGAAACTGTCCGGCAGCAGGTCCGTGGCGGCCAGATTGTACAGCGCCGGCGTCAGCAGCCGCTGGGTGAGATCGCCCGAAGCGCCGAAAATGACGAAGCAGCACGGGTCTGGCTGGGGATGTTCGCCGTGGTCGTATGCGCTCATGTGCGGCCCTCCATGCTGGCCGCGGCGAGGTCGGCGGCGCTGGGGCCGCCGGGCCGCTCCACGTGGCCGCCGAAGCCCTTGCGCATGGCCGAGAGGACCTTCTCGGCGAAGGTGTGCTCCTGGCGGGAGCGGAAACGGGCGTAGAGCGCCGCGGTGAGCACTTCGGCCGGCGTGGCCTGCTCGATGGCGGCCTGGATGGTCCAGCGGCCCTCGCCGGAATCGTCCACATAGCCGGAGAACGCGTCGAGCCGCGGATCCTGCGCCAGGGCGCTGGCGGTGAGATCGAGCAGCCAGGAGGTGATGACGCTGCCGCGCCGCCACACTTCGGCGACGTCGGCCAGATCGAAGCTGAAGCGCTCGTTCTCCGGCCGCACCGGCGAGTCGGCGGACCTGAGAATGTCGAAGCCCTCGGCGTAGGCCTGCATCAGGCCGTATTCGACGCCGTTGTGCACCATCTTGACGAAATGGCCGGCGCCGCTGGGGCCGGCGTGCAGGTAGCCCTGCTCGACGCGCGGATCGCGCCCGTCGCGCCCGGGCGTGGCGGGGATGTCGCCGCGCCCCGGCGCGAGGGCCGCGAAGATCGGGTCCAGCCGCCGCACCACGGCGGCGTCGCCGCCGATCATCATGCAGTAGCCGCGCTCAAGCCCCCACACGCCGCCGCTGACGCCCACGTCCACATAGTGCACGCCCTTCGGCCGCAGCGCTGCCGCCCGGCGCACGTCGTCGCGCCAGAAGGTGTTGCCGCCGTCGATGATCACGTCCTGCGGCGACAGCAGCTCGCCGAGCAGCCGCACGGTGTCTTCGGTGGGGCCGCCGGCGGGCAGCATCACCCATACGGCCCGTGGCGCGGCGAGTTTCGCGACGAGATCCTCCGGCGAGGCCGCCGCCGTCGCCCCCTCCGCAGCCAGGGCGGCCACTGCCTCCGCCGAACGGTCCCACACCACGCAGGCGTGTCCGCGCTGCATCAGCCGGCGCACGATGTTGCCGCCCATCCGGCCAAGTCCGATCATTCCAAGCTGCATGTCGCCAACGCCTTTCCTTCCGGCGCGCCGGCGTCGCCGCAAAAGGGCCCGGGGGCCGGCGCGCGCTGGTGATTGCCGGTAACCTGGGACCAGGCCGTTTTTGCGGCCGCCGCGTCACTTGCGCGTTACCCCTCGCTCCGCCCGTCCGGGACGGAAAAGGGCGCGGGACTGTCCGTCCCGCGCCCTGTTGTTCAGCCCGCCGCCTGCGCCAGCTGCGCCAGCGCCTTCTCCAGGTCGCCGCGCACGTGCACGCGCAGGTAACGTCGCTTCCGTTCGTCCAGCACCGCGAGATCGCCGGCGGCCTGGGCGGCGATCACCTGGCCGAAGCTGAGCCGGTGGCCTGGCACCTGCAGGTCGCGGGCCGTCTCCGCCGTGATCTGCAGGAACACGCCGGTGTTGGGTCCGCCCTTGTAGGCCTGGCCGGTGGAGTGCAGGAAGCGCGGGCCGAACCCGAGGCAGGTGGCCGCGCCATGGCGGCGCAGCAGCGCCAGCCGCAGCGCCTGCAGCAGCTCCACATGGCGGTCGTTGCGCTGGATGTAGGCGAGGATGGCGGCGTAGTCGCCCGGCCGCAGGCGGCCGAAATGCGCCGCCAGCGCGCCGGCGAGGCCGCTCTCGCGCGTGGCCGCGGCGATGGCCGCCGCGCCCTCCGCGTCGGCGTAGAGCGCGAACGGCCCGGCCTCGGCGACCGGCGCGCTTTCCGGCAGCGCGCCGGTCTCCTCGATGGCGGCGGCGAGCTCGCGGGCGCGCGCCTTGCTCGCCTCCACGTCCGGCTGGTCGAACGGGTTGACGCCGGTGACCGCCCCGGCGGTCGCCGTGGCGATCATGAAGCGGAAGAACTCCTGCACGATCCGCTCGGGCTGGGAGATGTCGATGCGCACCACCGGATGGCCCGCCTTCTCCAGCGCCTCGACGAAGGCGTCCTGGGCGAGGTTGGAGGCCTTGCGCAGCCGCAGGTAGATGAACACGCGGTCGCGGCCGTAGGCGCTGACGTCCGCCGCCGGCTCCAGGTCCACCGGGATCAGCGCCTTGCCCTGCTTGCCGGTGGATTCGGCGATCAGCTGCTCGGCCCAGGCGCCGAAGCTGCGGATGGCGGGCGAGGCGATGAGCGTCACCTTGTTGCGGCCGGCGTTCGCCGCCGCGCCGAGGGCGAGGCCGAGCTGCACGCCGGGATTGTCAGCCGGGGGCGCGTCGGCGCCGCAGGTCCACGCCATGGTGCGGACGTTGCGGATGAACTGGCGCACGTCCATGCCGATCACCGCCGCCGGCACGAGGCCGAAGCGCGACACCACCGAATAGCGCCCGCCGATGTCCGGCTGGCCGTGGAAAATCCGCCAGAAGCCGGCGCGGCGCGCCGCCTCCTCCATGGGCGAGCCCGGATCGGTGATGGCGACGAAGCGGCTGCCCACCCCGTCGCGGCCAAGGGCCGCCGCCACCTTCTCGTAGAAATAGTCGCGCAGCAGGTTGGGCTCGAGCGTCGAGCCGGACTTGCTGGCGACGATGAACAGCGTGCGCTTGAGGTCGATCTGCGACTCCACCGCGGCGATCTGGGCCGGATCCGTGGAATCGATGACGTGCAGGCGCAGGGCGCGGGCGCCGGCGCCGAAGGTCGCGGCCAGCACCTCCGGCCCGAGGCTGGAGCCGCCCATGCCGATGAGCAGCGCGTCGCGGAAGCCGAGCGAGGCCACCTCCATGTGGAAGCGGATCAGCTCCTCGGCCCGCTCGCGTTCGGTGAAGATGGCGCGCAGCCAGCCCACCCACCGGTCCTCGCCGCCGCCGGTCCACAGGGCCGGATCGCCGGCCCACAGCCGGCGCACGGCGCCGCCGGCGCGCCACTGTTCGGTGAGGGCGCCCACCTGGACGGCGAGATCCTCCGGCAGGCTCATGTGCTGGCTGTTCACCCGCTCGCCGAGGGCGGCGAGGCGCTTGCGCGCCACCGAGCCCAGCAGCTTGTCGGCGGCGTCGGCGAACAGGCGCACGCCGTCGCGCAACAGCTCCCGCGCCACCGCCTCAAGGTCGATGCCTGCGGCGGCCACGGCCTCCAGGGTCGCGGCGGCCTCGTCGAGGTCGGATTCAAGCGTGAAGGCGGCGCGGCCATGGTCGCGGAACGCGTCCATGGTGGCCGGCGGCAGGGTGTTGACGGTGTCCGGCCCGATCAGCTCGTCCACGTAGAGCACGTCGCTGTAGGCCTTGTTCTTGGCGCCGGTGGAGGCCCACAGCAGGCGCTGCGGCCGGGCGCCGGCGGCGCGCAGGTCCGCGAACCCCTCGCCGAACAGCCGCCGGTAGCGCTGGTAGGCCAGTTTTGCGTTGGCGACGGCGGTCTTGCCGCGCAGGGCGAGCAGCCGCTCCGCCTCCGCGCCGGAAGCCTTCGCCGCCGCCTGCTCCAGCAGCCGGTCCACCGCCACGTCGATGCGGCTGATGAAGAAGCTGGCCACCGAGGCGACGCCGCTGACGTCGCCGCCGCGGGCGAGACGCCCGCGCAGGCCCTCGATATAGGCCCTGGCCACCTCCTCATGGACCGTCTGCGAGAACAGCAGCGTGACGTTGACGTTGATCCCCTCGCTCACCAGCGTGCGGATGGCGGGCAGGCCCGCCGGCGTCGCCGGCACCTTGATCATCAGGTTGGGGCGGTCGACCTCGGCCCAGAAGCGGCGGGCCTCGGCGAGGGTGCCTTCGGTGTCGTCGGCGAGATAGGGCGACACCTCGAGGCTGACGTAGCCGTCGACGCCGCCGGTGGATTCATGCACCGGGCGCAGCGCGTCGGCGGCGCGGCGGATGTCCTGGAAGACCAGATGCTCGTAGAGCGCCGAAACCGATGCGTCCGAGCCGGCGAGAAACGTGGTGACGGCTGGATCGTACTCGTCGGTGTCCGCGATCGCCTTCTCGAAAATCGCCGGATTCGACGTCACGCCGCGCAGGTCGTCGTTCTCGATCAGGCGCCTGAGCTCGCCCTTCTCGATGAAACTCCGCGACAGGAAGTCCAGCCATGCAGCCTGACCGAAATCTGACAGCGTTTTGAGAGGGTTCATTCGTTCCGCTTTCTTTCGTGTCTCGCTGGAGGCGCGTGGCGACCGGCGCTGGCGCGCCGTCGACGCCGCCGCCATGCGGCGCCAGACCCACGCAATCATAACGACGGCGCGTCGCCATCAGGTTCGCGATGCGGGCTGCAGAGATAATTGTTCGCCCGGGCCAGTTCTGCAACCTCCTGACCGCGTTTCTGCCCCCGGGCCGCCGCCGCGGGGTTCAACGATGGTTTAGATTGACCGCTGGCGACGCCTGCTACAGTCTCGGTAAAAATCGGCGGATCCTGGCGCGGACGCCAGCAAATTGCGGCGTCTCCGTTGTGGTTGTCTGTCGTCTGTCGCTTCATTGTCAGTAATTCCCGGCTGTTCCGGTGCGCTTTGACCTGGGCGTCTGCTTCCGGACCCGTCCGTCGCGCCGTTGCGGCGGCGACAGTGGCGCGCGCGCCGGCGGAAACGTCCTGCGCGTTACGTCCGCCCCGCCGCGCCGCCGTCGCCGCCGCCAGCAGGGCATGTCCGGGCGCGTCTGGGGCCCTGATGGAGCCCTGCGAGGGGCGGGGTCCGGAACACGGGCGCGCGGCGCGGCCCTGGGCGGCGAGGGATCCAGGGGCGGCGGGCGCGTGGACGCAGCAGGGCGGGCGGCGGGACGCGCGACGGGGCGTCCGGCGACAAAACAGGCCGGAGGGGGCGCAGACGGCGCGCCGGCCGCAAACAGGGCCTTTCCGGTCGCGCGGCCCGTGAGGGCGCGGCCGCACGGGATCGAGATGGGAGGAAGCGTCGTGAAAACATTTCGGGGCATGAGCCGCCGCCTGTTCAGCGCCATGGCGGCGGCGTCGCTGGCGGCGCTCGGCGTGGCCGCGGCGGGCGGCGCGCTGGCGCAGAACCAGGAGCCGATCTCCATCAAGATCGGCGTGCTCAATGACCGCGCAGGCCTTTATTCCGACGTGACCGGCGAAGGCTCGGCCGTCGCCGCGCGCATGGCCGTCGAGGACTTCAGGGCCGCCGAGAAGGGCATGAAGGTTGAGGTGATCGTCGGCGACCACCAGAACAAGCCTGACGTGGGCTCCACCATCGCCCGCCAGTGGATCGACCAGGACGGCGTCGACGTCATCGCCGACGTGCCGACCTCCTCGGTGGGCCTCGCCGTGAACGAGGTGGTGCGGGAGAAGAACAGGATTTACCTGAATTCCGGCACCGGCTCCTCCGATCTCACCGGCAAGCACTGCTCGCCCAACACCGTGCACTGGACCTATGACACCGCCGCCCTCGCCAACGGCACGGCCAAGGCCATGATCCAGCGCGGCGGCGACACCTGGTTCTTCATCACCGCCGACTACGCCTTCGGCCAGGCGCTGGAGCGCGACGCCAGCAACGTCATCAAGGCCAGCGGCGGCAAGGTGCTGGGCTCGGTGAAGCATCCGCTCAACAACGCCGACTTCTCCTCGCAGCTGCTGCAGGCCCAGGGCTCGAAGGCGAAAGTCGTGGCGCTGGCCAACGCCGGCGGCGACACCATCAACGCCGTCAAGCAGGCGGGCGAGTTCGGGCTCGCCCAGGGCGGCCAGTCGCTCGCCGGCCTGCTGATCTTCTCCAGCGACATCCACTCGCTGGGCGTGAAGGCCGCCCAGGACCTGGTGCTGACCGAGGCGTTCTACTGGGACCTCAATGACAGGACCCGGGACTTCTCGAAGCGCTTCGCCGAGCGCTTCGGCGGCAAGATGCCCACCAGCGTCCACGCCGGCGTCTACGGCTCCATCCTGCACTACCTGAAGGCGGTCGAGTCCCTGAAGAGCAAGGACCCGCAGAAGGTGATGGCCAGGATGAAGGAGATGCCCATCGACGATCCGCTCGTCGGCAAGGGCTATATCCGTCCTGACGGCCGCGCCATCCACGACATGTACCTGTTCGAGGTCAAGAAGCCGGAAGAGTCGAAGGGCGAGTGGGACCTCTACAGGCTGCTGGCCACCATTCCGGGCGAGCAGGCTTTCCGGCCGATGGAGGAGGGCGGCTGCCCGCTGGTCTCCCGGAACAAGGGCTGAGGGCGCGCGCAGGAACCTGCGCGCCAGGGCCGGCGCGTCCGGAAAAGGCGCCTCCGCCGCCTGCCCCCGGCCCGGGCGGCCGGGCGGGCGGAGCATGAAACAGGGCGGCGGGCCGGCGCGGGCCTGTCCGGCGCCCGCCGCTGGAGCTGTCTGCGGAGAACTTCCGGCTCCCGCCGGCCATGCCGGGGAGCCGGCGTTTTTTTTGCAGGGGAGGCCGGCGCCGTCCGCGGGCAAGGACGGCTTGCAGGGCGGGGGCATGCGTGGTCAGCTGGCCGTGCTCCGCCGGCGGGCGCGGCCGCCGCGGACCGGGACGGCTGCGGCTGGACCCGGCTTTTCGCATATCTTATGCACGGGGCCGGCGCAGGGACCGCGAGGACCCGCCCGCAGGCCGCGCTCCACGGGCGCGGCGGACAGAACAGACCCTACAGGCCGCCCCGCGCGGAACGGTCAGGGAGGAGAAGTGACATGACCAATGCAACGGCCGGCGCTGCGTCTGCTGGCGCCAGGGCAGAGCTTACCCCGGAAGAGCTGGAGGCGATGGTCGGCAAGGAGATCGGCGTCTCCCGCTGGATCGAGATCGACCAGAACCGCATCAACCAGTTCGCCGACGTCACCGAGGACTGGCAGTTCATCCACGTCAATCCGGAAGCGGCGGCGAAAACGCCGTTCGGCTCCACCATCGCCCATGGCTTCCTCACCATGTCGCTGATGGTGCCGATGTCCTATGACGTGCTGCCCGGCATCAAGGGCCGCGTCATGGGCGTGAACTACGGCCTGGACAAGCTGCGCTTCCTTGCGCCGGTGAAGGTCGGCAAGCGCGTGCGCGGCCGCTTCGTCCTGAAGGAGTGCACCCGCAAGGCGCCCAACCAGATCCTGCTCAAGCATGAGGTGACGGTGGAGATCGAGGGCGAGCAGAAGCCGGCGCTCATCGCCGAGTGGCTCGGCATGAGCTTCCTCGCCTGAGCCGGCGCCGCCGCGTCAGGGAAAAAACCGGCCGCGGCGCCGCCTGCCGGCGGGCCGCGGCGCGAAGAAAAAGGGCCGCGGCAGAGCGGCCGATGGACCCAGGGACAGAATCCAGATGAGCATCCGTTTTGACAACCGCGTCGCCATCGTCACCGGCGCGGGCAATGGCCTTGGCCGGTCGCACGCGCTGGCGCTCGCCGCGCGCGGCGCGAAAGTGGTGGTGAACGACTTCGGCGGCGCCCGCGACGGCACGGGCGGCTCCTCCGAGGCCGCCCTGAAGGTGGTGGAGGAGATCGTCGCCGCCGGCGGCGAGGCCATCGCCAACGGCGCCGACGTCTCCAGCCGCGAGCAGGTGGACGCCATGGTCGCCAGCGCCATGGAGAAGTGGGGCCGCGTAGACATCCTCATCAACAACGCCGGCATCCTGCGCGACAAGACCTTCGCCAAGATGTCGCTTGACGACTTCTGGAAGGTGGTCGACGTTCACCTCATGGGCTCGGTCAACTGCACCAAGGCGGTGTGGGAGATCATGCGTGAGCAGAACTACGGCCGCATCCTGTTCACGGCGTCGGCCTCGGGCATCTACGGCAACTTCGGCCAGGCCAACTACGGCGCCGCCAAGGCCGCGATGATCGGCCTGATGAACGTGCTGCACCTGGAGGGCGCCTCGAAGAACATCCGCGTCAACACCCTGGCTCCGGCCGCGGCGACGCGCATGACCGAGGAGCTGATGCCCCCGCAGATGCTGGAGATGATGAAGCCCGAGATGATCTCGCCCGGCGTGCTCTATCTCGTCAGCGATGACGCGCCGTCGAAGGTGATCATGGAGGCGGCCGCCGGCGTTTACGCCCAGACCCGCATCTACCAGACCCGCGGCGCCTACCTGAAGCCCGCGGACAACACCCCTGAGGGCGTCGCCGCCAGCTGGGCGAAGATCACCAGCCCCGAGGGCCAGCGCGAGGTCAGCGGCGCCGGCGAGCAGAGCGCCAACTTCCTCGCCCTCGCCGCCGAGGCCCAGGGCGTGCAGCTGCCCCCGCGCGGCTGAGCCGTCCGCGCGGCGTCAGCTGCGCCGCGCGTTCGCCGAACGGGGCGCCGGTTCGCGCCGGCGCCCTGATCCGGGCCGGCCCGGCGCCGCGCCCCGGCGCATGACGACAACAACTGACAGCCCCGTTTGCTGGAGGACGCCATGAGAGAGGCAGTCATCGTTTCAACGGCGCGCACCCCGATCGGCAAGGCCTATCGCGGCGCGTTCAACGACACGCAGTCCCAGGAGCTGGGCGGTCACGCCATCCGCCATGCGGTGGCACGCGCCGGCGTGGATCCGGCCGAAATTCAGGACGTGGTGATGGGCGCGGCCATGCAGCAGGGCGCCCAGGGCCTCAACCTCGCCCGCCAGTGCGCCATGCGCGCCGGCCTGCCGGTCACCGTCGCCGGCATGACGCTGGACCGGCAGTGCGCCTCCGGCATGATGGCCATCGCCACCGCCGCCAAGCAGATCATCCATGACGGCATGGACGTCGTCGTCGGCGGCGGCCTCGAATCGATTTCGCTGGTGCAGAACGAGCGCCAGAACCAGTACCGGGCGCGCGATCCCTGGCTGGTGGAGCACATGCCCGCCCTCTACATGTCCATGCTGGAGACGGCGGAGATCGTCGGCGAGCGTTACGGCGTCTCCCGCGAGGCGCAGGACCGCTACGCCGTCCAGTCCCAGGAGCGCACCGCCGCCGCCCAGGCCGCCGGGAAGTTCGACGACGAGATCGTGCCGCTGCCCTCGGTGATGAAGGTTCAGGACAAGGCCACCGGCGAGGTCAGGGAAGTCTCCGTCACCCTGGAGAAGGACGAGGGCAACCGCCCCGGCACCACTTACGAGAACCTGGCGCAGCTGCAGCCGGTGTTCAGGAACGGCATGGTGATCCGTGAGGGCAGGCACGTCACCGCCGGCAACGCCTCGCAGCTCTCGGACGGCGCCTCCGCCTCGGTGCTGATGGAGGCGAAGCTGGCCGAGAAGCGCGGCCTGCAGCCGCTGGGCGTCTATCGCGGCGTCGCCGTGGCCGGCTGCGAGCCGGACGAAATGGGCATCGGCCCGGTGTTCGCCGTGCCGAAGCTGCTGAAGCAGCACGGCCTGACCATCGACGACATCGGCCTGTGGGAGCTGAACGAGGCGTTCGCCGTGCAGGTGGTTTACTGCCGCGACCGGCTGGGCATTCCCGACGAGCGCCTGAACGTCAACGGCGGCGCCATTTCCATCGGCCATCCCTATGGCATGTCCGGCGCGCGCATGGTCGCCCACGCCCTGATCGAGGGCAAGCGCCGCGGCGTGAAATATGTGGTGTGCACCATGTGCGTCGGCGGCGGCATGGGCGCGGCCGGCCTGTTCGAGGTCGTCTGATCCGGCCTGTCGGACATGTCCGTTGACGGACGCCGGCCGCCCCGGGCGGCCGGCGTCCGCGTCTGTTTCGCCCGGATGTCCGCTCCCGCGTGAATCCGGACTTTTGTCCTTGCGCGCGGCGGGCGCGGGTGGGATCGTGGTCCTGTCCGCGGGCGCACGGCGCGCGGATGTCCGGCCCGGCGGGCCGGACGGGTGAAGACGCCACGCCGCCAGGGGCGCCGCCATGGTCATGCGCGGCGCCGGGGGCGGGCCGGCCGGCCCGGAGCCGGACGGCTGGTCCGCTGGCGGCGGAGACGACCGCAGGGAGAACGCGCAGATGAGCGGCGCGCAGCTGGATTTTGGCCCGGAGCGCGATGGCGCGCGCCGTTTCTGGATGAGCCTGGCGCCCTATGTGGCCATGCTGCTGCTGGTGTTCGCCGGCATGGCGTTCACCAGCCTGTCGCCGGCGTCGTCGGCGCTGTACTGGCAGATCACGGCGGTGATTTTCGCCGGAACCTGCATCCTCAGCGAATGGAGCGGCGCGCCCAAAGGCGAGCGCCTGTCCATGGCGGTGCGCCAGGCGCTGCACTGGCTGGTGGTGATCGTCGCCATGCGCGTGCTGTTCTATGACGACGTGCTCTCGGCGATGACGCCCATGGCCCTGGGCCTGGCGGTGCTCGGCCTGCTGGCGATGGGAACGCTGCTCGCCGCCATTCACCTCGCTTCGTGGCAGATCGGCGTGGTGGGCGCGCTGCTGGCGCTGGGGCTGCCGGCGGCGCTGTGGCTGGAGCGGGTGTCGCTGCTGGTGACGGCGGCCGCGGTGGTGGCGCTGGCCATCGCCGGCGGCTGGTTCTGGCAGAAGCGCAAGCTCCAGGGCCCCTGAGCGGGGCGCGCGGCGCGCTTCCTGCGGCCCGCCGCCGCAGGGCGCGGCGATTGTGGCGCCGGAGGGGCGCGGCCGGGCGCGGCGGCCGGCCCGGAATGGTTTTTCGCCCGTTTTTCACGACCGCGTAGCGGCGCCGGAACGGCATATTTTCGTCAACCACTGTCGTGTAACCTTGCAGCTGCATGACGGCGCCGGCGTCATCGCCGACCTGTCGCAACGGGAGGTCACATATGACAGCTCTGAAACGGCTGCTGTTTTCCGCGTTCGCCTCCGCCGCTCTCGTCGCCGCTGCCGAAGCCGCGCCGGCGATTCCTGCGCCGCATGGCGTCAGGGTTCCCGGCGTTGAACTCGTGGCGCAGGGGTGCGGTCCGGGCTGGGCCCGCGACCCGTGGGGCTACTGCCGTCCATACCGTTATCTTCCGCCGCCGCCTCCGCCGCCGCCGTGGCGTTATGGCCCTCCGCCGCCGTGGCGTTATGGCCCGCCTCCGCCGCCGCCGTGGCGTTACGGTCCGCCGCCGCCGCGGCGCTATGGCCCGCCGCCGCCTCCGCCGCGGCGTCCGCCTCCGCCGCCGTGGCGCTGAGCCCGGCGCGGCGCAGGCGCGGGCGATTGTCCTTGACTTTGCGCCGCAACGGGCGCTACATCCGCGCCGTAGCCGCCTGTGGCGGCCTCCGGCGTGCGTGCCGCCGTGCGCGGAGCAGTCTGGCTCCGCCCCGCCGACGCCCAGTTCCTGGACGCCCCACACGCAGGGCGCTCCGCAACGGCTCCCGTCCATGGCGACGCGGATGCCCCGAAAGTTTCTGCATTGACATCATTTACGGACCTCGGCCTTGCTGAGCCGATCCTCGCGGCGCTGGCTGAAGAAGGCTACGTCGCGCCCACGCCGATTCAGGCGCAGGCCATCCCCCATGTGCTTGCCGGCCGTGACCTGATGGGCATCGCCCAGACCGGCACCGGCAAGACCGCCGCCTTCACCCTGCCGCTGCTGCACCGTCTCGCCGCCAGCGGCGGGCGCGCCGCCCCCGGCCAGTGCCGGGCGCTGATCCTCTCGCCGACGCGCGAGCTGGCCAGCCAGATCGCCGACTGCGCCCGCGCCTACGCCCGCCACCTGCGAGTCAGCGTCGGCGTGGTGTTCGGCGGCGTGTCGCACGGCCCCCAGGCGCAGATGCTGCGCCGCGGCCCCGACATTCTCGTCGCCACGCCCGGCCGCCTGCTCGACCACATTGCGGAAGGCGCGCTCTCGCTCGCCGGCGTGGAGGCCTTCGTGCTTGATGAGGCCGACCAGATGCTGGACATGGGCTTCATCCACGCCATCCGCAAACTGGTGAAGGCGCTGCCGCCGCGGCGCCAGACGCTGTTCTTCTCGGCCACCATGCCGAAGGAGATCGCCGCGCTCGCCGCCGACCTGCTGCACAATCCCGAGCGCGTGGCCGTGGCGCCGGTGTCCAGCACCGCCGAGCGGGTGACGCAGAAGGTGATTTTCGTCGACGGCGCCCGCAAGCGGGCGGAGCTGGCCCATGTGCTGGCCCATGAGTGCGACGGCCGCACCCTGGTGTTCACCCGCACCAAGCACGGCGCCGACCGCGTTGTCCGCCACCTGCAGGCGGCCGGCCTTGCGGCGGCGGCGATCCACGGCAACAAGAGCCAGGGCCAGCGCCAGCGCGCCCTCGACGGGTTCCGTGACGGAACCACGCGCATCCTCGTGGCCACCGACATCGCCGCCCGCGGCATTGATGTGGACGGCGTCACCCACGTGATCAATTTCGAGCTGCCCAACGTGCCGGAAACCTATGTGCACCGCATCGGCCGCACGGCGCGGGCGGGGGCGAGCGGTTCGGCCATCTCCTTCGTCGACCAGGAGGAGCGGCCGCTGCTGCGCCAGATCGAAAAGCTGACGCGCCAGTCGATTCCGGTCGCGCCCTGCGCCGCCGCGCACGTCGAGCTGCCGCCCGAGCCGCCGCGTCCGCCGCGCCAGCCGCAGCAGCAGCGCCGCGGCCAGCCGCGCGGCGGGGCCAGCGGGCGCAACGGCGCCGCGCGCGACGGCGAGCGCCGCGCCGCCCGGCCGGCGGCCGGGCGCCAGCAGCGCGAGCCGCAGCAGCCCCCGGCCCGGGGCGAGGGCCGCAACGACCATGCCCGCCCGGCCGCCGCGGAGGCGCGCGGCCAGCGCCGGCCGCATCCCGGCCAGGCGCCGCGCGGCCGCGAGGGCGCGCCGGCGGCGCGCCGCGACGCCCGCAGCGAGGGCCGCGGCGAGGAGCTGGCCTCGCTCGGCTTCATGAGCCCGCGCGGCGTCTGATCGCGCCCTTTCCTGTCCGCAGACGCAAGGCGCGCCGGTCCCTGTCGGGGCCGGCGCGCCTTGCGCATGTGGTCATGGATGTAGCGGGGGCGCCTGCTTGCTTCCGCAGGCGCTCGCGGGGACCGGGGCGAACATGCGTCCGTGCGCCCCGCGGGCCGGGGCGGGCGCCGCGCCCGCGCGCCGCGCTCACATGAACATGGTGCGCAGGTTGGCGACGAGGCCGCGGCGGGCCTGGCTCATCTCCAGGGCGTCGAGGAACTCGTTGGCCCAGGCGGCGATGTCCTGGCTCTCCACCACGCGCATCATGCGCAGGTAGCGCGCCCTGCGCTCCTCCAGCGGCATTTCCAGCGCCTGGCGGATGGCCTGGGCCACGCCCTCGATCTCGTGCGGATTGACCACCAGCGCGCCCTCGCGCAGCTCCCGCACCGCCCCGGCGAAGCGCGACAGGATGAGCACGCCTGGATCTTCGGGATCCTGCGAGGCCACATATTCCTTGGCCACCAGGTTCATGCCGTCGCGCAGGGGCGTCACCAGCCCCACCCGGGCGCACCGGTAGATGGCGGCCAGCGCCGTGCGCGAATAGCTCTGGTTGATGTAGCGGATGGGCGTCCACGACACGTCGCCCCAGGCGCCGTTGATGTGGCCGACCTTCTCGCTGACCTGCCGGTCCATCTCCATGTATTCGGGGATGTCGGAGCGGCTTTTGGGGGTGATCTGCACGTAGCTGACGCGGCCGCGCCACCGGGCGTTTTCGGCCAGGAACTGCTCATAGGCGTCCAGACGTCCGGCGATGCCCTTCGAGTAGTCCAGCCGGTCGACGCCGATGATCATGGCGGCGTCGCCGAGGCTGGCCTTCAGCTCGCGCATGAAGCGGGTGGCCGCGCCGCGACGCGCCGCCTTCTTCATGAAGGCGGCGTCGATGCCGACCGGGAAGGCGCCGAGATGCACCCGCCGCCCGCCGATGTCGAAGCGCGCGGCCCCGGCGCGGCCGGCGGCCCCCGCCTCCTGCAGGTAACGGGCGAAATTGTCCCGGTCATTGGGCGTCTGGAAGCCCACAAGGTCGAAATCCACCAGCGCGCCCACCACCTCGGCGTGGTGCGGCAGCGCCTGCAGGATCTCCGGCGGCGGCAGCGGAATGTGCAGGAAAAAGCCCATGCGGTTCTGGTGCCCGCGCCGCCGCAGGAAGCGCGCCAGGGGCATCATGTGATAGTCGTGCACCCAGACCACGTCGT
The DNA here is from genome assembly GCF_042432745.1 of Camelimonas abortus. Lineage (NCBI taxonomy): Bacteria > Pseudomonadati > Pseudomonadota > Alphaproteobacteria > Hyphomicrobiales > Chelatococcaceae > Camelimonas > Camelimonas abortus. The sequence goes on along the minus strand of NZ_JBHLWR010000006.1, from coordinate 1,525,167 downwards.
CCGGCTGCAGCATGTCGGACACCTGCGCTGCGAACCACTCGTTGACGCGCAGGTAGCCGGAGAGGTCGAGGCGGGAGAATTCCGCCAGGTCCACCCGGTAATGCAGGATCGGCCACAGCACCCGGTTGGCGAAGCCGCTGTAATATTCCTGGAAATCCGCCGCCGACAGGTCGGTGACGGCGTACTGCACGCCCCCGTGCTCGAGAAACTCCGGCCGGCTGTCAGGCTGGTCGGACACCCGCCCGCTCCAGCCGTACCAGACTCCCGGCCGGTTTTTCAGCGCGGCGCGCACCGCCACCGCCAGGCCGCCGGCCTGGGGTTTTCCGTCCGTGGGCAACGCAACCCGGTTTGATACGACAATCAGGCGCGACAACAGTCTCCTCCTCCTGTTTCGCGGGGGGCCCGCCGGCTGGCGCGCGCCCCGTCTCCTGTGGTTGCGGCGCCCGGAGCGAATCTCCGCAGGGCCGTATGTTTCGCCCTGGCCGCAACCGCGACGCCGGCTGCGGCGGCGCATGTCCGCTCGGTCGCGACGCCCGTTTGCGGCGTCGCCGCGCCAGTCAGCCCCGCGCGGCCACGCGGCCGAACGCCGGCTGCGGCGCCGCGCCGGCGGCCCCTTCGCCGGCCTCAGCCGCGACCGGGCCGGCCGCGGCGTCGTCATTGCCGGGCGCGCCGGTCTGCTCCTGCGCCGTCCGGGCGGGCGCGGCCGGCCGCGCCGCGGCGTCCGCGGCCTTGCGCGCCTCGGCATGGAGCCAGGCGCGCACCTCGGCGGCGTCGCCGAAGCGCCGGCGGGCGGGGCCGAGGTCCCGGCCCACCGCCCAGGCGCGGCCGCCATGCCGGATCGCCGCGCGGAAGCCGGCGATGTCGGTGATGTCGTCGCCGATGAACAGCGGCCGGCGCCCGGCGAACGGCGGCTGGCGCATGAAGGCTTCGACGGCCGCGCCCTTGTCGGTGTCGGCCCGCTTGATCTCGTAAACCAGTCGCCCGGGCAGGATGGTCAGTCCGGTCTCGCCGCTGCGGGCGATCAGGCTTTCCAGCTCGTGGCGCAGGGCGGGGCCCAGGGTCGGCGCGCCCCGGTAATGCACGGCGACGCACAGGCCCTTGTCTTCGATGAGCAGGCCCCGGTGCGTGGCGCCGAGGCGCGTCACATGACGCATGATGGTTTCCGGCAGCCGGCCGGCGGCGGCCATGAAAATGTCGCCGCCGGGCAGGAGCCGCAGCTCGCCGCCATGGCAGCCCGCCGCCCGCGGCTTCAGGTCGCCGAACAGGCGGTCGATGTCGCGGATGGCGCGCCCGCTCACCAGCGCCAGCGCGCCGCCGGCGCGCCGGGCGAGCGCCCGCAGGCTGTCCTTCAGCGTGGCCGGCACGCTCACGTCGCCAGGACGGGCGGCGATGTCGAGCAGGGTGCCGTCTATGTCCAGAAACAGGGCTTCGCTTTCACCATCAAACGCCAGATCGTCCATTGTCACGCCGGATCAGCCTTGCGCCGGCCGCCGTCCGCCGTCGCAAGGGCCTCCAGCCCCCTGTGCTTGCAGGCCGGCGCGAGACGGCCGCCCCTGCGGGGCGCGCGCCCCCGGACAGGCCGGCGGATGCGGCGCGTGAAGTCTCGCGTAACGGCCAAGGTTGACGGCCATGGGCCAGCGGCGTCGCCGCAAATCATCCGGAGAACGGACCGGCGGGCCGGCGGCTCCGGAAAGCAGCCTGTGGTCCGCTGGCGCAGGCGCCCGCGAGGCGGGCGCTGGTTGAGACGCCCGCCAGACGGACGCTCCGGCTGGAGACGCCGCCACGGGCGCGCTCCGGCCGCGGGCCCAGGCCCCGGGGGAAAGGCTCCCCGGGGTACGAACCCCCACGACAAAGTTTTGTTCCCTGGCCGTCCGCGTCAAGGCCGGGGCGGCGTCCTGTCGCGCCGCGGCGCCGCAAAAACAGGCGCGCGGCTCTCTCGCGGGGCGGATGTTCGCCGCGTCGCCATGGACCTTTCGCCAGAATTAGGCTGCATTTGACTTGCAGCCTCCCGCTCCGGCGCAGCGAAACGCGCCTGTCACAGGCGTGATTTGTGGCGCCGGTCGCCAGATGGGAGTGTCGCGACCGTCAGGACGGGACGAGAAGCCCGTCCTTCTCCGTCCTCCCCCGACGGTCCGCGGCGGCCGCAACACAAGGGCGTGGCATGATCAATCGCGATGACATCCACTGGTATCGTGAAGCCATCATCTACCAGGTGCACGTCAAGTCGTTCTTTGACTCCAACAATGACGGCGTGGGCGATTTCGCCGGACTGACGGCCCAGCTCGATTACATTCGCGATCTCGGCGCGACCGCCATCTGGGTGATGCCTTTCTATCCCTCGCCGCTGAAGGACGACGGCTACGACATCGCCGATTATCACAACATCAATCCCGCCTATGGCGACATGGACGACTTCCGGCGCTTCATTCACGAAGCGCACGCCCGCGGCCTGCGCGTGATCACCGAGCTGGTCATCAACCACACCTCCGACCAGCATCCCTGGTTCCAGCGGGCCCGCCACGCGCCGCCCGGCTCGCCCGAGCGCGACTTCTACGTCTGGTCGGACACCGACGAGCGCTACAGGGACGCCCGCATCATCTTCTGCGACGTGGAGAAGTCCAACTGGACGTGGGACCCGGTGGCCGGCGCCTATTACTGGCACCGCTTCTACTCCCACCAGCCAGACCTCAATTTCGAGAATCCGGCGGTGCTGCAGGCGGTGCTGCAGATCATGGAGCACTGGTTCGAACTGGGCGTGGACGGGCTGCGCCTCGACGCCATCTCCTATCTGGTGGAGGAGGAGGGCACCAGCTGCGACAATCTCCCCGGCACCCATGAGGTGATCCGCAAGATCCGCGCCTTCATCGACGCGCGCTATCCGGACCGCATGCTGCTGGCCGAGGCCAACCTGTGGCCGGAGGGCATCGCCGCCTATTTCGGCAGGGGCGACGAGTGCCACATGGCGTTCCACTTCCCGCTGATGCCGCGCATGTACATGGCCGTGGCCAGCGAGGAGCGTCACCCCATCACCGACATCATGCGCCAGACGCCGGAGCTGCCCGATCACTGCCAGTGGGCCATCTTCCTGCGCAACCATGACGAGCTGACGCTCGAAATGGTGACCGAAAAGGAGCGCGATTACCTCTGGAAGACCTACGCCGCCGACGCCCGCGCCCGGCTCAACCTCGGCATCCGCCGCCGCCTCGCGCCGCTGCTGGAGAACGACCGGCGCAAGATCGAGCTGCTCAACAGCCTGCTGCTCTCCATGCCCGGCACGCCGGTGATCTATTACGGCGACGAGATCGGCATGGGCGACAACATCTATCTCGGCGACCGCGACGGGGTGCGCACCCCCATGCAGTGGTCGCCGGACCGCAACGGCGGCTTCAGCCGCGCCGATCCGGCCCGGCTGGTGCTGCCGCCGGTGCAGGATCCGGTCTACGGCTTTGAGGCCGTGAACGTGGAGAGCCAGCGCCGCAACCCCTCCAGCCTGCTCAACTGGATGCGGCGCATGGTGGCCGTGCGGCGCAACACCCGCGCCTTCGGCCTTGGCTCCATGCGCTTCATCTATCCGGAGAACCGGCGCATCCTCGCCTATGTCCGCGCCTTTGAGGACGAGACCATCCTGTGCGTCTGCAACCTCTCGCGCGCGCCCCAGGCGGCGGAGATGGACCTCTCCGAGTTCGCCGGCTGGCGGCTGGTGGAGATGACGGGCGGCGCCGTGTTCCCGCCGGTGACCGAGCTGCCGTACCAGATCACCCTGCCGGCCTACGGCTTCTACTGGTTCCGCCTGCAGAAGGTCACCGCCGCCGAGGAGGCCTACAGCCCGCGCCCCGTGCCGGAGCTGTTCACCCTGATCCTCACCGGCCGGCCGCAGGAGCTGCTGGACGGCCGGGAAGGCGAGGCGCTGACCCGTGAGGCGCTGCCGCGCTATCTGGCCAGCCGCCGCTGGTTCCCGGGCCGGCGCCGGCGCATAGCCGCCACCGCGGTGGCCGACGCCGCCCCCGCGCCCGGCGCCGTCGACGACTGGCGCTACCTGCTCACCCTGGTGGACGTCACCCTGCGCGACGGCTCGAAGCAGCAGTATTTCGTGCCCATGGCGGTGAACGAGGAGGCCGACAGCGAGGCGCTGCTGCCCTACGCCGTGGCTCGGCTGCGCCGCGGCTCGCGCATGGGCGTGCTGCACGGGGCGGAGGCCGCGCCCGAATTCATCATCGACATGGTGCAGGGCATGCGCTGCGGCGCCCGCGTGCCCACCCGGGCCGGCGGCTTCGTCGAGTTCCGCAGCGGCGGCGGCCTTGCCGACGCGCCGGCGCTCGATCCGGCCGACATGTCGCGCATGGGTCTCGAGCAGAGCAACACCTCCATGGCGCTGGGCGCGCGCATGGTGCTGAAGTTATACCGGCGCCTGCAGCACGGCGTGCATCCGGAGGAGGAGATGTGCCGCTACCTCACCGAGGTCGCCGGCTTCGCCCACACGCCGCGCTACCTCGGCAGCGTGCGCCATGTGGCGGCGGACGGAACCGTCACCATGCTGGCGCTGCTGCAGGAGTACGTCCGCAACCAGGGCGACGCCTGGCGCGTGGCCAGCGACGTGATGCTGCGCGAGATCGAGCATCTCTCCATGCTGCCGGTGGCGGACCGGCCGTCGGCCGACGAGGCCTTCGCCTCCTTCGGCCATTACGCCGCCATCATCGGCCAGCGCGTCGGCGAAATGCACCGCGCCCTGGCCCGGCCCTCGCCGGATCCGGACTTCAGTCCGGAGCGGCTGGACGGCGCCGGCGTCGACCTGATCGCCCGCGAGGCCCACGAGGAGGCAGCCCGCGCCTTTGACGGGCTGCGCGGCCTGCTGGCCTCGCCGGACCGTTCGCCGGCGCTGGCCCGCCTGCGCGAGCTGGCCACGCGGCTCGTGGCCCGCGAGGGCGAATGCCGCGAGCTGATCGACGCCCTGGCCGGGGCCGAGCCCGCCGGCCTCGCCATCCGCATCCACGGCGACCTCAACCTGCGGAATTTCCTCATCAATCATGGCGACGTCACCATCATTGACTTTGAGGGCGTTCCCGGGCGGCCGGTGGACCAGCGCCGGCGCAAGACCACGCCGCTGCGCGACGTGGCCGACCTGCTGCGCTCCATGGCCTATGTCACCGAAACCGTGCTGAGCCACGTCAGCCAGCGCATTCCGCACATGGACGACGCGCTCGCCGCCTCGGCGCGGCGCTGGGGCGAAATGGCCATGGCGGCGGCCCTGGAGAGCTATGACCGCGCCGTGGCCGGCTCTGACGTCGCCATCGCCGACGGCGCCGCCCGCGCCCGGCTGCTGCGCCTGTGCCTGCTGGCGCGCTCGCTGCTGGAGATCAGTCACGAACTGGAGACCCGCCCCGACTGCCTGCACATTCCCGTGCGCGGCGTGCTCGACCTGCTGGACGAGAACGAGGTCTGAGCCGCCGGCGGCGCGCCGTCTGCCGGGCGGCGGCGCGCGCAGCGCCCGTCGCCGTGATTTTGGGTGACGCGCGGCCGGTCCCGGCGCTAGTCTCCCACTCCTGATGAAGGAAAGCGGCCGGCGCCGTCGCCAGCGCGCGCCGGCGCGCCGCAGCGTGGGAGTGGGCGATGGACAGGCACGATTCCGGCGCAGCCACGGCGGGCGTGGACCGCGGCGGCCCGCAGCCGCTCCGGCCGGGGCGGCGCGTCTCCGCCGGCCGCCTCCGGGCGGCGTTATGCCTCGCCGTCATGGCGCTGGCCGGCGGCCTCTTTCCGGATCACGTTTCGTCGCCCCTGTCCGTAGCCGCGGCGCAGGCCCAGCCCGCCCGCCGCGACGGCGCGCCCGCCGCGGCGCCCTATGCGCGCGAGGATCTGGCCAGCGACGCGGTGCGGCTGGAGGCGCGGCTGAAGCGCGAGGCGGGGGAGGGCGCGCGCCGGCCGCTGGCCCAGCTGCGCTCCGCCGTTGACGCCGCTCTCGCCCGCCGGCAATGGGACGCGGCCCTGGCCGCCGCCCGTGACGCCGTCGCCGGCCATGGCGCCGACGCCGGGGCCATGGCGCTTTACGCCCGCGCCGCGCTCGCCGCGGCGCAGGCCGCCTCCGGAGACGGCCAGCCGGCGCCCGGCCTCAACCCCTGGCGGCTGCGCGGCGACGCCGCCGCCGCGGCCTACGCCGCCTACCAGCGCGCGCCGGAGCGCGCCCCCAGGGCGGCGCATCTGGCGCTGCTCGGGGCGGCGCTGGCGGCGGCGGGCGCATGGCGGCCCGCCCTGGACGCCTACGCCGCCTCGCTGGCGCTGGAGAACAATCCCGCCGTCGCCGAAACCTGGCGGGCGCTGCGCGAGCGGCGCGGTTTCCGCGTCACCGGCTACAGGGTCGATTCCGATTCCGCGTCGCCGCGGGCGTGCTTCACCTTCTCCGATCCGCTGGCCCGCGGACGCGTCGACTTCGCCCCCTATGTGGCCGTGACCGGCGCCGCCGGCGCCGCGGTGAGCGCCGAAGACTCGCAGCTGTGCGTGGACGGGCTGAAGCACGGCCAGAGCTATGGCGTGGTGCTGCGCCAGGGGCTGCCCTCGGCCGTGGGCGAGACGCTGCTGGCGAACGCCGATTACCAGATCTACGTGCGCGACCGCGCCCCCTCCGTGCGGTTCACCGGCCGCAATTACGTGCTGCCGCGCATGGGGCAGGAGGGGATTCCCGTGGTCTCCGTCAACACCAGCGCGGTGCAGATCGAGCTGGCGCGCATCGGCGACCGCGCGCTGCTGCCCACGGTGCGCTCGGGCTCCTTCCTGTCGCAGCTGTCGCGCCACGGCATCGACCAGGTGATCGACACCACGGGCCAGAAGATCTGGTCCGGCGAGCTGGAGGTGAAGTCGCCGCAGCTCAACGCCGACGTCATCACCGCCTTTCCGGTGCACGCGGCGGTGGGGCGGCTGCAGCCGGGCGTCTATGTCATGACCGCGCGGCCGGCCGCCGCCGCGCCGCTGGCTGGCGACGACGACTACGGCGACCGCGCCACCCAGTGGTTCGTGGTCTCTGACCTCGGTCTCACCGCCGTCTCCACGGACAATGGCGTGCGCGTGCTGGTGCGCTCGCTGGCCACGGCGCGGCCGGTGGCGGGCGTCGAGGTGCGGCTGCTGGCCCGCAACAACGAGGTGCTGGCGACGCGCGCTACCGGCCCCGACGGCGGCGTCACCTTCGATCCCGGCCTCGCCCGCGGCAGGGGCGGCATGGCGCCGGGCATGGTGGTGGCCAGCGGTCCGGACGGCGACTACAACTTCCTCGACCTGGAGCAGACTCCCTTTGATCTCACCGACCGCGGCGATCGCGGCCGGCCGGCGCCGGGCGCGCTCGACGCCTATGTCTTCCCCGAACGCGGCGTCTACCGCCCGGGCGAGACCGCGTTCATCACCGCCATGCTGCGCGACAACCGCGGGATCGCCGTCACGGGCGCGCCGCTGACCCTGGTGGTGCGCCGCCCGGACGGCGTCGAATACCGCCGCGACGCCGTGAAGGACGAGGGCCTCGGCGGCCGCTCCCTCGCCGTGCCGCTGCTCTCCGGCGCCCAGGCGGGCGTGTGGCGGGTGCTCGCCTACGCCGACCCCAGGGGCGAGCCGGTGGGCGAAACCGCCTTTCTTGTCGAGGATTACACGCCCGAGCGCCTCGAGGTGACGGCGACGCCGGCCGCCGCGGCGCTGAAACCGGGCGCGCCGGCCCGCATCGACGTCGCCGCCCGCTATCTCTATGGCGCGCCGGGTTCCGGCCTTGCGCTGTCCGGCGAGGTCACCGTCGGCAAGGCGGAGGCCAGCGCGGTGAAGGGGCTGGAGGGTTACGCCGTCGGCGTCGACAGCGAGGAGGTGGAGCCGGCGACCGCCGAATTCGACGACCTTGGCCGCACCGACGGCGCCGGCCGCGCCGGGGCGGTCGTGCCAGTGCCCGAGGTTACGGCGGCGCGGCCGCTGCAGGCGAAGGTGACGCTGCGGGTGAGCGAGGACGGCGGCCGCGCCGTGGCCCGCACGGTGACGCTGCCCATCCTGCCGGCGGGGCCGGTGATCGGCGTGAAGAAGCTGTTCGGCGACCTGTCCGCCGGCGCGATGGCCGCGTTCGACGTCGTCATGGCGCAGCCGGACGGAACGCGGCTGCGGAAACGGCTGCGATGGAGTCTCTACCGGGTGGAGCGCCGCTACCAGTGGTTCAACGCCGGCGGCTCGTGGAATTTCGAGCCGGTGAAGACCACCCGCCGCGTCGCTGACGGAACGGTGGAGACCACGCCGGAGGCGCCGGCGCGCGTCGCCGCGCCTGTCGACTGGGGCGCATGGCGGCTGGAGGTCGCCGCTGATGACGGTGAGGCCGCGCTCACCAGCGTCTCCTTCGGCGTCGGCTACGGCGGCGAAGGCGGGGCCGACGTCCCGGACGCGCTCGAGCTGACCCTCAACCGCCCGGACCAGAGCGGCGGCGAGGTGCTGGAGGCGCGCATCCGCTCCGGCTTCGCCGGCACGGCCACGCTGATGGTCGTCACCGACCGGGTGGCGCATGAGCAGGCGGTGTCGCTTGACGCCGGCGGAACCACGGTGAAGGTTCCCGTGCGCGACGCGTGGGGGCCGGGCGCATGGGCGCTGGCCTTCGCCCACCGGCCGCTGGACGTGGAGGCCAGGCGCATGCCCGGGCGGGCCGTGGGCCTCGCCTGGTTCAGCGTCGACCGCGCCAGCCGCGAGCTGGCGGTGAAGCTGGAGACGCCGGCGCAGATCCGGCCGCGCGGCCAGCTCGCCGTTCCGGTGACGCTCGCCGGCCTGCAGCCGGGGGAGGAGGCGTTCGTCACCGTCGCCGCGGTGGACGTGGGCATCCTCAACCTCACCCGCTACGAGCCGCCGCAGCCGCAGGCGCACTATCTGGGCCAGCGGCGGCTGGGCGCGGCGGCGCGCGATCTTTACGGCTATCTGATCGACGGCATGCAGGGGGCGCCCGGCGCGCTGCGCTCCGGCGGCGACGCCGCCGTGACCATGCACGGCGATCCGCCGACCCAGGCGCCGCTCGCCCGCTATTCCGGCGTGGTGAAGGTGGGGCCGGACGGCCGCGCCGTGGTGACTTTCGACATTCCGGCCTTCAACGGCGCCCTGCGGGTGATGGCCACCGCCTGGAGCGCGCGGCGGGTCGGCTCGGCCAGCGCCGACGTCATCGTGCGCGATCCGGTGGCGATCCTTCCCACCGCGCCGCGCTTCCTCGCCATCGGCGACCGGTCGCGCGTGCACGTGAAGGTGGACAATGTGGACGGGCCGGCCGGCGACTATGAGGTGACGGTGACGGCGGACGGTCCGGCCGAGGCGCCGGCCGGCGCGCTGAAGCGCCGCGTCACCCTCGCTAGGGGCGCGGCGGCCGCCTTCGACATTCCGGTCGTCGCCCGGGCCCCCGGCGTGGCCAGTTTCGCCATCGCCGTGAAGGGCCAGGGAGTGGAGGCGGAGCAGACGGTCTCCTTCCGCGTCCAGCCCGGCCAGCCGGCGCTGGCGCGCCGCATGGCGCGCCCGCTGCCGCCCGGCGCGGCGGTGGAGCTGGGCGCGGACCTGCTGGCGACCATTGTTCCGGGAACCGGCGTGGCGTCGGTGGCGGCCACGCGCTTCGCCGCCCTCGACGCGCCGGCGCTGCTGCAGGCGCTGGAGACCTATCCTTACGGCTGCACCGAACAGACGGTGAGCCGCGCCCTGCCGCTGCTGCAGGCTGACGCCGTCGCCGCCATGCGCCCGGCGCTGACCCGCGAACGGATCGACGCCCAGGTGAACGAGGCCATCGCCCGGGTGCTGTCGCGCCAGGATTCCGCCGGCTCCTTCGGCCTGTGGGCGCCAGGCGGCGACGACCTGTGGCTCGACGCCTATGTCGCCGATTTCCTCACCCGGGCGCGCGAGCGGGGCTACGCCGTGCCGCAGCAGCCCTTCCTGCTGGCGCTGGAGCGGCTGCGCAACGCCGTGGCCAGTCTTGACGGCTTCAGCCGGGAGACCAGCGACGGCCTCGCCTACGCCGTCTATGTGCTGGCCCGCAACGGCAGGCCGGTGATGGGCGACCTGCGCTATCTCGCCGACACGAAGCTGGATGAATTCGCCACGCCGCTGGGGCGCGCCCAGGTGGCGGCGGCGCTGGCGCTGCTGGGCGACCGGGTGCGGGCGGCGGCCGCCTTCGCCAGGGCGGCGGAGGCGCTCGCCGCCGGCCGCGACGACGGCTGGCGGCCTGATTACGGCTCGCGGCTGCGCGACGGCGCCGCCCTCATCGCCCTCGCCATGGAGGCGGGCATGGACGGCGCCACGGTGCAGAAGGCCGTGGCGGTGGTGGACGGGGCCCGCGCCGTCACCGCCCGGCCCAGCACCCAGGAAAACGCCTGGCTGCTGATGGCGGCCATGGCCATGGAGAAGGAGTCGCGCCGGCTGCGCCTGAGCGTCGACGGGGCGGAGCGCTCCGGCCCGCTGTTCGCCAGCCTTGACGCCGCGGCCCTGGCGAAGCCGGTCCGCATCGTCAACACCGGCGACGTTCCGGCGCAGCTGGTGATCACGGTCTCGGGCAATCCGTCGGCGCCGGAGCCGCCGCTGGCCCGCGGCTACCGGATCGAGCGCGGCTACTACCGCCTCGACGGAACCCGGGTCGATCCCGCCCGCGTGCGGCAGAACGAGCGCCTCGTGGTGATGCTGCGCATCACCGAGCAGGAGACCCGCGACGCCCGCCTGCTGGTGGTGGACCACCTGCCGGCCGGCCTGGAGATCGAAAATCCGAAGCTGGTGGACGGCGCCGCCCTGCCGGCCTTCGCCTTCGCCGACGCGGACCGCGTCGAACCCGCGGCCACGGAGTATCGCGACGACCGTTTCGTGGCGGCCTATGAGCGGCGCCAGGGCCAGCCGGCCTTCATCAACGTGGGCTATGTCGTGCGGGTGGCTTCGCCGGGGGCGTTCGTCCATCCGCCGGCGGTGGTTGAGGACATGTACCGGCCCGACCGCTTCGGCCGCACCGCCTCCGGCATGATGACCGTGGAGCCGGCGACGTCGCCGTAAGCGGGGCGGGGCCAGGGAAAAGCAGGGGAAGCGACGCATGCCTGCGCGCCCGCCAGATCCGCCGCCGCCCGCCGGCCGGCCGCTCCGCCGCTGGCGGCGGCGGCTCGCCGTCGCCGGCTGCGCCGCCGCGCTCGCCCTGGCCGGGGCGGCGCTGGCGCTGGAGCGTTACGTCGCCGCCCTCGGGCCTCCTGACCTGTCCGTGCTGGAGCGGCGGTCGGCCCTTGCGCTTGACCGCGACGGCCAGCTGCTGCGCGCCTTCGCCGCCGCGGACGGGCGCTGGCGGTTGCCGGTGACCGCCGACGCCGTCGACCCGCAGTTCCTTAAACTGCTCAAGGTCTATGAGGACCAGCGTTTCGACTCGCATCCGGGCGTCGATCCGCTGGGGCTGGCGCGGGCCGCCTGGCAGCTGCTGCGCCATGGCCGCGTCGTCTCCGGCGCCTCCACGCTGAGCATGCAGACGGCGCGGCTGCTGGAGCCGCGCGCCCCGCGCAGCCTCTCCGCCAAGCTGCGCCAGATGGTCCGCGCCGTGCAGCTGGAGCGGCGTCTGGGCAAGCAGGGCGTGCTCGCCGCCTATCTGACGCTCGCCCCCTATGGCGGCAACATCGAGGGCGTGCGCGCCGCTTCGCTCATCTATTTCGGCAAGGAGCCGGCGCGGCTGTCCACGGCGGAGGCCGCGCTGCTGGCGGCGCTGCCGCAGTCGCCGGAGGCGCGCCGTCCGGACCGCCATCCCGGCGCCGCGGCGCGCGCGCGCGCGCGGGTGCTGCGCCGCGGCCTCGCCGCCGGCGTGCTGCGGCCGGCGGAGGTGGAGCTGGCGCTGGCGGCGCCGGTTCCGGCCGGGCGGCGGCCGCTGCCCGCGCTGGCGCCGCATCTGGCGCTGCGGGCGCTTGCCGGCGAGGCGGCGCGTGAGGCGGACGGCGCGCCCGCCGCGCCGGCGCCGGCCGTGGCGCGCCTCACGGTGGAGCGCCGCCTGCAGGCCAGCCTCCAGGCCCTGGCGCAGGAGCGGGCGGGGGCGCTGGGGCCGGGCCTGTCCGCCGCCATCGTGGCGGTGGACAACGCCTCGGGCGAGATCCGCGCTTATGTCGGCTCCGCCGGCTATTTTGACGACAGCCGCGCCGGCGCCGTGGACGCCGCCCGCGCCGTGCGCTCGCCCGGTTCGGCGCTGAAGCCCTTCATTTACGCCCTGGCCTTCGAGCAGGGCCTCGCCCACCCCGAGACGGTTCTCGACGACCGGCCGTCACGCTACGGCGCCTGGGCGCCGGAGAATTTCGAGGCCGGGTTCCACGGCGCCGTGAGCGCCCGCAGGGCGCTGCAGCTGTCGCTCAACCTGCCGGCGGTGGAGCTGCTGGCGGCGCTGGGGCCGGCGCGGCTGCTGGCGCGGCTGCGGGAGGCCGGCGCCAGCATCGTCCTGCCGGACGACGCCGTTCCCGGCCTCGCGGTCGGCCTCGGCGGCGCCGGCGTCACGCTCACAGACCTGGCCATGCTCTACGCCGGCCTCGCCCGCGGCGGCGACGTCATTCCCCTGCGCTGGCGCCGTGGCGATCCGCCGGGGCAGGGACGGCGGCTCACTGATCCGCTGGCGGCGTGGTATGTGAGCGACTCCCTGCGCGAGGCGCCGCCGCCGCCCGGCTACGCCGGCGGGCGCATCGCCTACAAGACCGGCACCTCCTGGGGGAGCCGCGACGCCTGGGCGATCGGCTACGACCGGCGCTACACGGTGGCGGTGTGGATCGGCCGGCCGGACGGCGCGCCGGCTCCGGGGCTCACCGGGCGCGTCGCCGCGGCGCCGGTGCTGTTCGACGCCTTCGCCCGCATCGGCGGCGAGCCGCAGCCGCTTCCGCAGCCGCCGGGTGTGCTCAGGGCCACCGCCGCCACCCTGCCGCCGCCGCTGCGCCACCTGCGCCGCGACGCGCCGCGGACGCTGGCGGTCACGCTGACGGCGCCGCTGCGCATCGCCTTCCCGCCGGACGGGGCGCGGGTGGATCTCGGCGCCTCCGCCGGCGCCGGCGGGGCGGAGCCGCTGGCGCTGCGCGCCAATGGCGGAACGCCGCCGCTGCGCTGGTTCGTCAACGGCGCGCCGGTGGGAGAGGCGGACATCCGCCGCCAGAGCTTCTGGCGGCCGGACGGCGCCGGATTCGCCCGGGTGTCTGTGATCGACGCCCGCGGCGCCAGCGACAGCGTGCAGGTGCGGATCGACTGAACCGGCGGCAGGAGCGTATTTCCCGCGGATGACGCAGGGCGCGGCGGCGCGCGCCGCCGCGCCGGCCGGCGTTCGCCGCGTTCCGGCGCCCGTGAATGCCAGCCGGGATCATGGCGCATTTGCGCATATTTGTTCCGGTATGGAAGAAAATATGATTTTTCCGTTCGGTATGGTTTATGTATTATTTATTCTTTCTTTCATATTGGTTGTTAATATCGTTGAAAATACGGTTAAACGGAAAATTGCGGCGAATAACACAAAATTAACCATGCGCCCCGTACAGATGTCTTCGCCATGTCCGCCCGGCCCGCGGCGGAACGTGGGTTCGGGGGAAAAAAGGATGAACAGGATTGTTGTTGCCGCCGCGGTCTTCGCGGCCATGACCACTGCGGGGGCCGCCGCCGACCTGCCGCTTCGCGGAACCTTGCCGGCGCTGCCGGAGCCGGCGCCGGAGAAGGAATGGACCGGGGCCTATGTGGGCGTCTCCGCCGGCGCCGTGTCGTCGCAGGGCAGCGAGGCCCGCGCCGCCGTCTCCGGTCTGCCTTTCATCTCCACCGACGCGACTGGCGGCGGCGTGTTCCGCGCCCTGGAGCGTCGCGGCGACGCCAGCGGGACGGCCGGCGCCCAGCTCGGCTACAACTTCCAGGTCGACCGTTACCTGATGGGCGTCGAGGCCGACTACAACTGGGGCAACGCCGTCAGCCGCTCGGATTTCGTCGGCGTGGTCGCCCACAGCGTCACCAGCCCGTTCGGCCTGGAGGCCGTCGAGACTTACGCCGCCGCGGCGCGCGTGCGCACCCGCCTGGCGAGCTACGGCACCCTGCGCGGCCGCCTCGGCGTGCTGGTGACGCCGCAGCTGCTGGTTTACGCCACCGGCGGTCTGGCGGTCGGCAGCCTCCGCTCCACGGCGGAAATGGCCGGCGCCTACGGTATTGTGGTGGGCGGCGCGGCCTTCCCGTCCGCCGCCGGCGCCTGGGAGCGCCGGCGCAGCGCCGCCCGCTGGGGCTGGACCCTGGGCGGCGGCGTCGAGTTCGCCGTCACCAGCCAGCTGTCGCTCAAGGGCGAGTATCTCTATCTCGACCTCGGTTCGCGCGAGCACGTGCTGGCCACCGCCGCCGCGGACGGCTTCAACGCCACCATCCACGAGCGCAACCGCTACCACGTGCTGCGCGCCGGCGTGAACTACCGCTTCTGAGGCGGCGCCAGCCGCATGATGGTCCGGCCCGGCCCCGCGCCGGGCCGTTTTGCGTCAGCGCGCTTTCGCCGCGCGGGCCTTCTGGCCGGACCGTCCCGAAATTGCTCCATTCGGCGGGCATGGGAAGGGAACGGATTATGCGCGCCGCCCGCATGCCGCGCCGCTCCGGGCCGGGAAAAGGGTCCCGCAAGGGCGGCGGCCGGCGGGCGCGCTCCACCGGAGCGGGTCGCGGACCCGCCCGGCGGGAGCGGTTCATGAATGCGCTCCGCGGCGGCGCCAGGGGCGCTGGCCGCGGCGGCCGGCCCCGGGGCCTGCGCCGGCGGCGCGCCGCACGAGAGGAAAACGGATGATCAAACGTTCTGGCGGCCTGTCACGTCTGCTTCCCGCCGCGCTCGCGCTGGCCATGCTCGCCGGCGGTCATGCGGCGCTGGCCGGATCAGGCGGCGCGGGGGCCGGTCAGGCTGGCGGGGACGCCGCGGCGGATGCGTTCTTCGCCGGCCAGACGCCGCAGCAGGTCATGGCCACCACGCTGATCGGCTTCACTGTCGTCGGCTCCGACGACCGGGCGGTGGGCGCGGTCACCGACCTGATCATTGGCCCTGACGGCCGGGTGGACGGCGTGGTGATCGGCGTCGGCGGCTTTCTCGGCGTCGGCGAGAAGAAGGTGGCGGCGCCGTTCAGCCGGCTCGGGATCGTGCGCAACGGCGAGGGCAAGATCGACCGCATCCGCCTCGACATGTCGCGCGACGACCTGGAGAAGGCCCCGTCCTTCGTCACTCTCGCCGAGCGGCGGGCGAAGGAGAAGCCGGCGCGCGCCGGCCGGGAGGGCGAGGGCCGCTGAGGCCCCGCCGCCTGCGCCCGGCGCCGCGTCGCCCGCGCCCTGCGGGGCGCGCGCCGGCCCCGGCCCGTTTCTGGCCGGCGCCGGTCAGTGATAGGGGTCGGCGGCGTCGCGCAGCCCGTCGCCCATGAAGTTGAACGCCAGCACCACCAGCACCACCGGCGCGATCGGCGCCAGCAGCCACGGGTAAAGGTTCACGGCGGCGAGGTTCTGCGCCTCGTTGAGCAGCACGCCCCAGCTGGTGATTGGCGGCCTGAGGCCGAGCCCCAGGAACGACAGCGCCGTTTCGCCGAGGATCATCGAGGGAATCGACAGCGTCGCCGAGGCGATCAGGTGGCTCATGAAGTTCGGGATCAGGTGGCGCGAGATGATGCGCGTGCGCGAGGCGCCCATCAGCTCCGCCGCCTTGACGAAGTCTTCCTCGCGCAGCGCCAGCAGCTTGGAGCGCACCGCCCGCGCCAGCCCCGGCCAGTCCAGCAGCCCGAGGATGATGGTGATGCCGAAAAAGACGAGGACCGGACTCCAGTTGGCCGGCAGCGCTGCCGACAGCGCCAGCCACAGCGGCAGCTCCGGCAGCGAGCGCAGGATCTCGATCAGCCGCTGGATGACGTTGTCGACCCAGCCGCCGAGATAGCCGGCGAGGCCGCCGAAAAACAGCCCCAGCGCGAATGACACGGCGATGCCGGCGAGACCCACCGTGAGCGAGATGCGCGCCCCGTAGACGATGCGCGAGAACAGGTCGCGCCCCAGCCGGTCGGTGCCGAGCAGGAAGAAGGTTCCGCCTTCCGGCGGGCACGCCAGGTGAAAGCGGCTCTCGAACAGGTTCCAGAACAGGTAGGGGTCGCCCTGGCAGAAGAAGCGCAGCTTCTGCGGCCGGCTTTCGTCCACCGTGTAGGCGCGGGTGAAGGTCTCCTCGTCGAAGGTGAAGCTGTAGGGATAGACGAACGGCCCGATGAATTCGCCCTTGTGGAACAGATGCACCGGCTGCGGCGGCGCGTAGAGGAAGTCGCCGTTGCGGCGGGTGAGCTCATAGGGCGCGATCACCTCCACGAACGGCAGCGCGGCGTAAAGCGCCAGCAGCAGCGCCGCCGACGCCACCGCCAGGCGGTTGCGGCGGAACTTCCACCAGATCAGCGTCAGCGCCGATGCGCGCAGGAAGCGCTCGTCGTCATTGATGGTGGGCTCGGAGGCCCCGGGGTCGAACGGCGCGTCGTCGACGAAATGCGGCGTGCGCGGCCGGTCGCGTTCCGGCGGGACGGCGGCGGAGGGCGGGGCGGCGCTGGTCATGCTCTTTCCTCGCCTCTTCTCACCGCGCGCCCATGCGGATGCGCGGGTCCAGCCACGCCAGCAGCAGGTCCGAGACCAGCATGCCCACCACGGTGAGCGTCGCCACGAACATCAGGATGAAGGCGGCGAGGTACTGGTCCTGGCTGCGCAGCGCCGCCAGCAGCACCGGCCCCACCGTCGGCAGGCTCAGCACCAGCGACACCAGGATCGAGCCGGAGACCAGCCCCGGCAGGATGTTGCCGATGTCGGCCACGAACGGGTTCAGCGCCATGCGGAACGGATATTTCAGCAGCGCCCGCGCCGGCGGCAGGCCCTTGGCCTTCGCCGTCACGTAATACTGCTTGCCCAGCTCGTCGAGCAGGTTGGCGCGCATGCGCCGGATCATCGCCGCCGTGCCCGAGAGGCCGATCACCAGGGTGGGCGCGATCATGTGCTGCAGCAGCGACTTCACCTTCTCCCACGACCACGGGGCGTTGGCGTATTGCGGGTCAAACAGGCCGCCGATGGAGACGCCGAACCAGTGGTTGAGGTAATAGAGCAGCACCAGCGCCAGCAGGAAGTTCGGCACCGCAAGGCCGAGATAGCCGAACAGCGTCGCCACATAGTCGCCGAACGAATACTGGCGCACCGCGGAATAGATGGCGATGGGAATCGACACCACGTGCACGAACAGCACCACCGCCACGTTGACCAGCAGCGTCAGCCACAGGGAGTCGCCCACCACCTCGGTCACCGGCCGGTCATATTCGAACGACCAGCCCCAGTCGCCCTGCAGCAGGCCGGAGAAGCCGGACGGGCCGGGCCACACTCCCAGCCACACCAGGTACTGCTCCCACACCGGCCGGTCGAGGCCGTACTGGCGGATGAGGAACGCCGCCTTGGCCGCGGCCGCGTCGCCGCCCTGGGCGCGCAGCTCGGCGATCTGGTTGCTGAGGAAGTCGCCCGGCGGCAGCTTGATGATCATGAACACCAGCGCGCTGATCAGCAGCAGCGTCACGGCCATGGCGGCGAGGCGACGGATCAGGAAAGCGATCATGGCGCGCCTCCGCTGCGCCGGCGGGCGTCGTCCCAGAACAGCTCGTCCATGCGGTAAATTCCAAGCAGCGCTGTCGGCGCCCAGCTGTACAGCGCCGTTTTCGGGAAGTTGACGAGGCCGTCGCGCATGGCCACCGGCTGCAGGGCGCCGGCCACGGTGCCGATGCTCCACAGGTTGTCGGCGTGCAGCGCCAGCATCTCGTGCCAGCAGCGGGCCTGCACGGTCTCGTCGGTGGTTTCTGTCCACTCCTGCATGGCGCGCAGCAGCCGCCGGGCGACCGGGTCGTCGCAGGGCTCGCCGCTCTTGCCCTTCGTCTCCACGTACTGGCCCCATTTCGGCCAGGAGAAATTGTCCTGCCGCACCGGCGCCAGCTCGAAGGGCGCCATGCTGGCGGTGGGAATGGCGTTGTCCAGCCCGGCGGAGGCCACCATCACCGCGCGGCCCTCATAGGCGCGGTTGCGCAGGATGGCGCGGTCCTGGGGCTTGATGAACAGCTTCACCCCCACCTCGCGCCAGAATTCCGCCACCAGCTCCAGCGTGTCCACGGCGAGGCCGGTGTCGCCGTCCACCTCCACCACCACCTCCAGCGGCCGCCCGTCCGGCAGCTGGCGCAGGCCCCCGGGGCCGGCGGCGAGGCCGATGTCGTCGAGCAGGCGCGCCGCCTCGTCCGGCCGCCAGGCCGCCCAGAGGGTGCGGTACTCGGGGCGGAACAGCGCCGAGTCCTCCATCACCGTGTTGTTGCCCTCCTTGCCGAGGCCGAACAGCAGGGCGTTGTTGATGGTGCGCCGGTCGATGGCGAGCGACAGCGCCCGCCGCCAGCGCACGTCGCGGTTGAGCCTGCGCCACACCGGATCGGTGCAGGTGAGGTTGGGATAGAGCGCCAGCTCCGAGCCGCGGGCCATGCGCCACAGCAGCGTGGTGTAGTTGTGGCGCTTCTGGCCCTGCTTCAGCACCGGAATGTCGGCCATGGTCAGGCCGCGGGCCAGCAGGTCCACCTCGCCGGCGTTGGTCTTGGCTGCGAACAGGCTGGCCGAGGCGATGTCGGCGATGACCCGGTCCACATAGGGCAGCTGCACGCCCTGGGTGTCGATGCGGTGGAAATAGGGGTTGCGCTCGAACACCATGCGCGTCGGCCCGGCCTCCGCCGGCCGCCACGGATACAGCGTCGGCAGCTCCGGGGTGGCGTTCTCCAGCATGGCGTCGACGCGGTTGTGCAGCGACGCCCAGGACTTCACCCGCGCCTTGGTCACCCGCTGCTGCAGCTGCGCCGCGTCGGCGTAGCGGGCGTGGAATTTCCGCAGGAAATGCGCCGGCCGGTAGATGTAGGGATCCTGCGGCGCGGCCAGCGCCGGCAGGAACAGCGGGTTCGGCCTGCGCCACTCATAGCGGACGGTGTGGTCGTCGATGACGGTGAAGACGGGCTTCTCCCCGCCCGCCAGCAGGAACAGCGGCGGGCCGACCGGGCTCAGCGCCTCGTTGTTGGCCACGTCCTCCCAGTAATAGCGGAAGTCCTCCGCCGTGAACGGGCGCCCGTCCGACCACCGGTGGCCGCGCCGCAGCCGCAGGGTGAAGACGCGGCCGTCCTCCACGTCGATGGCGGCCAGGATGTCCGGCTTCAGCTCCAGCTTCTCGTTGTAGCCGACCAGGCGGGTGTAGGCGTTGGCCGAGAGGTAGCGGATGTCGCGGGCGCGGGCGATCAGGGTGACCATGTCGCCGCCCTGCACGCCGTTGCGCCGGCCGGCGGCGGGCAGGTCCACCACCAGCGGATCGAGCGGCAGGCGGTCCTTCAGGGGCGGCAGCTGGCCGGCGGCCACCCGCGGCGCCAGCAGCGGGCTCTCGCCGCCGGCCTGCGCCGCGGCGGGGATGATGGCGGCCAGGCCCGGCAGGGCGGCGAGCGCGGCGCCGGCCTGCAGCAGCCGCCGCCGGGAGAGGGCGAGGCGCGCATCCGTCATGCCGCGGCCCTCTGCGCCGCGCCGAAGCGCACGTAATGCTGCGGCGCGATCTCGCGCATGGCGCCGGAGTCGCCTTCCGCCAGCCGGAACGGCTCCGGCCAGGCGGCCGGCTCGGAGAACCGGCCCGAGCGCAGCCTGGCGAAATCCAGCGGATGGTTCAGGTCCGGCTCCGGCACCGCCGCCAGCAGCGCCTGGGTGTAGGGGTGGGCCGGGTTGCGGAACAGCGCCGCCCGCGGCGCCTGCTCGACGATGTGGCCGCGGCACATCACGGCGATGACGTCCGAGACATAGTCCACCACCGCAAGGTTGTGAGAGACGAAAATATAGGAAAGCCCGAGGCCTTTCTGCAGGTCCTTCAGCAGGTTGAGCACCTGGGCCTGCACCGAGACGTCCAGCGCCGACACCGGCTCGTCGCACAGCAGCACCGAGGGCGACAGCGTCAGCGCCCGGGCGATGCCGAGACGCTGGCGCTGGCCGCCCGAGAAGGAATGCGGATAGCGGCGCAGGTGCCGGGCGTCGAGGCCCACCAGCTCCAGCAGCATCTTCGCTTTCTGGAACCGCTCCTCCTCCGTGCCGACGCCGTGAATGCGCATCGGCTCGGTGAGCAGCTGGTACACGGTCATGCGCGGATTGAGCGAAGAATAGGGATCCTGGAAGATGAACTGCACCGCCCGCCGGTAGCGCATCAGGTCGTCGCCGCTGAGGCCGGCGATGTCGCGCAGGCCCGAGCCGTCGTCATAGTACACCCCGCCGGCGTCCGGCGTGATCGCCCGCATGATGATCTTGGACACGGTGGTCTTGCCGCAGCCGGATTCGCCCACCAGCCCGAGGGTCTGGCCGGGCATCAGCGTCAGGCTGACGTCGCTGACCGCCCTCACCACGCGCGTCCGGCCCGAAAACCAGCCGGAGCGCAGCGTGAAGCTCCTGGACACGCCCCGCACCTCCAGCACCGGCCCGCGCGGGGCGGAGGGGCGGGCGACGGCGCCGGCCTCGGCGATGACGCGGGCGTTGCTCACCTCGCGCAGCGGCGTCAGGCGCTCGTCCGGATCCATGCCGAAGCGCGGCGCCGCATGCATCAGCGCCCGCAGGTAGGGGTGGCGCGGATCGCGGAAGATCGCCTCGCGGTCGCCGGATTCGACGATGCGGCCGCGGTACATCACCACCACGTCGTCGGCGACATTGGCCACCACGCCGAGATCGTGGGTGATGAGCAGCACCGACATGCCGGTTTCCGCCTGTAGCTCGTTGATCAGCTCCAGGATCTGCGCCTGGGTGGTGACGTCGAGCGCGGTGGTGGGCTCGTCGGCGATGAGCAGCGACGGGCGGCAGATCAGCGCCATGGCGATCATGGCGCGCTGGCGCATGCCGCCGGAGAGCTCGAAAGGATAGGTGTCGAACACGCGCCCCGGATCGGGCAGGCCGACGCGGGCGAACACGCGCTCGGCCTCGCGCCGCGCCTCGGCCGCGGTGGCGCGGTTGTGCAGCAGATAGGCCTCGGTGACCTGGTCGCCCACCGTATGCAGGGGCGACAGCGAGCTCATCGGCTCCTGGAAGATCATGGCCATGCGCCCGCCGCGCAGGCTGCGCATCCGCGCGCCGTCAGGGGCGAGCTGCGCCAGGTCCAGCGGCGCGGCCCCGTCGTCCGGGCGGTAAAGGATCCGGCCGGCGGCGACGCGCGCGTTCTTCGGCAGGATGCCCATCATCGCCTGGGCGGTCACCGACTTGCCCGAGCCGGATTCTCCCACCAGCGCCACGGTGCGTCCGCGCGGAATGTCGAACGAGACGCCGTGCAGCGCCTGGGTGACGACGCCGGAGCTCTCGAAGGCGACCGCCAGGTCACGGATGCTGAATAGCGGCGTCACGCTCAACTCTGGTTCCCCCCTCGGGCAGGCCCTGGCCGGCCTGCGGTGTCGTCTGCGGCGCGGCGCCGCCCGCTGCGCGCCGTTGCGCGCCGCCCGCCGGCCTTCCCCCGTCCGTTCGTGTCCGCGCGCCGTTTGCGCCCATTAAACCAGAACGGCGCGGCGACGCCATAGCCTGCGGGCGCGCGGCGCCTCATGCCGCTGCGGCGCCTGTGCGGTTATCCGGCGATTTCCGCATCGATCGCGACGAAACGTCCGCCCGGACTGGCGGCGATCATGGCGACGCATTCATGCATCCAGGCGTCGACGGCGTCGTCATGGACGAGGTGGTGGGTGAGCAGGCCGACGGGGCCGAGCCGCCAGGCCGCCGCCGCCGTCGCCCGCCGGGCGATGGCCGCGACCAGCGTCTCCGCCAGCCGCCCGGGGTCGACGAGGCTGCGGTCGCCGCGCCAGTTCACCGGATCCACATGGGCGTTGACCTGCGCCAGTCCTGGCGCCGCCTCCCGCTGGCTGCGCTCGGCGAAGGTGGAGACGCCGGCGAAACCCGCCTGCGCCAGCAGCGGCAGCGCCGCGGGGCTGACGCGGTTCCACGGCGGAACCAGCACGGCGCGGGTCAGGGCCGGAGCAAGACGCCGCAGCAGCGCCAGCCCTTCGGCGGCGCGGGCGGCCACGGCCCCGGGCGCGCCGTGGCTGAGCTCGCCCTTCTTCGCTTCCGGCGGAGCCAGATTGTCATGGCTGAGGCCGTGCGGCAGCAGCGTCGCCGCCGGCTCCTCCGCCAGGCGCTGCGCCAGATCCGCCGTCGCCCGCGCCGGAATGGCGGCGATGGCCAGCGGCGCGCCATGGGCGCCGGCGCAGCGCAGCAGCCGCTCCAGCCGGGGCGTGGGCGTCGCCGCGTCGTCGTCGCGCCACCAGAAGGCGACCGGCGCGCCCGCGTCCGCCGCCCGCGCCAGCGCCTCCGCCGCCGGACGCAGCGCCGCCCGCATGGGCGCGGCGAGGCGCGCGACCGCCGGGGCGCGGCGCGCCGCCAGCATCTCGATGATCCGCGCCGTGCGCGTCGCCCCGTCCACGGCGATGTCCGCCGCCTGCGGCGCCGGGCGGCTGGCGGCTTCGTTCACCGCCGCCAGCAGCGCCGGGGGCGTCAGCGCCTCCTGCGCCAGAACCGTCACACGGCCGCGGGCCGCGAACAGGGCGGCGCGCGCGGCCTGTTCGGTCTCGCCGCCTTCGGCGAAGGGGACCACCACCGCAGGCGCGCCGGAGGCAAGAAGGTCAAGGGCGGTGTTGTAGCCGAACTGGCTCACCGAAACGGCGCAGCCGGCCAGCAGGGCGCGGAAGTCCGGCCGCGCCCGCTCGACCGTGACGTTGGCCGGGGCGGCGGCCTGCAGCGCGCCAAAGTCCGTCTCCGGGATCTTGTGGCCGGCGAGCAGCCGCCAGCGGCGTCCCGCGTCCAGCGCCGCCGCCTGCAGCGCCGCCCGCAGCAGCGGCAGGGCGGCCTCCGAGCCGCCGCCGGAGACCACCACGCCGGCGCGCGCCCCGGCGGGCGCCGGAGCCGCCGCCGCGCCCGGAGCGTCGACATAGCCGGTGTAATGCAGCAGCGGCTGCAGGTCCGGCGCCAGCGGCCAGGAGGCCTCCAGCCGCGCCACCGCCGGGTCGGAATGCACCAGCACCCCGTCATAGAACTGGCGCAGGCGCGCGTGGGCGGCGTCGATTTTCGCCTGTTGCGACGGCCGGGCGAGGATGTCCCGCACCGAGGCGAGCGCAAGCGGCGGCTGCGGCAGGGCGCGCGCCGCCGCGATAACGGCGAGAAACTCCTCGCCCAGCGCCCGCCGGCCGAAGGGAAACAGCTCGGTGACGAGGACATGGGGGGCGAAGTCCCGCACCGCCTGCGTGGCCATGGCGATGCGGGCGCCGGCGGCGGCCGCGTCGAGGGGCGCGCCGTCCGCCTGGCGCAGGTCCGAAAAGGCGGTCCCCGTCACGTGCACCGGCGGCAGCTGCACGATCTCCACCCCGGCGCGGGCGATGGGGCCGCCGGCGGCCGACAGCGGAACCGGCTGGCCGCCGGTGACCAGCCGCACCTGGTGGCCGCGCGCAGCCATGGCGCGGGCGAGGGTGCCGGCCCGGGCCAGATGGCCGACGCCGAGCAGATGGGTGACGACAATGACGACGCGCAGCGGCAGGTTCATCGGCGGGCTCCCTCAGCGGGCGTTGCGGGCGGCGGGCGCCTCCCGGCGGGGGCGCGCGCGGCCAGGGCGCGGCGGCTCATCGCGCGCGCTCCAGCGCGGCGCGCAGGGTCGCCGCCGCCGCCGCCAGGCTGTGGCGGCGCAGCACGCGCGCGCGCCCCGCCTGGCCGGCGGCGGCGAGAAACCCGGGGGCGCGCCGCTCCGCCGCAATGAGCTCGCCGAGACGGCAGGCGAAGGTCTCCGCGAGGCGCGCGTCGGCGGCCTGCGGATCGTGGCGGGCGAGGGCCTCGTCCGCCGCCGCCAGCCAGCCGCCGTCGCCCTCCGCGACCACGCCGGGCACGCCGCCCCAGGCGCCGGCCAGAACGGGCAGGGCGCTGGCCTGCGCCTCCAGCAGCGCCATGCCGAAGGCCTCGTTGCAGGCGGGCCAGACGAACAGGTCATGGGCGGCGTAGACCGCGTCCAGCTCCGCCGGATCGTTCACGGCGCCGGGCATGGCCGCCCGCGCGCCGAAGGGGGCGAACAGCGCCGCCGCCTCCGCCCGCGCCGGGCCGTCGCCGACGACGGTCAGCCGCCAGTCGTGGCGCGGCAGCCGCGCCAGCGCCGCCGCCAGCGTCGCCAGCGAACGCAGCTTGTCGCCATGGCGCAGCATGGCCACCGCCAGCAGCCGCAGCGGCCCCTCCGGGCGCGGCGGGCGCGCCGGCGCTGCGGGGATGCGGGCCAGGAATGGCGGCAGGCTCACGCATTTGCCGGCCATGTCCACGTCCGCCAGCTCCGGCGCCGACAGCAGGCAGGGCCGGTCATTCTCGTTGAGCACGAACACGGCCGCGGCCTGGCGCAGCGCCGCGACCACGGCGGCGTGCCCGTCGCGCCACGGACCGGCGGCGCGGCCCGGGGCGAGCGAGGCCTCCGCCGCCACATAGGGAATCCCGAGGGCGGCGGCCACCTGCGGGCCGATCCAGTCCGGGGCGCGGTCATAGAGATGATAGGTGAACCACAGCGCCGGCCGCTCCGGCGCCGGCGCGGCGCGCCAGCGGCCGGTAAGCCGCTCCGCCTCCGCCTGCGCCGCGGCGCGGATGGCGCGCTGGGCCGCGGCGTCGCCGGCCTTTTCATGGGCGCGCAGGCGCGAGGCCAGCTGCGGCGCGTAGCCGGCGGCCCGCAGCGCCGCCCACAGCGCCCGCGCCACCGTGCGGTCGCCGGAAGGCTGCGGATGGTCCGGCGGCTTCATGGGCGCGTAAAACGCGACCGGAACGGGCGCCTCGCCGGCCATGGCCTCAGCCCCCGCCGGCGTTGCGCGCCATGGCGGCGCGCAGTTTCGCCTCGATGAGGCTGATGCCGGCCTCCATGGAGAAATCCTCGCGCAGGCGCTTCCACGCGGCCTCGCCAAGCTGCGCCCGCCGCTGCGGCGCGCGCGCCAGCAGGTTGATGGCGTTGGCCAGCGCCGCCGGATCGGCGGGCGGCGCCAGCACGCCCTCGACCCCGTCGCGGATGAATTCGGGAATGCCGGCGAAGTCGCTGGCGACGATCGCCAGCTTCTGGCTCGCCGCCTCCATGATGACGTTGGGCAGGCCGTCCTGGTCGCCGGAGCGGGTGGGTCGCGAGGGCAGCACGAACATGTCGGCCATGGCCATCAGCGCCATCACCTCCGGCTGGGCGAGCGGCCCCATGAAGGCGACGCGCCCCTCAAGGCCCAGCCTCTGCGCCTCGGCCCGCAGCCGGTTGAGCAGCTCGCCGCCGCCCACATGCACGAACTGCCAGTGAATGTCCGGAGGCAGCATGGCCAGCGCCTGCAGCAGGTCGCCGAAGCCCTTCTTGGCCACCGCGCGGCCCACGGAGATGATGCGCACCGGCCGGGCGGGGTCGGAGCCGTCGGCCCCGTCGCGCGTCTGCGGCGGCGCCGGCAGCCGCGACAGGTCGAGGCCGTGATAGGCGAGGGCGATCCGCTCCGGCTCCGGCGCGAGGCGGCGCAGCGCCTCGGCGTTCTGGCGCGTGCAGGTGACGCCGAACAGGCACTCGGCGATTTTCTCCCGCTTCTCCCACTCCGGCGTGGTCCAGATGTCCTTGGCGTGGGCGGAGAAGCTCCAGGCGCGGTCGCCGCCGCGCAGCAGCATGGCGTAGCGCACGACCGAGGCGGGGGTGTGCAGGTAATGCACGTGCACGTGGGCGGTCTGCGGCGGCAGCTCGCGGGCGAACACCATGGCCTGGCCGAGCCGGCGCACGCGGTTGCGGGTGAAGTCGCGGCGCAGGTCGCGGAAAAAAGTCGCCATCAGCCGCAGGAAGCCCGGCTGCGCAAGCGCTGCGCCGAGGCCCTTCAGCACCCGCAGCGGCGCCTCGTGCAGATATTCCGGCAGATAGGTCACCGGCGCCTGGATCTGCCGGTGCATGGGATGGACGGACGGGTCTGTGGGCTCGCGCAGCGACCAGATGCGCAGCTTCAGCCCGCGCCGCTCCAGCGCCAGGATCTCCTGGGCGATGAAGGTTTCGGACAGGCGCGGATACCCCTTGACGACGACGGCGATTTCACCCTCGCCGCCGGGGCGCGGCTGCGAGGCGGGCGTCGGGTCGCTGTGGCGGGACGGAGCGGTCATGTGGCGTGATCGTGGACTGGTGCGGAGGCGCCGCCTGCGGGCGGCTCAGGCGCTGCGGGCGCCGAAGGCGACGGCCGCCGCCGGCTCGCCCTGGCCGGCGCCGCCGCGGCGCTGGCGCAGCCAGTTTCGGAAGTCGGCGCGGATGACGCTGGCGCCCTCGAGCAGGCCGGGCGGGGCGCCCCAGGCCCGCGAGGGCGGATTCTGCTGCGGCAGCCGGTGGAGCGCCGCCGCCATGCGCCTCGGGTCGCGCTCGCCGTTCTCCTCGACGATGCAGCTGGCGAGGCCGAGCCGCTCCGCCGCCCGGGCGCGGATGTACTGCTCCCGCCGCGGGCGCGTGCGCGGCACGATCAGCGCCGGCCGGTCGAAGGACAGCAGCTCGCAGAAGGTGTTGTAGCCGCCCATGGCCACCACGGCGGCGGCGCGGTGCATCAGCGTCTCCAGCTTGCTGTCGAAAGAGAGCGCCGCCAGCCTGGGATGGCGGCTGATGCGCCGCATGAACTGCCGGCGCCGCTCGCGGGCGATGAACGGGCCGAACACGACCAGCGCCGGCGTCTCCAGGGTGGGATCGGCCTCATAGGCGCTGATCACCCAGTCCACCATGTCGTCCCCGTCGGCGCCGCCGCCGCTGGTGACGAGGATGAACGGGCCGCGGGTGATCTTCGGATAGCGGGCCAGCTGCGGCTCCTGCGGCTCCTCCGGCAGGGTGCGGCGCAGGTAGCCGGTGTACAGCGTGCGCTCGCGCAGCCGCGCCGGCAGGTCGAAGGCGGCCAGCGGCTCGTAGATCTCGCGCAGGCCATAGACCCAGATGTCGTCGTAATAGTCCGCCAGCGCCCGCAGCGCGCCCTTGCGCTCCCATTCCGGCGCCAGCAGCGCCGGGTCGTCCATCACGTCGCGCACCCCCAGCACCACGCGCGCGCCGCGCGCCCGCGCCAGCTCCAGCGCGCCGGTCACCTCCCCGCGAAAGCCGGTCGGCTCCTTGTCGACGATGACGAGGTCGGGCCGGAAGCTGTCGGCGGTCTGGCGGATGATGGCGGCGCGCAGCTGCGCCGTCTCCTCCAGCCCCATGTTGAGATTGAGCGTGCGGTAGTCGCCGTTGGCCAGCTTCACCACGCCGGGGATGCGCACGAAATCGACGCCTGGGCCAAACTCGAAGCTGCCGATGACCGGCGAGCCGGAGGCGATGATGACCGAAACGCCCGGAGCCTCGGCGGCGAGCGCGTTGGCGATGGCGCGGCTGCGTCGCAGGTGCCCGAGCCCGAAGGTGTCGTGGCTGTAGATCAGCACACGGGCCCCGGACAGGTTGCCCCGGGAAAGGGCGCCGGCGCGCGCGCCGTGTTCCAGCGTCATGGAGACCTCATGATGGCCTGAGGCCAGAATCCTTTTTTGGTTATGCAAGGCCGGCGGATGCGCGCGGCATGGCCCTGGCGGGCAGGGTAGAGCATGATGGGCCGGCGAGAAACCCGGCGCCGACGCTTGCGAACACCAAAAGGGGCGCGCGCCTTTATTTGCCTGGACGCAGACGCTGTGCAATTCCATGCGCCGCGCGGCCCCGGGCGAATCTGTCGCGCGGCGCGCCGACGCGCAGGCCGGCGCCCCCGGGCGGGGGCGGCGCGCGGCCGGCGGGAGGCCGCGGCGCGTCCGCGCCGGCCGGAAAAAGGAGCCGCAGGCTGACATGACGGGAGGCACGACGTTGGATCGCAACCTGTTCCGGTACGTCTGGCGTCATTCCCGGCGCGACCAGCTGGTCATCTTCGCGGTCGTGCTCGCGTCCCTGCCGTTTTATTACTGGTCGCTGGACCTGCCCAAGCGCATCGTCAACGACGCCATCCAGGGCGGCGCCTTCAAGAGCGGCTCGCCCACCGCGAACTTCCTGGAGATGCACCTGACGCTGCCGCAGTTTCTTGGCGGCGGCAGGATCGCCATTCACGACGGCTTTGAGGTCGGCCAGCTCGGCCTGCTGCTCGGCCTGTCGTTCCTGTTCCTGTTCTTCGTCCTCGTCAACGGCGCCTTCAAGTACTGGATCAACGTCGCCAAGGGGGCGCTGGGCGAGCGCATGCTCCGGCGCATGCGCTTCGACCTGTTCTGCATCGCCCTGCGCTTCACCCCCGAGACCCAGAAGACGGTTAAGTCGTCGGAAACGGCGACCATGATCAAGGACGAGGTGGAGCCCATCGGCGGCTTCATCGGCGACGCCTTCTCGCAGCCGCTGCTGCTCGGCTCCCAGGCCATCACCGCCATGACCTTCATCGTCATGCAGAACGTGTGGCTGGGGCTGATCGCCGCCTGCATCATCGCCGTGCAGTTCACGGTGATCCCGCGGCTGCGGCGGGTGCAGCTGCGGCTCGGCAAGCAGCGGCAGATCCTGTCCCGGCGTCTCGCCGGCAAGGTCAGCGAGGTGGTGGACGATCTGGAAGCCGTGCACGACAACGCCGCCGTGGCCTATGAGCGCGCCGGCGTCGGCGAGCGCCTTTACACGCTCTTTGACCTGCGTTTCCGCATCTACAAGTGGAAATTCATGGTCAAGTTCCTCAACAACCTGCTGGCGCAGATCACGCCGTTTTTCTTCTATGCGGTGGGCGGATATTTCGCGCTGAAGGGGTCGCTCGACATCGGGCAGCTGGTGGCGGTGATCGCCGCCTACCGCGACCTGCCGCCGCCGCTGAAGGAACTGATCGACTGGGACCAGCAGCGTCTCGACGTGCAGATCAAGTATGACCAGGTGGTGCAGCAGTTTTCGCCGGAGAAGCTGCTGCCGGAGGAGCTGCTGCAGCCGCTGCCGCCGGGCGTGGAGCCCGCGCCGCTGCCGGGGCCGGTGGAGGTGAAGGGCCTGCATGTCGTCGACAGTCACGGCGTGACCCTGCTGGAGCAGCTTTCGTTCCGCAGCGGGCTGCCGCTGCGGGTGGCGCTCATCGCCTCCGGCGGCGCCGCGCCGTCGGCTCTGGCCCAGGTTCTGGGCCGGCGCATCACCGAATATCGCGGCCAGGTGCTGTTCGGCGGCGAGGACCTCGCCCGCATGCCCGAGGCGCTGGCCGGCCGGCGCATCGCCTACGCCGGGCCGGAGCCGGTGCTGTTCGCCGGCACGCTGCGCGACAATCTCGTCTATGGCCTGCGCCGGCGGGTGAAGGACGCGCCGCTGCTCACCGGCGTGCGCCGGGCCGAGGCGCTGGCCACCGGCAACCCGCTGGAGCCGCCGGACGTGGGCTGGCTGGACGTGAGCATCGCCGGCTGCGCCACGGTCGAGGAGCTGGACCAGAAGCTGATCGGGGTGCTCGAGATCGTCGGCCTGCGCGAGTCGCTGCTGCGGCTGGGCCTGTGGGGGCTGGTGGACGTCGACCGCTATCCCGGCCTCGCCGGGCGGGTGGTGGAGGCGCGCAAGCGCCTGCGCCAGCTGATGGCCGAACGGGGCCTCTCCGGCCTGATCGAGCCGTTTGATTTCGGCCGTTACAACGCCCAGGCCACCGTCGCCGAGAACCTGCTGTTCGGCGTGCCGGTGCGTCCCGAGTTCAGGGGCGAGGCGCTGGCCCACAACCCGCTGGCGGCGAAGGCGCTGGAGGAAGCCGGCGCGCTTACGCGCCTGCGCGACATGGGCGCGCACATCGCCGTCACCATGGCCGAGCTGTTCCGTGACCTGCCGCCCGGCCATCCGCTGTTCGAGCAGTTTTCCTTTGTGCCCGCCGACGAGCTGGAGGATTATGAGGAAATCGTCGCCCGCTGGCGCATGCGCGGCGCCGGCGGCCTGAACCGGGAGGAGCGCGACCGGCTGCTCGCCCTCACCCTCGACTATATCGAGCCCAAACACCGCCTGGGCCTCCTGGACGACAGCCTGCGCGCGGCGCTGGTGCAGGCGCGCCGCATCCTGCACGCGCGGCTGCAGTCCGGCCGCTGGGCGGGGGCGGTGGAGTTCTACCACCCTGACCGGCTGACGCTGAACGCGCCGCTGCGCAACAACCTCGCCTTCGGCCGCATGAGCCACAC
The DNA here is from genome assembly GCF_042432745.1 of Camelimonas abortus. NCBI lineage: Bacteria > Pseudomonadati > Pseudomonadota > Alphaproteobacteria > Hyphomicrobiales > Chelatococcaceae > Camelimonas > Camelimonas abortus. The sequence continues at coordinate 1,495,065 of NZ_JBHLWR010000006.1, read as the reverse complement.
CGTGGCCGACGCCGCCCAGCGCGTCGCCGACCTCACCACCGGCATGCTGGAGGAGCTGGGTCTGCGCCTCGACGTGGAGCGGGTGGGGCTGGACTATGACGTGGGGCCGGCCGGGCGGCTGCTGCCGGCCCAGCAGCGCATGGCGGTTTACATTGCGCGGGGGCTGGTCAAAAATCCTGACCTTCTCGTGCTGGACGGCGTGTTCTCCGCCTTTGGCGAGACCCAGGCCCGCGCCATGATCCGCGACATCTCCCGCTACATGGCGGGCCGTTCAGTGGTCGCGGTGCTGCACAGCCAGGAGCTGGCCGATCCTGAGGCATTTGACCTGGTGGTGGCTTTCGAGGGGCCGCGGCCGGTGGTGCTGCGCGGCGCCGCCCGGCTGCCGGAGCCGGCCGGCGAGGTCACGGCCGGCGGCGCTTGCGGCGCGCGTGAAGGGGCGGCGTGAGCCCCGTCCGGGATCGCGGCCAGCAGGGGAGGCCGCCTGAAAATGCGGCTTTTCCGCCGCCGCGTTCGGCCCCGGCGATGGGGCGCGGCGGGCCGGCGGTCAGACCTGGTCCGGCTGGCGGCCGGCGCGGCTTCGCGCGCGCCGCGGGCGCCGTGGCCATATGGTGGTCGTGGGCGACGGTTCGCCCGGGAGGAGCGAGATGACGCTGGAGAATGAAGTCCAGTCCCTGCGACAGGTTCCGATGTTCCGGGACATTGATCCCGCCCGGCTCAAGCTGCTGGCCTTCACCAGCGAGCGGGTGCAGTTTTCCGACGGCCAGCGGTTCTTCACCCAGGGCGACGTGGGCGACGCCGCCTATGTGATTCTGGAAGGCGCCGCCAACGTGCTGCTGGAGACGCCCAACGGCCAGATCAAGGTGGCCGAGTTCGGCCCCAACGCCCTCATCGGCGAAATGGCGGTGCTGGCGGAAACCCCGCGCAGCGCCACCGTCGCCGCCGTGGGCGACGTGGTGGCCCTGCGCATCGACAAGCGCGTGTTCCTGGAGCTGCTGGCCCAGTTCCCGCAGATGGCGATCGCGGTGATGCGCGAGATCGCCATGCGCCTGGAGCGCACCAACGCCCGGCTCGCCGGCCAGGCCTGAGCCGCCCCGCGCGCCTTCCCGCCAGGCGTCTTCCCTGACGCGTTTTTCGTCACGCGTTTTTAGTTTTTCGTCACGCGTTTTTATTGGCGCGCCTTCCCCGGCGCGCGCCTCCTCGCGGCCGGCCCGCCGCCCCGCGGGGCAGGGACAGGGAGGCGCGGGCCCCTGCCGGGAAACGCCCTGCAGGCCGGCGGCCGGCGCCGGCGGACGCCTTACGGACCCTCGCGGTCGTCAGCCCGCTCCATCCATTTGACCAGCGGCATCACCGGCAGCACCCACGCCAGGCCCGCCACCAGGAAGAAGAAGAACTGGGCGGTCTTGCCGGCCTCCTGGATGCGCCCCTGGGCGATGACCATCACCGTCAGCGCATAGACGATCACGAACAGGATCATGCCGAACGAGCCGATGAACTTGCGTGTGCGGCGGGTCATGACGTCTCCTGTGGCGGGTCCTGCGGGGCCGGGGTCGCGCGGCCGTCGCCGCTAGATAGCGGCAATTCGCGGCCGCCGCCATAGCGCCGCCGGCGCCCGGGCGGGGGTGCGGCGGAAGCCCGCCTTGGCCGGGGCGGCCGCCGCGCGTATGGGTGCGCATCGTCCGGACCGCCGCGCCGCGGCCGCTCCGGCGCCCCATGCCCCCTCGCGGAGTAAGTCATGTCGGCAACAGGCATCCCCGACGGCGCCAGGCAGGCGGCCGCGCCCGGACTGCGCGCGGTCCGCAACTGGCTGGTTTTCGTCACCTGCCTCGTTTTCATCATGGTGGTGGTGGGCGGCGCCACGCGCCTCACCGGCTCGGGCCTGTCGATCACCGAGTGGAAGCCCATCACCGGCGCGATTCCGCCGCTCTCCCACGAAGCCTGGCTGCGGGAATTCGACCTCTACAGGGCCACGCCGCAGTACCAGCTGCTCAACGCCGGCATGAGCCTCGCGGAGTTCCGCTTTATCTACCTGTGGGAGTGGGGCCACCGCCAGCTCGGCCGCTTCATCGGCCTCGCCTACATCATTCCGCTGGTCTGGTTCGCCGCGCGCCGCGTCGTCACCGGCCGGCTGCTGGCCATGCTGGCGCTGGTCGCCGTGCTTGGCGGCCTGCAGGGCGCCATCGGCTGGATCATGGTGCATTCCGGCCTGCAGCCGGGCATGGTGGCGGTGGCGCCGGTGAAGCTGATGCTGCACCTGCTGGCCGCCTGCGTGCTGTTCATGTGCCTCATCGGCGTCATCGTCACGCTGTCGCCGCGGCCGGAGGCGCGCTCCATCGGCCGGGTCAAGGCATGGGGCGCGCTGCTGGCGGCGCTGTCTTTCGTGCAGATCGGCCTCGGCGCGCTGGTGGCGGGCCTGCACGCCGGCCTCACCTACAATACCTGGCCGCTGATGGACGGGCGCTTCATCCCCGACGCCGCCACGCTGCTGCCGCTGCAGCCGTGGTGGATGAACCTGCTCGCCACCGTGCCGGCGGTGCAGTTCAACCACCGCATGGGCGCTTATGTGCTGCTGGCGGCGGCGCTGTGGCACGCCTTCGACGTCCGCCGGCTGGCCAGCGTCGGAGCCGCGTCGCCGGGGGCGGCGCACCGGGCGGCGGCGCTGGCCTTCATCGTCTTCCTCCAGGACGTGATCGGCGTCGTCACCCTGGTTCTGGCCGTGCCGATCTGGGCCGGCCTGCTGCACCAGGGCTGCGCCATGATCGTGCTGGCGGTGGCGACCATTCACGCCAGACGCCTGATGCTGGCGCGCGGCTGACCGGCGCCGTGCGACGGCCGGACAGGCGCGACAGGGCGGCCACGGGCCGCCCTTTTTCTTTCGCGCGCCTGTTCGCCCGCAGCCCCCGCCCGGACGCGCCTTTTCCTCCGCGCCCGTCGCCGGCGCCGGCCGGCGCCCGGGCCTGCGGTTTCGGATCCAAGTAATTAGCGTTAACAATATGAACAAAGCGAACCGTTATTCATGTATTCGTTTCGCCGTATGTTTGGCGTTATTTGGAATGCCTGCTTGACCTGCCTGAAGCATTGTGTAAAGTTTGTGTCATCGTCATGATGTGATTTTGACGCGCACAAAGGATGGCCGGAGACAGGCTCCGGTTAACGGGAAGTTCCGGACGTTAACCAACCGTAAACCAGGTTACGTCCTAAATTTGCCCTGAAGAGGTGGGGAGGCGCGTATATGGTGACGATCGTTGTTCCCGCCCGATGGCGACTGCAGCTGTCCGCCACGAGCGTGGTGGTGGTTTCCGTCGCCGGCAAACGTCGGGGGAGGGAGTTGTGCGTGGGCGCGCCCAGACGGCCGCCACGCCGCTGGCGCGCCGCAAGACTGCGGGCGTCCTGACCAGGGTCCGGCGGGGGCGCCGCTGCTTCCGCCGCCATCTGCTCCACACGCTTGCGCGGGGATGGCCCGGCCGTCCCCGCATCACAGGCCGGCGGACCGCCTGGCGGCGACCGCCGGCATCGTCCGGACGTGTCTCCCGGGTCGCCGTTTCGCCCCGCGTCGCGACCGTTCGCGGCCGGCTGGCCGTGGCGGCAGGCTCCGGCGGCGGATACGCCTGCGCCATCGCGGCGAGGCCGCCCGCCGCATCATGTCCGCCAGCACCTTTCGCCTGTCTCCGGGCCGCAGGTCGCCCGGTCGCCAGGGGCGCGCATGATTGCGGTCGGCGTGGGCGGGAACAGGCGCGCCCGGAGAAAGGCGCGCCCGGAGAAAAGCGCGCCTGGAGAAAAGCGCGCCTGGAGAAAAGCCCGCCCGCGAACAGTGGGCGCGGGAGCGGGGGGCAAACAAATAAAAGGGAGAAAATAAAAGGGGGCGCAGGAAAGGACGCCCGGGAGAACGGAGCGCACGGAAAGCGCGCCGGGAAAAGGCGCGCGGGAAAAGCGCGCGCCAGACAGGAAAGGCGCGACGGAGGCCCCTCGCGCCCTGCATGCCGGCCGCGCCCCGCAGGGGCGTCGCGCCGGACCTCAGCCGGCGAGCGCCGCGTCGAGGTCGGCGATCAGGTCCGCCGGATCCTCAAGGCCGATCGACAGGCGCACCACGTCCGGACCGGCGCCGGCGGCGATCTTCTGCTCGTCGGTCAGCTGGCGGTGGGTGGTGGAGGCCGGGTGAATCACCAGCGAACGGGTGTCGCCGATATTGGCCAGGTGGGAGAACAGCTCCAGCTTCTTCACCAGGTTGACGCCGGCGTCATAGCCGCCCTTCAGGCCGAAGGTGAATACGGCGCCCGCGCCGCGCGGCAGATACTGCTGCGCCAGCTTGTGATAGGGGTCGCCCTCCAGGCCCGGATAGCTCACCCATGAGACCGCCGGATGGCCGGCGAGGTGCTTCGCCACCGCCAGCGCGCTCTCCGACTGGCGCGCCATGCGCAGCGGCAGGGTCTCGATGCCGGTGAGGATCATGAAGGCGTTGAACGGCGAAATCGCCGGGCCAAGGTCGCGCAGCGACAGCACGCGCGCGGCGATGGCGAAGGCGAAATTGCCGAAGGTCTCGGCGATGACCAGGCCCGCGTACTCCGGGCGCGGCTGCGACAGCATCGGATAGCGCGCGTCGCCGGCCCATTTGAAGCTGCCGCCGTCAACGATCACGCCGCCCATGGAGTTGCCGTGGCCGCCCAGGAACTTGGTGGCCGAGTGCAGCACGATGTCCGCGCCGTCCCTGAGCGGCTGCCACAGATAGGGCGTGGCCAGGGTGTTGTCGACGATCAGCGGAATGTTGTGCTTCTTCGCGATCGCCGAAATGGCGCGGATGTCCGACACGACGCCGCCCGGATTGGCCAGCGACTCGACGTACAGCGCCCTGGTGCGCGGCGTGATGGCGCGCTCGAACGACGACGGGTCGTCGGCGTCGGCCCACACCACGTTCCAGCCGAAATTCTTGAACGAATTGTTGAACTGGTTGATCGAACCGCCGTACAGCTTGCGCGAGGCCACGAACTCGTCGCCCGGCTGCATCAGCACGTGGAAGGTCAGCAGCTGCGCCGCATGGCCCGAGGCCACCGCCAGGGCCGCCGTGCCGCCTTCCAGCGCCGCCACGCGCTCCTCCAGCACCGCCGTCGTCGGGTTGGTGATGCGGGTGTAAATATTGCCGAACGCCTGCAGGCCGAACAGCGACGCCGCATGGTCCACGTCGTCGAACACGAATGACGCGGTCTGGTAGATCGGCGTCACGCGCGCGCCGGTGGTCGGGTCAGGGCTGGCCCCGGCGTGAATGGCCAGGGTGTGGAAGCTGGGCACGCGATCAGACATATTTACCCCCAGAAAATGTAAATTGGGATTAATCCCGTCAGATGATGTTTAAATTGCCGGAGGGGCGTCCGTCAAATGGCGCGGGGCGGAAATCGCGACATTTCCGGCCCCCGCGGCCGCGACGTGCGGCCGCCGCCGTCTCAGCCCCTGCCGCGGAAGGAAGGACCGCCCCTCCAGGCGCCCAGCGTCATGCGCTGCACGGCCCCGCCGGCGCTGACGCGGCGCTTCGACGACAGCACGCGGGAATTCACGCCGTTCCATGTGATTTCACCCGAAAGGCGACCGTATTCAATCTTGGGGCAGCGGTCCATGATGACGGTGCAGCCGCGCGCCTCGGCGCGGGCGGCGGCTTCGTCATTGCGCACCGTCAGCTGCATCCAGATGACCTTTGGCGGAACGGGAAGGGACAGGGCCTCGTCGACGATGGCGCCAGCGGCCGCGGAATTGCGGAAGATGTCGACCATGTCGACCGGCTCCGGCAGGTCGGCGAGGGCGCCGACCACCGGACTGCCGGCGATCTCCTGGCCGGCGAGGCCGGGGTTGACACCGTAAACCCGGTAGCCGCGCTTCGACATGTAGCTGGCCACGATCCAGCTGGGGCGCACGTTGCTGGCGGAGATGCCGACGATGGCGATCGACTTCACGCTGCCGAGGATCGAGCGGATGAGATCGTCCGGATAGGCGTCGCGCCGGCCCGGGGCGGCGCCGGAAGCTGGCCCGGCTTCGTCCGGAGTGAGGTTCATGGCCCGTGTTTCTCCCATGATGTCGGATCGCCGTCTGTTCTGGGCCGCGTCTGGCTGCGGCTGTTGTTCCGGCCCGCGCCCGCGCCGCGGAGATGGCGACGGACGGGCGTTTGCGCATAACAATTCAGGCAGAACCGTGTATCAGGCGATGAAGGCGATGACCATGGCCGCGCCGGCCCGGGTCGCCCGGCCGGGCCCGCGACGCCCGGGGACAGGAGAACCATGAGCCAGGGGCCCGCGCCAGCAACCCGCGCGCCGGCGTTTCGCGCCGGAGTCCGCCGCCGCATCCGGGCGGCGCGGGTGCTGTTCGGCCGGCGCTGGCGCTCCTTCATCCGCGCCGACGAGCTGTCGCCGCTGGCGCTCGGCGTGCTGGTGGGAATCATCGCCGGTTTCGGCGTGTTCTGCATCAACGCCCTGGCTCAGTGGATGCATGAGGCCATTTTCGCCCTGCCGCCGGGCGAGCGGCTCAGCGCGCAGGAGCGGCTGGATCCGTGGCGGGCGGTGCTGGGGCCGGCGGCCGGCGGCCTGGCGGTGGGGCTGCTGACGCTGGGAGTCCGCGCCTGGCGCCGGCGCGAGGCCATCGACCCCATCGAGGCCAACGCCCTGTACGGCGGGCGCATGTCGCTGCCGGATTCGCTGCTGCTCACCGCCGGCACCGTGCTCTCCTGCGGCTCCGGCGCCTCGGTGGGTCTGGAGGCCGGCTACACCCAGAGCGCCTCCGGCGTCGGCTCCTGGCTGGCGGGGCTGCTGCGCCTGCGCCGGGCGGACGTGCGCGTGCTGGTGGGCTGCGGCGCCGCCGCCGCCATCGCCGCGGCGTTCAACGCGCCGCTGGCCGGCGCCTTTTACGCCTTCGAGCTGGTGCTGGCCGGCTACACCGTCGCCGCGCTGGCGCCGGTGATGGCCGCCGCCATCACCGCCAACATCGTGCACGAACTGCTGGTGACCTCGCCGCATGCGCCGCTGGTGGGCTCGCTGAAGTTCGGCGCCGGCGATTACGCCGTGTTCGCCGCCATGGGCGTGGTCACCGCCGGGCTGGGCGTCGGCCTGATGAAAACCGCCACCACGGTGGAGTCGCTGTTCGTGCGCAGCAACACGCCGCGCTGGCTGCGCCCGGCCATCGGCGGGCTGCTGGTGGGCGGGCTGGCGCTGTTCTCGCCGGCGGTGCTGGGGGCGGGCCATGGCGGCATGGAGGTGTATTTCGCCGCCACCCATGGCGTGGGCGTGCTGCTGGCGCTGCTGTTCGCCAAGATGCTGGCGGCGTCGATCTCGGTGGGCTCCGGTTTCCGCGGCGGCCTGTTTTTCACCTCGCTGTTCGCCGGGGTGCTGTTCGGCGGCCTGGTCGGGGAGAGCTATCACGCCATCGCGCCGCATCTGGCCAGCGACCGCATCGTCTACGTGCTGGTGGGCATGGCCGGGCTGGCGGCGGCGGTGATCGGCGCGCCGCTCACCATGACCTTTCTGGTGCTGGGCATGACCGGCGACCTCTCCATGACCACGGGCGTGCTGCTTTCGGTGGTGGTGGCGACGGTGCTGGTGCGGCGCACCTTCGGCTATTCCTTCTCCACCTGGCGCCTGCACCTGCGCGGCGAGACCATCCGCAGCGCCATGGACGTGGGCTGGGCGCGCGAGCTCACCGTGGCGCGGCTGATGCGCCGCGAGGCGCGCACCGCGCCGGAGACCATGACCATCGCCGCCTTCCGCGAGCGCTTCCCCATCGGCTCCACCAGCCAGGTGTTCCTGGTGGACGGAACCGGGGCCTACGCCGGCGTGGTGTTCGTGGCCGACGCCCACGCCACCGACTATGACGGCATCGCCGGCATCGCCCTGGTGCGTGACCTGCGCCGCGCGCCCAACGCCTTTCTCACGCCGCCGCAGAGCGTCGAGAAGGTGCTTGAGGCGTTCGAGCTGGCCGAGGTGGAGACGCTGCCGGTGGTGGACGATCCGCTGTCGCGGCATGTGGTGGGCTATGTGACGGAGGCTTACGCCCTGCGCCGCTACAGCCAGGAGCTGGAGCGGCGCCGTCTGGAGTACAGCGGCGAGCGCCAGCCGCCGCGGCGCTAGCGGGCGGGGAGCGCGGCCGGCATGGCGTGGAATCCGGAGCTGGAGCGGCTGCTGCGCGAGGCGCTGGAGGGCGTCCCGTGGCTGGGCGAGAAGCGCATGTTCGGCGGCGTCGTCTTCACCATTGACGGGGCGATGGTCTGCGCCGCCATCGCGCCGGGACTGATGGCGCGGGTGGGCAAGGCGGCGGAGGCGGAGATGCTGGCCCTGCCGGACGTGCGCCCGATGGGCTCCGGCGGCCGGCGCATGGGCGGCTGGGTGCTGGCCGGCGAGGACGCCTGGCGCGACGACGTCATCCGCCGGCGTGTGGTTTCCGCGGCGGTGGCGCATGTGCTGGCGCCGCCGCCAAAGACAGCCGGCGGGTGAGGGCGCTTCCGGTCCTGGCGACGTCAACGTCACGCCCGGGGGGCTCATGCGCTGCCAGCCGCCGCACGTCATCCAGCGTTTCCGGACGGCCGGCTCACGTCCGGCCGTGACGCAGGCGGGGGCGACGCGGCCGTCCGCTTCACGCGTCGCGCCACACCGGCTGGCGCTTCTCCACGAAGGCGCCGATGCCTTCCTCGGCGTCGCGCGCAAGCATGTTCTCCACCATCACCTGCGCGGCGTAGGCGTAGGCGTCGGCGAGGCCCATCTCCAGCTGGGCGTAGAACGCCCGCTTGCCGGTGCGCAGCGTCAGGCGCGACTTCGAGGCGATGCGCTCCGCCAGGGCGCAGGCCTCCGCCAGCGCCTCGCCGGCGGGAACGACCCGGTTCACCAGCCCCATGCGTTCGGCCCGCCCGGCGTCGATCATTTCTCCGGTGAGCAGCATTTCCATGGCGTGCTTGCGCGAGACGTTGCGCGACAGCGCCACCATCGGCGTGGAGCAGAACAGGCCGATGTTCACCCCCGGCGTGGCGAAGCGCGCCGCCGCGCCGGCCACCGCCAGGTCGCAGCTCGCCGCCAGCTGGCAGCCCGCCGCGGTCGCCACCCCCTCCACCGCCGCGATCACCGGAACCGGCAGGTTGACGATGGTCTGCATCATCGTGGCGCAGCGGGCCATCAGGTCCGCGAAATGGCGCCGGCCGCGGTCCGGATCGGCGCGGCGGGCGGTGATCTCCTTCAGGTCGTGGCCGGCGCAGAAGGCCGGGCCATTGGCCGCGATCACCAGCGCGCGCATGGCGGCGTCCGCCGCCGTGGCGTCCAGCTCCGCCTGCAGGGCGGCGATCATGGCGTCGGACAGCGCGTTGCGGCTGGCCGGCGCGTTGAGGGTGAGAACGGCGTAGCCGTCGCGATTCGCGCGCAGGATCAGCGGCTCCCGGGCCGGGGCGGCGGTCATCGGCGTGCTCCTGTCAGTCAGCTCCGTGGCTGGTGGCAGTCAACGGCGCCGCGCCGGCGCAGGCAAGGGCTGGCGGACCGCAAGGTTGCGGATGGGCCGCGCCGGCGGCAAAACTGCCTGTCCGGATATCAGGGAGGAATGCGCATGACGGCCCAGAACGCGCCCGCGGCGGTGATGACGGTCGCCGAACTGGAGGAAACCCTGCGCCGGGAGTTTCCGGAGATGTGGGCGGACAACGCCCCGCGGGTGATCGAGAGCGTGGGCTATCTCACGGCGCGGGTGCGGTCGGTGTATTCGCCCGCGCAGCTGCGTCCCGGCGGCACGATTTCCGGGCCCACCATGATGGCGCTGGCGGATCTGGCGCTTTATGCGGCGATCATGGCCTCGATCGGCCCGGTGACCCTCGCCGTGACCACCAACCTGTCGTTCAACTTCCTGCGCAAGCCGGCGCCGAAGGACCTCATCGCCGACTGCCGCCTGCTGAAGCTGGGCAAGCGTCTCGCCGTGGGCGAGGTGAGCCTGTATTCGGACGGCGAAGACGGGCTGGTGTGCCACGCCACCGGCACCTATTCGATTCCGCCGCGCTGACTGGCCGCGCCGGTCGCGGCCACCTCCCGTCTGGCGCGGGATCCGCACGCAGAAATTTACGGTATTATATTACCGTATATGACAAGCTTTTGAAAAATAACGCATTTACGTGGCGTTGAAGAATCTGCGGCGCTTGACGCATGGCGCGCCAGCAGTTACACGCAGGCCAGCCCGCCCCGGAGGCGGTGCCGCGCAAGGCTCGCGCGCGGCCGCCTGCCGGAGCGTTCATCGTCAGGGGCCCGCCGCCCCGCGAAAGTTGAGACAGATCCATGAAAACCTACTCGGCAAAGCCGGCCGACGTTGAAAAGAAGTGGGTGCTCATCGACGCCGAAGGTCTCGTCGTCGGCCGCCTCGCTTCCATCGTCGCCATGCGTCTGCGCGGCAAGCACAAGCCCACCTACACCCCCCACGTCGACTGCGGCGACAACGTGATCGTCATCAACGCCGACAAGGTGGTGTTCACGGGCCGCAAGTACGAGAAGAAGGTCTACTACCACCACACCGGCCATCCGGGCGGCATCAAGGCCCGTACGGCCCGCTTCATCCTGGAGGGGCGCTTCCCGGAGCGCGTCGTCGAGAAGGCTGTGGAGCGCATGCTGCCGCGCGGTCCGCTGTTCCGCAAGATTATCGGCAACCTGCGCGTGTACGCCGGTCCCGAGCATCCGCACGCCGCCCAGCAGCCTGAGAAGCTGGACGTCGCCGCTCTCAATCCCAAGAACTCGAGGAGCGCCTGATCATGGCTGAGACCCTCCAGAGCCTCGCGGATCTTGGCCAGGCCAACGCCGCCGCCGTCGTCAACGACGCTCCCGTGCATGAGCGCAAGGTCGACGCCCTCGGCCGCGCCTACGCCACCGGCAAGCGCAAGAACGCCATCGCCCGCGTCTACATCAGGCCCGGCTCCGGCAAGATCACCGTCAACGAGCGCCCGGTCGAGGTTTACTTCGCCCGCCCGGTGCTGCGCATGCTGATCAACCAGCCGCTGGAGCTGACCAACCGCGCCGGCCAGTTCGACGTCACCGTCACCGTCACCGGCGGCGGTCTTTCCGGCCAGGCCGGCGCCGTGCGTCACGGCATCGCCAAGGCCCTGACCTACTACGAGCCCGAGCTGCGTCCGGCGCTGAAGAAGGAAGGCTTCCTCACCCGCGACAGCCGCGTCGTGGAGCGCAAGAAGTACGGTCGCGCCAAGGCCCGCCGCAGCTTCCAGTTCTCGAAGCGCTGACCGGTCGCCGCAGCCGCGTCCTGCATGCGGCTGCGACCTTTCCGGCAAGGGGCGGCCTTCGGGTCGCCCTTTTTCGTTGCGCGGCTCCTGTCCGCGCCTGCGCCGCCCGAGCCGCTCCCGGCCGGGGGCAGGGCGGCGGCGGGCGCATGGGCGGGCCGCGCGACGCGGTTGGATTTTTGCCGCAGGCTGGAGTAACGCCTGTGGAGGCGCGGCCAGGCCGGCGACATCGCGCCGCCGGCGCCGCCGCTTGAGGCTTCAGGAGACAGGTCATGGGCGCCGGAACCAGCAGCACGTCCGACACCGCAGCCAGCAGGGCGCGTCCCGCCGTCGTCTTCATTGACGGCGAGGCCGGCACCACGGGGCTCGGCATCCGCGAGCGCCTGGAGGGCAGGCCGGACATTGTCCTGCGCAGCATTCCGCACGGGCTGCGCAAGGACGTGGACGCCAAGCGCCGCCTGCTCTCGGAGGTGGACGTGGTCATCCTCTGCCTGCCGGACGACGCCGCGAGGGAGACCGTGGCCCTGGTGAAGGAGCTGGGCGCGCGCGGCCCCAAGGTGCTGGACGCCTCCACCGCCCACCGCGTCGCCGAAGGCTGGGTCTATGGATTCGCCGAGCTGCAGCCGGGCCAGGCGCAGGCCATCGCCAGCGCACGCTTCGTCGCCAATCCGGGCTGCTATCCCACCGGCGCCGTCGCCCTGCTCCGGCCGCTGCGCGAGGCCGGCTACATCGGCGAGGACACGCCCGTGTCCATCAACGCCGTCAGCGGCTATTCCGGCGGCGGCCGGCAGATGATCGAGGCCTATGAGAAGGGCGCCGCTCCCGCCTTCGAGCTCTACGGCCTGTCGCTGGCACACAAGCACCTTCCCGAGATCCAGGCTTACGCCCGCCTCGGCCGCCGGCCGCTGTTCGTGCCCTCCGTGGGCAATTTCCGCCAAGGCATGCTGGTGTCCGTGCCGCTCCATCTCGACGCGCTGCCCGGCAGGCCGGCGGTCGGAGACCTGCGCCAGGCGCTGGCGGCGTGGTATCCGGCCGGCGGCGCCGTGGAGGTGATGCCGGCGGAGGAGACCGCCGCCTTCGGCGGCCGCCTCGAGCCGGAGGCGCTCAACGGCACCAGCCGCCTGCAGCTGTTCGTGTTCGGCAATGAGGAGGCGCGCCAGGCGGTGCTGGTGGCCCGGCTGGACAATCTCGGCAAGGGCGCTTCGGGGGCGGCGGTGCAGAACCTGCTGCTCATGACCGGCGGCCTCGCCGCCTGAATGGCCGCGCAGACGGTTTTCGCGGCCGCAACCCTAGCGTATCGTAACAGCATGCGCACGCAAGCTTCCCGCCGTTTCCGGCGCCTCATCCGCCCCATCGCCGCCGTCGCCCTCGCAGGGGCGGCCGCGGCGGCGCTCGCCGGCTGCGCCGCGGAGAACTCGCCGCTGCGCGGCGTGGCCAGGGTGGTGGATTTCGCCACGGACGCGCCCCAGCCCGCGCCCTTCGTGGCGGAGAGCCGGCGCGCGGACACGGGCTACATGCGCATCGAGCGCGAGCTGCCGGCGCGCCCCTCCGGTCCCCGCACGCCGGAGGAGGTGAAGGCGCTGGAGGCGGAGCTCGACGCCGCCAGGCAACGCACCGCGGCCGAAGGCGCGGCGGCCCAGGCGGAGGCGCAGGCGCAGCCGCCCATCCAGCGCGCGACGTCGCCGGCGGCGCAGCCCGCCGGACGGGCGAAGCCCCCCGCACGGTGAGCGCCTCCGGCGCCACGCGGCGGCCGCCGGACGCGAAACCTGCTGGAAACCCGGCTCCAGTTTGATACACACGACAGCTTCCCGCATCCTGCGCCGCACCAGAACGCAATGGCGCGGGGAAATGCGGCTAGGACCGTGACCAGGGACCTGTAACCATGACCGAGTTTTACCGAATCAAGCGCTTGCCGCCCTATGTCTTCGAGCAGGTCAACAGGTCCAAGGCAGCGGCGCGGGCCCGCGGGGCCGACATCGTTGATCTCGGCATGGGCAATCCGGACCTGCCCACGCCGCGCCACGTCATCGAGAAGCTGGTCGAGACCGTCGGCAAGCCGCGCACGGACCGCTACTCCGCCTCGCGCGGCATTCCCGGCCTGCGCCGCGCCCAGGCGGCCTATTACAGGCGCCGTTTCGGCGTGACCCTCGATCCCGAGACCCAGGTGGTGGCCACGCTCGGCTCCAAGGAGGGCTTCGCCAACATGGCGCAGGCCATCACCGCGCCAGGCGACGTCATTCTGGTGCCCAACCCGAGCTATCCGATCCACGCCTTCGGCTTCCTCATGGCCGGCGGCGTCATCCGCTCGGTGCCGGCCGAGCCGACCCCGGCCTTCTTCCCGGCGCTCGAGCGGGCGGTGCAGCATTCGATTCCGAAGCCGATCGCGGTGGTGGTCTGCTATCCGTCCAACCCCACCGCCTATGTGGCGTCGCTGGATTTCTACAGGGACCTCGTCGCCTTCGCGAAGAAGCACGAGCTGATCATCCTCTCCGATCTCGCCTACGCCGAGGTCTATTTCGACGACCGCGACCCGCCGCCGTCGGTGCTGCAGGTGGACGGGGCCATGGACGTGACGGTGGAGTTCACCTCCATGTCCAAGACCTTCTCCATGGCCGGCTGGCGAATCGGCTTCGCCGTGGGCAACGAGCGGCTGATCGCGGCGCTGGCGCGGGTGAAGTCCTATCTCGACTACGGCGCCTACACGCCGATCCAGGTGGCGGCCACCGCCGCCCTGAACGGCCCCGACGACTGCGTGCGCGAGATGCGCGACATCTACCGCAGGCGCCGCGACGCGCTGGTGGAGTCCTTCGGCCGCGCCGGCTGGACCGTTCCGGTTCCCACCGCCTCCATGTTCGCCTGGGCGCCGATTCCGGAGCAGTTCCGTGACCTCGGCTCGCTGGAGTTCGCCAAGCTGCTGGTGGACCAGGCCTCGGTGGCGGTGGCGCCGGGCGTGGGCTTCGGCGAGTACGGCGACGGCTACGTGCGCATCGCCGTGGTGGAGAACGAGCAGCGCATCCGCCAGGCGGCGCGCAACATCCGCCGCTTCTTCGAACAGGACGCGGCGCGCCGTCACAACGGCGGCCCGGCCGCGCCGCGCGACTGAGCGCCCGCGGCCGCCCCGTTCCGCCTGTCGCGCGTCAGGACCCGCCGGTGACGGCGGGTTCTTTTTTGTCCGCGGCCGCGCCCCGGAGCGGATACGGCGCGGTTCGCGCCCGCCGCTCACGAAATATGACGGACTGTTACAAGATCAGGCGGCAGTTTAACCTGGTATTAGTCAAAAGTTGGGGCGGCGCTATGCAGGAGAGGGCCGCCGGCGCATTGTCATGGAAAAGCCGTCATGCACATTACATCTGTCTTGCGCGCCCCGCGGGAACGGATGCGGGCGCCGGCGCACGGCGGGTCAGGATCCGGCGGCGCGCCAGGCGCGCCCGGCTGACGCGCCCGCAGGGGAGGAACGGCGGCGGGGAGCCTGACGCCCCGCCCTGGACGGCGCGCGCGCCGCGGCGCGGCCGGCGCCGTCGCGTTCATGGTTCAGGTTCTCCGCGCAGGACGCCGGAGACATGATAAGGGACACGACAATGCAGGCTCAGGTTCGCACCATCGTCGCAGCTTCCGGCGAGCGGCTCGTGGTCATGCCGGAGGCGCAGTACGCCGCGCTGGTGAGCGCCGCGGCCCGGCCGCCGGCGGACCAGGCCGGCGCCGCGGGGCGGAGCGGGGCGGCTTCGCCCGTCCGGATGATGGCGCAGACGCCGGCGGCCGCCGCCGCGCCGCGGCCGCTTCGGCCCGCGGCCGCCCCGGTCCCGCAGCCGCAGCCGGCCGCGGCGGCCGCGGCCAGGGCCGACGCAGCCCGGCCGGCCGGAGCCGGCGCCCGCCGCGGCAGCCTCGAAGACGTGCTGCTGTTCGGCTGACGGCCCGCGCCGTCGCGGCGGCGGTTCGCGGCCGGGACGGCGCAGCAGATCGTCGCGGCCGCGCGTCGCCGCGGCCGCCGCCGGCGGCGCAGGCCGCTCCTGCGGCGCGAGACCGCGCGCCGGCCAGGGACGCGTTTTCATTTTCCCTTGTGCGGGGCGCGCCGTCCGCCGGCGGCGCCCGCGTTTTCCCCTTCCTGTTACTGCTTCCGTCCGCGCGCTCGTCCGTTGACAGGACGCGTGGGGGCATGCCATCGGCAGCGCATGAAAACTCCTCTCAGGATTGGCGTCGCGGGCCTCGGCACGGTCGGCGCATCGTTGCTCAGGCTGCTGGCCCGGCGGCGGGCGGCGCTCGCCCAGGTTTCCGGCCGCGAGATCGAGGTGGTCGCCGTTTCGGCGCGTGACCGCGCCCGCGACCGCGGCGTCGACATTTCTGCTTTCGCCTGGTTCGATGATCCTGTCCGTCTCGCGCGCGAGGCCGACGTGGACTGCGTCGTCGAGCTGATCGGCGGCGCCGGAGGGCCGGCGCGCGCTACCGTCGAGGCGGCGCTGGCGCGCGGCCTGCATGTGGTCACCGCCAACAAGGCGCTGCTCGCCGCCCACGGCATGGATCTCGCCGCCATGGCCGAGCGCCGGGGCGTTGCGCTCGCCTTCGAGGCGGCTGTGGCCGGCGGCATTCCGGTGATCAAGACGCTGCGCGAGTCGCTGGTTGGCAACGAGATCACCCAGGTGTCCGGCATCCTGAACGGCACCTGTAACTACATCCTCAGCCGCATGGAGCAGGAGGGGCTGTCGTTCGAGGCGTGCCTCGCCGACGCCCAGCGGCTGGGCTATGCCGAGGCCGACCCCAGCTTCGACGTGGACGGCCACGACACCGCCCACAAGCTGGCCATTCTCGCCAGCCTCGCCTTCGGCCTGCGCATCGACGCCGAGGCGGTGCGGGTGGAGGGCATCCGCTCCGTGCAGCCCATCGACATCCGCATGGCCGAGCAGCTGGGTTACCGCATCAAGCTGCTGGGGGTGGCGACGCGCACCGCCGACGGCGTCGAGCAGCGGGTGTGCCCGACCATGGTGGAGAAATCATCGCCGCTGGCGCGGGTGATGGGCGTCACCAACGCCGTGCACGTCGACGCCACGCCGCTTGGCGAGCTCACCCTGGTGGGGCCGGGCGCCGGCGGCGACGCCACCGCCTCCTCGGTGATCGCCGACATCGTCGACATCGCCCAGGCGGGCAGCCGCGGTCCGGTGCTGGCCGCGCCGGCCGGCGAGCTGCGCCATATGAAGCGCGCGCCGGTGAAGGACCACCCCGGCGGCTATTACGTGCGCGTCAACCTGCTGGACCGGCCGGGGGCCGCGGCCTCCGTGGCCAGCCGCATGGCCGAGGCGGGCATCTCGCTGGAGTCGATCGTGCAGCGGCGCTCGCGCGAGGCGGCGGAGCTTGACCCGCGCGGCCGCTCCGGGGCCGAGGTGCCCGTGATCCTGATCACCTACGACACCACCGAGGAGGCGGTGCGCGGCGCGCTGCAGAAGGCGACCGCGGACGGTTATGTGGGCGCCTCGCCGCAGGTGATCCGCATCGAACGCAATTGACCTGGCGACGCGCCGGCGACATGGTCCGGCGAGCGTCGCGGGCGCCCCGCCGCCTGGCCGGGGCTTCGCGCAGATCCGCAGTTCTGGCGCACGTCCGCCGCCGCACCGCCGGGGCGGAGGGCGCGCAATTCGAGGGGCCGTAACGTAATGACCGACATCACCGTTCCGCAGGGCAAAATCATCGAGCGCATCCTGAGCATGGAGCTGGTGCGGGTGACCGAGCGCGCCGCCGTCGCCGCCGCGCGCCTGCGCGGTCATGGCAACGAGAAGGCCGCCGACCAGGCCGCCGTGGACGCCATGCGTCGCGAGCTGAACCGCCTGCCCATCGAGGGCACCGTGGTGATCGGCGAGGGCGAGCGCGACGAGGCCCCCATGCTGTTCATCGGCGAGAAGGTCGGCGCCGGCGGCCCCAGGGTTGACATCGCCGTCGATCCGCTCGAGGGCACCACGCTCTGCGCCAAGGACATGCCCGGCTCCATCGCCGTGATGGCCATGGCGGAAAGCGGCACGCTGCTCGCCGCCCCGGACGTCTACATGCAGAAGATCGCCATCGGCCCCGGCTATCCGAAGGGCGTGGTGCATCTGGACGCCAGGCCCGAGGACAACATCCGCAACCTGGCCAGGGCCAAGGGCGTCGATCCCTCCGAGATCACCGCGCTGGTGCTTGACCGTCCGCGTCACGCCGACCTGATCGCCGCCATCCGCAGCACCGGCGCCGCCGTGCGCCTGATCTCGGACGGCGACGTCGCCGGCGTGATCTACACCGCCAATCCGGACGAGACCGGCATCGACATCTACATGGGCATCGGCGCGGCGCCGGAAGGCGTGCTGGCGGCGGGCGCCCTGCGCTGCATCGGCGGCCAGATGCAGGGCCGCCTGATCCTCGACACCGAGGAGAAGCGCGAGCGCGCCCGCGGCATGGGCGTCACCGACCCGGACCGCGTCTATGACATGGAGGACCTCGCCTCCGGCGACGTTATCGTGGCCGCCACCGGCGTCACCGACGGCGCCCTGCTGCGGGGCGTGCGCTTCGGCAAGAACGTGATCGAGACCGAGACCATCGTTTACCGCTCGGTCACCGGCACGGTGCGCCGCATCATCGCCGAGCACCGCGACCTCAGCAAGTTCCAGCTGGAGGGCTGAGAGCGGCCGCGCTCTCGCATTCCGGCGAAGCCAGGCGGAAAGGGGCGCTGCGGCGCCCCTTTTTTGTCGCCTCCTTCCGGCGAGGGGGGCAGGGCGCCCGCTCCTGGCAGTCGCCGCCCGCGCGCCGCGGCGGCGACGCCCGCGCCGTCCGTCCCCCTGGGCGCCGCCGGCCGCGATTGCTGCTATATGGCCGCCATATGCGCGACTCGCGCCGGCTGGACCGGCGCGCGATTCGTCATGGCGGATCAGGGGACGGCGGGAACGGCATGCTGGCGGGAGCGACGATGGCGGAAGGGGCGCGGGGCCCTGTGCTGCTCGGGGTGGAGCGTTCGGCGCTGGGGCGGACGTGGCGCAGCCGGTGCGACGCACGCGCCGAAGCCCTGGCGCTGGCCCACGCCCAGGCGCATGGCCTTTCCGACGCGCTCGCCCGCGTGCTCGCCGGCCGCAACGTGCCGCTGGAGGGCGCGCCGGCCTTCCTCGAGCCGCGCCTGCGCGACCTGATGCCGGATCCTTACGTGCTGCGCGACATGGAGACGGCGGCGCGGCGCCTCGCCGACGCCATCCGCCGCCGCGAGCGCGTGGCGATTTTCGGCGACTATGACGTGGACGGCGCCACCTCCAGCGCCCTGCTGGGCGACTTCCTGCAATACTGCGGCGCGCCGTTCATGGTCCACATCCCGGACCGCGTGACCGAGGGCTACGGCCCCAACAGCGAGGCCATCCGGGCGCTGCGCCGCCAGGGGGCGACGCTGCTGGTCACGGTGGACTGCGGCGCCGCCAGCCATGAGGCTTTCGAGACCGCCCGCGAGGTTGGCTTCGACGTGGTCGTCCTCGACCATCACCAGGCGCCCGAGCATCTGCCGCATGCGCTGGCGCTGGTGAATCCCAACCGGCAGGACGACCTTTCCGGCCTTGGCTATCTGTGCGCCGCCGGCGTCACCTTTCTGGCGCTGGTGGCGGTGAACCGCATCCTGCGGGAGGAGGGCTTCTGGCGCGGCGGCCGGGAGCCGGACCTGATGAGCGGGCTCGATCTGGTGGCGCTCGGCACGGTGGCCGACGTGGCGCCGCTGGTGGGGCTGAACCGCGCCTTCGTGCGCCAGGGGCTGCAGGTGATGCGCCAGCGCCGCCGGCCTGGGCTCACGGCGCTCGTCGACGTGGCGCGGCTCAAGGGCCCGCCGGAGGCCTGGCACATGGGCTATCTGGTGGGGCCGCGCATCAACGCCGGCGGCCGCATCGGCGACGCGGCGCTGGGCGCGCGGCTGCTGCTGACCTCCGACCCGGCCGAGGCGGCCCGTATCGCCATGGAGCTGGACGAGCTCAACCGCCAGCGCCAGGAGATCGAGCAGCAGGCGGTGGAGGAGGCGGCCGCCGAGACGGAGCGGCGGCTGGCGGCCACGCCCGGCATGCGCGCCATCGTGCTGGGGTCGCCGGAGTGGCATCCCGGCGTGGTCGGGCTCATCGCCTCGCGGCTGAAGGAGCGCTTCGGCCGTCCGGCCTTCGCCTTCGCCATTCGCGCGGACGGCGTGGCCACCGGCTCCGGCCGTTCGGTTCCGGGGGTGGACCTGGGGCGGCTGGCCCGGCTGGCGGTGGAGCGCGGCGTCGCGGCGAAGGGCGGCGGCCACGCCATGGCGGCCGGCGTCACCGTGCCGGCGGACGGACTGGAGGCGTTCGCCGCCTTCCTCGAGGAGGGGCTGGCCGGCGACGACATCGGCGCCCACGCCGCCGAGCTGCTGCTGGACGGCACGCTCTCCGCCGCCGGCGCGCAGCCTGCGCTTGTGTCCATGCTGGAGCGCGCCGGCCCCTACGGGGCGGGCAATCCCGAGCCGCTGTTCGCCCTGCCGCGGCTGCGGCTGGTGGAGGCGCTGCCGGTGGGCGCCGGCCACGTGCGGTACCGGCTGAAGGCCGGCGACGGCGCGGAGATCGGCGGGGTCGCCTTCCGCGCCCTCGGCCAGCCCCTGGGCGACGCGCTGGCGGCCTGCGCCGGTCGCCAGGTGCACGTGGCCGGCTCGCTCGCCATCAACAGCTGGGGCGGCCGTGAAAAGGCGGAGCTGCGCCTGGTGGACCTCGCCCCGGCCAGGGATGGCTGAGGGCGGAGGAGCCGCGCCGCGCTCCGGCCGGGTTTGCAGACGCCGGCAGAGGCGCGGACGCAGGCGCCCCGGAGGCGCGACGCGGGGCGCTGGCGTCGGGCCGTGGCGCGCGCCCGCCTTGCGTCCCGCCAGGCGCGCGACGCGTCGCCTGACGCCGTCATGTCGGCGCCGCCAGACCCTGCCTGCGCGGGCCGGCTACCGGCCCCGGAACACCGGCTGGCGCTTCTCCAGGAAGGCGTCGCGGCCTTCGGCGTAATCCTCGCTGTCGAAACAGGCGCCAGCCAGCGCCAGCAGGCCGGCCTCGTCCGGCGCGCCCGGCAGGCCGCTGGCGGCGTTGATCGACGCCTTGGCCGACCGCATCGCCAGCGGGGCGTTGGCCGCGATCGTCCGCGCCAGCGCCATGGTCTCGCGCTCAAGCTCCGCCTCCGGCCACAGCCGGTGCACGGCGCCCAGGGCCTTCGCCTCCTGCGCGTCGAGGCGGCGGGCGGTGAAGAACAGGTCGCGCGCCACCGCATCGCCGAAGGCCGCCACCACCAGCCGCATCGCCCGCGGCGGATAGCCCACGCCCAGGCGCGCCGCCGGCACGCCGAACACCGCGCCCTCCGCCGCCACGCGCAGGTCGCACGCGGCCGCCAGACCAACCCCGCCGCCCATGCAGAAGCCGCGGATCATGGCGATCACCGGAACCGGGCAGGCGTTGACGGCGGCGAACGCCGCCTCATTGCTCTCCTCATAGGCCCTGCCGCCCGCGGCGCTGGCCCGCAGGACGCGGAACTCGCTGATGTCCGCCCCGGAGGCGAACGGGCTGTCGCCGGCGCCGCGCAGCACGATCACGCGCACCGCCTCGTCCGCCGCCATGTCGGCCAGCAGCTGGGGCAGCGCCCGCCACATGTCGAGGTCAAGGGCGTTGCGTTTCGCGACATTGTTGATGGAAATGACGCCGACGCCGCCGTCCGCTTCGGCGATGAGCTTGCTGGTGGGTGAAGAAAAAGTTTTCATCGTGAGGCCCGGGGCGCCGCTGGTTTTTCCGGCTGGCGCGTTTATGTGATAAAGCCATCCGCCCGGCGCGCGCCCTGCGGGCGCGTCAGGCACGTCCGCCAGATGGGAGACAGACAGATGACGCTTGCTACAGTTCGCGATGATAGCAAGGTCCCCGGCAAGGTCACGCCGCTGGACCCTGTCTGGACGCACATTCGCAACGAGGCCGAAGCGGCGCTGGCGCGCGAGCCGGACATGGAGCCCCTGATCCGGGCCACCATCCTTGACCACGCCTCGCTGGAAATGGCCGTCGTCCACCGCGTCGCCTCGCGCCTCGCGCACCGCCTGCTCGGTGAGGAAACCATTGTGCGCGCCTGGACCCAGGCGCTTGATTCCGAGCCTTCCATCGCCCAGGCCATGCGGGCTGACCTCGCCGCGGTGATCGACCGCGACCCGGCCACCGTGCGGTTCATCGAGCCGGTGCTGTACTTCAAGGGCTTCCACGCCATCCAGACCCACCGCCTCGCCCACTGGCTGTGGGACAAGGGGCGCAAGGACTTCGCCCTGATGCTGCAGAGCCGCTCGTCGGAAGTGTTCCAGACCGACATCAACCCCGCGGCCCGCATCGGCAAGGGCATTTTCCTTGACCACGCCACCGGCCTCGTCGTCGGCCAGACGGCGGTGATCCAGGACAATGTCTCGATCCTGCAGGGGGTGACCCTCGGCGGCACCGGCAAGGAGCGCGGCGACCGCCATCCCAAGATTCGCGCCGGCGTGCTGCTGGGCGCCGGCGCCAAGGTGCTCGGCAACATCGAGGTGGGCCAGTGCGCCCGCGTCGCCGCCGGTTCGGTGGTGCTGCATCCGGTGCCGGCCAACGTCACCGTGGCCGGCGTGCCTGCGCGCGTGGTGGGGCCGGCCGGCTGCGCCGAACCCGCCCGCACCATGGACCAGATCCTCGCCGACTGGGCCACGGACTACACGATCTGAGCCCGCGCGGGGCCGCGACCAGGCTGTGGGCGGAAGCCGCAGGGCGCCCGCTCGCATGTGGGCGCCGGCCGCGCGGGCCTGTCGCCGCGCCGGCGCCGGGTGTATGCCTGTGGCGTCACGCGCCGGCGCAGGGCGCCGCCGCCAGCGCCATATCCATTTCCAGCCGGCCGTCCGGCTCCCGCGCCGCTCCGGACAAGGGTCCCGGGCGGCGCTTCCGGAGCCGGCGCCGCTCCTACGGAGAACTCCTTTGGACAAGAAAGAACTCGCCCGGGTTGAGCGTTACCTGCGCCGCACCTTCGGCAACGCCGCCATCCGCGTCGCGGCCCGCCCGCGCAAGAAGGACTCCGCTGAGGTCTATGTTGGCGAGGAGTTCATCGGCGTGCTGTTCCTCGACGACGAGGACGGCGACCGCAGCTACAGCTTCCAGATGGCGATTCTCGACACCGACCTGGACGACGAGTGACACAGGCCGCCAGGGGGCCGGCCTTTTCCGGACGACGGCCGCTCCCGCGCCGGCGGGGGCGCATGCGCCCTCCCGCCGCGGCCGGCGCCGGCCGCGGCGCCCGCTCAGCCGAGCAGCGCGCACACCAGCGCCGACATCATGGCCATAGCCATGAACAGGCTGAGGAACGCCCCGACCGTGAATTCGGCGGACGGGTTCCGGGCGATGATGACGTCATCGGAAATGTGAAATTCGGCGTCTGTTTCCATAGGGGCGTTCAGGTCAGCAGTGGATCGGGGCGTCATTTACTTTCTTCCGGATCCGCCTGCGCGGAAATTCACATTTGGGGCCGGCGGCGCCGCGATGACGTCGCGTTTGCTTTTGCGACGCCCGTATTCAGGGGCGGCGCAAGGCGCCAGCCCGGCGAAAACGCCTTCGCGTCGCCTTCGCGCCGCCGCGCGGCGTCCGCGACCTTGACGCGCCCGGACCGCTTCGCCAACGTTTGCGCCGACTGGAGGAAATCATGTCGGTATACGCACTTGGCGACGTCCGTCCGCAACTGCCCGCTGCGGGTTCTTACTGGGTCGCGCCCTCGGCCCATGTCATCGGCAACGTCCGGCTCGGCGAAGGGGTCGGCGTCTGGTTCGGCACGGTGATCCGCGGCGACAACGAGCTCATCGACATCGGCGCCCGCACCAACATCCAGGAGCTGTGCATGCTGCACACCGATCCTGGCGCGCCGATCACCATCGGCGAGGAGTGCACCATCGGCCACAGCGCCATCCTGCACGGCTGCGTCATCGGCGAAGGTTCGCTCATCGGCATGGGCGCCACGGTGCTGAACCGCGCCCGCATCGGCAAGGGCTGCCTGGTGGGCGCCAACGCCCTGGTGCCGGAGGGCAAGGAATTTCCGGATCACTCGCTGATCATCGGCGCGCCGGCCCGCGTCGCCCGCCCGCTGCGCGAGGAGGAGGTGGCCCGCCTGCGCATGAGCGCGGCGCACTATGTGGCCAACTGGAAGCGCTTCGTCAGTGACCTGAAGCCCGTCGACGGCTGAGCGCGCGCCCGGGGCAGGGCGCGTTCCGGCGCAAAAAAAACATGGACGGCGCGGCCCCGGGGTCGCGCCGTCCATGTTTTTGCTGGCTGGCGCCGGGTTTTCGCCGGCTGGCGCGGGCCGTGGCCGGCGCGCCGCTCCTGTTTCAGCGCGAGGCGGTGGCCACCGCGTCCTGCGGCGCGCCCAGCGACACCCAGGCGTTCTGGCTCACCGCAGACTGGCGCTTGACGAACGTGTAGCCGGTGCGGCTCCAGGGCAGGATCGCGCTGCGGCGGTTGTCCAGCACGAGATCGCCGCGGTCCGTCACCACGGTGAGCACGGCGTGGCCTTCGCCGAGATTGTCGCGCACCACGGTGACGAGCAGCGCCTGGCGCGGATAGCCCATGTCCATGAGCATGCGCCGCTTGGCCAGAACATAGTCCTCGCAGTCGCCGCGGCCGTCGGACGGATAGTCCCAGCGCTCGGCCACGCCCCAGTGCTCCATGTCGGTGACCGGAATGATGGTGGCGTTGAAATGGTCGTTGACCGCCTTGAGATCGCGCAGCGTCTTGCGGTTCAGCGGGACCTCGGCCGGGGAGGTGAGGGCGTCGTCACACTCGTCGCGGTAGTTCTGGCAGAACCCTGCCCAGCCGACCGGCGGCAGGGTGGTGGCCACCACGGCGGCGCGCGCGGGACCGGCGCCGGAGAACAGGCCGGCGGTCTTCAGGTCCGTCGCCTGGACCTGGCTGGTGGCGACGGCGAGCGCCGCGGCGAGAAAAAGACCGGACCGGACAGACACGACCTGCACCCCTGCGGGTTAACCTGCCGGTAACCATTCCATGCGCGCCCGGGACCGGCAAGACGCCAGGTCGCCAATTATGAACGAATGGTTAACCGTTCAGGTTCCCAGTCTGGCCGGCCTCAGGCGCTCCGGGCCCGCCGCGGGCCGGCGCGCCGGCGGCGGGCGGCCTTGCGGGAATCAGCCGTGGCCCGCATCATTTCATGATGAGCAATCCGGACCGGGGCCCGGCGCCCCACCTCTCTCCCGCGCCGCGGGAGCCGATCTTCAACGTGCCGACCGTCGTCGCAGGGCTGGTCGGCGTTTTTCTGCTCGTGCACGGCGTCCGGGAAATGGCGCCGGCGTTCAGCGACTTTTTCTGGCTGTACCGGCTGGCCTTCGTGCCGGCGCGGGTGTCGTGGTGGCTGGATCCCGGCGGCTTCCTGCCGGCGCTCGCCGCCCGGGCGCAGGAGCTGCCGCCGGAAACCGCCGCCGCCTGGATGGCCATGGGGCGGATGATCGTCCACCAGGACACGCTCGCGCCGTGGACGTTCGTCACCCACGCCTTCCTGCACGGCTCCTGGACCCATGTGGGGCTGAACGCGGTGTGGCTTGTCGCCTTCGGCTCGCCGCTGGCCAGCCGCTTCGGCGCGGCGCGGTTCCTGGCGTTTTTCCTGGTCTGCGCCGTGGGCGGGGCGGCGGCCCATTACCTTTCGACGCCCATGGACGTCATTCCCATGGTGGGCGCTTCGGGAGCGATTTCCGGCTGCATGGGCGCGGCCATGCGCTTCGCCTTCAACGTGCGCGGCGGGCTGTTCGGCGGCCCGGCCAGCATACATTTCGCCCACGCCGACAGCCTGCGCGAGACGCTGCGCAACCGCCGGGCGCTGCTGTTCGGCGGGGCGTGGCTGGTCATCAACGTCGTGTTCGGCCTGCTGGCCGGACCGCTGGGCGTGACGCCCGGCGAGGTGGCCTGGCAGGCCCATATCGGCGGCTTCGTCACCGGCCTTGCGCTGTTCGGGCTGTTTGATCCGTTCACGCGCCCGTCAGGCGCGGGGCGCCGTCCTGGCGGACCGGGCGCATTGCATTAAGGCCTTGTTGCGCCCACAATTCTTCTGTCAGGCCAGCCGCGCTGGCGGGGGCGTGCGCGCCGGAGGGCGCCGCGCGGGCCCGCCGCGCAGACCGCAGACGCAGCAAGGGGCAGGGACGGACTGGAGGAAGCCACGATGAGTGTCGCGCGCATTCTGGCCCACAAGGGCCGCAAGGTTACGTCCGTCGGACCGGACGCCACCCTGCAGGAAGCCGCCGGCGTCATGTCGGCCGAGGGCATCGGCGCCGTGCTTGTCCTGGACGGGACGCGGGCGCTTCTGGGCGTGCTGTCGGAACGGGACATCGTCCGCGCCGTCGCCGCCCGCGGTCCCGGCGTGCTCGCCGACGAGGTGCGTTTCCACATGACCCGGGACGTGGTGACCTGCGGGGAGAGCGACAGCGTCAACGGGCTGATGGAGGTGATGACCACCCGCAAGTTCCGCCATGTTCCGGTGGTGGACAGGGGGCGGGTGACCGGCATTGTCTCCATTGGCGACGTGGTCAAGTTCCGCCTCGCCGAAATCGAGATGGAGCATCAGGCGCTGCGCGAATATATCGCCACCGGCTGAGTCTGGCGGCCGCGCGGTTCGCCGGCGCCGGCGGAGCGGGGGGCGGGCCCGTCGCCCTGCGGCGCGGGCGCGCGGCGGCTGTTGCGCTTCGCCGCCTTCCGGCATGTCCGTCCCTGATTCAGCCGGCGCCAGTCCAAGCCCTGCCACGTGCCGCCCCTTTCGCCCTGCAGGCGGTTGCGGCCCGGCAAGGGGGCGGCCCGGCCATGATGTCGGGGGCTGGCGGCGGCCGCTCCCGCCCCGGCGCGGCCCCGCGCCGGCGACCCGGGCCGCGTCAGCTCACGATCGCCGCCGCG
Source organism: Camelimonas abortus (assembly GCF_042432745.1). Lineage (NCBI taxonomy): Bacteria > Pseudomonadati > Pseudomonadota > Alphaproteobacteria > Hyphomicrobiales > Chelatococcaceae > Camelimonas > Camelimonas abortus. Next base: position 1,468,959 of record NZ_JBHLWR010000006.1, on the reverse strand, counting down.
GCCAGCATTTCCTCCAGCTCGGGCAGGGCGCGTTCGGCGGCTTCGGCGCCAAGACGCATGCTTTCCTCGGCCCGGTGAAAGTCAAACAGGCCGATCTGGCCAAGGCGGGGGCTGATCATCAGATTGGGCGGATCGCCCGCTAGGCGCGAGCGCGCGATGCGGTCCTGGGTGATGTTGAACGCGTCCACCAGAACCGCGCCGATGCCCGGCGCGCCCTCCGCCCGGCGGTCGCGGCGGCGCGCGGCGCTGAAGGCGCCGAGCAGGCCGCGCGGGCGCGCCTCCTGCTCCGCCGCCGGTGCCTCGTCGTCGTCCAGCGGGCCGTGGCCGGGAATGGTGCTGGCGCGGCTGGCGCGCAGGTTGCCGTTGAGGTTGATCGCCAGCACGAACTCCGCCCCCAGCGCCCGCGCCACCGTCACCGGCACCGGATTGACCAGCGCCCCGTCCATCAGCCAGCGCTCGCCGATGCACACCGGGTCAAAAATGCCGGGCAGGGCGTAGGAGGCCCGCATGGCCTCGACGATGGAGCCGCGGGTCAGCCACACCTCATTGCCGGTGCCCAGCTCCGTCGCCACCGCGGCGTAACGCACCGGCAGCTCCTCAATGCGGTGCTCGCCCACGTCCTGTTGCAGCAGGTTGCGCAGACGCGCGCCGCCGAGCAGGCCAGAGCCGCCCATGGACAGGTCGAGCAGGCCCATCACCCGCCGCCGCGTCAGCGACAGGGCGAAACCCTCCAGCGCGTCAAGCGCGCCCGTGGCCAGGCAGCCGCCCACCACGGCGCCAATGGAGGAGCCGACGATCACCTCGGGAACGAATCCGGCCTGCCCCAGCACCCGGAGCGCGCCGATATGCGCCCAGCCGCGGGCGGCGCCGCTGCCAAGGGCGAGGCCGATGCGCGGCGGCCTGGCCCGGCGCCCCGCGCGGGCGTCGCGCCGGTCCGGCGCAGGGGCCTGCGCCGCCGCGCCGGCGGCCGGCGCCGCTTCCTCCGCCACGGGCGCATCCGCCCCGGCGGCCGCGGCGCGGCCGGATGCGCCGCGCCGGAATGGCATGAATGACCTGCCTGCAGACATGGAGACGCCTCCCTGGGTCAAGCCGGCCGCCGCCCGCGGCGCGGACCGGCCCGCACGGCACCGCGTCGCCGCGCCAGCATGCCTGAAATGATGACGTGATGTCAGCCGCGCGGCGCCTGTTCCACGAAGCGCAGCTCCTGGTCCGGGGTCGCGCCGTCTCCGGTGGCGACGGCGCGATAGAAACAGGTGCGCCGGCCGGTGTGGCAGCAGCCGCCGTCGCCGCCCACGCGCACGCGCAGCCACACCGCGTCCTGGTCGCAGTCCACGCGCATCTCCACCACATGCAGCACCTGGCCGGAGGTGTCGCCCTTGCGCCACAGGGTCTGGCGCGAGCGCGACCAGAACCAGCCCTCGCCGGTGGCGATGGTGCGCCGCAGCGCCTCGGCGTTCATGTGCGCCACCATCAGCACGTCGCCGCCGTCGGCGTCGGTGACCACGCAGGTGATGAGGCCGCTGGCGTCAAAGGCGGGCGCGAGCCGCGCGCCTTCCTCAACCTCGTGTTTTGAGCCGCGCGGGGCGAAGTCATGCGGTGCGGAGCACATGGTCGGAACCCTGGTGAACCGGCCCCGTCCGCCGGCCGGGCGGGCGGCGGAGCCAGGCGGATGGTCTGCGAAGGAAAGCGGCGCCCAGGCGTCGCGCCCTGGCGCGCGCGCCGCCGCGGTCAGCGGCCGGCGCGCACCATGGAGAAGAAGCGCGCCTGCTCGGCCGGATCATCCCGGAACACGCCGCTGAAGCGGGTGGTGATGGTCTGCGAGCCCTGCTTCTGCACTCCGCGCATCGACATGCACATGTGCGAGGCCTCGATCATCACCGCAGCGCCGCGCGGCTGCAGCCGCCGGTCGATGGCGTCGAGAATTTGCGCCGTCAGCGTTTCCTGGGTCTGCAGGCGGTTGGCGAAAATGTCGACCACGCGCGCCAGCTTGGACAGCCCGACGACGCCGCCATCCGGGTAATAGGCGATGTGCGCCTTGCCGGTGAACGGCACCATGTGGTGCTCGCAGTGCGAGAAGAAGGGGATGTCCCGCAGCAGCACCATGTCGTCGTAACCGCCGACTTCGGTGAAGACGCGGTCAAGGTGGGCGTCCGGATCCTGGGCGTAGCCGCCGTACAGCTCCTCGTACGCCTTCACGACGCGGCGCGGGGTGTCGACCAGCCCCTCGCGGTCCGGGTCGTCGCCGGCCCAGGCGATCAGCGTGCGCACGGCGGCCTCGGCCTCCTCCCGCGTCGGGCGCGCGACGCCCTGCGTCGGTTTCTTGTCGGCGTTGGCCGTGGCCAACCGCGCGGACAAGGACTTAACCACACCATCCATGTGGTGCCTCCCGCTGTCGATCATACGTCGTCCATTCATCCAGCGCCGCACGATCGACCTGACCCTGCGGCGCGCCAGCCGTTCGCGACGGGTGGCGCAAAACGACCGCAGCGGCAACTGCCCGGTTGCGACGGGGTCGTGACGAACCGGATCCCGTTCCGGCACGGACAGCCCCGCGCGCCCGCGAAAGCAGGCGGGGGGCTGCGCCCCTCTATATAGGAGCGGGGGCGCGCCGTCCTAGCCCCCATTTTAACGCGGCCGGCATTATTGTCGCGCGCAACGGGCGCATGCCCGCCGCGCGGGGCGAAAAAACCGCGGCGCGGGGCGTGTTCCGGAAGGCGGGCGCCGGCGGCGGGCCTTGGTGCGGCGGCGAAAAAGGCCTATCTGTGCCGCAGACGCCGCGGGCGCTCCGCCAGGCGGCGCGCTCCCTGTTCCGTGCGGGTGAAGGCATGCTCGATGATGTTTATAACCGGCGCATCCTGTCGCTGGCCGCCAACATTCCGCGCCTCGGGCGGCTGGAGCAGCCGGACGGCGTCGCCGAGGCGCACGCGCGGCTGTGCGGCTCCTGGGTGAAGGTGATGCTGCGGGTGGCGGACGGCCGCGTCGCCGATTTCGCCCATGAAGTCAGGGCGTGCGCCCTGGGCCAGGCCTCGTCGTCGATCATGGCCAGGGGCGTCATCGGCGCGGATCTGGAGGAACTGCGCCAGCTGCGCGACGCCATGTTCGCCATGCTCGACCAGGGCGCGCCGCCGCCCGGCGGAAAATGGGCCGAGTGCGCGCTGCTGGAGCCGGTGCGCGCCTATCGCAACCGTCACGCCTCCACCATGCTGACCTTCGAGGCGACGCTGTCGGCCATGCGCCAGGCGCTGGAGAAGCAGGACCAGGAGCGGGGCGCGCGGCAGCCGGCGCCGTAACCGGCTCCCGGGCGGGGCGCGGCGCTCCGGCCGCCGGCGCCACTGGCGAATACCATGAAAAAAGGACGGCCCATGCGGCCGCCCCTGCGTTTTGTACCCGCCCCCCGGCGCGCGGGCGTTCACCAGAGCGCGCGGGTGGTGAAGGAATAGGCGGCGCTGACGCCGGCCGTGTACTGGTTGCGCGAGCCGTAGCGGCGCACGATCGGGCTGTCGGCGGCCGGCCCCACCAGACGGTCGTAGGCGCCATAGATGGTGGTGGTGAAGGCGTCCGACCAGGCGTAGGAGGCCGAGGCGGTGACGCCGATGGCCGTGGCGCCGCCGCCCGCCTTGTAGGGCTGCACGAAGCCGGCGGTGAGCAGCGCGTCCTGGAAGCGCACGCCGTAAACGTCGTGGTTGTACTTGCTCCCGCCCCACTTGAGGCGCGGACCGATGGCGAAGGTGAAGCGGTCGACGTTCTGCACGAAGTCCGCCCCCAGCATGCCGACGAAGCCATGGGCGTTGCCCACGGCGTAGCGCAGCTCGGCGCGCAGGCGCAGGAAGTCCGCCGGCCACACGTCCACGAACACGCCGGGCTGCAGCGACCAGCCGGCGTCCTTCAGGCCCCGCAGCCGGCGCTCCTGGCCGCTGTAACGGCCGCCATTGTAGCCCGCCACCACGCCGGCCCGCAGCCAGGAGGTGTCGTATAGGCTGAGCGAGGCGCTGTCGGTGGGCGCGGTGAACTTCGGCCGCTCGCCCACATGGCGATAGCTGACTGACGGATAGCCGAACAGCGTCAGCCGGTCCGCGCCCGGCCAGGCCGGCGACACGCCGATCGACGCCTTCACGGTCACCACCCACTCGTCCGACGAAACCGGGGCGTTGTTGAAGATCACGTCGTTCCGGTCCCAGGCGGACTGGGCGAGCGCTGGGCCGGCCATGGCGAAGGCGGCGCCGGTCCCGGTTACGGCGGCGAACAGTCTGGTCAGGGCGTGCATTGCGGTCGGGGCTTTCCTGTAACCTGCTCCTCAGGATTGCTTGTACGACGGCAAACCTTAGCAAATCCTGACGAAAGGCTCGATACGGGGTAGATTGCGCGCCGGCGCCGGTCCGGGTCAAATTCAGCGCGGAAGGCCGCCGCGACAGGCGTGGCTCCGCGACGCGCGTCATTTGCCGTTGCCGGTGTGGCTGCAATATGGCTGGCGTCGCGACCGCGCGCCGCGCCGCCCGCACTGGTCCGAATCGGCGCGCCGTCACGCCATGATGGCCTGCCGCCGCGGGCGGCGACAGCCGTCCTGACGTTTCCCTGGCGTGTCCATGATGCGTCGCGCCGGCGCCGTGGTGTCTGGGTCCATGAAATCATTCGCGAAACCACGCCCTGATCCACAGCCCGCCGCCGCGCCGGCGCGCGGGGCGGCGCGGGTCCTGGCCGCGCTGCGCCAGACGCCGGCGCTGGCCGGCATGGCGCTGGTGCGCTGCTACCAGCTCACCCTGTCGTCCGTGCTCGGGCGCCAGTGCCGCTACCTGCCCACGTGCTCGGCCTACGCCATGGAAAGCATCGGGCGCTTCGGCCTGTGGGCCGGCGGCTGGATGGCGCTGGCGCGCGTGTGCCGCTGCCACCCGTGGGGCGGGCATGGCCTCGACTACCCGCCGCTGCGGCGGCCGCCGGCGGCGCGCTGGTGGGCGCCGTGGCGCTATGGCCTGTGGCGCGGCCAGCGCGAAACGCAGGAGGGGCCGCCCCGGCCGCGGCTGGTTTGCGACCCGCCGGATCAGCAGCCGCCATCCTGACCGGCGCGCAGCCGTCCGGGCGGTTGATTGCCTCAACGGCGGGGAAGGGGTAATTCATGCGCGCCGGCGGGGCCGGGGGTGCCCTCCCGCCCCTGCGGCGGCGCCAGCGCCGCCCGCCGGCCGGGCGCGGGCCGCCCGCGGAACAGGGCGCAGCCGGCGTTTGACGGCGTTTTTTCCTTGCAACGACGCTTACCTGCCACGTTCGCAGGAGTGAGCGGGGGACGACATGATCAACGTTACTTTTCCTGACGGCGCGGTGCGCCAGTATCCCGAAGGCGTTACGGGCGTGGAGATCGCGAAGGGCATTTCGCCCTCGCTGGCGAAGCGCACGGTGGCCATGGCCCTTGACGGCGCGCTCGCCGATCTCGCCGACCCGATCACCCGCGACGTGAGGATCGAGTTCATCTCCCGCGAGGATCCGCGCGCTCTCGAGCTGATCCGTCACGACTGCGCCCACGTGCTGGCCGAGGCGGTGCAGAGCCTGTGGCCTGACGCCCAGGTGACCATCGGCCCGGTGATCGAGAACGGATTCTATTACGACTTCGCCCGCGCCGAGCCGTTCACGCCGGAAGATTTCCCCGCCATCGAAAAGAAGATGCGCGAGATCATCGCCCGCGACGCGCCTTTCACCAAGGAGGTGTGGACGCGCGAGCAGGCGAAGGAATATTTCGCCGCCCGGGGCGAGCACTACAAGGTGGAGCTGGTCGACGCCATTCCCGAAGGCGAGGAGATCCGCATCTACCGCCAGGGCGAGTGGCTCGACCTGTGCCGCGGCCCGCACATGACCTCCACTGGCAAGATCGGCAACGCCTTCCGGCTGATGAAGGTGGCCGGCGCCTACTGGCGCGGCGACAGCAACAACCCGATGCTGACGCGCATCTACGCCACCGCCTTCGCCAGGCAGGAGGATCTCGACCTCTACCTGAAGCAGCTTGAGGAGGCGGAGCGCCGCGACCACCGCCGCCTTGGCCGCGAGATGGACCTGTTCCACTTCCAGGAAGAAGGTCCGGGCACGGTGTTCTGGCACCCCAAGGGCTGGACGCTGTTCCAGAACGTGGTCAGCTACATGCGCCGCCGTCTCGCCGGCGACTATGAGGAGGTCAACGCCCCGCAGATCCTCGACAAGGCGCTGTGGGAGACCTCCGGCCACTGGGAGTGGTACCGCGAGAACATGTTCGCGGCGCAGTCGGCGGGCGACGAGGCCGAGGACAAGCGCTGGTTCGTGCTCAAGCCGATGAACTGTCCGGGCCACGTGCAGATCTACAAGCACGGCCTCAAGTCCTACCGCGACCTGCCGCTGCGTCTGGCGGAGTTTGGCGTGGTGCACCGCTATGAGGCGTCCGGCGCCATGCACGGCCTGCTGCGCGTGCGCGCCTTCACCCAGGACGACGCCCATGTGTTCTGCACCGAGGACCAGCTGGCGGACGAGTGCCTGAAGATCAACGACCTGATCCTCTCCACCTACGCCGACTTCGGCTTCGACAGGATTGTCGTGAAGCTCTCCACGCGTCCGGAGAAGCGCGTGGGCTCCGACGCCCTGTGGGATCACGCCGAGGCGGTGATGGCGCGGGTGCTGGAGCAGATCCGCGAGCAGTCCGGCGGCCGCATCGAGACGGCGGTCAACGAGTGCGAGGGCGCGTTCTACGGGCCGAAGTTCGAATATGTGCTGCGCGACGCCATCGGCCGCGACTGGCAGTGCGGCACCACCCAGGTGGACTTCAACCTGCCGGAGCGTTTCGGCGCCTTCTACATTGACGCCGACGGACAGAAGAAGACGCCGGTGATGGTGCACCGCGCCATTTGCGGCTCGATCGAGCGGTTCACCGGCATCCTGATCGAGCACTTCGCCGGCCATTTCCCGCTGTGGCTGGCGCCGGAGCAGGTGAAGGTGCTGACCATCACCCAGGACGGCGACGCCTACGCCCAGGAGGTGCTGGCGGCGGCGAAGCGCGCCGGCCTGCGCGCCGGCATCGACCTCAGCAACCAGAAGATCACCTACAAGGTGCGCGAGCACTCGCTGGCCAAGGTGCCGGTGTTGCTGGTGGTGGGCCGCAAGGAGGCGGCGGAGCGCACAGTGTCGATCCGCCGCCTGGGCTCGCAGGAGCAGCGCTCCATGGGCCTGGACGAGGCGCTGGCCATGCTGCAGCTGGAGGCGCTGCCGCCGGACCTGAAGCGCCTGCGGGCGAAGGATCCGGTTCCCGGCCAGCTCGACGTGGAGCTGGACGGCCAGAAAGTGGTGACCGGCGCGCCGTGACGGCCCGCGCCGCGCCCGCCGTTAACCGCGGCCCCGGAGCGATCCGGGGCCGTTTCCGTTTCGGGGCGGCGGCGCGGCCTGGGCGGCGGGCGGACAGGCCGCGCGCCGCAAGAAGGACGTGACGGGGCCGCAGCCGCGCGCCGGGGCCGCCGCGGGCGTTATCCGCCCGCGCCTGACGTCCCGGCCGTTTCCGGCGGCGACGCAGCCGGTTGCGCGGGGCGCGGCGCGCGCAGCGGGCGCAGGGCGCGCCGGCCCCACGGCCGCTGGTCCGCCGGCGGCTCCGTCGCCGGCTCGGGCGCGAGCGCCATGGTCACCGCATCCTGCAGGCGCGTGGCGAGGAAATCGGCGTAAACCGCCGCGGCGCTGAACGGCGGCGGCGGATCGTCCTCCGCCAGCGGCGTAAACACCCCCACCCGCAGGCCCGGCCGGGTCCGCTTCAGTCGCCGCGCCGTCTGGCGGGCGTGCGCCGCAGAGGCGACGTTGAGATAGACCAGCGTCACCACGTCAAAATCCGCCAGCGGCAGGTCGACCGGGCCATAACCGCCCAGATCCGTGAAGGAAGCCACCGCCGTGTGCGCTCCCTGCACCTCAAGCGTCTGCGCCAGCATGGCGGCGGCCACGTCGTCCAGCTCGCCGCGGCCGCCGGCCACCAGCGCCCGCCGGCCTTCGCCGTCCGGCAGCACCAGCGGCGCCGGCGGCCCGGCGGCGGCGTCACCGTCGCCGTCGCCGGAACCGTCGCCCACCATGCGCCGGCCGGCCTCCACCAGCTTCGCCACCACCCCGTCGCTGTGCGGCCCCGCCTGCGGCGCGGCGCCGGCCGGATCTTCCGCTTCCTCCTCCAGGGCGATGTCGGTGAGGCTGGCGACCAGTATTTGCGCGGTGGCGGCGAAACGCGCCAGCTGCGCCGCGTCCATCACCCCGCGCTGGCGGTCGGCCTCGCCCATGCGCAGCGCCGGCAGCCCGATCTCCCCGTAATAGTCCACCAGATAGCGCTCCTCGAGAAACGCGCCGGCGTTGTCGGCGGCCTCGTGCGGATCGCCGGCCAGCAGCCGCTGGTACAGCCGTTCGTGCGGCTCCAGCACCGGCTCATTGCCCAGCAGCACGTCGAGAAAGGCGAACTGCCGCACGTGCCGTCCCAGCACCATCATGCACACCGTCACCGGCGTCGACAGCACCAGTCCCACCGGCCCCCACAGCGACGTCCACACGATGGCGGCGATGATGATGGCGATGGGCGAAAGGCCGGTGCGCGAACCATACAGCCACGGCTCGATGACATTGTTGCTGACCAGCTCCGCCACCAGGAACAGTCCGGCCGTCCACAGCAGCAGCGACCAGCCCGGCGCGGCGGCCACCGCCAGAAACAGCGGCCCCATCATGCCGATCGCCGGTCCGATATAGGGCACGAAGCGCAGCGCCAGGGTGAGCAGGCCCCACAGCATGGCGTTGGGAATGCCGAGCAGCCACAGCCCCACGCCCACCGGCACGGCGTAAAGCACGTTCACCAGCAGCTGCATCAGCAGGTAGTGGCCCACGCGCTCGCCGGCCTCCTGCAGGGCGGCGGTGGCGCGGTGCAGGTCGCCGGCTCCCGCAAGGCGGATGAAGCGGTCGCGCAGGTTCTCCCGCTCCAGCAGCATGAAGATCACCAGCACGATCACCAGGCCGGCGGCGGCGAACGGGCTGACCAGCGGCGCGATGAGATTTTTCAGCGTCTCGATGGGGCTTTCGCGGGCGATGATCTCCACCGGCACCGGCTGGCGGGCGCGCTCCGCCTCCGCCGGCGCGTCGGGCGCGGCCGGCGGCGTCAGGGCAGGGGGCGTCCGGAGCGTCGCGGCGTCGCCGGAGGGCGGCGCGCCGGCCTGCGGCGCGGGAGCGCCGGCCGGGCGCCTGCCCTCGATCTCCGCGCCGATGCGCCGCACGGAATCGGCGACGCGGTCGATGACCCCGTCCCCGGCCCCCATCTCCTTCAGGGACTGCACCTTCTGGACGATGTTGGCCTGGTAGGCCGGCAGGTTGCGGGCGAGGCCGGCCACCTGGCCGGCGATGATGAAGCCCACCAGGCCGATGATGGCGAAGGCCGCCCCCACCGCCAGCAGCACCGCCGGAACCCTGGGCGTCGACCACTTGCGCAGCCAGTTCACCACCGGAGCCAGGGTGAAGGTGAGCAGCACCGCCACCGCCAGCGGCATGAAAATGTCCCGCCCCACATACAGCAGTCCCGCCAGCGCCGCCACGGTGAGCAGGGCGCCGGGGGCGGGCCGGGCCGGATCGGCGGCGGCGGCCGGCGCGATGGCCGGGACAGGGGGCGGACGCAGCGTGTCGCGGACGGGCGCCATGGCGAACGTTTCCTGTGGCGGCGCCGTGAAAACCGTGCCCCCTCAGACAGGAGCGGCGCGGCGACGGGCGCGCCTGCCCCCCGTCGCGCAGGGACAACGCGGATGCGGCCGCTCCGTTCCTGTCTGGCTGAAGGCGCGGGCGGGCGTCGCGCAAACCTGCGGGGCTTCGCGGGGGGGCCTGGCGGGGGCGTTGCGGGGGCCTGGCGCGGGGCCGGCTCAGTCCGCGGCGAGCACTTCCACGTCGCGGTTGACGCCCGACTCAACCTGGAACTCGCGCGTGTACACTTTGCCGTCGTGGCGGGCGATGACGATGTAGTCGCCTTCCTCCAGCACCAGGGTGGGGAAGGCGCCGATTTCCTCGCGGATGACGTCGCCGCCCGGAGTGAGCACGCTGAAGGCGGTGCCGGCGAAGGCCTCGCCGCCAGGCGTCTGCACCAGCTTGAGCGTCACCGCGGCGGCGCGGTGGCGCACCGTCGCCTCGGTGACCTTGCCGGGCTCCACGCGCAGGTCGGCGCGCATCACCGCATTGGCGTCCCCGTAGGTCGAGACCACGTGATAGACGCCCTCCGGCAGGCGGATCACCTCGCCGGGCGGCGCGTTCTCCAGCACAAGGCGGCCTTCCAGGTCCTGGCCCACAGGCACATAGACCGACACCTGCATCTGCGCCGGCGGAATCGGCGTGTCGCCGACCACGCCGGTCACCTTCAGCCCGCCGGCGTTTATCGACAGCTGCGCCGTCGCGTCGCTGGTGAGACTGACGCGCTGCATGGCGCTGGCGAAGCCATAGGCCACATGGACCACGTAAACGCCGGGCTTCAGCGAGAGCGCCGGCGTGGCCTCGGTGGTCTCCGCTTCCGGGCGGCCGATCTCGCCGGCGGCGACGTCGCCGTCCGGGTAAATGCGCCAGACGAGGCCGCTGGCGATGGGCTTGCCCGGCGTGGCCGACAGGCTGGCGCTGAGCGACAGGCGCAGGCGCCGCCCGTCGTCCGGGCGCGTTTCCGGCGCGCCTGCGGCGGGCGCCGCCGGGGTCGCGGCCTCAGGCTGCGGCGTGTTTCCGGCGGCGGGCTGGGCGAAGGCGCCGCCCGGGGCCAGCGCAAGCACGACGGCGAGGGTCAGCGCATGGGCGCCGGGCGACCGCACGCCGCGGCCGCCGGTCCGGCGGGGCCGCGCGCCGCCATGCTGCTTCCGATTCGCCACTGGCGTCGCTTTCATCCGCATCCGCTTCCCGCAAGCTAGAGGGCTGTCCGTGAGTAGCGCGCGCCGCGCCCGGCGCCAACCGCCGCCTGCCGCCGCGCCGTGCGCCCGCCGCCTCCTGCCACCGCATCTGGCCGTTTTTCGGGCGGGCCCCGGGTTTGACCGCCGCCGCGGCGGCGGCCATGACGCTGGCGGAGCGGGCGGCGCGTCGCCGCCCGGCGAACAGGAGGCGTTCACCGCATGTCGGAGATGATGACGATGATGGCCCGGCGCCGCTCCGTGCCGCCGGCCGGCATGAAGGGACCGGGCCCGGACCGCGGCCAGCTGGAGCAGCTGCTGACCCTCGCCGCCCGCGTGCCCGACCACGGCAAGCTGGCGCCGTTCCGCTTCGTGGTCATCGCCGGTGCGGCGCGCGAGCGGCTGGCGGAGGCGGTGGCCGCGGCCGCCCGCGCCGACCTGCCGGGCGCGACCGCCGCCGCCATCGCCGCCGAGCGGGCCCGTTTCACCCAGGCGCCGGTGATCGTGGCGGTGGTGTCCACGGCGCGGCCGCACCCGAAAATTCCGCTGTGGGAGCAACAGCTGTGCGCCGGCGCTGCGTGCATGGCCCTGACCCTGGCGGCCAACGCCATGGGATTCGTCACCTCATGGCTGACGGGCTGGCCGGCCTTCGACCGGCGCGTGCTGAACGTCCTGGGGCTTGCGCCGCACGAGCGCATCGCGGGATATGTTCACATTGGCCAGGCGACGGCGACGCCGCCCGAGCGCGAGCGTCCCGACATGACGCAGATCGTGACCTGGTTCGGGGAGGAGTGATGTTCTACGAAGCTGACCGCCGGCGGGAAGCGCTGGCGCATGACCCGTTCAAGGCGCTGGTCGCGCCCCGGCCCATCGGCTGGATCAGCTCGGTGAGCGCGACGGGGGCGGTGAACCTCGCCCCCTACAGTTTCTTCAACGGCTTCTCCACCGATCCCGGCATAGTCGGCTTCTCCACCTACGGCTATAAGGACAGCATCGCCTTCGTGGAGGAGACCGGCGAATTCACCTGCAGCCTGGTCAGCTGGGACCAGCGCGACGGCATGAACCAGACCTCGGCGCCGCTGCCGCGCGGCGAGAGCGAGTTCGCCTTCGCCGGGCTGGAGATGGAGCCCGCGGCGCTGGTGAAGCCGCCGCGGGTGAAGGGCGCGCCGGCTGCGCTGGAGTGCCGCTACCTGCGCACCATCCGCCTCGACGACCTCAACGGCGCCGACACCGGCTGGAGGTTGGTGCTGGGGCAGGTGGTCGGCGTCCATATCGACGACCGCTACCTGCTGGAGGGCGGCCGGGTCGACACCGCGGCCATGAAGCTGCTGGCCCGCCTCGGCTTCCGCGACTATGCGGTGGTGACCGAGGTGTTCTCCATGAAGCGTCCCGAGGGCGGCGGCGACTGAACCCCGCCAGCCGCCGTCAGCGGCTGGCCTGGCCCGTCGCTCCGGCGCGGGCGAGCAGGCGCTGCGCCTGGCGCAGGTGCGGCCGGTCCACCATCCTGCCGCCGATGTTGATCACGCCGAGGGAGCTGTCGGCGGCGAAGGCGGCGACGATGGCCTGCGCTTCGGCCACCGCTTCCGGCGCCGGGGTGAAGGCGGCGTTGATCACCGGGATCTGCGCCGGATGGATGGCCAGCTTGCCGGCGAAGCCGTCGCGGGCCGCTCCGGCGCATTCACGCGCAAGGCCCGCCTCGTCGGCGAGGGCGGTGAACACCGTGTCGATGGCGTCCACCCCCGCCGCCGCCGCGCCGAACAGCAGCAGGTCGCGCGCCAGGCGGAAGGGGCCCGTGAACAGGCCGGCGCCGTCGCGGTTGGCGGCGGCGCCGATGTCGGCGCACAGGTCCTCCGCCCCCCAGGCGAGGGCGGCGAGGCGGCGGCTGCATCCGGCGTAGGAGCCGAGCCCGAAGATGCTTGCTCCCGATTCCGTCGCCACCGGGATGATCGCCGTGGCGCCGTCGCGCAGGTCAAATTCGGCCTCGCGCACGGCGGTCTTGGCCGCCAGATGCGCCACGTCCTGGCCGCCGGCGCATTTGGGCAGCACGAGTCCGTCCGGCGCAGCGGCCATCACCACGTCGAGATCGGCGTCGGTGAGACCGCTGTCGAGGGCGTTGACGCGCACGAACAGGCGCGGGCCGTCCGGCCGGCGGGCGGCGCGGATGAATTCGGCCGTGGCCTCCCGCGCCGCCTGCTTGCGGTCCGGCGCCACCGCGTCCTCAAGATCCAGGATCAGCCCGTCGGCCCCGGACTCCATGGCTTTCGCCATCTTGCGGGGGCTGTCGCCGGGCACGAACAGAAGCGAACGCAAGAGCACTCTCCCATGAGGCCCCGCCGGCCGAGGGCCCGGGGCGCGTGAGCCGGCGGGATGGCCGCCGTCAGTAGCCGAACTGCTCGCGCAGGATGCGCTCGTCAAGGCCATGGCCGGGATCGTGCAGCAGCACCAGCTCCACGGATTCGTCCTGGCGCACCTCCACGCGCTGCACGTGGCGCACCTCGCGGCCGTCCGCCACCGCCGCCACCGGGCGCTTGTCCGGCTCCAGCACCTCGATGGCGATGCGGGCGTGGCTGGGCAGCAGCGCGCCGCGCCAGCGCCGCGGCCGGAAGGGGGCGAGCGGCGTCAGCGCCAGCAGCTGGGCGCTGAGCGGCAGGATGGGGCCATGGGCCGAGAGGTTGTAGGCGGTGGAGCCGGCCGGCGTCGCCACCAGCACGCCGTCGGCGGTGAGCTCCTCCATGCGCACCTTGCCGTCGACGGATATGCGCAGCTTGGCCGCCTGGTGGGTCTGGCGCAGCAGGCTCACCTCATTGATGGCGTGGGCGGTGGTGACCACGCCGTTCCTGTCGGTGGCGCGCATCAGCAGCGGATGGATGATGGAGCGCATGGCCGACTGCAGGCGGACGATCAGGTCGTCTTCGCTGTAATCGTTCATCAGGAAGCCGACCGAGCCGCGGTGCATGCCGTAGATGGGCTTGTTGCGGCCCATGAAGCGGTGCAGCGTCTGCAGCATCAGCCCGTCGCCGCCGAGGGCGACGATGACGTCCGCTTCCTCGGGGTCGACGCCGTTGTAGCGCGCCCTGAGGCGCTCCAGCGACGCCCTGGCCTCCGGGGCGCCGCTGGCGACAAAGCCGATCGACAGGGTGCTGTTGGGCTGCATGTCCCGTTCTTTCGCTGTTTCCCGGCGGGCGGGCCTGTGGTGGGGCGCGCCCTTCCGCCGGCGCGCGCGCCCATGATAGGCTGGAACGCGCCGCGCCGGGAGCCTGTGCCGGCGCGCGCCCGCCGCGCGGCCGGCGCCTCGCCCGCCGCGTTCCGGAGAGGGGCCGTGAGGACGCCGCAGACGATGCCAGACACGACGCCGGAGACCACGCTGCAATCGACGCCCCACACGGGCCGCCACGCCTTCCTGTACACCACTTTTCCCGACGAAAGCACCGCCCGCGCCGCTGCGCGCGCCATGGTGGAGGCGCGTGTCGTCGCCTGCGCCAACATTTTCCCCGCCATGCGGGCCGTCTACCGTTACCAGGACCGGATCGCGGAAGCGGCGGAGACCGCGGTGATCTTCAAGCTGCCGGACGACCGCCGCGACGCCGCCGCGCGGCTCCTGCGCCAGAACCACCCTTATGAAACCCCGGTGGTGGCCTTTCTGGACGTGACCGCCGACGCCGCCACCGCCGCCTGGCTGCTGGCGGAAACCCGCGCGCCCGCCGGCGGCTGAATGGTTAACGGCGCTACGGTCAAGTTTTTGCGACCGTTACAAAAATTTTACTTTCCCCAGGCGGCGGCGCCTGTTAATATCTCCTTAACATCTGAACGCGGGCGCAGCTCCTTTCAGACTCACTCCGCGAGACCGGCCCCCTCTGTCCCCTCAGAGGGGGCTTTTTCGCGTCTGCGCCCGCCCCCTTGCATCCGCCGCCAGCTCGGCTATGCCAGAACAGGCAACAACAGGAGGAAAGCCCAATGGTTTCGATCGTCGCCAGAATCCAGGTGAAGGAGGGCGAGGGCGCTTCGTTCGAGAAGGTGGCGCGCCAGCTGCAGGACGCGGTGGCGGCCAACGAGCCCGGCTGCGAGTTCTACCGCCTGCACCGCACCGATGACCCGAACGTCTACGTGTTCATCGAGCGCTACAGGGACCAGGCCGCCATCGAGGCGCACCGCAAGTCCGACCATTTCCGCACGCTTGGCAAGGAAATGGGCCAGTTCATGGCCGGCCCGCCGAAGGTCGAGGTGTTCCAGGAAGTCTGACGGCGCCGCCTGTGGCTCCGGTCTGGCGGCGGCGCGCCGCGCAGCCACGGGGCCGGGGCTTCCGGGGCCAGACATGCGCGCGGCCGCCCTCACGGGCGGCCGCCTGCGTTGGCCGGCTTCCGGAAATGGCCGGCGCCGCCGCGGCTTCCCGCCGCGCCGGTCCGGCCGGCGTTCGCGACGGCCGGCCAGGCCTTCCGCCCCTTGCCGTCGCCGGCCCTTAGTCTTCCTGGCGCAGCAGGAAATGGCCGTAGGCGCTGGCGATGGGCCTGTCCGGATCCTCCTGCCACGCCTCCACCATCACCGACACCACGCGGCGGCCGGCCTTGGTGATGCGGCAGCGGCCGTAAGTGTCCACCGGGCGTCCCGAGCGCAGGTAGTTGATGGTGAGGCCAATGGGCTTGGGCGGCCGGTTCTGGCCGAACTGGGCGCTGAGCTGCAGCAGGGCGGTGGTTTCCAGGAAGGCGCCGATGGCGCCGCCGTGCAGCGCCGGCAGCGACGGATTGCCGATGAGCCGGGGCTCGAAGCGCAGCGTGGCGGTGACCTCCTCGCCCTTCTGCTCGCACTCCACGCCGAGGAAGCGGGCGTAGCTCATGCGCTCCAGCATCTTCTGGGCCGGGCTGTCGGGCGTGGCCGGCGGCGCCGGCGGCCGCACCGGAATCTCGCCGAGCTTCTGCCGGTCCGGACGGGCGGCGAGGGTGGTGTTGTTGGCCGCCAGCATGAAGGTGGCGACGGCGTTGGCGATCAGGTCGCTTTCGCCCTGGTAGGCCTCGGCGCGGACGAAGGCGATGTTCTTCGTCATCTTGTAGCAGTGGGCGTGGCAGCGCACCGTTTCGCCCTTCGAGGCCGGCTTCATGTAGTCGATGCGCAGGTCCAGCGTGGCGATGGCCTGTTTCATCACCCGCTTGAGCTGCACCGAGGCGCCGCAGGTGTGGTCAATCAGGGCGGTGATGACGCCGCCGTGCAGGATCCCCGATTCGACGTCGCCGGCGAACGCCTCCTGCCACGGCAGGGCGAGCGTGGCGTGTCCGACCCGCGCGGTCTCAAAGGTGAGGCCAAGGGCTTCGGCATGCGGCGTGCCGCCCTGCATGCGCTTGCGGATGAAGTCCAGCAGCGCCGGATCCAGCTCGGCGCCGTCTTCCAGGGCTCCGGTGACCTCCGTGATCTTCATTCGGGGTGGACCTCCAGGCAGAACGTGTGACTGGCCCGCGCGAGAGGCGCGGGCGGGGATCTTGTTCCGCGATACTCTCCCGTACATCATTGTGGCAAGAGCAATTGCGGCGGGCGCCGGCGCGCCCGCAAGCCGTGACGCGGGGCCGCGCCGGCGCGGGCAGCCAGCTGCGCGGCGCCGCGGGCCGGGCGACGGAGCCGGTGACGCGGCGCCGCAAGCAGACGCTGGAGGAAACACGCCCCATGACGGAGACGTCCGCCGTCCGCCCGTTCCGCCTCGCCATTCCCGAAAGCGAGCTCGACGACCTGCGCCAGCGCCTCGCCCGCACCCGCTGGCCGGAGCCGGAGACCGTGGACGGCTGGGCCCAGGGCGCGCCGCTCGCCGCCGTGCAGGACCTGTGCGACTACTGGCTGCGCCATTACGACTGGCGCCGCTGCGAGGCCATGCTCAACGGCTTCGGCCTGTTCGAGACCGAGATCGACGGCGTCGTCATCAACTTCATCCACCGCCGCTCGCCGGAGCCCGGCGCCCTGCCGCTGCTCATCACCCACGGCTGGCCCGGCTCGGTGATCGAGTTCCACAAGGTGATCGGTCCGCTGACCGATCCGGCGGCCCATGGCGGCGATCCGGCCGACGCCTTCCACGTGGTGGCGCCGAGCATTCCGGGCTACGGCTTTTCCGGCAAGCCGCGGCGCGCCGGCTGGACGGTGCAGCGCGTCGCCGCCGCCTGGGCGGAGCTGATGCGCCGCCTCGGCTACGACCACTACGTCGCCCAGGGCGGCGACTGGGGTTCGGCCATCAGCATCGCCATGGGCGAGGCGGCCCCGGAGGAGCTGGCCGCCATCCACCTCAACATGGTCACCGCGCCGCCCGCGCCCGACCAGCGCGCCGGCATGGACGCGCGCGAACAGGCGCTGCTGGCGCGCGCCCGCTACTACAGGGAGCAGGGCAGCGGCTACGCCGTGCAGCAGAGCAGCCGGCCGCAAACGCTGGCCTATGGCCTCACCGATTCCCCCGCCGGCCAGGCGGCGTGGATCTACGAAAAGTTCTGCGAGTGGACCGACTGCGACGGCGATCCGCTCAACGTGCTGACCCGCGACGAGCTGCTGGACAACATCATGATGTACTGGCTGCCGGCGGCGGCGGCGTCTTCGGCGCGGCTTTACTGGGAGAGCTTCCGCAGTTTCGCCGTCGGCGAGGTGCGGGTGCCGGTGTGCTGCAGTATCTTTCCGAAGGACATTTCGCCGCCGGCGCGGCGCTGGGCCGAACGGCGTTTTCCCGGCATCGTTTACTGGAACGAGCTTGACCGGGGCGGACATTTCGCGGCTTTCGAACAGCCGGAGCTGTTCGTCCGGGAGCTGCGCGCGGCGCTCAGGCCCTGGCGGCGCGCCGGCCACGGGCGGGCGGCCTGACGCCAGGGGCCGGCCGGACCGCCGGCGCCCTGGCGGCGCGCCTGCGCCGCGACGGACGGTCCGGCCCCGGGGGCGCAGGCGGGCCTGCGCCCGCTTCCTCTGGCGCCGCGGGGCGGCGCCGCGGAGATTTTGGCGACCATGAGCATCAATTCGGCGCTTCTCCTGCTGACGTTCTACTATGTGGCGATCGTCGCCGACGCCATGACGGCGGCGCTCGCCGCGGGGCGCCGCTCCATGGACTGGATGGGGGTGGCGATGCTCGGCCCCATCACCGCCCTTGGCGGCGGCACGGTGCGGGACGTGCTGTTCCAGCACTATCCGCTGACCTGGGTGCACAATCCGGCGCTGCTGCTGATCACCGCCGGGGCGTCGCTGGCGACCATCGCCATCGCCCGTTACATGCATCACCTGCGCCGGCTGTTCCTGCTGCTGGACGCCATCGGCCTGGTGGCGTTCTCGGTGATCGGCTGCAATATCGCCGCGGAGATGAAGCTGCCGTTCCTGATCATCATCGCCTCGGGGATGATCACCGGCTGCGTGGGCGGGGTGCTGCGCGACATCCTGTGCGACGACATTCCGCTGCTCTTTCGCACCGAGCTTTATGCGACGGTGTCGATTTTCACCGGGCTCGTTTACATGGGCGGCCAGCGTCTCGGCGCGCCGCACGATCTGGCGGCGCTGGCGGCGATGGCCGCCGGACTGACGCTGCGCCTGCTGGCGCTGCGCTTCGGGTGGAGCATGCCGAAGTTCGTCTACACCGACACGCTGCACTGAGACGTTGACGGTCCGCGCGGCCGGCCCGGCCGCGCGGGCCGGCGTGGCGTTCAGGGGGACGCAGCGCGTCCGCGTCGCCGGCGGCCCGGCCGCTGCCGTGCGGCCCGGGCCCCTTTTGAGCGCGGGGGCGCCGCGCGGCCGCATCGCCGGCGCCTCGCGGCAGGCGTCCGGCCTCTGGCGCCCGTGAGGGGAGAGCCGCGGCGCCCCGCGGCGGGGGCTCGCCAGTAAAGCGGCCCGCCAGGGAAGGGCGCGCGCGGGCCAGGGGGCCGGCGCCGTCAGGACGCCCGGCCTTCGCGCGCCGTGGCCGCGCCGGAACGTCCGTTCCTGGAGAAAAAGCCTGAAATCGCCGGCGGGACGCCGGGGATGTCCGCGCCAGACAGGGCGGCGTCCACCGCCGGCGCGCGTCCCGCGTCTTGCCTCGGCGGGCGAATATTGATAGCTGGACAGGCGACGGCGGGCGCGCGCCCGCGACGGCCGGACCGGCCGTCTCCCGGAACGCCGGCGTAGCACAGCGGTAGTGCAGCGGTTTTGTAAACCGAAGGTCGGGAGTTCGATCCTCTCCGCCGGCACCATGGATTCCAGGCCTTTTCCATCCGGAAATCTCTGGCGCCGTCTGGCCGGCGACGCGCGCATGCGGCGCTCCGCAGGCCGGCGCCTGCAGGCGCCGGCCGGGGCGCAGACATGCGGCCGGTTTCGCCGGACGCGCGGGAAGGGGGCGCGTGCCGCCGCAGGTTCAGGCGGGCAGGTTGGTGACGCCGCGGCGCACCAGCGATTCCCAGCCTTCTTCGGCCGTTTCGGCGTATTCGAACAGTTCGACGTCCTCCGGGGAGATGACCTCCTCCTCCACCAGCATGTCGAAGTTGATCAGCCGGCTCCAGTACGCCCGGTCGAACAGCACGATCGGAATGCGCGGGGCCTTGCCGGTCTGCTGCAGCGTGAGGATCTCGAAAAGCTCGTCGAGGGTGCCGTAGCCGCCGGGGAAAATCGCCAGCGCGTTGGCCCGCATCGCCAGATGCATCTTGCGCATGGCGAAGTAATGGAAGCGCAGCGTCAGCTCCGGCGTGGAGTAGGGGTTGGGGCGCTGTTCGTGCGGCAGCGTGATGTTGAAGCCGATGCTGGGCGCGCGCACGTCGGCGGCGCCGCGGTTGGCAGCCTCCATGACGCCGGGCCCGCCGCCGGTGGCGATGACGTTGTCGCGCCAGCGGTGACGCGGCGCGAAGGCGCCGCCCCGCTCCGAGGCGATGCGGGCGAATTCGCGCGCGATCCCGTAATGCCGCGACTGCTGGCGCATGCGCTCAACCCGCGCCAGCTCTTCCGGCGTGCGCGCCGCCGCCGCGGCCGCCGCCACCTGCTCCGGGCTCGGCGTGCGCGCGCTGCCGAACACGATGATGGTGGAGCGGATGCCCCAGTCGCGCAGCGTCAGCTCGGCTTTCGCAAACTCCAGCGAGAAGCGGAGGGCCCGCATCTCGTCCCGCAGCAGAAAATCCTTGTCCTCCACCGCGAGCAGATAGCTGCGGTTCATCACGCCGGCCGGTGCGCCGGCGTGGTCGCGCGTGTCGTTCTCCATGTCCGCTTTCACAACTCCGGGGCGTCAGTGGTAGCCGCGCAGGCCGAGAACCTGCCTGGTGATCGAGCCGGAATCGCGGGCCGCCCAGCGCCGGGCGATCCGGTCTCCGGCAAAGGTAAACCAGTCAATTGCCACCAATTCGTAACTGGCGCCCGTCGGATGCTGTCCGGGAAGGTCCCGCCAGGGGCCGATGAACCGCCCCTTTTCGATGACCAGCGCGGCGGCGGCGTCGCCTTCGCAGACGATGTCGACAATGTCGAGCCGCGTCGACATGTTCTGGTGCAGCTCCTGCCAGAGGCGGATCGCCTTGTCGATTCCGGTCGTCCTGTCGCCAATGCTGATGTTGGCGCCGTCAGCGAATAGCGCGCGCAGGTTCCGCCAGTCGCCGGCGTTAAAACTGGCGACATAGGCCCGGATCAGCCCTTTCGCGTTCTGTCTGGCCATGCAGCGGTCGCGCCTGTCGTCAATCACCCCACGACCGTCTTCGTTTACCGACAAATTCCCTAACGTTAAGCCGAATTTTTGCGACATCTGGTCATCCCTGCGCCCGCGTTCTCTCAAAACGCCGGCCTGTTCCCGAGGCGCATGTGCATGAGCGCGCTGTCTTCGCCTCGTCCGACCAGCCTTGCCGGCCCCTGCGCTTTGGGACGGGATCAGGGCGTAGAGATGGCGAAAAGATCGCCAGACGGTGATTTTGCGTGAGAACTGACGCGATCTGCTGACAAGAGCCGGCCGGCCAGCGCTTCCGCCCGCGCCGGGAGCCTGTCATGACATGGTCACGTCTTTTCCGGATTCCGGATATATTTCTTTTATATCACGGTGAAGTGCCGTCATTTTCTATGTATCGTGAGGTGAATATTATGAATACGCTTTCCAGTGCTGGCGCCGGCGTCCGGCCGGCGCGCGGGCGGGGGCTGCGCGCCGTCGGGCTCGCGGCGATGGTCACGGCCGGCTCGATGGTCATGCTGACGCTGTCCGCTTCCGGGGCGGCGGCGTGGGGACGTCACGGCCATTATTATTACCCGCCGCCGCCGGCCGGCGTGATCGGCGGCATGGCCGTCGGCGCGCTCGCCGGCGCCGCCCTCGCGGGGAGGCTGGCTCCGCCGCCCTATTATGCGGCGCCGCCGGTTGTGGTCTATCGCTCCTACCCGGTCTGTTATCTCACCAGGCGCCACGTCTGGATCAAGGGCGTCGGCTGGCGCCGGCGGACCGTCGAGGTCTGCGGATAGGCCGCGACTGCGCGCGGTTTCCGGAACGCACGGACCGCCGGCGCGGCTGCGCCGGCGGTCCGTTGCGTTTTTCAGGCGCGCGGCGGCGTCCGCCGCCGCGCGCCCCAAGGGGCCGCCTCGCGGACTAGCGGTTGTCGTAGGTTTCGATGTCTCGGTCCTTCGTCTCCGGCGCCAGCAGCAGGCCGATGACGAAGGTCATCAGGGCGATCACGATCGGGTACCAGAGGCCGAAGTAGATGTCGCCGGTCTGCGCCACCATGGCGAAGGCGGTGGCCGGCAGCAGGCCGCCGAACCAGCCGTTGCCGATGTGATAGGGCAGCGACATTGAGGTGTAGCGGATGCGGGTGGGGAACAGCTCCACCAGCGCCGCGGCGATCGGCCCGTACACCATGGTCACCAGCAGCACCAGCACGAACAGCAGGCCAATCACCCCCGCGACCCGCGGCTGGAAAATGTCGAACGGATGATTCATGCGGATCACGTCCGCCTGGGCGCCGCCCATCGGGTAGCCGGCCGCCTTCAGCGCCGCCGTCGCCGCCGTGCGGAAGTTCTGGTCGTAAGGCACGACCACGTCGTTTACCCTGACCGACACCGGCGTCCCGGGCGGCGGCGCCACTGTCTCGTACCGCACCGAGGACTTGGCGAGGAAGTCGCGCGCCAGGTCGCACGGCCGGGTGAACACGCGCGTGCCCACTGGGTTGAACAGGTCGCCGCACTGGGCGGGATCGGCCTGCACCGTCACGCGCACGTTCTCGATGGCGCGCTCCAGGTCGGGGTTGGCCAGGGTGGTGATCTGCTTGAACACCGGGAAGTAAAGCAGCGCCGCCAGCACGCAGCCGGCGAGAATGACCGGCTTGCGCCCGACCTTGTCAGAAAGCCAGCCGAAGAACACGAAGAAGATCGTGCCGAACAGCAGCGACCAGGCGATCAGCAGGTTCGAGGTGTAGCCGTCCACCTTCAGGATCGACTGCAGGAAGAACAGCGCATAGAACTGGCCCGTGTACCAGACCACGCCCTGGCCGGCGACAAGGCCGAACAGCGCGATCAGCACCACCTTCAGGTTGCGCCACTGGCCGAACGCCTCCGAAAGCGGCGCCTTGGAGCGGGAGCCTTCCTCCTTCATGCGCTGGAACGCCGGCGACTCGTTCAGCTGCATCCGGATCCACACCGAAATGCCCAGCAGCACGATCGACAGCAGGAACGGAATGCGCCAGCCCCACTGGGCGAACGCCTCCTCGCCGACCACGGTGCGGGCGAGCAGGATGACGATCAGCGACAGGAACAGCCCCAACGTCGCCGTGGTCTGGATCCATGACGTGTAGAAGCCGCGCCGGCCATTGGGCGCGTGTTCGGCCACATAGGTGGCGGCGCCGCCGTATTCGCCGCCGAGGGCGAGGCCCTGCAGCAGGCGCAGCGTGATCAGGATCACCGGGGCGATGAAGCCGATCTGCGCGGCGTTGGGCAGGACGCCGACGATGAACGTCGACAGGCCCATGATCAGGATGGTGACCAGAAAGGTGTACTTGCGCCCCACCAGGTCGCCGATGCGGCCGAACACCACCGCGCCGAATGGGCGCACCAGAAATCCCGCCGCGAAGGCGAGCAGGGCGAAGATGTCCCGCGTCGCCGGCGGGTAGGCGCTGAAGAACTGCGCGCCGATGATCGCCGCAAGGGAGCCGTACAGGTAGAAGTCGTACCATTCAAATACGGTGCCGAGCGACGAGGCGAAGATCACCTTTCGCTCCTCTGCAGTCATCGGGCGTCGCTGCGCGCCCGTGAGAGTGCCCGTCTCGAGCGTCATTCCAGCCTCCTTCGCTGCGCTGTTTCCGTCAGGCGGAGGGCCTGCGGGACAACCTGCGCTTTACGGAGAGTAAGGTTCGTATCCCGCTGTCCGCTGGTCGTCGCCGGAAAAGCTAGATTCGGGCCTGATACGTGTCGCTCAACAATAAGTATAAAATGTTTTGCATAAAGTGACGGTTATATTTGTTGTCATGCATGTGAAAGACGTCGCACGCGCCGCAATGCTTCCGGCGCATGGCCAGTTTTTCAGGGTCCGGCCGGCGTCCGTCCGGCCGGTTTACATGAGGTCCAGAACGTTCCTCTCGGGAGAAACCGGACAGTTCATGGGCGTTCCCCGTGATGGACGCGTTCCGGCGTCCGGGCGCGTCGCGCCACGCCCACGGTGAACAGTGACTCGCGCCGGCGCCGGACGCAGCCCCGAAAAAAGTTGGTGACGCAACGAAAGACGCAGGGCGGGATTGCGTCAGGCGCAGCCCTGGCTCAGGCGGGGCACAGGCGCGAGACGGCGTACAGCGAGATCGCCGCGGCGTTGGAGACGTTCAGGCTCCGGATCGCCCCCGGCATGTCCAGCCGCGCCAGATGCTGGCAGCGCGCGCGGGTGAGCTGGCGCAGGCCCTTGCCCTCGGCTCCGAGCACCAGCGCCAGCGGCCGGCGCATGGGGATCTCCTCCAGCGGCGCCGGTCCCGCCGAATCGAGCCCGATGCACTGCACGCCGCGCTCGGCCATGGTCTGCAGCGCCCCGGCCAGATTGCGCACGGTGACGAGGGGCACGTGCTCCAGCCCGCCGGAGGCCGACTTGGCCAGCACGCCGGTGGCCGCCGGCGAGTGGCGGGCGGTGGTGATGACGGCGCTCACCCCGAAGGCCGCGGCCGTGCGCACGATGGCGCCGACATTGTGCGGATCGGTGATCTGGTCCAGCACCAGAAACACGCCGTGCTGCGGCATCGACTCCAGGGTCGGCCCCGGCAGCGGCTCCGCCTCCGCGTAGAGGCCCTGGTGCACGGCGTCCGGGCCCACCAGCCGTTCGATCTGCTCCGGGCGCGCCGTTTCCGGCGCAACCGGCGGCTGCAGGCCTTCGGCGGCGAGGCGGCGCAGGGCGTTCTCCGTCGCCAGCAGGCGGCGGAACACGCGGCGCGGATTGGCGATGGCCTCGATCACCGGCCGCCAGCCGTACAGCACCACGATGTCGTCGGCGCAGGCATCGCGGCTGGCGTTCCGCTCCGCCCGCGCCCGCGCGGCTTCGCGCCGGGCGTGGTCCGGCCGGGGGCGGGCAGGGCCGGCGGCGGGCGGACGGCGGTGGTGCGGAGGCCGGTTGGAGGACATGGTCGCCTGCGGACAAAGCTTCGGTGGACTGGGGCGGCGCGCGGCCGCGCCGGCCCGCGACTGGCGCGGGCGGCGGGGCCTTCTTGCACCTTCCGGCCGCGCCTGTCGACAGGCGGTAATCCACATGCCTTTGCAAAAATCCGCGCCGGCGGCGTTGACAGGGCCGGCCGCCCTTCGCATAAGAGCGCCACGTTGACCGGCGGCGACGCCCCGGCGACGCCAACGGGCCGCTCACCCTGCGGTCCGCGGACATTCCGGACGGTGAGGAGGGATGCCCGAGTGGTTAAAGGGGACGGACTGTAAATCCGTTGGCTACGCCTACGTTGGTTCGAATCCAACTCCCTCCACCATCGGTCCCGGAATGCAGCGCGAGCTTCGCCGCATTTTCCACAAGCGCCCTTGCAACGCCAGAGCGATGATACATATTCTGGCGCAGGCGGCGACGGGGCGACCTGACGTCGCCATCCGGTCGCGGCGCGGCCGGCCGGCGAGGGCGCCGCTCACGCGGGTGTAGCTCAATGGTAGAGCAGCAGCCTTCCAAGCTGAATACGGGGGTTCGATTCCCCTCACCCGCTCCATAATCACCCTTGGGCAAATCACTCCTGGCGGCGGTTCTTTCCTGACGGCGCGGCGTTTTCCCCTGGCCTTGCTCTCCCTGGCCTTGCTCCTGGCGTTCGCGCGCGGGCGCAGTCGCGCGCCCGCCTGCGCGTGGGGGGCGGGGCGGCGCCGTGCGCGGCTGGCGGGGAAAGCCGTGGCGCCGGCAAGATAGATTTTGCAAACCGCGTCCAGAATTTGCTAGTAAGCCGCGCGTCGCCGCACGCGTCCGGGAATCCGCGGCGCGCGCGGCGCGGCGAGGCTCCCGGGGCACAGCTGTCGGGACGCGTTTCCCGTAACAGGATTGCAAGATGGCCAAAGAGAAATTCACGCGGACGAAGCCGCACTGCAACATTGGCACGATCGGCCACGTTGACCATGGCAAGACGTCGCTGACTGCTGCGATCACGAAGGTCCTTGCCGAGAAGGGCGGCGCGTCGTTCACGGCGTATGACCAGATCGACAAGGCTCCGGAGGAGAAGGCGCGCGGCATCACGATCTCGACGTCGCACGTTGAGTACGAGACGGACAAGCGCCACTACGCGCACGTGGACTGCCCCGGTCACGCGGACTACGTGAAGAACATGATCACGGGCGCGGCGCAGATGGACGGCGCGATCCTTGTGGTTTCTGCCGCTGACGGTCCGATGCCGCAGACCCGCGAGCACATCCTGCTTGCGCGGCAGGTTGGCGTTCCGGCGCTTGTCGTTTTCATGAACAAGGTCGACCAGGTTGACGATCCGGAGCTTCTGGAGCTGGTTGAGCTTGAGATCCGTGAGCTTCTTTCGAAGTACGAGTTCCCTGGGGACGACATTCCGATCGTGAAGGGCTCGGCGCTGATGGCGCTTGAGGACAAGTCTCCGGAGATCGGGCGGGACGCGATCCTGAAGCTGATGGAGGCGGTTGACGCGTACATTCCGCAGCCTGAGCGTCCTGTTGACCAGCCGTTCCTGATGCCGGTCGAGGACGTGTTCTCGATTTCGGGGCGCGGCACGGTTGTGACGGGCCGTATTGAGCGCGGCATCGTGAAGGTTGGCGACGAAGTCGAGATCGTCGGCCTGAAGCCGACGCAGAAGACGACGGTTACCGGCGTCGAGATGTTCCGCAAGCTTCTGGACCAGGGCGAGGCTGGCGACAACATCGGCGCGCTGCTTCGCGGCGTGAAGCGCGAGGAGGTTGAGCGCGGTCAGGTTCTGTGCAAGCCCGGCTCGGTGAAGCCGCACACGAAGTTCAAGGCCGAGGCGTACATCCTGACGAAGGAGGAGGGCGGCCGTCACACGCCGTTCTTCAACAACTACCGTCCGCAGTTTTACTTCCGCACGACGGACGTGACCGGCGTGGTGAAGCTGCCTGAGGGCGTTGAGATGGTGATGCCGGGCGACAACGTGGCGATGGAGATCGAGCTGATCGCCCCGATCGCCATGGAGGAGAAGCTGCGCTTCGCCATCCGTGAGGGCGGCCGCACCGTCGGCGCCGGCGTCGTCTCCTCGATCATCGAGTAAGGCGCGCAGGGGAGCCCCGCGCGGGGCTCCGTCCGTGATTCCGGCGGCGCCGTCCTGGAGGACGGCGCCGCTTTTTCATGCGCGTTTTCCCGACGGACAGCGTCCGGCCGCGCCGGACCGCGTCCCGCCGCCGGCGCCCGCCAGCGGGCTGGGGAAAACCCGCGGGGGCGGGGCGGGCGGCGCGCCGCGCACTTGCCAGAGCCGGCGCAATGGTGCATGTACGCCGCACGCAAGGCGCGCGGCGCCGCCGCTTAGGAGTGTAGCTCAATCGGCTAGAGCACCGGTCTCCAAAACCGGGGGTTGGGGGTTCGAGTCCCTCCACTCCTGCCAGCAGCCAGGCTGCCGGCAGGTTTTTTTGTTTCCGGGCCGCCGGGCCGGAGGCGGCCGGCGGGGCGGCCAGTCCGGTTTCTTCCCCATACGTCTCTGGCGCGGCCAGCCGTTCCGCGGTCATAATGGGCCGGCGGCGATTCCGTCTCCGTCCGCGCGGGGCGGGGGATCTGGCCGCGGCGACCTCCCGCGCGGCGAACGGGGGGGCTTGACGCCAGGGGCGCCGATCGTCCCTATGTCGAACAATTTCCGGTCCCGCCCGCTTGCGGCGCTGGATCCGGCACTCTTGCACTGGGAGCGGGCCGCTCTGGCGGCGCCGGCACATGATGGCGAAGACTAGCCCTGTTGAATTTATCCAGCAGGTGGGCAAGGAGGCCTCCCGGGTCACCTGGCCGACCCGCAAGGAGACGATGGTCACCACGGCCATGGTGTTCGTGATGGTGATCATCGCCGCGATTTTCTTCGTCGCCGCGGATCAGGTCATCCGTTTCGCCGTGGGCCTCATCCTCGGCGTCGGCCGCTAAGGGGGACGGGATGGCCAAGCGCTGGTATATCGTCCACGCCTATTCGAACTTCGAGAACAAGGTGGCCCAGTCGATCCGCGACCAGGCCGCCCAGCGCGGACTGAGCGACAGTTTCGAGGAAATCCTCGTGCCGACCGAGAAGGTCGTCGAGGTGCGCCGCGGCCGCAAGGTCGACGCCGAGCGCAAGTTCTTCCCCGGCTACGTGCTGGTGAAGTGCGACCTCACCGACGAGGTCTACCACCTCATCAAGAACACGCCGAAGGTCACCGGCTTCCTCGGCCAGGACCAGAAGCCGATGCCGATCTCCGAAGCGGAGGCGGCGCGGATCAAGGGCCAGGTGCAGGAAGGCGTGGAGCGTCCCAAGTCGTCCATCACGTTCGAGGTGGGCGAGACGGTGCGCGTCGCCGACGGCCCCTTCGCCTCGTTCAACGGCGTGGTGGAGGAGGTCGACGAGGCCCGCTCGCGTCTCAAGGTCGCGGTGTCGATCTTCGGCCGCGCCACGCCGGTGGAGCTGGAGTTCACCCAGGTGGACAAGGTCTGACGCGGATCCGCGCCGCTCCCGTCCCCGGCAGGGGAGGGGGGCGCGCGGCCGCGCCGGAAGCGCCGCGGCGCCCGGGGCCGGACAGGCCGCGGGCGCTTCGCGCATTGACAGAATCGTGTCCGGCGTTTAACGGACGCACTCTCCAAACGCCGTGGAAGGCGCGCCGGTCGCCAGCCGGAGTCACGCGTCGCACCGCGGTCTGCGCAGAACCCGGACCTGGGGCGGGAGGACCGCCGCAGGGCGCGGGCGATTTTTTCTGGAGCAGTCATGGCTAAGAAAGTAGTTGGCTACATCAAGCTCGAGGTGCCCGCCGGCGCCGCGAACCCGTCGCCGCCGATCGGCCCCGCGCTTGGCCAGCGCGGTCTGAACATCATGGAGTTCTGCAAGGCCTTCAACGCGAAGACCGCGCAGATGGAGAAGGGGACGCCGATCCCGGTGATCATCACCGCGTACGCCGACCGCTCCTTCAGCTTCGAGATGAAGCAGCCGCCGGTGACGTTCTTCCTCAAGAAGGCCGCCAACCTGAAGCTCGGCAAGAAGCCCGCCTCCGGCGCCAAGACCCCGGGCCGCGGCGCGCCGGTCGCCCGGGTGACCGAAGCCCAGATCCGCGAGATCGCCGAGAAGAAGATGGCCGACCTCAACTGCGACAGCATTGAGGCGGCGATGTCCATGATCCGCGGCTCCGCCCGCTCGATGGGCATCGAAGTGGTCGCCTGAGGGAGGCAAGCATGGCCCGTATTTCCAAGCGCGTCGCCGCCGCCCGCCAGGGCATTGACCGCAACCATCCGTACCCGGTCGAAGAGGCCGTGAAGCTCCTGAAGGAGCGCGCGACCGCGAAGTTCGACGAGACGGTCGAAATCGCCATGAACCTCGGCGTCGATCCGCGTCACGCCGACCAGATGGTGCGCGGCGTCTGCAACCTGCCCAACGGCACCGGCCGCACCGTGCGCGTGGCCGTGTTCGCCCGCGGCCCCAAGGCTGATGAGGCCAGGGCCGCCGGCGCCGACGTCGTGGGCGCCGAGGACCTGATGGAGCAGGTGCAGGCCGGCAACATCAACTTCGACCGCTGCATCGCCACGCCGGACATGATGGGTCTGGTCGGCCGCCTCGGCAAGATTCTGGGCCCGCGCGGCCTGATGCCGAACCCGCGCGTCGGCACGGTGACCATGGACGTGGCCGGCGCCGTCGGCGCGGCCAAGGGCGGCGCCGTCGAGTTCCGCGTCGAGAAGGCGGGCATCGTGCACGCCGGCGTCGGCAAGGTCTCCTTCGAAGACGGCAAGCTGGTCGAGAACATCCGCGCTTTCGTGGACGCGGTGGCCAGGGCGAAGCCCGCCGGCGCCAAGGGCGCGTACATCCAGCGCGTTTCGGTCTCCACCACCATGGGGCCGGGCCTGCGTCTGGATCTCGCCAGCGTCACCACCCCGGCCTGAGCCGCGGCGAACGCTTCAGGGGAGGCGCGGCCCGTCCGCGCCGGTCCGCCCACGCGCATTGCTATTGGCAAATGACGCTGGAGGGACTATTTACCCCATTCGTAATGCGACCGCCGGTCCGGAATCGGGCCGGCGGCCGGAGATCCGCCCCGCAAGGGCGGTCATGGCCGGGAGACGGAGGCGCGCCTCCGTCGCACCGGTTTATGCGTCCTGTCCAAGACTGCCGGCGCCTTCAGGGAGTTTCCCGGGCTTAATATCGCATGATGCCAGCACAGACGGGTCTGACCGCATTCTGGACACCTGCCGCCATTGGCGCAGCTCAGCCAGCGTAACGGTTCGAACCTCGCACGTCAGGCGCGATTCCTGGTGATCGCGGCCTGGGGGACAGGGCTTGCGAGCGTCGCCGCGTTTCCTTCGGGAAGGCGGCGGCATGTGCAGCCGGCGAACAGGGGAAACCCGTTCGCCAACCGGAGAGAGCCAAGTGGACAGAGCAGCAAAAGCTGAGCTCGTCGCGACTCTCAACGACGTGTTCTCGAACGCGGGCGTTGTGGTCGTGGCCCACTATTCGGGCCTTTCGGTCGCCGACATGCAGAAGCTCCGCAGGGAGATGAAGCAGGCCGGCGCTTCCGTGAAGGTCGCGAAAAACCGCATCGCGAAGATCGCTCTCGAAGGCAAGGACGTCGCTTCCATCGCGCCCCTTCTCAAGGGCCCGACGCTGCTGGCCTACAGCAGCGACCCGGTTGCGGCGGCGAAGGTGGCTGTCGACTTCGCCAAGACCAACGAAAAGTTCAAGGTGCTTGGCGGCGCGATGGGCGCCACTTCCCTCAACGCGGACGGCGTGAAGGCCCTGGCCTCGCTGCCGTCTCTCGATGAACTGCGCGGCAAGCTGGTCGGCCTCATCCAGGCCCCGGCGACGAAGCTGGCGCAGCTCTCGACCGCTCCGGCCGCAAAGCTGGCGCGGGTGGTTGGGGCCTATGCCAACAAGGACGCGGCCTGAGGTCTTTGAGACCCTGTCAAAGTTCGAACACAATCAGGAAAGTTTATCATGGCTGATCTGGCTAAACTCGTCGACGACCTGTCGGCTCTGACCGTTCTCGAGGCCGCTGAGCTGGCCAAGCTGCTTGAGGAGAAGTGGGGCGTGTCCGCCGCGGCCGCCGTGGCCGTGGCCGCTGCTCCGGTTGCTGGCGGCGCCGGCGCCGCTCCGGCCGAGGAGAAGACCGAGTTCAACGTCGTCCTGGCTTCGGCTGGCGACAAGAAGATCGAGGTCATCAAGGAGGTGCGCGCCATCACCGGTCTGGGCCTGAAGGAGGCCAAGGACCTGGTCGAGGGCGCTCCGAAGACCCTGAAGGAAGGCGTCGCCAAGGACGAGGCCCAGAAGATCAAGGAGCAGCTCGAGAAGGCTGGCGCCAAGGTCGAGCTCACCTGATCCGGATCGCGGCCGTCCGCGGGCGGCCGCCCGATCGCGCATGCTGGCGGTCCCGGAGGAATTCCTCCGGGACCGTCAAGCCGTCTCCGGCGTACGGCCGGAGCTGGCCTGCGGCAGAGCCGCAAACAGGGATTCTGGCGCCGCCGGCGCCGCGATCCTGGCCTGGTCGCCCGCGCTCCCAAAGGCGCCGCTGACCGCCACGGTCGTCTGAATGGTGAGGGACCACATGGCTCAGACCAACACCAGCAGGAAACGCCTCCGCAAAAGTTTCGGCAGGATCGCTGAAGTGGCGGAGATGCCGAACCTCATCGAGGTTCAGAAGGCGTCCTATGACCAGTTTCTGTTGGTTGAAGAGCCGGAGGGCGGCCGTCCGAACGAGGGCCTGGAGGGCGTTTTCCGCTCGGTCTTCCCGATCAGCGACTTCTCGGGCGCGGCCCTGCTCGAGTTCGTCAAGTACACCTTCGAGCCGCCGAAATACGACGTCGACGAGTGCCGCCAGCGCGGCCTGACCTTCGCCGCGCCGCTCAAGGTGACGCTGCGCCTCATCGTGTTCGACATTGACGAGGACACCGGCGCTAGGTCCGTGAAGGACATCAAGGAGCAGGACGTCTACATGGGCGACATTCCGCTCATGACGGCGAACGGCACCTTTATCATCAACGGCACCGAGCGCGTCATCGTCTCGCAGATGCACCGGTCGCCGGGCGTGTTCTTCGACCACGACAAGGGCAAGACCCATTCGTCGGGCAAGCTGCTGTTCGCAGCCCGCATCATTCCCTATCGCGGCTCGTGGCTCGACATCGAGTTCGACGCCAAGGACATCGTTTACGCGCGCATCGACCGGCGCCGCAAGATTCCGGTCACGTCGCTGCTCTACGCCCTTGGCCTCGACGGGGAGGAGATCCTCTCCACCTTCTACGACACGGTCATGTACACCCGCGACCGGCGGGGCTGGCGCATGCCGTACAATCCCGAGCGGATGAAGGGCTTCAAGGCCACCGTCGACATGATCGACGCGGAGACCGGCGAGGTCGCCATCGAGGCCGGCCGCAAGCTCACCGCCCGTTCGGCCCGCCAGCTGGCGGAGAAGGGCCTGCGCTTCCTGCAGGCGCCCGAGGAAGACCTCGTCGGCCTCTATATCGCCGAGGACCTGGTCAATCCGGAGACCGGCGAGATCTACGCCGAGGCCGGCGAGGAGCTCTCCGAGAAGCTGCTGCGCGCGCTTGAGGAGGCCGGCTTCGACGCGCTGCCGATCCTCGACATCGACCACGTCACCGTCGGTCCCTACATCCGCAACACCCTCGCCCTGGACAAGAACGCCAGCCGCGAGGAGGCGCTGTTCGACATCTACCGCGTCATGCGTCCGGGCGAGCCGCCGACGCTGGAGGCGGCCGAGGCCATGTTCCACTCGCTGTTCTTCGACAGCGAGCGCTATGACCTGTCCGCGGTCGGCCGCGTGAAGATGAACATGCGCCTCGACCTCGACTGCCCGGACACCGTGCGCACCCTGCGCCGGGAGGACATCCTGGCGGTGGTCAAGGCTCTGGTGGAGCTGCGCGACGGCAAGGGCGAGGTGGACGACATCGACCACCTCGGCAACCGCCGCGTGCGCTCGGTGGGCGAGCTGATGGAGAACCAGTATCGCCTCGGCCTGCTGCGCATGGAGCGCGCCATCAAGGAGCGCATGTCGTCTGTGGACATCGACACCGTGATGCCGCAGGACCTGATCAACGCCAAGCCGGCGGCGGCGGCGGTGCGCGAGTTCTTCGGCTCCTCGCAGCTGTCCCAGTTCATGGACCAGACCAACCCGCTGTCGGAGGTCACGCACAAGCGGCGCCTGTCGGCCCTTGGCCCGGGCGGCCTCACCCGCGAGCGCGCCGGCTTCGAGGTGCGCGACGTGCACACGACGCACTACGGCCGCATCTGCCCGATCGAGACGCCGGAAGGTCCGAACATCGGCCTGATCAACTCGCTGGCCACCTTCGCGCGCGTCAACAAGTACGGCTTCATCGAGACGCCGTACCGCGTGGTGCGCGACGGCGTGGTGACCAGCGAGGTGGTGTACCTCTCGGCCATGGAGGAGGCGAAGTACAACATCGCCCAGGCCAACGCCGCCGTGGACGGCGACGGCCGCCTCGTCGAGGAGATGGTGGTGTGCCGTCACGCCGGCGACGTGGTGGTGCTGCCGCCGGACCGCGTGGACTTCATGGACGTGTCGCCGCGCCAGCTGGTGTCGGTGGCCGCCGCGCTCATTCCGTTCCTTGAGAACGACGACGCCAACCGCGCCCTCATGGGCTCGAACATGCAGCGCCAGGCCGTGCCGCTGGTGAAGGCGGACGCGCCCTTCGTCGGCACCGGCATGGAGGCCGTGGTGGCCCGCGACTCCGGCGCCGCCATCGCCGCGCGCCGCACCGGCATCGTCGACCAGGTGGACGCCACCCGCATCGTGGTGCGCGCCACCGAAGACCTGGATCCGAGCCAGTCGGGCGTGGACATCTACCGCCTGATGAAGTTCCAGCGCTCGAACCAGAACACCTGCATCAACCAGCGTCCGCTGGTGAAGGTGGGCGATTTCGTGCGCAAGGGCGACATCATCGCCGACGGCCCGTCGACGGATCTGGGCGAGCTGGCGCTGGGCCGCAACTGCCTCGTGGCCTTCATGCCGTGGAACGGCTACAACTTCGAGGACTCCATCCTGCTCTCCGAGCGGATCGTCCGTGACGACGTGTTCACCTCGATCCATATCGAGGAGTTCGAGGTGATGGCCCGCGACACCAAGCTGGGCCCGGAGGAGATCACCCGCGACATTCCCAACGTCTCCGAGGAGGCGCTGAAGAACCTTGACGAGGCCGGCATCGTCTATGTCGGCGCCGAGGTGCGCGCGGGCGACATTCTCGTCGGAAAGATCACGCCGAAGGGCGAGAGCCCGATGACGCCGGAGGAGAAGCTGCTGCGCGCCATCTTCGGCGAGAAAGCCTCCGACGTGCGCGACACCTCGCTGCGCGTGCCCCCGGGCGTCACCGGCACCGTGGTGGAGGTGCGCGTGTTCAACCGCCACGGCGTGGACAAGGACGAGCGCGCCCAGGCCATCGAGCGCGAGGAGATCGAGCGTCTCGCCAAGGACCGCGACGACGAGCAGGCCATCCTTGACCGCAACGTCTACGCCCGTCTCGCCGAGGCCCTGACCGGCCAGGTGGCGGTGGCCGGCCCCAGGGGCTTCACCCGCAAGGATGCGGTCATCACCCGCGAGATCCTTGAGGAGCATCCGCGCTCCCAGTGGTGGCAGTTCGCCGTGGCCGACGACCGCCTGATGGGCGAGATCGAGGCCATGCGCAAGCAGTACGACGACTCCAAGAAGCGGCTTGAGCAGCGCTTCCTGGACAAGGTCGAGAAGGTGCAGCGTGGCGATGAGCTGCTTCCCGGCGTGATGAAGATGGTCAAGGTCTTCATCGCCGTGAAGCGCAAGATCCAGCCGGGCGACAAGATGGCCGGCCGCCACGGCAACAAGGGCGTGGTGTCGCGCATCCTGCCCATCGAGGACATGCCGTTCCTTGAGGACGGCACCCCGGTGGACGTGGTGCTCAACCCGCTCGGCGTGCCGAGCCGCATGAACGTCGGCCAGATTCTCGAGACCCATCTGGGCTGGGCCGCGGCCGGCCTCGGCAGGCAGATCGGCGAGGCGGTGGACGCCTACCTGCGCGGCGGCGAGCTGCAGCAGCTGCGCGACCGGCTGAACGACGTTTACGACAACGACCCGCTGATCGGCGAGCTCAACG
Organism: Camelimonas abortus; assembly: GCF_042432745.1. Lineage (NCBI taxonomy): Bacteria > Pseudomonadati > Pseudomonadota > Alphaproteobacteria > Hyphomicrobiales > Chelatococcaceae > Camelimonas > Camelimonas abortus. The sequence continues at coordinate 1,434,471 of NZ_JBHLWR010000006.1, read as the reverse complement.
ACGAGGAGCTGCTGGAGCTTGGCCAGAACCTGCGCCGCGGCGTGCCCATGGCCACGCCGGTGTTCGACGGCGCCAAGGAGGCCGACATCGAGGCCATGCTGGAGAAGGCGGGCCTCAGCCGCACCGGCCAGAGCACGGTGTACGACGGGCGCACGGGCGAGCCTTTCGACCGTCCGGTCACCGTCGGCTACATCTACATGCTGAAGCTGCACCACCTGGTGGACGACAAGATCCACGCCCGCTCCATTGGTCCGTACTCGCTGGTCACCCAGCAGCCGCTGGGCGGCAAGGCCCAGTTCGGCGGCCAGCGTTTCGGCGAAATGGAGGTGTGGGCCCTCGAGGCCTACGGCGCCGCCTACACGCTGCAGGAGATGCTCACGGTCAAGTCGGACGACGTGGCCGGCCGCACCAAGGTCTACGAGGCCATCGTGCGCGGCGACGACACCTTCGAGGCCGGCATTCCGGAGAGCTTCAACGTGCTCGTCAAGGAAATGCGGTCGCTGGGTCTCAACGTCGAGCTCATCAACTCGCGCCAGCTGGAGGCCGAGGCTGAGGAGAATCCGCCGGTCGAGGCCGCGGAATAAGTTTGCGTCAGCGCGCGCCCCGGTCAGCCGGGGCGCCTTTTTCCGGTGAAGCCCGCGGGCTTCCGGGGAAGGGACGGGCGCCAGCCCCCCTTCCGCACGAATTTCAGGAGATGGTGATGAATCAAGAGGTCATGAATCTCTTCAACACCCAGGCGCCGGCGCAAAATTTCGACAGGATCAGGATCTCGATCGCCAGCCCTGAAAAAATCCTTTCGTGGTCGTACGGCGAGATCAAGAAGCCGGAGACGATCAACTACCGCACGTTCAAGCCCGAGCGCGACGGCCTGTTCTGCGCCCGCATCTTCGGTCCGATCAAGGACTACGAGTGCCTGTGCGGCAAGTACAAGCGGATGAAGTACAAGGGCGTCATCTGCGAGAAGTGCGGCGTGGAGGTCACCCTCGCGCGCGTGCGGCGCGAGCGCATGGGCCACATCGAGCTGGCCGCCCCGGTGGCGCACATCTGGTTCCTCAAGTCGCTGCCGTCGCGCATCGGCCTGCTGCTCGACATGACGCTCAAGGACCTTGAGCGCATCCTGTATTTCGAGTCCTATGTGGTCCTTGATCCGGGCATCACCCCGCTCAGGGAGCGCCAGCTGCTGTCCGAGGAGGAGTACCTGCGCTGCCAGGACGAGTACGGCGAGGACAGCTTCACCGCCAAGATCGGCGCCGAGGCCATCCGCGACATGCTGCGCGACATGGACCTCGAGAAGATCGCCGCCGGCCTGCGCGACGAGATCGCCACCACCACTTCTGAGCTGAAGCCGAAAAAGCTGATGAAGCGCCTCAAGATCATCGAGGCGTTCCAGCAGTCCGGCAACCGTCCCGAGTGGATGGTGATGACGGTCATTCCGGTGATCCCGCCGGACCTGCGTCCGCTGGTTCCGCTGGACGGCGGCCGTTTCGCCACCTCCGACCTGAACGACCTCTACCGGCGCGTCATCAACCGCAACAACCGCCTGAAGCGCCTGATCGAGCTGCGCGCGCCCGACATCATCATCCGCAACGAGAAGCGGATGCTGCAGGAGGCGGTGGACGCGCTGTTCGACAACGGCCGCCGTGGCCGCGTCATCACCGGCGCCAACAAGCGTCCGCTCAAGTCGCTGGCCGACATGCTGAAGGGCAAGCAGGGCCGCTTCCGCCAGAACCTGCTGGGCAAGCGCGTCGACTACTCCGGCCGTTCGGTGATCGTGGTCGGCCCGGAGATGAAGCTGCACCAGTGCGGCCTGCCCAAGAAGATGGCGCTGGAGCTGTTCAAGCCGTTCATTTATGCGCGCCTTGACGCCAAGGGCTACGCGTCCACCGTGAAGCAGGCCAAGAAGCTGGTGGAGAAGGAGAAGCCGGAAGTCTGGGACATCCTCGACGAGGTGATCCGCGAGCATCCGGTGATGCTGAACCGCGCCCCGACGCTGCACCGCCTCGGCATCCAGGCCTTCGAGCCGGTGCTGATCGAGGGCAAGGCCATCCAGCTGCATCCGCTGGTCTGCGCCGCGTTCAACGCCGACTTCGACGGCGACCAGATGGCCGTGCACGTCCCGCTGTCGCTTGAAGCGCAGCTGGAAGCGCGCGTGCTGATGATGTCCACCAACAACATCCTGCATCCGGCCAACGGCTCGCCGATCATCGTGCCGTCCCAGGACATCGTTCTGGGCCTGTACTACATGTCGATGATGGCCGACGGCGAGCCGGGCGAGCACCGCCCCGGCAACGCCCGCAACCCGATGCAGGGCGTCTATGGCGACATCGGCGAGCTGGAGCACGCCCTCGCCAGCCGGGTGGTGACGCTGCACACCAAGATCAGGTACCGCTGGACCGGCGTGGACGAGAACGGCCAGACCTACAGCCGCTTCTATGACACGACGCCGGGCCGCGTGCTGCTGTCGCGCGTGCTGCCCAGGCATCCGCGCCTGACCTTCGACGTGGTCAACAAGCTGATGACCAAGAAGGAGATCCAGGCGCTCATCGACCTCGTCTACCGCACCTGCGGCCAGAAGGAGTCGGTGATCTTCTGCGACCGCATCATGGCGCTGGGCTTCTCGCACGCCTGCCGCGCCGGCATCTCCTTCGGCAAGGACGACATGGTCGTGCCGCCGAACAAGTGGGAGATCGTCGAGGCCACCCGCGCGCTGGTCAAGGATTACGAGCAGCAGTACCAGGACGGCCTGATCACCCAGGGCGAGAAGTACAACAAGGTGGTGGACGCCTGGGCGAAGTGCTCGGACAAGCTCGCCGCCGAGATGATGGCCTGCATCTCCCGCGTGGAGAAGGACGAGAACGGCCGCGACAGGCCCGTGAACTCCATCTACATGATGGCCCACTCGGGCGCCCGCGGCTCGCCGGCCCAGATGAAGCAGCTCGGCGCCATGCGCGGCCTGATGGCCAAGCCCTCGGGCGAGATCATTGAGAGCGCCATCGTCTCGAACTTCAAGGAAGGCCTGGACGTGCTCGAGTACTTCAACTCGACGCACGGCGCCCGCAAGGGTCTGGCCGACACCGCCCTGAAGACCGCCAACTCGGGCTACCTGACCCGCCGCCTGGTGGACGTGGCCCAGGACGCGGTGATCCGCGAGACCGACTGCGGCTCCACCAAGGGCATCACCATGCGCGCCATCGTCGACGCCGGCCAGGTGGTGGCGTCGCTGGTGTCGCGCGTCCTTGGCCGCACCGTGGCCGACGACGTGGTTGACGCCGACGGCAACGTCATCGTCGCCAGGGGCGAGATGGTGGAGGAGAAGCACATCGACGCCATCAACGCCGCCAACATCCAGCAGATCCGCATCCGTTCGGTGCTGACCTGCGACAGCAAGAACGGCGTGTGCGCCACCTGCTACGGCCGTGACCTGGCGCGCGGCCACACGGTGAACCTCGGCGAGGCGGTGGGCGTCATCGCGGCGCAGTCGATCGGCGAGCCGGGCACGCAGCTCACCATGCGCACCTTCCACATCGGCGGCGCGGCGCAGATCGCCGACCACTCGTTCCTCGAGAGCAATTTCGAGGGCACGGTGAAGATCCGCAACCGTCACGTGGCCCGCAATTCGGACGGCGACCTGATCGCGCTGGCGCGCAACATCTCGATCGTCATCCACGGTCCGGACGGCGCCGAGCGCGCGGTGCACCGCGTGCAGTACGGCGCCCGCCTGCGGGTGGACGACGGCGACACGGTGAAGCGCGGCCAGCGTCTGGCCGACTGGGATCCCTACACCCGCCCGATCCTCACCGAGGTGGACGGCGTGGTCGCCTATGAGGACCTGGTGGAAGGCGCGTCGCTGACCGAGACGGTGGACGAGTCCACCGGCATCGCCAAGCGTCTGGTCACCGACTGGCGCGGCAGCTCGCGCGGCTCCGACCTGAAGCCGGCCATCGCCATCATGCAGGGCGACAAGGTCGCGCGCCTGCAGCGCGGCTCGGAAGCCCGCTACCTGCTGTCGGTGGACGCCATCATCGCCGTCGATCCGGGCGCCCATGTGAAGGCGGGCGACGTGCTGGCCCGTATCCCCATGGACAGCGCCAAGACCCGCGACATCACCGGCGGTCTGCCGCGCGTGGCGGAGCTGTTTGAGGCGCGCCGTCCCAAGGACGCCGCCATCATCGCCGAGAAGTCGGGCACCATCCGTTTCGGCCGCGACTACAAGAACAAGCGCCGCATCACGCTCGAGCCGCATGACGGTTCGGAGCCGGTGGAGTACCTGATCCCGAAGGGCAAGCACATCCACCTGCAGGACGGCGACGTGGTCGAGGTCGGCGACTTCATCGTCGACGGCAACCCGGCGCCGCACGACATCCTCGCCATCAAGGGCGTGGAGGAGCTGGCCGCCTACCTGGTCAACGAAATCCAGGAGGTGTACCGCCTGCAGGGCGTGACGATCAACGACAAGCACATTGAGGTGATCGTCCGCCAGATGCTGCAGAAGGTCGAGATCACCGATCCGGGCGACAGCGACTTCATGGTCGGCGAGCAGGTGGACCGCTTCGACCTGCATGAGGCCAACCAGGCGCTGGAGGCCGAGGGCAAGAAGCCGGCGTCGGGCAATCCGGTGCTGCTCGGCATCACCAAGGCCTCGCTGCAGACCCGCTCGTTCATCTCGGCCGCCTCGTTCCAGGAGACCACGCGGGTGCTCACCGAGGCGGCGGTCAATGGCCGCTGCGACAATCTCGAAGGCCTGAAGGAGAACGTGATCGTCGGCTCGCTGATCCCGGCGGGCACCGGCGCCATCGCCGCGGCCCTGCGCGAGGTGGCGCGCCGGCGCGACGAGCTCATCCTGGCGCAGCACCGCAAGCCGGCCCCGACCCCGGCGGCGCCGCCCGCGGCGCTGCCGCCTGCGGAGTAAGCCGCGGTTACGCTAACGGGGGCCGCCCGCCGGGCGGCCCCTTCCTTTTGGCGCCCGCCGCGGCAGCGGCGCCGCAGGAGACGGCGGCCGGCGGGGCAGGGCGGGAAAGCGCGCCTGTTAACGGAACGTCAAGGGGTTGGCGCCGCGGGCGCAGCCGGCGCTCCGGTTGACGAAGCCCGACTCGTCCGGTAGAAGAACCCCGCACGACAGGCTGTAGGCCAGTTGAGATCCGGGCGCCTGCCTGGACCATACGCCTAAACGCTGTCCTCCAAGCACCCCTGACCTTGGTCAGACGTCATTCTCTGGGGGCACGATCGCGCACACGCGTGATCCTCTGCACGTGGCGCGCCGGAGGCTGGAAGGGCCGAAGGCGCAAATTCGTTTTGGTCGCGCGCGATTCGTGCGTTGGCGGAACGGGTCGGGGGCGGGAATTCTGGCGGTGCGAGCGCGTCGGCAAGTCCGTGCGCGACACTGGAAGTATTGGTGGCCGTGCGGGAAACCGGCGGCATTCGGAAGAGAGAACTCGATGCCGACGATCAGTCAGCTCATTCGCAAGCCGCGTGTTGCGCCGAAGGCTCGCGACAAGGTTCCGGCGCTCCAGGCCTGCCCGCAGAAGCGCGGCGTGTGCACGCGCGTCTACACCACGACGCCGAAGAAGCCGAACTCGGCCCTGCGTAAGGTCGCCAAGGTGCGCCTGACCAACGGCTTCGAGGTGATCGGCTACATCCCGGGCGAGGGGCACAACCTGCAGGAGCACTCGGTGGTCATGATCCGCGGCGGCCGCGTGAAGGACCTTCCGGGCGTGCGCTACCACATCCTGCGCGGCGTGCTCGACACCCAGGGCGTCAAGAACCGCAAGCAGCGCCGTTCGAAGTACGGCGCCAAGCGTCCGAAGTAATGTGGTCCGTCGCGGGTAGCGCTTCGCCCGCGACGCCGCTAACCGAATTGATGCGCCGCCGGCCGGTGGGGTGTGGTGGCGAAGTTTTGCAAGGGCTAGCAGATGTCCCGTCGTCACAGCGCCGAAAAGCGTGAGATTATTCCAGACGCCAAATACCATGACGTGGTCGTGACCAAGTTCATGAACTCGATCATGTATGACGGCAAGAAATCCGTCGCGGAAGCGATCGTGTACGGCGCTTTCGACGCGATCGAGGCCAAGACCAAGTCTGACCCGCTGGAGATTTTCAGGCAGGCTCTCGATAACGTCGCTCCGGCGATCGAGGTTCGCTCCCGCCGCGTTGGCGGTGCCACCTATCAGGTGCCGGTGGAAGTGCGCGCCGAGCGGCGCCAGGCGCTGGCCATCCGCTGGATCATCCAGGCGGCCCGCAACCGCAACGACCGCACCATGGTCGAGCGTCTGTCGGCCGAGCTGCTCGATGCGTCGAACAACCGCGGCAACGCGGTGAAGAAGCGTGAGGACACGCACCGCATGGCCGAAGCGAACCGTGCGTTCTCGCACTATCGCTGGTAACGCGCCGACGGCTCCGGAGATACGACAATGGCTCGCAGTCACGCCATCGAGGACTACCGTAATTTCGGCATCATGGCCCACATTGATGCCGGAAAGACGACCACGACCGAACGCATCCTGTACTTCACGGGCAAGAACCATCGCATCGGCGAGACCCATGACGGCGCCGCCACGATGGACTTCATGGAGCAGGAGCAGGAGCGCGGGATCACCATCACCTCCGCGGCGACCACCTGCTTCTGGCGCGGCAAGCGCCTGAACATCATCGACACGCCCGGCCACGTCGACTTCACGGTCGAGGTGGAGCGTTCGCTGCGCGTCCTCGACGGCGCGATCTGCGTGCTGGACGGCGCCCAGGGCGTCGAGCCGCAGACCGAGACCGTGTGGCGGCAGGCCGACAAGTACGACGTGCCGCGCATCGTGTTCGTCAACAAGATGGACAAGGTCGGCGCGGACTTCTACCGCTGCCTTGACGACATCGTTGACCGCGTCGGCGGCAAGCCTGTCGCCCTGCAGATTCCGGTCGGCGCCGAGAGCGACTTAAAGGGCGTGGTCGACCTGATCACCATGAAGGCGCTTACGTGGGACGGCGACGCCGGTCATCCGCCGGCCGTCGGCGAGATCCCGGCCGAGCTGGCGGACAAGGCCGCCGAGTACCGCGCCAGGATGGTCGAGGCCTGCGTCGAGCTCGACGACGACGCCATGACCGCCTACCTGGAGGGTCAGGAGCCGGACGAGGACACCATCCGTCGCCTCATCCGCAAGGGCGTGGCCGAGCGCGCGTTCCATCCGGTGCTGTGCGGCTCCGCCTTCAAGAACAAGGGCATCCAGCCGCTGCTCGACGCCGTGGTCGACTACCTGCCGTCGCCGGCGGACCGCGTCGCCATCGAGGGCGTGCTGCCTGGCTCCGAGGAGCCGGCCTCCCGCAAGCCCTCCGACGCCGAGCCGCTGTCGGTGCTCGCGTTCAAGATCATCGACGACCCCTTCGTCGGCACCATCACCTTCTGCCGCGTGTACTCGGGCAAGCTCGAGTCCGGCCAGAGCGTGCTGAACTCCACCCGCGAGAAGCGCGAGCGCGTGGGCCGCATGCTGCTCATGCACGCCAACAACCGGGAGGACATCAAGGAGGCTTACGCCGGCGACATCGTCGCCTTGGCCGGCCTGAAGGACACCCGCACCGGCGACACGCTGTGCGATCCGGTCAAGCCGATCATCCTTGAGCAGATGGACTTCCCCGAGCCGGTGATTACCATCGCCATCGAGCCGAAGTCCAAGGCCGACCAGGAGAAGATGGCCATCGCCCTGGCGAAGCTGGCGGCGGAGGATCCGTCCTTCCGCGTGTCGACCGATCCGGAGTCCGGCCAGACCATCCTGCGCGGCATGGGCGAGCTGCACCTCGACATCAAGGTCGACATCCTGCGTCGCACCTACAAGGTCGAGGCCAATGTCGGCGCCCCGCAGGTGGCCTATCGCGAGACCATCACCCGGTCCCAGGAAGTCGACTACACCCACAAGAAGCAGACCGGCGGCACCGGCCAGTTCGCCCGCGTCAAGCTGCTCGTGGAGCCGAACGAGGCGGGCGGCGGCTTCGTTTTCGAGTCGAAGATCGTCGGCGGCGCCGTGCCGAAGGAGTACATCCCGGGCGTCGAGAAGGGCCTGCAGAGCGTGCTCACCTCGGGCGTTCTCGCCGGCTTCCCTGTGGTCGACATCAAGGTGACGCTGCTGGACGGCGCCTACCACGAGGTCGACTCCTCGGCCTTGGCGTTCGAGATCGCCTCGCGCGCCGCGCTGCGTGAAGCCCTGCAGAAGGGCGGCCCGGTGCTGCTCGAGCCGATCATGAAGGTGGAGGTGGTGACCCCCGAGGATTACACGGGTTCGGTCATCGGCGACCTGAATTCACGTCGCGGCCAGATCCAGGGCCAGGACATGCGCGGCAACGCCGTGGTCATCAACGCCATGGTGCCGCTGGCCAACATGTTCGGCTACGTGAACCAGCTCCGCTCCTTCAGCCAGGGGCGCGCCAACTACACCATGCAGTTTGACCACTACGAACAGGTTCCGGCCGCCGTGGCGCAGGAGGTTCAGGCGAAATACGCCTGAGCCTTGCGGCGCCAGCCCGGACCATCCGTAATCTGACGTTTCAGGGAGCCTCAAATGGCCAAAGAGAAATTCACGCGGACGAAGCCGCACTGCAACATTGGCACGATCGGCCACGTTGACCATGGCAAGACGTCGCTGACTGCTGCGATCACGAAGGTCCTTGCCGAGAAGGGCGGCGCGTCGTTCACGGCGTATGACCAGATCGACAAGGCTCCGGAGGAGAAGGCGCGCGGCATCACGATCTCGACGTCGCACGTTGAGTACGAGACGGACAAGCGCCACTACGCGCACGTGGACTGCCCCGGTCACGCGGACTACGTGAAGAACATGATCACGGGCGCGGCGCAGATGGACGGCGCGATCCTTGTGGTTTCTGCCGCTGACGGTCCGATGCCGCAGACCCGCGAGCACATCCTGCTTGCGCGGCAGGTTGGCGTTCCGGCGCTTGTCGTTTTCATGAACAAGGTCGACCAGGTTGACGATCCGGAGCTTCTGGAGCTGGTTGAGCTTGAGATCCGTGAGCTTCTTTCGAAGTACGAGTTCCCTGGGGACGACATTCCGATCGTGAAGGGCTCGGCGCTGATGGCGCTTGAGGACAAGTCTCCGGAGATCGGGCGGGACGCGATCCTGAAGCTGATGGAGGCGGTTGACGCGTACATTCCGCAGCCTGAGCGTCCTGTTGACCAGCCGTTCCTGATGCCGGTCGAGGACGTGTTCTCGATTTCGGGGCGCGGCACGGTTGTGACGGGCCGTATTGAGCGCGGCATCGTGAAGGTTGGCGACGAAGTCGAGATCGTCGGCCTGAAGCCGACGCAGAAGACGACGGTTACCGGCGTCGAGATGTTCCGCAAGCTTCTGGACCAGGGCGAGGCTGGCGACAACATCGGCGCGCTGCTTCGCGGCGTGAAGCGCGAGGAGGTTGAGCGCGGTCAGGTTCTGTGCAAGCCCGGCTCGGTGAAGCCGCACACGAAGTTCAAGGCCGAGGCGTACATCCTGACGAAGGAGGAGGGCGGCCGTCACACGCCGTTCTTCAACAACTACCGTCCGCAGTTTTACTTCCGCACGACGGACGTGACCGGCGTGGTGAAGCTGCCTGAGGGCGTTGAGATGGTGATGCCGGGCGACAACGTGGCGATGGAGATCGAGCTGATCGCCCCGATCGCCATGGAGGAGAAGCTGCGCTTCGCCATCCGTGAGGGCGGCCGCACCGTCGGCGCCGGCGTCGTCTCCTCGATCATCGAGTAAACCGCTGGGTCCGGGACGCGCCGGATTGTGACGGCGCGTCCTTTTCTGTTGCAGTACGTCGGCCCGGAGGGGTCTTATGATCAACGGTCAGAATATCCGAATTCGCCTCAAGGCGTTCGATCATCGCATCCTCGATGCGTCGACCCGTGAGATCGTCTCGACGGCGAAGCGGACGGGCGCCCAGGTTCGCGGCCCCATCCCGCTGCCCACCCGCATCGAGAAGTTCACGGTCAACCGCTCGCCTCATATTGACAAGAAGTCGCGTGAGCAGTTTGAGATGCGCACCCACAAGCGCGTTCTCGACATCGTTGACCCGACTCCGCAGACCGTGGACGCGCTGATGAAGCTCGACCTGGCCGCTGGCGTCGACGTCGAAATCAAGCTCTGACGAGCGTTAACGCCGACCTTTCGCCTCGGCACGCCTTAGAGGATACGCAAATGCGCTCAGGCGTCATTGCACAGAAGGTGGGGATGACACGCATCTTCACCGAAACGGGCGAGCACGTGCCCGTCACCGTTCTTAAGCTCGACCAGTGCCAGGTGGTCGCGCACCGCACCGTCGAACGCAACGGCTACACCGCCGTTCAGGTCGGCGCCGGTTCGGTCAAGGTCAAGAACGTCAGCCGCGCCATGCGCGGTCACTTCGCGAAGGCCAATGTGGAGCCGCGCCGTCGTCTGGCCGAGTTCCGCGTGGCTCCTGAGCACCTGATTCCCGTGGGCGCCGAGATCACCGCAGATCACTTCGTCCCGGGCCAGTACGTGGACGTGACCGGCACCTCGACCGGCAAGGGCTTCGCCGGCGGCATGAAGCGCTGGAACTTCGGCGGCCTGCGCGCCTCGCACGGCGTTTCGATCTCGCACCGCTCGATCGGCGGCACCGGCGGCCGCCAGGATCCGGGCAAGGTGTTCAAGGGCAAGAAGATGCCCGGACACCTGGGCGTCGAGCGCGTCACCACCCAGAACCTGAAGGTGGTGCAGACCGACCCCGAGCGCGGCCTGATCCTTGTGCAGGGCGCCGTTCCGGGCGTCGCTGGCGGTTGGATCATGGTTCGTGATGCGGTAAAACGCCCGCTCCCCAAGGACGCTCCTCTCCCGGGCGCGTACCGCGAGCGCGGCGCGGCCGCTGCAGAGGCTGCTTCGGAGGCTCCGGCCACTGACGGTCAGGAGACGACGTGATGAAATTTGAAGTCACCACGCTTGACGGGCAGAGCGCCGGTCAGGTCGACGTCAGCGACGCGATCTTCGGCCTCGAGCCCCGCGCTGATCTTCTTCACCGCTACGTGCGCTGGCAGCTTGCCCGCCGTCAGGCCGGCACGCACGCCGCCAAAGGCCGCTCCGACGTGGCCCGCACCGGCAAGAAGATGTACAAGCAGAAGGGCACCGGCAGCGCCCGTCACGGCGCCGCCAGCGCTCCGCAGTTCCGCGGCGGCGGCAAGGCCTTCGGCCCCGTCGTTCGCGACCATGCGCATGACCTGCCGAAGAAGGTCCGCGCCCTCGCCCTGCGCCACGCCCTGTCGGCGAAGGCGAAGGACGGCGCCATCGTGGTTCTCGACAAGGCGGTCGCCGCCGAGCCGAAGACCAAGGCGCTGCGCGGCCAGCTGGACAGGCTCGGCCTGAACAGCGCCCTCGTCGTTGACAGCGGCGAGCTGGACGTGAACTTCGGTCTCGCTGCGCGCAACATCCCGAACGTTGACGTGCTGCCGGTGCAGGGCATCAACGTTTACGACATCCTTCGCCGTGAGAAGCTCGTGCTGACCAGGGCGGCAGTCGACGCGCTGGAGGCGCGCTTCAAATGAGCAGCACTCGCCCCACTGACGTGCGCCACTACGACGTGATCATCGCTCCGGTGATCACCGAGAAGGCCACCATTCTGTCCGAACAGAACAAGGTTGTCTTCCGTGTGGCCAAGAATGCAACCAAGCCTGCGATCAAGGCGGCGGTTGAGAAGCTGTTCAACGTGAAAGTCACGAGCGTCAACACGCTCGTCACCAAGGGCAAGGTCAAGCGGTTCCGCAACACCGTTGGCCGTCGCTCCGACGTCAAGAAGGCCATTGTCACCCTGGCGGACGGCGAGTCCATCGACGTGACGACCGGTCTGTGAGCGGATACGGGAACCTGAGCAATGGCACTTAAATCCTTTAATCCGGTTACCCCGGGCACGCGCCAGCTGGTCCTCGTCGATCGCTCGCAGCTGCACAAGGGCAAGCCGGTCAAGGCGCTGACGGTCGGCAAGGCGTCCACCGGCGGCCGCAACAACTATGGCCGCATCACGGTGCGTTTCCGCGGCGGCGGCCACAAGCAGAGCTACCGTCTGGTTGACTTCCGTCGCCGCGACCGCCTCGGCGAGCCCGCGGTTGTGGAGCGCCTGGAGTACGATCCGAACCGCACGGCGTTCATCGCGCTGATCCGGTATCCGGACGGGCAGCTGTCCTACATCCTTGCGCCGCAGCGTCTGGCTCCCGGCGACACCGTGGTCGCCGACACGCAGGCGGACATCAAGCCCGGCAACGCCATGCCGCTGGCCAACATGCCGATCGGCACGATCGTGCACAACGTCGAGACCAAGATCGGCAAGGGCGGCTCCATCGCCCGCTCGGCCGGCGCCTATGCGCAGATCGTCGGTCGCGACCATGGCTACGTGATCCTGCGGCTCAGCTCCGGCGAGCAGCGGCTGGTGCATGGCCAGTGCTTCGCCTCCGTGGGCGCGGTGTCCAACCCTGACCATATGAACACCAATATGGGCAAGGCGGGCCGCCGTCGCTGGCTGGGCCAGCGTCCGCACAACCGCGGCGTTTCGATGAACCCGATCGATCACCCGCACGGCGGCGGCGAGGGCCGCACCTCGGGCGGTCGTCACCCGGTCACTCCGTGGGGCAAGCCGACGAAGGGCAAGCGCACCCGCTCGAACAAGCGGACCGACGCGCTCATCGTCACCAGCCGGCACAAGCGGAAGAAGTAAGGAACCGCACCATGGCGCGTTCAGTATGGAAAGGTCCGTTTGTCGACGGATACCTCCTCAAGAAGGCCGAGGCCGCCCGTGCGTCCAGCCGTTCGGAAGTCGTGAAGATCTGGAGCCGCCGCTCCACCATCCTTCCGCACTTCGTCGGTCTGACGTTCGGCGTCTACAACGGCCAGAAGCACATCCCCGTTCTGGTGACCGAGGAAATGGTCGGCCACAAGTTCGGCGAGTTTTCACCCACCCGCACGTACTACGGTCATGCGGCTGACAAGAAAGCGAAGAGGAGGTGAGCATGGGCAAGCCTGCGAATCCCCGCGCTCTCGCTGACAACGAGGCCCGCGCCGTCGTGCGCAACCTCCGCGTCTCGCCGCAGAAGCTGAACCTCGTCGCCCAGCTCATCCGTGGCAAGAAGGTGTCCCGCGCCCTGGCTGACCTCGAGTTCAGCCGCAAGCGCATCGCCGTCGACGTGCGCAAGGCGCTGCAGAGCGCCATCGCCAACGCCGAGAACAACCACGATCTCGACATCGACGATCTGGTTGTGGCCGAGGCCTTCGTCGGCAAGGGTCTTGTCATGAAGCGGTTCCACGCCCGCGCCCGCGGTCGCGGCACGCGTATCGAAAAGCCGTTCTCGAACCTCACCATCGTGGTTCGCGAAACGCCTGCGTCAGCCTGAGGACGGGACTATGGGTCAGAAGGTTAATCCGATTGGTCTTCGCCTCGGCGTCAACCGCACCTGGGACTCCCGGTGGTTTGCGCGCAAGGGCGAGTACGGCAAGCTGCTGCACGAGGACGTGCGCATCCGCGAGACGCTGCGCAAGATGCTGAAGCAGGCCGCTGTTTCGCGCATCGTGGTGGAGCGTCCGCACAAGAAGTGCCGGGTCACCATTTACTCGGCCCGTCCGGGCGTCGTGATCGGCAAGAAGGGCGCGGACATCGACAAGCTGCGCAAGACCGTGGCGAAGATGACCGACGCGGACGTGTCGATCAACATCGTCGAGGTGCGCAAGCCCGAGATCGACGCCACCCTGGTGGCGGAGTCGATCGCCCAGCAGCTCGAGCGTCGCGTGGCCTTCCGCCGCGCCATGAAGCGCGCCGTGCAGTCGGCGATGCGTCTGGGCGCCGAGGGCATCCGCATCAACTGCTCCGGCCGTCTTGGCGGCGCCGAGATCGCGCGCCTGGAGTGGTACCGCGAGGGTCGCGTTCCGCTGCATACGCTGCGCGCCGATGTCGATTACGGCACGGCGACCGCGTTCACCACCTACGGCACGTGCGGCATCAAGGTCTGGATCTTCAAGGGTGAGATCCTGGAGCATGATCCCATGGCCCAGGACAAGAAGATGAACGATGACGGCGGCCGCTCGCAGGCGCGTCGTGGCGCTGACGCGTCCCGCTGACGGGGCGCGGAGGCCAGGAGCATAAGCAATGCTGTCGCCCAAGAGAACCAAGTTCAGGAAGCAGTTCAAGGGCCGTATCCATGGCGTCGCCAAGGGCGGCACCGAGCTCAACTTCGGCGAGTTCGGCCTGAAGGCCCTTGAGCCCGAGCGCATCACCGCCCGGCAGATCGAGGCGGCCCGCCGCGCCATCACGCGCCACATGAAGCGCGCTGGCCGCGTGTGGATCCGCATCTTCCCGGACGTTCCGGTCACCAACAAGCCGACCGAAGTGCGTATGGGCAAGGGCAAGGGCTCGCCGGAATACTGGGCGGCCCGCGTGAAGCCCGGCCGCATCATGTTCGAGCTTGACGGCGTGAGCGAGGAGATCGCCCGCGAGGCGCTCCGCCTCGGCGCCGCCAAGCTCCCGATCAAAACGCGCTTCGTGCAGCGCATCGCTGAGTGAGGAAGTGGCGATGAAAAAGAAGGACAGGCTCGCCGACCTCCGGCGGATGTCGCCCGAGCAGCTGGCCGAAGAGCTGGTGAAGCTGAAGAAGGAGCAGTTCAATCTGCGCTTCCAGCGTGCTACAGGGCAGCTGGAAAACACGAATCGCGTGCGTGAGGTCCGTAGGGACATCGCCCGCATCCGCACGCTGCAGGCCCAGCCTGCCGCGCCGAAGGCTTGAGGAGGCGGGAATGCCGAAGCGCGTTCTCCAGGGAACGGTCGTCAGCGACAAGGGCGACAAGACTGTGGTGGTGAAGGTGGAGCGTCGCTTCACCCATCCGCTGTTCAAGAAGACTGTGCGCCGCACCAAGAACTACCATGCCCACGACGAGGGCAATGAGTACCGGGTCGGCGACGTTGTGCTGATCCAGGAATCGCGTCCGATCTCGAAGACGAAGTCCTGGGTCGTTCTGGGGAAATCAGGCCAGGCCTGATTTCTTCCCGAAACAAGGCGAGGGGACGCCAGATCCCCGTCAGTCGTAGTCCGGCGTCGCCGCGCCGGAAACCGGCTGAGACAGAGAAAGGATCTTGCCATGATCCAGGTGCAGACAAACCTTGATGTCGCGGACAATTCCGGCGCGCGCCGCGTGATGTGCATCAAGGTGCTTGGGGGCTCCAAGCGCAAGTACGCCAGCGTGGGCGACATCATCGTGGTCTCCGTCAAGGAGGCCATTCCGCGTGGTCGCGTGAAGAAGGGCGACGTCATGAAGGCGGTGGTCGTGCGCACCGCCAAGGACATCCGCCGTCCCGACGGCTCGGTGATCCGTTTCGACGGCAATGCCGCGGTTCTCATCAACAACCAGAAAGAGCCGATCGGCACCCGTATCTTCGGGCCGGTGCCGCGCGAGCTGCGCGCCCGCAACCACATGAAAATCATTTCGCTCGCCCCTGAGGTGCTCTGATGGCTGCGAAGATCAAGAAGGGCGACAAGGTGGTCGTCCTCACCGGTCGTGACCGGGGCAAGACCGGCGAAGTCATCCAGGTCTTGCCGAAGGAAGGGCGCGCCATCGTTCGCGGCGTGAACCTGGTCAAGCGTCACCAGCGCCAGACCGCGACGACGCAGGGCGGCATCATCACCAGGGAAGCCCCGCTGCATCTGTCGAACATCGCCATCGCCGATCCCAGGGACGGCAAGGCGACCCGCGTTGGTTTCAGGATTCTGGAAGATGGTCGCAAGGTGCGCGTCGCCAAGCGTTCCGGGGAAGTGATCGATGGCTGAGAAAGACAGCAAGAAGGTCGCCAAGACCAAGGCGCCGAAGGCTGAAGCCGGCGCCGGCGCCGGCGTGCGCCCGCGCGCTCCGGAAGGCTATGTGGCCCGTCTGCGCGCCCACTATGAGAACGTCGTCCGCCCGAAGCTGATCGAGGAGTTCGGCTACGCCAACCCCATGCAGGTTCCGCGCATCGAGAAGATCGTGCTGAACATCGGCGTGGGCGAGGCGACCGGCGACAGCAAGAAGGCGTCCGTCGCGGCCGAGGACCTGTCGCTCATCGCCGGCCAGAAGGCCGTGGTGACGCGCGCCCGCAAGGCGATCGCCACCTTCAAGCTGCGCGAGAACATGCCGATCGGCGCGAAGGTGACGCTGCGCAACACGCGCATGTACGAGTTTCTTGACCGCCTGATCACGATCGCGCTGCCGCGCGTTCGCGACTTCCGGGGACTGAATCCGAAGTCCTTTGACGGCCGCGGCAACTATGCCTTCGGCATCAAGGAGCACATCATCTTCCCGGAGATCAACTACGACAAGGTCGACACGATGTGGGGCATGGACGTGATCGTCTGCACCACGGCGAAGACCGACGCCGAGGCGCGCGCGCTTCTCAAGCACTTCAACTTCCCGTTCCGGCAGTGAGCAGGCCTCCTGCTCATACGCGGACACCGGAGACATAAAGTATGGCCAAGAAAAGTTCGGTTGAGAAGAACAAGAGGCGTCAGAAGCTGGTCGAGAAGTACGCCGGCCGGCGCGCCCGTCTTCTCGCGATCGCCGAGGACCGGAACCGCCCGATTGAGGAGCGTTTCGAGGCGGTCCTCAAGCTGGCGCAGCTTCCGCGCAACTCCAGCCCGACCCGCGTGCGTAACCGCTGCGAGGTCACCGGGCGTCCCCGCGGTTACTACCGCAAGCTCAAGATGTCGCGTATCGCGCTTCGCGAGCTTGGGTCGCAGGGACTGATCCCGGGTCTGGTCAAGTCGAGCTGGTAAGGAGAGCGCCATGGCAGTGAATGATCCCATCGGCGATCTGTTGACCCGCATCCGCAACGCGCAGATGCGCCGCCGTCCCCGCGTCACCAGCCCTGGCTCCACCCTGCGCGCCCGCGTGCTCGAGGTGCTGCAGCAGGAGGGCTACATCCGCGGGTTCACCGTGACCGAATATGGCAACGGCCGCACCGAGTTCGACATCGAGCTCAAGTATTATGACGGCCAGCCCGTGATCCGCCGGATCGAGCGCGTTTCCAAGCCCGGTCGCCGGGTTTACGCGTCGGTCGAGTCCATGCCGCGCGTCGCTGACGGCCTTGGCGTCACCATTCTCTCCACGCCCAAGGGCGTCATGGCCGATCATCAGGCCCGGGAATGCAACGTGGGCGGCGAAGTGCTCTGCAAGGTCTTCTGACCGGCAGCGTTGTCGAACCCACGGGGGACCATATTATGTCTCGTATCGGAAAAAAGCCGGTGTCCGTGCCGTCCGGCGTCACTGCGACGGTCGAGGGGCAGCTGGTCAAGGTCAAGGGCGCGAAGGGCGAGCTGTCCTTCCGCGTTCCTGATGACGTCACCGTCAAGCTGGAGGACGGCGCCATCAGCGTCGCTCCGGTCAATGAAACCAAGAAGGCCCGGTCGCTCTGGGGCATGGCCCGCTCGCAGGTGAACAACCTTGTCGAGGGCGTGACGAAGGGCTTTGAGAAGAAGCTGGAGATCAACGGCGTCGGCTACCGCGCCGCCATGTCCGGCAAGGTGCTGAAGCTCTCGCTGGGCTTCAGCCACGACATCGACTATCCGGTGCCGGAGGGCGTGACCATCGCCACCCCGAAGCCGACCGAGATCGTGGTGTCGGGCATCAACAAGCAGCAGGTCGGCCAGGTGGCGGCGGAAATCCGCGCGTTCCGCGGTCCCGAGCCTTACAAGGGCAAGGGCGTCAAGTACGCCGACGAGTTCATCTTCCGCAAGGAAGGCAAGAAGAAGTAAGGATCGCACATGGCTTCGAAGCACGGTTCGGGCGAGCGCCGCAAGGCTCGCGTTCGCCGCTCCATTCGGGCCGCCGCCAACGGCCGTCCGCGGCTGTCGGTGTTCCGGTCCTCCAAGCAGATTTACGCCCAGATTATCGACGATACGAAGGGCGTCACCCTTGCGGCCGCCTCCACCCTGGAGAAGGATGTCCGCGCCACGCTTCGTACGGGCGCTGACGTGGAGGCCGCGAAGGTGGTCGGCCGTCTGGTCGCCGAGCGCGGCCTCGCCGCCGGCGTGAAGGATGTGGTCTTTGACCGCGGCTCGTACATCTACCACGGCCGCGTCAAGGCCCTGGCTGAAGCTGCCCGTGAGGGCGGTCTCAACTTCTGACGCGTCCGCGACGCCAGGATGGCTGACATCGGGCCGCCCGGAACGGGGGGCCTGGCGCCAGCCATTTTTGGCGTTTGCGCCAGAAGCGTTCGCGGCATTGTCCAGCGAGCGGGGAGGGCCGCGCCCCCGCGAAAGTGAGATGGTTATGGCAAGAGACAGGCAGCCGCGCGAAGAGCGCGAGCGCGACAGCGAATTCGTTGATCGCCTTGTTCACATCAACCGCGTCGCCAAGGTCGTGAAGGGTGGCCGCCGCTTCGGCTTCGCCGCCCTCGTGGTCGTTGGCGACCAGAAGGGCCGGGTCGGCTTCGGCCACGGCAAGGCCCGCGAGGTGCCGGAAGCGATCCGCAAGGCCACCGAGGCGGCCAAGCGGTCCATGATCCGCATTCCGCTGCGCGAGGGCCGCACCCTGCATCACGACGTGCAGGGCCGCTGGGGCGCCGGCAAGGTCATCATGCGCGCCGCCGCGCCGGGCACCGGCATCATCGCCGGCGGTCCGATGCGCGCCGTGTTCGAGACCCTGGGCGTGGCCGACGTGGTGGCCAAGTCGCTCGGCTCCTCCAACCCCTACAACCTGGTCCGCGCCACCATTGAGGCGCTGAAGCAGGAAGAGAGCCCGCGTTCCGTCGCCGCGCGCCGCGGCCTCAAGGTTTCGAGCCTGCAGGCCCGCCGCCGTGACGCCGGCGCCGACGCGGCCGCCGAGGCGTGAGGGAGGCTGACATGGCGAACCAGGGCAAGACCATCACGGTCGTGCAGATCGGCAGTCCGATCCGTCGCAAAGCCAGCCAGCGCGCCACGCTGATTGGCCTCGGGCTCAACAAGATCAACCGGCGCTCGACGCTGCCCGACAACGCCGCCACCCGCGGCATGATCGAGGCGGTGAAGCACCTCGTTCGCGTCGTCGACGGGGAGTGAGAAACATGAAGCTCACAGACATTCGCGATAATCCCGGCGCGTCGAAGAAGCGCATGCGCATTGGTCGCGGCATCGGCTCCGGCAAGGGCAAGACCGGCGGCCGCGGCGTGAAGGGTCAGAAGTCGCGCGCCGGCGTCGCCATCAAGGGCTTCGAAGGCGGCCAGATGCCGATCCACCGCCGCCTGCCCAAGCGCGGTTTCAACAACATTTTCCGCAAGGACTACAACGAGGTGAACCTCGGCCGTCTGCAGCAGGCCATCGACGCCGGCAAGCTGGACGCGTCCGCGCCCATCAACGTTGAAGCCCTTGTGGCCGCCGGCGTGGTCAGCAAGCCGCGTGACGGCGTGCGCGTGCTCGGCGTGGGCGAGATCCGCTCCAGGGTGTCGCTGCACGTTGCCGGCGCTTCCCGCTCTGCCGTAGAAGCGGTGGAGAAGGCGGGCGGCTCGGTGACGATTCTGGGCGCCGCCGCCGAGGGCTGACAGGCCCTCGGGCGGACACGCCACCGTCTGAAGTTACGTCACATTTACAGACGGCCCGACATGCGGGGGGCGACCAGCCGCCTCCCGCCCCGGGCCCGGGGACAAGCGCATGGCATCGGCAGCGGAACAGCTCGCGTCCAGTCTCAGTCTCAGCTCGTTCGCCAAGGCGGAGGAGCTGAAGAAGCGGATCTGGTTCACGCTGGGAGCGCTGATCGTCTACCGGCTCGGAACCTACATTCCGCTGCCTGGCGTTAATCCGGACGCGGTGGCGGAGATCTTCCGGCAGACCCAGGGCGGCGTCCTCGGGCTGTTCAACATGTTTTCCGGCGGCGCTGTCGGGCGAATGGCCATCTTCGCCCTGAACATCATGCCGTACATCTCGGCCTCCATCATCATCCAGCTGCTGACCAGCATCGTGCCCTCGCTGGAGCAGCTGAAGAAGGAGGGCGAGCAGGGCCGCAAGGTCATCAACCAGTACACCCGCTATCTCACCGTCGTGCTGGCCGTGTTCCAGGCGTGGGGCATCGCCGTCGGCCTCGAGAGCTCGCCCAATGTGGTGCTTGAGCCGGGGCTGTTCTTCCGCATCTCCACGGTGATCACGCTGCTGGGCGGCACCATGTTCCTGATGTGGCTGGGCGAGCAGATCACCTCGCGCGGCATCGGCAACGGCGTGTCGCTGATCATTTTCGCCGGCATCGTCGCCGAGCTGCCCCAGGCCGTGGCCGGCACGCTCGAGCTTGGCCGCCAGGGCGCGCTGTCCACCGGCCTGATCCTTGGCGTGCTGGTCATGGCGGTGGCGGCCATCGCCTTCATCGTCTACATGGAGCGGGCGCAGCGGCGCCTGCTGATCAACTATCCCAAGCGGCAGGTGGGCAACCGCCTGTATGAGGGCCAGACCTCGTTCCTGCCGCTGAAGCTGAACACCGCCGGCGTCATTCCACCCATCTTCGCCTCTTCGCTGCTGCTGCTGCCGACCACCATCGCCAGCTTCTCGGCGGCGGGCGACGGCACGGGCGTGCTCGCGACGCTGTCGGCCTATCTCGGTCACGGACGGCCCCTCTACATCGTGCTGTACGTGGCGCTGATCGTGTTCTTCGCGTTCTTCTACACGGCCATCGTCTTCAACCCGTCGGAGACGGCGGACAACCTGAAGAAGCAGGGCGGCTTCATCCCCGGCATCCGTCCGGGCGAGCGCACCGCCGATTACATCGACTATGTGCTGACCCGGATCACGGTGATCGGCGCGGCCTACCTAGCTCTCATCTGTCTGCTCCCGGAACTGCTGATCTCCTACGCCTCGCTTCCGTTCTACTTCGGGGGCACCTCGCTGCTGATCGTGGTGACGGTGACCATGGATACGGTGGCGCAGGTGCACGGCCATCTGCTCGCGCACCAGTACGAGGGTCTCGTGAAGAAGGCCAAACTCAAAGGGGGACGGCGTAAATGAGACTGATTCTTCTTGGACCGCCCGGCGCCGGCAAGGGAACCCAGGCGAAGCGGCTGGTGGAGCGGTATGGCGTGCCGCAGCTCTCCACCGGCGACATGCTCCGCGCCGCGGTGGCCGCCGGCA
The DNA here is from genome assembly GCF_042432745.1 of Camelimonas abortus. Classification (NCBI taxonomy): domain Bacteria; kingdom Pseudomonadati; phylum Pseudomonadota; class Alphaproteobacteria; order Hyphomicrobiales; family Chelatococcaceae; genus Camelimonas; species Camelimonas abortus. The sequence continues at coordinate 1,413,404 of NZ_JBHLWR010000006.1, read as the reverse complement.
CGCCGGTCGGGCTGAAGGCCAAGGCGGTGATGGACGCCGGGCAGCTGGTCTCTGACGAAATTGTTATCGGCATCATCGCTGACCGTATCGGGGAGGAGGACGCGCGCAAGGGCTTCATCCTCGACGGCTTTCCGCGCACCGTCGCCCAGGCCGAGGCTCTCGACGCCCTGCTGGCGCAGAAGGGCCTGAAGCTGGACGCGGTCATCGAGCTGGTGGTCGACCAGGATGGTCTGGTAAACCGCATCATCAACCGCGCCAACGAGTCGCGCGCAAAGGGCGAGCCGGTGCGGGCCGACGACGATCCGGACGTCTTCAGGACCCGTCTGGCCGCCTACAACCGCGACACCGCCGTGGTCGCGCCCTACTATGAAAAGAAGGGCCAGCTGACGAAGGTGGACGGCAACCAGCCGATCGACGCGGTCAGCGGCGCGCTGTTCGCGCTGCTCGACAAGGTTGACGCCTGACCCGTTTGGGGTTAACAGGTCGCAACTTTTCGGGCGGCGCCGGTCTGCTGCGGCAGGTACGGCGCCGCCCGCATTGGTGTTTCCCGCGAGGGCCGGCCTCCACCGGACGCGGGCATTGCCGCGAAGGCGGCGCAACGTAAGCCCGGCGCGCAGTCGCCGGCCACATGGAGACGACATTGGCTCGTATTGCTGGCGTTAACATCCCTACCAACAAGCGCACCATCATCGCGCTTCAGTACATTCACGGCATCGGGCCGAAGTTCGCGGCCGAGATCTGCGAGAAGGTCGGCATTCCGGCCGAGCGCCGCGTGAACGAGCTGACTGACGCGGAGGTTCTGGCGATCCGCGAGACCATCGACCGCGACTATGTCGTGGAAGGCGACCTGCGTCGCGAAGTGTCGATGAACATCAAGCGGCTGATGGACCTGGGCTGCTATCGCGGCCTGCGCCACCGCCGCGGCCTGCCGGTGCGCGGCCAGCGCACCCACACCAACGCCCGCACCCGCAAGGGCAAGGCCAAGCCGATCGCCGGCAAGAAGAAGTAAGCCGTACTGTCGCGGCGCGTGGAGGCGGGGATCCGTCCGTGCGCCTCCGCGCCACATCATGTCCCGAGCGCCTGGCGTAACGGGCGCGCCTGAAGGAAAATATGCATGGCCAAGGAAGTCACCCGCGTTCGCCGTCGTGAGCGCAAGAACATCGTCTCCGGCATCGCGCATGTGAACGCCAGCTTCAACAACACGCTGATCACCATCACGGACGCGCAGGGCAACACCATCTCCTGGTCGTCCGCCGGCACCATGGGCTTCAAGGGTTCGCGCAAGTCGACCCCGTACGCCGCCCAGGTGGCCGCCGAGGACGCGGCCCGCAAGGCCGCCGAGCACGGCATGCGCACCCTCGAGGTCGAGGTTTCGGGGCCGGGTTCGGGCCGTGAGTCGGCCCTGCGCGCCCTGCAGGCCGCCGGCTTCACGATCACCTCCATCCGCGACGTCACGCCGATCCCGCACAACGGCTGCCGCCCGCGCAAGCGTCGGCGGGTCTGATCCGTCTCGCCCCGGTCCCTGCGGCCGGGGCGCCGCCATTCGCTGCGCGCGGCCTTTTCCTGGCGGCGCGCCGCCTTTCAAGAGATCCGCAGAGGTGTGCTCGTGATCCAGAAAAACTGGCAGGAACTGATCAAGCCGGGCAAGCTCGAGGTGTCGGGCAGCGACGACCGCAGGCACGTGGCCACCCTGGTGGCGGAGCCCTTGGAGCGCGGCTTCGGCCTGACGCTCGGCAACGCCTTGCGGCGCGTCCTGCTGTCGTCCCTCCAGGGCGCGGCGGTGACCGCCATCCAGATCGACGGCGTCCTGCACGAGTTTTCCTCGGTGCCGGGCGTGCGTGAGGACGTCACGGACATCGTCCTCAACGTCAAGATGATCGCCATCCGCATGCAGGGCGAGGGGCCCAAGCGCATGACGCTGCGCAAGCAGGGTCCGGGTCTCGTCACCGCCGGCGACATCAACACCCCTGGCGATATCCAGATTCTCAATCCGGACCTGCCGCTGTGCACGCTGGACGACGGCGCCGAAGTGCGCATGGAGTTCACCGTCAACACCGGCAAGGGCTATGTTCCGGCCGAGCGCAACGCTCCGGAGGACGCGCCCATCGGCCTGATCCCGGTGGACAGCATCTACAGCCCGGTGCGCAAGGTGTCCTACCGCGTCGAGAACACCCGCGAGGGCCAGATCCTCGATTACGACAAGCTGACCATGGAGGTCGAGACCGACGGCTCCGTGTCGCCCGAGGACGCCGTGGCCTACGCCGCGCGCATCCTGCAGGACCAGCTGTCGATCTTCGTCAACTTCGATGAGCCCCGGCGCGAGGAGGCCGGCGCCTCCGCCGCTCCGCAGCTGCCCTTCAACCCGGCGCTGCTCAAGAAGGTGGACGAGCTGGAGCTGTCGGTCCGTTCGGCCAACTGCCTCAAGAACGACAACATCGTCTACATCGGCGACCTCATCCAGAAGACCGAGGCGGAGATGCTCCGCACCCCGAACTTCGGTCGCAAGTCGCTCAACGAGATCAAGGAAGTGCTCGCCACGCTCGGCCTGCACCTCGGCATGGAGGTTCAGGGCTGGCCGCCGGAGAACATCGAGGATCTCGCCAAGCGCTTCGAAGAGCACTACTGACTTCACCAGTCCCCCGGCCTTGAGGGCCGGCAAGGAAGAGAGCGGCCGTTCCGTGGCACGGCGGCCGCATAAATACGGAGAAAGCCAATGCGTCACGGTTTCGCGCACCGCCGTTTCAGCCGCAGCTCGGCTCACCGCAAGGCGATGTTCGCCAACATGGCCGCCGCGCTCATCAAGCATGAGCAGATCATCACCACGCTGCCCAAGGCCAAGGACCTGCGCCCGATCGTCGAGAAGCTGGTGACGCTCGGCAAGCGCGGCGACCTGCACGCCCGCCGTCAGGCCATCGCCCGCCTGCGCGACCTTGACCAGGTGCGCAAGCTGTTCGACGTGCTCGGCCCGCGTTACAAGGACCGCAACGGCGGCTACCTGCGCATCATGAAGGCCGGCTTCCGCTATGGCGACAACGCGCCGCTCGCCGTCATCGAGTTCGTTGACCGTGACGTGGAGGCCAAGGGCAAGGACTCCGGTCCGACCCAGGAGGCCGCTTCCGGGGAGTGATGTCGCGCAGACCCGGTTTTCGAAGGGCGGTGGCTTTCCACCGCCCTTTTTCTTTGCCCGGCCTTGCGCCAAATTTCGTCCCGGTTCGCCGGCTAGCCCTGCGCGTGAACGCCAGGCCGGCCGTCGCCGGCGGCAACGGAGACGACTGATGCGATGGGATGACAGGATAACCGCGGCGCGGCCGCGCCGCGCAAGGGGCGCGCCCTTGCGCCGCCCGGGCCTGGCGGCCGCGCTGGCGCTCGCGGTGATCGCGGCCGCGCCCGGCGCCGCTCCGGCGCAGGAGCGGCAGGCTCCGCAAAGCCGCGCGGAGGTGCAGCTGTCGTTCAGTCCCGTGGTGCGCCGGGCGGCGCCGGCGGTGGTCAACGTCTATGGCGCGCGCGTCGAGCGGCGCGCGCAGAACCCGCTGTTCGACGATCCCTTCTTCCGGCGCTTCTTTGGCGGCGATTTCGGCGTGCCGCGCGAGCGGGTGGCGCGCTCGCTGGGCTCGGGCGTGATCGTCGATCCCTCCGGCGTCATCGTCACCAATTACCACGTCATCGAGAACATGACCGAGGTGAAGGTGTCGCTGGCGGACCGGCGGGAGTTCGACTGCGACATCATCCTGCGCGATCCGCGCACCGACCTCGCCGTGCTGCGCATCCGCGAGAAGGGGCTGAAGCTGCCTGCCATGGAGCTGGGCGATTCCGACGCGCTGGAGGTGGGCGACCTGGTGCTGGCCATCGGCAATCCGTTCGGCGTGGGCCAGACGGTGACGCAGGGCATCGTCTCGGCCCTGGCGCGCACCCAGGTTGGCGTCGGCGACTACCAGTTCTTCATCCAGACCGACGCGGCCATCAATCCGGGCAATTCCGGCGGCGCCCTCGTGGACATGAAGGGGCGGCTGGTGGGCGTCAACAGCGCCATCTATTCGCGCAGCGGCGGCAGCGTCGGCATCGGCTTCGCCATTCCCGCCACCATGGTGCGCACCGTGGTGAATTCGGCGCTGAGCGGCGGCCGGCTGGTGCGCCGGCCGTATTTCGGCGGCCAGCTGCAGGCGGTGACCCAGGAGATCGCGGAAAGCCTCGGGCTGGAACGGCCCGCCGGCGCGCTGGTCGCCGGGCTGGCTCCGGGCGGCCCCGCCGAGCAGGCTGGGCTGAAGCGCGGCGACGTCATCCTCGCCGTGGACGGCCAGAGCGTGGATGATCCGGAGGCGTTCGGCTACCGCTTCGCCACCCGGCCGATGGGCGGGCAGGCCAGGCTCACCGTGCTGCGCGGCGGCCGGCGGGAGACGCTGGCCATCCGCCTCGCGCCGGCGCCGGAAACGCCGGCGCGCGACCTGGTGAAGCTGCCGGCGCGCACGCCGTTCAGCGGGGCCACGGCCGCCAATCTCTCCCCGGCGGTGGCCGAGGAGCTTTCCATGGACCTCTCCGCCCGCGGCGTGGTTCTGTATGAGGTGGCGGAAGGCTCCCCAGCCGCCAGCGTCGGCCTGCGCAGGGGCGACGTCGTGCTGGCGGTGAACGGTGAAAAGATCGGCAGCTCGCGCGCGCTTGGCGCGGCGCTGCAGCGGCGCACGCGCTACTGGGAGATCGCCATCCGCCGCGACGGCGAGGTGTTCACCCTGGCGCTCGGCGGCTGAGCCGGGACGCGCCGCCAGGCGCGCGCCGGACCCCGCACATGACGCAGCCGCCCGGCGTGACCGGGCGGCTTTCCGTTTCGCCGGCCTGCGCCTCGGGCCGCCGCGTCGCCCGGCGCCGCAGCAGGGCGGCGCGTGGCCTCTGGGGACGCGGGGGAAGCGTCTGACGCGGCCGCGCCCCGTTTGCGCCCGCTCCCAAGGCGCCCGATGGATGCGCGCCCGATGCGCGCCTTTGCGCGCGACCGTTCGGGCCCGTCGCGCCGGCGGCGGTGGTCAGCTGGCGTATTTGATCGCGCAGCCGTAGGGACGGCTCTGCCGGACGCTCACCGGCTTGCCGGCGGCGATCTCCGCCAGCGCCTCGCGCACATGGTTGCGGGCCCCGGCCAGCTCCGCCGGATCCGTGCCCGGGCGGTCGTCGATGCCGCCGGCGTAAAGCAGAGCGCCGTCGGGGCCGATCACATACATGTGCGGGGTGGTTTTCGCGCCGTAGGCGCGGCCTGTCCGGCCGGTTTCGTCGAACAGCACCGCCGCTGGCGCGGCGCCGCGGCTCACGGTGAGCCGGCGCGCTTCCTCCGGCGTCACATGGCCCTGTTCGCCGGGCGCGGAGGAGATGATGGTCAGCCAGACCACGCCGGCGTCCCTGGCCTCCTTCTGCAGCTTCTGCATGGCGCCGGCGCCGTAGTGCTTGCGCACGAACGGGCACTCGTGATTGGTCCACTCCAGCACCACCGTGCGGCCGCGGAAGTCCGCCAGCGACACCTGCCGGCCGTCCGCCGAAACCAGGGTGAACGGCGGCGCCGGAGCGCCGATGGCGGCCGCGGCGTCGGCCGTCGGCGCATGGCCGCAGAGGGCGGCGACGCCCGCCGCCAGGGCGAGCGTCAGCCAAAGGGCGTCGCGGCGGGTGAGGGGGCGTCCCGTCATGTGGGTTCTCCCTGGATGTCAGGCCCGGTGTTCAGGCCCGCGCGTCCGGGCGCGCCGGAGCCTGTGGGCGGATTATCGGCCGGTCCGTTCCGCGCGCAACCATTTTCTCCGCCGGCGGCCGCGGCCCGTCTCAGCGGGCGGCGGCGGCGCGCGTGGGCAGCGCGTCGATCGCCGCGATCACCATGCCGGGGGTGAGGATCTGCGGCAGCACCTGCGGCGCGCCATTGCGGCCCGGATAGAGCAGGTAGAGCGGCACGCCGCCGCGGCCGAAACGGGCCAGCAGGGCCGTGATCTCCGGATTGCGGCTGGTCCAGTCGCCGGTCATGTAGACCACCCCGCGGCGGGCCATGGCGTCGCGCACCCCGGCCCGCTCCAGGGTGGTGCGCTCGTTGACCATGCAGGTGATGCACCAGGCGGCGGTGAGGTTGACGAACACCGGCCGGTCCTGCTGCAGCAGGGCGTCGAGGCGCTGCGCCGAATAGGTCTCTGCTCCGGCCCCGGCGGCGGCTGCCCCCGCGGGCGCGTCGCCGGGGCGGTGGATCTGGGCGACGCACAGCGCCGCCACTGCCAGCGCCGCCACGGCCCCGGCCCGGCCGGCCATGGCGCCGGCGCGGCCGGACTGGGCCGCCACGGCGCTGGCCCAGCAGGCGAAGGCCGTGGCCACCAGCGCCGACAGCGCCATGGCTAGCCCGAGCGGCGACGCCTGCCGAGACAGCACCCACACCAGCCAGGCGGCCGTGCCGTAGAGCGGGAAGGCCAGCGCCTGCTTCAGCACGTCCATCCAGCGGCCGGGGCGCGGCAGGGCCCGCGCCAGCGCCGGCGCGAAGGCCAGCAGCACGAAGGGCGCGGCGAGGCCGGCGCCCAGCGCCAGAAACACAGCCGCGGTCACCGCCGGCGGCTGGGTGAGCGAAAAGCCGATGGCGGCGCCCATGAACGGGCCGGTGCAGGGCGAGGCCACCACCGCCGCCAGCACGCCGGTGAAGAATGAGGCGGCGTAGCCATGGCCGTGGGTGAGGCGGTCGCCGGCGCCGGCGAACCGGGCGCCGAAATGCACCACGCCGCTGAGGCCGAGCCCCATGGCCAGCATCACGCAGGCGAGGGCGGCCACCACCACGGGCGACTGCAGCTGGAAGCCCCAGCCGGCGCTGGCGCCGGCGGCGCGCGCCGCCATCAGCGCCGCCGCGAGCGCGGCGAAGGCGGCCAGCACCCCGGCGCCGTAGCTGAGGCCGTGCAGGCGCATCTTCGCCGGCGTCCCGCCGCCGCCGCGGGCCAGCGACAGCGCCTTGATGGACAGCACCGGGAACACGCAGGGCATCAGGTTGAGAATGACGCCGCCCATGAAGGCGAACAGCATCGCCGTGAGCAGGGTGAGGCCCTCGGCGTTGACCGGCGGCGGCGGCAGGGCGGCCGCCGCCAGCGCCTGGCCGCCGCCGTCGCCGTCGCCCCCTGCGGATGCGGCTGGCGCCGGCGCCGCCGGGGCCAGCGCCGCATCCGGCGTCGCCGAAATGGCGTAGCCCTGCGTCGCGCCATTGGGGCCGGCGATGGCGATGACGCCCTCCAGCCGCTGCGGGACGCTCCCGGCCGCGCCGACGCCCTCGGCCCGCGGCGCGGTCAGGGTCAGGGCGCCCTCCGCAACGGCGAGCTGCTGCGGCGCGGCGTTGTCGATCAGGCCCTCGGCGGCGGGAAAGAAAACGGCGGAGCGGACGTCGCCGGCGCCGGCTCCCGCGGGCAGGGGCGCGCGCACGGTGAGCGTTCGCGCGGCGGCGGCGAAGGTCGCGCCGGCCAGCGGCTTCGGCAGGGCGTCGCGGGCGCGGGCGAACAGCGGCGCGGCGCCGGCGTCGGGCGCCGCCGGGGCGAGGGCAGGGGCCAGCGGGGCCGACGCGTCCAGCGTGGCCGAGCCGGGGATGCACTCCTTTTCGCAGGCCAGCCAGGAGACGTCGGCGCCAATGTCGACGCGGCCCGAGGCCGGCAGCGTCGCCGGCGGCGTGATCTCCACCAGCAGCGTCGCCTCGCCCTCATAGCCGAAGTTCATCAGCGGCTCCACCGCCAGCCGCTCCGGCGTCGGCCACTGGATGGGGCCGGCGGTGAAGCCCGGCGGCAGCTTCCAGCGGATCTCGGTCGGCAGGCCGGAATCGCCCGGATTGAGCCAGTAGGTGTGCCAGCCGGGCTTCATCTGCAGCTGCACCGCGGCGGTGAAGGGAACGCCCGCCTGGATGGCGGACGGCTCCAGCAGCAGCCGCGCCTCCACCAGATCGCCACGGGGCTGCGCGCGCGCCGGCGCCAGGGCGGCGAGCGCGCCGAAAAAGGCGAGCAGCGCCAGTATGATGGCCCGCCCTGCTCCCGTCCGCCTGATGTCGCTGCAGTAATCCGTCATCGCCTGTCCGTTCTTAAAGTTCTGGATGAATTATGGTAAATTTATTGATATTAACCATATAGTTGCATGAAAATATTCACCTTCTTCGCAAGCGCGCGGCGCGCCGCGCTCTGGCGGGGTCCGCAGGCGTCCGGCGCCGCCGCGCGGGACGCGGCCGCCGGGGTCTTCCGGCGTCCGTCTGTTTTCCGGACGCCCGCAGACTTATACATGAGGCGACAGGACAGGGCGATCGCGGCGCCAGTGGGGCGCCGGCGCGGCTGCCGGGGCGGGGCGGGTTTTTGACGCGGGCGGAATGATGGGCGATCTGTTTTCGGGCATGGAGCCGCAACAGCCGGAGGCGGCGGAGCCACAGCAGCCGGCCGCCGACCGGCCGCTCGCCGACCGGCTGCGGCCGACCACCCTCGCCGAGGTGGTGGGGCAGGACCATCTGGTTGGTCCGGACGGCGCGCTCACCCGCATGCTCGCCTCGGGCAATCCCGGTTCGCTGATCTTCTGGGGGCCGCCCGGCACCGGCAAGACCACCGTGGCGCGGCTGCTCGCCGGCGCGACCGACATGCGCTTCGAGCAGCTCTCGGCCATTTTCTCCGGCGTCGGCGACCTGAAAAAGGCTTTCGAGGCGGCGCGCATGCATCGCGCCAGCGGCCGGCGCACCCTGCTGTTCGTGGACGAGATCCACCGCTTCAACCGCGCCCAGCTCGACGCCTTCCTGCCGGTGATGGAGGACGGCACCATCGTGCTGGTGGGCGCCACCACCGAAAACCCGTCCTTCGCGCTGAACGCGGCGCTGCTCTCCCGCGCCCGCGTCCTGGTGTTCAACGCCCTGGATGAGGCGGCGATTCACCGCCTGCTCGCAAGGGCCGAGGAAATCGGGCGAAAACCGCTGCCGTTGACCGGCGAGGCGCGCGAGGCGCTGGCGCGCATGGCGGACGGCGACGGGCGCGCCGCCCTCACCCTCGCCGAGGAGGTGTGGCGCTGCGCGCGCCCCGGCGAAACCTTCGACGCGCGCCGCCTCACGGAGGTGGTGCAGCGGCGCGCGCCCGTCTACGACAAGAGCCAGGACGGCCATTACAATCTCATCTCGGCACTGCACAAATGCGTGCGCGGCTCCGATCCGGACGCGGCGCTTTATTATTTCGCCCGCATGATCGAGGCGGGGGAGGATCCGCTGTTCATCGCCCGGCGGCTGGTGGTGATGGCGGTGGAGGACATCGGCCTCGCCGATCCCCAGGCGCTGGTCACCGCCAACGCCGCCCGGGAGGCCTTCGAGTTTCTGGGCGCGCCGGAGGGCTATCTGGCGCTGGCCAACGCGGTGGTGTTTCTGGCCACCGCTCCCAAGTCCAACGCGGTTTACCGGGCGCTGAAGCAGGCGCGGACCACGGCGCGCGAGGCCGGCTCGCTCTCGCCGCCGAAGACCATCCTCAACGCGCCCACCAAACTGATGAAAGCGGAAGGCTACGGCGCGGGTTATCTTTATGACCACGACCAGCCGGACGCCTTCTCCGGTCAGGACTACTGGCCGGAGAAGCTGGGGCGCCAGCGCTTCTACGCGCCGTCGCAGCGCGGCTTCGAGCGCGAAATCACCCGCCGGCTGGACTACTGGGAGCGGCTGCGGCGCCAGCGCCGCGGCGACCCGGACGCGGACGGATGACAGGGCCGGCGGGCGGCGCGCCCGCCGCGCGATGACAGGATACGGGGAGAAACGCGATGGGCGCTTCAGGCGGCGAAGGTATCCATGGGGAGGGCAGGCTGCTGTGGTCGCCGTCGGCGGCCGACGTGGAGAACGCCAACATCACCCGCTTCACGCGGTGGCTGGAGCAGCGCGAGGGCGTGACCTTTCCGGATTACGCCGCGCTGTGGGAGTGGTCGACGGACAATCTCGAGCGCTTCTGGGGCGCGGTGTGGGACTATTTCGACATCCGCAGCGAGACGCCGTACCGGCAGGTGCTGTCAGGGCGGCGCATGCCCGGGGCCCGCTGGTTTGAGGGCGCGCGGCTGAATTTCGCCTGGCACGTGCTGCGCCACAACATGGACGCGCCGGAAAGGCGCGCCATCGTCTACGCTTCGGAAAACACGGACGTCGCGGAAATGTCCTGGGGCGAGCTGCGCCGCCAGGTCGGGGCCGTGGCCGCGGCCCTGCGCGACTTCGGCGTGAAGCCGGGCGACCGCGTGGCGGCGGTGATGCCCAACATTCCGGAGACCATCGTCACCTTCCTCGCCGTCGCCAGCCTGGGCGCGGTGTGGTCGCTGTGCTCCTCCGACATGGGCAGGAGCGCGGTGCTGGACCGCTTCCGCCAGATCGGCCCCAGGGTGCTGGTCTGCGCCGACGGCTACACCTACGCCGGCAAGCCCTTCGACCGGCAGGAGGCGATCGCCGGGCTGGTCGCGGCGCTGCCGGGGGTGGAGCAGCTGGTGATCCTGCCGCGGCTGCACGCGCAGGTGGACCGCGCCCGTTTCCCGCAGGCCCACGACTGGCGCGAGCTGGCCGCGCGCCCGCAGCAGGCGGAGCCGGCGATGGTGGAGGCCGGCCATCCGCTGTGGGTGGTCTATTCCTCTGGCGCCACCGGCCTGCCCAAGCCCATCGTGCACGGCCACGCCGGCATCACGGTGGAAATGCTGCTGATGCAGTCGCTGCACTGCGACCTCCGGCCCACCGACACGACCCAGTGGTACACCTCCTCCGGCTGGATCATGTGGAACGCCCAGGTGGGGGCGCTGCTCGCCGGCTCGGCCATCGCGCTCTATGACGGCAGTCCGGCGTATCCGGATCTGGGCGTGCTGTGGCGTTTCATCGAGAAGGCCGGGGTCACGGCGTTCGGCTGCGGCGCGGCCTATTACGGAAACTGCGCGAAGGCCGGGCTGAAGCCGCGCGCCTTCGCCGATCTCGGGCGGCTGCGGGCCATGTCGTCCACCGGCTCGCCGCTGTCGGCGGAGGCCTACGCCTGGATCTACGGGAACGTGCGCGACGACATCTGGCTGTCGCCGATCTCGGGCGGCACCGACTTCGCCGGGGCCTTCATCTGCGGCGCGCCGACGCTGCCGGTTTACGCCGGCGAGATGCAGTGCAGGGCTCTGGGGCACCGGGTGGAATCGTGGGATCCGGAGGGGCGGCCGCTGGTCGACGAGGTGAGCGAGCTGGTGTGCACCCTGCCGGTGCCCTCCATGCCGCTGTATTTCTGGAACGATCCGGACAACAGACGCTATCTGGAGAGCTATTTCGACGTCTATCCGGGGGGGTGGCGTCACGGCGACTGGCTGAAGATCACCTCCCGCGGCGGGGCGATCATCTACGGGCGCTCGGACGCCACCATCAACCGCCACGGCATCCGCATGGGCACCGCCGAGTTCTACCGGATCGTCGACGGTTTCCCGGAGATTGCCGACAGCCTGGTGGTGGACCTGGAGTTCCTGGGGCGGGAGTCGTTCCTCTACCTGTTCGTGGTTCCCGGGGAGGGGCGCGTCATCGACGACACCCTGCGCCAGGCGATCAGCGCCCGCATCCGCGAGCAGCTTTCGGCGCGGCACGTGCCCGACGCCATCGTGGAGGCGCCGGCGGTGCCCTACACGCTGTCTGGCAAGAAGCTGGAGGTGCCGGTGAAGCGCCTGCTGCTGGGCCATCCGCCGGAGAAGCTCATCAACCGCGACGCCATGGCCAATCCGGAGAGTTTCGACTGGTACGTCGACCTGGCCAGGCGCCGCCTGGCGGAACAGGAGGCGAAGGCCCGCCGGACCGGGTGACGCCGCGGGGGCGGGCATGGGCCGCCCGTTCGGGTCCGCACGCGCCGCCGCGGCGCCGGCCGGCTGGCGACGGACGGGCGTCCGCCAGTTCCGCTCGCCCCAGGCCGCGGCCCTGCATGGACGCCCGGGGCAGGACCGGGCATGACGGCGGAGAGGCGCCGCCCCCGGCGGGAATGAGGCGTCAGGCTGGCCGGCGCCGCCGCGGCGACGGCGACGCCGGCCCTGCGCCGGACCCGCCTCCGTCCGGATCGGCGCACGCATGCCGGCGGCCCCGCCATGCGCGCCGCGCCCCGCGCCAATTGCGCCCGCGGCCCTCACGGGTATATGACCGGGGCGCCAGTCACCACGGGCAGGCAGGCGGAGCAGCGGACCATACATGCAGGCGATCGCACTGGTGTTTCTCGGCGCAGGCCTCGGCGGCGTCGGCCGGCATCTGGCCGGGCTGGCGGCGGCGCGCGCGTTCGGAGCCGCCTTCCCCTGGGGCACGCTGCTGGTCAACGTCAGCGGCTCGCTGCTGATGGGCCTGCTCGTCGGCTGGCTGGCGCTGCGTCCAGATGGCGCGTCGCAGAACCTGCGGCTGTTTCTGGCGACAGGCGCGCTCGGCGGCTATACGACGTTCTCCACCTTTTCTCTCGAGGCGGTCATGCTGTGGCAGAGGGGCGAGCCGCTCGCCGCCGCGGCGTACGTTCTCGCATCAATCCTGTCTGGCGTTGCGGGTCTGGCGGTCGGACTTGCGGCGATGAGGAGCCTGGCATGACCCGCGACACTGGCAACCGCAGGGGCGGACGCGGGGGCAAACCCGGCGGCGCAGGGGCGCGCGGCCGCCCGTCCCGTTCCGCCGCCGGCGCGCCGCGCAGGCCCGCGGCGAAAGCCGGCGACGACGACTGGTTCGCCGGTTTCCGCCGCGGCAAGGCCGCGCCCGGGCCAGCGGCCGGGGGTGCCGGCAAGTCCGGGCCTGGCGCGGGCAGGGCGCCGGCGAAGGCCGCCGCGAAAGCGGCTGGCCGCTTCCCCCGCAAGGGCGCGGGGCGCGCCGGCGCGGCCGGCCGCGGCCCCCGCCGCGACGAAGGCTACCGCCGCCCCGGCTGGAATCCGGCCGCCGGGCCCGACGACGACGATCTGGTCACCGCTGACGCGCTATGGGGCGACCTGTGGCGGGCGCCTGCGGCGGACGACGACATTGACTGGGAGGCCGTTGAGGCTGAAGCCGCCGCCGCCCCTGACGGGGACGACGGCGATGACGGCGACGCTCCGCCCGCGCCGGCGAAGCGCGCCGCCCGCCCGGCGGAGCCGCGCCCGGAGGCCGCCGCTCCGGCCCGCAAGGGGGCCGGCCGCGCCGGCTCCGGTCACGGCGCGCCGCTGCCCGGCTCCAGGGCGAAGCTGAACGCGCTCGCCGCCGAGACCATGACCACCGGCGTGCAGACGCTGGTGGTGGACGCGGACGAAGCGGACATGCGCATCGACCGTTTCCTCACCGCGCGCTTTCCGCAGCTGGCCTTCACCCACATCCAGCGCATCGTCCGCAAGGGCGAGCTGCGCGTCGACGGCCGCCGGGCGAAGCCCAACGACCGCCTGCAGCCGGGCCAGAAGGTGCGCGTGCCGCCGCTGAAGCTGGCGGAGGCGCGCCCGGTCGGCCGCACGCCGCGCCAGGACGGGGACGACGCCGCCTTCCTGCGCTCCCTCATTCTCTACGAGGACCGGGACATCATGGTGCTGAACAAGCCCATGGGCCTTGCGGTGCAGGGCGGCTCGGGCACGCGCCGGCACATCGACGGCATGCTCGAATCGCTGCGCGACCCGTCGGGACAGAAGCCGCGCCTGGTGCACCGCCTCGACAAGGACACCGCCGGCTGCCTGGTGGTGGCCAAGACGCGCCTCGCCGCCTCTGTTCTCGGCAAGAGCTTCAGGTCCCGCGTCACCCGCAAGATCTACTGGGCGCTGGTGGCCGGCGCGCCGCGGGTGAAGCAGGGGCGCGTCTCCACCTTCCTCGCCAGGCAGGAGGACGGCGCCGGCGGCTCGCGCATGGCGGTGGTCCGCCACGGCGACGACGACGCCAGCCATGCGGTGACCTATTACGCGGTGGTGGAGAGCGCGGCGCAGAAGGTGTCGTGGCTGTCGCTGAAGCCGGTCACCGGCCGCACGCACCAGCTGCGCGTGCACATGGCCCACATCGGCCATCCGATCGTCGGCGATCCGCTCTATTTCAACGTTGAGAACTGGGAGCCGCCGGGCGGCGTGCAGAAAAAGCTGCACCTGCTGGCGCGGCGGATCATCATTCCGCATCCGCGCGACGGGCGGCCCATCGACGTCACAGCGCCGCTGCCGCCGCACATGGCGCAGACGTGGAACCTGCTCGGCTTCGACGCCTCCCGCTACGATCCGATCATCGAATCGCCGGACGCGTGAAGCGCAGGCGCCGACGCGACAGCATTGGGGACAGACACATGGGTTTTCGCGCTCACGACGGCAGGGATCCGGTCCGTCTCAGCCAGCAGGCGATGCAGCCGCAGCTGCCGCGGCGCTTTTACCGCGAGGTGACCGTTTCGGCGGGGGAGGACGGCTGGTTCTCCGTGCTGCTCGACGGCCGCCAGGCGCGCACCCCGGCCAGACGGCCGCTGCGCGCGCCGACGCGCGCGCTGGCCGGAACCATCGCCGCCGAATGGGCGGCGCAGGAGAAGGAGATCAACCCGGCCTCCATGCCGGCCACGCGCATGGCGGTCGCCGCCATCGACGCGGTGGAGCCGGATCCGGAGGCGGCGCTGCAGGAGATCATCCGTTACGCCGGTTCGGACCTGCTGTGCTACCGCGCCGGCGGGCCGGAAAGCCTGGCGCTGCGCCAGACGCAGCTGTGGGATCCGGTGCTGGCGTGGATGGACGAACGCTACGGCGCCCGCTTCGCCCTGGCGGAGGGGGTGATGTTCGTGCAGCAGCCGCAGGCGGCGCTGGCGGCCGCCGAGGCGGCGGTGCGCGCCCACGCCCACCCATTCGCCATCGCCGGGCTGCATGTCATGACCTCGCTGGCCGGCTCGGTGCTGCTGGCGCTGGCGGTGCGCGAGGGCCGGCTCGGAGTCGCGGAGGCGTGGGCGGCGGCGCATGTGGATGAAGACCACCAGATCGCGCTGTGGGGCGAGGACGCGGAGGCGGCGCAGCGGCGCGCGCGCCGTTTCACGGATTTTCGCGCGGCGGCGGACGCCTGCCGGGCGGGCATGGCGGGGTGATTTGCGCGCGCCGCGCCATGGCGCGGCGGCGATGGCGCGCTGATGAACCTTTGTTGTGGAAGACGCTTCCTAATCCGTTAGTTGAGTGTTAGGGAGCAGCGAGTTTTCGGCAATCCGATCGCGGGGGAGCAGAATGAAGAATATTCTCGAGGCGCTGGAGGAGCGTCGCGCCGCTGCGCGGCTCGGCGGCGGTCAGAAGCGCATCGAGGCGCAGCACGGTCGCGGCAAGCTCACCGCGCGCGAGCGCATCGAACTTCTCCTGGACGCTGGTTCGTTCGAAGAGTTCGACATGTTCGTGCAGCACCGCTGCGTCGACTTCGGCATGCAGAACCAGGACAAGATCCCTGGCGACGGCGTCGTCACCGGCTGGGGCACGATCAACGGCCGCACCGTGTTCGTGTTCGCCAAGGACTTCACCGTGTTCGGCGGTTCGCTGTCCGAGACGCACGCCCAGAAAATGGTCAAGATCCAGGACATGGCGCTGAAAATGCGCGCCCCGATCATTGGCCTGTTCGACGCCGGCGGTGCCCGCATCCAGGAGGGCGTGGCGGCGCTGGGCGGCTACGGCGAGGTGTTCCGGCGCAACGTCATGGCCTCGGGCGTCATCCCCCAGATCTCGGTGATCATGGGCCCGTGCGCCGGCGGCGACGTGTACTCGCCGGCCATGACCGACTTCATCTTCATGGTCCGCGACACGTCCTACATGTTCGTGACCGGCCCGGACGTGGTGAAGACCGTCACCAACGAGACCGTCACCTCCGAGGAGCTGGGCGGCGCCAGGATCCACACCCAGAAGTCTTCTGTCGCCGACGGCGCCTGGGACAATGACGTGGAGGCCATGCTGCAGGTGCGTCGCCTGATCGACTTCCTGCCCTCCAACAACACCGACGGCGTGCCGGAGCTGCCCACCTTCGACGATCCGGCCCGCATCGACGAGTCGCTGGACACGCTGGTTCCTGACAATCCGAACAAGCCCTACGACATGAAGGAGCTGATCCTGAAGGTCGTGGACGAGGGCGACTTCTTCGAGATCCAGGAAGCCTACGCCAGGAATATCATCACCGGCTTCGCGCGCATCGAGGGCCGCACCGTCGGCATCGTCGCCAACCAGCCGATGGTTCTGGCCGGCGTGCTCGACACCGACGCCTCGCGCAAGGGCGCGCGCTTCGTGCGCTTCTGCGATTCGTTCAACATTCCGATCGTCACCTTCGTGGACGTTCCGGGCTTCCTGCCGGGCACGGCCCAGGAATACGGCGGCCTGATCAAGCACGGCGCCAAGCTGCTGTTCGCCTACAGCCAGGCCACGGTGCCGCTGGTCACCGTCATCACCCGCAAGGCCTTCGGCGGCGCCTATGACGTGATGGCCTCCAAGCACATCGGCGCGGACGTGAACTACGCCTGGCCGACGGCGCAGATTGCGGTGATGGGCGCCAAGGGCGCGGTGGAGATCATCTTCCGCCAGGACATCGGCGATCCGGAGAAGATCGCGGCGCGCACCGCCGAGTATGAGTCGCGGTTCCTCTCGCCGTTCGTGGCGGCCGAGCGCGGCTACATCGACGAGGTGATCATGCCGCACTCCACGCGCCGGCGCGTGTCGCGCGCCCTGGCCATGCTCCGCACCAAGAAGGCGGAGCAGCCCTGGAAGAAGCACGACAACATTCCGCTCTGACGCTGCGGCCGGCGCCGCCGCGCCGGCCGCTCGCGGGCGGGACCGGGGCGCGGCGGCGCCGGGCGGACCCGGCGCCGCGCGATCCCGGAGGCTGCCGTCGTCCTGACCCGTTGGGCCGAACAGCGTCCGGTCTGGCCGGAAGGCCGCCGGACGTCCAATTCAAGGAGCTAACATGAGCAAGACTCCCATGCGCGTCGCCGTGACCGGCGCTGCAGGCCAGATTGGTTACGCACTGCTGTTCCGCATCGCCAATGGCGACCTGCTCGGCAAGGACCAGCCGGTCCACCTTTCGCTGCTCGATCTCCCGCAGGCCCAGAACGCCGTGCGCGGCGTGGTGATGGAGCTTGAGGACTGCGCCTTCCCGCTGCTCGCCGGCGTGACCGTCACCGACGACCCGCGCGTCGCCTTCCGGGACGCGGACATCGCCATCCTCGTGGGCGCCCGTCCGCGCGGTCCGGGCATGGAGCGCGCCGACCTGCTCAGCGCCAACGCCGAGATCTTCACCGTGCAGGGCCGCGCCCTCAACGAGGTGGCCCGGCGCAGCGTGAAGGTGCTGGTGGTGGGCAACCCGGCCAACACCAACGCCTACATCGCCATGAAGTCGGCGCCGGACCTGCCGGCCGAGGCGTTCAGCGCCATGCTGCGCCTTGACCACAACCGCGCCCTGTCGATGCTCGCCGCCAGGGCCGGCGTGCCGGTGGCCGACATCGAGAACCTGGCCGTGTGGGGCAACCACTCGCCGACCATGTATCCGGACTACCGGAACGCCACCGTTGGCGGAAAGCGCATCGCCGAGATCATCAACGACGAGGCGTGGAACCGCGAGGTGTTCATCCCGCAGGTGGGCAAGCGCGGCGCCGCCATCATCGAGGCGCGCGGCCTGTCCTCGGCCGCTTCGGCCGCCAACGCCGCCATCGACCACATCCGCGACTGGGCGCTGGGCAGCAACGGCCGCTGGGTGTCCATGGGCATTCCCTCCGACGGCAGCTACGGCATTCCGGAGGGCGTGATGTTCGGCGCGCCGGTGATCTGCGAGAACGGTCATTACCGTCGCGTGACCGGCATCGAATTCGACGACTTCTCGAAGGAGCGCATCCGCATCACCCTCGAGGAGCTGGAAGGCGAGCGCGCGGCCATCGCGCACCTGCTGAAGTAATGTGAGAGGCTGCTGCGGGGCGCGCTCCGCGGCGGCCGCGAAAACAGGGCGGGCGCTTGCGCCCGCCGGCGCGCCGCCGGCTCCGCGGGGGGCAGGGCGGCGCGACAGGATTTGCGCCGCCGGCAGGCTCAGCGGGAGCCGGGGCGGCGTCAAGGAGGCGCCGCCGCCCGGCGGCCGGCGCCCAGTCCCTGGGTCATCGCCTTTCCGCTGGCGGCGCGCGGCGCCGGCCCGGAAAGCCAACAGTCTGGAATGGAAACGGGCGGGGCATGTTCAGCAAGATCCTCATCGCCAACCGTGGAGAAATCGCCTGCCGCGTCATCAAGACCGCGCGCAGGATGGGCATCAAGACTGTCGCCGTTTATTCGGACGCCGACCGCGACGCCCTCCACGTCGAGATGGCTGACGAAGCGGTGTACATCGGCCCGCCGGCCGCCGCCCAGTCGTATCTGGTGATCGAAAAGATCATCGAGGCCTGCAAGGCCACCGGCGCCGAGGCCGTCCACCCCGGTTACGGCTTCCTCTCCGAGCGCGCCGCCTTCGCCGAGGCGCTGGCCGCCGAGGGCATCGTCTTCATCGGTCCCAACCCCAAGGCCATCGAGGCCATGGGCGACAAGATCGAGTCGAAGAAATTCGCCAACGCCGCGAAGGTCAACACGGTGCCGGGCTATCTCGGCGTGATCGAGAGCGCCGGGCAGGCCGCGGAGATCGCGGCGGAGATCGGCTTCCCGGTGATGATCAAGGCCTCCGCCGGCGGCGGCGGCAAGGGCATGCGCATCGCCTACAGCGTCGATGAGGTGAAGGAGGGCTTCGAGCGCGCCCGCTCCGAGGCGGCCTCGTCCTTCGGCGACGACCGCGTGTTCATCGAGAAGTTCATCGTCAATCCGCGCCACATCGAGATCCAGGTTCTCGGCGACAAGCACGGCAACGTGATCTATCTGGGCGAGCGCGAGTGCTCGATCCAGCGCCGCAACCAGAAGGTCATTGAGGAGGCGCCGTCGCCGCTGCTCGACGAGGAGACCCGCCGCAAGATGGGCGAGCAGGCCGTGGCGCTGGCGAAAGCCGTGGGCTACGACTCCGCCGGCACCGTGGAGTTCGTCGCCGGCCAGGACCGCTCGTTCTACTTCCTCGAGATGAACACCCGCCTGCAGGTGGAGCATCCGGTGACCGAGATGATCACCGGCGTCGACCTGGTCGAGCAGATGATCCGCATCGCCGCCGGCGAAAAGCTGACAATCGCCCAGGACGACGTGAAGCTGGACGGCTGGGCCGTCGAGAGCCGCATCTACGCCGAGGATCCCACCCGCAACTTCCTGCCGTCCACCGGCCGTCTGGTGACCTACCGGCCGCCGGAGGAGGGCGAGACCGCCTCCGGCGCCATCGTGCGCAACGACACCGGCGTGTATGAGGGCGGCGAGATCTCGATCTACTACGATCCGATGATCGCCAAGCTGGTGACCTGGGCGCCGACCCGCGAGGCGGCCATCGACGCCCAGGCGAAGGCCCTGGACGCCTTCGCCATCGACGGCATCCGCCACAACATCCCGTTCCTCTCGACGCTGATGCAGCATCCGCGCTGGCGGTCGGGCGCCCTCTCCACCGGCTTCATCGCCGAGGAGTTCCCCGAGGGCTTCGCCAATCCGCAGCCGGAGGGCGAGACCGCCCGCCTGATCGCGGCGGTGGCCGCCTATTGCGACCATCTCAACAACGAGCGGCGCCGCGCCATCACCGGCCAGCTCGACCGTGTCATCGAGGTTGAGTTCGAGCGCGAGCGCGTCGCGGTGGTGGGCGGCCAGTCGTTCGACATCTATGTCAGCCCCGGCGAGGACGATGACGAGGTGGTGATCTCGTTCGAGGACGAGGAGCAGCCCCGCATCGTCGAGTCGGCCTGGGTTCCCGGCGAGCCGGTCTGGCGCGGCGCCATCGACGACGTGGAGGTGGTGGCCCAGGTGCGTCCCGTGCTCAACGGCTATCAGATCGCCCACGCCGGCGCCCTGGCCGAGGCCCGCGTCTATACCCGCCGCGAGGCCGAGCTGGCGAAGCTGATGCCGGAGAAGAAGGCCGCCGACACCTCCAAGCAGCTGCTGTGCCCGATGCCGGGCCTGGTGAAGGCCATCAATGTGGTCGAGGGCCAGGAGGTGAAGGCCGGCGAGCCGCTGTGCATGGTCGAGGCCATGAAGATGGAGAACGTGCTGCGCGCCGAGCGCGACGGCGTGGTGTCCAAAATCCACGCGAAGGAAGGCGACAGCCTCGCCGTGGACGCGGTGATCCTCGAGTTCGCCTGACCGTCCGCCCGGTCGCTGGCGGGGGCTTCCCCGCCGGCGCCGGTGATGCGCCAGACGGATAAGCCCGGCCATGCGGCCGGGCTTTTTTCATGTCTGGAGTGTCATGCCGGTTGCGAGCCTGCATCCGGGCCACGGCGGCGGCCATGGGCGGAAGGAGAGGGCGGGGCGCCGGGAGAGGCCGGCGCTCCGCGTCCGCCGGCGGCCGCCCGCCGGCGGCGTGGATCAGGCTCAGACGATCAGGTGGCTGGCGACGGCCCGGAGCACGCCGAACGCGATGGCGCCCAGCTCGGAATAGAACGCGCTCGAGGCGCCGGTCAGGACGGTGTAAATGGCTTCGATCATATACGGGTTCCTTCTGCAATGGCGACGGCCGGTCGCGGAGGGGGGCGCGACGGCTGTCGGCGACATCTGTAATCACGTTCAGGAACAGGATAAATTAATTACGAGATAATATATCTGGTCTGCTATTCTCCTCCATTTTGCCGGAAATTCCGCAAAGGAATGTCCGAATTGCACTTAGAATATAACAGTTTTTCTCTGGCGCGAACCGCATGCATGAGGGGGCGGCAATAACATTTGCTTGAGGCGGCGGCCGGGGTCCGGTCCGGGCGGCGCCCCGCCGTCGCGGAAGGGGGCGGCGCCGCGCCGGCGTTCCGGGCTGGCGCGGGCGCCCGCCGCCGGAGCGGGGCGCCGGCCGCCGGCCAGCCTCAGATGGCGCCGAGCAGCTGGATGAGGTTCTGCGCCATTTCTTCAACCGTGATCAGTACGTGGACCATGAGAATTCGCCCTGTGTCGTCATGCGGGTTTGCGCCAGCCCGTGCGGTTGTTCCGTCGGGGCCGCCGGGACATTCGCCATGTTTGATTCAGGCATGTGCGGTCGCGCTCACGTAAACATCTGTCGTCTCCCCTCGTGGCTGGCGTGAAACCGGTTTGCGGACGCAATATAACGGCGGTTTTCCAATATTCATTTGCAAAAATTTCCGGTTGTGATAACAATTTATTGAATAACTTCAACAATTGTTGTCATTGTTATTGATAATTCCTTTAGAAAATTGCGGTCGGACCGGAGCCGCGGCCCCGGCCGCCGCGTGGAACGCAAACGTCCGGCGAACTGGCGTTCGCCGGACGTGCGGTCTTGCGGGGCAAGGACTGGGGGCGCGCCCGGGCTCGCGCCAGAACCGGAAAGAGCAGGGGGCCGGAAAGGGCAGGGGAAAGGAGAGGCCGGGGCCAGGCGGGGCGGCGCGGGGCGTCAGTCCTCCACCGGCGCGCCGGCCTTTTTCCAGGCGCTGAAGCCGCCCCCGATGTGGGCCACGGGGCTGAGGCCCATGCTCCGGGCCGTGTCCGCCGCCAGGGCCGAGCGCCAGCCGCCGGCGCAGAAGAACACGAAGGTCTTGTCCTCGCCGAACTGCGGCTTGAAGTAGGGGCTTTCCGGATCGATCCAGAACTCCAGCATGCCGCGCGTGCAGTGGAAGGCGCCGGGAATCTTGCCGTCGCGCTCGCGCTCGCGCGGGTCGCGCAGGTCGACGAAGGTGACGTCGTCGCGCCCGAGCAGGGCGCGCGCCTCGTCCACGGAGAGGGTCGTGATCCGGCTGCTGGCGTCGGCCACCATTTCCCGGACGCTCCTGGTGATTTTCTGGGGCATCGTTTCCTCCAACGGCGGCGTGCGGCCTCGCGGCGCCGCGGGGACCTGCGGCCGGGGCCGTCGCCAGCGGGCAGGATGCGGGCCTGGGGCGTCATTGTCCACCGGGCCGCCGGTCCGCGGCCACGGGCCGCACGCCGTGGACGCGAATGCGCCCGCCGGCTCCGCCGCCCTGACCGCCGCGGCTGGCCAGGGCCCGTCCCGCCCGAGCGCCGCTACTTGACCTTGCGGCGATCAGGGCGCATCGAAGCGTCATGACGCGACAGGATCACCGACCCGGCCGGTCCCGGCCACCGAAAAAGCAGAAGGCCGGCGGCGCCGGCGGGCGCCAGCCCGCCGCCCCGCAGGAGCCGCAGAAGCGCCGTCGCGGCGTCGGCGTGCATCTGCCGCTGGAGGAGATGGCGCGCGACATGCTGCGCCGGGCCGGCGACGCCCTGGTCGATCCGGCCGAGATCGCCCGCGCCGTCGGCGGGCAGAAGCCCGAAGGCTGGGGACCGCTGATGCAGCCGCTGCGTCTGGCCCTGGTGAAGCTCGCCCATGAGGGCAGCGTCACCATCTTCCGCAAGGGCGTTCCGGCTGATCCGGATGATTTCCGCGGCCTCTACAAGGTGGGGCGCGGCCCGAAATTCGACGAATGGGAGATCTGAGCCGGCCGGCGCCGGCTCAGTCCCCCTCTGCGTCCGGGCCGGGGACGAGCTCCGGCGTATAGCCGGCGAGCCAGTAGGCCAGCAGGCCCACCCATTCATGGGCGGCGCGGTCGGTGAGGCGCAGGCCCCGCGCCGCCTCGGCGAAGGGCAGCAGGTCGCGGGCCGTGCCGGTGGTGACGAAGTCCACCGGGAAGGGCGTGACGGCGAAGTCCTCATGGCGGAACGCCGCCACCGCGCGCGGCATGTGCGAGGCGGAGGTCACCAGCAGCCAGCGCTCGTGCGGTCGCGGCCGGGCCAGCGCGCGGCTGTAGGCGGCGTTCTCGCGCGTGTTGCGCGAGCTGTCCTCGATGACGACGCGCGCGTCATCAGCCCCGGTCTGCCGCAGCAGCAGCCGCACCGCGTCCGCCTCGCTCTCGCCCGGAACCGGAACCAGCCGGCCGTCGCCGCCAGAGAACACGATGCGGGCCTGCGGAAAACGCCGCGCCAGCGCCAGCGTCGCCGTGATCCGCGCGCCGGCCTCGCCCAGCCGCGCCTGACCGCGGACCAGCTGCGCCGAGCCGCCCAGCACCACGATGCCGTCCACGCGCTCCAGCGATTCCGTCGCCACCGCCGGGAAGCGGTTCTCCAGCGGCCGCAGCAGCAGGTTCGCCGCCGGGCTGAAGCCGAAGATCACGAGGCCGAGCCCCGCCAGCACGGCGAAGACGGCGCCCGTCCGCCGCCGGCCGGCGAGCAGCGCAAGGGCCGCCGCCGCGGACAGCAGAACCAGGCAGTTCGACGGCGTGAGAAAAAATCCGGCGACCTTTGAAATCGCGAAGAACATGCGCTCCCCCGTGCGCTGGCGGCGCGGCCGCGCCGGGCGCGCGCCCGGCCGCGGCCAGCGCGGCGTCGCGCCGCCCGACGGCGCAGGTCCTGTTTACGGGAAGGCGCGTCCGGCGGCCAGCGGCCGGGCCGCGGCCGGGGAAGCCGTCAGTCCCAGGCCGGCGCGAAGTCCGGACTGATCAGCCGCCCGTCCGGCCGGGCGAGGGCGCTGATGCGCGCCATCTCCAGCCCGGTGAGGGCGAAGTCGGACACCGCCAGATTGTTGCGGATGCGCTGCGGCGTCACCGATTTCGGCGCGGCGATCACCCCCGGCTGCTGCACCAGCCAGCGCAGCACGACCTGCGCCGGTTCGCGGCCGTGGGCGGCGGCGATCTGCGTGATCACCGGATCGTCGAGCAGCCGGCCGCGGCCGAGCGGCGAATAGGCGGTCACCGACAGGCCGTGCGCGGCGCAGGCGCGGACCAGCCGGCCCTGGTCGAGCATCGGGTGGAACTCCACCTGGTTGGTGACCAGCGGCTCGGGGCACAGCTTCACCGCCTCCTCCACGAGGGCGATGGTGAAGTTGGAGACGCCGATGTGCCGCGTCAGGCCCTGGCGCTTCGCCTCCGCGAGGCCGGCCAGCGACTCCGCCAGCGGCACGTCCGGATTGGGCCAGTGCAGCAGCAGCAGGTCGAGCGGGCCGGCGCCAAGACGGCGCACGCTCGCCTCGGCCGAGCGCAGCACCGCGTCGCGGGTCATGTCCTCCCGCCACACCTTGGTGGTGAGGAAGAAGCGCTCGCGCGGAACGCCCGAGGCGCGGACGCCTTCGCCCACCTGCTCCTCATTGCCGTAAATGGCGGCGGTGTCGATGTGGCGGTAGCCGCAGCGCAGCGCCTCCGCCACGGCGCGCGCGCACGCCTCGCCGGTGGACTGCCAGGTGCCGAGGGCGATGGCGGGAATGACGGCGCCATTGGCGTGAACCACGATCTGGTTGTCGTCCATGACGCTGGTCGGGGGCGTGGGCATGGGATCTCCTCCGCGGAAGAAACAGGAAAGGGCGCCAGGCGGCGGGCGCGCCGTCCGCCCGCCGCCGCGCCGTGGCGCGGGCCAGGCGCCCGCCGCGCCGCGGGCCGGCTCAGGGCCGGCCGGGCGCGTTCCGCATCGCTTCGGCCTGGGCGTAGAACTTCTTCTCCCACTCCTTCTGGTTCTCCAGCCCCTCGCGGATGAAGGGGGTGAAGATGGCGATGTTGAGCAGGAGCCAGTTGAACAGGTTGCCCGGGAAGCGCAGCGGCTTGACGAAGTCCACGAACAGCACCACGCGGGTCTTGTCCGTGTGGTTCCACGCCTCGTGCTCGTAGGCGTCGTCGAACACCAGGGCCTTGCCTTCCTCCCAGTGGCAGACCTGGTCGGCGACGCGGATGCCGAGCCTGTCGCGCGGCTCGGGCACGACCAGTCCGAGGTGCAGGCGCAGCACGCCGTTGTAGGGGCCGCGGTGCGGCTTCAGGTGCTTGCCCGGCTCGAAGATCGAGAACATCGCCGTCTTGAGGCCGGGGATCTTCTGCACGATCCGCCAGGTCTGCGGGCACTGCCGGATGTTGCGCTCCGACTTCAGGCCGTAGCCGACAAGGAAGAAGGTTTTCCAGCGCGTGTCGTCGCTGATGGTCTTCACGTCGGGCGACAGCTCGTGGAAGCCCGGCAGTTCGGACTGGCGGGTGAGCACCTGCTCCAGCTCGGCGCGGATCAGCGGCCATTCGCGCTCGATCTCCGCCACCCACGGGAAGGTGGCGTTGTCATAGACGGGCGGATTGCCGACCTTCGAGAAGCGGAGGTTCATCCGCTCCACCCACCGGACAATGCCCATCAGCAGCCGGGTCATCAGCCCGGGCCGCTCCATCGCGTGGATGCCCTCGGTGCCGAACTTCTGCTGCGGTTCGCCGACAGGCTGTTTCGCTTGCTGTGTCACTGTCTGGTTTCCGGAAAATGTCTGGGGCGAAAGGGGCCGGCGCGCGGAGCCAGGGGCGGCGCCGGCCGGGACGGACGCAAATGTTAGTGGCGCCCGGCCATAAGGCAAGGAGGGGGGCGCCGCCGGCCCCGGCGCCAGGCCCCGCCGGTCAGGTTCCCGCGCCAGGGCGCCGCCGGCCGGGGCGCCGCGTCAGGCGGTTCTCCCCGCGCGTCAGGCGGTCCTGGCGAACAGCTCGCGGCCGATGAGCATGCGGCGGATTTCGCTGGTGCCGGCGCCGATCTCGTAGAGCTTGGCGTCGCGCAGCAGCCGGCCGGTGGGATAGTCGTTGACGTAGCCGTTGCCGCCGAGCAGCTGGATGGCGTCCAGCGCCATCTGCGTCGCCCGCTCCGCGGCCAGCAGGATGGCGCCGGCGGCGTCCTCGCGGGTGGTCTCGCCGCGGTCGCAGGCGCGGGCCACGGCGTAGACGTAGGCGCGGCAGGAGTTGAGCGCCACATACATGTCCGCCACCTTGCCCTGCACCAGCTGGAACGTGCCGATGGGCTGGCCGAACTGCCGGCGCTCGTGAATGTAGGGCGTCACCACGTCGAAACAGGCCTGCATGATGCCGAGCGGGCCGCCGGCCAGCACCACGCGTTCATAGTCGAGGCCGCTCATCAGCACCTCGACGCCGCGGTTGACCGCGCCGAGCACGTTCTCTTCGGGCACCTCGCAGTCTTCGAAGATCAGCTCGCCGGTGTCGGAGCCGCGCATGCCGAGCTTGTCCAGCTTCTGGGCCGTGGAGAAGCCCTTCATGCCGCGCTCGATGATGAAGGCGGTGATGCCGCGCGGGCCGGCGTCCGGATCGGTGCGGGCGTAGACCACCAGCACGTCCGCGGTGGGGCCGTTGGTGATCCAGAACTTCGAGCCGTTGAGGATGAAGCGGTCGCCCCTGCGCTCGGCGCGCAGCTTCAGCGACACCACGTCGGAGCCGGCGCCGGTCTCGGACATGGCCAGCGCGCCCAGATGCGCGCCGGAGACCAGCTTCGGCAGGTATCTGCGCTTCTGCGCCTCGGTGCCGTTGCGGCGGATCTGGTTGACGCACAGGTTGGAGTGGGCGCCGTAGCTGAGGCCGACGGAGGCCGAGGCGCGGGAAATCTCCTCCATGGCGACGCAGTGCTCGAGATAGCCGAGACCGGCTCCGCCGTACTCCTCCTCGACCGTGATTCCCAGCAGGCCAAGCGCGCCCAGCTCCGGCCACAGGTCGCGGGGGAACACGTTGCTGCGGTCGATGTCGGCGGCGCGCGGCGCGATCCTGTCGCGGGCGAAGGCCGCCACGACCTCCCGGATCCGGTCCGCCGTTTCTCCAAGGCCGAAGTTCAAGCCGGCGTAGCCGCCGCCTGTGGTGCTCAGGGCCATTGTCGCTCTCCCTCGCCGCCCTGGCTGTTCTGGTCTGTGAAAGCGGCGCCGGCGCGGAAGCGGCCGGAGGGGCCGCGGTCCGCGGCGCCGCAGGGCGGGTACGCGCCAGTACAGCGCGGCGCGGCGGCGCCGGCAAGGGGGCGCAGGGCGCGACGGGGCGCGGCAAGGCGAAAGGCGCGGGGGCGCCGCCGCGCGGCGCCCGCGCAGCCGGTCTGGCGGGAAGGGGGGCGGAGGGGCGGCCGCCCGGGGCGGGGCGCCTGGCGCCGGGAACGTCAGGGCGCGCCCGGCGTCACAGATTGCCCTTGGTGAACTTGTCCCACATGTCGGCGGTGCCGAAGAAGGCGTTGCGGTCCACCGGCCCCTTGATGCCGGGCACGCGGCCGGTGGTGGTGTACTGCCAGAAGTACCACCGGCGGTCGTAGCGCATGTGCGGCTCGGCGGCGGTGGAGCGGATCCACAGCGGATACTGTTCGAAGCCGCCGTCCTGCAGAACGTCGCGGTAGAACGGGATGTCGGTGTAGATGATCGGCCGCTTGCCGGTGTGCTGCTCGAGGGCGTGGAGCATCACCTCCATCATCCGCAGCGCCTGCTCGCGCGGCACGCGGCGCGGGCATGTCCTGGAGTGGCCGTTCCACTCCACGTCGAGCACCGGCGGCAACGCGTCCGGATCCTGCGGAATGTGCTGGATGAACCACTGCACCTGCTCCTCGGCGGGGCGGCACCAGTAGACGAAGTGGTAGGCGCCGCGCCACACGCCGGCGTCGCGGGCTCCGTACCAGTTCTGCAGGAATTTCGGATCGACATGGTCGCCGCCTTCGGTGGCCTTGATGAAGGCGAAGGTGGCTCCGGCGCGCCGCACCGCGCGCCAGTCGATGTCGCCCTGCCAGCGCGACACGTCGATGCCGTGAACCGGAAGCTTCAGGGCGGCCTTCACGCCCGGATGGGGACGCGAATCCGTCATGCCGCCGAAGGTCATGTGCGCCTGCTCGGCGGCGCAGGCCGCCAGCGCGAACGAGAGCAGCGCGGCCGCGGCCACGCGGCGCGTCGTGCGGTTCATGGCGGCTCCGGCGCGCCGGCGCAGGCGCGCGGCCGTGGAGCGCAGGGAAGATGCGGATGCGGACATGCTCCTGTCTATGTGCGTCATTCGTTGACGGAGGCTTACCAAACACGGTGAACGGCGGCCCGGCGCCGCAGGCGGCCGCCGCCTCCGCGCCCGTCATTCCCCATGGAGCGCGCGGCGCGTCATGGATTTTCCGGAAAGGCGCCTGTTGAGGTCAGGCGTTCTGCGTCCTGTGCGCCGGAAAACGGCGTCATTGCCTCTGTAACGGTCGCGGCGCGTTGACATGATGACCATCACTGTATTACTGTCCAACAGTAGCGTTATTTTAAATTTGCTATTGTCAAAACATATTCACAGCGCATTGGGGGCGAGACGTCATGATTTCAGACATGACTTCCGAACGGATTCGCCGTGCGTCCAGGAAACTGTTCGCGCGTCGCGGCGTCGACGGGGTGTCGGTGCGCCAGGTGGTGGCCGAGGCCGGCGCCCGTAACAACGGCTCCATCCACTATTACTTTGGCTCCAAGGACGCTCTGGTGCGCGAGCTGGTCATGGAGGGCGCGCACGCCATCGACGACTATCGCCGCAAGGCGCTCGACGAACTCGAGCAGCGCGGCGCCAGCGTCGACGTGCGCGCCATCGTCGCCATTCTCGTCGAGAGCATGATCAATGAGGCGGACGAGCGTCTTGACGGTTACGCCCGTTTCCTCGCCGGGGTGCGCCTGAACCGGCGCCATCTCGCCAACAATCCGCTGGAGGGCCGCTGGAGCGCCGGCACCCGGCGCTGTTACGCCCATCTTGAGCGCATGCTGCCGGCGTTCGCGCCCGCGGTGCTGCTGCTGCGCTTCAACGCGGCGCTGCATTACATCACCGCGGCGCTGGCGGAGCGCGAGAGCGTGCTGGACTCCGCCGCCGGGGCCGATCCGCAGCCGGGCAGCGCCGCCGCCTGGTGGGGCAGCCGCGAGGCGATCGACGACGTCATCGACACCGCCACGGCCCTGCTGACCGCGCCGGCGCGCATTCCGGCCGGATCGCCGCCGGCCGACTGGAGCGCCGCCCGCCCGCGCCAGCCAGGCGACAGCGGGCACTGACGCGCCCGGATCGCGCGGCGGGACGCCGCCGCCGTGACGTCACGCCCGTGCCCGGCCGGGGCGTCCACAATCACGCTTCCGCCGTCCGGAGCCGCGGGGCGGACGTCCGCAAGGCCTGTCCCGGGCTGCGCCGTCCTTTCGCGTGGCGGCGGCGCGGCGACGGGCGTCCCGGGAGCGCCCGGGCGTAGTGACCGCACAGGAACGCCCGGGCGAGGCCCGGGCGTGACGGCGCGGAAGCGAAGCGGCGGGCCGGCGGCGCGTCAGTTGAGGATCAGGCCGCCGTCCACCGGGATGGTCTGGCCGCAGACATAGGCCGCCAGCGGAGAGGCCAGGAACAGCGCCACGCCGCCCATGTCGGATGGCAGGCCGAGGCGGCCCATGGGAATGCCGCGCAGGGCGGCCTCAAGCCGCTTCGGGTTCTCGGTGGTCACCTTGGTCAGCTTGGTGTCCACCAGGCCCGGCGCGATGCCGTTGACGCGGATGCCGTCCGGCGCCCAGGCCTCGCCCAGGGTGCGCACCAGGCCCACCGCGCCGGCCTTCGAGGCGTTGTAGGCCGGGTTGCCCTTGGTCGAATGGAAGGCCGAGGTCGAGCTGATGATGATCAGCGAGCCCTTGCTGGCGGCCAGCATGTCGTGAAATTTCATGCTGATGGCCATCAGGCTGTTCAGGTTGATGTCGATGACCTTCTGGAAGCCGTCCATCTGGAACTCGCCGCGGCGGTAGATGACGTAGCCCTGCGACTGCACCAGCACGTCCAGCCGGTCAAACGGCGGCTGGTAGGCCTCGATGGCGGCGAAGTCGGCCACGTCCATCTGCGCGTAGTGCAGGCCGGTGAGGTCGCAGCCATCGTCCTTCGAATAGTCGGCGGCGCTGGCGCGGGTGCCCCACACGTAGACGTTCGCACCCTTGGCGCGGAACGCCTGGGCGATGCCGTTGCCAATGCCGCTCGAGCCGCCAACCACAAGCACGTTCTTTCCGGTGAAATCGAGTTCGCTCATCCTGGCATTTCTCCCCATTGCGCGACTGGCGGCCGCCTCTGCGAGGCCTGCCGGCGTCCGGCGATACTTCAATCAAGCGTTTGGTTGCGTCAAGGCGGGGCGAGCCATGCGTCACAGGCATGGCGATGCCGGCCGGCGTCGTCCGCCATGCGTCCGCAGGCGCTTGTCCGCTGCGTCAACCTGGGCCAGGTTCCCGGCCAACGCGGCCGCGCCCACATGACGGCCGCCTGCCCCGCCGTCCGCCGGGCGGCGGGGAAAAAACTGTCCAGGAACACCCAGGGGGTACATCGCATGTTCAGCAGGCGTTCGCTTCTGTGCGCCGGCGTGGCCGGCGCGCTGGCCGCGGCCATGTCCGCATCCATGGCCGTGGCGGCGGAGAAAAAATATGGTCCGGGCGTCTCCGACACGGAGATCCGTCTCGGCCAGACCATGCCTTACAGCGGCCCGGCTTCGGCCTATGGCCTGCAGGGCGTGGTGCAGCAGGCCTTTTTCAGGGAGCTCAACGAAAAGGGCGGGATCAACGGCCGCAAGATCAACCTGATCTCGCTCGATGACGCCTACAGCCCGCCCAAGGCCGTGGAGCAGACCCGCAAGCTGGTGGAGAACGAGGAGGTTCTCGCCATCTACGGCTCGCTGGGCACGCCGAGCAACACGGCGATCCAGAAATACCTGAACAGCAAAAAAATCCCCCACATCCTCATCTCGACCGGCGCGTCGAAGTGGAACGACCCGTCCCGGTTCCCGTGGACCACGCCGTTCTTCCCGCTCTATGACGTGGAGGGCGAGATCTTCGGCCGCTATGTCGCCGAAAATTACCCCAACGCCAAAATCGCCATCCTGTCGCAGAACGACGACTCCGGCCGCGACTATGTGAAGGGCTTCAGGGCCGGCCTTGGCGAAAAGACCGCCAACATCGTCAGCGAGGCCACCTATGAGGTGACCGACGCCACCGTCGACTCGCAGATGGTGAAGCTGAAGAACTCCGGCGCCGACGTGTTCTTCCTGATGGCCACGCCCAAGTTCGGCGCCCAGGCCATCCGCAAGAAGCATGAGCTGGGCTGGAACCCGGTCACGGTGGTGGCCAGCGTCGCCGCCTCCATCGGCTCGGTGCTGAAGCCGGCCGGCTTCGAGGCCGCCCAGGGCCTGATCACCGCCGCTTTCATGAAGACCCCGGGAGATCCGCAGTACAATGACAGCCCGGACATGAAGGAGTACGCCGCGTTCCTGAAGCGCCACAACCTGGAGCAGCACTTCCTCGACACCAATGCGGTGCTCGCCTACATCTCGGCCACGGTGCTGACCCGCGCCCTGCAGAACGCCGGCGACGACCTGACGCGCGAGAACGTGCTGAAGCAGGTCGCCAACCTGAAGATCACCGACGCGCCGCTGCTGCTGGACGGCGTGATCGTGGAGACGGCGCCGGACAATTACAGCGCCTTCAACACCCTGCGCCTGCAGCGCTTCAAGGGGGAGAGCTACGAGCTGTTCGGCGAGCCGCTCACCGTCAACCGCCGGAAGTGACCGGGCGCCGCCCCGGGGCTGGCGTGAGGAAAGCCGGGCCGTCTGGCCCGGCTTTCGTGTTTTCGTGGCCGGCTGCGCCCCGCGGACGTCCCGGCGCGGGCGGGCGCGGCGGCGCCGTCCCGCCGGGCGGCTGCGACGCATCATCGATTGACCGGAGCGCGTTTTGCCAGCAACCTGAACGACGTGGACCGGCGCCGCCGGTCCTTGCTCCGCTTCCGTCGGCACGGGGCGGGGCGCGACACGGCGAACAAACAGGGCCGGTCGCTCAGGGTGGAACCGCTGGAGGGAATGATGATCCGCAGACGCGAGCTATTGCTTGCGGGCCTGGCGACGCTCGCCGGTCCGCATGTCTCCTTCGCCGCCGGGAAGAAATACGGACCCGGCGTGTCCGACGCCGAAATCCGCATCGGCCAGACCATGCCCTACAGCGGGCCGGCCTCGGCCTATGGCGTGCAGGGCGCGGTGGAGGTGGCCTATTTCCGCCGCCTGAACGAAAAGGGCGGGATTAACGGCCGCAAGGTCAACCTGATTTCACTCGATGACGCCTACAGCCCGCCCAAGACGGTGGAGCAGACGCGCAAGCTGGTGGAGAACGAAAACGTTCTCGCCATGTACGGCACGGTCGGCACGCCCACCAACACCGCCGTGCACCGCTACCTGAACCAGAAGAAGGTGCCGCAGATCCTGATCTCCACCGGCGCCTCCAAGTGGAACGATCCGAAGAATTTCCCGTGGACCACGGCCTTTTTCCCCCTCTATGACGTCGAGGGGGCGATTTATGGCCGCTACATCGTCGAGCACACGCCCAACGCGAAGATCGCCATTCTCTCGCAGAACGACGACGCCGGCCGCGACTATGTGCGCGGCTTCAAGGAAGGCCTCGGCGAGCGGGCGAAGGACATGGTGGTGGCCGAAGCCACCTATGAGGTGACCGACGCCACCGTCGACTCGCAGATGGTGAAGCTGAAGAACTCCGGCGCCGACGTGTTCTTCCTGATGGCCACGCCCAAGTTCGGCGCCCAGGCCATCCGCAAGCGCCACGAGATGGGCTGGAAGTCGGACATCTATGTGGTGAGCGTGGCCGCCTCCATCGGTTCGGTGCTGAAGCCGGCCGGCTTCGACGCCGCCCAGGGCGTCATCACCGCCACCGCCATGAAGACCCCCGGCGATCCGCGCTGGAGCGACAGCCCAGACATGAAGGCCTACGCCGCCTTCATGAAGGATGCGGGCATGGAGGGCATGTTCAGCGACAGCAGCGCCGCCCTCGGCTACCTTTCCGCCACGCTGCTGCACCGGGTGCTGGAATCGTGCGGCGACGACCTCACCCGCGAAAACCTGATGCGCAAGGTGACCAGCCTCAATTACGACGACCTGCCGATGCTGCTGCCGGGGGTCAACATCCGCACCACGCCGGAGAATTACAGCGCCTTCAACACGCTGATGCTGCAGCGGTTCACGGGCGAGGGCTACGAGCTGTTCGGCGAGCCGGTCTCGGCCCGCAAGGCCTGACCGCGCCGCCGTTTTCTCCGCGCCGGCGGCGGGGCGCGTCGCCGGGGGAACCATGCCAGGCCAGGCGGCGCGGATGGCCCGCGCCGCCGGCGACGTCAGGGAGGACATGACGGATGAACCGTTTCGCCAGGATCGTCGCGACCGCAGCCGGCGCCTCCATGCTCGCGTTCGCGGCGATCACCTCCGCGGCGGCGCAGAAAAAATATGACCAGGGCGCTTCCGACACCGGGATCCGCATCGGCCAGACCCTGCCGTGGAGCGGACCGGCGTCGGCCTACAGCGTCGAGGGCCAGGTGCAGCGGGCTTTTTTCCGGCGGCTCAACGAGAAGGGCGGGATCAACGGCCGCAAGGTCGTCTATATTTCGCTCGACGACGCCTACAGCCCGCCCAAGACCGTGGAGCAGACCCGCAGGCTGGTGGAGGACGAGGGCGTTCTGGCCATTTTCGGCGCCGTGGGCACCGCCACCAACACGGCGATCCACAAATATCTGAACGCCAGAAAGGTGCCGCAGATCCTCATCCTCTCCGGCGCGTCGAAATGGAACGATCCGGAAAACTATCCGTGGACCATGGCGTTCTACCCCCTCTACGACATGGAGGGGCAGATTTACGCGAAGCATGTCCTGCAGACGAAGCCGGACGCGAAGATCGCCATCCTGTCGCAGCATGATGACGCCGGCCGCGACTATGTGCGCGGCTTCAGGGAGGGGCTCGGCGAGCGGGCGAAGGACATGGTGGTGGCCGAGGCCACCTATGAGGTGACCGACGCCACCGTCGACTCGCAGATCGTGAAGCTGAAAAACTCCGGCGCCGACGTGTTTTTCCTGATGGCCACGCCCAAGTTCGGCGCCCAGGCCATCCGCCGCGCCCATGAGCTGAACTGGAAGCCGACGATCTATGTGGTGAGCGTGGCCTCGTCCATCGGCGGCGTGCTGAAGCCGGCGGGGCTGGAGGCTTCCCAGGGCGTGATCACCGCCGCCACTTTCAAGACGGCGCTTGATCCAATGTGGGACGACAGCCCGGACATGCAGGAATACATCCGCTTCATGAAGGAGGAGGGGCTGGAGGGCCACATCACCGACCGCTCCGCCGCGCTGGGCTATGTCTCGGCCGAGCTGCTGCGGCGCGTGCTGGAGCGCTGCGGCGACGAGCTGACCCGCGAGAACGTCATGAAGCAGGTCAGCAATCTCAATGACAGCGACCTGCCGCTGCTGCTGCCGGGCGTCACCGTCAACACCACGCCGGACAGTCTCAGCCCGTTCGGGGCGCTGCGGCTGCAGCGGTTTGAGGGGGAGAGCCGGGTGCTGTTCGGCGAGGCCATCGCCGCCCGTCCCGGCGGCGGGACGAAGGCGCCGTGATGGCGGCGCCTCCGGACGGCCCCGTCCGGAGCGCGCCTCCCGCAGCAGAGAGGCGTGATTGCGGCCTGCGGGCGCGCAGAAGCGGCGAGTCCGCAGGCAGTCCTTTCGTACTGTTTGCGCACGACCAGATATTTTTTGCCGGATGACTGATATATTCCGGCGTTTCCTGGACCTTTTTCCAATGTCATCTGCTGTTTTGTCGCCGTACCATCGCCGGCGCGACCGGTGATGACGGACGGGCGGGCGGGCGTTCCTGAAGAACAGCTGCGAGGCGCGGCGTCCGTTCTGGCGGGGCGTCGCCGCCAGCCCCAGCTCCGTCGCGGCCGGCGCCGGGAGGACATCTGCGACTGAGGAGCACGGCTGATGACGGTTAACCGGCGGGAATTTGCGATTCTTGCGGCGACGGCGCTTGGGTCCGCGGCGCTTCCGGGCGTTCCGGCGCTGGCCCAGGGCCGCGGCAGGTACGGGCCAGGAGCGAGCGACACCGAAATCCGCATCGGCCAGACCATGCCCTACAGCGGCCCGGCTTCCGCCTATGGCGTGCAGGGCGTGGTGCAGGCGGCCTATTTCAGGAAGGTCAACGAGAATGGCGGCGTTAACGGCCGCAAGGTCAACCTGATCTCGCTGGACGACGCCTACAGCCCGCCCAAGGCCGTCGAGCAGGTGCGGCGCCTGGTGGAGCAGGACAACGTGCTGTTCATTTACGGCAATGTCGGCACGGCCACCAACACGGCGATTCACAAATACCTGAACCAGCGGAAAATTCCGCAGATCCTGATCTCTACCGGCGCCTCCAAGTGGAACGACCTGAAGAACTACCCGTGGACCATGTCGTTCTATCCCTCCTATGACATGGAGGCCCACATTCTCGCCCGCTACATCCTCACCGAGAAGCCGGACGCGAAGATCGCGGTGCTCTACCAGAACGACGACTTTGGCCGCGACTATCTCAACGGCTTCAGGCATGGCCTTGGCGAGAAGGGCGTGAAGCAGATCATCGCCGAGGCGACCTATGAGGTGACCGATCCCACCATCGACTCGCAGATCGTCAGGCTGAAGTCATCGGGCGCGGACGCGATGTTCACCATCACCACGCCCAAGTTCGGTGCCCAGGCCATCCGCAAGATTTACGAGCTGGACTGGAAGCCGCTGCACGTCATCGTTTCGGTGTCGGCCTCCATTGGCGGCGTGCTGCGCCAGGCGGGCCTGGAGAAGGCCAGGGGGCTGGTGACCGCGGTGGCCTACAAGACGCCATATGATCCGCTGTGGAACGATGCGCCGGACATGAAGGAGTTTCTCGCCTTCATGGAGCAGGCGGGCCTGAAGGAGCGCGTGACCGAGGGCAGCACGGTGATCGGCTACATCTCGGCGGTGCTGCTGCACCGCCTGCTGCAGCGGGCCGGCGACGACCTGACGCGCGAGAACATCATGAAGATGGCGCTGAGCATTGACGAGCCGTCGCTGCCGATGCTGCTGCCTGGGGTGACGGTGAAGACCACCCCGGACAACGCCGACGCCTTCCGCAACCTGCGCCTGCAAAAGTTCAACGGCGAGAGCTGGGTGCTGCAGGAGGAGCTGTCCTCCCGGTGAGCCGGGGACGCCGCTTCGCTGGCGCCGCCGGCCGTGACCGCAGGGGCCGCCGTTCAGGGCGTCGCCGCGTCGCCCGCCGGGTTGACGCACGCCCGGCGCGCGCCCCGGCATACGGACGCCGGGCGGGCCGGCGCGTGGCCCCGTGGCGGCGGGCGCTTTCGCCCCCCCGGCGCAGGCTTCGGGCGCGGCGGACCGGCCTCCGGCCTGCCGCGGCCACGCTCCAGCCCGTGCTTTCCCCAGCCAGCCGGCGGCCGGCGTCCATTTGCCGGTTGATATCGGCCGCTCTTTGCTTTCCCATAACAAACAAACGTTAGGCCGGTTGCCGGACAGCGCCCGCCCGTGGCCGCGTCCGCGCCGGCTGGCGACACGCAACAACCGGAGGCGACGCCGCGCGAGCGCCGCCCCAGGGGGAGCAAACGATGGGTTGGATCATCAGCGGCGAGCGCCGCATTGAGACCGCGGAACTGCTGCAGCGCGCCGCCCGCGCGGCCACCGGCTTCCGTCAGCTGGGCGTGCAGCCCGGCGACACCGTCGCCGTCTACCTGCGCAATGACTTCGCCTTCTTCGAGGCCAGCATGGGCGCCGGCATGGTCGGCGCCTATTCGGTGCCGGTGAACTGGCACTACACCGAAAGCGAGGCCCGCTACCTGTTCGGGAACAGCGAGGCCAAGGTCATCGTCATCCACGCCGACCTGCTGCCGGGCATTCGCGGCGCCATCCCGGAGGGCGTGCCGCTGTTCGTGGTGGAGACCCCTCCGGAAATCCGCGCCGCCTACAACATTCCGGACGAGCGCTGCGTCATGCCCGAAGGCGTGACCCGCTGGTCGGACTGGCTGGAGCAGTTCCCGCCCGCCACCGAGCAGCTCGAGGCGCCGGGCTCCATGATCTACACCTCCGGCACGACCGGCAATCCCAAGGGCGTGCGCCGCGCGCGGCCCACGCCGGAGCAGGCCCTCACCACCCAGACGGTGCTGTCGCGCGCCTTCGGCTTCTACGGCCGCACCGATCTCGGCGACCTCGTCACCGTGGTCACCGGCCCGATGTATCACTCGGCGCCCAACGCCTACGGCACGCTGCTCGCCAGGCTGGGCGCCAACGTCATCCTGCAGCCGCGCTATGACAGCGAGGAGCTGCTGCGGCTGATCGAGAAGCACCGCGTCACCCACCTGCACATGGTGCCGATCATGTTCAACCGCCTGCTCCGCCTGCCGGAGGAGGTGCGCAGCAAGTACGACGTCTCGTCGCTGCAGTTCGTGGTGCACGCCGCCGCGCCGGTGTCGCCGCCCATCAAGCGGCAGATGATCGAGTGGTGGGGCCCGGTGATCAACGAGTACTACGGCACCACCGAGACCGGCTCGGTCACCTTCTGCACCAGCGAGGAGTGGCTGAAGTATCCGGGCACCGTCGGCCGGCCGTTCCCGGAGTCGACGGTGAAGATCCTCGACCCGCAGGGCAACGAGCTGCCTCCGGGCGAGATCGGCGAGGTGGCGGCGCGCACTTTCGGCATCGCCGACTTCACCTACCAGCTTGACGACGAAAAGCGCGCCAGCTCCGAAAAGGGCCGCCTGATCCTGCCCGGCGACGTCGGCTACTTCAACGAGGACGGCTACCTGTTCCTCTGCGACCGCGCCAAGGACATGATCATCTCCGGCGGCGTGAACATCTATCCGGCCGAGATCGAGGCGGCGCTGCAGCGCATGCCGGGCGTGGCCGACTGCGCCGTGTTCGGCGTGCCGGACGAGGAGTACGGTGAGTCGGTGATGGCGGTGGTGCAGCCGGCGCCGGGCGCCGACCTCACCGAAGAACAGGTGAAGACCTGGCTTCGCGGCGAGATCGCCGGCTTCAAGGTGCCGAAGAAGGTGGAGTTCCGCGCCGACCTGCCGCGCGAGGACAGCGGCAAGATCTTCAAGCGCAAGCTGCGCGAGCCCTACTGGGCCGGCGTGGGACGCCAGATCTGACCAGCCTCCGGGCCGTCGCCGCAGGGCGGCGGCCCTTCTTGCATGCGCCGACGCAGGGAAACAACGCCAGTGACTGACGCCAGCACGCCCGCCGTGACGGTCGAAAAGACCGCCGGCCACATCGCCATCGTCACCATCAACCGGCCGGAGGCCCGCAACGCCGTGAACGGCGCCGTCGCACGGGGCCTGGAGCGCGCCGTGCGCGAGACCGAAGCCGACGACGACGTCTGGTGCGTCATTCTCACCGGCGCCGGCGACCAGGCGTTCTGCGCCGGCGCCGACCTCAAGGAAGTCGCCGCCGGGCGGCGCGAGAGCATCTCCACCCCCGCCGGCGGTTTCGCCGGATTCGTGCACATGCCGCGCGCCAAGGCGTGGATCGCCGCGGTCAACGGCTTCGCCCTGGCCGGCGGCCTCGAGATCATGCTCGCGTGCGACATGGCCGTGGCCTCGGAGAAGGCCGCCTTTGGCCTGCCGGAGGTGACGCGCGGCCTGGTGGCGCTGGCTGGCGGCGTTTACCGCCTGCCGCGCGCCATTCCCCGCAACATCGCCCTCGAGCTCATCGCCACCGGCCGGCGGCTGGACGCGAAACGCGCCGGCGAGCTCGGCCTCGTCAACCATGTGGTTCCGCATGAGCGGCTGCGCGCGGCGGCGCTGGAGCTGGCGGAGGCCGTTTGCGCCAACGCCCCGGTGGCGGTGCGCGAGAGCCTCGCCGTGGCCCGCCGCGCCCATGACCTCTCCGACGCGGACCTGCGCCGGCTGGGCGAGGAGGCGGCGGCGCGCAACGCCGCCACCCTGGACTTCCTCGAGGGGCCGCGCGCCTTCGTCGAAAAGCGCGCGCCGCGCTGGCAGGGGCGCTGAGCCGTCCCGCGGCGGCCCGCCTCCCGGGAGGCGTCGTCCCCATGGCGCGGCCGGCGACACGTCATGACGCACAGGAACGGGCGCCCGCCGCGGCGGGCAGACCCGCAACGGCAGGGAGAAAACGCAGGTGAAACGCTTTGAGGGCAAGGTCGCGGTCATCACCGGCGCGGCGTCCGGCATCGGCCGCGCCACCGCGCAGCTGTTCGCCGCCGAGGGCGCGAAGGTCGTCGCCGTCGACAGGCCGGAGTCCGTCATCGCCACGGTCCATGCGGGCGAGCCCAACATTGTTCCGCTGGCCAGGAGCGTCACGGACGACGACGCGCCGCAGGCGATGCTGCAGACCGCGCTCGACCATTTCGGCGGCGTCGACATCCTGTTCAACAACGCCGGCGTCAGCGGCCGCTGGCTGGCGGAGGAGACCACGGACGAGGACTGGCGCCGGGTGCTGGAGGTCAACGTCACGGCGCAGTTCCGGGCCTCGCGCGCCTTCATTCCCGCCCTGCGCGAGCGGGCGCTTCAGAAGGGCAGGGCGCGCATCATCAACACCGCCTCGGTGATGGCCTTCGACACCGACATTGGCCTGGCCGCCTACACCGCCTCCAAGCACGCGGTGGCCGGCCTCACCAAGACCCTGGCGCTGGAGCTGGGCAAATACCGCATCACCGCCAACTATCTGCTGCCCGGCGCCATTCACACCGGCATGACCGGCGCCTCCTTCTCCAATCCGGAGATCGCCGCCATCTGGGCGAAGAAGGCGGCGCTGCGCCGCCTTGGCCAGCCGGAGGACATGGCGCGGGCGGTGTTCCTGCTCGCCTCGGACGAGGCGGACTTCATCACCGGCCACGGCCTCGTCGCGGACGGCGGCCTGACCCTGCGCGCTTGAGCCGGCGCGGGGCCCGGCCCCGCGCCATGCCGCAGGCCGGCGGAGGGCTTCCGCGCCGCCGGCCACAGCCCGGAGAATCCCCCATGGCCCAATGGAAAATTGGCGACATCACCGTGACCCGCGTGGTCGAGCTGGCCGCGACCGGCGGCAGCCGGTTCATCCTGCCGCAGGCCACGCCTGAGGAAGTCATGGCCATCGACTGGCTGCGTCCGCATTTCGCCGACGATCGCGGCCGGCTGAAGATCGCCGTGCAGACCTTCATCGTCGAGACCCCGGACGCGCGCATCCTGGTGGACACCGGCCTCGGCGCCCGCAAGCAGGGGCGCAAGGTTCCCCACTGGAACGACCGCGCCGACCCGTTCCTCGACTGGCTGGCGCAGGCCGGCGCGCCGAAGGAGACGGTGGATCTGGTGATCAACACCCACCTGCATGTGGACCACGTGGGCTGGGACACCGTGCTGGAGGGCGACGCCTGGGTTCCCGCCTTCCCGAAAGCGCGCTACGCCATGAGCCGCACGGACTTCAACTACTGGCGCGACCAGCAGGAGGACGCCGAGCACCGCGC
This sequence comes from Camelimonas abortus, assembly GCF_042432745.1. NCBI lineage: Bacteria > Pseudomonadati > Pseudomonadota > Alphaproteobacteria > Hyphomicrobiales > Chelatococcaceae > Camelimonas > Camelimonas abortus. Next base: position 1,373,480 of record NZ_JBHLWR010000006.1, on the reverse strand, counting down.
CGTGTTCGACGATTCCGTCGCCCCGGTGGCGGCGGCCGGTCTGGTCGATCTGGTGGACGACGGCCAGGAGATCGCCCCCGGCGTGTTCGCCGTGGCCACGCCCGGCCACAGCATCGGCCACATGAGCATCCTGCTGCGCTCGAAGGGCGAGGAGTTGCTGCTGGGCGGCGACGTCATGCATCATCCCTGCCAGATCGCCCGGCCCGAGTGGTCGTCCACGGCGGATCATGACCAGGCGGCCTCGGCGCAGACGCGCCGCAGCCTGTTCGCCCGCCTGGCCGACGCCGGCACGCCGGTCATCGGCGGCCATTTCACCGCCGATGGCCGCGGACTCATCAGCCGCGACGGCGACGGCTTCCGGCTGGATATCGTGTGAGGCCGGCGGGACCGGCGGAGGGGAGACGACGATGGCGAAGCGCGAACCGGAGCGGAGGCGGAGGGCGGCGCTGGCGGGCGGCCTCGCCGCGGCGATGCTGGCGGCGGCGTCGCCGGCGGCCCTGGCGCAGGACTGCGCCGGCGGACCGGACCTTTCCCGGCCGGATGAGCTGGCCACGGCGAAGGTGAGCGCCGCCCGGGCCCATTTTTACCGCGGCGGCCCCGGTTGCCCCGCCTTCCGCAAGACCTGCCGGGAGACGGCCTATGTGGTGGCCGGCGACCGGGTGATCGTCTCGGGCTCCGCGGGCGATTTCGTCTGCGCCCACTACGTCGCCAGCCGCCGGCGCGCCGGCGTGACCTTGCCGGAGATCGTCCGCTCCGGCTGGCTCAGCGCGGCGGAGCTGACGCCGGAGCCGGCCGCGGTTCCGGCCGGGCCCGACGCCTGGACCGGGACGTGGCGGCGCGTCGAGGCGCAGATCCGAATCGCGCCGGGCAGGGACCCGGGAACGCTGGCCGTCGCCGGCGAGGCCACGTTCGGCGGGCTGGATCCGGCGCGGGTGAAGCGCGGGGCGGTCAATACCGGCGAATTTTCCGGCGAGGCGCGGCCGCAGGGCGGCGGGCTCTCCTTCGCCGTCACCGCAGACGGCTTCGCCCCGGCGGAGCGTGGCGACGAATCCAGCTGCAAGGTGTGGCTGCGCCGCGTCGGCCCCTGGCTGCTGGCCGAAGACAACGGCCTGTGCGGCGGCGCCAATGTCTCCTTCCGCGGGCTTTACAGCCGCGCGAACTGACCCCCGCGGCAAAATCTTCGCGCCGGACGGCGCCGGCGCGGGGCCCGCTCCAGAGCGACAGGCGCAACGTCCGGTGAGGCAAAGAAAAAGGGCCAGTGTCGCCCCGACGACATCTGGCCCGAGACGCTCGCCGGGAAGCTTCCCCTTGCAGGCAAGGCCTGCCCCCTGCTTCGCAACCCGGTTCGCGCATGGCCCGCCGGACAAGCCCCCCTTGCCCGGCCGCCAGTCAGCATGTTTCCGGTTCTGAAACCGGCGGGGCCATAAGTCTGGCCGCGCCGCCATGGCCGGAACGGCGCCTGACTGGTGGTCAGCATCGCCTGGCGCGGGGCGCGACGAATTGATCCAGATCAAATCCCGGCGATTTTTCGGGACACATGTCCCTTTTGTACGTCCGCGGCCGGCGCGGCCGCGACGCGGGGGAGACGCGGGGAAAAAGAGGGCCAGACGCCCCCGATGGCGTCTGGCCCTGGACGTGATCCGGATTCGCCCCCCGCAGCATGGCTGCGCCCCAATGCGGTCCGGTCACGTCTGGCGATCCGGGCAGTCCCCCAGCCCTGGTCGCCTTGGCGGCGGCGGAGCGGCGCGGGCGCCGTTCCGCCGGTTCCGTGGTCCGGCGGCCCCGGCGCGGGCGCGGGCCGCCGGCGGGCGCGTGTCAGAAGCGGTAGGTGACGCCGGTGGACACCAGCCACGGGTCGAGGTGGACCTTGCCGTACACCACGCCGTGGTCCAGCTTCACGTCGGTCTTCAGGAAGATCTTCTTGACGTCGACGTTGAAGCCCCAGTGCTCGTCGATCATGTAGTCAAGGCCGGCCTGCAGGGCGAAGCCGAAGCTGTCCTTCAGGCGGAAGGAGCTGAACGGGCCGCGGGCGCGCTCGTCGAAGAACACCGTGTAGTTCACGCCGGCGCCGACGTAGGGCCTGAACGCGCCCAGACCGGTGAAGTGATACTGCAGCGTCAGGGTGGGGGGCAGCAGCCAGGCCTTGCCGACCGGCGTGCCGGCGATGGAGCCCGCGCCCTTCACCCTGTGCGGGGTGACGCCCAGGATCAGCTCGGCGGCGAGGTTCTTCGTGAAAAAATAGGTGATGTCGAGCTCGGGAACGACGGAGTTCGACACGTCGACATTGGCGCCGGGCAGGCGCTCGCCGGCGGTGTAGAGCTTCGCCTCGTCGCGCGGAACCACGAGCAGGGCGCGGGCGCGCACCATCCACGGATTCCACTGCTGCACGACCGGGGCTTCCGGCGCCTGGTTCCGGGCCGGCAGGTCGGCGGCGAAGGCCGGCGCGGTGAGGGCGGTGGCGGCCAGAAGGCCGGCGAGAAGGCCGGCGCGGGCGAAAGTCGGTTTCATCACAAGCTCTCTGCTACGTCCCCGGCGTCCGGCGCGGCGGCCGTCGGCCGGTGAAATATCCTGTCGGTCGCGACGCGCGTCGCGGGCGCGGGCGACGCCGGACTCTCCGGCCTTTCCTGCGGGGCGCGCCCCACAGGAAAGGCCGGCGGGCGGGCCCTGGCGGAGGCTCCCCCCGGACGTCCGGGCGAAGGTCCGCGCCGTCGCCGCCCGCGCAGGGGAGAAAACGCCAGGAACGGCGCCCATGAATTGATCAGGATCAACTCCTGGGCGCCCGTACGGCCGGAACCGCCCATTCCCGAACCGGATGTTGCCAAATGGATACAGTTCCGGCGGCGGGCCGGAGCGCGCGCCGGCGCCACGGCCGGCTTGCGCGGCGCGGATGGCGGCGAATCGGCGGCGGATTCCACGGTCAGGCGGGGGGACGCTGCGTCTGCGCGTCCGGAAGCCTGGCGATCTTGCGGGAACGTGCGATTTTGTCGTGGTCGCGTGATCGTGCCCGGGCTTGAGCGGGTCTGCGGGCGGAAATTCCGTGAAAACCGGACGCAAGCCAGGTTAGAATGATTCTGGCCAGCGGAGGGGCCGCCCCGGTCGCGGCGGTCCGGCCCCGGGAAAGGCGCCCGCTGGCGTTTGCGCGAGATGTCCATGAACCAGCCAGTCCACACCGCGTCGCGCGCCGAACCCGAGCCCTGCTGCGGATGCCCCGTGCGAAGGCGCGGCGTGTGCGACTGCCTGGGCGACGATGAGCTGGCGCAGGCCGCCGACCTGTCGCGACGGCTTGTCTATCGCGCGGGGCAGACGCTGACGCCGGAAGGGCTCGCGCCCGCCGGGGCCGGCGGCGACGGCGCTCCGGGCGGTTGCGTGTTCAACGTGCGCAGCGGCATGGCGCGGCTGGCGCGCACCCTGCCGGACGGCCGCCGGCAGATCGTCGGCTTCGCGCTGCCGGGGGATTTCATCGGTTTCGACCCTGCGGCCCGACCTGTCTGCGCAGTTGAGGCGGTGACCGACATGGCGGTGTGCGCCTTCTCGCGCCGCGCCTTCCTGGCGCTGGCCGGGCGGTTGCCGCACATGGGCCGGCGGCTGCACGAGCTGGCGGTGGAGGAGCTGGCCTGCGCCCGCGAGCAGATGGTGCTGCTGGGCCGGCGCACGGCGGAGGAGCGGCTGGCCTGCTTCCTGCTGCTGCTTGACCGGCGCTGGGCGGAGATCGCCGGCGGGCGGGTCCGCCAGCAACCCGAGACGCCGCTGCCCATGAGCCGGCGCGACATCGCCGACTATCTTGGCCTCACCATCGAGACCGTCAGCCGCACCTTCCGCCGCCTGGCGCAGCAGCAGGCGCTGGTCATCACCCCCGCCGGCGTGCGCATCCGGGATCCGGAGCGGCTGCGCGAGCTCGCCGCCCTGTAAGCCGCCCGGCAAACGGCGCCGCGCCGTGCGCCCGGGAGTCCCGGCAGGCGCCGGCGCCCTGTCCGCGGCCCTGCGCCGGCGCCGTGAGACGCCCGCCTGGCGGCGGACAGGCCGGCGCGGCCTCCAAAGGCGCCAGCGCCAGCGCCCGCCCGGCGGGGCGGGCGGGAGCGGCGGCGCAGGCGCGTGACGCTGGCCTTAACGCGAGATCGGGTCGCCCATCAGCTCCCACGACTTGCCGTCATAACGGCCCATGATCATGGCGTTGAACGGCGAATAGTCGGTCGGGGTGATGCCGTAGGTGATCCCCGGCAGCAGCGCGGGCGCGGTCTGGCCGGCGAGGTTGGTGGCGTGCTTCAGCACGTTCTCGCGGGTCAGCTCGTCGCCGCACTTCTCGAGGATGCCGGCCATCAGCACGCCGACGGAATAGCCGAGGAAGGCGATGTTGTTGTCCGGATCGATGTTGGGCAGGTGTTTGGCGCGGATCGCCTCCCACTCCTTCACCGCCGGATCGTCCTGCCAGCGCTTCTCGCTGATGTTCTTCACGTACTGGGCGCAGTAGAGGCCGCGCGTCGCCTCCTCGCCGGCCGGATTGATGATGGACGAGCCCGCCGAGGTGGAGATGATGATGTTGAGCTTCGGCTTCCAGTTGAGCTCGTGCACCTTCTTGATGGACTGGGTGGTGAACTTGCCCGAGCTGCAGTTGTAGAAAACGTCGGCGCCGGACTGCGACAGCTTCAGCATCTGCGAGTCGACGGTGGCGTCGGTGAGGTCATAGGTGGCCTCGGCCACCACGGCGCCGCGGTCGCCAAGCGCCTTCTTGAAGTAGTTGAGGTAATCGCGGCCGTATTCGTCGTTCTGCGACAGCACCGCGACCCTGGCGCCCGGCAGCTCCTTCGCGACGAAGTTGGCGAGGATGGTGGCCTCGATCGAGTAGAGCGGCAGGCCGGGCGTGGTCCACGGATACTGTTTGGGATCATTGAAGCGCGGCGCGCCGGTGTTGAGCAGCAGCTGCGGAATGCCCTTGCCGTTCAGGTATTTCTGCACGGCGACCTGCGGGGCGGTGCCGAGCGAGCCGAAGAAGGCGAGCACCTCGTCCTGCTCGACGAGGCGGCGGGTGGCCTCGACGCATTTGGGGGCGCTGTAGGCGTCGTCCAGCGAGATGAACCTGATCTTGCGGCCGTTGACGCCGCCCTTGGCGTTCAGCTCCTCGAAATAGGCGGCCTGGGCGCGGCCCACCGCGCCATAAACGGAGCCGGCGCCGCTGTACGGGATGGTCTGGCCGAGCCGGATCTCTGTGTCGCTGGCGCCGGGATCATATTTCTTGCCCTTTGCGATGGCGGGTCTGGCGAGCGCGGCGCCGGCGACGGCGGCCGCGCCCGTGACAAGAAACTGACGTCTGTCCACGGCATCCTCCTCTGACATGTTATTGTGGTTAGACCGCCTTATCAGGCGATAGGTCGTGCATGCTAAGCGTTCTTCCGGCGAAATAACAGGCTTATGATCACGATCCCGTCAGGAAATGACGACGGATCGGCCCATACTTTTGTATAATATGCAGTCTGCGCGTCCGGCAAGGCGGAATGTATACTTGGTCTTTATGGACTAGTCGAAACAGACTGTTTCTACCTGCCGTCCCGGCTCAGGTTCGGGGCGGGCGCGCACGCGCGCAGGCGCGCCGGCCGGGGAGGGGCGGGCTCTCGCGGGAATGACGGGGAGGCTGAAAACAAAAAACGCGCCCTGCGGCGCGTCGCACTGTCCGTAACTTTCACCAACCACCTGTGGTTGGTGCGGTCGAGAGGACTCGAACCTCCACCCCGTCTCCAGGACTAGCACCTCAAGCTAGCGCGTCTACCATTCCGCCACGACCGCTCGTGATCAACGCGCCTGGCCGTTTCTGGACCACCGTGAGGAGGGGTGGTCTTTAGCGAAAGTCAGCCGTCCGCCGTCGATGGCTGGGCATGTAACAGATGCTTCCGGTCCCGACAAGCGCCAGCTGTGAACAACTGCCGCGATCCTGTGGGTTGGGCGCGCAAGCGTCGCCGCGTCGAGGCGCCGGGCCGCGCCGTCGCCGCCATCCGCGTCTGCGGCTAGGGGGGCCGCTCCGGGCAGGCAGGGCGGAAGGGCGGGGGGCGCAGCGCCTCCGGGCGGGCCATGCGCGCCGCCCCCCTGACGCGGGTGGCGGGTCGCCGCGCCCGGGTGTAAAACCGCCCCCGCGCCAGAAACACCCGCTGGCGCCGGTCCGGCAGGAGGCGAATCCATGACGGTACAGACGGCTGGCCATGCTGGCGCCGCGCCCGCAGCGCGGCCGCGCCATCTCTTTCTGCCGGCGCCCGGTTCGCCGCCGGTGGAGTGGCGGATCAGCGACGGTCTCACCGCCTATGACGACGCCGTCGCCTTCATGGAGGAGCGCGCCGCCGCGATCGCCGCGGGCGAGGCCGGCGAGCTCGCCTGGCTGGTGGAGCATCCGCCGCTCTACACCGCCGGCACCTCGGCCAGGCCGGAGGATCTGGTGGATCCGGACCGTTTCCCCGTGCGCCATGTCGGGCGGGGCGGACAGTTCACCTATCACGGCCCCGGGCAGCGCGTGGTCTATGTGATGCTTGACCTCAGGCGCCGCCGCCAGGACGTGCGCGCCTTCGTCTGCGCCCTGGAGGAGTGGCTTGTCGAAACCCTGGCGGTCTTCAACGTCGCCGGCGAGCGGCGCGAGGGGCGCGTCGGCGTCTGGGTGCGCCGGCCGGAAAAGCCGCCGCTGCCGGACGGCTCCATGCGCGAGGACAAGGTGGCCGCCATCGGCGTTCGCCTGCGCCGCTGGGTGTCGTTCCACGGAATCAGCCTGAACGTCGAGCCGGACCTGGAGCATTTCTCCGGCATCGTGCCCTGCGGCGTGCAGGGCCATGGCGTCACCAGCCTCGTCGATCTCGGCGTGCCGGTGACCATGCCCGAGGTCGACCAGGCGCTGCGCGACCGCTTTGAAGCGGTGTTCGGCCCGACGCGCCGCGTCGCGCCCTAGCCGGCCGTCCGGTGACGGCGGCGCAGGAGGCGGCGGCGCGTCAGGCTGCTCAGGAACACCCCCCAGGACACGATGACCGCCGTCAGGCTCACGAAGGCGCATGCATGGAGGGCGGCGGATTCCGGCGCGCCTCCCCCAAAGGCCGCCGGGCAGGCGGCGGCGAAACCGGTCGCTCCGGCCGCGCTCAGCCCGAGACAGAGGGCGTAGGGCCTGTTCTCCGGTCGCCGGAACAGCATGTGCAGGCTGGCTCCGGCAGGAATAAGCGCGGCCAGACAGCCGATGCCGGCGACGAAGCTGTTCATGTCATCCTCCCGCTGGCGGACATCCTGACAGGCTGTTGATACCAGCGGCGCCTTTTTGCCGGTATCCCCGGCTGGTCACCGCCGCCGTCACGGAAATGCGGGCTTGCATTCGCCGTCTGATACGCTTCAGTACTGTGCGGCGCCCGCCGCGGGCAGGATGGGGAGGACACGCCGTGCCAGTGATCAGTTCCGTCGCGAACGTGCGCTCCGACGAGTTCCGGGCCAACGCCGAGGCGTGGGCCGCGCTGCGGGCGGAGCTGATGGCGAAACGGGAGGCGGTGTTCGCCGGCGGGCCGCCAAAGGCGCGCGAGCGGCACGTGGCCCGCGGCAAGCTGCTGCCGCGCGAGCGGGTGGCGGGCCTGCTGGATCCGGGCGCGCCCTTCCTGGAGATCGGCGCGCTCGCCGCCGACGGCATGTATGGCGAGCCCATCCACGGCGCCGGGCTGATCGCCGGCGTCGGCCGGGTCAGCGGCCGCGAGGTGATGATCGTCTGCAACGACTCCACCATCAAGGGCGGCACCTATTACCCGATGACGGTGAAGAAGCACCTGCGCGCCCAGGAGATCGCCCTCGAGAACCGGCTGCCCTGCGTTTACCTGGTCGATTCCGGCGGCGCCAACCTGCCGCACCAGACCGAGGTGTTCCCGGACCGCGACCATTTCGGCCGCATCTTCTATAACCAGGCCAACATGTCGGCGCTGGGCATACCGCAGATCGCGGTGGTGATGGGCTCGTGCACGGCGGGCGGCGCCTATGTGCCGGCCATGTCCGACGAAACCGTCATCGTGCGCCGCCAGGGCACCATTTTCCTCGGCGGCCCGCCGCTGGTGAAGGCGGCCACGGGCGAGGTGGTTTCGGCCGAAGACCTGGGCGGCGCCGACGTGCACGCCCGCCGCTCCGGCGTCGCCGACCATTACGCCGTGGACGACAGCCACGCCCTCGCCATCGCCCGGCGCATCGTCGCCTCGCTCAATACGGCGAAACGGCCGGACATCGCCCTCGCGCCGCCGGTCGATCCGCTTTATGACGCGGCCGAGCTGGAGGGCATCGTGCCGACGGACCTGCGCAAGCAGTACGACGCGCGCGAGATCATCGCCCGCCTTGTCGACGGCTCGGAGTTCGACGAGTTCAAGAAACTGTACGGAACCACGCTGGTCACCGGCTTCGCCCGGCTGCACGGCGTTCCGGTGGGGATCATCGCCAACAACGGCATCCTGTTTTCCGGGAGCGCGCTGAAGGGGGCGCATTTCATCGAGCTGTGCTGCCAGCGGCGCATTCCGCTGCTGTTCCTGCAGAACATTTCCGGCTTCATGGTGGGGCGCCAGTATGAGGCCGGCGGCATCGCCCGCGACGGCGCAAAGCTGGTGACGGCGGTGGCCACGGCGCGCGTGCCCAGGATCACCCTGGTGGTGGGCGGTTCGTTTGGCGCCGGCAATTACGGCATGTGCGGGCGGGCCTATTCGCCGCGTTTCCTGTTCACCTGGCCGTGCAGCCGCATTTCGGTGATGGGCGGCGAGCAGGCTGCGAGCGTTCTGGCCACCATCCGCCGCGACAGTCTCGAGGCCGGGGGCAAGACCTGGCCGGCGGAGGAGGAGGAGGCGTTCCGGGCGCCGATCCGGGCGCAGTATGAGGTGGAGGGCAACCCCTATTACGCCACGGCGCGTCTGTGGGATGACGGCGTCATTCTGCCGTCCGAGACGCGCGACGTGCTTGGCCTCGCCTTCTCCGCCTGTCTCAACGCGCCGGTTCCGGAGACGAAATTCGGCCTGTTCCGAATGTGAGGAAGGCCCCCGGGGCGGCTGGCGGGACGTGGTCCCGGCGCCGTGCGCGGCGGCCCCTGCGGGCGCATCCTGGGCGCCGCGGCGGAGAGGCTTACGCGGGCGCGCCCTTTCTCCCGGCGGGCCAGTCGCCGTCATGCCCCGGACTGGCCTGGCGCTCCTGCGACGCGCGCGCAGGCCCTGACCGTCGCGGGGGCGCAGGCGCGCCGCCGCCGGCGAACCGTCCGGTCAGCCGGCGCGTTCGAACACGAAGTTCAGCCGCGTGCGCAGCTTCAGGCGGTAGCCGCGGGCGCGCACCAGCGAGGGCAGGTCCACCTGCCAGCGGCTGGAGCCGTCCTCCATCACGATCAGGTCCGGCAGCAGGCTGTCCGGCGCCTCGCGCAGGAACGGCTCCAGAATGATGTCCTCCGCGCCCTCCACGTCGAGCTTCATGGCGTTGACCCGGGTGAAGCCCTCGTCCTGCAGCAGCTGCAGCAGGGGCGTGGCCGGCACGCGGATGCTGCGCGCCCCGCCCGAAGGCAGCACCCGCAGACTCGACTCGCCGCTGTTGGCCGGATCGAGGAACAGCGTCAGCTCGCCGGACTTGTCCGCCACGGCGCAGGCGATGGCCTTCACCGTCGGCGAGGGGCACTGGCGGATGTTGAAGGTCAGCCGTTCGAAGATGTCCGGCTGGGGCTCAATGGCCAGGATGCGCGCGTCCGGGCCGGCCTTCGCCGCCACGAACACCGAATAGGCTCCGATGTTCGCGCCGATGTCGATGAACTGGAAGCTCTCGCCGCGCGCGCGCGCCTGCGCCACATGGGCGGCGAGGACGGCCAGCTCGCCGGGGTCGAAATATTGCGGCGTGAACAGCACCTTCTTTTCGCACACGTTGCGATAGGGATACAGACGCATGCGCGCTCCCAGCGCCTCCACGTCCACCGGCGCGCCGCGCAGCGCGCGGATGGCCACCCGCCGCAGCGCCAGCGCCGCGCGCCGGCCCGGCCAGTTGTCCGGCATCGCCCTGGTGAGGCCGAGAATGGCGCGCACCAGGGGGCCTGGCGCGTGGGCGCCCCAGGCTGCTTCGGCGTCGTGGCTGGCGTCGGACGCGGGGTGAGACATGTTCTCCGCCATCGGGCTGTTGCGACGCGGCTGCATACACCGCTCCGCGGCCGGGCGCAAAACCGCGGGCGCGCGGCGGGGCGCAGGGCGCGGCCAGCCGCCGGCTTGACGCGCCGGCCCGCGGGGTGCAATCCGGGCGGGCGGCCGCAGCGGCGGACAGGGCGCCGGGCGAAGCAAACTGGAAAGGACGCGCAGGTGGCGAGGCGGCGGACGGATCAGATCAGACTGCACGAACCGGCGGATTTCGAGGGCATGCGCAAGGCCGGCCGGCTGGCGGCCGAAATCCTCGACATGCTCGTGGACCGGGTCCGGCCGGGCGTCACCACGCTGCAGATCGACCAGTGGGTGCGCGACTATGGCCTGGAGCGCGGCGGCTATCCGGCGCAGCTCAACTATCGCGGCTTCGGCTTTTCCTGCTGCACCTCCATCAATCACGTCGTCTGCCACGGGATGCCCAGCGACAAGCCGCTGCGCGAGGGCGACATCGTCAACATCGACGTGACCGTGATCGTCGACGGCTGGCACGGCGACAGCAGCCGCATGTATGCGGTGGGCGAAATCCCGCGCAAGGCGGCGCGCCTCATCGACATCACCTATGAATGCCTGCAGCGCGGCGTCGCCGCGGTGAAGCCCGGCGCCACCACCGGCGACATCGGCCACGCCATCCAGAGCTACGCCGAATCCGAGCGCTGCTCGGTGGTGACCGACTTCTGCGGCCACGGTCTCGGCCGGGTGTTCCACGACAATCCCTCGATCCTGCACTTCGGCCGCCCGGGCGAGGGGCCGGAGCTGAAGCCCGGCATGTTTTTCACCATCGAGCCGATGATCAATCTCGGCAAGCCGGGGGTGAAGATCCTCTCCGACGGCTGGACGGCGGTGACGCGCGACCGCTCGCTTTCGGCCCAGTTCGAGCATTCGGTGGGAGTCACCGAAACCGGCGTGGAGGTCTTCACCGCCTCGCCGGCCGGGCTGGACAAGCCCCCGGTGACGGTGCGCTGAGCCACGCCCTTCCGGCGACAGGCTGCGGCCCGGTTCTGGTCAGGACCGGGCCGTTTTCATGCGCGGGCGCAGTCGTCGTCGCGGGCGGCCAAGCAGGAGGCTGTCGCCGGGCGCGGGGGTGCGCGCAAAATATTTGCGCGTACGGGATCATTGCGTCAGATATTGTATAAAACTGCATCGCGCGGCGATGATTTTGCCTGTCCCTGGTCGCAGTCAGCATGCGTCCTGGCCATTTTTCGTCGCCGCCGGACAGGTTTTCCTGTAAGGGGCGGGCGCGCGGCCCCGCTCCATGAGTGACGGCGACGGGGAGGGGGCCATGCCGGGCAAGCGGCCGGCGCCGCAGGCGCCGCATCACGCCGGTCACCGCGAACGGCTGCGGGCGCGGTTTCGCGACGCCGGGCCGGAGGCGCTGCCGGATTACGAACTGCTGGAGCTGGTGCTGTTCCGCTCGATACCGCGGCGCGACGTGAAGCCGCTGGCCAAGGCGCTCATCGCCCGTTTCGGCTCCTTCGCCGAGGTCATCGCCGCGCCGCCGCGGCTGCTGGAGGAGGTGGAGGGGGTGACCGGCCAGGTGGCGCTTGACCTGAAGATCGTCGCCGCCGCCGGGGCGCGGCTGGCGCGCGGCGCGGTGATGAAGCGCCGGACGGTCGCCTCATGGTCGCAGCTGCTGGAATACTGCCGCACCATTCTCGCCTTCGCCGACCGCGAGCATTTCCGGGCGCTGTTTCTGGACCGGCGCAACGGCGTGATCGCCGACGAGGAGCAGCAGCGCGGCACCGTGGACCACACGCCGGTCTATCCGCGGGAGGTGGTGAAACGGGCGCTGGAGCTGTCGGCGTCGGCCATCATCCTGGTGCACAATCATCCGTCGGGCGATCCGGCGCCATCGGCGGCGGACATCCGCATGACGCGCGAGATCATGCGCGTCGCCGCGCCGCTGGGCATCACGGTGCATGACCATGTCATCATCGGCCGCAACGGCCACGCCAGCATGCGCGGCCTGCGGCTGCTGGAGCCGGATCCCGTTCCCGGGCGCTGAGGGCGCGCCCGTCGCGCCGCGCCGCGCCGGCCGCGCTCCGGTCGCGGGGCAGGCTCACCGCAGGCCGAACAGCGAGGCGACGCCGCCGACGATCGCCGCCACGAAGCTCAGGCTCAGCGCGATGCCGATGGCACCGAAGGTGAAGCCGCTGAACGCCATCACCCCGTCGCGCTCCACCAGCCCGAGCCCGACCAGACAGGCGGCGAAACCCAGCGGGATCTGGCCGATGAACGGCGGCGCCACCAGCAGGCCTGCGGCGATCAGAAACAGCGCCAGCCCGGTGATGCGCATGCCCCACGGCCGGTTGAAATAGGCGAGGCGCATGCGCGAAATCCGCTCCAGCCGGTACACCGCCGGCAGGGCGCGCGCCACGGCGCGGGCCACGTCGGCGCGCGCCACCGTCCTGCGCAGCAGCGCCTTCGGCAGCCACGGCGTATGCATGCCAAGCGCGATCTGCGCCGCCACAAAGCCGAGCAGCAGGCCGGAGATCAGGGGAATCGGCGGCGGCATCGGCAGGCAGTTGGGCAGACCCAGCACCACCACCAGCAGCGCGAACGCCTGGTGATGCAGCGAGGCGACGATTTCGCCGACGGAGACGCGCTCGCTCGTGCCGCCGGCGAGCTTGATCAGGACGTCGGAGGTGCGGTGCGTGTTCACCAAGGAGGCCTGCCAGGTTTCGCGTTCGGTTCGCCGTGACCGCCCCGTCCCTGCGGCCCGCCGTCGGTTTCGCCGTCCGCCGCCGGTGACGCCGCCCCGTCGCGGCGCTCCCGGCCCGGAGCAGCGGCTGGTCCAGCCGGATCTCCTGGCCGCCAGTGCGTTTCCAATGTCCGTTCATACCCCACGCGGCGGTCCGGGCCAACAGGCGCGTGCGCCGGCCAGCCGCCGGGCTCCCGCCGGGGCCGTCAACGGGCGCTGCGCGGCGCGCCGGCGCCATGACCGCGAAACGGGCGGGAGGCGCCCGCCCCGCCGCGGCGGCGGCCTTGCGCCGCGTGCGCCGGCGCCGTCCTCTCGTCCGGTCATGATTCGCCGCAATCGTGGTTCATGACCACATCCGCGACAACGTCCGCGATCCCCCTGCGCCCGGCTCCGCCGGGACGGCCGGGGGCGGGGCGGCGACGCGTATTCCGGAGCCGACATGTCAAACGTTCTCATGGGTCTCGCCGGCCTCCTCCTCTGCCAGCTCGCCGGAGAGGCGGTTTCGCGGCTGCTGGCGCTGCCCGTGCCGGGGCCGGTCACCGGCATGGCGCTGATGGCCGCCATCCTGCTGCTGCGCGGCGGCCGGCCGCCGGAGCCGGTCGTCCAGGCCAGCCGCGGCCTCATTGGCGTGCTGTCGCTGCTGTTCGTGCCGGCGGGCGTCGGCGTCATCAGCCTCGGCCCGGTGGTGGCGGACAGGTCCGCGGCCATTCTCGCCGCCCTCGCCGTTTCGCTGGTGATCACCCTGGCGGTCACCGCATGGACCTATGCGCTTGCGGCGCGCTGGCAGGCGCGGCGCCGGGCGGGGGGCGGCGGGGAGGGCGCGCAATGAACGGCGCGGCCAGCTTCAGCGGGCGTCTCGACGCCTTTCTCGCATGGGCGCAGCACGCGCCGCTCACCTGGACGCTGGCGACGGTGGGCGCCTTCGTCATCGCCAGCTGGATCGGCCGGCGGGTGAACGGCCACCCCCTCGCCAATCCGGTGCTGGTTTCGGTGGCGATCACCGGCCTGCTGCTGGAGCTCACCGGCACGCCATACGAGGAGTATTACCGCGGCGCGCAGCTCATCAGCTTCCTGCTCGGTCCGGCGACGGTGGCGCTGGCCATTCCGCTGGTGGAGAACATCGCCCTGGTGAAGCGGGCGCTGCTGCCCATCGCCGTGTCGCTGGCCTGCGGCTCGCTGGCGGCCATCGTCTCCGTGGTGGGCGTGGCCCATCTCCTCGGCGTGCGCGAGTCGCTGCTGCTGTCGCTGGCGCCCAAGTCAGTGACGGCGCCCATCTCCATGGCGGTGGCGGACATCATCGGCGGCGTGCCGGCGCTGGCCATGGTGGCCACGGTGGGCACCGGCGTCGCCGGCGCCATCATCGCCACGCCGCTGTTCAACCTGATGAAGGTGCGCGATCCGGCGGCGCGGGGCTTCGCCATCGGCGTCGCCGCCCACGGCATCGGCACGGCGCGCGCCTTCCAGAGCAGCGAGGTGGCGGGCGCCTTCGCCGGCATGGCCATGGCGCTCAACGGCCTGCTCACCGCGGCGCTGCTGCCGGCGCTGCTGGCGCTGTTCTGATCCGGACGGCGCCTGGCGCGTCCGGTACCGTGTGGTACTGTCCTGCGAAAACCCGGACGATTCCGGGCAATGACCATGCGGGAGGCCAGCGTGTTCGAGAGCGTTCTTGTCGCCAATCGCGGTGAAATCGCCTGCCGCGTCATGCGCACGGCCCGCGCGCTGGGAATGCGGGTGATCGCGGTTTACTCCGAGGCCGACCGCGACGCCCCCTTCGTGCGCATGGCGGACGAGGCCGTGGCCATCGGCCCCGCGCCGGCGGCGCAGAGCTATCTCGACATCGACCGCATCGTCGCCGCCGCCCGCAGCGCCGGCGCCGCCTGCATCCACCCCGGCTACGGCTTCCTGTCCGAACGGCCGGAATTCGCCGAGGCCTGCGCCGCCGCCGGGATCGCCTTCATCGGCCCGCCGCCGGCGGCCATGCGCGCCATGGGCCTGAAGGACGCCGCCAGGGAGCTTGCGGCCCGCGCCGGCGTGCCGGTGACGCCCGGCTATCACGGCGACCGCCAGGAGCCGGAGCTGCTGAAGGCGGAGGCGGACGCCATCGGCTATCCGGTGCTGGTCAAGGCGGTGGCGGGCGGCGGCGGCAAGGGCATGCGCCGGGTGGACGCGCCGGAAGACTTCATCCCCGCCCTGGAGAGCGCCCGGCGCGAGGCCGTCGCGGCTTTCGGCGATCCGCGCGTGCTGGTGGAGAAATACGTGCGCGCGCCGCGCCACATCGAGATCCAGGTGTTCGCGGACGCTCACGGCCATGTGGTGCACCTGTTCGAGCGTGACTGCTCGCTGCAGCGCCGCCACCAGAAGGTGATCGAGGAGGCGCCGGCGCCGGGCATGACGGCGGAGATGCGCGCCGCCATGGGCGCGGCGGCGGTGGAGGCGGCGCGGGCCGTCGGCTATGTGGGCGCCGGCACGGTGGAGTTCATCGCCGACGGCCGCGACGGCCTGCGGCCGGACCGTTTCTGGTTCATGGAGATGAACACCCGCCTGCAGGTGGAGCATCCTGTGACCGAGGCGGTGACCGGGCTGGATCTGGTGGCGCTGCAGTTTCGCGTGGCGGCCGGCGAGCCGCTGCCGTTCACCCAGCAGGATCTGGCCATCAGCGGCCACGCGGTGGAGGCGCGCCTTTACGCCGAGGACCCGGCCCGCGGCTTCCTGCCCTCCACCGGGCGCATCCGCCTCCTTGAGCTGCCCGCCGGCGAGGGCGTGCGGGTGGACAGCGGCGTGGCGGAAGGCGACGAGGTCACCGCCTGGTATGATCCGATGATCGCCAAGATCATCGCCCACGGCCCGGACCGCGCCGCGGCGCTGGAAAGGCTGGCGGCGGCGCTGGCGGCGACGCGCGTGGCCGGCCCGCAGACCAACGCCAGCTTCCTGCGCCGCCTGCTGGAGGCGCCGGACTTCCGCGCCGGGCGCTTCGACACCGGCTATATCGACGCCCACATGGCGGAACTGGGCGTGGGCGCGGCCGGCGAGACCCCGGCCCCGGACGGGGCGGCGACCGCCGCCGCGGCGCTGGCGCTGAACCTGCCGGCGGCGGACGCGGACGCGCCCGGCGGCTGGCGCGACCCGTGGGACGCGCTGGCGCGGGCGAAGCCCGGGTTCCAGCTGCTGGGAACGCGCACGGCGCGCCAGCAGCTGGTGGCCGACGGCGTGCGCGTGGACGCGACGCTGGAGTGGCGCGACGGGCGCCTCCGCGCCCGCGTCGGCGAGGCCGTGGCGGACGAGGCGGACGTGACGGTCCGCGCGGGCGACCGCACGGAGTTCCGCAACGGCGTGGTGAGCGTGCGCGCCGGCGCCCAGCAGCTGGCGGTGGCCGGCGGCCGGCAGACCGTGGTGGCGCCGTTTGATCCGTTCACCGTCGATCTCGACCACATGGACGATTCCGGCGGCGTGGTGACGTCGCCCATGCACGGCAAGGTCACCGCCGTTTACGTGGAGGCGGGCGCGGCGGTGACGCGCGGCCAGCGCCTCGCGGTGGTGGAGGCGATGAAGATGGAGCATCCGCTGGCGGCGCCCGTGGCGGGCGTGGTGGCGGAGCTGCGCGTCGCGCCTGGCCAGCAGGTGGAGGAAGGCGCGGTGGTGGCGGTGGTGACGCCGCAGGCGTGAGCCGGCGCGCTCCTGCGTCGCCGCGGCCATGCCGGGCCGCGCGGCGGCGGCGCGGGGCGGGTCCCGCCGGAGAGCCCGGCCGGGCGCATGGCGGCCGGCGGCCCTGGAGCGCGGGACAGGCGCGCCGGATGGTCCGCGGGCTGCGGGCGGTTTTTCCCGCCCGCGGCCCCGCCATGGGCGTCTCGCCATGGACGTCCGGAACGGGCCAGGGCATGACGGGGCGGCTGGCGGCCGGGCGCGCCGGAAAAGCGCGTCGCGCCTGCCGTCGCATGCGCCGTCGCCCGGCGCTGCGCGCAGGGCGCGGCGGCGCCAGACGAAACCATGGAGAGAGCGCCACATGAAACGGATGGCTGCAGCGCTGGCGTCCGGCCTCGTCCTGCTGGCCGGGGCGGCGACCGCGACGGCGGAAGACCTGCCCGACGGTTTCACCGTCGCCCTCTCGATGTCGCCGGTGGCGGCGCAGAAGCTGGCGAAACTGCATGAAGGCGTGGTCATCGCCGCCTGGTGCGCCGGCGATCCTGCGCCGGGCGCGCCGCGGCGCATGACAGGTGAGGGCCAGATCCAGCTCGGCGACGGCACGGTGACCGTTGAGGGCGACACGCGGCTGGTCAGGGTCAACCTCAACCTGCGCCGCGACCGCCTGCGCTGGGTGAAGGGCGACGTCCAGGTGCTGGTCAACGTCTACTCCGCCCGGCGCAGCGGCCCGGACAACATCCTGGAGTGCGGCATATACGACGGTCCCCTGCGCAAGGCGGCCAGGGCGCCGGTGAACATCGCCTGCAGGCTCATCGGCGAGTAATACGGAGGACGGCGCGTCGCCGCGGCCGGTTCCGCTGCGGCGCGCGCCGCGCCATGCGACAGGGCGCTGGCCGCGCCGCCGCGCCTGGCCCGCCCCAGGGGGAAAGCGATGCCTCTCAACCTCATCAAGCTCTGCGTCGGCTGCGATTCCATCGACGACCTGCGGGCGTGGATCGCGCAGAACGAAAGGATGGCGCGGGCCAGCGGCGCCGACCGCCGGCCGTACGCCACCACCCGCATGATGCCGAAGCGACGCGACGAGCTCGCCGGCGGCTCGCTCTACTGGGTCATCCGCGGCCACATCGCCTGCCGCCAGCGGATCGCCGGCTTCGAGCCCTTCACCGACGGCGAGGGCGTGGGCCGGGTGCGCGTCATGCTGGAGCCGGAGGTGATTCCGGTGCGGCCGCGCCGCCATCGCGCCTTCCAGGGCTGGCGCTATCTCGAGGACAGGGACGCGCCGGAGGACATGGCCGCGGCGGCGGAGACCGGCGACATGCCGGAAGAAATGAAACGCGAACTGGCCGGGCTTGGGTTACTGTAAGGGGCGTCCGGCGCCGCGGGGCGGCGCCGGCGGACGCGACGGAGCAGGAGGCGAAGATGCGGATGGGCGCGGCGGTGACGGCGGCGCTGGCGCTGGGGATGGCCGCAGCGACGGCGGCCGGCGCGGTGGCGGCGGAGCGCAGGGACGCCCGGCGCGCCCCGGGCGCGGCCGCGGCGGCGCAACAGCAGCACATGGACGCCCGCGCCCTGGCCGGCCGCATCGATTACGGCGCGCGCCCGCAGCGCGACGGCGTGATCCGCTTCGGCGACACGGAGCTGCGCATCGGCGGCCGCGTCAGCACGAGTTACACCTGGTCGGCGAAGTGACGGGCGCGGGCCGGCGTTCCGGCGTCGCGCCAGCGGGGCGGGGATGAAAGAAGGGCGGCCGCACGGACGGCGGCCGCCGTGATCCGGCGTCGGTGCGCGGCGCTCACACGCCGGTGTTGTCGATGAGCCGGGTGGCGCCCAGCCGCGCCGCCACGAGCAGCCGCACCGGGCCCTCCGCCACGCCGCTGACCGGCGCCAGCGTCAGGGCGTGGCGCGCCAGCAGGTAGTCCACCACGAAGCCGGCCTGCTCCAGGCGGGCGACGCCGGCGGCCGTCGCCTCGGCGGCGCTGGCGCCGGCGCGCATGCGCGCCGCCACGTCCTGCAGCGTGCGGTGGATTTCCGGCGCTTTCGCCCGCTCCTCCGCGCTCAGGTAGCGGTTTCGGGAGGAGAGGGCGAGGCCGTCGGCCTCGCGGCGGGTGGGCGCGCCGATGATCTCGGCGGGAATGTTCAGGTCGCGCGCCAGCTGGCGGATCACCTGCAGCTGCTGGTAATCCTTCTCGCCGAATACGGCGACGTCGGCGCCGGTCTGCAGCAGCAGCTTGGTCACCACCGTGGCCACGCCGTCGAAGTGGCCGGGGCGGTGGGCGTCGTCGAGCCCGGCCTTCGCCGGGCCGCCCACCTTGATGGTGGTGTCGAAGCCGGCCGGATACATGGCCGCCACGTCCGGCGTCCAGGCGAGGTCGGCGCTGACCGTGGCCAGCAGGGCGAGGTCCTGCTCCAGCGTGCGCGGATAGCGCTCGAAGTCCTCACCGTGCCCGAACTGGGTGGGGTTGACGAAGATCGAGACCACGACCCGGTCGGCGTGTTTCTTCGCCACCTCCACCAGCGACAGGTGGCCCTCGTGCAGCGCCCCCATGGTGGGGGTGATGGCCACGCGCGCGCCCTCCCGCCGCCAGCCCGAGATGATGGCGCGCAGCTCCGCCACCGTGGTCGCCGTCTGAACCTTGCTCATCCGTTCCGTTCCCGTTTGCCGTGGCGCGGCGCGTCTCCGGCTGCCGCAGCGGCCGTTCGCCGGCTGTCGTGGCGTCGCCGCGCGCCTGCGCATATAACGCGTGTGTAGTAGCAGAAAGGCGGCGGCCGCGTCGCCGCCTCTCGCCGCGTCAGGGAGAATTATTCGCCAATGCTGCTGCTCGCCGGCGTCGTCGCCGTCATCGCCCTGTGGTGGCTGCTCGCCCGTTACCAGACCGCCGACCCTGGAAAGCTGGCCGGGCTGCTGCGCAGGGCTGCGGGCGTGGCCGGCTTCATCGTGGCAGGCGTGCTGCTGCTGCGCGGGCGCATCGACATGGCGCTGCTGGTCGCCGGCGCCGCCGCCTGGGCCTATGGCGAGCTGCCGTTCCGCCTGCCTTTCGACCTGCCGTTCCAGAACCGCCGCTCCGGGCGCCTGTCGCGGGCGCGCACGGCCACGCTGGAGCTCACCATCGATCACGACAGCGGCGCCGTGGACGGCGTCATTCTGGCCGGGCCGCAGGCCGGGTGGCGGCTCGGAGCCCTGGCGCGGGAGGAGGCGCTGGCGCTGCTCGGCCAGCTGCGCCGGCAGGAGCCCGCCGGCGCCGGCCTGCTAGAGGCTTATCTCGACAGCCGGTTCCCCGGTTGGCGTAAAGACGCTGATGGAGATGCGCACGCGCGGCGGGGCCCCGTCGGCGCGGGCGCGATGACCGAAGAGGAGGCCTATGAGGTGCTGGGCCTTGCTCCGGGCGCTGGTCCCGAAGACATCCGGCGCGCCCACCGCGCGCTGATGAAGCGTCTTCATCCCGATCACGGCGGCACGACGTGGCTGGCGGCGCGTGTCAATCAAGCCAGGGATATTCTGCTGGCCCGGCATCGCTAACTCCAGACGGTGAAGCCGGGATCCCGGAACGACGGCCGTGCGCCGGCGCGCCTTCATCCCGACATGTTACGCATCCCGGGCGCCCGTTCCGCTTCGCCTGGGCGGAACGACGCGGCGTCGGGGAGTGGCGCAGGCCCGCCCGGAGGCGTCCTGCGGGCGGCGGCGCGGAAGGCGGTTTCCGCGACGCTGCGGCTTGGGGCGTCCCCGGCCGCCGGCGGCGGGTGCCGGCGCGATGGCGGGGCGGAATGGTCAGGCGGCGCAGGCGTCCGGCCTGCGGCGGTCGGTCCTGGGACGACCGGTCTTGAGGCGACCGGTCTTGAGGCGACCGGTCTTGAGGCGACCGGTCCTGGGGCGCGGGCGCCCTGCGGACGTCATCCCCGCGTGGCGAAACATTCGTAGCCGCTGTCGCGGAGCGCCTTGCAGGCGTCGCGGGCCGACTGCGGGTCAAAGCCGGAGAAGCGCGCCCGCCACAGCGTGGCCCGGCCGCGGACCACCTTCTCGGTGAAGGGGGAGGCCGTCTTCAGGAAGTCGGCGGCCTCGCGCGCCTCCTCCAGCAGCCTGCGGGCGGCCGCCTCGTCCTCGGTGGCGCCGAGCTGGATCACCCAGGAGCCGGAGCGCGCGGCCGGATGCGCCGCGGCGCCCTTCTGGGCGCTCTCGCCGGCGGAGCGGCTTTCGCCAGGCGCCGGGCGCAGCGCCCTGGTGGCGATGAGGCGGGCGAGGCCGCGGGAATCGAGCTCGCGCGGGGCGGAGGGCGCCGTTTCCGGCGCATAGGCGAGGCGGGTGACGCCGGCGTTCTCGGCGGCGGCCTCGTTGCGCGCCGCCACCCAGCGGAAGGTGGAGGGCGTGGCGGTGTCGGAGTCCGCCGCCGGCGCCACGGCCGGGCGCACGCCGCTGGCGGGCAGGTCAGCCGGGCGGCGCGGCGGCTCGGCGTGGGCCACCTGCAGCTGGCGCGCCTCGCCCACCTTCGGCGCGATGCGCGCGCCGGCGTAGGCGGTGGGCAGGTGCTGGGCGACCAGCGAGGCCATGATGCGGTCGCGGATGGCGCCGGTGCGTCCGCCCAGCACCACGGCGACGATGTGGCGGCCGCTGGCGCGGGCCGAGGTGAGCAGGTTGAAGCCGGACATGCGGGTGTAGCCGGTCTTGATGCCGTCGACGCCCTCGACGGCGCCCAGCAGCCTGTTGTGGTTGCCGATGGTCTGGCCGGCGAACTGGAAGCTGCGGGTGGAGAAGTAGTGGTAGTACTGCGGGAACCGGTCCTGGATCGCCCGGCCGAGAATGGTGAGGTCGCGCGCGGTGGTGATCTGGCGCGCGTCCGGCAGGCCGGAGGCGTTGACGTATACGGTTCCGGTCATGCCCAGCGCCCGGGCCTTGCGGGTCATCAGCTGGGCGAAGCGGGATTCGCTGCCGCCGATGTGTTCGGCGACGGCGGCGGCGACGTCATTGGCCGAGCGGGTGACCAGCGCCTTGATGGCGTTTTCGGCGCTGATGGTGGAGCCGGGGCGCAGGCCAAGCTTGGACGGCGGCATCGAGGCGGCGTGGGCCGAAATGCGGATCGGCGTGTCCAGCCGCATGCGGCCCTGCTCCAGCTGCTCGAACAGCATGTACAGGGTCATCACCTTGGTGATCGACGCCGGATGCCGGCGCGCGTCGGCGTTCTTCGCATAGAGGGTGCGGCCGGTCTTGGCGTCCACGACGATGGCGGCGAAGGGCGGGTCATAGGTCTGCGCCGCAGCGGCGTGGTGCCGGATCCTGTGCTTGCGGCGCGCCTCGGCGGGGCCGGAGAAGGCCGTCACCGCCACCGCCACGCCAATGACCACCGCCAGACCGCGATACAGGGTTGATTTGGCCGTGATCGTTCCGAACGCCATGGTTTCCGCTTCCCGTTGTCGCCCGTGACCGCCGCCTGAGCGGCGGGCGTTCGCGCGGCTTTCCGCGCTGGCTGGAAGCTAGACGGATCGCAGTTACCGGACGGTTAAGCGCAGGCGGGCGTCCCGTTCCCGGCGCGCGGGGCGCGCCGGAGGGCGCCGTCGCCGTCGCGTCCCGGCGCCGCCGGCTGGATCGGCGGCTGCAGCCGGCGTAAAATGCTGCCGGTAATGACGTTTTCCGCCGTCACGGGCGCGGCGGCCGGCGTCGCCGCGCGGCCGGCGCCGGCGCGGCGGGGGCGGTCAGGCCCGCCGTTCCGTCGCGGGACGCCGGCGCGCTGTTAACCATCGGCAGAAAAAGGCGGGGCGCGTAATTTTCGCCACGCTTG
Organism: Camelimonas abortus; assembly: GCF_042432745.1. Taxonomy (NCBI): domain Bacteria; kingdom Pseudomonadati; phylum Pseudomonadota; class Alphaproteobacteria; order Hyphomicrobiales; family Chelatococcaceae; genus Camelimonas; species Camelimonas abortus. The sequence continues at coordinate 1,351,239 of NZ_JBHLWR010000006.1, read as the reverse complement.
CGCTCAATTTTCGCCATCCGGCCCGCGTCTCATTCGTGGACGTCGCGCCGGCGCCGGCGGCGTCAGGATACGGCGGCGGGCGACGACGCTTCCGGCGGCCGGCTCCGCTCCGCCCGGCGCGGGACGCGCCGTGGCCGCGGTCCGCGCCCGCGGGGCGGCAGGTCGGGTCGCCTGCCGGATCAAAAGGCGTCAGGCGGGCTGGCGGACGGGACGCGGGAGGATTAAACTGGAAGATACAGGCGTTCCTGACGGGAACGCCGCGAGAAACCGACCGGCGAGACGACGACGCGCAAAAGATGGCGATGAAAACACGGTGGGAGGCGGGCGTCGGTCCTGTCGGGTCACAGGGAACCTCTTCTGGCGCTGGCGGTTCCCCCAGACGGTCGGGCGAACCCGCCGGCCCCGGCGTCGCCCTGCTGACCCGGACGCGGCCAAAGCGCCCGGACATGTACAAGGTTCTGCTTCTCAACGACGATTTCACTCCGATGGAGTTCGTCGTCGAGGTGCTCCAGAGGTTTTTTAACAAGTCGCCGGAAGACGCGACCCGCATCATGCTGCACGTTCACAACCACGGCGTCGGCGTGTGCGGGGTCTACACCTTCGAGGTGGCCGAGACCAAGGTTGCGCAGGTCATGGAGTTCTCCCGACGGCACCAGCATCCGCTGCAGTGCGTCATGGAGAAGAACTGAAACGCGCGAAAGGGGAAGCCGTTGCCGACATTCTCACGGAGCCTCGAACAGTCCCTGCATCGCGCCCTCGCCCTGGCGAACGAACGGCGTCATGAATACGCGACGCTGGAACACCTGCTGCTGGCGCTCATTGATGACCAGGACGCCGCCGCCGTGATGCGCGCCTGCGGCGTGGACATGGAGCTGCTCCGTCGCACCCTGACCGATTACGTCGACACCGAGCTTTCCAACCTGGTCACCGACGGGCGGGAGGATTCCAAGCCCACGGCCGGCTTCCAGCGGGTCATCCAGCGTGCGGTCATTCACGTGCAGTCCTCCGGGCGCGAAGAGGTGACGGGGGCCAACGTGCTTGTCGCCATTTTCGCCGAGCGCGAGAGCCACGCCGCGTATTTCCTGCAGGAGCAGGACATGACGCGCTATGACGCCGTGAACTACATCAGCCACGGCATCGCCAAGCGGCCCGGTTACTCCGAGTCGCGCCCGCCGCGCGGCGAGGACGAGAGCGAGTCCCCCGCGCCCGGATCCGACGATGGCGAAAGCGTCCGCGGCCGCAAGAAGGCCGAGGCGCTGGAGGCCTATTGCGTCAACCTCAACCGCAAGGCCCGCGACGGCCGCATCGATCCGCTGATCGGCCGCGAGCGCGAGGTGGAGCGCACCATCCAGGTGCTGTGCCGGCGGCAGAAGAACAATCCGCTGCTGGTGGGCGATCCTGGCGTGGGCAAGACCGCCATCGCCGAAGGCCTGGCGCGCCGCATCGTGCTCGGCGAGGTGCCGGAGGTGCTGCGCGACGCCACCATCTTCTCCCTCGACATGGGCGCGCTGCTGGCCGGCACCCGCTACCGCGGCGACTTCGAGGAGCGCCTCAAGCAGGTGATGAAGGAGATCGAGGCGCATCCCAACGCCATCATGTTCATCGACGAGATCCACACGGTGATCGGCGCCGGCGCGACCTCGGGCGGGGCCATGGACGCCTCCAACCTGCTCAAGCCGGCGCTGGCCTCGGGCTCGCTGCGCTGCATCGGCTCCACCACCTACAAGGAGTACCGCCAGTACTTCGAGAAGGACCGGGCGCTGGTGCGCCGTTTCCAGAAGATCGACGTGCACGAGCCTTCGGTGCAGGACTCCATCGCCATCCTGCGCGGGCTGCGGCCCTGTTTCGAGGAGTTCCACCACGTCCGCTACACCAGCGACGCCATCACCGCCGCCGTGGAGCTCTCCGCCCGCTACATCCAGGACCGCAAGCTGCCCGACAAGGCCATCGACGTGCTGGATGAAAGCGGCGCGGCCCAGATGCTGCTGCCGGAGAACCGCCGCCGCAAGGTGATCGGCGTGAAGGAGATCGAGGCCACCGTCGCCGCCATGGCGCGCATCCCGCCCAAGAGCGTCTCCCGCGACGAGGCCGAGATCCTGCGCAACCTCCAGTCCACTCTGGAGAGCGTGGTCTATGGCCAGGACGACGCCATACGCGCCCTGTCCTCGGCCATCAAGCTGTCGCGCGCCGGCCTGCGCGATCCGGAGAAGCCCATCGGCTCCTACCTGTTCGCCGGCCCTACCGGCGTGGGCAAGACCGAGGTGGCCCGCCAGCTCGCCGCCGCCCTTGGCCTCGAGCTGATCCGTTTCGACATGTCCGAGTACATGGAGCGGCATACGGTGTCGCGCCTCATCGGCGCGCCGCCCGGCTATGTCGGCTTCGACCAGGGCGGCCTGCTCACCGACGGCGTCGACCAGAACCCGCACTGCGTGCTGCTGCTGGACGAGATCGAGAAGGCCCATCCGGACCTGTTCAACATCCTGTTGCAGGTCATGGACCACGGCAAGCTCACCGACCACAACGGCAAGAAGGTCGATTTCCGCAACGTCATCATCATCATGACCACCAACGCCGGCGCGGCGGAGATGGCCAGGGCCGCTTTCGGCTTCACCCGCACCCGCCGCGAGGGCGACGACGAGGAGGCGATCAACCGGCTGTTCACGCCGGAGTTCCGCAACCGTCTCGACGCCATCATCTCCTTCGCGCCGCTGTCGCGGGAGATGATCGCCAGGGTGGTGGACAAGTTCGTGCTGCAGCTTGAGGCGCAGCTCGCCGACCGCAAGGTCACCATCGAGCTCTCCGACGCGGCGCGCGAATGGCTGGTGGAGAACGGCTATGACGAGCACATGGGCGCCCGGCCCATGGCGCGCCTGATCCAGAGCGCCATCAAGATCCCGCTGGCGGACGAGCTGCTGTTCGGCCGTCTCAAGGACGGCGGCGTGGTGCGCGTCACCGTGCGCGACCCGGCGGAGCGCGGGGACAAGGGGCCGTTGCGCTTCGAGTATCCGGAGGAGGAGAAGGCCGCGGCCGAACCGGCGGCCGCCGGCGCCGGGGCCATGGCCGGCTCTCCGGCGGAGGCGTCCGCTCCGCGCGCTGCGCCGCCGCCGCGGCGCACCCGCCGCGGCGCGGAGCTGGCCCGCCGGCGGATGAAAAAGACGGACGGGCCGGCGGACGACGCCTGAGGCGGGCCGCCGCCGGACGGAGCGCGGGGCGGGGGCATGGTCTCCCGCCCTTTTTCATTGGCCGGAACCAGTCACGTTTCAGGATCCGCGCGCCATGGCGCCTGGCGCGCGGCGGGGCGGGCGGAGGCGATTTTTGCGGGCGCGGAGCGCGCGGGATCTTCCATTTGCCGCCGACATGGGCCAGTCATGTAGCGCGCGCCTGGCGCAGGCCAGGCGCCGGTGTTGACCACCGGGCGAGGCCCGCGACGGCGGCGCAGCCGCGCGCGGCGACAGCCCCCCAATGCGGATCAGGAACAGCATGGGCGCCTGGAACGAGACCCGCGCCGAGCGTCGCCGCCGGCGCAAGCGCATGGAAGAGATCATTGGCTGGATCGTGGTGCCGCCGCTGGTGCTGGGGATGTGGCTGGCCGGCGTCCATGTCTACAACGCCTTCCACGAGCCGATCTCACAGGCCATCGAGGCGCTGCAGCTGCTGAAGGACAGGCATCTGTAACCGGCGGACCGCCCGAAGGGGGCTGGCGAGCCCGGAAACGCAGGCGGCCGCCGGAAGCCGGCGGCCGTTTTCATGTGCGGCGGGCGGCGGCTCAGCAGCCCTCGAGGGCCTTGCGCAGCTGTTCGGCCTGGCGGGCCAGCACTTCCGGATCAGCCACCTCCTGGCCGCCAGGGCGCAGCTCCACGCCGTTCCAGCGCGGCAGCACGTGGAAGTGGGTGTGGAACACCACCTGGCCGGCGGCCGGCTCGTTGGACTGCAGGATGGTGACGCCGTCCGCCCTGAATGTCTCCCTGGCGGCCATCGCCACCTTCTTCACCGTGCGGGCCACGGCGGCGAGGTCCTCCGGCTCGATGTCGAGAATGTTGCGGGAGGGGGCCTTCGGGATCACCAGCACATGGCCGTCGGCGCGGGGCATGATGTCCATGAAGGCGTAGGTCAGCTCGTCCTCATACACCTTGTGGCTGGGCAGCTGGCCTTTCAGGATCGCAGCGAACACGTTTTTCGGATCGTAAGCCGCCATGTCGTTCCCATTGCATCGCAGGCCAGGCGGCCGCATCCGCGGCCGGCGCTGGCGACAGACCTGACAGGATGTCAGCCCCACGCCCGCATGCGCCGGCCGCCGGCGACAGGCTGCGCGCCGCGGCCGCCGTTTGCACGCCTGCGCCCTAAGGAAGCGTGCGCGCCGCTTCGCCGGCGTGACTGAACCTCGTGTCTCAGGTGTGACAATCATCGCGGGCGCGGTCAAGCGCACGCGGCGCGCCGGCAGGGGATTCGGCCCTGCCGCAGGCGGAATCCGCGCCCGACCCCTCAGCCGCTGCGCCGGAACGGCAGCAGCGCCTCCATCTCCGGCAGCAGGGCGTCGATATGGCGACTCTCCTCTTCGAGAAACGCCGCCACCGCCCGGCGCAGGCCGGGATGGGCGATGGCGTGCGCCGAACGGGTCTCCACCGGCCGGTAGCCGCGCGCCAGCTTGTGCTCGCCCTGGGCGCCGGCCTCCACCCGGGCGAGGCCGGCGCCGATGGCGTAATCGATCGCCTGGTAATAGCAGATTTCGAAATGCAGGAAGGGGTGGTCCTCGATGCAGCCCCAGTGCCGGCCATAGAGGGCGTCGGCGCCGATGAAATTGATGGCGCCGGCGACGTAGCGTCCGGCGCGCCTCGCCATCACCAGCAGCACCCGGTCCGCCATGGTTTCCGCGACGCGCCGGTAGAAGTCGCGGGTGAGATAGGGCCGGCCCCACTTGCGCGAGCCGGTGTCCTGGTAGAAGGCGAAGAACGCGTCCCAGGCCTCCTCGCTGATCTCCGCTCCGCTCAGGCGCTCGATGACGAGGCCGTCCTTCACCGCCTCGCGCCGCTCGCGGCGGATGGTCTTGCGCCGGCTGGAGGACAGGGCCTGAAGGAAATCGTCGAAGCTGGCGTAGCCCTCGTTGAACCAGTGATACTGCCGGTCGCGGCGCTGCAGGTAGCCGTTCCCGCCCAGCAGCCGCCAATCCTCCGCCGTGGGAAAGGTGACGTGAACCGAGGAGGCGCCGGCGCGCCCGCGCAGGGCCACGAGCCCGCGCGCCAGCGCCCGCCGCGTCTCCTGCGCCTCCGGGCCCGGCCGGGCGAGCAGCCGCGGCCCGGTGACCGGCGTGAACGGCACGCACGCCTGCAGCTTGGGATAGTAGCTGCCGCCAGCCTGTTCGAAGGCGCGCGCCCAGCCATGGTCGAACACATATTCGCCCATGGAATGGGACTTCAGGTAGCACGGGGCGATCCCGGCCACGGCGCCGTTCACGTCCTCGGCGACCAGATGCAGCGGCAGCCAGCCGGTGGCGGCGCAGGCGGAGCCGGAAAGCTCCAGCGCGCTGAAAAAGGCATGGGAAACGAACGGGTTGTCCGCGCCGGCGCAGGCGTCCCATGAAGCGGCGTCAATGGCGGAGACGCCGCCGGCGACGCGCAGGCGCAGCGTTGCGCCCGCCTGGTCCGCCGTCCTGTCGCCGCCGTCGCCGTCCATGGCTCAGCGCACCTCGAACATGCCCTCGACCTCCACCGCCGCCCCCAGCGGCAGCGAGGCCACCCCCACGGTGGAGCGGGCGTGGCGGCCGGCGTCGCCCAGCGCCTCGACCATGAAATCCGAGGCGCCGTTCATCACTCCGGCGAGGCCGTCGAAATCCGGAGCGGCGTTGATGAAGCCGCCGAGCCGCAGGCAGCGGACCACCAGGTCGAGATCGCCGATGCAGGCGCGCAGCTGCGCCAGAACGTTGATGGCGCACAGCCGCGCCGCGGCGCGCGCGTCGCCGGCGCTGACCCCGGCGCCCACCTTGCCGCGATGCTCCGGCGCCAGCGCGCCGTCGGGGCCGAGGCACAGCTGCCCGGAAATGATCACCAGCGATCCGGAGCGCACGAACGGCGTGTAATTGGCCAGCGGCGCAGCCGGCGCGGGAAGGGTGACGCCAAGTTCCGCCAATCGCTGTTCTGTCCTGCCCATGACGTGAAAGGTTCCTTCGCAGTTTCGCGAACGGCGCGCGCCGTTCGCCGCAGAGCGTAATGGATGCGCGCGCGGCTGGCGAGCCCGCCGGCCGCGGCGGCGGACGGACTGTCGCATCCGCGGCCTTCGCCATATTGTGCCACACAAGCTAGGTCATGGTCTGGCGCAAACGGTGACGAAGGACCAGGCGCGGCCGGCCTGGCGGAGCAGGAGCGGACATGCAGGCGAAGATGAAAGCGGCGGCGCGATCCGTCGCCGGCTGTGCGATGGCGGCGGCGCTGGCGGCGGGCGTGTGGGGCGCGGCGGCGGCCGCGCCGGCGGGCGGCCGCCAGACCCGGGAGCTGCCGCCCCTGGCTCCTCACGAAGCCGTCTACGCCCTGTCGCTGGCCGACGGGCGCGGCCGCTTCGCCAGCGCCGGCGGCGAGGTCGCCTACAGTTACGCCGGCGACGCCTGCGCAGGCTACGACTTCCGCCTGCGCCAGGAGCTGGAGCTGGAGCCCCATGAAGGCGAGCCGGTGAAGCTGGGCGTGGTCGCCCGCACTGCCGAGGACGCCGCCGGCGCGCGCCTGCGCTTCCGCCAGGCCACGGTCCGCGGCCAGGGGGAAGCGGAGCTGGTGGAGGGCTCCGCCCGCCGCACCGGGGGAGCAGGCGAAGCGCCTGGCCTCGCCGTCTCCCTCACGGCGCCGCAGGCGAAGCGGCTCGCCTTTTCCGGCGAGATCCTGTTTCCGGCCGCCTACACCCGCCGCCTGCTGGCGGCGGCGCGCGCCGGCGAGCGGACCATGGCGGCGCGGCTCTACGAGCCCGGCGAAAACGGCGAGACGGTTTATGACGTGTTCGCGGTCATCGGCCCGCGGGCGCCGGCCGGGCCCGGTCGCAAGACCGGCGAGGCCGGGCGCAGGGCCGGCCTCGACCGGCTGGACCGCTGGCCGGTCACCGTCTCCTATTACGGGCCGGGCCCCGGCGAGCGCACGCCGGAATATTCGGTCGCCTTCGACCTCTATGACAATGGCGTCAGCGGCGACATGCGCCTCAATCTCGGCGAGGTGTCGCTGGACGCGAAGCTCACCGGGCTGAAGGTCACCGGCGACGGCCGCTGCGCCGCCGCCGCCCGCCGGAAATAACCACGGGAAGGGCGAACGGCCCCGCCTCAGTCGCGGCGGTCGCGCAGGGCGATGCCGCGGAACACGGCGCGGTCGCCGAACTTGCCGCGCAGGGCGTCGATGGCCTTCTCCGCCATGGCCTCGCGCCGGGCGCTCTGGTCGGCGAGGTCGCCCTGGTCGGCCTCCGCCGCCGCGACCAGGGCGCTGGCGCTCACGCCCACCAGCCGCCACGCCTGCCGCCCCTGATGCGCCGCGCACTCCTGGCGCAGCATGGCGAGGGCGGGCTGGTACAGGCGCCGCGCCAGCTGGGTGGCGGGCAGGCCCGAGCGCGTGCGCGTGATGGTGCGGAATCCGGCCGTCCTGAGCTTCAGCGTCACCGCGACCGTGGCGAGGCCGGCGTTTTTCAGCCGCGCCGACACCTTTTCGCACAGCCGCCACAGCACCGGCTCCAGGGCGGCGACGTCGGCGACGTCGTCCTCCAGGGTGATCTCGGCGGAGACCGACTTCACCGGCCGCTCCGGCGTCACCCTGCGCCGGTCGGTTCCGTGGGCCAGCTCCCACAGGCGCAGGCCTTCCCTGCCGAACTGGCTGGCAAGGTTTCCCGGCGTGGCCCGGCGCAGGTCGGCGACCAGCCGGTAGCCGCGACTTTCGAGGGCGCGGCGGGTGGCGGCGCCGACGCCATGGATCACCGACACCGGCTGGCGGGCGAGAAAATCCGGCGCCTCCGCCACGCCGATCACGGAAAAGCCGCGCGGCTTGTCCAGGTCCGAGGCGATTTTCGCCAGGAACTTGTTATACGACAGGCCGATGGACACGGTGACGCCCACCTCGCGCTCGATGCGCAGGGCGAGGGCGGCGAGGCTCTCCGCCGGCGTGGCGCGGTGCAGCCGTTCAGTGCCGGCGAGATCGAGGAAGGCCTCGTCGATGGAGAGCGGCTCCACCAGCGGCGTCAGCGCCCGCATCATGGCGCGTATCTCGCGGCTCACCGCGGCGTAGCGGGCCATGTCCGGCGGCAGCACCACCGCGTCCGGGCACAGTTCCAGCGCCTGGAACATGGGCATGGCCGAGCGCACGCCGCAGGTGCGCGCCACATAGCAGGCGGTGGCGACCACGCCGCGGCGTCCGCCGCCGATGATCACCGGCCGGTCGGCCAGCTCCGGCCGGTCGCGTTTCTCGACGGCGGCGTAGAAAGCGTCGCAGTCGATGTGGGCGATGGCCAGCCGGTCGAGTTCGGGATGGAGGACGAGGCGCGGCGAGCCGCAGGCCGGGCAGCGCCGGCGCGGCGCCGGCGGGGCCGGAAAACGGGCGAGGCAGTCGCGGCACAGCGCCGGCGTGTCCCCGGCCGGGGGCGCGCCGGTCATGGCCGCGCCCTCCCGGCGGAGCGGGGCGGCGGGAAGCGCGGCGGCGATGGCGGCGTGGCGATGGCGTCCATGGCGTCCAGGCGGGGCAAGGGAGCCCGGGGGCTCCGGCGACGCTGTCAGAATTCCGCCGGCGGGCGGCCGCCCTGCAGGCGCCGGCAGGCGGGCGCGACCTGCGCCGGATCGGCGCCCTCGCTGGCGCAGAACGCCAGCAGCAGGGCTTCGTCCTGCAGCAGGTGCTCGAGCACCGCCGCCAGAAACTCCGGCCGGCTGGCGGCGGCGCGCAGCCGGTCGACGGTCAGGCCGGACATGACGAGGAAATCGCCCAGCCGGTCCGCGTCGCCGGCGAGCCAGGCGAGGGCGCGGATGGCGAGTTCGGCGGGGTCTGGCGCGGCCGCGCCGCGGCCGCCGTCTTTCTGACGCGGAATCAGCATCGTTTGTCTTTCATTCAGGGTTGCGACCCTAATGTGGCGGCGCCGGGCAGGCGCGTCACGGCCTGCGGCAAGGGAGCCCACGGCGGATTCTTCCCCATGAGCAAGACCATTCTCATTGTTGAGGATAACGAGCTGAACATGAAGCTCTTCGGCGACCTGCTGGAGGCGCATGGCTACCAGACGCTCAAGACCGCCCAGGGCTCCGAAGCCCTGGAGCTCGCCCGCGCCCACCGGCCGGACCTGATCCTCATGGACATACAGCTGCCCGACGTCTCCGGCCTCGAGGTCACCCGCTGGATCAAGGAAGATCCTGAGCTGCGGAGCATCCCGGTGATCGCCGTCACCGCCTTCGCCATGAAGGGCGACGAGGAGCGCATCCGCGAGGGCGGCTGCGAGGGCTATCTCTCCAAGCCGATCTCGGTGGGCAAGTTCCTGGAGGCGGTGCGGAACTACGCCGGACCGGCGTGAGACGCCCACCCGGGGCGGCGGGCGCAATCAGCCATTTGCATTCCGCGCCGGCCAGGTTAGGGTAAGGGCAGGCGCGGGGCCCGCAGGCCGCCCGTGCGACGGAACAGCCCGGTGATGCTCAGGTCCGCCGCATCTCCTGGACGTCACGGGCTCAGGCCGGGAGTGAGACGGCGCGCCTTCACAGGCCCGTCTCCTCCCGGCCGTCTTGCTTTCGGGGCTGCTTTCCCGTGGGAGCCCTTCATCCGCGCCGGGCGCGGCCGCCAGTTTCCACCATGCTCCGTCGCAGGTCATTCCGGAAGCCCGGTCCGGGCCGTCGCCGCGCGCCCGCGCCGCGGCGGGGAAGGGCGCCCGCCCGTCGCCGCGCCGGGCGCGGCCGGCGCAGGTCCGTAAGTCATGGTTAACCAGCCGGTGGCGAAATGATGGCGCGAACGACCTGATTCGCGCGTATCACTCCGGATGAGTATCATGGGAACAGTCGTACAGTTCCGTCCGCGCCGGCGGCCCGAGCCCATCGTCACCGCCGAGGACGACGACTCCATCGACCTGATCACCGCGCTTGACGTCGCCATCCGCGACCTGCGCGACATCGCCGGCATGTGCGAGCGCCCGGAAGCGCGTGAACAGGCCCACGCCTGTCTCACCATGCTGGAACGCGCCTACGCTGAAGTGGCCCTGGTCTGGTAAGACTGCAGGCGCACGACGCATGACGCCGGCGGACATGGCCGCCGGCGCTCCCGTTCCCGCAAGTTTCACCGCCGGTTCCGCCCGCCAGGCGGCGCGCCGCGCCGGGTTGGCGCCGCCCGCGCGCCACGCCGGGGCGGGGCGCGCACGCCGGCTGGCGGCGGGCGCCGCTTCCGTCGCGGCCGGGGAAATTCCCGGGCCGCGCCAGCGTCTGGGCCGCGCCTATGCGGCGCCAAAGGGCATGGCGCGCTCCACCGCCGCCGCCACCTGCGCCACGCGGTCCTCCCGCCAGGGCGGAGCCACGATCTGCAGCCCCACCGGCATGCCGTCGTCGCCGGTTCCGGCGCGCACCGCGCCGGCGGGATTGCCGGTGAGGTTGAACGGATAGGTGTAGGACACCCAGGAGAGCAGGTTGCAGTGCTCGAAGCCGGGCGGCAGGTTCACGCCCGCCTCCACCGACGACACCGGAACCACCGGCGACACCAGCGCGTCGTAGCGCTCGAAGAACAGCCGCATCTTCTCGCGCAGCGCGTAGCGGGCGAACACCGTGTCGTAATAGGCCTTCATTTCCTGCGCCAGCGCCTCGTCGAGGATCTCGGCCGCCGCCGGATCGAGCAGGCTGCGGTTGGCCTCCAGCACCGGCCGCAGCCGCGTGCCGACGCCGGCGTAGAACTCAGCCGTCCACAGCGGGGCCGGATCCTCGTCGAACAGCGGGTCCACGTCCTCCACGATCGCGCCCTGGGCCTCCAGCGCCTTCGCGGCGGCGTCCGTGGCGGCGATGACGTCGGCCTGCGGGCGGCCATAGCCGAAGGTGCGGCTGTAGGCGACGCGCAGGCCGGTCACCGGCGCCTCCAGCGCGCCCATCACGTCCGGAACCGGTCCCTGCACGGAGAAGGGATCGCGCCCGTCCGGCCCGGCGATGACGCTGAACAGCTTCGCCGCGTCCGCCATGGAGCGGGCGATGGGCCCCACATGGGCGAGGGTGGGCGTGGCCGGGGTGGGCCACACCGGCACGCGGCCGAAATGCCCCTTGATGCCGGCGAGGCCGGTGAAGGAGCACGGAATGCGGATGGAGCCGCCGCCGTCGGTGCCAAGCGCGAAGGGGGTGACGCCGGCGGCGACCGAGGCGGCCGCGCCGGCGCTGGAGCCGCCCGGCGTCTTTGAAAGGTTCAGCGGATTGCGGGTGACGCCCGTGACAGGGCTGTCGCCCACCGGCTTGCAGCCGAATTCGCTGGTGGTGGTCTTGCCGATGAGGATGGCGCCGGCGGCGCGGGCGCGCTCCACGGCCGGGGCGTCGGCGGCGGCGACGTTGCCTTTCATCGCCTTCGACCCGGATTCCCAGGGCAGGCCGCCCACGGCGATGAGATCCTTCACCGAAAACGGCGCGCCGTGCAGCGGGCCGAGGTCGTCGCCGCGCATCACCGCCGCCTCGGCGGCGCGCGCTTCCGCCATGGCCGCCTCCGGCGTCAGCACGCAGAAGGCGTTGACGGTGTCCTGGGTCGCCGCGGCCAGGTCGAGGGCGGCGCGGGTGACCTCGACGGGAGAGATCTCCTTCGTCCTGATGCGCCTGATCATCTCAAGGGCGCTCATGCGGGTGAAATCATTGCTCATGCTCTGGTCCTCGCGGCGTGGCGGGCGTGAAGCCCGCCGGCGGGAGGGGGCCGCGCCGGCGGGCGGCCCCGCCGCCCGGAAAAGGGGGGATGGCGGCGGGGCGTGGGCGTCAGTCGACGATGGCGAAGGCGCGCACCGGCGAGCCCGAGCCGCCCTTGAACTTCAGCGGCACGCCGAAGAACTGGAACTCGCCGACGCCGATCAGTTCCTCCAGGTTCACCAGCCATTCCCAGTGGCTGACGCCGAGGTCGCGGCACAGGCGGTGCTGGGCGAAGATGTTGTCGGTGGGCTTGTCGGTGGAGGGGCCCTCCACGCCGTGCATCTTCGAGCCGCGGTCGTAGAGCCAGCGGGTGGCCTCCACGGTGAGCAGCGGGTTCTTCCACACGGAGTCGAGGGACGGGTAGTTGCGGGCGTGGAAGCCGGTGCACAGCAGCACGATGTGGCCGTCCACCCTGACGCCGCTGGCCTTCTCGGCCGCCTCCATGTCGGCGACGGTGATGTCGCCGAGATCGGGGATGTGGCGCAGGTCGAAGCACACCGCCTTGCCCATGAACATCTCCAGCGGCATCTCGTCGATGGCCGCGCCCTTCGGGTTCACGTGCAGGAAGGCGTCCACATGGGTGCCGACGTGATCCAGCATGGAGATGAAGTTGGTCTGGAAGGTCATGGGGTCTTCCGGCACGCCCAGACCGTTGGCCTTCGTGCTCTCGTGGCTCATGTGCACGGTGAACACGGGGCGCTGGAACAGCTTGTGCGCCGGCATGTTGTCTTCGAGGGTGAGGCTGAGGTCGATAACGCGGGACATGACTGCTCCTTCGCGCGCGCAGGCGCGTTTGTTGCCGGTTTCGGGCGGGTGGACGCGGCCCGCGGCGCCGGCTCCGGAGTGAGGACCGGGGCGGGCGGGCCAGCGTTGGGTCGGGGCCGCTGCGTCAGTGGCCCTTTTTCTTGCCGAGGAAGGCTTCCATCACTTCCGGATCGCGGGCGATGTCGGCGGCCGGGCCGCTGCGGTCGACCAGACCGTTGGCGATGACATAGGCCTTGTCGGCGATGGCGAGCGCCTGGGCGGCGAGCTGTTCGACGAGCACGATGGTGAGGCCCTCCGCGTTGAGCTGGCGCAGCACCTCCATCAGCTGCTCGACGATCTTCGGCGCGAGGCCCAGGGACAGTTCGTCGATGATCAGCACCTCCGGCTCGGCCATCAGGCCGCGGCCGATGGCGAGCATCTGCTGCTCGCCGCCGGACATGGAGCCGGCCTGCTGCTTCAGCCGTTCGCGCAGGCGGGGGAACAGGGCGAGCACCTTCTCGCAGGTCTGTCTGGCGCGCTCGCCCCGCAGGCCGCCGTGCACATAGGCGCCGAGGATGAGATTGTCCTCGACCGTCTGGTCGGGGAACAGCAGGCGCCCTTCCGGCGCCATCACCAGGCCCTTCGCCACCTTGCGGCTGGCGGGCAGGGAGGTGGTGTCCTCGCCGCGCAGCAGCACCTGGCCGCCGCACGGGCGCACGAGGCCCATCACCCCGCGCATCAGGGAGGACTTGCCGGCGCCGTTGTTGCCGATGATGGCCACCAGCTCGCCCCGGTTCACCGTCATCGAAATGTCGCGCACGGCGACGGCGGCGCCGTAGCGCAGCTGCAGGTTGCGCACCTCAAGCAGGGGCTGCGCCGCGGCGGATGGATTGCTGCTGCCCATGATCATGCTGCGCTCTCCCTTGCCGGGGCCACGGGGCCGCCGAAGTAGGCTTCGATGACGCGCGGGTTCTGCTGCACCGCCTCGGGCCGGTCGCAGGCCACCACCTGGCCGTAGTCCAGCACGGTGACGGTGTCGGCCACGGCCATGATCAGGTCGACGTGGTGCTCGATGAGCAGCACCGAGACGCCGAGACTGGCGATGCGGCGGATGATGGCCTCCAGCTCGTCGATCTCCTGGGTGGTGAGGCCGGCGGCCGGCTCGTCCAGCAGCAGCACCGAGGGGCGGCAGGCGAGGGCGCGGGCGATCTCCATCCGGCGCTGGTGGCCGAAGGGCAGGTAGCGGGCTTCGGAGCCGGCGTAGTCGGCGAGGTTGACGAACTCGAGCAGGCCGCGGGCCACGGCGCGGGCCTCGCGCTCCTCCCGGCCGAAGCGGGGCGAGCGCACGAGGGCGTCCGCCAGGCCGTAGCGGAACTGCTGCTGGTAGCCCACCATCACGTTCTCCAGCACGCTCAGCTCGCCGAACAGCTCGGTGTTCTGGAAAGTGCGGGCGAGGCCGATGCGCGAGATCTCGTGCGAGGGCCGGCCGGTGAGCCGCACGCCGTCCAGCTCGCAATAGCCTTCGGCGGGCACGTAGAAGCCGGAGATGGCGTTGACGAAGGTGGACTTGCCGGCGCCGTTGGGGCCGATGAGGGCGTGCACCTCGCCCGCCTTCACCCGCAGGCTGCCGCGGTTGAGGGCGGTGAGGCCGCCGAAGCGCACGGTCATGTCCGTGGCCACCAGTTCGGCCGCCGCCTCGCCGCGATTGCGGGCGAGGTAGTCTCCGGCGGCGATGGCGTCGCCGGCGCCGGCGTCGGCCTTCTTCGGCAGGAAACGGGCCAGAAGACCGCCCAGCGAGCCGAGCACGCCCTTCGGCAGCACGAACATCACCGCCACCAGCAGCGCGCCGTAGGCGAACTTCTGCCACAGCTGGAAGTCCTGCAGGTACTCCGGCAGATAGGTGAGGACCAGCGCGCCGATCACCGGGCCGAAGGTCGTGCCCGCGCCGCCGAGGATCACCATCAGCAGGAAGCGCACGCTGTCCTGGAAGGTGAAGATGTCCGGCGAGATGTAGGAGTTGAGGAAGGCGTAGCAGCTGCCGGCCACGCCGGCCGTGATGGCGGCGATGACGAAGGCGAGGGTGCGGATGGCCGTGGCGTTGACGCCCAGCGAGCGCGCCGCCGTCTCGCTTTGGGCCACCGCCAGCATGGCGCGGCCGTAGCGCGAGTTCTTCAGGTTGTGGCCGACCGCCACGGCGATGAACAGGCTGGTCGCCAGCACGCCGTAGAAGCCGTAGCCGCTGATGCGCTCGCCGAACAGGTTCGGCCGCGGGATCGAGCTCAGGCCCGTGGTGCCGCCGGTGAGCGACTGCCATTCGATGGCGACGTTCTCGACGATGATGCCGAAGGCGATGGTCACCACCGCCAGATACACGCCGCGCACCCGCACGCTCGGCCAGGCCAGCAGCACGCCGAAGCCGCCGGTGACGATGGCCGCGCACGCGGTCGACGAGATCATGTCGAAGCCAAGGCGCGTGGAGAGGATGGCGCTGGTGTAGGCGCCGAGGGCGAACAGGCCGGCCTGGCCGAGCGAGACGAGGCCCGTGAGCCCCACCAGAACGTTGAGACCGGCGGCGATGACGCCGTAGATCAGGAAGAGCATGAACAGGCGCAGTTCATACTCGTTGTCCGCCAGGGCCGGCACGAGGGCCAGAAGGATGGCGAACAGGGCGAACGCCGGGAGCGTGAGGCGGGTCATACCTTGTTCACCTCCTTCTTGCCGAACAGGCCCTGCGGGAAGGCGAGCAGGACGGCGATCATCACGGAAAAGCCGATGATTTCGCGCGAGGCCGTGGAGATGTAGCCTTCGACGAACTTCTCCATGACGCCGAACAGCAGGCCGCAGATAACCACGCCCGGGGCGCTGGTGATGCCGCCGATGATGGCGACGGCGAAGCCCTTGAGGCCGAGCAGCATGCCCATGGTGGCCGACGCCTGGGTGACCGGGGCGATGAGCACGCCGGCGCCGGCGCCGGCCAGGGCGGCGAGGCCGAAGGAAAAGGCGACGATGGCGTTGACGTTGACGCCCATCAGCGCCGCCGCCTGCCGGTTGTGGGCCACCGCCTGCATGGCGCGGCCGATGAGGGTGTGCTTCTGCATGGCGGCGAGGCCGAACATGGCCAGGACCGCCACCGCCGGAATGACCAGCTCCTGCGGGTAGACGCCGGCGCCGAAGATGCTGATGGCCTTCTCCACGCCGGGCGAAGGCAGCGGCCGCGAGAAGCCGCCGAAATGCATGGTGGCCAGGCTCTCGATCATGATGCCCACGGCGATGGTGGTGAGCATCCAGCCGATGGCGTTGACCGAGCCGGTGAACGGGCGCACCGCGAAACGTTCGAGCAGCACGCCGAACACGCCGCCGGCGGCGATGGCGCACAGGCATGCCAGCCACACGGGCAGGCCGTTGTCGACGCCGGTCACGGCGAGCACCGCGCCCAGCATCAGCGTGTCGCCATGGGCGAAGTTCACCGCCCGGGCCGCCGACCACATCACGTGGTAGCCGAGCGCGACGAGGGCGTAGATGCCGCCGATCGCCAGCCCCGATAACAGGTATTGCAGGATTGTCGTCATGCCTTCGTCCTTCGACCGGCGCGCAGGCGCCCGTCCGGCGCGCGCGACGCGCGCCGGCTGGCGCAGGTCTGCGATGTGACGGGTGGGCGGCGGCGGGACGGAGCCCGCCAGGCCGGCGTTACTTCACGGCGGACGCGTAGGGCGTCTGCTCGATGGGCAGGAGCTTGCCGTCCTGCCACACGGTCAGCTTGTAGTACTGGGGCAGGATGGCGTCCTGGCGCTCCGGATCGGACCTGTCGAAGGCCGGGTCATATTTCGCCACGAGGCCGTCGAGCCGCACGTCGTAGAGGGCGTCGCGCACCTTCTTCCAGTCGAACGCGCCGGCCTTCTCGATGGCGGCCTTGAGGATGTAGACCGCGTCATAGGCGTTGCCGACGCCGGACGGCATCTTGATCTCCGAAGGATCCTTCACGCCGTACTTCTTCTGGATCTTCTCCCACAGCGCCTTCTTCTTCGGGTCCATGTCGCCCATGAAGGTGTAGGTCTGGATCACCTGCACGCCGTTGGCCAGCGGACCGGCCAGCTCGCCGAGGTTGCCGGCGATGCCCCAGGCGCCGATCACGGTGGGCCTGTAGCCCACCTTGTCCATGGAGCGCAGCAGCTGGTTGCCTTCGCGGTCCAGGGCCCAGAACAGGGCCACGTCCGCGCCGGCGTCGCGGGCGCGCATGGCCTGGGCGGACATGTCCTGGTCGTTCCAGTTGAAGGTCTCGACGGCCACCAGCTCCTTGCCGGCCCGGGCCATGGCGTCCTTCACGTCGGGCAGGGCGCCGTTGCCCCAGCCGGTGTTCTCATAGAAGAAAGCGATCTTGCCGTTCTTCGACTGCCTGATGGCCTGCTCGACGAGATAGCGCGCCACCCACTTGTCCTTGGCCGAGACGCGGAACATGTAGTTCGGGTCGGCGCCGTTCTCGATGGCCTTTGTATTGGCGGCCAGCACGCCGATGAAGGGAATGCCGATCTCGTTCACCGGCTCGGCCTGGGCCACCGAGACGGTGGAGTGGTAGCCGCCCAGCACCGCCACGCACTTGTCGGCGAGGGCGATGCGGCGGACGTTGTCGACGCCGCGCGGCGGCGCGCCGGCGTCGTCATACTGGATGAACTTCAGCTTCTGGCCGAGCACGCCGCCGGCCTCATTGATCTCCTCGATGGCGATCTCCGCGCCCATTTTCACGGCGGCGCCGCCAAAGGCGGCCGGGCCGGTGACGGCGTTGGAATTGCCGATGCAGGGCTTCTGCGCGGCGTGGGCGAGGCCCGCCGAAAGGCAAAGCAAAGCCGTTGCAGCCAGGGCGCGGCTGCGCGTAACACTGCGGAACTTCACTGGTAGATCTCCCCACGTTCAGTAAAGGGCGCCTGGCGGTACGCCGGGGGGTCGCCAACTGTGAAAAGGCTACTGAGACGGGGGCGGCGGCGACAAAGATAAATTTCCAATGCCGCCATAGGCAGCGCCTATAATATGAAAATATAGGCAGTTTCTATAACCGTCGAAATTCTGCAACACGTTGCGAAACGTGCGTTTTCAGCCCGCAGGCCGCCATAGGCTGACGGAATGTCCGTTTGATGGGCGCCGTGAACAAATATGCGCGTTGCCCCGCGCGGCGGAAGAGTTCTCCTAAGGTCATGGACTTCCGCCAGCTGAAATACTTCGTACAGATCGCCGACAACAACAGCTTCTCCCGGGCCGCCGAGGTGTTGCGCATCGCGCAGCCGTCGCTGAGCCAGCAGATGAAAAATCTGGAGCAGGAGCTGGGGGCGGAGCTGCTGGTGCGGCATGCCCGCGGCGTGGCGCTCACCGAAAAGGGCCAGCAGCTCTATGACCACGCCATGCGCATCATCCGTGAGGTGGAGCGCGCCCGCGACGTGGTGCGCTCCGACACCGCCTCGCCCCATGGCCGGGTGACCGTGGGCCTGCCCACCTCCGCCGCCCGCGGCCTGTCGCTGCCGCTGGTGCGCGCGGTGCGCGAGGCGCATCCGCGCGTCACCATCCACCTCATCGAGGCCATGACCGCGGTGCTGGACGAATACCTGCAGCAGGGCCGGCTCGACGTCTGCCTGCTGTACAATCACAAGGCCTTCGAAAACGTCGCCTGGACCGAGATGATCGCCGAGGACCTGATGGCGATCGTGGCCCCGGGCCATCCCCTGGCGGCGCGCGACAGCGTGACCATGGCCGAGCTGGCGGCGCATCCGCTGGTGCTGCCGGGCAGCCCCAACGTGCTGCGCACGGTGATGGAGCGCAGCGCCGCCCTGTGCGACCAGCACCTGCAGGGCGTGGACTGCGACAGCCTGCCGGCCATCGGCCGCATCGTGTGCGAGGAAGGGGCGATCTGCGTGATGCCGCACTTCGCCTTCAGCCGCGAGCTGGAGCGCGGCGAGATGCGCGCCGTGCCGATCCTCGACCCCACCCCGTCATGGAGGCTGTCGGTGGTGGTGTCGCAGCGCAGCATGAACATCCGCGGGGCCGAGGCGGTGGCGCAGATCCTGGCCGGCGTCATTTCGTCCATGGTGGACGCAGGCGCGTGGCGCGCCCGTCTGCTGGCGCGCTGAGCCTTCTGCGGACGCGGCGCCGGCGGGCGGCCGCTCCATGTTTCCGGCCCGTATTTCCTGGAGGGGCGGGGCCAGTGCGGCCGGGCGCGCAGGCAGGCGGCGCGCCCTTTCGCTTCTGCGTCTGCGGTTCAGTCCTGCGCGCCGTCGTCGCCATCCGGCGCGGCGGCGCCGGTGATCACCACCGGGCGCTGCGGCGCCACGTTCACCGTCAGGCTGAACAGGTCGGGGCGGGCGTAGTGGCCGACCGGATCGAAATCGAGCTTCGCCCCCAGAATGTCGTCCAGGTCGATGTCGGCGGTGAGGATGCCTTCCTCATCCACCAGCGGGCCGGCGAGAATCTCGCCCAGCGGCCCGACGATCACCGAACGGCCGTGCATCATCCACGCGTCCGGCTCCGACTCGATGCGGCTGGCGTAATCCTCCGGGAAATCGGAGCGTCGCATCGCCTGGCAGGCGCTGATGACGAAGCAGCGGCCCTCCATGGCGACGTGCTGCATGGTGGGAATCCAGGTGGGCCGGTCGTCGGCGGTGGGGGCGGTCCAGATCTGCACGCCTTTCGCGTAATACGCGGCGCGCAGCAGCGGCATGTAGTGCTCCCAGCAGATGGCGCCGCCGAGCCTGCCGCAAGGGGTGTCCACCACGGTGAGGGTGGAGCCGTCGCCGAAGCCCCACACCAGCCGCTCGGCTCCGGTGGGCATGGTCTTGCGGTGCTTGCCGAGCAGGCCGCCGGGGCCGAAGTACAGCGCCGTGCAGTAGAGCGTGCCGCCGTCGCGCTCCATCACGCCCACCACCACATGCATGTCGTGGCGGGCGCAGGCGGCGGCGATGGCCTCCGTCTCCGGGCCGGGAACGGCGATGGCGCCCTTCACGTAGCGGGCGAAGTCGGCCCGGCCTCCGGGCGTGCGCTGGCCGACGCAGCAGCCGAAATCCAGCCCCTTGGGATAGCCGCCGATGAACGCTTCCGGAAACACCGCGATGCGGGCGCCGAGCGCCGCCGCCTCGGCGGCGAGCGCGACCACCTTCGCCGTGGCGGCGGCGGCGTCGAACGGGATGGTGGCGGCCTGGACCGCGGCGACCTTGACCTTCGTCATGGGTGTCATCCTTCCTGACAGGGCGTTTTTCCGGGCGGCGGCCGCCGCCCCTTCCGAAAAGACGCGTGAACTCAGCGCCCGGGCGCGGCGGCGGTCTGGGCCCCGCCGCCGGCGTCCGGGGATGCGGCCTGCGCCGCGCCGGCCGGGGCCGGCCAGACGGGCCGCTCCAGGTGAAAGACGTCGCGGGTGCGCACATAGGCGGAGGCGCCGTGCATGCGCCCCACCAGATCCAGCGCCGCCGCCGCCACCCGCGGCCGCTCCGGCGGGCCGCGCAGCACGCGTTCGGCGTAATGGGCGTGCAGGATCTCGCCCACGACCAGAAGCTGGCCGGGGCCGGTGTCGAGCAGGCGCATCACGCGGCATTCGAAAGCCGCGGGACTGGCGGCGATGCGCGGCGGCGCCACCGCATGCGAGGGCGCGGCGGCGAGGCCGGCCAGCGCCAGCTCGTCCACCTCCGGCGGCGCCTCGACGCAGGTGGCGTTCATCGCCTCCGCCAGGGCGAAAGACACCAGATTGACCACGAACTCCCCGGTGGCGCGGATATTGGCCGCGGTGTCCTTCTCGCGGCCGGGGCGGGCGAGCGCGCCGATGGCCAGCACCGGCCGGTCGGCGCCGAAAAAATTGAAGAAGGAGTAGGGCGCGGCGTTCACCGTTCCGTCCGGGGCGCAGGTGGTCACCCAGGCGATGGGCCGCGGCATGATGGTGGAGGCCAGCAGCCGGTAGCGCGCCGCGCCGTCCATGGCGGCGAAGTCGAAACGGCGCGTCTCCGGCGCCCCGGCGTGGTCCGGCCCCCCGGCCATGGGGTGCTGCTGCGTCATCCGGGCGTCCTCCGGCGGTTACGGAAGCGGGCGGCGCGCCGCCGCGCGGGGCGCGGCGCGACGCGTGAGGGCGCCACGCATGGGGGCGGGGCCGGGATGCGCGACCGGCCCCGCCGGGGCCTCGGGCCGGGCCCATGGCGGGCCCGGTCCGGATCAGGGACGCAGGATCTTCACCTGCGCCAGGTCGAAGCCGCTGGCGTGGGCTCCGGCGTCCACTGCGGCGGCGATCTGCGTGTCGATGAACTTCGTCACGTCGGGCAGGCGCGGCAGCAGCCTGTTCTCCACGCCCCACTTCGCCAGCACCTCCATTTTGGCGATCTGCTCCGGCGAGAGCGCCATGCGGATCTGGTCGTAGCTCTTCGCCGTCCAGGCCGGATCGAAGGCGGAAGCCTTCTGCAGCACGTCGACCGGGATGTTCTTCGCCGGCTCCAGGGTGCGGAACCAGGCGTTGGCCAGGTCATTGTTCTGGCTGGCGAAGTACAGCGCCTCGGAATTGGCCTTGAGGAAGCGCTTCAGCACGTCCGGCCGCTCCTTCAGGAAGCGGTTGTTCGCCGTCAGCGCGATGATCGGCGACAGGTCCTGCGACAGCACCGTGGCGTGGCCGGCGTGCTCGAAGAAGGTGACGAACGGGTCGTAGGTGAAGAAGGCGTCGATGCGCTGGGCGCCGACGGCGTCGGCGAGCTCCGCCGGGCCGACATTGACGAAGGTCACGTCCTTGCCGGGCGTCAGGCCGGCCCGGATCACCGCCTCCTGGGCGTTCTGGAAGGCGGTGATGCCGAAGGTGCCGTAAATCTGCCTGCCGCGCAGGCCCTGCATGTCGGTGACGCCGGACTTCTTCGTGGCCAGCACGCCGGAGCGGAAGCGCGCCTGGGCGGCGACCGTGGTCACCGGCGCGCCGATGGCCATGGTGGTGACCGCGGCGAAGTCCGACAGGGCGCCGATGTCGCAGGCGCCGGACACCAGCGCCTCGGTCACCGCCGGGGAGGCGGCGAGCTGGATCAGCTCGATGTCGAGGCCGTTGCGCGGGCCGATGTCCGTGCGCATCAGCACGTGGGCGATCTGCGCCGAAACCGTGGTAGTGTTGAACCAGCCCATCCGCACCTTGTCGGCGCCCTTCGCGCGGACCACGGCGGGGGCGGCGACGGGCGCCGCGATGGCGAGGCCGGCCACGAGCTGGCCGAACCGGCGACGCGAAATGGTGGAGGTCATGCTCATTCCCCTTTTTGCCACTCGGGCTTCAGCGTCTCCCACAGGTCGTTGACCGCAGAGACAAACCATGGATCGGAGCGCATCGCGGCCGTGCGGGGCCTGGGCAGCGGCACGACGAGCTCCTCGCGTACGCGGCCCGGGCGGGGGCTCATCACCACCACGCGGTCGGCGAGGAACACCGCCTCGTCAATGCCGTGGGTGACGAAGATCACCGTCTTGCCGGCCTCGGTGGAGATGCGGGCGATCTCCTCCTGCAGCAGCACGCGGGTCTGGGCGTCGAGGGCGCCGAAGGGCTCGTCCATCAGCAGGATGTCGGGGTCCGGCGCCAGGGCGCGGGCGATGGCGGCGCGCTGCTTCATGCCGCCGGACATCTGGTGCGGATACTTGTCCCCGAAGCCGTCGAGGCGGACCAGGCGGATCAGCTCGCGGGCGATCTCCCCCCGCTGCGCCTTCGGCATGCCCCTGGCCTTGAGGCCGAACTCCACGTTCTCCTGAACCGTCATCCAGCCGAACAGGGCGTAGTCCTGGAACACCACCGTGCGCGACGGGCCCGGTTTCGTGACGGGCCGTCCGTCCTGCAGGACCTGGCCGGCGGAGGGGGGCTGGAAGCCGGCGATGATGGCCAGCAGCGTGGACTTGCCGCAGCCGGAGGGGCCGAGCAGCGAGATGAACTCGCCCCTGCGGATCTCAAGGTTGACGCCGTTGAGGGCGATCACCGGGGAGTCGGCGCCGGCTCCGCCGTAGACCTTGCTGACGTCGCGGATGACGATCTGGGCGTCGCTGGCGGCGGGGCGGGGCTCCTGGGCGGCCGGAATGACGGTGGCGGCGGCGTTCATGGCGGCTCTCCTCAGTTGCGTTCGGACGGGGCCCAGGCGTTGACCCGGCGCTCCAGCCGCTCCAGGGCGGCGGACATCAGGAAGCCGACGAGGCCGATGGTCACCATGCCGGCGACGACATTGTTGATCTGGAACAGCATGCGGGACTGCTGGATCAGGTAGCCAAGGCCGGTCTGGGCGGCGATCAGCTCGGCGGTGACCACGCACATCCAGCCGACGCCGAGGGCGATGCGCAGGCCCGGCAGCACGATCGGCAGCGAGGCCGGGATGATGACGTCGAAGAACAGCATGCGCGGCGTGGCGCCGAGGCACAGGGCTGCGTTCATCTGGTTGCGGTCGAGGCCGCGCACGGCGGTGTAGGTGGCGACGAAGGCCGGGAACACCGCGCCGAGGAACACCAGGAAGTAAGAGGCGCTGTCGCCCAGGCCGAACCAGAGAATGGTGATCGGGATCCACGCCAGCGGCGGGATGGGCCGCAGCGCCTCCACCACCGGGCGCACGTAGTCCGACACTGCCCGCCACCAGCCGCATACCAGCCCGAGGGCGATGCCGGCGGCGCAGGCGAGGAAGAAGCCGATGAACACGCGCACCAGGCTGGCGCTGAGGTGGGTCCACAGCGACCCGTCGACGGCCATTTCCACCAGGGCGGAAGCGACGGCGAAAGGCGACGGAAGCATGAAGCCGTCGATGACGCCAAGACTGGTGAGCGCCTGCCAGATGGCGAAGAAGGCGGCGAGGCCGATGACGGCGCGCGCCGACGGAGCAGCGAGCGCCTTGCGGAGCGCTGAAGGACGCCGTACGGGCACGGAAACCGGCGTTTCGGCGGCGGCAGCTTTGGCGTTCATGGACTGATCCTCCGTCTTTCCACGGAATCCGTGGGGCGCGTGTCGATCGCTGACGTATCGTCACCATGGGATTTGTCGGCGTTATCCGTCAATGAAATTGATCGCGTCTGACGATTATTCATTGGGCTAATTGACTGCTATCTGTGCAGATAGCCGTCATGCAGGGCGGAGATGGGCGGTCAGAATGGGAGCGGAATGCAGGAAAATGTCGGATAATTCCGACAACAGGCTGACGCTTGACGCCGTCGCCAGGCCGGCCGCAACCGTCCGTTGGGGGGCATGAACCGTGGATATCGAAGAAAAGCTGGCGCGCATCGGCATTTCCGGCACGCTCTGCCGGCTCTACCTTGCCGCCGCCGCGCCGGGAGGCGCTTCCGTCACCGATGTCGCCGCCCGCGCCGGGCTGCCGCGCACCACTGCCCATGACGGTCTGGTCAGGCTGGAGGCGGAGGGGCTGGTGCGCTTCGTCGACCGTGGCCGCCGCCGTTTCGTCGTGGCCCAGGATCCGGGCGTGCTGCTGGAGCGGCTCGAGGCCCGCCGCCAGATGCTCGACGACGTCATGCCGGCGCTGCGTTCGCTCTATTACCACCACAGCGGCAGGCCGAGCGTGCGCTTCCACCCGGGCGCGGAGGGCATCCGCACCGCCCTGTGGGACACGCTTTCCGGCGGCGACGCCATGCTGCGCGCCACCCTCTCCATGCGCGAGCTGATGGTGGAGCCCGGCCTCCAGGAAATGGAGCGCTACCTGAAGGAGCGCGCCCGCCGCGGCGTGTGGCTGCGGGTGATCCGCTCCGAGCACCGCGACGACGCGCCGATCTGGCCGAGCAGCGAGGAGGAAAAGCGCGAGCTGCGCTACGCCCCGCCGGAGCACAACATCGCCATGACCTCGTACATCTACGGAAACAAGGTCTGCATCATCTCGTCGGCGCGGGAGAGCTACGGGCTGATCATCGACAGCGCAGAGTTCGCCGCCCATCAGGCGACGCTGTTCGACGCCCTGTGGGGCGTCAGCCGTCCGGCGTGAGGTCCGGGCCGCTCCGGCGCCGGTTGTGGCCAGGCGCCGCCGGGGAGGAGGCGCCGGTTCTCCGGCCCGTGCGCGGCTGGCCCTCCCGGCTGCCGGCAGGCGGGGCGGGGGTTCCGGCGCGCCGCCCGGGCTGCGGCCGGCGGAGCGGGGCGCCGCTCCCTGTTCCGCCGCGGGCCCTGCGCCGACTCCGCCGCCGGCCCGTGTCCGCTCCCGGCTTCCGGTCCGCCCGGCTCTCCGCTGCCTCGCCGCGCCGCCGCCCTGCTTCTTCCGCCGCCAGCGCGGGCCTGACGCGGGCGTCTCCGGCCGCCGCCGGCTCCCGGAAGCCGCGGCGGGCCGCCGCCGCGAGCGCAAAAAAACCGCCCCGGAATCGGGGCGGCGGAAGCGGCGGCCCGGGGCCGCCGCAGGCCCGGCCTTGCGGCCGGAGGCCAGATCACGGGGCCAGGATCACTTGATCTTGGCTTCCTTGAACTCGACGTGCTTGCGCGCGACAGGGTCATACTTCCGGATCGAGAACTTGTCCGTCATGGTGCGGGTGTTCTTCTTGGTGACGTAGAAGTAACCGGTGTCGGCGGTGGACACGAGCTTGATCTTGATCGTAACGGCCTTGGCCATGGTCGAACCTCATCCGGCGGGCTCGATCCCGCGCGCGGCAACATAAAAAGGCCGGCGGAGCCCGGCCCGGAAGATGGGTGGGACATGCCGCATCGGCGCTCCCAAGTCAAGGCCCGCCGCGCATTTCCCCTGCCGGCGGGCGCAAAAGCCCGGCGGCCGCGCCCGCGCGCGCCGGCTCCGCCAGGGGCGCGGCCGGCCCGCGGCGGCGCCATGCCGTTGCCCCGTCAGGCGTTTTTCGCCTGCGGGCGCGCGGCCAGCGGCTCAGGCCGCGCCGCGGCGCAGCGCCACGCGCGCCAGGGCGAAGGCGGCGTAGGCCGCGAACAGCGCCGTCAGCGTCACCGCGAATCCGTGCGGCCGAATCCGGTCGAAGCCGAGGCCGATCACCGGCGGCCCGAGCATCATGCCGAGGTTGTAGAGCAGGATGAAGGCGGCGTTGGCGCTGGCGAGGTCGGCGCGGTCGGTGAATCGCGCCCCCAGATGGGCGAGGCCGACCGTGTAGAGCCCGCCGCCCACGCCGCCCCAGAACAGCAGCAGGATCTCCAGCCCCCAGGGAAACTGCGCCGCCAACGGCATCAGCGCCGAGGAGGCGGCGCCGAACAGGGCGATGAGCACCAGCAGAGTCCGCCGGTCCATGCGGTCCGAGAGCAGGCCGAGCGGAATCTGCAGCAGCATGCCGCCCAGCGCCACGAAGGACGACATGAACGCCGCCCCCGCCTCGTCATGGCCTAGGCGCAGCGCATAGAGCGGCAACAGGCTGAAGCCGCCGGTCTCCACCGCGCCGAACACCAGGGCGGCCAGGGTGGCGAGCGGCGCCGCCACGAGGAAATGGCCGATGGCGTGGCGGGAGCGGTGGTCCAGCTCGGGCGTGACGCCGCGCGCCTGGGCCAGCGGCGCAAGCCCGAGGCACATCAGCGCCGCGCCGGCCAGATAGGGCGTCCAGCCGGACGTTCCGACGTAGCCGAGCAGCACCGGGCCGATGGCGAAGCCCAGCGACAGGCAGGTGGCGTAAATCCCCATCACCAGGCCGCGGCGCCGTGGCGGGGCGGCGGCGTTGATCCAGTATTCCGACAGCACGAACAGCGCCCCCAGCGCCGAGCTGAAGGCGAAGCGCAGCACGAACCAGGCGGGCAGCCATGGCAGCCCCCTGAACGCCAGCAGCGTCGCCGCGGTGACGGCGATGGACAGCGCGATCATGGCCCTGACGCCGATGGCCGCGGCGAGGCGCGGCACGAAGGGCATGGAGAGCAGGCTGGCGAAGCCGGACATGGCCGTGTTGAGCCCGATCATGCCGCCGGAGACGCCCATACGCTCCATTTCCAGCGACAGCAGCGGGATCGACAGGCTGAGCCCCACCCCGACCAGCGACACCAGCAGGATGGCGCTGGCCAGGGCGCGCAGGTTCAGCGGCTCCTGGACGGGGGACGACGGCGGGGCCTGCGGCGCCGGGGCGCCGGAGGCGGGCGGAGAGGCTTCTGTCACAGTTCCTCGCGTTGGAACGCGCCGTTGCGCGCGTAATAGAACGGCACCGGCAGGTCGTGGCCGAAGCCGTTGCCGGCGCGTTTTTCCAGTTCTTTCAGCACCACGGTGGTGATGGACGGCAGGTCAAGCCGGCGCGCCTCCTCGATCTCCACCCACACCAGCTCGGTCAGCTCGCTGTCGGGCGTGACCACGCCGTCGATGCGCGCGGCGACATGGGCGGCGTCTATGGCGAAAAAGCGGGTGTCGAAACGCTTCGGCCGGCCCGGCGGCGTGATGGCGCGGGCGACGAAGCGCAGCGGCTCCAGGTCCGGCGTCACCCCGTGGGCGGCGAAGTCGGCCCAGGGGCCGGCGGGCGGCCGGCGGGGCGGCGCGTCGCGGCGTCCGAGCAGCAGGCCGGTCTCCTCAAAGGTTTCGCGAATGGCGGCCAGCGCCAGCGCCCGCCCGCGCGAGGGCGCCGGGCGCACGGTGCGCGCCAGCAGCTTGCGGTCCACCACCGGGTGCAGGTCGCTGGCCGGCGTCATGAAACGGTCGTTGGCCTCGATGCGCCCGCCCGGAAACACGAACTTGCCGGGCATGAAGCGGTGGCCCTCGTGGCGGCGGCCCATCAGCACCTTCGGCCAGCGCCCCGAACGGTCGATGATGATCAGCGTGGCGGCGTTGCGCGGCCGGATGGTGGGGAACACCGGCTCGTCGCGCTCGCTCTCGTCGAGCATTTTCTGGTCGCTCAGGGGGGCCTCCTGCTGCAGCGTCCCGGTCATCAGCGTTTCTCCCCGCCGCGCCGTTTCCTGCCGCCGGCGGGGCCGGCGGACGACGTCGCTGGCGTCATTGTGGCGTGAATCAGCGTCGGCGCCGGCGCGGCCGGCGTCCGCCCCATTATGCCTCACGCGCGCGGCGCGACGATTGTGGCTGGCGCATCGGAAGCCTGCGCCCGGCGGGCAGGTCGGTCAGGGCGGGCGCGCCGGCTGGCGGGGCGCGGGGCGGGCTCAGCGGGCGCCGTCGCCGGCCTGCTCCGCCGGCCAGCCGCCGTCGCAGCGGCGGGCGAACTCGTCCTTGCCGAAGCCGTGCATGCGGTGGGCCCACTGCAGGCCCACCACCGCGCCCTTCACCGGCTGCATCAGCAGGAAGCCGAGAATCAGCGTCAGCGCCGGCCACACCGACATGTGCGCCCACACCGGCCAGGTGAAATAGGTCTCCGCCAGCAGGATGCCGGTGGCGACGATATGGGCCACGATGGTGATCACCACATAGGGAGGCAGGTCGTCGGCGCGCTGGTGGTGCAGCTCCTCGCCGCAGGCCGCGCAGGCGTCATTGACCTTCAGAAACCTGCCGAACATGCGGCCCTCGCCGCAGGCGGGGCAGCAGCCGGCGAAGCCGCGCTTCATGGCCGGAATGAGCTCGCGCGGCGGCTCGCCTGAATATGGGGACTGAATCTGGAGAGCCATGATCCGCTCCTGGATGGGGCCTGTGGGGGCGACGGCCCCGTCGCGGCCGCCTGCGCGCGCCGGGCGCGCCATGCGCCTGACGGTGCGCCGGCCGGGAACCGGGGCGTTCAGCGGCCGCCCGCGCGAGGGCGGCTTCGCCTGCGGCGCCGGCGCTTGCGGCAACATGCGCATCCGGCGCGGCGGAGGCAAGCCCCGCCGCTGAGGCGCTTGCGCGCAGGCCGCCCGCCTTAACGGGCGCGGCGGGCCCGGGCCAGCAGGGCTTTTTTCGCCCGCTTCTGCTCCGCGAGCCGGCCGGCCAGGCCTTTGGGCGCGGCGCCGGCCTTCGCGGCGCGGCCCTTTTTCTTGCCCGCCGGACTGGCGCGGCCGCCGCCGCTGCGCCCCGCCAGCTCGAAGCGCAGCGCGCCGGCGACGGGCGCGGCTTCCGCCAGGCGCACCTCCACCGTGTCGCCGAGCCGCAGCATGTCGCCGGTGCGGGTTCCCACCAGGGCGTGCAGGACCTCGTCATGCCGGTAATATTCGTCGCCGATGGAGGCGGCGGGAATGAAGCCGTCGGCGCCGGTCCCGGTCAGGCGCACGAACAGGCCGGCGCGGGTGACGCCGGAGATCTGCCCCTCGAACACCGCGCCGATCTGGTCGGCCAGAAAGTGGGCGATGAGCCGGTCGATGGTTTCGCGCTCGGCCGCCATGGCGCGCCGCTCCGCCGCCGAGATCTGGGCGCCCGTCTCCGCCAGCTGCGCCCGGGTGGTGGAGGCTGGCAGGCCGTCATCGCCCAGCCGGCAGGCGCTGATCAGCGCCCGGTGGACGATGAGGTCGGCGTAGCGGCGGATGGGCGAGGTGAAGTGGGCGTAGCGGCGCAGGTTGAGGCCGAAGTGGCCGCAGTTGTCCGGCGAATACTCCGCCTGGGCCTGGGAGCGCAGCACCACCTCGTTGACGAAGGTCTTGTGCCGGGCGCCCTCCGCCTGGGCGAGGATGCGGTTGAACAGCTCCGGCCGCAGGTTGCTGACCCGCGGCAGCTTCAGGCCGATGGAGGCCATGACCTCGCCGAGGGCGCGCATCTTCTCCAGCGAGGGCGCGTCGTGGATGCGGTAGAGCAGCGGCGAGCCGGCCCGCTCCAGGGTTTCGGCGGCGCAGACATTGGCGAGGATCATGAACTCCTCGATCAGCCGGTGCGCGTCGAGCCGGGCCGGGATGACCACCCGTTCGATGCGGCCGTCGGCGTTGAGGATGAGCTTGCGCTCCGGCAGGTCGAGCTCAAGGGGCGCGCGCCTGTCCCGCGCCTTCGCCAGGGCGGCGTAGGCGGCCCACAGCGGCTTCAGCACCGGCTCCAGCAGCGGGCCGGCGACCTCGTCGGGGCTGCCGTCGATGGCGGCCTGGGCCTGCTGGTAGGCCAGCCTGGCGGCCGAGCGCATCATCACCCTGTGCACGCTGTGGCGCAGCTTGCGGCCCTGGGCGTCGATGACGATGCGCATGGCCAGCGCCGGCCTGTCCTCATGCGGGCGCAGCGAGCACAGGTCGTTGGAGATGCGCTCCGGCAGCATGGGCACGACGCGGTCGGGGAAGTAAACCGAATTGCCGCGCTCGCGCGCCGCGCGGTCCATTTCGCCGCCGGGGCGCACATAGGCGGCGACGTCGGCGATGGCGACGGTGAGCACGAATCCGCCCGGATTGGCGGGATCCTCGTCCGGGGCGGCGTGAACGGCGTCGTCGTGATCCTTCGCGTCCGGCGGGTCGATGGTGACCAGCGGCAGCTGGCGCCAGTCCTCGCGCCCGGCGAGGGTGAGGGGGCGGGCCGCCTCCGCCTCGGCGAGGACGGCCGCAGAGAACTCGTGCGGGATGCCGTGGGCGTAGATCGCCAGCATGCTCACCGCCTTTTCCGAGGCGAGCGAGCCGAGGCGCTCGCGCACGCGGGCGTGCGGGCGGGCGAAGCGGCCGATTTTCGATACGGTGACGGAGACGAGATCGCCGTCCTTCGCGCCGGCGTCGTCGCCGGGGCGGATCACCAGCTCCTCGCGGCCGGCGCTGCGCTTGTCCACCGGCTCGATCCAGCCGCCGCCTCCGGGCAGGGCGCGGAACACGCCGAGCATCTGCGGGCGGGCGCGGCCCATGACCTTGACGGCGCGGCCGCTCCAGGCGGGGCCGCCGTCCGCCCCGTGGACGCGCGACACGCGCAGCAGCACGCGGTCGCCGACGCCGGGCGCCGGCTGGCGTCCGGCCCGCCGCGGCGCGTCGACGATGATCTGCGGCGCCTCGCCGTCGCCGGTCCATTCGGCGGGGACGGCGAGCAGCTCGCCGTCGGCGTCGCGGCCGGTGATGTCGGCCACCACCATGGGCGGCAGGCCGGCGGCGTCGTGCAGGGCGCCGCGGGAGCGGCGGATGAGGCCGTCTTCCTCCAGCTCCCTCAGCATGCGCTTCAGCCAGATGCGGTGCTCGCCGGTGACGCCGAAGGCGCGGGCGATGTCGCGTTTCGACACCTTGCCGGGGGCGGCGTTGATGAAGGCCACGAGCCTGTCGCGGGTGGGCAGGGCGCCGGCCTCCGGGGCCTCGTCCTGCGCGAGGGCGTCTTCGCCGGAGACGTCGGAGACGCCGGCGGCGAGACGGCGCGCCGCCGCCTTGCGCGCGGCGCGCGAACGGGAAAGGCGCGGGGTGGGGCGGCTGGCGCCGGTGCGACGGGTCAAATCAGTTCCGTATGGGCATGGGTGCGGACGCGCATGGTCCGGGATCCGGGGCGTTGGTTCGGGCGGGCGGCTGCGTCCGCCGCAGGTTGCGCTGCGTGATGTCAGGGACCAGGGGTTTATCACAGTTCGCCGGCTGACGCCCATATGGGGACGGCGCGACGGAAATTCCATAACGTCGCCGCGGCGCCATTCCCGCCGGCCGGCGCGCCTGTTCCCCGCCGCCTGTTCCCCCGGCCGGGCCCGCGCTCCGCCTCCCCGCCGTCATGTCCGGGCCTGAGCCGGGCGTCCCTCTTGCGGAGCCTGGCCCGGGCCGTCACGGCGGCGCGTTGCTCCCCGGGGCCGGGCATGAGCAGGGCCGGGCATGAAGCAGGGAGGGGAGGAGAAAGACGGGCGGGAAGGGAACGGGCGTCGCCCGCGGGCCGGCGGCCAGACCCGCCGGCCGCCGCCGCGTCGCATGAGCCCCGCGCGGCGCGGGGCGGGGCTCACTCGTCCCACGGAACGCCGTCGTCGTCGCCGGCGGCCTTTTTCGCCGTCCGGCGGGCGGGTCTGGCGGGGGCGTCGCCGTCGCCGTCGGTATTCGCTGCGGTCTTTCTGGCGGCGGTCTTTCTGGTGGCGGTCTTGCCGCCAGCCGCCTTTTTCGTCGCGGTTTTGGCGCCAGCCGCGCCGTCGCCGGCCTTTTTCGCCGTCTTGCGCGCCGTCTTCGCGCCGCCGCCGGCCTCGCGCTTTTTCTGCAGCAGCGCCGCCGCCTCCTCCAGGGTCACCGCGTCCGGGCTCACCCCCCTGGGCAGGGTGGCGTTGGTGTCGCCGTCCGTGACATAGGGCCCGTAGCGGCCGCTCTTCACCAGCACCGTCCTGCCGCTCTCCGGGTCCGCGCCCAGCTCCCGGCCGGGATCGGCCGCGGCGCCGCGCCGGCCGCCGCCCTGCTCTTTGGCGATGATCAGGTCAATGGCGCGGTTGGGGCCGATCTCCAGCACGTCGTCGTCGCGGCCGAGATTGGCGTACACCTTGCCGTGCTGCACATAAGGCCCGAAGCGGCCGACGCCGGCCAGGATCGGCTCGCCCGTCTCCGGATGGCGCGCCACCTCGCGCGGCAGCGACAGCAGCGCCAGCGCCTTCTCCAGGTCGATCGCGGCCGGATCCATGCCCTTGGGCAGGCTCTGGCGCTTCGGCTTGACGCCGCCGCTCTCCGCCTCGCCCAGCTGCACATAGGCGCCGAAACGGCCGTCGCGCACCGTCACCTCAAGGCCGGAGGCCGGGTCGGTTCCGAGGGTGCGCACGCCGGGGCGTCCCTCGTCGCCGCCGTTTTCCTGCTCGTTCGCCGCCGCCAGCTGGCGGGTGTAGCGGCACTCCGGATAGTTGGAGCAGCCAATGAACGAGCCGAACCGGCCAAGCTTCAGCGACAGCTGGCCGGAGCCGCAGGCCGGGCAGGCGCGCGGATCGGCGCCGTCCGCCCGTTTCGGGAAGATGTACGGGCCGAGATATTCGTTCAGCGCGTCGATGACTTCGGTGGTGCGCAGCCCCCTGGCCCCGTCCACGGCGACGATGAAGTCGCGCCAGAAGTCGGCCAGCACCGCCTTCCAGTCGATCTCATGGTTGGAGATGCGGTCGAGCTGCTCCTCCATGTCCGCGGTGAAGTCATACTCCACGTAGCGGCGGAAGAAATTTTCCAGAAACGCCGTGACGATGCGGCCGCGGTCGTCGGGCACCAGGCGCTTTTTCTCCAGATGCACGTAATTGCGGTCGCGCAGCACCTGGAGCACCGCCGCGTAGGTGGAGGGGCGGCCGATGCCCAGCTCCTCCATGCGCTTCACCAGCGAGGCCTCGGTGTAGCGCGGCGGCGGCTCGGTGAAGTGCTGTTCGGCGGCGATGGCGCGCTTCTGCAGCGCGTCGCCGGCGGCCATGGGCGGCAGGCGGCGGTTGTCCTCGTCCCCGTCGTCGTCGTCGCGGCCCTCCTGGTAGAGCTTCAGGAAGCCGTCGAACTTCACCACCTGGCCGGTGGCGCGCAGCTCCAGCGTCCGTCCGTCCGCCTGCGCGACGATGTCCGCCGTGGTGCGCTCCAGCACCGCCGACTCCATCTGGCTGGCCACGGTGCGCATCCAGATGAGCTCGTAGAGCTTCGCCTGTTCGGCGTCGAGGTAGCGCGCCACGTCCGCCGGCCTTCGGGTGAGGTCGGTGGGGCGGATGGCCTCGTGCGCCTCCTGGGCGTTGCGGGCCCTGGCCGTGTAGCGGCGCGGCGCGGCCGGAACGTAGGAGTCGCCGTACATCTGGCCGATCATCCGGCGGGTCTGGGCGATGGCCTCCGGGGCCATGTCGACGCCGTCGGTTCGCATGTAGGTGATGAGGCCGACGGTCTCGCCGCCGATCTCCACGCCCTCATACAGCTTCTGGGCCACGCGCATGGTGACGGCCGGGGCCATGCCCAGCTTGCGCGAGGCCTCCTGCTGCAGGGTGGAGGTGGTGAAGGGCGGCCAGGGGTGGCGCCTCGCCGGCTTCGCCTCCACGGCGGCGACGGAGAAGCTGGCCTTCTCCAGCGCCGCCTTCAGCGCCTCCGCCTCATCGCGCGAGCCGATGTCGAGGCGGCCGATCTTCCGGCCGTCGGCCCCGGTGAGGCGCGCCTCGAACGGGGCGTCCAGCCGCGTAGCCAGGTGGGCGGTGATCGACCAGTACTCGCGGCTGACGAAGGTCTCGATCTCGCGCTCGCGGTCGCACACCAGCCGCAGCGCCACCGACTGCACGCGGCCGGCCGAACGGGCCCCCGGCAGCTTGCGCCACAGCACCGGCGAGAGGTTGAAGCCCACCAGATAGTCCAGCGCCCGGCGGGCGAGATAGGCGTCCACCAGCGCCTGGTCGATGCCGCGCGGCGCGGCCATGGCCGCCTGCACCGCGTCGCGGGTGATGGCGTTGAAGGTGACGCGCTCCACCGGCACGCCCCTGAGCGCCTTTTTCTGGTTGAGCGCCTCCAGCACGTGCCAGGAGATGGCCTCGC
Source organism: Camelimonas abortus (assembly GCF_042432745.1). Taxonomy (NCBI): domain Bacteria; kingdom Pseudomonadati; phylum Pseudomonadota; class Alphaproteobacteria; order Hyphomicrobiales; family Chelatococcaceae; genus Camelimonas; species Camelimonas abortus. Next base: position 1,317,529 of record NZ_JBHLWR010000006.1, on the reverse strand, counting down.
CTTCGCGGTCCGGGTCGGTGGCGAGAATGAGCTTGTCCGCGCCTTTCACCGCCCTGGCGATCTCCGCGAGCCGTTTCGCGCCGCGCTCCTCCAGCTCCCAGACCATGGCGAAGTCGTGATCCGGATCGACGGAGCCGTCCTTCGCCGGCAAGTCGCGGATATGACCGAAGGACGCCAGGACTTCATAATCCTTGCCCAGGTACTTGTTGATTGTCTTCGCTTTCGCCGGTGACTCGACGACGACGACTTTCATGGGCTGCCACTGGGTTCGGGTGAAAAATCTGGCCGCAGCCGCCACAGGCGGTCCGGCCGGCTCGCGTTCGGTCCCCTGGAGCCCAGCCGGCGCCTGCGCCCGATGGCCTCCAACATTCTGCAACGTCGCATCTTCCCGGCGGACGGCGCTTCGCGCCCGCCCGGACATGCCACGGCCCCCCGCCGGCGCGTCCCTGTCAGGACAGGTCCCCGGACCGCAGGCGCTGGAGCCGGCCCGCGCCGGCTCCAAGGCGGGATGAATGGGTCAAAGGCGGCGGCCTGTCAAATCCATGGAGGGGACGGACGGGGGCGGCGGGTCCGCTCAGATCAGCGGCAGCGCCCGCTGCAGCAGCAGCGGCGCCAGCGCCTTCACGTCATTGGCCCCCCACATGCGGCGCGGCTGCGCCAGGCGCGTGCGCGCCCACGCCTCCGCCACCTGCGGCGGGGCGGAGGCGGCCAGCGCCGCCGCCGCGGCGATTCCGGCGAGGCGCCCGGCGGCGAAACGGGCGCTCCATTCGGGGCTGTCCGCCGCCAGCGCCTGATCCAGCTCCTGCGCCGCCCCGGCCACGCCGGGCAGGGCGGCGGCTTCGGTCGCCAGCCGGTCCAGCAGGGCGCGGACCGCTTCCGTCGGGCGGCCGGCTGCGCGCAGCACGTCCAGCGCCATGACGTTGCCCGCGCCCTGCCAGATGGCGTTGACCGGGGCGTCGCGATAGAGGCGCGCCATCATGCCCTCCTCGACATAGCCATTGCCGCCGAGGCACTCCAGCGCCTCATGAATGAAGCCGGGGGCGGTCTTGCAGACCAGCAGCATGGCGGCGGGCGTGACGACGCGGGCGCAGGCGGCCGCCAGCGGATCGCCGGCGGCGCGGTCGAAGCTGGCGGCCAGGCGCAGGGTGAGGGCGGTCACCGCCTCCATCTCCAGCGCGAGATCGGCCAGCGTCATGGCCATGGCCGGCTGCTCCACCAGCTTCCGGCCGAACGCCGCCCGGTGGCGTGCGTGATGGATGGCCTGGGCGAGGGCCATGCGCATGAGCCCCATCGAGCCGGCCACGCAGTCAAGCCGCGTGAGCTGCGCCATCTCCATGATGGCGCGCACGCCCCGGCCTTCCTCGCCGATCCGCCAGGCGAAGGCGGCCACGAACTCCACCTCGGACGAGGCGTTGGAGCGGTTGCCCAGCTTGTCCTTCAGCCGCTGGAAGCGCAGGCCGTTCACCGTGCCGTCGGGCCGGAAACGCGGGACCAGGAAACAGGTGAGCCCGCCCGGCGCCTGGGCCAGCGTCAGGAAGGCGTCGCACATGGGCGCGGACAGGAACCACTTGTGCCCGGTGAGCTCATATTCGTCGTCATGCACCGGCGCGGCGGCGGTGGCGTTGGCGCGCACGTCCGAGCCGCCCTGCTTCTCCGTCATGCCCATGCCGAGGGTGACGCCGCGCTTCTCCCAGAACGGCAGGAAACGCGGGTCATACTGGCGCGAGCGCACGAACGGCGACCACTGGGCGAAGCGCTCCGGCGCCGCCGCCAGGGTGGCCAGCGAGGCGTGGGTCATCGTCAGCGGGCACACGTGCCCGGCCTCCACCCCCGATATGACGGCGAGCCGCGCGGCGCGGGCCACATGGCCGCGCGCCGCCGCTTCCGGCGGCGCCTCCCAGGTGGAGCAGTGCAGGCCGGCCTCCATGCTGGCGGCCATCAGCGCGTGGTAGGCCGGGTGATGCTCCACCTGGTCGCTGCGGTGACCGCGGGCGTCGTGGGTGCGCAGCCGCGGCGGATACTCATTGGCCAGCCGGCCGAGCTCGAACCGTTCGGCCGCGCCCCACGCCTCGCCGAAGGACAGCAGCCCCTCCTGCACCGGATCGGCGCCATTGGCGACCAGCGCGTCCAGCAGCGGCTGGTCCAGCGTCACCAGATTCACGTCAACGAAGGGTGGAGACTGGTTGAAGACCTGGTGGGTATCGTAAGGCGACATCACGCAAAGTCCCTGAACGCCCGGCGTGCGCCGGTTTTTCCCTGCGGAGCCGCAGAGCCCGCCGCGGACGGAGGGCGCGGGCCCGTCGTTCCGCCCGGGCGGCGAAATTTTTTTGAATGGAATCCCGTGGTGAGGCGAGGATAGACTGTCGCCGCGACCGTGCAAGCCGCGCGCCCGGGCGCTCCCTTCTTCCACGCCGCCGCGCCTGCGGCCGCGAACACTTCGCGTTCACAGTACTTCGCCGCCGCGGCCGCAGGGGCGGGCGCGGGCGGAGCGCCGCCCGCGGCGCGCTCCGGGCGGGGGCTGCGGGCGCGGGGCATGATCGCGGAAGGGCATGAACGCGGACGGGCGTGGTCGCGGGGCGGCGCGGAAGCGGCGCGCATGGCGCCGGGCGCCGCGGCGGCTGGAGGCCGGGGGGCGGCGGAGCTGGCGACGCATGGCCGGGTGGGCGCCGCCAACCGGTCCGGCCCTGTGGCCGGGCGGTCGCGCGCGGCCGCTCCGCCGGGGGAGGGCGCGCCGCCCGCGGCGCGCTCCGGGCTTTCTTGCGGCGACAACCGATTCCTCCTATAGGCGTGGCCCCAGTATGAGCGCGTCCCAGACTTCCCTGACTTTCCAGCACCGCCATCTCCTCGGCATCGAGGGGCTGACCGCCGCCGAACTCACCATGCTTCTCGACATGGCGGAGGACGCCGTCGCCGTCAGCCGCCAGGTGGAGAAAAAACGCGCGACCCTGCGGGGCCGCACGCAGATCAACCTGTTTTTCGAGCCCTCGACCCGGACCCAGTCCTCGTTCGAGATAGCCGGGAAGCGCCTCGGCGCCGACGTCATGAACATGTCGGTGGCCTCGTCCTCGGTGAAGAAGGGCGAGACGCTGATCGACACCGCCATGACCCTCAACGCCATGCGGCCGGACATCATCGTGGTGCGCCATTCCCAGGCAGGCGCGGTGCAGCTGCTGTCGGAGAAGGTGGCCTGCTCGGTGGTCAACGCCGGCGACGGCGCCCACGAGCACCCCACCCAGGCGCTGCTCGACGCGCTCACCATCCGCCGCAACAAGGGCCGCATCGAGGGGCTCACCGTCGCCATCTGCGGCGACATCCTGCATTCGCGCGTCGCCCGATCCAACATTCTCGCCCTGCAGACGCTCGGGGCGCGGGTGCGCTGCGTGGCCCCCACCACGCTGCTGCCGGCGCAGATCGGGCGCTTCGGGGTCGAGGTGCATCACGACATGCGCGCCGGGCTGAAGGAGGCCGACGTGGTGATGATGCTGCGCCTGCAGCGCGAGCGCATGACCGCCTCCTTCATCCCCTCCACCAAGGAATATTTCCGCTACTGGGGGCTGGACCGGGAGAAGCTGGCCTGCGCGAAGCCCGACGCGCTGGTGATGCATCCGGGGCCGATGAACCGCGGCGTCGAGATCTCCAGCGAGGTGGCCGACGGGCCGCAGTCGCGGATCCGCGAGCAGGTGGAGATGGGCGTGGCGGTGCGCATGGCGGTGCTCGAGGCCGTGGCCCGGCGCCTGCCCGAATGCTGACCGGCGAACGAGGGCCAGAGCCATGACCGAACAGGCGCACACCCGCGCGCTCATCAACGCCGGCCTGATTGATCCGGCCACCGGCCGCCGCAGCCGCGGCGCGGTGCTCATCCGCGGCGGCAGGATCGCCGGCGTGCTCGACGAAGCCCGGCCGGCGACGCCGGAGGGGGCGGAGGTCGTCGACTGCGGCGGCGCGCTGGTGGCGCCGGGGGTGATCGACATGCGCGCCTTCCTCGGCGAGCCTGGGGCGGAGTATCGCGAGACCCTGAAAACCGCGAGCCGCGCCGCCGCCGCCGGCGGCGTCACCACCCTGGTGAGCGCGCCCGAGACCAGCCCGCCGGTGGACAGCCCGGCCACCGTCGACTTCATCCGCCGCCGCGCCCGCGACAACGCCGTGGTGCGCGTGGCCCCGGCCGCGGCCCTGACCCGCGGCCTCGAAGGCCGCGAGCTGGCCGAATACGGCCTGCTGCTGGAGGCCGGCGCCGTGGCCTTCACCGACGGCGCCCGCTCGGTGGCCAGCCCGCGCGTGATGCGCATGGCCCTGGCCTACGCCCGCAATTTCGACGCCCTGGTGATGCACCACACCGAAGACGCCGACCTCACCGGCGACGGCGTCGCCACGGAGGGCGAACTGGCCAGCCGCATGGGCCTGCCCTCCGCCCCGCGCGAGGCCGAGACCATCATGCTCGAGCGCGACCTGCGCCTCGTGCGCATGACCGGCGGACGCTACCACGCGGCCATGATCACCCACGCCCAGTCGGTGGAGCTCATCCGCCAGGCCAAGGACGAAGGCCTGCCGGTGACCTGCGGCGTCTCCATCAACCATCTGGCGCTGAACGAGAACGACATCGCCGGCTACCGCACCTTCTTCAAGCTGCGGCCGCCGCTGCGCGCCGAGGAGGACCGCCTCGCCCTGCTGGAGGCGCTGGAGGAGGGGGTGATCGACGTCATCGTCTCCGACCACAACCCGCAGGACGTGGAGGCCAAGCGCCTGCCGTTCCCGGAGGCGGCGCCGGGCGCCATCGGCCTCGAGACCCTGCTGCCGGTGGCGGTGCGTCTGGCCAGTTCCGGCGCGGCGTCGCTGCAGCGGATTCTCGACGCGCTCACCGCCCGTCCGGCGGGTCTGCTCGGGTTCGACCGCGGCCGGCTGGTCCCGGGGCTTGCCGCCGACCTTGTGGTGATCGACACTGAGGCGGCGTGGATCTACCGGCGCGACGCCATCCGCTCGCGCTGCAAGAACACCCCCTTCGACGGCGGCCGCATGGAAGGGATGGTGCTGCGCACCATCGTCAACGGCCAGGACGTGTTCGTCGCGGCGGGCGAAACGGCCGCCTGACGCCGGCGTGACGGGAGCACTGCATGAACGCGTGGCTTGATGGCGCGCCCCTCAGCGCGGCGGACTGGCGGCTGGCGGCGCTCGCCCTCGCCGTGGGCTATCTGTTCGGCTCGGTTCCGTTCGGCGTGCTGCTGACGCGCCTCACCGGCGCCGGAGACCTGCGCCGCATCGGCTCCGGCAACATCGGCGCCACCAACGTGCTGCGCACCGGCCGCAAGGGGCTGGCCGCCGCGACGCTGCTGGGCGACGCCCTCAAGGGCACGGCCGCCGTGCTGGCGGCGGCGCCCTTCGGCCTGCTGCCGGCGCTGGCGGCGGCGGCCGGCGCCTTTCTGGGCCATCTCTATCCGGTGTGGCTGAAGGGCCGCGGCGGCAAGGGCGTGGCGACCTTCCTGGGCTGTCTGCTCGGCCTCGAGCCGCTGGCGGCGCTTGTCTTCGCCCTGGTCTGGCTCGGGGTGGCCTTCGCCAGCCGCTACTCCTCGCTCGCCGCGCTGGTCGCCTCGGTGGCGTCGCCGGCAGCCCTGTTCCTGCTCGGCGCGCCGGCCACGGCGTGGCTGTTCCTGCTGCTCGCGCTATTGTTGTGGTGGCGACATCGTGACAATATCAGGAGACTTGCGGCCGGAACGGAGAACAGGATTGGCGAAAAACGACGCCATGGCGGAAAATGACGCAGTAATGCTGCGTCATGACTTGTGGCGGCGCCCATGACGACGTCGCCGGCGCGCCTTCTCGACGACAGGGTCAGGGCTGACTGGCTCAGGTTGCTGAGAACGCAGGGCGTCGGTCCGCGCAGTTTCTTCCGCCTGCTGGACCGTTACGGCGGCGCCGCCCAGGCGCTTGAGGCGCTGCCGGAGCTCGCCGCGCGCGCCGGACGGACCGTCCTCATCCCCTCCCGCGACGCCATTGACCGCGAGCTCGACGCCGCGCGGCGGCTTGGCGTGCGCTTCGTCGCCCGCGGCGAGGCGGACTATCCGCCGGCGCTGCGCTTCATCGACAGCCCGCCGCCGCTGCTGGCGGTGCGCGGCCAGGGGCAGGCCCTGGCCATGCCGGCGGTGGCCATCGTCGGCTCGCGCAACGCCTCCGCCGCCGGCCAGCGCATCGCCGCCCTGCTCGCCGGCCGGCTGGGGGAAGAGGGCTATGCGGTGATCTCCGGCCTTGCCCGGGGCGTCGACGCCGCCGCCCATGAGGCCAGCCTCCGCGCCGGCACGGTGGCGGTGCTGGCGGGCGGCCACGACCGCGTCTATCCGCGCGAGCACGCGCGGCTGCTGGAGGCCATTCTCGAGCGCGGCGCGGCGGTGAGCGAGATGCCCATGGGCTGGACGCCGCGCGGCCAGGACTTTCCCCGCCGCAACCGCATCATTTCCGGCATGTCTCTCGGCGTGGTGGTGGTGGAGGCGACGCTGCGCTCCGGCTCGCTGATCACCGCGCGTTTCGCCGCCGAACAGGGGCGGGAGGTGTTCGCCGTTCCCGGCTCGCCGCTGGATCCGCGCGCCGGCGGGACCAACCGGCTGCTGCGCGACGGCGCCACGCTCTGCTGTGGCCCGGAGGACGTTCTGGCGGCGCTGGCGCCGCTGGCCGGCCGGCCGCCTCCGGCAGGGGCGATGCGCGAGGAACGCGCTTCCGCCGGAGACCCGCCGCTGTGGGAGGAGCTGGACGTGGAGCTGCTCGGCCTTGCGGAGCCAGGGGGCGCCGGCCCGCCCGCGGATGACGACACGCCGCCGCCCGCGCCGCCGGAGGAGCCGGAAGGCGCAGGCGCGCCGGCCGCCGCCCCCGGCGGCGGGCCGGGCGCGGCGCTGGCCCGCGTCGAGCGTCTGCTCGGTCCGGCTCCGGTGGCGGTGGATGATCTGGTGGCGCTGTCCGGTCTCAGCGTTCATGAGGTGAGCGCGGCCCTTTGCGAGCTCGCCCTTCAGGGCCGGCTGGAGCATCACGGCGCCCAGGCGGTCTCCCTGGCCCCGCGCGCGTGAACGCCTGCCGGTGGCGGCTGCAGGGCGCCGCACGCGGGCGGGATCGATCGCAGCGGCCTGCCGGGATCTGCAGGCGCCGCCTCCTTGCTGCCGCCGTGGGCTGGCGAAGGCGGCCTCCGGCGGCGGCCCGCGGCGGAATATGGCGGCCGGCCGGTTCCGGCCGCGCGGCGGCTGCGGCGCCTTTCCCGGCGCCGCAGTCATGCCCGGGCCTGACCCGGGCGTTCACGCCCGTCCGCGGCGGCGATGACGGCCGGGAGCAGCCGCGGGTGGCCGCGCCGCCCCCGACCGGCCGGGCGGAGCGGCGTCCGCCTTGTGGCCCCCGGCGGATCCGCGCATGACCGGAATGAGGCGGCGCCGCAGGGCGGCTGCGACCGCCGCGCCAGCTCCATGCCCTCCGCCACGCCGCGCGCCGCAGGCGCGGACGCCGCATTCATCCCCGCCATCCCTGCCCGTGACGGCCTTCGTCCCCGCGCATGACGGAAAGGGCGGCCGCGGCCGTATTGCCGTTCCGGCCGGGCCGCGTCCGCCCCCGGGGCGTGAAGGGCCGTCCCGCGGCTGCGGCCACGGCTGCGCCTGCGCCCGCGTCCGGGCGTCTCCAGACGTCTCCAGGCCTCTCCGGGCCGCGCGGCCGCGACCGCTCCCGGGAAAGGGGGCTCCCGGCGATCCGCGCCCGGCGTTCCACGCGCCATCCGTCCGCCCACGCCGTCGCCGCCTGGCCGCCGGCGACCCGCCCGCCTTCTCCGCCGCCGGGGGGGGCGGCGGGGGCGTCGCGGCCGCGGGGCAGGGGGCGGATCAGTGGTCGTCGCCGCTGCGCGCCTGTTCCTGGGCCTCCATGTTGGCCATCGTCAGGAAATAGGCGAGCAGGTCGAGGTTTTTCCGGCGGGCCAGGGCGTACAGCTCCTGGGTGATCTGCTCGATGTACTGCGCCACCTCCGAGCGGCCTGGCTCGGACACAGGCAGGAGACTGGCGACGCGTTTGCCGGGCGGCGTGAATGTCATGATTCGTCCTTTATATTTTCAGAACGACATGCAGGTTAAATGGACCGTCCGGAAAATTATCGCAATTAGGCGTGACGTCGAAAAGGGTCAAAAGAACGATTGCATTACTTTTGCCGCCCGGATGAATGCCTGGCGGAAGCGATCCGGTCCAGCGCGCCCTGCAGGATATACGAGGCGGCCAGCTTGTCGACGATCTGGCCGCGGCGCGCGCGGCTGGCGTCGGCGTCAATGAGCATGCGCGTGACCGCGGCCGTGCTCAGCCGCTCGTCCCACGTCGCCATCGGCAGGTCGGTCAGCTTCGCCAGGTTGCGCATGAACGCCGCCGTGGACTGGGTGCGCGGGCCCTCGCTGCCGTCCATGTTGAGCGGCCAGCCGAACACCAGCCCGCCCACGTCGTGCCGCGCGCAGATGGCCAGAAGCCGCTCCGCGTCCAGCGTGAATTTCTTGCGGGCGATGGTCTCCAGCGAGGTGGCGACCGTCCAGCTCACGTCAGACAGGGCGAGGCCGATGGTCTTCGAGCCCAGGTCCAGCCCGAGCAGACGCCGGCCGGGGGGAACGTCGAGAAGGGGGGCGAGGCTGTCGATGCCGGACATGGAGCTCCTCATGCATGCGGTCTGGCCGGGCCGGCTGGCGGCCCCGGGGCGCTTGTGCGGTCCGCCGGCGCGCCTGTCCAGCCCCGGCCGCCGGAGCGGGCGCCGCGCAATCCCCCGCCAGGGGCCCGTCCGGGGGTGATTTTGCCGGCGCGATGCCTTACAGCTCAGCGGAAGACTTCCGCGCGCGGCCATCCGCGGAAAGCGCGCGGGCCACAGGGAGAAACAGATGCAGATCACCTGGTACGGACATTCGGCGTTTCGTCTCGACTTCGGCGGCCGCGCCGTGCTGATCGATCCGTTCTTTACCGGCAACCCGTCGTTTGACGGCGACGTCAGCGCCATCGAGAAGGGCGTCTCCCACATCCTGGTCACGCACGGTCACGGCGACCATGTCGGCGACACCGTCGACATCGCCAGACGCACCGGCGCCACCGTCGTCACCAACTATGACCTGTGCATGCACCTGGCCTCCCAGGGCGTCGAGAAGTTCGAGCCGATGAACACCGGCGGAACCATCGAGACCGACGGCTTCCGCGTCTCGCTGGTGCGCGCCGACCACTCCGCCGCCATGATCGAGGCCGGCGTGGACCGCCCGCTTGGCAATCCGAACGGAATCATCGTCCAGGCGCCCGGCGAGCCCACTGTCTACGCCATGGGCGACACCGCCATCTTCTCCGACATGGCGCTGATCAACGAACTGTACGCCCCGGACATCGCCTTCGTTCCGATTGGCGACCGCTTCACCATGGGGCCGGACCACGCCGCCTACGCCGTGCGCAAGTTCTTCACCCTGAAGGCGGTGGTGCCGTGCCACTACGCCACCTTCCCGCTGCTGGTGCAGGACGCGCAGAAGTTCGCCGACGCCCTGCAGGGCTCGTCCACCCGCGTCATCGTGCCGAAGAAGAACGAGCCGTTCACCGTCTGAACGGCGCCGGCGCGCCGCCGCACGCAGCCGGGCCGGCGCCCGGCTTTCGCGCTTTTGGCCGCAGCGGCCGGGCGCGGCGCGTTGTTGCGGCTGGCGCCCGCCCGGTGCTATAGCCCCCGCGGGGCCGGCGACGGTTCCGGCCGGCGCCCGCAGGCGCGCCCGGACGCGCCGCGGCCGTCCGCGCGGGCGCCCCGCGCCGGGCCGCCCGTCCACGGCGGCCGCGTCTCCGGGGCGCGCGCCGGCGGGCGCGATCCGGCGGCGACAGCCGGAAAAGGCGGCGCCGGAGCGACGGTTCTGGAGCGGCGGTTCTCCGCCCTGATCCCTTGAGACAAGAACGAACGGAGGCGGCATGTCCGTCGATGCGACCACTGTCCGGCGTATGGCCCAACTGTCCCGCATCGCCGTGAGCGATGACGAGGTTCCCGCGCTTGCGCAGGAGATCGGCTCCATTCTGGCGTTCGTCGAGCAGCTCGCCCAGGTGGACGTCACGGGCGTCGGGCCGATGACCTCCGTGTCCGACCAGCCCATGCGCATGCGCGCCGACGAGGTGACCGACGGCGGCTACGCCGCCCGCATCGTCGCCAATGCGCCCGCCGCCGAGGACAATTTCTTCCTCGTGCCGAAAGTGGTCGAGTAATCCGCGTCGCGCCTGCGCCGCGGCGGCCGCCCGTGCGCCCCGCCGGCGCTCCGCCGCTCCCCAGTCACCGAGTTTGAAAGACGCACATGTCTGAGCTGACCGATCTCACCCTGGCCGAGGCGCGCGACGGACTGCGGGCGAAGCAGTTCTCCGCCGTCGAGCTGACGAAGGCGCATCTTGCGGCCATGGAGCAGGCGCGCGCCCTCAACGCCTTCGTGCTGGAGACGCCGGAGAAGGCGCTGGAGATGGCCGCGGCCAGCGACGCCCGCATCCAGGCCGGCGAGGCCCGCCCGCTGGAAGGCCTGCCGCTCGGCGTCAAGGACATGTTCTGCACCGACGGCGTGCGCACCACCGCGTGCAGCCGCATCCTGGCGAACTTCGTCCCGTCCTACGAGTCCACGGTCACGGCGAAGCTGTGGGCCGACGGCGCGGTGATGCTCGGCAAGCTCAGCAACGACGAGTTCGCCATGGGCTCGTCCAACGAGACCTCCTGCTTCGGTCCGGTGATTTCGCCCTGGCGCCGCCGCGGGTCGGACAGTCCCGTCGTGCCGGGCGGCTCCTCGGGCGGCTCCTCCGCCGCGGTGGCGGCGCGCCTGTGCCTCGCCGCCACGGCCACCGACACCGGCGGCTCCATCCGCCAGCCGGCCGCCTACACCGGCACCGTGGGCGTCAAGCCCACCTACGGGCGCTGCTCGCGCTGGGGCATCATCGCCTACGCCTCGTCGCTGGACCAGGCCGGCCCCATCGCCCGCACCGTGCGCGACGCCGCCATCATGCTGAAGTCCATGGCCGGCCTTGACCTGAAGGACGCCACCTCGGTGGACGCGCCGGTGCCGGATTTCGAGGCGGCGGTGGGCCGCGGCGTGAAGGGCCTCACCATCGGCATTCCGAAGGAGTACCGCGTGGAGGGGCTGTCGCCGGAGATCGACGCCCTGTGGGAGAAGGGCGCGCAGATGCTGCGCGACGCCGGCGCCAGCGTGGTCGAGGTGTCGCTGCCGCACACCCGCTACGCGCTCGCCGCCTATTACATCATCGCCCCGGCCGAGGCGTCCTCGAACCTCGCCCGTTATGACGGCGTGCGCTACGGCCTGCGCGTCAACGGCCGGGACATCACCGAGATGTACGAAAACACCCGCGCCGCCGGCTTCGGCCGCGAGGTGAAGCGCCGCGTCATGACCGGCGCCTACGTGCTCTCCGCCGGCTATTACGACGCCTATTACCTGCGGGCGCAGAAAGTGCGCGCCCTCATCAAGCGCGATTTCGACGCGGCCTTCGCCGCCGGCGTCGACGCCATTCTCACCCCGACCACGCCCTCGGCCGCCTTCGGCCTCGGCGAGAAGGGGACGACCGATCCGGTGGAGATGTATCTCGCCGACATCTTTACGGTGACGGTGAACCTCGCCGGCCTGCCGGGGCTTTCGGTGCCTGCCGGGCTGGATTCCCAGGGGCTGCCGCTCGGCCTGCAGCTGATCGGCCGGCCGTTCGACGAGGAGACGCTGTTCGCCGCCGGCGAGGTGATCGAGCAGGCGGCCGGGCGGTTCGCGCCGCCGGCGTGGTGGCGCTGAGCGCCGGCGGGGCGGCGGCCGGCTGCGCGCCGGAACAGGAGACAGCGGCGGGCGGCCTGCCCGGCAGGCCGCCGCCAGGGAGCCCGCAATGACCTATGCGGTCAAGGAGATCTTCAGGACGTTGCAGGGCGAGGGCGCCCAGGCCGGCAGCGCGGCGGTGTTCTGCCGTTTTTCCGGCTGCAACCTCTGGAGCGGGCGCGAGGAAGACCGGCCCAGGGCCATCTGCCGGTTCTGTGACACGGATTTCGTGGGCATGGACGGCGAGCGCGGCGGCCGCTACGCCAGCCCGGCGGCGCTCATGGACGCCATCGAGGCGGCGTGGGGGCCGGGGCGGACGCACCGGCTGATCGTGTTTACGGGCGGCGAGCCGCTGCTGCAGCTGGACGCGCCGCTGCTGGAGGAAGCGCACGCCCGCGGTTTCCGCTGCGCGGTGGAGACCAACGGCACGTTGCCGGCTCCGGAGGGGCTGGACTGGGTCTGCGTCAGCCCCAAGGCGGGCGCGGAGCTGGTCCAGCGCTCAGGCGACGAGCTCAAGCTGGTGTTTCCGCAGCCCGGCCTCATGCCGGACGCGGTGGCGGAGCTTGATTTCAGACACTTTTTTCTGCAGCCAATGGACGGCCCTGACCTGGCCGCCAATACGGCGGCCGCGGTGCGGTGGTGCATGGACCATCCCCAGTGGCGGCTCAGCGTGCAGACCCACAAGGTGATTGGCATTCCGTGATGTTCGAACTTTCCAAACAGTTTCGCTTCGAGGCGGCGCACACGCTCAACCGCGCGCCCGAGACCGAGGAAGTGGAGAGCAGCCGTCGCATCCATGGCCATTCCTACCGGGCGGAGGTGACCGTGCGCGGCGAGCCGGATCCGGAGACCGGCATGATCATCGACCTGACCCTGTTCGAGCGGGCGATGCAGGAGGCCCGCGACGGCCTGGACCACCGCTTCCTTGACGAGGTGCCCGATCTCGGCCCCGCCACCATGGAGAACCTGGCGCTGTGGATCTGGCGCAAGCTGGAGCCGCGCTGCCCCGGTCTGGCCGCCGTGACCGTGCACCGCGACTCCAACGGCGAGAAATGCACCTATTACGGCGGGCGCGCCTGAGCCCCGCCTGTCGCTGACCGCGCCCGCCGGGGAAGGAGGCGACGGCCTTTCCGGCGGCGCCATGCAAACCAATGGCCGGATCCGCACGCCGGCGACAACAGTGAGCCGGCCGCTTGCGCGGCGGCTGGAAGGATGGCCCGATGAATGCTCCTCAGCGTACGCCAAAACTGATCAAGGGCGCCACCGGCGACTGGGAGGTGGTGATCGGCATGGAGGTGCACGCCCAGGTCTCGTCCCGGGCGAAGCTGTTCTCCGGCGCCTCCACCGAATTCGGCGGCGACCCGAACGATCATGTCTCCCTGGTGGACGCGGCCATGCCCGGCATGCTGCCGGTGATCAACGAGGAGTGCGTGCGCCAGGCGGTCCGCACCGGCCTCGCCCTGCGGGCGCAGATCAACCTGCGCTCGGTGTTCGACCGCAAGAACTATTTCTACCCGGACCTGCCGCAGGGCTACCAGATCAGCCAGTACAAGCACCCCATCGTCGGCGAGGGGTCGCTCACCATCGACCTTGAGGACGGCTCCCAGGTGGAGGTCGGCATCGAGCGGCTGCACCTCGAGCAGGACGCGGGCAAGTCGCTGCACGACCAGCATCCGTCGATGAGCTATGTCGACCTCAACCGCTCGGGCGTGGCGCTGATGGAGATCGTCTCCCGGCCGGACCTGCGTTCGGCGGAGGAGGCGAAGGCCTACATGACCAGGCTGCGCTCCATCCTGCGCTACATCGGCGCCTGCGACGGCGACATGGAGAAGGGCTCGCTGCGCGCCGACGTCAACGTCTCGGTGCGCCGTCCCGGCGAGCCGTTCGGCACCCGCTGCGAGATCAAGAACGTCAACTCCATCCGCTTCATCGGCCAGGCCATCGAATATGAGGCCCGCCGCCAGATCGCCATCCTTGAGGACGGCGGCGTGGTGGACCAGGAGACCCGCCTGTTCGACGCGGCCAGGGGCGAAACCCGCTCCATGCGCTCCAAGGAAGAGGCGCACGACTACCGCTATTTCCCCGATCCGGACCTGCTGCCGCTGGTGATCTCCCGGGAAATGGTGGACGAAATCGCCGCCAGCCTGCCGGAGCTGCCTGACGCCAAGAAGGCCCGTTTCATGAAGGAGCTGGGGCTGCCCGCCTATGACGCCGGCATCCTGGTGGCCGACCGCGAGACCGCCGACTACTTCGAGGCCGCTCTCGGCCATGGCGGCGGCGGGCGCGACGCCAAGGCCGTGGCCAACTGGATCATGGGCGACGTCTCCGCTTACGCCAACGCCATCGGCCGGCCGGTGCACCAGACCTGCGTGAAGCCGGAGCACGTGGCCGGCATCGTCGACCTGATCGCCGGGGGGGTCATCTCCGGCAAGATCGCCAAGGACGTGCTGGCCATCATCATCGAGGAGGGCGGCGGCGACCCGCGCCAGATCGTCGAGAGCCGCGGCATGAAGCAGGTGACCGACACCGCCGCCATCGAGAAAGCCGTGGACGAGGTCATCGCCGCCAATCCGGACAAGGTCGCCCAGGCCCAGGCCAAGCCGACCCTCGCCGGCTGGTTCGTCGGTCAGGTGATGAAGGCCACCGGCGGCAAGGCGAATCCGCAGGTGGTGAACGCCCTGGTCAAGGCCCGTCTCGGCCTCTGAGGCCGGCGGCGGAAAACGCGCTGATCCGCGCGGGCGGGCCCCCCCGGGGGCCCGCCCGCCGCCTTTCGGGCCCTGCGCGGCCGGCGGCGGCGCCCGCTGACGCCGCCAGCGCCGGCAGGAATGCGCCCGCGGCATGGATGCGTCCGTGACGTGAATGCAGTTGCAACATGGGCGCGAACGCGGGCTCCGGCCCGCCATGCGCGGCGCGTCCGTCCGCTCCGGCGCGCGGCGGGCGACGTGACGGGCGGCGCGGCCGATGAATCGCCGTGCGGGCTGCGACAGGCCGTCGCGCCCTGGACGGCGCCGTCCGTCGCCATGCGCGCGCCCCGGGCTGGCGCCTGTTGCATGGCTGGTCTGTGGCGTGTTCATCGGCGTTTCGTCGCCAGCACGCGTCTGCCGGCCGTCATGATGTTGCAAATCCGCGAAAACCGGGCGCCTGTGCTTACTTGCCGGGCGGCGGAAAAAGGGAGGCGGGCGGGGCGCCGCGCCGGCGCCGCGATTGACTGGCATGGTCCGCAAAAATATTCACACCTCCCATGTCCGTCTGTGGCGGACAGCGGGACGGAATGACCAGGATGGCCGCATGAGCAGGCATGAGAACGCGGACGGCCTCGGCGGCGGGGCGTCAGCGACCGCGACGCCGCCTGTGGCCGCGCCGTTCGCTGCGGCGCGGCGCGGCCGCCTGAAGCTGGCCGCCGCCGCGCTCGGCGCCGCCGCCGTCATCGGCGTGATCTGGGGCGGCGCCTACTGGTGGACCACCGGCCGCTTTCTCGTCTCCACCGATGACGCCTACGTGCGCGCCGACATGACGCTGCTCGCCGCCAAGGTGTCCGGCTACGTCACCGAAGTGCTGGTGGAGAACAACCAGAGCGTGAAGGCCGGAGACATCATCGCCCGCATTGACGACGGCGACTATCGCATCGCCCTTGAGGCGGCCCGCGCCCGTGAAAAGACCCAGGAGGCGGCGCTGGAGCGCATCAGCCGCCAGATCGAGGCCGCGCGCGCCGCCGTGGCCCAGGCCGCCGCCCAGGTGCCGGCCGCCGAGGCCGATCTCGCCCGCGCCAGCTCCGAGCTCGAGCGCCAGGTCCGGCTCGCCCAGCGCGATTTCGCCAGCCAGCAGAAGCTGGAGCTGGCCCGCGCCGACCGGGCGCGCGCCGAGGCGGCGCTGCTCTCGGCGAAGGCGGCGCTGCAGTCCGCCAGAGCCAACGTCCAGGTGCTGGAGGCGCAGAAGGCCGAGGCCGCCGGCGTGCTCAACGAATACCGCAAGGCCACCGCCCGGGCCGAGCGCGACCTCTCCTTCACCGAGGTGCGCGCGCCGGTGTCCGGCGTCATCGGCAACAAGGCGGTGCAGACCGGCCAGTTCGTGCAGCCGGGCGCGCGCCTCGCCGCCATCGTGCCGCTGGACGACGTCTATATCGACGCCAATTTCAAGGAAACGCAGATCAGCCGGCTGCATCCCGGCCAGAAGGTGACCTTCACCGTGGACGCCTATCCGGACCGGCTCTTCCACGGCGTGGTGGCCAGCCTGTCGCCAGCCTCGGGGGCGCTGTTCAGCCTGTTGCCGCCGGACAACGCCACCGGCAACTTCACCAAGATCGTGCAGCGCCTGCCGGTGCGGCTGCTCATCGACAGGCAGGAGGTGGCCGAGCACGTGCTGCGCCCGGGCCTCTCGGTGGTGGCCACCGTGGACACCCGCACCGGCCCGGCGCCGGGCGAAGCGGCGGCGAAAGAGTGACCGTGACCCTCCCGCCGGCGGGCGCCGCGCGCGGCGACGGGCCGGCCGCAGCGGGCGCAGGGGTGGACCGATGACAGCTGCAGCACCAGCCGCCGGCGACGCCGCGTCCGCCGGCCACGAGCGCCTCGACATCCGCCGCTTCATCGCCTTCGTCGCGATGGTGTTCGGCATGTTCATGGCGATCCTGGACATCCAGATCGTCTCGGCCTCGCTGCCGCAGATCCAGGCCGGCCTCAGCGCCAGCGGCGACCAGATCCCCTGGGTGCAGACCAGCTACCTGATCGCCGAAGTGATCATGATCCCGCTGTCAGGCTACCTGTCGCGGGCGCTGTCGACGCGGCTGTTCTTCACCCTGTCGTCGGCCGGCTTCACCTTCATGAGCTTCATGTGCGCCACGGCGACGTCCATCGAGCAGATGATCGTCTACCGGGCGCTGCAGGGCTTCATCGGCGGCGGCATGATCCCCACCGTGTTCGCCGCGGCCTATACGGTGTTCCCGCCGGACAGGCGGCCGATCGTCTCGCCGATCATCGGCCTCGTGGCGACGCTGGCGCCCACCATCGGCCCCACGGTCGGCGGCTATCTCACCGACCTGTTTTCCTGGCACTGGCTGTTTCTGGTGAACATCGCGCCGGGCGTGGCGGTGACGCTGGTGGCCTTCGCGCTCATCGACTTCGACGGGCCGGACTACGCCCTGCTGCGGCGATTCGACTGGCTCGGCCTCGCCGGCATGGCCCTGTTTCTCGGCTCGCTTGAGTTCGTGCTGGAGGAGGGGCCGCTCAAGGACTGGTTCAACGACGAATACATCGTCATCTTCACCGCCGTCACCGTGGCGGGGGCGCTGCTGTTTTTCTGGCGGGCGTTCAGCGTCGACGAGCCGGTGACGAACCTGCGCGCCTTCGGCGACCGCAACTTCGCCGCCGGCTCGCTGTTCAGCTTCACCATGGGCGTCGGCCTCTACGGCCTGACCTATCTCTACCCGGTGTACCTGGCGCGGATCCGCGGCTACTCGCCGCTGCAGATCGGCGAGACCATGTTCGTCACCGGCGCGGCCATGTTCCTCACCGCGCCAGTTATCGGCCGCATCTCGGCGGTGATGGACCCGCGCGTGCTGATCGGCATCGGCTTCGCCCTGTTCGCCGCCGGCACCTGGATCGTCACCGGCATCACCGCCGACTGGGACTTCGACGAGCTGTTCATTCCGCAGATCCTGCGCGGGGTCGGCATCATGGCCTGCATGGTGCCCATCAACAACATCGCCCTGGGCACGCTGCCGCCGGATGAGGTGAAGAACGCCTCGGGCCTGTTCAACCTCACCCGCAACCTCGGCGGCGCGGTGGGGCTGGCCGTCATCAACACCATGCTCAACAACCGCATGGACCTGCACCTGCAGCGGCTGGCGGAGCAGGTGACCTGGAGCCGCGAGGTGGCGCTGGAGCGGCTCAACACGCTCACCGCCGCCATGGCCCCGCGCGGCTCGGACGCGGAGCTGGCGGCGCTGAAACAGCTGGCGCAGCTGGTGCGGCGCGAGGCCATGGTGCTGGCCTTTGCCGACGTGTTCTACGTGCTGACCTTCCTGTTCCTGGGGCTGATCCTGCTCACGCCCTTCATCCGCAAGCCGGATCCGGCGGTGCAGGTGGACGCCCACTGAGGCGGAGGCCGCGGGCGGCGGCGGCGCGCGCCCCGGCGGCGCAGCGTCGCGCCCGCCGCGCAGGGTCCGGCGGGCGCCCGCGCGCCGGGCCGGTCAGTCGGCGACGGCCATTTCGCGCAGCAGCTCGAAGGCCTGCAGCACCGAGGCGGCGCGGATCGCGTCGCGGCTGCTCTCCTCGCCGAAGCGGCGCTCCACATGCAGCGTCTCGCGGCCCTCGCGGGCGGCGGCGAAATGCACGAGGCCCACGGGCTTGTCCTCCGTGCCGCCGCCGGGACCGGCGATGCCGGTGATGGCGACGGT
The DNA here is from genome assembly GCF_042432745.1 of Camelimonas abortus. NCBI lineage: Bacteria > Pseudomonadati > Pseudomonadota > Alphaproteobacteria > Hyphomicrobiales > Chelatococcaceae > Camelimonas > Camelimonas abortus. Next base: position 1,299,355 of record NZ_JBHLWR010000006.1, on the reverse strand, counting down.
GACGTTGGCCGGACAGCGGCTGAGGGCGCCCACGGCCATGGCCCGCGCCGTCTGCTCGCTCACCGCGCCGAAGCGCTCCAGCGTTTCTTTCGGCACGCCCACCATCTCGTGCTTGGCGCGGTTGGAGTAGGTGACCCAGGCGCGGTCCACCACGTCCGAAGAGCCAGGGATGGCGGTGAGGGCGCCGGCCGCCAGCCCGCCCGTGCACGACTCCACGGTGGCGAGCGTCAGGCGGAAGCGGCGGTAGAGCGCGAGCAGTTCTTCAGCCTGCTGGATGATTTCCGGCGTGATGGTCATGTCGGACGTTTCCTGCTCCTGCGGCGCGTCGTCGGGCCCTGGGCCGCCCGCCCGGCGCGGCGCGCCCGGGGGGCGTCGGCGGCTTCCGCGGCGGCGGCCGGGAAGCGGCGGGCCGGCGTCGCGCCGGCGTGATCCGCGGCCCTCAGGCCGCCGGGAGGCGGATGGTGGCGACGGCCTGGGCGGCGATGCCCTCGCGCCGTCCGGTGAAGCCAAGGCGCTCGGAGGTGGTCGCCTTGACCGAAACGGCAGTTTCGCTGACCCCAAGGATTTCCGCAATCCGCGCCCGGATGGCCGCGCGGTGCGGGCCGATCTTCGGCTGTTCGGCCACGATCACCACGTCCACATGGTCGATGACGCCGCCGCGGGCCCGCACCAGCGCGGCGGCGTGGGCGAGGAAGCGGTCCGAGGAGGCGCCCTTCCACTGCGGGTCGCTCGGGGGAAAATGGGTTCCGATGTCGCCCGCGGCGATGGCTCCGAGCAGGGCGTCGGTAAGCGCATGCAGGGCGACGTCGCCGTCGGAGTGGGCGAGCACGCCGGCGTCACAGGCGATGCGCACGCCGCCCAGCCAGATGTGGTCGCCTTCGGTGAAGGCGTGCACGTCATAGCCGATGCCGGTGCGGCTGGTCATGGCCGCGGCGGGGGCGGGGAAATCCTCCGGGCGGGTGATCTTCACATTGGCGGGCTCGCCGGGGAACACCCGCACGGGCAGGCCGGCCCATTCGGCGATGGCGGCGTCGTCGGTGAATTCGGCGTCCACGCCCGCGGCGCGTCGGTGCGCCTCCAGAATCGGGCGGAAGGCGAAGGCCTGCGGCGTCTGGATGGCGCGAAGCTGCGGCCGGCGCAGCGTGGCGGTGACGACGCCGCTGTCGTCCACGCTCTTGATGGTGTCGGTCACCGGCACGCCCGGGGCGGCGGCGCCGCACGCGCGCGCGGCGGCGATGGCGCGGCGCGTCAGCGCCTCGCTCACCCACGGGCGGGCGGCGTCGTGGATCAGCACGATGTCCGGCGGCTCGGCCAGCGAGGCCAGCGCCTCCAGGCCATGGCGCACCGAGGCCTGGCGCGTGGCGCCGCCCTCCACCGACATCAGGCGGCCGTTGGCCTGGGCGCCGAGCCGCGCCACGGCGGCGTCGAACAGCGGCCTGTCCTCGCCGCGCACCACCACGACCACGCGCCGCACCCCGGCTACGGCCAGGAAACGGCGCAGGCTGTGCAGCAGCACCGGCTCGCCGTTGAGGTCGCGATACTGTTTCGGCGTTCCGCCGCCGGCGCGCTCGCCGCGGCCGGCGGCGACGATCACCGCGTCGGCGACGGCGGTCGTCGCGCCGGCGTCTGCGGCGCCGGCCCGGGCGCTGTCGTCAGCTGTCATGAAAGGCTCCCGCTCATGGCCGACCGGTTTAGCCGCGAACCTCCGGCCGGGGCAAGCCTGGCGGCGGGCGCCGCCCGCGCGCCTGCGCCGCGCTTCTGGCCGCGCTTCCGAAGGAACCCGCAAAAATCCGTGGCGTCGCGCCGGCGCGGCGGATAAAACAGCGCATCATGAACGACAACGCGCGGCGCGGTTACGACGCCATCCAGAAGCTGCGGAACGGGGGCGCGGCGCTTGCGCCCATGTCCGGGGTGACCGATATCGGATTCCGCCGTCTGGCGGAGCGCTTCGGCGCGTCCCTGGTGGTGTCCGAGATGGTCGCCTCCGGGTCGCTGGCGCGCGGCGAGGCCGAGGCCGCCGCCCGGGCCGAAGGCGCCGGCGTCGCCGTGCATGTGGTGCAGCTGGCCGGCTGCGACCCCTACTGGATGGGGGAGGCGGCCCGCGTCGCCGAGGCGGCCGGGGCCCATGTCATCGACATCAACATGGGCTGCCCGGCGCGCAGCGTCACAGGCGGCCAGTCCGGCTCGGCGCTGATGCGCGATCCCGATCACGCCATGGCGCTGGTGGAGGCCACGGTCGCCGCCACCACCCTGCCGGTGACGCTGAAAATGCGCCTCGGCTGGGACGATGCGAGCCGCAACGCGCCGGAGCTGGCCCGCCGCGCCGCCGCCGCCGGCGTCGCCATGGTGACGGTGCACGGCCGCACCCGGCAGCAGTTCTACAAGGGGCGGGCCGACTGGGGCGCCGTCGGCGCGGTGCGCGCGGCCCTGGTCCGCGACGGCTTCGACCTGCCGCTGGTGGTCAATGGCGACATCGCCGGCGCGCGCGACGCGCGCGAGGCGCTGGCCCGCTCCGGCGCCGACGCGGTGATGGTGGGCCGCGCCGCCCTGGGGCGGCCGTGGCTGGTAGGGCAGATCGCCGCCGCCCTGGCCGGCGCGCCGCGCCCGGAGCCGCAGCCGGCGGAAAAGGTCGCCGCCATGCGCGAGCACTACGAAACCATGATCGCGCTTTACGGAGCCGGCGTCGGCGTGCGTCACGCCCGCAAGCATCTCGCCGCCTTCGCGGAGCACATGGGCGCGCCCGCGGACCTGCGCCTTGCGCTGGTCAGCGTCCGGCGCCCGCAGGAGGCTCTCGCGCTCCTTCACGCCCTTCCGGACAGGATCATCAGGGAACAGGCCGCATGAGCGACACGTCAGGAGCCCCTCAGAAAGCTGGAACCGGCGCGGGCGAGGCTCCTGACAGGGAGCGCCCGCAGGCGCTTTCCGCCCCCTCCGCCAGCGACATCCTCAACGTGGTGCCGGCCCCCATCGTCGCCGTGGGACCGGACGACCGCATCCTTTACGTCAACGCCGCCGCGGAGGATTTCTTCGAGCAGAGCCGCGCCGTGCTCGGCCGGCGCACGCTGCGCCAGCTGTTTCCCTTCGACTCGCCGGTGCTCGGCGTGGTGTCCGAGGCGCGCGCGCGCCGCTCCTCGGTGAACACCTATGGCGTGGCCATCGAGCGGCCGTGGACGTCGCGGGTGCGCCTCAGCGACATTTTCGCGGCGCCCATGTCCGACAATGATGAAATTATAATCATTGTGCTGCAGGAACGGACAATTGCTGAAAAGCTCGACCGTCAGCTGACCACGCGCAGCGCAGGCCGCTCCATGACCGTGCTCGGCGCCATGCTGGCGCACGAGATCAAGAATCCGCTGTCGGGCATCCGCGGCGCGGCGCAGCTGCTGGAGCAGTCGGCCAGCGACGAGGACCGGGCGCTCACCCGGCTGATCTGCGACGAGGCGGACCGCATCGTGAAGCTGGTGGAGCGCATGGAGTTTTTCAGCGACGACCGGCCGGCCGGGCGCGAGGCGGTGAACATCCACGGCGTGCTCGACCACGTGCGCCGGCTGGCGCTGAGCGGTTTCGCCCGGCATATCCGCATCACCTGCAATTACGACCCCTCGCTGCCGCCGGTTTACGCCAACCGCGACCAGCTCATTCAGGTGTTTCTCAACCTTGTGAAGAACGCGGCCGAGGCGATCGGACCGGACGCGACGGACGGCGAAATCATCCTCAGCACCGCCTTCCGGCCCGGCATTCACATCCAGATTCCCGGATCGCGCGAGAAAACCAGCCTGCCGCTTGAATTCTGCGTCACTGACAACGGTCCCGGCGTGCCGCCGGACATGCTCCCCGAACTTTTTGATCCGTTCGTCACCACCAAGATGAGCGGAACTGGCCTGGGTCTTGCATTGGTTGCGCGGATCATCGGCGACCATGGTGGGATCGTCGAATGCGAATCCGGGGCGCGGCGGACGACCTTCCGCGTCCTGATGCCCGTCTATTCGGCAAGCGACGGGCGCGCGACGGAGGCTTGATAATGGCACGGGGACTGATTCTGCTGGCTGATGACGACGCCGCCATCAGAACGGTGCTGAACCAGGCGCTGACGAGGGCGGGATACGAGGTGCGCGCCACCGGCCAGGCGTCGACGCTCTGCCGCTGGGTGGAGGAGGGCGACGGCGATCTTGTCATCACCGACGTGGTGATGCCGGACGCCAACGCCTTCGACGTGTTGCCGCGCATCAGGAAGCAGCGCCCCGACATGCCCGTGATCGTCATGAGCGCCCAGAACACGTTCATGACCGCGGTGCGCGCCTCGGAGCGCGGCGCCTATGAATATCTGCCCAAGCCCTTCGACCTGAAGGAGCTGGTGGCCATCGTCGGCCGCGCCATGTCGCGGCCGCGCGGCGCCGGCCTCGCCGGCGACGCCCAGGACGGCGAGGACATCCCGCTCATCGGCCGCTCGCCGGCCATGCAGGAAATCTACCGCGTGCTGGCGCGCCTCATGGCCACCGACCTCACGGTGATGATCACCGGCGAGTCCGGCACCGGCAAGGAGCTGGTGGCGCGCGCCCTGCATGACTACGGCAAGCGCAAGGGCGGGCCGTTCGTGGCGGTGAACATGGCGGCGATTCCGCGCGACCTGATCGAGGCCGAGCTGTTCGGTCACGAGAAGGGCGCCTTCACCGGCGCCTCGCAGCGCAGCGCCGGCCGCTTCGAGCAGGCCGAGGGCGGCACGCTGTTTCTCGACGAGATCGGCGACATGCCCATGGAGGCCCAGACCCGCCTGCTGCGCGTGCTGCAGCAGGGCGAATACACCACCGTGGGCGGGCGCACGCCGATCCGCGCCAACGTGCGCATCATCGCCGCCACCAACAAGGACCTGCGCGGCTCCATCCAGTCCGGCCAGTTCCGCGAGGACCTGTATTTCCGCCTCAACGTGGTGCCGCTGCGGCTGCCGCCGCTGCGCGAGCGCCTCGAGGACATTCCCGACCTGGTGCGTCATTTCTTCGCCATGGCGGAGAAGGAGGGCCTGCCGCGCAAGCAGCTCGACGCCGAGGCCATGGACCGGCTCAAGCGTTACCGCTGGCCGGGCAACGTGCGTGAACTGGAGAACCTCGTGCGGCGGCTGGCGGCGCTCTATCCGCAGGACGTCATCACCGCCCCGGTGATCCAGGCGGAGCTGGAGCCGGGCGAGCTGGCTTCGCCGCTGGCCGCGCCGGCGCCGGCGGTCGCGCCGCCGGCCCGTCCGGTCATGCCCGGCGTCAGCGCGCCGCCGCCGCGTCCGGCCGCGGTTTCGCCGGCGGCCGGCGGTCTTTCCGCCATGGTGGAGCAGCATCTGGCCGACTATTTCGCCGGTTTCCGCGACGGCCTGCCGCCGCCCGGCCTGTACCACCGCATCCTGCGCGAGGTGGAGGCGCCGCTGATCACCGCGGCGCTGGCGGCCACCCGCGGCAACCAGATCAAGGCGGCGGAGCTGCTCGGGCTCAACCGCAACACGCTGCGCAAGAAGATCCAGGATCTCGACCTGCAGCTGGTGCGCTCGCCGCTGGCGATCCGCCGCCCGGCCTGAGCGGCCCGGCGGCGTCGCGGACCGGGGCCCGGACCAGCCGCGCCGGGGCCCGGCCGTCCGCGCGCCGGCGCCGCCCATGGCCGGGGCCGCGCCGCCGCATCCGCGCCGCATCCGCGTCGTCGTCAGGCCCGGCCCTGACCTGAGCGCCCGCCATTACGCGGGCGTCCGGCGGCCGGCCCCGGCGGGCCCTGGCCGCGCCGCCTCCTCAGGCCGCGCCGCCATCGGCAGGGCGCCGCAACGGCAGGCCGGCCGCGCCCGCCGGCGCGTCATGGCCGCTCCGCGGCCGTCGGGGCCCGGTCCAGGCGCGATCCGGCGCCGGCCCCTGTCCCCGTATTGCACAGCCGCCGGCCGGCGGTTTGCGCGCCGCCCTTATTCTGTCGTATTTCAACAACAGTGTGACCATTCCGCAACCGCCGTGAGTCCGTTTCCGGCCCGGCGGCCGTGGCGCACGTCCCGGACGCGCGCGCTCCCGGGAGGCGTGCGGCGACCGGCCGGTCGCACGGCCGGCGCCGGCAACAAAAGGGACGCCATTGAGCACCGGGGAAACGCTTCACGTCACCGACGCCGGACGCCAGCCAGACGCAGGCGCGCCCGCCGGGCGCGTCTCCGGCGCCATTGGCGTCGTCCTGGTGTTCTGCGCCCTGACCTGCGCGCTCACCACCTTTCTCGTCCTCGCCGGCATGACGCCCATCCTGCCCACCCACGAGGTGGTGGCGTGGATGCTGGCGGCCAACGCGGCGCTGGTGGTGGCGCTGCTCGGCCTGGTGCTGGTCCAGGGCTGGCGGCTGTGGCGGGCGCGCCGCCAGGGGGCCGCGGGCTCGGGCCTGCACGTGCGCATCGTCAGCCTGTTCTGCTTCGTCGCGGCGTTTCCGGTGATCCTCGTGGCCACCGTCGCCTCGGTCACCCTGGAGCGCGGCCTCGATCCCTGGTTCCTCGGCTCCATCAAGGCGCTGCTCAACAACACCGTCGAGATCGCCAAGGAGTACCGCGACGCCCAGTGCCGCACGGTGATCCGCGAGGCCAACCTGATGGCCGCCGACCTCAACCGGGCGAAGGTGCTCTATGACGCCGACCGCAAGCTGTTTTACGATTTCCTGCAGTCGCGTTCGGCCTTCCTCGGCTTTCCCATCACCTTTCTGATGACCGTGGACGGCTCGGTGGTGGAGCGTTTCGACAGCGGCCTCATCCAGAACGTGCCGCTGCCTACTCCCGCCGACCTGAAAAACGCTTCGGACGACGACGCCACCTGCCTGATCCCCGGCAACCGCAACGTGTTCGGCGCCGTGCAGAAGGTGCCGGAGCTGCACGGCATGGTGCTGTTCGTCGCCCGCGCCGTGGACCCCAAGGCCATCTCCTTCCTGCCCATGGCCGAGGCCGCCGCCGCCTACTACCAGGTGCTGGAGGAGAAGAAGTTCGGCATCCAGGTGGCGTTCGCCTCCATGTTCGCGCTGGTGGCGCTGATCGTGCTGCTGTCGGCGGTGTGGTTCGGCATGAGCTTCGCCAACCGCCTGGTGCAGCCGGTGCGCCGGCTGATCCACGCCGCCGACCAGGTGGCCAGCGGCAACTATTACGTCCAGGTGCCGGCGCAGAAATCGGACGACGACCTCGCCCACCTCGGCGAGACCTTCAACAAGATGACCGGCCAGCTGCGCCGCCAGCACGACGGCCTGGTGCAGGCCACCGAAGTGATGGACCGGCGCCGGCGTTTCATGGAGGCGGTGCTGGCCGGCGTTTCTCCCGGCGTGGTCGGCGTCGACGCCGCCGGGCTGATCACCATCGTCAATCCGGCGGCGGAGAAGCTGCTGCGCGCCGGCGCCGACGGACTGGTGGGCCGGCCGATCCTTGAGGCGCTGCCCGAGGCCGGCGAGCTGCTGCAGGAAATGGGCGAGGGCCGCCGCCTGGCCCAGCGCCAGATCGTCATCGACCGCGACCAGCACGAGCGCACCCTCAACGTGCGCGTCACCTCCGAGCAGGCCGACATGGGCGGCGGCGGCTTCGTGGTGACGCTCGACGACATCACCGACCTGGTCAACGCCCAGCGCACCAGCGCCTGGGCCGACGTGGCCCGGCGCATCGCCCATGAAATCAAGAATCCGCTCACGCCGATCCAGCTGTCGGCGGAGCGCATCCGCCGCAAGTACGGCAAGGTGATCGTCAACGACCGCGAGGTCTTTGACCAGTGCACCGCCACCATCATCCGCCAGGTGGACGACATCAAGCAGATGGTGGACGAGTTCTCGTCCTTCGCGCGCATGCCCGCGCCCGCGATCGACGAGGACGACATGGTGACCACCGTGCGTCAGGTGACGTTCCTGATGCGGGTGGGCAATCCGGACATCGCCTTTGTCGAGGAGATGCCGGAGGGGCCGCTGCTGGCGCGCTACGACCGGCGGCTGGTCTCCCAGGCGGTGCAGAACGTCATCAAGAACGCCACCGAAGGCATCCGCGGGCTCGCCAGCCCCGGGGAGCGCGCAAGGGGCTGCGTCACCGTGGCCCTGCGCCGGGAGGACGACAACGTCGTCATCGAGGTGACCGACAACGGCGTCGGCTTCCCGCGTGAGCATCGCAACCGGCTGCTGGAGCCGTACGCCACCTCGCGCGAGGGCGGCACCGGGCTCGGGCTGCCCATCGTGCTGAAAATCTTTGAGGATCATGGCGGCGGGCTGGAGCTGCTCGACGCGCCTCAGGTGGCCGAAGGCGGCCACGGGGCGCGCGTGCGGCTGTGGTTCCCCATCCAGGGGCCGGCCGCCGGCGCGGGCGACACGCCAGAGACAGGGAGCCAGGCATCATGAGCGCCGACATTCTCGTCGTGGACGATGAAGGCGATATCCGCGATCTGGTTGCGGGCCTGCTGGAGGATGAGGGACACCGGTGCCGCACCGCGGCGAATTCGGACGAGGCGCTCGCCATGCTCGAGGCGCGCCGCCCCTCGCTGGTGTTCCTCGACATCTGGATCCAGGGCAGCCGGCTCGACGGCCTGCAGCTGCTTGACATCATCAAGGAGCAGCATCCGGACCTGCCGGTGGTGATGATCTCCGGTCACGGCAACATCGAAACCGCAGTGGCCGCGATCAAGCGCGGCGCCTATGACTTTATCGAGAAGCCGTTCAAGGCCGACCGCCTGATCCTCGTGACGGAGCGCGCGCTGGAGGCCTCGCGCCTCAGGCGCGAGGTGAAGGAGCTGCGCTCCCACTCCATCCAGGCCAGTCGCATCGTCGGCCGCTCGGCGCCGGTCAACCACCTGCGCCAGGTGATCGAGCGCGTGGCCGCCACCAACGCCCGCGTGCTCATCCTCGGTCCGCCCGGCTCCGGCAAGGAGCTGGCGGCGCGCACGCTGCACCAGCAGTCGCCCCGCGCCAACGGCCCGTTCGTGGTGGTGAACTCCGCCACCATCACGCCGGAGAACATGGAGAGCGAGCTGTTCGGCGTGGAGGGCGGCGAGGGGCGCGGCCGGCGCGTCGGCGCCCTTGAGGAGGCCCACGGCGGCACGCTCTATCTCGACGAGATCGCCGACATGCCGCTGGAGACCCAGGGGCGCATCCTGCGCGTGCTGGTGGACCAGAACTTCCAGCGCGTGGGCGGCTCCACCCGCGTGCATGTGGACGTGCGCATCATCTCCTCCTCCAGCCGCAACCTGGAGGCGGAGATCGCCGCCGGGCGCCTGCGCGAGGATCTCTATCACCGCCTGGCGGTGGTGCCGGTGCGCGTGCCCTCGCTGGCCGAGCGCCGCGAGGACGTGCCGGAGCTGATCGAGTTCTTCATGGACCAGATCTCCCTGGCCACCGGCCTGCCCAAGCGCCGCATCGGCGAGGACGCCATGGCGGTGCTGCAGTCGCATGACTGGCCCGGCAACGTGCGCCAGCTGCGCAACAATGTGGAGCGGCTGATGATCCTGGCCAGCGGCGATCCGGACGCGGTCATCGACGCCTCCATGCTGCCGGCCGAGGTGGGGTCGCTGGTGCCCACCACGCCCATGGGCGCCGGCGGCGAGAAGCTGATGGGACTGGCGTTGCGGGAGGCGCGCGAAATTTTCGAGCGTGAATACCTGACGGCCCAGATCAGCCGCTTCTCCGGCAACATTTCCCGTACGGCGGAATTCATCGGCATGGAGCGCTCGGCGCTGCACCGCAAGCTGAAGTCGCTGGGCATCGGCTGAGGCGCGGTCCGGGCGTGGCCCGCATCCCACAGGGCCGGCGAATGTGGCGCTTCCGCCGCCGCGGACAACCCGGACGTGCTTGCCAATCAAGGGGTTTCACGGTGTAATGCGCCGATCGGTCGAGCCTTCCCCGCAAGCTGATCTGCGGGGCAACAATAAACCGTAGTCCGTCGCATGACCGGTCGCGACGCGCTCACGAGGTATCAACAATGGCGGGCGAACGCACGCAGAACCTCCAGGACACCTTCCTTAATCACGTCCGTAAAAGCAAAATTCCGCTCACCATTTTTCTCGTGAACGGCGTGAAGTTGCAGGGCGTCGTAACCTGGTTCGACAATTTCTGCGTGCTGCTGCGCAGGGACGGCCATTCCCAGCTCGTGTACAAGCACGCCATCTCGACCATCATGCCCGGCCATCCGGTGCAGCTGTTCGAGCCGGCGGACGAGGCGGACCGCGGCTGATTCCACCCGCGTCGCGGGCCGCGCGCCAGCCGCGCCGCGGGCCCGCATGCCTGCGCCATGTTCCGGGCGCGCCGCCGGCGGCGCGCCCTTTTTTGCGCCGTCGCGCCGACACGCCGTCGCGCCGCCCTGGCGGCCGGCGTCTGCGCCCGTTGCGTCCGCCTGTCGCCTGCGGGGGCGGCGCGGCGCCTCAAAAAAATGGCCGGAACGGGCCGCCGGCGCATGCAGGCGCCGTTTACTTTTTTCCCTGCGCGACCCATCTCTTGTGCAGGTCAGGGCGCGACGCCGTCGCGCCCGCTTCAGACGCAGGGAGCGACGTCACGACTGGGAACGGCAGGCGCCAGGAGACCGCAGCGGTCTTTGAGGCGGAAAAGAACATTGCGGCGCGGGCGAGAACGCTCGTCATCGGCCCCTATCCCAACGAACGGGCCCGTGCGGCCCGGCCGCCGGCCGCGGCGCAGTCCGCGGGGGCGCAGCTGCGCGATCATCAGGCCCGGCTGGACGAGGCCGTCGGCCTCGCCCGGGCCATCGATCTCACCATCGTGCGCGCCCTCCTGTCGCCGGTGTCCGCCATCCGGCCCGCCAGCTGGTTCGGCAAGGGCAAGGTCGCGGAGCTCGCCGCCATCGTGGCGGAGGAGGACATCTCCCTGGTGGTGATGGACTGCGCCCTCTCGCCGGTGCAGCAGCGCAACCTGGAGCGGGAGCTGCGCTGCAAGGTCATCGACCGCACCGGCCTCATCCTCGAGATTTTCGGCCGCCGCGCCCACACGCGCGAGGGCGCGCTGCAGGTGGAGCTGGCGCATCTGGAGTACCAGCGCAGCCGTCTGGTGCGCTCCTGGACCCACCTCGAGCGCCAGCGCGGCGGCTTCGGCTTCCTTGGCGGCCCGGGCGAGACGCAGATCGAGGCGGACCGGCGCATGATCCGCGACCGCATGGCCCGCATCGAGCGCGAGCTCGACCAGGTGCGCCGCACCCGCGGCCTGCACCGCCGCAACCGCCAGCGCGCGCCCTGGCCGACGGTGGCGTTCGTCGGCTACACCAACGCCGGCAAGTCGACGCTGTTCAACCGTCTGACGAAGGCGGGGGTGATGGCGGAGGACATGCTGTTCGCCACCCTGGACCCTACGGCGCGGATGATCGGGCTGCCGCGCGGGGCGCGGGCGATCCTGTCCGACACGGTGGGCTTCATCTCCGACCTGCCGACAATGCTGGTGGCGGCGTTCCGGGCCACGCTGGAGGACGTCACCAGCGCTGACATCATTCTCCACGTGCGCGACATTTCGCATCCGGACACGGAGGCGCAGGCGGCGGACGTGACGGCGATTCTCGCCGGGCTCGGCGTGGGCGGCCGCGAGGGTCCGCGCATCATCGAGGTGTGGAACAAGGCCGACCTGCTCGATCCGGCCGGCCGGCGCCGGCTTGAGAACCGCGCCGCCAACGCGCCGGCGGACAGCCGCCCGGTCCTGGTCTCCGGCCTCACCGGCGAGGGCGTGGACGCGCTGCTGGCGGCGATCGAGGAGCGCATGGCCGGGGGGCGGGCGGTTTACCGCGTGACGCTTGATCCCGGCCGCGGCGCCGACATCAGCTGGCTGCACGAGGAGGCGGAGGTTCTGGACCGGCGCATTGACGGGGACGGCCAGGTGGTGATGGCGGTGCGTATCGCCGCGGAGAAGGAGCCGCGCCTGCTGCGGCGCATCAGCAACGCCCGTCTGGTGCGCGGCCCCGAGGCCGACAGCCGCCCGGCCGCGCCGTCTCCGGCGCGCCGCCGCGGCGACTGGAGCCCGTGGAGCGGCCCGGCGGCGTAAGCCGGGGAGGACGGGCCTGCAGGGGCGCGGCGCGCCGCCCGCCATGGTGACGTCGCCGTTGCCCGGCCGGCGTTCGGGCTGCAACCGTTCCCGGCAGCCGGCCCGACCGGTCGCCCGCCGGCCCTGCGCGCGGTGCGCCGTCTTCCCGCCGCCGTCCGCGGCCCGCTCAGGCGGCGAGGCCGCGTTTTTCAAGCAGCGCGCGCGGATCCGCCTCACGGCCGCGGAAGGCCAGCCACGCCTCGCGCGGATCACGCATGTCGCCGGCCGCATAGACGTAATCCCGCAGCCGCCGCGCCAGCTCCGCGTCGAATATGTCGCCGCGCTCGCGGAAGGCGTTAAAGCCGTCCGCGTCCAGGACCTCCGACCACAGATAGCTGTAATACGCCGAGGCGTAGCCCTCGCCGGCGAACACGTGCAGGAAGTGCCGCGGCCGGTGGCGCATGATGATCGCCCGCGGCATGCCGATGTCCTCCAGCGTTTTCGCTTCAAAGGCGTCGATGTCCAGCCCGGAGACGTCGGCGAGCTGGTGCAGGCGCAGGTCGACGATGGCCGAGGCCGCGTACTCCACAGTGGCGAAGCCCTGGTCGGCGTTGCGCCCCTCGAGCAGCCGGCGCAGCATCTCCTGCGGCATGGGCTCGCCGGTGCGCCAGTGGGTGGCGAAGCGCTGCAGCACCTCGGGCTGCTCCAGCCAGTGCTCGTAAAGCTGCGAGGGAAACTCCACGAAGTCCCGCGCCACGCTCGTGCCCGCCATGGAGGGATAGGGCACGTCCGACAGCATGCCGTGCAGGGCGTGGCCGAACTCGTGGAACAGCGTGCGCGCCTCGTCGAACGACAGCAGCGCCGGCCGCCCTTCCGGCGGACGTGCGAAGTTCATCACGTTGACGACTACCGGCCGCTCGCCCTCCAGCGCGTCCTGCACCCGCAGCGAGCTCATCCACGCGCCGCCGCGCTTGCCGGGGCGGGCGAAATAGTCGCCGTAAAACACCGCCACATGGCGTCCGCCGGCGTCGGTCACCTCCCAGGCGCGCACCTCCCCGCGCCAGCGCGGCAGGTCCGGCCGCGGCGTGAAGCTGAGGCCGAACAGCCGGTGCGCCACATGGAAGGCCGCCTCGATCATGCGGTCGAGCTGCAGCCACGGCTTCAGGGCCTGTTCGTCGAACGCGGCCTGTTCCTGGCGCAGGCGCGCCGCGTAATGGCGCCAGTCCCACGGCTCCAGGGCGTTGATTCCGTCGGCGGCGGCCAGCTGCGCCAGCGCCTCCTGGTCGGCCAGGGCCCGCTCCCGCGCCGGCCGCCAGACCGAATCGAGCAGCTTCGCCGCCGCCTCCGGAGTGCGCGCCATGGAATCGTCGAGGCGACAGGCGGCGTAGCTGTCATAGCCGAGCAGCTTCGCCCGCTCGGCCCGCAACGCCAGGGTTTCCGCGATCACCGCGCCATTGTCATGGGCGTCGCCATTGCCGCCGCGGCTGGCGAAGGCGCGGAAGGCGCGCTCGCGCAGGTCGCGCCGGGCCGAATATTGCAGGAACGGCTCCAGCAGCGCGCGTGAAAGGGTGATGACGCGCCCCTCCAGCCCGCGCTCGCGCGCCGCCTGGGCGGCCGCGTCCAGCAGGTCTTCCGGCAGGCCGTCGGGATCATCCGGGCCCAGCTGCAGGCGCCATGCGTTTTCGTCGGCCAGCACGTTCTGGGAGAAGGTTGCGCCCAGCTCCGCCAGCCGCGCGGCGATGTCCGCCAGCCGCGCCCGCGGCCCGGGCGGCAGCGCCGCGCCGGCGCGGCGGAAGCCGGACAGGCGCCGTTCCAGCAGCCGCGCCGCCGCCGGATCCAGCCCGTCGGCCGGAACCGCCGCCAGCCGCGCGTACAGCCGCCCGTTCAGGTAAATGGCGTTGTAGTGGCGGGCGAGGGCCGGGGCCATCTCCCGCTCAAGCTCCTGCAGCTCCGGCGTGGCGTCGGCGCTGCACAGGTTGAAGAACACGGCGCTCACCCGGCGCAACAGCGCGCCCGAACGCTCCAGCGCCACCAGCACGTTGTCGAAGGTGGGCGGGGCGTCCGCGCCGGCGATGGCGGCGATTTCCGCCGCGTGGGCCTCAAGGGCGACGCGGAAGGCCTCGCGGAAGTCAGCCGGGGTGAAGGCGCCGAAGGGCGGAACGCCAAAGGGGGTGGTCCAGGGCGCGAGCAGCGGGTTGGCGCGGGCGTCGGCGGGCACGGCGTCGGTCATCGCGGGGATCCTGACGGGAAGGTGCGGGGAAGAAGGCGTCCGGAAGGCGCGGCCTTGCGCGCCGCGGCGGCGACGCGCCGGCCACGGAGAGCCGGCCGCCGGGAGGAGGCGACGGAGAGGCGGCCGCGGGCGGGGACTCACATGCGCGGCGGCCAGCTCCACATGCGCGTGGCGAACAGGCGCGCGCCGAACAGCCGGGCGACAAGCGCCAGCGCGACGAAGCCGGCCGCCGCGATCAGCGCCAGCGGAATGATGACGGCCAGCGACGCCAGGATGATCGCCGCGACCAGCAGCTGGCGGCCCAGGCGCGCCGCTCCGGCGCCCCAGAAGCTTTCGCGCTCCGGCGCGTTCAGGTGAATGCGGTCGCCCACGATCTCGCCTTCGATGATGATGGTTTCATCATGGGGGCGACGCCACGGGGTTCCGCTGCGCCGGCCAAAGTCCTGTCCTTCGGAGTTCTGCATGCGCCCTGTCCGTTCGCGGGCCGGCTGCGGCCCGTCTTCGCCCTACAAGATGGTGATGCGGCGGCGCCGGCGCAACCGTGATAGTCTGGGCGCGGGGCCTGTTGTTCCGGCGCCCGCCGCAGTGGCGGCGACGCGCGGAGCGCGTGGCGCCGTCGCGGCGGGGCGCGCGGCGGCGGGGAGAACGGCATGGAGATGGTGATGGACGGCGGCCTGCGGGCCGCGGCGCTCGCGATCGCGTTCACGCTTGCGCTGGCGGCGGCGCCTGCCGGCGCGGGCGTGCGCGCGCCGGAGATCCGGCCGGCGGCACGCCCGGCCCAGTTCGTGTGCGACAGCGCCGGCTGCGGCCTGCGCCAGGGCGCGGCCGCCCCGGCGCGGGAATATCTGGGGCGGCCCTATATCGCCGGCACTCCGGCCGAACGTGAGGCGCTGGCCGAGCGGGACCGGCTGCGCCGCGAGCGCGCGCGGCGTGAGGGCGACGGCGGCGTCACGCAGGGATCGCGCTGACGGGGAAAGGCTGACGGGGAAGGCGGAGGGCTGGCGCGACGCGCACGGGAACGCCGCGCAGCCGGCTCAGGCGGTCTTGCCGAACTTGCCCAGCAGGCGAATCAGCTCCGCGTAGTTGTCGGCGCCGCCAAGCTCCTGCAGCCAGGCGGCGTTGTGGCGGCTGTAGAGCGTGGCGGCCTCCTCAAGCAGCTTCTCGCCCTGCGGGGTGAGATGCATGGCGTGGGAGCGCCTGTCCGAGGCGGAGGGGCGGCGCTCCACCAGCCGGCGTTCCTCCAGCTGGTCCAGCAGGCGCACCAGCCGGGCGCGTTCGATGCCCAGCGCGCACGCCAGGGTGATCTGGGACAGTCCCGGATTCTGACGGATCAGCAGCAGCACGGAATACTGGGCCGGCCGCAGGTCCAGCGGGGCCATGGTGCGGATGAAGTCCTGAAAGATCCAGAGCTGCGCCCGGCGCAGCAGGTATCCGGCGTTGTCGGCGAGAGGACCATAGTCAATGGGTGCGCTTCTCACTGATTGATTCTTGCATCCGTTATTGCGATCCATCGTTTTCCACTCCGGACCCCTCAGTATTAATTAATAATTATCAAGACAGTGTTCCGGATATCTATTTTAATCGAGCAATATGCGCAAGTCATGATTTGGGAGGTTCGCGGGCGGCGCAGGGGGTGCGCGCGGGATTTATCCACGGCCCGGCGCGTAGTTCTTTCGTCGTAGCGCCCGGACGGGGACGCGCGCGCCGGCGGGCGGGTCCCCGGACGCTGCGGCGTCGCCGGCTCTGGACAGACGGCGCGCGCCGGACCATATTCCGCGCCAGTTTCCGGCCCGTCGGGGAGTTGTGCCTTGAAGAGACTGCTTCAGCTTGCGTTCACCTGGTGGAACGGCGCCACGGCCGGCACGCTGCTCACCACCTGGCGTCACGGCGAGTTCGTCGGCGAGGACGAGTTCGGCAACCGCTATTACCGCAAGCCCGGCAAGGATCCGACGGTGGGCGTCGAGCGTCGCTGGGTCATCTATAACGGCGAGGCCGACGGCTCGGCGGTGCCGCCCGGCTGGAAGGGCTGGCTCAACAACACCGTCCAGACCCCGCCGAGCGCCGAGAACTACCGGCCGCGCGAATGGCAGAAGCCGCACCTGCCAAACCGCACCGGCACGCCCCAGGCGTACCGGCCCCAGGGCTCGATCCTCCGCAGCGGCGAGCGTCCGCCGGCGACCGGCGACTACCAGCCCTGGACGCCCTGAGCGGCGCGGCCTGTCCGCGCGCCGCCGGCCGGGCCAGGCTGGCGGGACGGCGCGGGGCCATGCCCAGGCGTCATGCGCGCGCAGGCGCCACGTACTGAATGACGGCGCGCCCGCTGGCGGGACGCGCCGTTTTCGCGTCACAGCACCATCTGTGTCTGGGTGACCACCGCCACCAGCTTTCCGGCGCCGTTGTGAATGCGCGTCTGCCACACCTGGGTGCGGCGGCCGCGGTGAATGGGCGTGGTTTCGCCGCGCACCACGTCGCCCACAGGGGCGGGGGCGACGAAATTGGTCTTGCTCTCGAGGGTGGTGGTGCCCTGGCCGGGCTCAAGATTGACCACGGTGGCCACCGCGCCCAGCGTGTCCGCGAAGGCCATCACCGCCCCGCCGTGCAGCGTCGCCGGGCGGGTGCAGAACTCCGGCTTCACCGCCATTTCCGCCGTCACGCGGTCGCGCGTGGCCGAAGTGATCCTGATTCCCAGCAGTTTCGCGAAAGGAATCATGTCGTCATTGATTCTGGCGGCGAAATCCTGCTCGCCGGCGGGGGCGGCGCTGTGTCCGGTCATGGCGTTTCTCCCGTGGGGCCGCCGGCGCCTGTCGCCGGCGTTCCCTGCATGATGCCCCGGCGTGCGCGCGCCCGCCATTACCCTCGAGGTAATCGCGTTTGCGCGCCCGGGGGCAAAAATCCCGGCGCCGCGGCGCGCGCCGGCGCTTGTCCCAGGAGACAGGCCGGCGCTGGCGGACTATAACGCCAGGGCGCGTCGGCGCGGCCCAGGGGCCGCGACCGCCTCCCACCAGACGACGCGCGGCGGCGGCCGCCGCTACGACCGGCCGTTCCGTCGCGCCGCCAGATGAAGGCGCCATGGCGAAACAGCAGTTCCGTCCGGCTGTTGCCGGAAGCGTTCCGGACATCACGCCCGCCCGGCGGGGAAGGCGGCCCAGCGCCGTCAGCCGTGGGCGCCTGCCGCGCCTTGCCGGCGCCGTGGCGTTTCTGTGCGGCGCGCTGGCGGCGGCGCCGGCGCTGGCCGAGCCGATTCGCAATCCGCTCGCGGTGTTCGCCGGCCTCGACAAGATCACCGGCCGCATCATCTCGTTTGAGGTTGCGATCAACGAAACGGTCCAGTTCGGCGCGCTGCAGCTGACGCCGCGGGTCTGCTACACGCGCCCCGCCACCGAGGCGCCCAACACCACGGCCTTCGTCGAGGTGTATGAGGTGACGTTCCGCCGTGAGCGCAAGCGGCTGTTTTCCGGCTGGATGTTCGCCGCCAGCCCCGGCCTGCACGGCGTGGAGCATCCCGTCTATGACGTGTGGCTGACCGGCTGCAAGGGCGGGGCGGAGCCCGCGCCGCCGGCGCGCCTGGACGGGCAGGAGCCGCCGCGCCCCGCTCCGCCGCCGCCGCGCCGCAACCGCCAGGGCGGCGGGCGCTGACCGCCCGCGCCGGCGTCCGCCGCACGGAGGCACTGGCGGCGGATGTCCGCACGCGGGCGCCTGTCTGCGCCCTGCGGGGCGCGCGCCGGATTTTCCGTCGCCCTGACGCCGGCTCCGGGCCGGGCGGGCGCTGGCCAGGGCCCGTTCCGTCCGGCCGCCTGCCCGGCGCGCAGCCCAGGCGCCGCGCGGGACATCAGGCCGTGACGGCGCGGGTCCGGCGGCCCCCGCCGCAGGCCGGGGGTTAATCCGCCGCGGCGGCGCCCTTGGCGCGGCGCCACAGCGCTTCCAGCGCGTCCAGGTCCAGCGCCGCCAGATCCTGACCCTGTTCCCTGGCGAACGCCTCCATGGCGCTGAACCGGTTCACGAATTTCTGGTTGGTGGCGGCGAGCGCCTGGCCAGGGTCAACGCCCACATGCCGGGCGAGGTTGACCAGCGCGAACAGCGCGTCGCCAATCTCCGCCTCCAGCGCGCCGCGCGCCGCCGCGCGCTCCGGCGATGACGCGTCGCATGAAAGAAACGCCGCAAGCGCTTCTTTGACCTCGCCGATTTCTTCATCGATCTTGTCCGTGACCTGGGCGGCGTCGGGCCAGTCGAAGCCGATGGCCGCGGCCCGGCGCTGCAGCTCCAGCGCCCGCGCCAGCGGCGGCAGGCCGGCGGAAACGCCGGCGAACAGGCCGGCGCCGTCATCCGGCAGGCCGGCGGCGGCGCGGCGCGCCCGGCGCACGGCCTTCTCCTGCGCCTTGATGCGCTCCCACGAGTCGCGGATGGCCTCCGGCGAGCGGTCCGCCCCGGCGAACACGTGCGGATGGCGGCGCACCATCTTGGCCGTGATGGCCTCCACCACGTCGCCGAAATCGAAGGCGCCCTGTTCCTCCGCCATGCGGGCGTGAAAAACCACCTGCAGCAGCAGGTCGCCGAGCTCGTCGCGCAGGTCCTCCAGGTCACCGCGCGCGATGGCGTCGGCCACCTCATGCGCCTCCTCGATGGTGTAGGGCGCGATGGTGCGGAAGTCCTGGGCGACGTCCCAGGCGCATCCGTCCTGCGGATCGCGCAGGCGCTCCATGATGGCCAGCAGGCGCGTGATGTCCCTGCCGACCAGACCCGTTTCTTCGCCCGACATGTCGCCTCACATGCTGCGCCGCGTCACGGCCAGCGCCCCGCGCGGGGGGGCGGCGCGGCTTCATTCTCCGCCCGGATAACACGAAGGCCCCGCTCCGGCGACCGCCGGGCCGCTCCGCCCGCCCGGCGCGCCCGCCGCCGGCTCAGCCGCGCGCCCGGCACCTGCTTTCGGCCTTGCGCGGCCGGCGCGCCAGCACCTGGGCGAGGAAGCGGCCGGTGTGGCTGGCCGGACTGGCCGCCACGTCCTCCGGCGTGCCCTCGGCCACGATCCGGCCGCCGCCGTCGCCGCCCTCGGGGCCGAGATCGATCACCCAGTCGGCGGTCTTGATCACCTCCAGGTTGTGCTCGATGACGATCACCGTGTTGCCCTGGTCCACCAGCGCGTGCAGCACCTCCAGCAGCTTGGCCACGTCGTGGAAATGCAGGCCGGTGGTGGGCTCGTCGAGGATGTAGAGGGTGCGGCCGGTGGCGCGCCGCGCCAGCTCCTTCGCCAGCTTGACGCGCTGCGCCTCGCCGCCGGAAAGGGTTGTGGCCTGCTGGCCCACCTTCACATAGCCGAGCCCGACGCGCGACAGCGTCTCCAGACGCTCGCGGATCGCCGGCGCCGCCGCGAACAGCGCCGCCGCCTCGTCCACCGTCATGTCCAGCACGTCGGCGATGGACTTCTCCCGGTATTTCACCTCCAGCGTCTCGCGCTCGTAGCGGCGGCCCTTGCACACGTCGCAGGTGACGTAGACGTCCGGCAGGAAGTGCATTTCGATCTTGATGACGCCGTCGCCCTGGCAGGCCTCGCACCTGCCGCCCCGGACGTTGAAGGAGAAGCGCCCCGGCTGGTAGCCGCGCGCCTTCGCCTCCGGCAGGCTGGCGAACCAGTCGCGGATCAGCGTGAACGCCCCGGTGTAGGTGGCCGGATTGGAGCGCGGCGTGCGGCCGATGGGCGACTGGTCGATGTCGATCACCTTGTCGAGATGCTCCAGCCCCTCGATGCGCTCGAACGGGGCCGGATGCTCCAGCGCGCCGTTCAGCCGCCGCGCCACGGCGCGGTACAGCGTGTCGATGACCAGCGTGGACTTGCCGCCGCCTGACACGCCGGTGACCGCCGTGAACGCGCCCAGCGGGAAGCTGGCGGTGACGTTTTTCAGATTGTTGCCCGAGGCGCCGATCAGCCGCAGGTGGCGCCCCTTGCTGGCCGGGCGGCGCTTTTCGGGCGCTGGGACCGAACGCTTGCCGGACAGGTACTGGCCGGTGAGCGAATCGGGGCTGGCCAGGATGTCCTGCGGCGTTCCCTGGGCGACGATGCGCCCGCCGTGCACGCCGGCGCCCGGGCCCACGTCCACCACATGGTCGGCCTGGAGGATGGCGTCCTCGTCGTGCTCGACCACGATCACCGAATTGCCGAGATCGCGCAGGCGCTTGAGCGTCTGCAGCAGCCGTTCGTTGTCGCGCTGGTGCAGGCCGATGGAAGGCTCGTCCAGCACGTAGAGCACGCCGGTGAGACCCGAGCCGATCTGCGAGGCGAGGCGGATGCGCTGGCTTTCGCCGCCGGAAAGCGTGCCCGAGGTGCGCGACAGGGTGAGGTAATCCAGCCCCACGTCCAGCAGGAAGGTGAGGCGGTCGATGATCTCCTTGAGGATGCGCCGGGCGATCTCGTTCTGCTTGTCGTCCAGATGTCGCGGCAGGCTGGCGAACCATTCGCGCGCCGCGCCGATGGACAGCGCGCTCACCTCGCCGATGTGCCGCTGGTTGACGCGCACCGCCAGCGCCTCCGGCTTCAGGCGGAAGCCGCCGCAGGCCGGGCAGGGCGTCTCGGCCATGAAGCGGGCGATCTCCTCGCGCACCAGCTCGCTCTCGGTCTCCCGGTAGCGGCGCTCCAGATTGGGGATCACGCCCTCGAACGGCTTCTCCACCGTGTAGGAGCGCATGCCGTCGTTATAGGCGATGCGCACCTTCCGGTCGCCCGTGCCGTGCAGGATCACCGCCTGGTGGGCCGGCGCCAGCTGCGACCAGGGCGTGTTCATGTCGAAGCCGTAATGGGCGGCCAGAGCCTCCAGCGTCTGCGCGTAATAGGGCGACCTGGAGCGGGACCACGGCGCCACCGCCCCCCCGGCCAGCGAGAGCGCGCCGTCCGGAACCACCAGGTCCGCGGACACCTGGCTGCGGGAGCCGAGGCCGTCGCAGGCAGGGCAGGCGCCGTGCGGGCTGTTGAAGGAGAACAGCCGCGGCTCGATCTCCGGAATGGTGAAGCCGGACACCGGGCAGGCGAATTTCTGCGAAAAGATGATGCGGCGCGGCTCCCCGCCCTCCGCCGGCGCATCGGCGAATTCGAGGATGGCGATGCCGTCGGCCAGCTCGAGGGCGGTCTCGAGGCTGTCGGCGAGGCGCGCGCCCATGTCCGGGCGCACCACCAGCCGGTCCACCACGACGTCGATGTCATGCCGCAGCTTCTTGTCCAGCGTCGGGGTGTCGTCGATGGCGTAATAGGCGCCGTCGATCTTCACGCGCATGAAGCCGCGGCGCTGGAACTCCGCCAGCTCCTTGCGGTACTCGCCCTTGCGGCCGCGCACCACCGGGGCGAGCAGGTAGAGCCGGGAGCCCTCCGGCAGGGCGAGGGTGCGGTCGACCATCTGGCTGACGGTCTGGCTTTCGATCGGCAGCCCGGTGGCCGGCGAATAGGGAACGCCGACCCGCGCCCACAGCAGGCGCATGTAGTCATAGATCTCGGTGACCGTGCCGACAGTGGAGCGCGGGTTGCGTGAGGTTGTCTTCTGCTCGATCGAGATGGCGGGTGAGAGGCCGTCGATCTGGTCAACGTCCGGCTTCTGCATCATCTCGAGGAACTGGCGGGCGTAGGCGGAGAGCGACTCCACGTAGCGGCGCTGGCCCTCGGCGTAGATGGTGTCGAAGGCCAGCGACGACTTGCCGGAGCCGGAGAGGCCGGTGAACACCACCAGGCTGTCGCGCGGAATGTCGAGATCCACGTTCTTGAGGTTGTGCTCGCGCGCGCCGCGGATGGAGATGACGCGCCGCTGCCCGTCCGCCGTCCGCCCGGCGGCCGGGTCGCGGCCTCCGCCGGCGGCGCTGGCCGCGCCAGATTTCGCCGCGCCGTCAAACATGTCGTCCAGTGATGCCATGGTCGCTCGCCGTGTTCCGCCGGGGGGCCGGCAAAAGGCCGCCAGCGGGCGGCGGGCGCCGTCCGCTGGCCTGATGCGCCGGCCTGACCGGCCTGATATGGCGCCCCTGCGGCCGCCGCGCCAGACGTCCGCGCCGGCGGCGCGCCGGGAAGGCCGTCCGGGGCCTGCGCCCTTTCGGGGGCGTTCCGGTCATGACGCGCCGCCATGACGCGCCTCCACGCGATGGCGTCCCGCCGTTATCTGGCGTTCCGGAGAGGCGCCGGCATCGCGCCGCCCGCGGCCAGGCGCGCCGCAACGCCGCACAGGCCTGTCCGCCGGGCGCGAAGCCCGCGCCGCCGGCCCCGCCGCAGGGGCCGCGCGCCGTCCGCCAGGAGAGCCACGCCCGCCGGCGGGGCGCCGGCCGTCGCGCAACGCCTTTTCGTCCAGGCGCTTCGTCCAGGGGCCCCCTGCCTGCCCGCCCGCAGCGCCCGCTAGGATGGCCGTGCGGCGCAGGGAAGGGCGCGTCGTCGCCGTCCCCGCATGCCGGCGCCCGCCCGCACGAGGCGGGTCGCCTGCCGCCTCCGCGCGCCGCCCGACGCTGCGCGTGATTCCTGTTTACATCATGGAACAAATATAGAACGCTGCCAACAGTGGCGACAGTCGCGGAGCGCCTCGCCGGCGGCGGCCGGGCGCCGGCTGTGGGCGGCTTCCGGCGCGGCCGGAGATGCGGCTGGCGCCGGGGCCGGCCTGCGATACACTGCGCGGCCGGCAGGTTCTCGCCCGCGCCCGGTGGAGCGGCCCGGCTGGGTCCCGTCCGGCCGGCGCCGCCGCGGCGTCAGCGGACGCGCGGCGCGCATGGCGGCCGGTCCTGCGTGCGGCGTCGCTCCTGCGTGCGGCGCGACGGCGGGGCCGGCGCAGGCGGGACCTGGCGCGCGCATGGCGGGCCGGAGCAGGGCGGGTCCTGGCAGGGCGGCGGGAGCGGACGCCGGACGCGCGTCTTGCGGGCGCGCGTCGCCCGGGGGCGCTTCGCGGCGGCCGGGCGTACGCGCGCGGGGACGTCGGGGGCGTGTCCGGGGCGTCATGAGAGGGATATTCCCCGCCGCATGGGCCGCCGCGCGCCAGGATGCGCCGTTCCCGTGGGGCGGCCGGTTCCGGTGGGCGCGACGGCCGTGGGCTCATGCCGCGCCGGCCGGAACGGCCGGCGTTGCAGGGCTGGCCGCGGCCGGTGAAGATGACGGCCGGACCGCCCGCGGCGCCGGGCTGTTCCGGGCCGCCGTCCGGTCAGGACAGACGGTCCGGCCAGGGCAGACGAAAGCGCAGGACAAACGAAAGCAAGGAGGGCCGAATGGCCGGTAGCGTCAACAAGGTGATTCTCGTCGGCAATCTCGGCCGTGATCCGGAGGTGCGGCGCCTGCCGTCGGGCGAGCCCGTGGTCAACCTGCGCCTCGCCACCTCCGAGAGCTGGCGCGACCGCAACACCGGCGAGCGTCGCGAGCGCACCGAGTGGCACTCCGTGGTGATTTTCAACGAGAACCTCGCCCGGATCGCCGAACAGTACCTGCGCAAGGGCTCGAAGGTCTACGTCGAGGGCCAGCTGCAGACCCGCAAATGGACCGACCAGCAGGGCCAGGAGCGCTACACTACCGAGGTGGTGCTGCAGCGCTTCCGCGGCGAGCTGACCCTGCTCGACAGCCGGGGCGGCGGCGGCGACTTCGCCGACGAGGGCGCGCCGCGCGTCACAGGCGGCGGGCGCGGCGGCGACTTCGGCCGCTCCTCGCCCATGGACGCGCCCCCGGAGCGCTCCGGCGGCTTTGGCGGCGGCGCCGATCTGGACGACGACATTCCGTTCTGAGGCGGCGCGGATGCGCCGGCCGCTCCAGGTCGTCCGCGTCACGGCGTCGCTGCGGCTGGCGCGGGGCGGGCGCGCAGGCGCCGCCGGCCTCGCCGGCCGTCAGGCGCGTCCCGTCGACGCATCCCGCCATCGCGACATCCGGCGGTCGTGAAGCCGCGCCGGCCGTGGCGGCTCTGGGAGGGGCCCTGCCCCGGGCGCAGCCTGCTCTGGGGACGCGCCGGCGTGACGGCGGCCTGTCGCGCCGCGGCGGGCGGGTCGACCGGCCGTGGTCCCTCCGGTGCGCGTCCCGTTGCTTCCGGGCGTCCGCGCTCCGGCGGTCGGCAGCGGACGGCGGGGCAAGGCGCGGACGACATGAGCGGACGCTGGCGCCCGCCGGGTCCCGGGGCGCGCTGGCGCAGGCGCGGCGGTCCGGCCGCGCCCGTCGCCGGGCGCCGGCTTTGCGGGCGCCGGGTCGCGTATTCGCCCGCCTTTCCTTGTCCGCCTTTCCTGGGCGGTCACCCCGCCGGGCGCGCAATGGTCGTGATGGTCATGGACGCCTTCCGGCGGCCATGCGCCGCGCGGCCGTCCGTGGCGGCCGGGCCCGTCCGTTTCCCGAAGAAACAGGGCTCCGGGGAGCATCCGCCGGACGAAAACCGTTCAGTCGCGCCCTTTCTGGCGCATGTGCGGCGGGCGCGGCGGCAGCTCCTGGTAGAGCGCGTACTGCAGGCTGCGGGCGATCATCTCCGCCCGCTCCACGAAGGCGGCGGCGTCCTCGGGGGCGAAAATCTCCTGCGCCGTCATGCGCCACAGCGCCAGCCAGCGCGCGAACATGTGCGGCGCCATGCGCGCGCGGTGGCGAAAATGCGCCGGGACCGGCCGGCCGTGATAGCGCTTCTCGCCGAGCATCACCGAGCGCCAGAAGCCGGTGAGCGTCTCCAGGTGCTCCGGCCAGTCATGCACCGCGTCGTTGAACACCGGTCCCAGTTCGTCGTCGGCGCGCACGCGCTGGTAGAACCGCTCCACCAGCCGGCGGATGGAGGCCGCGTCCACCGGCATCGCCGGAGACCACGATCCGGACGCTTCGGACTCGTTCATCGCCTTGACCTTTCAGCGCGTTATGGCGGCGCGCCGCCCCGGCGGGGCGCGGCCGCGCCGGCGATATGGGCCGGATTGCGCCCGCCGTCAAAATTTCACCGCCGGCCGCGGGCATGTTCCTGCGAGGGAAGACCGGAGGGGCCGCCGCGGGCGCCGCCGGGGAGGGCGCCGGCGGGCGCCGTCGCACCCATATGAATATCCAGCGTTTTTTCCTTCGGGCGGCGGCGCGGCGGGATTGGCCATCGCCGTCTGAATCGGATAAAGCGAAAGCTTCGTGACCAGGATCGCAGGATCGGAAAAGTACCTTGGCGGACGACGACCATAAGGGCTCCGGGGCGCCGGACAATGCCCCCGGCAGTGACATCAGGGCGGTCTCGCTGACCGACGAGATGCGTCGCTCGTATCTCGATTACGCCATGAGCGTGATCGTGAGCCGCGCGCTCCCTGACGTGCGGGACGGGCTCAAGCCCGTGCACCGGCGCATCCTGTACGCGATGCACGAGGCCAACTATCTGCCGGACCGGCCGTACAACAAGTCGGCGCGCGTCACCGGCGACACCATGGGCAAATACCACCCGCACAGCGGCCCGGCGATCTATGACGCGCTGGTGCGCCTGGCGCAGGATTTCTCCATGCGCCTGCCGCTGGTGGACGGCCAGGGCAACTTTGGCTCCATCGACGGCGATCCCGCCGCGGCCGAGCGTTACACCGAGGTGCGCCTGGCCCGCCCGGCCGTGGCCCTGCTCGACGACATCGACAAGAACACCATCGATTTCCAGCCCAACTACGACGGGCGCGAGAAAGAGCCGGTGGTGCTGCCGGCCAGGTTCCCCAACCTGCTGGTGAACGGCGCCGGCGGCATCGCCGTCGGCATGGCCACCAACATCCCGCCCCACAACCTGGGCGAGGTGGTGGACGGCTGTCTGGCCTATATCCGCAACCCGGACATCACCATCGACGGGCTGATGGAGCACATTCCGGGGCCGGATTTCCCCACCGGCGGCGCCATTCTCGGCCGCGCCGGCATCCGCGCCGCCTATGAGACGGGCCGCGGCTCCATCATCATGCGCGGCGTGTGCACGGTGGAGGAGATCCGCAAGGACCGCGAGGCCATCGTCTTCACCGAGATCCCCTACCAGCTCAACAAGGCCACGCTGATCGAAAAGATCGCCGAGCTGGTGCGCGAGAAAAAGCTCGAGGGCGTCGCCGACCTGCGCGACGAGTCGGACCGTGACGGCATGCGCATCGTCATCGAGCTGAAGCGCGACGCCGTGGCCGACGTGGTGCGCAACCAGCTGTTCCGCTACACGCCGCTGCAGTCCACTTTCGGCGCCAATTTCGTGGCGCTGAACGGCGGCCGGCCGGAGACCATGAATCTCAGGCAGCTCATCGCCGCCTTCGTGGATTTCCGCGAGGAGGTGGTGTCGCGGCGCACCAAGTTCCTGCTCAACAAGGCCCGCGACCGCGCCCACGTCCTCGTCGGCCTCGGCATCGCCGTGGCCAACATCGACGAGGTGATCAACCTCATCCGCACCGCGCCGGACCCCAACGCCGCGCGCGAGGCGCTGATGGAGCGCCGCTGGCCCGCCCAGGACATGGCGCCGCTGATCGCCCTCATCGACGATCCGCGCCACCGCCTGGAGGAGGACAACACCTACCGTCTCTCCGAGGCCCAGGCCCGCGCCATCCTCGACCTGCGCCTGCAGCGGCTCACCGCGCTGGGCCGCGACGAGATCGGCGACGAGCTCACCGCCATTTCCGGCGAGATCTCCGGCTATCTGGAGATCCTGTCGTCGCGCGAGCGCATCATGGAGATCGTCTCCAACGAGCTGCTCGAGGTGAAGGCGGCCTTCGCCACGCCCCGCCGCACCCGCATCGAGGACTGGGCCTCCGACGTGGACGACGAGGACCTGATCCAGCGCGAGGACATGGTCGTCACCGTCTCCCACGCCGGCTACATCAAGCGCGTGCCGCTCTCCACCTACCGGGCGCAGCGCCGCGGCGGCAAGGGCCGCTCCGGCATGAACACCCGTGACGAGGATTTCGTCACGCGCCTGTTCGTGGCCTCCACCCACGCGCCGATCCTGTTCTTCTCGTCGCGCGGCCAGGTCTACCTGGAGAAGGTGTGGCGGCTGCCGCTGGCGCCGCCGCAGGCCCGCGGCAAGGCGCTGGTCAACATGCTGCCGCTGCAGGAGGGCGAACGCATCACCACCATCATGCCGCTGCCGGAGGACGAGGCCAGCTGGAGCAGCCTCGACGTCATGTTCGGCACCGCCAGTGGCCAGGTGCGGCGCAACAAGCTCTCCGACTTCACCAATGTGAACCGCGCCGGCAAGATCGCCATGAAGCTCGACGAGGGCGACGCCATCGTCGGCGTGCAGACCTGCACCGAGGCGGACGACATCCTGCTCACCACCGCCGGGGGGCAGTGCATCCGCTTCCCGGTCACCGACGTGCGCGTGTTCAAGGGCCGCGACTCCACGGGCGTGCGCGGCGTCACCCTGGCCGAAGGCGACCGGGTGATCTCCATTGCGGTGCTGCGCCATGTGGACGCCACCGCCGAGGAGCGGGCGCTGTACCTGCGCCAGTCCGCGGCCGCCCGCCGCGCCGCCACTGGCGAGCCGGAGGAGGCCGCTGACGTCGCCGAGCCCGGCGTCGTCGGGGAAGGCGGCCTCAGCGAGGAGCGTTACGCCGCCCTGGGCGCCAGCGAGCAGTTCATCCTCACCATCTCGGAGAACGGTTATGGCAAGCGCACCTCCGCCTACGAGTACCGGGTGACCGGCCGCGGCGGCAAGGGAATCGTCGCCATGGCCGTCAACGAGCGTAACGGCCGCCTGGTGGACGCCTTCCCGGTGGAGGACTCCGACCAGGTGATGCTGGTCACCGACGGCGGCCAGCTGATCCGCGTGCCTGTGGACGGCATCCGCATCGTCGGCCGCAGCAGCCAGGGCGTCATCGTGTTCGACACCGCCGACGACGAGCGCGTCGTCTCGGTGGAGCGCATCACCGACGACGGCGAGGGCGGCGACTCCGGCGAGGCCGGCGGGCCCGGCCCGGACGACGCCGGCGGCGGCGACGCCGCAGGCTGAACCATTCCGCCCCGCGGCGGCGCCGTCGCGGGGCGGCCGTCTTTCCGGCGGCGACGCCGGGCGCCTTTTCCGGGCCGGCGAGGGCCGGTAAGGCGCAGGGGGCTCCGGCCCGCCCGGCGCGCCGCCGCGACGTGCGTTGCCTTATGGACCGCCGTCGCTATATTCCGCCTGACAAAACGTCAGAAACTGCAACACGGCAGTTTCCGGCCGGGCGCGCCAGGGCGCCGGCGCCGGTCTCCCGCCCATTTTTTGGAGTGTTCCGCACGTGATTTCGCCTGCATTCGCCCAGTCCGCCGGCGCGGCTTCCCCCAGCGGCTCCGAGATGCTGCTGCAGTTCCTGCCGTTCATCCTGATCTTCGTGATCATGTACTTCCTGATCCTGCGGCCGCAGCAGAAGCGGGCGAAGGCGCATCAGGAGATGGTGAAGAACCTGCGCCGCGGCGACACGGTGATCACCTCCGGCGGGCTGATCGGCAAGGTGACGAAGGTGGTCGACGATTCCCCCGAGATCGAGGTGGAGATCGCCGACAACGTCCGCGTGCGCCTCGTGCGCGCCATGGTGACCGAGGTCCGCAGCAAGTCCGAGCCCGTCAAGGCGTGACGGGCGGGGCGGACGGCGGCGCGTCCCCGGCGGGACGCGCGGCCCCGCCGCCGGCCGCGGCGCGCGCCGGCTCCGGCCCGGAAAGGGCGGGGCGGCGCGGCGGCCGGAAACCTGCACCAGTGCGGCGCGGTCCCCGCGGGGCCGGCGTCCAGACGATGGAAAGCTCCTGATCGATGCTTCGCTATTCTACAGGCAAGATCGTCGCCATTCTCGTGCTGACGGCGCTCGGCTTCCTTTACGCCGCGCCCAACCTGATGTCGCCGGCGACGCGTGAGGCGATCGAGAAGAGCGCGCCTTCCTGGTTCCCGGCCTGGCTGCTGCCGCACAAGGCCATCGTGCTCGGCCTCGACCTGCAGGGCGGCTCGCACGTCCTGCTCGAGGTGGATTCCGGCGACCTGATCCGCAGCCAGGTGGCCATGCTGCGCGACGACGTGCGCCGCGTGCTGCGCGAGAGCCGGGTGACGCCGCAGGGCGGCATCGCCGTGCTGCCGCGCGGCGTGGAGCTGCGCTTCGCCGACGCCGCCGACCGCGACCGGGTGCTGCCGCGCCTGCGCGAGCTCTCCCAGCCCATCGGCAACGCCCTGCTGGGGACCGGCGGCGGCCAGACGCTGGACATCGTGACCACGCCGGAAGGGGCGGTGCGCATCACCCTCTCCGAGGCGGGCATCCGCGAGCGCGTGTCGCGCGCCATCAACCAGGCCATCGAGGTGCTGCGCAGGCGCGTGGACGCCCTGGGCACCACCGAGCCCAACATCCAGCGCCAGGGCGCGGACCGCATCCTGGTGCAGGTGCCTGGCCTGCAGGACCCGCAGCGGCTGAAGGACCTGCTCGGCAAGACCGCGAAGCTGCAGTTCCGGTTCGTCGCGGACGCCGGCGCGCCGCGCGGCGACGTCGACATGCTGCCCTCGCGCGACGCCGGCGGCGCCCAGGTGCCGGTGGAGAAGCGCGTCATCGTCGAGGGCGAGGACCTGGTGGACGCCCAGCCCTCCTTCGACCCGCGCACCGGCGAGCCCATCGTCAACTTCCGCTTCAACATGAAGGGCGCGCAGCGCTTCGGCCAGGCCACCACCGAGAACGTGGGCCGCGCCCTCGCCATCGTGCTGGACAATGAGGTGGTCTCGGCGCCGCGCATCATCAATCCGATCACCGGCGGCTCCGGCCAGATCTCCGGCCGCTTCACCGTGCAGCAGGCCAATGACCTCGCCGTGCTGCTGCGCGCCGGCGCCCTGCCGGCCAGGCTGACGGTGGTGGAGGAGCGCACGGTCGGCCCCGGCCTCGGCAAGGATTCGATCAGGGCCGGCCTCAAGGCCACCTGGGTGGCGGCGATCTTCGTGATCGTGTTCATGTTCGCCACCTACGGCCTGTTCGGCCTGTTCGCCAACATCGCGCTCATCGTCCACGTGGTGTTCATCCTGGCGCTGATGTCGCTGCTGGGCGCCACCATGACTCTGCCGGGCATCGCCGGCATCGTGCTCACCATCGGCACGGCGGTGGACTCCAACGTGCTGATCTATGAGCGCATCCGCGAGGAGGCGCACGCCGGCCGGTCGATCATCTCGGCCATTGACGCCGGCTTCACCCGCGCCTTCGCCACGATTTTCGACTCGAACAGCACCATGGCCATCGCCGCCATCATCCTGTTCCTGCTGGGCACGGGGCCGGTGCGCGGCTTCGCGGTGGTGTTCATCCTCGGCATTCTCACCACGGTGATCACCGCCGTGACCATGACGCGGATGATGATCGCCCTGTGGTACCGCATCGCGCGGCCGAAGACGCTGCCGTTCTGAGCCGGTCGCCGGCGGCCCGCGGGCCGGCCGGCGGCGCTGAAACCACCGGATGGTCCGGACCGCCGGACCGCAGGAGGCGCCTCCGGGCGCCGGCGTGAGACAGATCCGTTCCGGCCGCAGCACGCCGCTTCCGGAACGCCGAGAAAGGTAAACGATCGTGCGCCTGCTCCGCATCGTACCCGACAACACCCGGTTTGGATTTGTCCGTCGCCGGGTGATCAGCTTCCCGTTTTCGGCGGCGATCTCCGTTGCCACCGCCGTGCTGCTGCTGGTCTGGGGGCTGCATTTCGGCATTGACTTCACCGGCGGCACGCTCATTGAGCTGCAGGCCCGCAACGGCCAGGCCGACGTGGCCACGATCCGCCATGTGGCCAACAGCTTCAGCCAGGGCGGCGTAGAGGTTCAGGAGTTCGGCTCCGGCGGCGTGTCGATCCGCGTGCCGGTGCAGCCCGGCGGCGAGGGGGCGCAGGGCGAGGTGGTGCGCAAGGCCCGCGACGCCTTCGGGAAGGATTACGAGTTCCGCCGCGTCGAGACCGTGGGGCCGCGCGTCTCGGGCGAGCTGGTGCAGTCGGGCACGCTGGGCGTGGTGCTGTCGATCCTGGCGGTGCTGGCCTATCTGTGGTTCCGCTTCGAGCTGCCCTTCGCCATCGGCGCCATCATCGGCACCATGCACGACATCGTGCTGACGGTGGGCTTTTTCGTCATCACCCGCATCGAGTTCAACATGACCTCGATCGCCGCCATCCTCACCATCGTCGGCTATTCGCTGAACGAGACGGTGGTGGTGTTCGACCGCACCCGCGAGCTGATGCGCCGCTACAAGACCATGCCGCTGGAGGAGCTGCTGGACCTTTCGGTCAACACCACGCTGTCGCGCACGGCCATGACCGCCACCACCACCGCGCTGTCGCTGCTGGCGCTGGTGCTGTTCGGCGGCGAGGCCATCCGCGACTTCGCCGTGGTGATGCTGTTCGGCGTCATCATCTGCACCTATTCGGCCATGTTCGTCTCCACGCCGGCGCTGCTCTATCTCGGCGTGCGCGACGCGAAGGCGAAGACCGGCGGGCCGGCCCAGACGCCGGCCGTCGAAGGCCCGTTCTGACGCGGCTCCGCCATGTCCGGCGACGGCGAAAGGTTTCTTCCCGGCCAGCATGCGCTGGAGGCCTATGGCGGCGGCGGCTTCCGCTTCGCCGGCATGTCGCACCGCGGCTCGCTGCTGCTGCTGCCCTCGGGGGTGCGGGCCTGGCCGGTGACGGCGGCCGCCGACCTGGCCTTCGGCCATTTCGCGGCGGCGGTGGCCGAAGCGGCGACCATTGACGTGATGGTGATCGGCGCCGGCGAGACCCTGACGCCGCTGGATCCGGCGCTGCTGGCGCAGCTGCGCGAGGCGGGGCTGCGCGTGGAGGTGATGGCCACCGCCACCGCCGCCCGCACCTACAATTTTCTGGTGTCGGAAGGGCGGCGCGCCGCGGCGGCGCTGGTCGCCGTGCCATAGGGCGCGCCGCCGCGTCCGCGCCGCGCGCCGGCGGGGGCCGCCGGCCGGAACTCACTGGAGACTGGAGCCCGACATGGCTGGGCAAGGGGCCGCCGGAGCGCTGCAAGAGGCCTACCGGCATTGTCAGGACGTGACCCGCGACGGCGAGCGCGACCGCTATCTGGCCACGCTGCTGGCCCCTGAGCCGGCGCGGCCGGCGCTGTTCGCGCTCTATGCCTTCGCCCATGAGGCGGCGCGCGTGCGCGCCGTGGTGAAACAGCCGCTGGCCGGCGAGATCCGCCTGCAGTGGTGGCGGGACGTCATCGCCGGCGAGGGGCGGGGCGAGGTGGCCGCCAGCCCGGTGGCGGCGGCGCTGCTCGACGTCATCGACCGCTACGACCTGCCGCGCCAGGCGTTTCTCGACCTGCTCGACGCCCGCGCCTTCGACCTCTACGACGATCCGATGCCGGACGTCGCCAGCCTGGAGGGCTATTGCGGCGAGACCTCCTCGGCGCTGCTGCGCCTCGCCAGCCTGATCCTCGCCGGCGGCGGCGATCCGGGCGGCGGGGACGCGCCCGGCCATGGCGGCGTGGCGCTGGCCATCGCCGGCCTGCTGCGCGGCCTGCCATGGAGCGCCCGCATGGGGCAGTGCTTCGTGCCAGTTGAACTGCTGGCGCGCCACGGGGCCAGCCGCGACGACATCGTCGCCGGCCGCGACACGCCGGCGGTGCGGGCGGCGCTGGCTGACATGCGGGCGCTGGCGCAGGAGCACTACCGCAAGTTCGTGGCGGCGCTTTCCGGCAGCCCGCGGGCGGTGCACGCCGCCTTTCTGCCGGTGGCGACCACGCCGCTCTATCTGGCGCGGCTTTCCGGCGACTGGCGCCCGTTCGCCGACGTGACCGAGCCGGCCCAGTGGCGCCGGCAGTGGCGGCTGTGGCGCGCCGCCCGCGGCGCATGGGGCGGATGACTCCCGGGCGGGCGCGGGCGCCCTGGCGGTCCGCCCGGCGCACCGGCGAATGGGCGGGAAAATGAAAAGGGGCGTCGCCGTGGCGACGCCCCTTTTCCGTGCGGCCTGATCCGCCGGCGGCGTCAGGCGAAGCCGCGGGCGATCCAGCCGGCGAGGTCGCGGCGGGCGCGGTCGGTGAGCGCCTGCTTCTTCGCCGCCGCTTTCTCCTTGCCGCGCAGGCGCCGGCCGCGGTCGTCGCGCAGCGGCTCCTCCAGCGGCGGGAACAGGCCGAAATTGACGTTCATGGGCTGGAAGGAGCGCGGGGCGCCTTCCTCCTGCGCCTCCAGATGGCCGCCGGTGATGTGGCCGAGCAGGGCGCCCATGGCCGTGGTGGGCGGCGGTGGCGCGAACGGCCGGCCGAGGCGCGCCGCGGCGGCGGCCAGGCCGGCCAGCATGCCGGTGGCGGCGCTCTCCACATAGCCCTCGCAGCCGGTGATCTGGCCGGCGAAGCGCAGCCGCGGCTGGACCTTCAGCCGCAGCTGGCCGTCCAGCAGCTTCGGCGAATTGATGTAGGTGTTGCGGTGCAGGCCGCCGAGACGGGCGAATTCGGCGTTCTGCAGCCCCGGAATGGTGCGGAACAGCGCCACCTGCGCCGCGTGCTTCAGCTTCGTCTGGAAGCCGACCATGTTGTAGAGCGTGCCCAGGGCGTTGTCCTGGCGCAGCTGCACCACGGCGTAGGGCTTCACCGACGGGTTGTGGGCGTTGGTGAGCCCCACCGGCTTCATCGGCCCGTGGCGCAGAGTCTCGCGGCCGCGCTCGGCCATCACCTCGATGGGCAGGCAGCCGTCGAAATAGGGCGTGTCCAGCTCCCACTCGCGGAACGAGGTCTTCTCGCCGGCGAGCAGGCCGTCGATGAAGGCGTTGTACTGGGCCTCGTCCAGCGGGCAGTTGATGTAGTCGGCGCCGGTGCCGCCGGGGCCGGGCTTGTCGTAGCGCGACTGCATCCAGGCGATGGACATGTCGATGCTGTCGCGGTGAACGATCGGGGCGATTGCGTCGAAGAAGGCCAGCGCCTCGGAGCCGGTGAGGTCGCGGATGGCCCCGGCCAGCGACGGGGAGGTGAGCGGGCCGGTGGCGATGATCACCTCGTCCCATTCGGCCGGGGGCAGGCCGGCGATCTCGCCGCGCTCCACCGTGACCAGCGGATGCTCCATGAGCCGGCGGGTGACGTGGGCCGAAAAGCCGTCGCGGTCCACCGCCAGGGCGCCGCCGGCCGGCACCATGTTGGCGTCGGCCGCCTCCATGACCAGCGAGCCGAGGGCGCGCATCTCCTGGTGCAGCAGGCCCACGGCGTTCTGGCTGGCGTCGTCGGAGCGGAACGAGTTGGAGCACACCAGCTCGGCGAGACTGTCGGTGCGGTGGGCCTCGGTGCCGCGCACGGGGCGCATTTCGTGCAGAACCACGGGCACGCCCGCGCGCGCCAGACGCCAGGCGGCTTCGCTGCCGGCAAGGCCGCCGCCGATGACGTGGACTGGGGGAAGCGTTGCTGACGGAGCGTTTGCGGTCATGCGATGCTGTTACCTGTCGGAAGCGGAGAAACGGTCCGCGCCGCGGCGCGGGGGGCAGGGCGCGGCGGGCCGGTTGCGGGCGGGCCGCGCGTCGCGCCGATCCTTAGAGCATGCAGCCGGGGAATTGAACCCATGTCGCCGCGCCGGCGCCCTGGACGAACCGGCCGGGGTTTCCTATCTTGCATGCTGACGCAGCGGCGCGCCGGCCACCGGTCGCGCCCGCACACCAAGGATCAGTCATGGGTCGCCAGGCTTCACCAGTGCAGATCATGCGGATTTCGGACGCGGCCGCAGCCCGGATCCGGGAGATCGTCGCGAATTCGCCGGAGCCGGTTCTCGGCCTGCGCGTGGGCGTGCGCAAGGGCGGTTGCGCCGGCATGACCTACGCCATGGACTATGTGCGCGAGATCGACCCGCGCGACGAGGTGGTCGAGGACAAGGGCGTGAAGGTTTTCGTCGAGCCGGCGGCGGTCCTGTTCCTGCTCGGGGCCGAAATGGACTTCCGGACCGACCGTTTCTCGGCGCAGTTCGTGTTCAACAATCCCAACGAGACCTCCGCGTGCGGCTGCGGCGAATCGGTGTCGCTCACGCCGGCGAAGGCGCCCGAGGCGCTGGGCTCGGCCGCCGGCTGAGGCGGCCCCGGCGCGACGGACGCGCCGCGCGGGCGCCGGCTGCGACGGCCGGGGCCGTTTGTCCGGACGGCGCGCGCCGCCAGCCATGCGGCCAGCACAGGCGCGGCGAACATTTCATGTGGCGTCACCCGTTGCGCGCAGGCGCCTGTCCCTGCCAATCTGCGCGCATGACGACCACATCATCTCCCGACCGTTCCCATACCAGCGCCCTGCTGAAGGCCGCCGAAGGCGGCGCAACCTCCACCTTCCGCAAGGCGGCCACCGTCGTGCTGCTGCGCGACGCGGGGCCGGCGCCGGAAATCTTCATGGTGGTGCGCCACCACCAGATCGACTTCGCCTCGGGCGCCCTCGTGTTCCCCGGCGGCAGCCTTGATCCCGCCGACGCCGGGATCGCCGCCGACGCGGCCTTCTGCGCTCCCTGCGGCGTTGAGGACACGGAGCTGCTGGCCTTCCGCGTCGCCGCCATCCGCGAGGCCTTCGAGGAGTGCGGCGTGCTCATCGCCCGCCGCGCCGGCGAAAGCCGCCTGCTGCCGGCGGCCGAGCTGGCCCCGATCGAAGCCCGCTGGCGCGCCGGTCTCAACGCCGGCGAACTCTCCTTCGCCGACCTGCTGCGCGAGGAGCGGCTGGTGCTGGCCACCGACGCCATGATCCCCTACGCGCACTGGATCACGCCGGAAGGCATGCCCAAGCGCTTCGACACCTGGTTCTTCCTCGCCGTCGCGCCCGAAGACCAGCTGGCGCTGCACGACGGCCATGAGGCCGTGGAATCGGTGTGGCTGACCGCGCAGCAGGCCCTCGACGGCGCCGCGACCGGCAAATACACCGTGATCTTCCCCACCGAACGCAACCTGTGGAAGCTGGTCCGGCACCGGACGGCGCAGGAAGCCTTCGCCGCCACCCGCGCCGACACGATCGTCACCGTCACCCCGGTGCTGAAAAAGGAAGAAGACGGCGTCTACCTGCACATCCCCGCCGAGGCCGGATACGGCGGCAGCAGGTTCCGCGTCGGGAAATAACCGCCTTGCGCAGGGCGCGCGCCGGCCAGCGCGGCGCGCCGTGACGGAGCCGTCCCCCCGGGACGGCTCCTTTTGTTTGCGCGGCCGCGTTCCGCGGCGGCCGGAAAGCAGAACGGCCCGCGCCGCAGGGGCCGGGCCGTCATTCAGGCAGGCGCGGAGAAGGCCGGGAGATCAGCTCCCGGCGTTCTCGCTGGCCACGTCCGGGGCCCCGTCGCCGTCCTCCGCCGCGTTGCGGGCGGCGCGGGCGCTGCGGCGGGTGCGGGTGCGCGAGGGGCGCGCGGGCGCGGCCCCGGCCGCCTCCGCGGCGTCCGTCGCCTCCTCCGGCCGCCCGGTCCCGGCCTCCGGCTGCGCGGCTCCGGCTTTCGCCCGGCTGCGGCTGGTCCGGGCGCGGCGCGCGGGCGCAGGCGCAGGCGCGGCCTCCGCCGGAGCCTCCCCGTCCTGCTGCGATACGCCGGCTTCCGCCGCGTCGTCCGTCACGTCCGCCGGCGCTCCAGCCGGACGGACGGTCCTGGCGCGGCGCGCGCGGCTGGCGCGCTTCGGCTTCTCCGCCGCCGGTTCTGTCCCCGCCGGCGCAGTCTCCGCTTCAGGCGTCGCTCCGGTCCCGGCCGGCGCAGTCCCGGCCGCGGCGCCGTCAGCCTCCGGCGCGGCCGCGGCCTTGCGGCGGCTGGAGCGGCGGCGGGCCGGCCGCGTTTCGGCGACGTTCTCCGCGGCCGCCTCCGCATCAGAAGCGTCCTGCGCGGCAGGCGCCTCGCCGGCCGGGGAGGCGGACTCGCTTGCGGCCCCGGCGTCAGCCGCGACGGCGGCCTCATCCTGGGTGGTCACGCCGGCGCCGTCGGCTTCCGCCACAGGCCCGGCATCCGCGCCCGGATCGCCCGCGCGCGTCTCGCCCGCGCCGTCGTCATGAGGCTGCCCGCCGTCACGAGCCTCGTCATTGACCTGCTCGTGGGCCGGAGCGGCGTCGCTGTTGCGGCGGCGGCGGTCGCGCCGGCGGCGGCGGGAGGTCCTGTCGCCGTTCGCGGACGCCCCGGCCGTCTCGTCCGTGGCCGGCGGATCATCCTCCACGGCGGCCACGTCCGCCTGCGGAACTGCGTCCGCCGGCGGAATCGCGGTTGGCGTCACCGGGCCGGCGTCGCGGGCGTCGCCGGCGGCCGCTTCTGCGGCGGCGAGGGCGCGCAGCGCCGCCGTGGCCGGCGTCAGGATGAAGGCGGGCACATGATCGCCGAAGCCAACCGGCGCGGCCCCTTCGCGCTCTGGCCGGGCCGCGGCGCGGTCACGCTTGCCGTTGCGCGCCGGCGCGGCGGCCTGCTGCGGCTCGGCGGCGGCGGGCCTGGCCTCGGCTTTCTCCGGCGCCGGGGCCTTGCTGGCGGCGGGGGCGTCCTTGCGGCCTTCGCCGCGCCGGCCCCGTTCGCGCCGGTCGCCGCGGCGCTCGCCGGCGGCCTCGCGCGGGGCGCTGTCGGCCGGCAGCTCCTCCGGCTTCGGCCCCATCCACTCGAAGGGCTTGCCGGTCAGGCTTTCGATGGCGGCGACATATTTGGCGTCGTCGACGGTGACGATGGTGTAGGCCGTGCCCCTGCGCCCGGCGCGGCCGGTGCGGCCGATGCGGTGGACATAGTCCTCCGCATGGTGCGGCGTGTCATAGTTGAAGACGTGGCTGACGTCCGGAATGTCGAGGCCGCGGGCGGCGACGTCGCTGGCGATCAGCAGCTGCACCTCATTGGTGCGGAAGCTGTCCAGCGCCTGCATGCGCGAACGCTGGTCCATGTCGCCGTGCAGGGCGGCCACCGAGAAGCCGTGACGCTTCATCGAGCGCAGCAGCACGGCGATGTCGCGCTTGCGGTTGCAGAAGATGATGCCGTTCTTGAGGTCCTCCGCGCCGCGGATGAGGCGGCGCAGGGTCTCGCGCTTGTGGTGCGGCTCGGGGCCGGAGGCCACGGCGAGCTGGGTGATGGTCTGGGCCGTGGACGAGGCCCGCGCCACCTCTACCCGCACCGGATTGCTGAGGAAGTTGTCCACCAGCTTCTGGATTTCCGGCGGCATGGTGGCCGAGAAAAACAGCGTCTGGCGGGTGAAGGGCACCATCTTGCAGATGCGCTCGATGTCGGGGATGAACCCCATGTCGAGCATGCGGTCCGCCTCGTCGATCACCAGCACCTCGATGCCGCTGAGCAGCAGCTTGCCGCGCTCGAAATGGTCGAGCAGGCGGCCGGGGGTGGCGATCAGCACGTCGACGCCGCGGGTGATCTTGGCGTCCTGGTCGGCGAACGACACGCCGCCGATCAGCAGCGCCACGTTCAGCCTGTGTTCGGAACCGTACTTGAGGAAGCTTTCCTCAACCTGGGCCGCAAGCTCGCGGGTGGGCTCCAGGATGAGCGTCCGCGGCATGCGGGCGCGGGCGCGACCGGTCTCCAGCAGGGTCAGCATCGGCAGCGTGAAGGCCGCGGTCTTGCCGGTGCCGGTCTGGGCGATGCCGAGCACGTCGCGCCGCGCCAGCACATGGGGGATCGCTGCAGCCTGAATCGGCGTCGGCTCGGTGTAGCCGGACTTCGCTACTGCTTGCAGGACTTTGCCACTGAGGCCGAGGTCAGAAAATGCCATGGGTCCGTTGAAGAGCGTCTGCGGGCCGCCAGGATGGCAGGCGATAGAACAGGATACTGACCGGATGTCAGCCATCCAGTGAGGCGCAGCGTCCTGCGGACTATGGTATTAACACGCAGCTTGTCAACGCATATCGCTACGGCGCCGCGACTTTCACCGGCGGGGCGGCCTCGCCGCCACAAATCGCCGGCGTCCGCACGCCGCCGGCGGCCGCCGGCGCGCGCGGGAATCGCCCCGGCGGGGGCGCCGCTTCCGCCGCGCGGCGGCCGGGCGAAGCGCGCGCCGGTCAGATGTCCAGCGCCTCCACGTCGGCGAAGGGCGCGCGCTCCTGGATGAAGGTGAAGCGCGCCTCCGGCCTGTTGCCCATGAGCCGCTCGATGGTGTCGGAGGTTTCGGCGCGCAGCTCCGGCCGCACGCGCACCCGCAGCAGCGTGCGCCGCGCCGGATCCATGGTGGTCTCCTTCAGCTGCGCCGCCATCATTTCGCCGAGGCCCTTGAAACGGCTCACCTCCACCTTCTTGCCCCGGAAATGACGGGCGATGATGCGGTCGCGCTCCGCCTCGTCGCGCGCGTAGAAGCTCTTGCCGCCGGAGGTGATGCGGTACAGCGGCGGGATGGCCAGGTAGAGGTGGCCGTTGTCGATGAGCTTCGGCATCTGCCGGTAGAAGAAGGTGATCAGCAGCGAGGCGATGTGGGCGCCGTCCACGTCGGCGTCCGTCATGATGATCACCCGCTCGTAGCGCAGGTCCTCCTCGCGGTAGCTGGCGCCGGCGCCGCAGCCCAGCGCCTGCGCCAGGTCGGCCAGCTGCTGGTTGGCGGCCAGCCGGTCGCGGCCGGCGGAAGCGACGTTGAGGATCTTGCCGCGCAGCGGCAGCACCGCCTGGGTGCGCCGGTCGCGCGCCTGCTTGGCGCTGCCGCCGGCCGAATCGCCCTCAACGATGAACAGCTCGGACCCTGCGGCGCCGGCGAGGGTGCAGTCGGCGAGCTTGCCCGGCAGGCGCAGGCGCCGGGTGGCGGACTTGCGCGCCACCTCCTTCTCCTGCCGGCGGCGCATGCGCTCCTCGGCGCGCTCCACGCACCAGTCGAGCAGGCGCGCCGCCTGCTGCGGCGCCGCCGCCAGCCAGTGGTCGAAGGCATCGCGCATGGCGTTCTCGACGATGCGCGTCGCCTCGCTGGTGGCCAGCCTGTCCTTGGTCTGGCCGACGAACTCCGGCTCGCGGATGAACACCGACAGCAGCGCCGCGCAGGTGGACATCACGTCGTCGGCGGTGAGGCTGGCGGCGCGCTTCTGCTGGCCGATGCGCTCGGCGTGATCGCGCAGGCCGCGCAGCAGCGCCATGCGCAGGCCCTGCTCGTGGGAGCCGCCTTCAGGCGTGGGAATGGTGTTGCAGTAGGAGTTGACGAAGCCGTCGGCGTCGGCGAGCCACGCCACGGCCCATTCCACCGCGCCATGGCCGCCCGGCTTCTCCACCTTGCCGCAGAACATCTGGTCGGTGACCTGGACGGCGCCGCCGACCTCACGCGCCAGATAGTCCCGCAGGCCGTTGGGAAAGCGGAACACCGCCTCCGCAGGCACATTGTCCACCCCGGCCAGCAGCGACGGCGCGCACTTCCACCGCACCTCGACGCCGCCGAACAGATAGGCCTTGGAGCGGGCCATCTTGAACAGCCGGCGCGGGCTGAACTTCGCCTCGGGGCCGAAAATCTCCGGATCGGGGTGGAAGCGCACCATGGTGCCGCGGCGGTTGTGCACGCGGCCCACGGTCTCCAGCTTCGTCTGGGGCGCGCCGCGGCTGAAGGTCTGCCGGTACAGCACCTGGCCGCGGGCCACCTCCACCTCCAGCACGTCGGAGAGGGCGTTGACCACCGAGACGCCGACGCCGTGCAGGCCGCCGGAGGTCTCGTACACCTTTGAATCAAACTTGCCGCCGGCGTGCAGCGTGGTGAGAATCACCTCCAGCGCCGAGCGGTCCGGAAACCTGGGATGCGGGTCGACGGGAATGCCGCGGCCGTTGTCGAACACGCGCACGAAGCCGCTTTCCTCCAGCTCCACCTCGATAAAGGAGGCGTGACCGGCCACGGCCTCGTCCATGGCGTTGTCGATGACCTCGGCGAACAGGTGGTGCAGGGCCTTCTCGTCGGTGCCGCCAATATACATGCCGGGCCGGCGCCGCACCGGCTCCAGCCCCTCCAGCACCTCGATGGCGGCGGCGGTGTAGCCGGCCTCGTCGGGCGTGCCCGGGCCGGGCGCGGGCGCCGCCTCCTTCTCCCGGCCGCGGCCTCTGGCCGCCTGACCCTTTCCGCTGCGTCCGCTCACGCCGCCGCCGCGGACGCCGGCCTGCGGGCCCGCCAGGGCGCCGTCGCCGAAAAGGTCTTCGTTATCCGCCATGTGCCTGATCTGATCCCGATTCGTTCCCATGACAAGGAAAGCATGATCCGGCCGCGCGGGACAGGATCACGCCAGGGCGCCGGCCGCCGCGCCCGCCGAAGGACGGGGGCGCGCAGGCGGGCGACGAAACGCAGGAGAAGCGTCTCCGGGGAGGCCGGAGCGCGCGAAAGGACGCCGGTGGGCTGCCTTTCCTGCATAGCACAGGGGCGGGCCGCCGCCAAAGCGCCGGACGGGGGCGGAGCCCAAACGAAAAGGCCGGGCGCAGGGCCCGGCCTTTCCGCGTCTGCCCGCAGGGGATCAGACCGAGTAGTACATCTCGAACTCGACCGGATGCGGCGTCATCTCGAAGCGCATCACCTCGGCCATCTTCAGCTCGATGAAGCTGTCGATGAAGTCCTGGGTGAAGACGTCGCCGGCCTTGAGGAAGGCGTTGTCCTTCTTCAGCGACTCCAGGGCCTCGCGCAGCGAGCCGCAGACGGTCGGGATCTTCTTCAGCTCGCGCGGCGGCAGGTCGTAGAGGTCCTTGTCCATCGCCGGGCCGGGGTCGATCTTGTTGATGATGCCGTCAAGGCCGGCCATGAGCAGGGCCGCGAAGGCGAGGTAGGGGTTGGCCGTCGGGTCGGGGAAGCGGACCTCGACGCGCTTGGCCTTCGGATTGTTCGTCCACGGAATGCGGCAGGAGGCCGAACGGTTGCGGGCCGAGTAGGCCAGCAGCACCGGCGCCTCATAGCCCGGCACCAGACGCTTGTAGGAGTTGGTGGACGGATTGGTGAAGGCGTTCAGCGCCTTGGCGTGCTTGATGACGCCGCCGATGAACCACAGGCACTCCTGGCTGAGGTCGGCGTATTTGTTGCCGGCGAACAGCGGCTTGCCGTCCTTCCAGATCGACAGGTGCACGTGCATGCCCGAGCCGTTGTCGCCGAACACCGGCTTCGGCATGAAGGTGGCCGTCTTGCCGTAGCTGTTGGCGACGTTGTGGATGCAGTACTTGTAGATCTGCATCTGGTCGGCCATCTGGGTCAGCGTGCTGAACTTCATGCCCAGCTCGTGCTGCGCCGAGGCCACCTCATGGTGGTGCT
This sequence comes from Camelimonas abortus, assembly GCF_042432745.1. Lineage (NCBI taxonomy): Bacteria > Pseudomonadati > Pseudomonadota > Alphaproteobacteria > Hyphomicrobiales > Chelatococcaceae > Camelimonas > Camelimonas abortus. The sequence goes on along the minus strand of NZ_JBHLWR010000006.1, from coordinate 1,257,203 downwards.
TCTCGACCGTCACGCCCATGGACGCCATGGCCGCGAGCATCTCGCTGCGCATGTCCTGCCCCGAGTCCAGCGGCGGAACCGGGAAGTAGCCGCCCTTGGTCGGGATGCGGTGGCCCATGTTGCCGCCTTCGTACTCACGGTCGCCGTTGACCGGCAGCTCCGAGGAGTCGAGCCTGAAGCCGGTGTTGTACGGGTCAGCCTTGAAGCGCACGTCGTCGAAGACGAAGAACTCGGCTTCCGGGCCGACATAGGCGGTGTCGCCGATGCCGGTGGAGGCGAGGAAGGCCTCGGCCTTGCGGGCGACGCCGCGCGGATCGCGGCCATAGGCTTCGCCGGTGCCCGGCTCGAGCACGTCGCACACGACCGACAGCGTGGGAGCGGCGAAGAAGGGATCGCGCTGGGCCGTCGAGGGATCGGGCATCAGCAGCATGTCGGACTCGTTGATCGCCTTCCAGCCGGCGATCGACGAACCGTCGAACATGGTGCCGTCGGCAAACATGTCCTCATCGACCAGCGAGGCGTCGAAGGTGACGTGCTGCCACTTGCCGCGCGGATCCGTGAAGCGGAAGTCGACATACCTGATGTCTTCTTCCTTGATGGTCCTGAGCACATCCTGAGCGCTCTTCGTCATCATGTTCCCCTATCTTCCAACTGGGGCGCCTGACCCCGGCCTCGGCCGGCGGTCCGCGCGGGTAAACTCGTCCGTCGGGGCGGCGCCGCGCCGGCGGCGGGCGCCTGCGCCCGGGTCAGATGGCGTCCGGTCCGGTCTCGCCAGTGCGGATGCGGATCGCCTCCTCAATGGTCGAGACGAAAATCTTGCCGTCCCCGATGCGACCGGTCTGCGCGGCGTTGCGGATCGCCTCCACGGCGCGCTCCACCTGGTCGTCGTTCAGGACGATCTCGATTTTGACCTTCGGCAGAAAATCCACGACGTACTCGGCGCCGCGATACAGCTCCGTATGGCCTTTCTGGCGTCCGAAACCCTTGGCCTCGATGACGGTGATGCCCTGCAGGCCGATGTCCTGCAGCGCCTCCTTCACTTCATCGAGCTTGAAAGGCTTGATGATCGCCTCGATCTTTTTCATGAGCCGCGCTCCTCCGCACCGGGTTCGGGCCGCAAAATCAAGTGCGGTGTTTATGCCTTGCAGGTTGGGGGAATGAAACCGGCTTGTTGCCGCCCACCCCCCTTTGGCGCCGCTTTAGTGGGCGTTTCATGATTAAAAAATAATCATTACCGTCGCCCGCCATCCCCGTTTCTCACCGGCAAGCCGCGGGATTTCCGACAGGGGCGCGCCCGGGCGTTTCCGGCGCTCCGGTGACGTATTTTGATGCGCCGGCGCGGCGAAAATGGCGTTTCGGGGACAATAAATCGCGTTTCAGGGGGCATGCGCGGCGCAAAAAGGCGGAATATCATTCCGGCCGCAACGTTTCGCCGCAGGCGCGGAGCGCGGGCTGCGGCGCCCGGGGGGAGCGATCCATGCCGCAAAGGCAGGCTCATGATCATCAGGCGACGCCCGCCGCCGCGGCGGCGGGCCTGCAGCTGCTGCGCGCGGCGCAGATGGCCGAGGCGGACCGCACGGCCATGGCGCGCGGCGCAGAGGGATATGCGCTGATGCTGCGGGCCGGGCGGGCGGTGGCGCGCGAGGCCCAGGCCATGCTGCGCGCCGCCGGCGGCGGCCGGCGGCGGGTGCTGGCCGCCTGCGGAACGGGCGGCAACGGCGGCGACGGCTATGTCGCAGCCCGGCTGCTGCGCGAGGCGGGGTTCCAGGCCAGCGTCTGGGCCCCGTTCGGCCCGCCCAAACGCGGCGACGCCGCCCAGGCCGCCGCCGGCTGGGGCGGGCCGGTGGCGGAGGCCCCTCCGCAGCCGGGGGCGTTTGACCTCGTCATCGACGCGCTGTTCGGCGCCGGTCTCGACCGGCCGCTGGCCGGCGCCGCGCTGGAGGCGGCGCGGCTGCTGGACCGCCTCGGCGCGCCCGTGCTCGCCGTTGACGTGCCCAGCGGCCTCAACGCCGACACCGGCCAGCCCATGGGCCACGCGGTCGCCGCCAGCGCCACCGTGACCTTCGCCGCGCTGAAGCCGGGCCACCTGCTGCTGCCAGGCCGCAGCCTGTGCGGCCCGGTGACGCTCGCCGACATCGGCATCGGCGCGCAGATCATCGCCGACGTGGGCGAGACGCTTTACGCCAACGGGCCGGAGCTGTGGCTGCCGCGGTTTCCGCGCCTGTCGCTGGAGGCGCACAAGTACCGGCGCGGCCATGTGCTGTGCTGTTCCGGCCCGGCCCTGGCCACCGGCGCCATCCGCCTCTCGGCGCGGGCGGCGCTGCGCGCGGGGGCGGGGCTGGTCACCGTCGCCGCCGGCGCCGAAGCCTGCCGCGTGCACGCCGCCCATCTGACGGCGGTGATGATCCGTGAGGCGGAGGACGCCGCCGCCTTCGCCGCGCTGCTCGACGATCCGCGCTTCAACGCCGTGGTCATCGGCCCTGGCGGCGGTCCGGGTCCCGGGCTGGTCGCGCGCATCGCCGCGGCGGCGAAGCGGCGCCGCGCCATGGTGATCGACGCCGACGGCCTCACCAGCTTCGCCGGGCGGCCGGACTATCTGGCCCGCACCCTCGCGCCGGACGGCGCTCCGGCCCCGGCGGTGCTCACGCCCCATGACGGCGAGTTCGCGCGTGTGTTCGCCGGCGTGGAGGCGGTGGAGGAGGCGCCGTCCAAATACGGGCGGGCGGTGGCGGCGGCGGCCTGCACCGGCGCCGTGGTGACGCTGAAGGGGGCGGACACGGTGATCGCCGCGCCCGACGGCCGCGCCGTGATCAACCACAACGCGCCGCCCTGGCTGGGCACCGCCGGGGCGGGGGACGTGCTGGCCGGCGTCATCGCCGGGCTGGTGGCCCAGGGCATGCCGCCCTTCGAGGCCGCCTGCGCCGGCGTGTGGATCCATGGCGAGGCGGCGGCCGCCTGCGGGCCGGGCCTGATCGCCGAAGATCTTCCGGAGGCGGTTCCCGCCGTGCTGGCGCGCCTGCATGAGGCGTCCGGCTTCGTCCGCCAGCCCGCCTTCCGCCGCGATCCGCCGGGCGTGTGGCCGCAGGCCGGCCCTGGCTGAGGCCGGCGCCGGACCATGGCTGGAGGCGGCTCCCCGGGAGCGGGTCGCCCCGGGCGGCCGCCGGACGCCGCCGGCGCGGCCGCCGGGGTGGTTCCCGGGGCGGTTTGGCGGTATTCTGGAGCAAACGCCGCTCTGCGGTGCCCGCGCCCGCGGGGACGCCGCCGCCGGCGGCGCGTCCGCCGGCCGGTCATTTTCTTTCAGTCCGGGAGCAGGACATGTCCGCCACAACCAGAATCTGCGCCGCCGCGCTGGCCGCGGGCCTGACGGCGGCCGTCGCCGCTGCGGCGGTCGCCCAGGAGATCAGGATGCCGGAATGGCAGGCGCCCGAGCTGGACGCCGGCGCCGGCAAGGGCCGCCAGACGGGCGCGAAACCGGCCGGCGCCTCCGGCAGGCTCGACGCCCCGATGCGCAAGATCGACCGCAGCGAGATCGACATGACCGGCGTCGGCCGCGAGGTGCGCAACTTCGGCAGCGGCGTGCGGCCGATGATGAACGGCGGCGCTGTGGGCGTCGGCGGCGGCTTCTGACGCCTCCCGCGCCGGCAGCCCCTGCGGGGCCTGTCCGTCCGGGCGCCGCTCCGGACGCTTACGCCGTCACCTCGAACCAGGCGGCCATGCCGCCGTCGAGCCGTTCGGCCGCCGCCGCGCCGACCAGCCACCTGCCGGGCTCGCCGGCCGGAAAGGCGAGCTGCGTCACCCGGCCCGGCGGCGCCGTGACCACGTCCAGCCAGTAGGGCGACCAGCCGTCGTCGAGCGCGTGCAGGCGCCGGGCGTGGTGGCCGTGCAGGTGCAGCGGCTGGGCGAGGGCGGTGTCGTTCTGCACCTCCAGCACCACCGTCTGGCCTGACTTCACCCGGAACAGCGGCGCGCCGGCGTGCTCCGGCCATGACTTGCCGTTGATGGTCCACACCCGCGCCGGATCCGCGCCGGCGCCGCCGCCGAGCACGAGGCGGCGGCGCTGCGCCTGTTCCAGCGGCATGTCGTCGGGCAGTCCCTGTGGCGGCAGCGGCTGCAGCGGCGGCTGCGGCGCCGCCGGCGCGCCTTCGCCGCGGACGGTCAGCACCGGCAGCCCGTCGCCGAGGGCGATGAGCAGCGCGCCCTCCGCCCCGTCCTCCGGCGGGGCGTCGACGATGAGATCGAAACGGCCGCCGGGCGGCATGGCCAGCTGGTCGCTGGCCGGGCGGAACGGCTCGCACGGGCGCCCGTCCACCGCCATCACATGGGCCTCCAGCCCCTGGAGCTTCAGCGGCAGCGGCCGGGCGTTGGCGGCGTTGAGGATCCGCAGGCGCGCCCGCGCGCCGGGGCGCAGCGCCAGCGCCTGCGGCGGCGGCGCTGCGTTCACCGTCAGCCAGTTGCCGAACCGGCCAGGGCCGGCGCGGCTGGCGGCGTCGTCCGAATCTGCGGCGATGGCGTCCGAATCGTCCAGCAGCCAGTCGTCGATCACCACCGCCACGTCCGCCGCCACTGGCGGCGGCGCCGGCTCGTCGACGACGAGCATGCCGTAAAGCCCGCGCTCTGTCTGGCGCGACACCCGGCCGATGACCATTGGGCGATACCAGAACACGCCGGCGTGGCGGGCCGTGAAGCTGATGTCGGCGCGTTCGCCGGGGGCGACCGCCGGCCCAGTGAGGCCGGCGACGCCGTCAAGCGCGTTGGGCGCGCCGGCGCCGTGAAAATGCAGCGACAGCGGCTCGTCGAGGCCGTTCTCCAGCGTCAGCGCGAGGGTCTCGCCCTGGCGCAGGCGCAGCAGCGGGCCGGGCAGGACGCCGTTGAAGGCGAGCGCCCGCGTCTCCGCCCCCCGCAGCCGGACTGCGGCCGGCGCGGCGCGCAGGGTGAAGGCGCGCGGCTGCGGCGCCGCCCCGGCCCCCGGCGGCTGCTCCGGCGCGGGCGCGTCGCCGGCGCGGGCGGCCGCCGGCAGCGCGACCAGGGCGACGGCGAGGCCGCCGAGCAGCCGCCGCCGTTGCGGCGAAAACGCCGGATCGGCGGCGCAGGCGGTTGCGGCGGGGCGGTTGCGGACGTCGGTCACGGCGATTCTCCCGGTTGCGACGGGGAGGGGAACAGGCCGGAGCGGCGTTGACAACCGTCCGGCGCTGGAAAAAGAAAAGGCGCGCCGCGCACGATGGTTCACATTGCGCCTGATGTGCATTACAGAGCCTTGCGTCGGGCGCCAGCCGTCTCCAGGGCCCGGCGCGCAGGTTTTTTTTGGTGCGTTATTCGTGGCGCGTGATATAGAGCCGCGACCTCGGCCTGAGAGGGCGCGGCCTGATCGCGTTTCGGGCGGGCGTGGCGGAACTGGTAGACGCGCTGGATTTAGGTTCCAGTGACTAGCCTCGTGGGGGTTCGAGTCCCTCCGCCCGCACCAGTTTCACTGGCCTCGCCGGATGCGTCCGGCGCAGCGCCCCGGACGGATGCAGGCCGCTCCGGACCGCGACAGCGGCGCCGGGGCGCCCTGACCTTTCAACAGGCCGGCTTTCGTCCCATGAGACCGGCAGGACAGCAGAGTTAAGAAATGCAGGCGACCGAAACCAATTCTGAAGGGCTGAAGCGCGAATTCAAGGTGGTCGTGCCCGCGTCCGAGCTGGAGGCCCGGCTTGTCAGCGAGCTCAATGAGCTGAAGGGCAAGGTTCGCCTCAACGGCTTCCGCCCCGGCAAGGTGCCGATGGTCCACATGCGTCGCGCCTATGGTCGCCAGGTGATGGCCGACATCGTCCAGAACGCGGTGAACGAGGCGAACCAGAAGATCGTCTCCGACAACAGCCTGCGTCTGGCCATGGAGCCGAAGATCACCCTGCCGGAGGCGCGCGAGGAGATCGACGCCGTCATCGAGGGCAAGGGCGACCTCGTCTTCACCGTCAACTTCGAGGTGCTGCCCAGCTTCGAGCTGGCCGACATTTCCGGCGTGGAGCTGGAGCGTGAGGTGGCCGAGGTCACCGACGCCGAGCTGGACGAGGCGCTGGAGCGCATGGCGAAGCAGAACCGTCCGTTCACGCCGCGCGCCGGGGACGAGGCCGCCCAGGAGGGCGACCGCGTCGTCATCGACTTCGTCGGCAAGATCGACGGCGAGGCGTTCCCGGGCGGTTCGGGCGAGGGCGTGCCGGTTGAGATCGGCTCCGGCAATTTCATCCCCGGCTTCGAGGAGCAGCTCGTCGGCGTGAAGGCCGGCGAAGAGAAGGTCGTCACCGCCACCTTCCCGGAGGACTACCAGGCCGCCCACCTGGCCGGCAAGACCGCCCAGTTCGAGGTGACGGTGAAGTCGGTTGAGGCCGGCGGCGAGGCGCTGGTCAACGACGATCTCGCCAGGACCTTCGGCATGGAGAACCTGGAGGCGCTGCGCAACGCGCTGCGCGAGCGCATCAGCGCCGACTACGCCGCCCAGTCGCGCCGCAAGGTGAAGCGCCGCCTGCTTGACGCGCTCGACGGCCTCTACAGCTTCGCGCTGCCGCCGACCCTGGTCGAGCAGGAGTTCGAGGGCGTGTGGCGCAGCGTCACCGCCGAGATGGCCCAGGCGGGCCGCACCTTCGCCGACGAGGACACCACGGAGGAGAAGGCGCGCGAGGAATACCGCGCCATCGCCGAACGCCGCGTGCGCCTTGGCCTGGTGCTGGCCGAGGCCGGCGAGAAGGCCGGCGTCACCGTCACCGAGGACGAGCTGACCCGCGCCCTCATCGAGCGCGCCCGGCAGTTCCCGGGCCAGGAAAAGATGGTGTGGGAGTTCTACCAGAAGAACCCGCAGGCCCTGGCCGAGCTGCGCGCGCCGATCTTCGAGGAGAAGGTCGTCGATCACCTGCTGTCGCAGGCCAAGGTTGTGGACAAGGTCGTCTCGAAGGAAGAGCTGTTCCGCGAGGACGAGGACGAATCCGCGAAGGACTGAGCCGCCCGCCGCAGGCGGCGCTGGACCGCGTTTCGGGGTCAGGGGGCCGCGGCTCCCTGGCCTTTTTCATTTTCGGCTCCCGGCGGGGGCGCCCTTGCGAAGCGGCCGGGGAGCGCATACGTGGCGCAAGCAGGCGTTAACCGGTCGCGACGACCGCTGCCTTCCGGCCCACGGAAGGGGTTGCAACGGCGCCGGGGCCGGGGAACATTCCCCCAACCGTCTTGCGGATGCTGATTCTGGCCGCGCGCCGGCGGTGGCTCCCGTCGCCGCGGCGGCCGGCCAGGGCGCGGGGCGCGGCCCGTGAGGCGGTTCTGGAGGCGGCCCGCGAGCTGCCGGAAGACGGCGAGGGGCGGCCGCGATGTCCGGACGGCGCCAGCTGTCCGGAGACCGGCGCGGTCCGGATCACATGAGACCGCACGCGCGTGCGGCGAGGTGGAGAGACAGACGATGAGAGATCCGTTGGACGTTTACGCCAACACGCTGGTGCCGATGGTCATCGAGACGTCCAACCGCGGCGAGCGGGCGTTCGACATCTATTCGCGCCTGCTGCGTGAACGGATCATCTTCCTCACCGGCCCGGTCGAGGATTACTCCGCTTCGCTGGTGGTGGCGCAGCTGCTGTTCCTCGAGGCCGAGAACCCGAAGAAAGAGATCTCGTTCTACATCAACTCGCCGGGCGGCGTGGTGACCTCCGGCCTGTCGATCTACGACACCATGCAGTTCATCCGCTGCCCGGTGTCGACCCTGGTGATCGGCCAGGCGGCCTCCATGGGCTCGCTGCTGCTGGCGGCGGGCGAGAAGGGCCAGCGCTTCGCCCTGCCCAACGCCCGCATCATGGTGCACCAGCCTTCGGGCGGCTTCCAGGGCCAGGCCACGGACATCCTCATCCATGCCCGCGAGATCGAGGCGCTGAAGCGCCGCCTCAACGAGATCTACGTGAAGCACACCGGGCAGTCGCTGGAGGCCATCGAGGCCGCCCTCGAGCGCGACAACTTCATGACCGCCGAGGCGGCGAAAGAGTTCGGGCTCATTGACCAGGTGTTCGAGAAGCGGCCCGAACCCGCCTCCTGAGCGCGCGTTGCGTTTCAGGGACATAATTGACGCCCCAGGTCGCTGCATGGTTGGCTTGCGGCGTAATGAAGCGTTGGCGCGCCTTACGTGCGCCACGTTAACCGTGTTGTTACGCGTCAGGCCGGAGACTGGAGCCGCCGCCTTCCAGGGCGCGGAATCCCGGCAGGCCGGCGTTATCTGGAAAGCAGACCGCCCGGGCCCGGCATCGCGCGGTCATAGTGGAGACGGACCATGAGCAAGGCCACAGGCGGCGAAAGCAAGAGCACGCTTTACTGCTCTTTCTGCGGCAAAAGCCAGCATGAGGTCCGCAAGCTGATCGCCGGACCGACCGTGTTCATCTGTGATGAATGCGTCGAGCTGTGCATGGACATCATCCGTGAGGAGTCCAAGTCGTCGCTGGTGAAGTCCCGCGACGGCGTGCCGACCCCGCGCGAGATCGCCAGGGTGCTGGACGACTACGTCATTGGCCAGGACCACGCCAAGAAGGTGCTGGCCGTGGCGGTGCACAATCATTACAAGCGCCTCAACCACGCCCTGAAGAACAACGACGTCGAGCTGGCCAAGTCCAACATCCTGCTCATCGGTCCCACCGGTTCGGGCAAGACGCTGCTGGCCCAGACGCTGGCGCGCATCCTCGACGTGCCCTTCACCATGGCCGACGCCACCACGCTCACCGAGGCGGGCTATGTCGGTGAGGACGTGGAGAACATCATTCTCAAGCTGCTCCAGGCCGCCGACTACAACGTCGAGCGCGCCCAGCGCGGCATCGTCTACATCGACGAGATCGACAAGATCTCCCGCAAGTCGGACAATCCGTCGATCACCCGCGACGTCTCGGGCGAGGGCGTGCAGCAGGCCCTGCTGAAGATCATGGAGGGCACCATCGCTTCGGTTCCGCCCCAGGGCGGCCGCAAGCATCCGCAGCAGGAATTCCTGCAGGTGGACACCACCAACATCCTGTTCATCTGCGGCGGCGCCTTCGCCGGCCTCGAGCGCATCATCTCGGCGCGCGGCAAGGGCACCTCGATCGGCTTCGGCGCCACCGTGCGCGCCCCGGAAGACCGCCGCACCGGCGAGATCTTCCGCGAGGTGGAGCCGGAGGACCTGCTGAAGTTCGGCCTCATTCCGGAGTTCATCGGCCGTCTGCCGGTGATCGCCACCCTCGAGGACCTGGACGAGGAGGCGCTGAAGCGCATCCTGCAGGAGCCCAAGAACGCCCTGGTGCGCCAGTACCAGCGCCTGTTCGAGATGGAGAACGTGCAGCTCACCTTCCACGACGAGGCGCTGACGCTGATCGCCCGCAAGGCCATCGAGCGCAAGACCGGCGCCCGCGGCCTGCGCTCCATCCTCGAAGGCATCCTGCTCGAGACCATGTACGAGCTGCCGGGCCTTGAGGGCGTGGAGCAGGTGGTGATCGGGCCGGAGGTGGTCGAAGGCAAGGCCCGGCCGCTCTATATTTACGCCGAGCGCGGCGAGGGCAGCGCTTCCGCCTCGGCCTGAGCGGACGCGCTCCGCGACAGCGACGCAAGCCGGCAGGCGCCCCAGGGGGCGCCTGTCGCGTCTGTGGCCCCCGCCGGCCCGTTTCCCTGACCTTGCGCCTTCGGGGCCCCTCCGGCGCCCGCGCGACGGCGCAGGCGCGCGCGGCGCGGGCGGCGGGCGTCCGCGCCGGAAAATCAGGCGGATAGCGGCCGTTGGGGCGAATTCCCTGTGACCATGCAGGGCGCCGACTTGAAACCGCGCGCGGCCGGGGCCACCTTCAGCAGTAACCGAAAGGCGTCGCGCGCTCATGGGGAGGCGCGGCGCGCGGCCGGCGGCCGGCTCCACGGGGAGGCGCGTCGCCGGCGCCAGGTCCGCCGGCCTCTGCTGCCTGCAGGGGGGCGGGCGGACAGGAGAAAGGACTTGGGCCACATGACCACTATGAAGCCTCGCCAGCCTGCGGCTCCCGGAACCGTCGCCGACTATCCGGTTCTGCCCCTGCGCGACATCGTCGTGTTCCCACACATGATCGTTCCGCTCTTCGTGGGGCGGGAGAAGTCCATCCGTGCGCTGGAGGAGGTGGTCCGGACCGACCGTCACATTCTGCTGGCCACGCAGAAGGACGCGTCCGAGGATGATCCCGATCCGTCGGCCATCCATGAAGTCGGCGCCATCGCCAGCGTGCTGCAGCTGCTGAAGCTGCCGGACGGCACCGTCAAGGTGCTCGTGGAAGGCGCCGGCCGCGCCCGCGTGAAGCAGTACCTGCGCACGGACGAATTTTACGAGGCCACCGCCGAGGTGCTGGGCGACGAGCCCGGCGACAGGGTTGAGGTCGAAGCCCTCGCGCGCTCGGTCGTCAGCGAGTTCGAAAACTACGTCAAGCTCAACAAGAAGGTGTCCCCGGAGGTGGTGACCGCGGTCACCCAGATCGAGGATCCTTCGCGGCTGGCCGACACCGTCGCCTCGCATCTCGCCGTCAAGATCGGCGAGAAGCAGGCGCTGCTCGAGACCACCTCGGTCTCGGCGAGGCTGGAGCGCATTCTCGGCCTGATGGAGAGCGAGATCTCCGTCCTGCAGGTGGAGAAGCGCATCCGCACGCGCGTGAAGCGCCAGATGGAGAAAACCCAGCGCGAGTACTATCTGAATGAGCAGATGAAGGCCATCCAGAAGGAGCTGGGCGACGAGGACGGCCGCGACGAGCTGGCGGAGATCGAGGAGAAGATCAACCGCACGAGGCTCTCCCGCGAGGCCCGCGACAAGGCCATGGCCGAGCTGAAGAAGCTGCGGCAGATGTCGCCGATGTCGGCGGAGGCCACGGTCGTGCGCAACTACCTCGACTGGCTGCTGGGCATTCCGTGGAACAGGCGGTCGCGGGTGAAGAAGGACCTGGCCGAGGCGCAGCGCGTCCTCGATGCGGATCACTTCGGCCTCGACAAGGTGAAGGAGCGCATCATCGAATATCTGGCGGTGCAGCAGCGCGCCAACCGCCTGACCGGCCCGATCCTGTGCCTCGTCGGCCCGCCCGGCGTCGGCAAGACCTCGCTCGGCAAGTCGATCGCGAAGGCCACGGGGCGCGAGTTCGTGCGCGTGTCGCTCGGCGGCGTGCGTGACGAGGCCGAGATCCGCGGTCACCGGCGCACCTACATCGGCTCGATGCCCGGCAAGATCATCCAGGCCATGCGCAAGGCCAAGACGTCCAATCCGCTCATCCTGCTCGACGAGATCGACAAGATGGGCATGGACTACCGGGGCGACCCGTCGGCGGCGCTGCTGGAGGTGCTGGATCCGGAGCAGAACAAGGCGTTCAACGACCATTACCTGGAGGTGGACTACGACCTCTCCAACGTGATGTTCGTCACCACCGCCAACACGCTGAACATCCCGGCGCCGCTGCTGGACCGCATGGAGACCATCCGTCTGGCCGGCTACACCGAGGAGGAGAAGCTGGAGATCGCCCGGCGCCACCTCATTCCGGAGGCCCTGTCCCGGCATGGCCTGTCGGAGAAGGAGTGGTCGATCGACGACGAGGCGCTGCTGTTCCTCGTGCGGCGCTACACCCGTGAGGCCGGCGTGCGCAACCTGGAGCGCGAGCTCTCCAACCTGATCCGCAAGGCGGTGAAGGAGATCGTGCTCGGCAAGGCGGAGAAGGTGACGGTCACCGTCGACAGCCTCGAGACCTTCCTCGGCGCGCCCAGGTATCGCTACGGCGAGGCGGAGACCGAGGACCAGGTGGGCGTGGTCACCGGTCTGGCGTGGACCGAGGTGGGCGGCGAGCTGCTGACCATCGAGGGCGTCATGATGCCCGGCAAGGGCAAGATGACGGTCACCGGCAACCTGCGCGACGTGATGAAGGAGTCGATCTCCGCCGCCGCGTCGTGGGTGCGCTCGCGCTCGGTGTCGCTCGGCATCAAGCCGCCGCTGTTCGAGACGCGGGACATCCACGTGCACGTGCCGGAGGGGGCGACCCCGAAGGACGGTCCGTCCGCGGGCATCGCCATGGCCACGGCCATCGTCTCGGTGATGACCGGCGTGCCGGTGCGGCGCGACGTGGCCATGACCGGCGAGGTGACCCTGCGCGGCCGGGTGCTGCCCATCGGCGGCCTCAAGGAGAAGCTGCTGGCGGCGCTGCGCGGCGGCATCCGCACGGTGCTGATCCCCGAGGACAACGCCAAGGATCTGGCCGAGCTGCCCGAGAGCCTGAAGAAGGGGCTCGAGATCATCCCGGTTTCGCGCATGGATCAGGTGATCGGGCACGCGCTCGTGCGCAAGCTGGAGCCGGTTGACTGGACGCCTCCGGAGGAGACGCCCGCTCCGGCGCCCGCTCCGGCCGGCGCCGGCAGCGTGGTGGCGCACTGATCCGCCTTTCGTCTAATGCCCCGGCCCCTGGCCGGGGCTTTTTTCTTCACGGACGCGAGAATCTGGCTTCTGGCGGGCGTTTCCACCCTTTTGGGCCTTGCGCTCCGGCCCATTACGGGCAAAACCAGTGAACGGGCGACGGATAAGCCTGTCCACCCAGTCGCCGCAGGCCAGGCAGCGCGCCGGTCGCGACGACCGCCGCCCGCAGACCTGAATCATGGACCCGACGAACGCCCGCGACGCGGCGTTTGCATCTGGAGGACGATTGATGAACAAAGGCGATCTTGTTGCAGCCGTCGCTGAAAAGGCTTCGCTGAGCCGCGCCCACGCGGGCGAGGCTGTGGAAGCCGTGTTCGCCGCCATCACGGACGCCCTGAAGAAGGGCGATGAGGTCAAGCTCGTCGGTTTCGGCACGTTCTCCGTCGCAGACCGCGCCGCCGGCACCGCGCGCAATCCCCGCACCGGCGAAACCATCAAGGTGCCTGCGTCGAAGGCGCCGAAGTTCAAGCCTGGCCAGGGTCTGAAGGACGCCGTCAACGGCAAGTGACCGCCGCCCCCTCCGGCCCCGGGCCGGAGCGTCCGCCAGTCTCCCCGGTGATCCGGAAATGAGCCCGGCCGCGCGGCCGGGCTCATTTCGTCTGGAGGGGAAAAGCGGGCGGCGCGGCTGTGGACAGGCGCGCCGGCCGGCGGCGGCCGCGACCCGACTCTGGTTTTTGCCGGCGGCTTGATGTAGATGGACCGCACGGCGCAGGTCCCGTCCGGGACGCGCCGCTGGCGATGGGCGGTTAGCTCAGCTGGTAGAGCATCTCGTTTACACCGAGAGGGTCGGCGGTTCGAGCCCGTCACCGCCCACCATCATCGCGCCGCGGCCTCCGCATCTGTCGCCGCATCTGTCCTGAAACATTCCGTTTTCCGCGCCGCCGGCGACATGCGCCCTCGCGCGCGCAGCCGCCGCCGGACGTCGCCCCGGGGAGGGCTGCGTCATGGCGACAAAAAAAGGCGCGTCTTGCGCGCCCCGGACAATTCGCTGCTGTTCTGGATCAGGAGAAAGTGGCGAGAGTGACGGGGCTCGAACCCGCGACCTCCGGCGTGACAGGCCGGCGCTCTGACCAACTGAGCTACACCCCCGGACCGGCTTGCTGGCGTGACCTTCACGCCGCCGCCCCGGCTCGAATGTCTGTTCCAGCTTGCGCTGGGAGGAAGTGGCGAGAGTGACGGGGCTCGAACCCGCGACCTCCGGCGTGACAGGCCGGCGCTCTGACCAACTGAGCTACACCCCCGAACAGACGTCCTCGCCGCCGGTGAGTTGCGGTTTACGGGCCGCCTCCCGCGGTGTCAAGCGCGACGGACCGCAGTTTCCGGCCGGGCGTTGTGGATAGAGGAGCGAAGCAGCGCCCGGTCATATGTTTGCCCACGGGAGAACATGTCCTTTCCGTGCGGCCCGCCGCCGGCCTGCCGCCGGCCCGCCGGGGCGGGCCGGGCGGGCGCGGCGTGGATTCGCCCGGGAATCCCCGCAGCGCCGGGCGCCCGCCCCCTGGCGCGCCCGCGGCGGCGGAAACCGCGGGCGAGGGGGGGAGGGGGGCGAAGGGCGCCGTGCGCCGGCCGGGCGGGACGACTCAGGGACGGGCGGGCGCCGGGCCCGTGGCCCCGGCGGCGCCGGCGAGGGCAGGCGGGCTGCGACGTCGTGGCGCTGCGCCGGCCGGCCCGGGCGCGGCCGGGGGCGCAGGCGCGTCCCGCGGGCGCCGCGCGCAGGCCAGGCGCAGGCTCAACCGGTTGAAATACTGCGCCTGCGCGGGCGCGCGCGGGCGGAAGCGGCGGAAAAAGCGCGCCGCGACGGAGCGAAAAAACATCCGCCGGCTGCGGTTACACATGCAACAATAGGAAGTTTTCGAGGCGACACTTGCACGAGTTTGGCCCCTGCGTTAAGCCTGCCCCGCAGCTACGAACTGTTCCAAGAAAGCGCGGAGGCGATCTCCGGCGGCGAGACCAGGCGGCCGGGCGACTCTCCGTCGTGAAACGGAGCGGCAGGGCTCACGGCGCCGCGCGCGCATGGCGCCCCGGCGGCTGGGGCCCGGGAGAATGGGTGCAGTATGCACAGCTTGCTCAACGACTATCTTCCCCTCGTGGTCTTCATGGGCGTGTCGCTGGTCATCGGCCTTGCGCTCCTTGTCGCGCCGTTCCTGCTGGCGTTCCGGAATCCGGACCCCGAGAAGCTGTCCGCGTACGAGTGCGGCTTCAACGCGTTTGACGACGCGCGCATGAAGTTCGACATCCGCTTCTATCTCGTCGCCATCCTTTTCATCATCTTCGACCTTGAGGTCGCCTACCTGTTCCCGTGGGCCATCGGCTTCGGCGAGCTCGGCGCCTTCGGCTTCTGGTCGATGATGCTGTTCCTCGCGGTTCTCACCGCCGGTTTCGCCTATGAATGGCGCAAGGGAGCCCTCGAATGGGATTGATTGGCAAAGGCGCCGCCGTCGCTCCGGCTCCGCGCGGCGTGATCGACCCGGCCACCGGCAAGCCCGTTGGCTCTGACGATCCGTTCTTCACCGGCATCAGTGACGAGCTCGCGGACAAGGGCTTTCTGGTCACCTCGACCGACGAGCTGATCCAGTGGGCCCGCACCGGCTCGCTGATGTGGATGACCTTCGGTCTGGCCTGCTGCGCCGTGGAGATGATGCAGGCCTCGATGCCGCGTTACGACGTGGAGCGCTTCGGCTTCGCCCCGCGCGCCAGCCCGCGCCAGTCGGACGTGATGATCGTCGCCGGCACGCTGTGCAACAAGATGGCGCCGGCCCTCCGCAAGGTTTACGACCAGATGCCGGAGCCGCGTTACGTCATATCCATGGGCTCCTGCGCCAACGGCGGCGGCTACTATCACTATTCCTACTCCGTGGTGCGCGGCTGCGACCGCATCGTTCCGGTCGACGTCTACGTGCCCGGGTGTCCGCCCACCGCCGAGGCGCTGCTCTACGGCATCCTGCTGCTGCAGAAGAAAATTCGCCGCACGGGCACGATCGAACGCTGACCGGCGTCGCCCCCGGGCGGCGCTTCCGCCCCGGGCGGGGCGGGCGTGAAGGGCTGATGCAGCCGTGACGGCGCCAGCCGCCGGACCAGGGCGCAGGTTTGATTGGATGGATTATGTCAGAGGCAAGCCTCAACCAGACAGGTCGTAACCAGGCGGACGCCGAAGCCGCGGCCCTTGGCGCGCGCGTCATGGGCGCGCTGGCCGCCCGTGGCGTCGACGCCGGCGTGGAGGCGAAGGCCGATCACGGTGAGCTCACCCTGCTTGCGCCGGCGGAGCGCGTCGTGGAGCTGGCGCAGGCGCTGCGCGACGATCCGGCCCTGCGTTTCGTGTGCCTGATCGACGTGTGCGGCGTCGACTGGCCGTCGCGGGAAAAGCGCTTCGACGTGGTGTATCATCTGCTGTCGCCGACGCTGAACGCCCGGCTGCGCGTGAAGGTCCAGACCGACGAGCGCACGCCGGTGCCCTCCGTGGTGGGGGTGTTCCCCTCGGCCGACTGGTACGAGCGCGAGACCTGGGACATGTACGGGGTGATCTTCTCCGGTCACCCGGACCTGCGCCGCCTGCTCACCGACTACGGCTTCGAGGGGCATCCGCTGCGCAAGGATTTTCCGCTCAGCGGCTTCGTCGAGCTGCGTTACGACGACGAGCAGAAGCGCGTGGTATACGAGCCCGTGTCGCTGCGCCAGGAGTTCCGCCGCTTCGACTTCCTGTCGCCCTGGGAGGGGCCTGACTACATGCTGCCGGGCGACGAGAAGGCGGCTGGCCAGAAGGATCCGGGAAAAGCGTCATGAGCGAACACCAGCTCCGCAATTTTTCGATCAACTTCGGCCCGCAGCACCCGGCGGCGCACGGCGTGCTCCGCATGGTGCTGGAGCTTGACGGCGAGGTGGTCGAGCGCGTCGATCCCCATATCGGCCTGCTGCACCGCGGCACCGAGAAGCTGATCGAGTACAAGACCTACGCCCAGGCGACGCCCTATTTCGACCGCCTCGACTATGTGGCGCCGATGAACCAGGAGCACGCCTTCGTGCTCGCCGCCGAGAAGCTGCTCGGCGTGGAGGTTCCGCGCCGCGGCCAGCTCATCCGCGTGCTCTATTCGGAGATCGGCCGGCTGCTCTCGCACCTGCTCAACGTCACCACCTTCGCGATGGACGTTGGCGCGCTCACCCCGCCGCTGTGGGGCTTCGAGGAGCGCGAGAAGCTGATGATCTTCTACGAGCGCGCCAGCGGCGCGCGCATGCACGCCAACTATTTCCGCATCGGCGGCGTGCGCCAGGACCTGCCGCCGGACCTCATCGACGACATCGAGGCGTTCTGCGACCCGTTCCTGAAGACCCTCGACGACCTCAACCGCCTGGTCACCGGCAACCGCATTTTCAAGCAGCGCACCGTGGACATCTCGCCGGTGACGCTCGAAGAGTGCTGGGCGCGCGGCTTCTCGGGCGTGATGGTGCGCGCCGCCGGCGGCGAGTGGGACCTGCGCAAGGCGCAGCCCTACGAGTGTTACGAGGAGATGGATTTCGACATCCCCGTCGGCAGGCACGGCGACTGCTTCGACCGCTACTGCGTGCGCATGGAGGAGATGGTCCAGTCCGTGCGCATCATGCGCCAGTGCATCGACAGGCTGCGCGCTCCGGACGGGCAGGGGCCGGTGCTGACCACCGACCACAAGATCGCGCCGCCGCGGCGCGGCGAGATGAAGCGCTCCATGGAGGCGCTCATCCATCACTTCAAGCTGTTTACCGAAGGCGTTCACGTTCCCGCCGGCGAGGTTTACGCCGCGGTGGAGGCGCCGAAGGGCGAGTTCGGCGTGTACCTGGTGTCGGAGGGCGGCAACATGCCCTACCGCTGCAAGATCAGGGCGCCGGGCTTCGCCCATCTCGCGGCCATGGATTTCCTGTCGCGCGGCTACATGCTGGCCGACGTCTCGGCGATCTTGGGCTCACTCGACATCGTGTTCGGCGAGGTGGACCGGTGACCGGCCCGCGTCCTGAAAGCCAGCCTGCTGGCGTCTGCAAGGGATTTGCGTAAGTCATGAGCGTACGTCGTCTGGCCCCGCCCGAGTTACAGCCGGCTGAGTTCGCCTTCACGCCGGAGAACGCCGCGTGGGCCGCAGCCCAGATCGCCAAATATCCGGAGGGTCGCCAGCGCTCGGCGGTCATTCCGCTGCTGTGGCGGGCCCAGGCCCAGGCCGGCGGCTGGCTGCCCCGGTGCGCCATCGAGCACGTGGCCGACCTGCTTGGCATGCCCTACATTCGCGCGCTCGAGATCGCGACCTTCTACACCATGTTCCGCCTGGAGCCGGTGGGCCGCTTCTTCGTGCAGCTGTGCGGCACCACCCACTGCATGGTATGCGGCGCCCATGACCTGCGCGCGGCGCTGCAGGAGTTCATCGGTCCCGAGAACACCGTGACCGCCGACGGCAATTTCAGCTGGCAGGAGGTTGAGTGCCTCGGCGCCTGCTGCAACGCGCCGATGGTGCAGATCAACGACGACTATTACGAAGATCTTACGCCGGAGATCCTGATCGGCGTCCTGAAGGATCTCGCCGCGGGCAGGCCGGTGAAGCCCGGGCCGCAGCAGGGCCGCAACGCGGCCGAGCCGAAGGGCAGGCTGACCTCGCTGACCGATCCGTCGCTTTATGACGGTTCGGTGGTCGGCGCGTGGCGCGCCAGGTTCGCGCAGAAGGACTGAGGCCATGCTGTCGGACAAGGATCGCATCTTCACCAATCTCTACGGCCTCCATTCCCCTGGCCTGCAGGAGGCCATGCGCCGCGGCGCCTGGGACGGCACGAAGTTCCTGCTTGAGATGGGGCGGGACTGGATCATCGACGAGATGAAAAAGTCCAACCTGCGCGGCCGCGGCGGCGCCGGCTTCCCCACCGGCCTGAAATGGTCGTTCATGCCGAAGCAGGGCGACCGGCCGCACTATCTGGTCATCAACGGCGACGAGTCGGAGCCGGGCACCTGCAAGGACCGCGAGATCCTGCGCCACGATCCGCACCTGCTCATTGAAGGCGCGATGCTCGCCGCCTTCGCCATCGGGGCCCACGCCGCCTACATTTACATCCGCGGCGAGTTCATCGCCGAGCGCGAGGCGCTGCAGCGCGCCGTGGACGAGGCGTACGCCGCCCGTCTCATCGGCAAGGACAACATCCACGGCTATCCGTTTGATTTTTATATCCACCACGGCGCCGGCGCCTATGTCTGCGGCGAGGAGACGGCGCTGCTGGAGAGCCTTGAGGGCAAGAAGGGCATGCCGCGGCTGAAGCCGCCGTTCCCGGCCAACATGGGCCTCTACGGCTGCCCGACCACGGTCAACAACGTGGAGTCGATCGCCGTCGCCGGCACGATCCTGCGGCGCGGCGCCGAGTGGTTCAACAGCATCGGCCGGCCCAACAACGTCGGTCCCAAGCTGTTCGGCATCTCCGGCCACGTGAACACGCCCTGCGTGGTGGAGGAGGCGATGGGCATCCCGTTCCGCGAGCTCATCGAGCGTCATGGCGGCGGCGTGCGCGGCGGCTGGGACAACCTGCTGGGCATCATTCCCGGCGGCGCCTCGTGCCCGGTCATTCCCGCGCACCTGTGCGAAGACCTGATCATGGACTTCGACGGCTGCCGCGCCGCCACCTCCAGCTTCGGCACCGGCGGCGTGCTGGTGATGGACAAGTCCACGGACATCATCCGCGCCATCGCCCGCCTGTCGTACTTCTTCAAGCATGAGAGCTGCGGCCAGTGCACGCCGTGCCGCGAAGGCACCGGCTGGATGTGGCGCGTCGTCAGCCGCATGGCCGAGGGCCGCGCCCACAAGCGCGAGATCGACATGCTGTTCGACGTCAGCAAGCAGATCGAGGGGCACACCATCTGCGCGCTGGGCGACGCCGCGGCGTGGCCGATCCAGGGCCTGATCCGTCACTTCCGTCCGGAGATCGAGAAGCGGATCGACCAGTATGCGGCCAATCCGCATCCCGACCCGCTGCCGGCGGCGGCCGGATAAGGGCCGCACCGCCAACCCGTTCGCGCCGGCCGGCGGGCCGACGCCGCAAGTTCAAGGGCCCAACGTCGCCTGAGACGGAAGGAAGCCATGCCGAAGCTGATTGTCGACGGAAAAGAGATTGAGGTCCCGGCGGAGTACACGCTGCTCCAGGCCTGCGAGGCCGCCGGCGCCGAGATCCCGCGTTTCTGCTATCACGAGCGGCTGTCCATCGCCGGCAACTGCCGCATGTGCCTCGTGGAGGTGCAGGGCGGTCCGCCGAAGCCGGTGGCTTCCTGCGCCATGGGCGTGCGCGACCTGCGTCCGGGCCCCAACGGCGAGCCGCCGGTGGTGTTCACCCGGTCGCCCATGGTGAAGAAGGCCCGCGAGGGCGTGATGGAGTTCCTGCTGGTCAATCACCCGCTGGACTGCCCGATCTGCGACCAGGGCGGCGAGTGCGACCTGCAGGACCAGGCCATGGCCTACGGCGTCGACACCAGCCGTTTCCATGAGAACAAGCGCGCCGTTGAGGACAAGTACATCGGTCCGCTGGTGCGCACCTCCATGAACCGCTGCATCCACTGCACCCGCTGCGTGCGCTTCACCAGCGAGGTGGCGGGCGTGGGCGACCTCGGCGCCATCGGCCGCGGCGAGGACATGGAGATCACCACCTATCTCGAGCACGCCATGGGCTCGGAGCTGCAGGGCAACGTCATCGACCTGTGCCCGGTGGGCGCGCTGACCTCGAAGCCCTACCAGTTCCGCGCCCGGCCGTGGGAGCTGGTCAAGACCGAGTCCGTGGACGTGATGGACGCGGTCGGCTCCGCCATCCGCATCGACACCCGCGGCCGCGAGGTGATGCGCATCCTGCCGGTGGTCAACGAGGACGTGAACGAGGAGTGGATCTCCGACAAGACCCGCTTCGTCTGGGACGGCCTCAGGACCCAGCGCCTTGACCGCCCCTATGTGCGCGAGGACGGCCGCCTGCGCCCCGCCTCGTGGAGCGAGGCCTTCGCCGTGATCGCCGGGCGCCTGAAGGGCGTGGACGGCAGGCGCGTCGGCGCCATCGCCGGCGACCTGTGCGCGGTGGAGGAGATGTTCGCCCTTCGCCAGCTGATGCAGGCGCTGGGCTCGCCCAACATCGACTGCCGCCAGGACGGCGCCCGCCTCAACCCGGCCTTCGGCCGCGGCAGCTACCTGTTCAACGCCACCATCGCCGGCATTGAGGACGCGGACGCCATCCTCATCATCGGCTCCAACCCGCGCCGTGAGGCGGCGGTGCTCAACGCCCGCATCCGCAAGCGCTGGCTGCAGACCGGCCTGAGGGTGGCCTATGTGGGCGAGCCGATGCAGCTGACCTGCCCGGCCGAGCAGCTGGGCGCGGGCGCCCAGACGCTGGTGGAGCTGGCCAACGGCGCCCATCCGTTCGTTGAGGTCCTGCGCCAGGCGCAGCGGCCGCTGATCATCGTCGGCCAGGGCGCGCTGGCCCGCCGCGACGGCGCGGCCGTGTTCGCCGCCGCCACCCGCCTTGCGGTGGACGTGGGCGCCATCGGCGACGACTGGAACGGCCTCAGCGTGCTGCACGCCGCGGCGGCGCGCGTCGGCGGCCTCGACGTCGGCTTCGTGCCGGGGGAGGGCGGTCTCTCCGCCTGGGAGATGGTCGCTCCCGGCGCGCTCGACGTGCTGTACCTGCTCGGCGCCGACGAGATCGAGGCGGCGCCCGGCGCCTTCGTCATCTATCAGGGCAGCCACGGCGACCGCGGCGCCCACCGCGCCGACGTGGTGCTGCCGGGCGCGGCCTATCCGGAGAAGTCCGGCATTTACGTCAACACCGAGGGGCGGGCGCAGCTGGCCGACCGCGCCTCCTTCCCGCCGGGCGAGGCGCGCGAGGACTGGGCCATCATCCGCGCCCTGTCGGAAGCGCTCGGCGCGCGGCTGCCTTATGACAACCTGGGCCAGCTGCGCGCGGCGCTTTACGCCGAGGTTCCGCACATGGCGGAGCACGGCGTGGTCACGCCCGGGGCCCTCGACCTGCCGGCGATCGCCGCGGCCATCGGCCAGATGGACCCTGCGCCCTTCGCCAGCACGGTGACCGATTTCTACCTGACCAACCCCATCGCCCGCGCCTCGGCGGTGATGGCGGAATGTTCGGCGCTGGCGCGCGGCGCCGTCGCCCAGGCTGCTGAGTAAGGGGAGCCGCGATGTCGTTCTGGGATGGACTCCTGCACGTCCTGCTCATCGCCCTGCAGAGCGTGGCGCTGCTGGTGGCGCTGCTGCTGTTCACGGCGTACTACCTGCTCGCCGACCGCAAGATCTGGGCGGCCGTGCAGCTGCGCCGCGGCCCCAATGTGGTGGGCGCCTTCGGCCTGCTGCAGTCCTTCGCCGACCTGTTCAAGTTCGTGCTCAAGGAGCCGGTGATCCCGGCGGGCTCCAACAAGGGCCTGTTCCTGCTGGCGCCGCTGATCACCGGCGTGCTGGCGCTGTCCGCCTGGGCGGTGGTTCCGGTCAACGCCGGCTGGGTGGTGGCCGACATCAACGTCGGCATCCTGTTCATTCTCGCCATCTCGTCGCTGATGGTCTACGGCACCATCATGGCCGGCTGGTCGTCGAACTCGAAGTACCCGTTCCTGTCGGCGCTGCGCGCCACGGCGCAGATGGTGAGCTATGAGGTCTCCATCGGCTTCGTGCTGGTGACGGTGCTGATGTGCGCCGGCACGCTCAACATCTCCGGCATCGTGGCGGCCCAGGAGTCGCGCGGCCTGGCGACGCTGCTCGGCGTCCCGCAGCTCACCTTCCTGAACTGGTACGTCATTCCGCTGTTCCCGATGTTCGTGATCTTCCTGATCTCGACCCTCGCGGAGACCAACCGTCCGCCCTTCGACCTGGCGGAGGCGGAATCCGAGCTCGTCGCCGGCTTCATGGTGGAGTATTCCTCCACGCCGTACCTGCTGTTCATGCTCGGCGAGTACATCGCCATCCTGACCATGTGCGCGATGGGCGCCCTGCTGTTCATGGGCGGCTGGTCGGCGCCGGTTAACCTCCCGCCCTTCACCTGGGTGCCGGGCGTGGTGTGGTTCATCCTCAAGCTGTCGGTGATGTTCTTCTTCATCGCCATGGCCAAGGCGATGGTTCCGCGCTACCGCTACGACCAGCTGATGCGTCTGGGCTGGAAGGTGTTCCTGCCCATCTCGCTGGTCATGGTGGTGGTCGTGGCGGCGTTCCTGCACTTCACCGGCTTCGCGCCCGGCGCATGACGCAGCTTCCCGCGGCGGCGCTGGCCGGCGCCGCCATCGGCCTGGCGATGGCCGCGCTGCAGGTGGTTCTGGTCCAGTCGTTCGCCGCCCGGGCCATCGAGCGGGAGACGGAAGGGGAAGGTCCGTCCCCGGATGAGGGCGAGTTCCGGAAGCGGCTGGCGCTGACGCGCCGGCTGGTCTGGTCGTCCCTCGCGGTTCTGCCGCTGGCGGGCGCGCTGCTGGGCGCGCTGGTCAGCAGGATCTGAGCCGCCAGCCCGGCAGGGCTGGGCGGCTCGCGACAACATCCTGTCGGGGCGGCCGCGCGCGGCCTCCTGACGCTGAGGAGTGGAGATCATGGCGATCGGCCAGACGGTGTCGTCGTTGTTCCTGAAGGAGTTCGTGTCGGCGTTCTTCCTGTCGATGCGCTACTTCTTCCGGCCGAAGGCGACGCTCAACTATCCCTTCGAGAAGGGGCAGCTGTCGCCGCGCTTCCGTGGCGAACACGCCCTGCGCCGCTATCCCAATGGCCAGGAGCGCTGCATCGCCTGCAAGCTGTGCGAGGCCATCTGCCCGGCGCAGGCGATCACCATCGAGGCCGGCCCGCGCCGCAACGACGGCACGCGCCGCACCACCCGCTACGACATCGACATGGTGAAATGCATCTACTGCGGCATGTGCCAGGAGGCCTGCCCGGTGGACGCGATCGTCGAGGGCCCCAACTACGAGTTCGCCGTGGAGACGCGCGAGGAGCTCTATTACGACAAGGCGAAGCTCCTCGATAACGGCGACCGGTGGGAGCGCGAGATCGCGCGCAACATCGCCATGGACGCCCCGTACCGCTGATAACCAGTTTCCAGAACGCCCCGCGCCTGAGGCGCCGGGGCGGCCACCCCAGGGCCTTTCCGGCTACAGCGCATGGCGCAGGCAGGCCGGCCAGGGCTGTCAAGGACGCAGACGGATGATCGCCGCAGCAGTCTTCTTCTACATCTTCTCGGCAGTGGCCGTAGCCTCGGCGCTCATGGTGATCGCTTCGCGCAATCCCGTGCATTCGGTCCTGTTCCTGATCCTGACCTTCGCGAACGTCACCGGCCTGTTCATCCTGCTGGGCGCCGAGTTCCTGGGGCTGCTGCTGGTCATCGTCTACGTCGGCGCGGTCGCGGTGCTGTTCCTGTTCGTGGTGATGATGCTGGACGTGGACTTCGCCGCGCTGAAGAAGGGCGCGCTGCAGTACGCGCCGGTGGGCGCGCTGGTCGGGATCGCGCTGCTGGCCGAGCTGCTGTTGGTGATCGGCGCCTGGCTGGCGCCGGGCGGCCTGCCGCGCGCCGGCGCCGCTCCCATCCCGCAGGGGATCACCAACACCGAGGCGCTGGCGCGGGTGCTGTACACGGACTTCGTCCTTTACTTCCAGCTGGCCGGCCTCGTGCTGCTGGTGGCCATGATCGGCGCCATCGTGCTGACCCTGCGCCACAAGCCGAACGTGCGCCGCCAGGACATCGCCCGCCAGGTGGCGCGCACGAAGGAAGACGTCATCGAGCTGCGGAAGACGCCCTTCCGTCGCGGCCTCTGAGGAGCATCGCCATGATCATCGGGCTTGGCCACTATCTCACCGTCGCCGCCATCCTGTTCACCATCGGCGTGTTCGGCATCTTCCTGAACCGCAAGAACGTCATCGTCATCCTGATGTCCGTCGAGCTGCTGCTGCTGGCGGTGAACCTCAACATGGTGACGTTCTCCAGCTTCCTCGGCGACATGATGGGGCAGGTGTTCTCGCTGATGGTGCTCACCGTCGCCGCGGCCGAGACCGCCATCGGCCTCGCCATCCTGGTCGTGTTCTTCCGCAACCGCGGCTCCATCGCGGTGGAGGACGTGAACACGCTGAAGGGCTGACGCCGGCCGCCAGGCCCGGCCCCGCGGCGCGGGGCGGGGCGGCGGCGGTCCCAGACACGCCGGCCCGCGTGAGCTTCATGCGGGGCGGCTCCGGAACAGGCGCCGCGACAGGCTTTCCCCGGCAGGGGCGGGCAGGGGGAAACCCCGTCGCGGGGCCGTAACACGCCACAGGGCGGCGTGGCTCGCGCCGCAACCGCCCGCATGCACGAACGGCCGTCATGTATCACGCGATCGTCTTTCTTCCGCTTGCCGGATTTCTGATTGCAGGCCTCTTTGGCCGCATCATGGGGGCGCGCGCCAGCGAAATCGTCACCACGTCGCTGCTGTTTGTGGCGGCGGCGCTTTCGTGGGTGACGTTCTTTCAGGTGGCCTGGGGAACCGGCCCGGTTCAGGTGACGGTCGTCAACTGGATGACCTCCGGCGGGCTCTCCGTCGACTGGGCGCTGAAGATCGACACGCTGACCGCCGTGATGCTGGTGGTCGTGAACTCGGTGTCGGCGCTCGTGCACCTGTACTCCATCGGCTACATGCACGAGGATCCGTCGCGGCCGCGCTTCTTCGCCTACCTGTCGCTGTTCACCTTCGCCATGCTGATGCTGGTGACGGCCGACAATCTCGTGCAGATGTTCTTCGGCTGGGAGGGCGTGGGCCTCGCCTCCTATCTGCTCATCGGCTTCTGGTATCACAAGGACTCCGCCAACGCCGCGGCGATGAAGGCCTTCGTCGTCAACCGCGTCGGCGACTTCGGCTTCCTGCTCGGCATCTTCACCGTGTTCGTGATGACCGGCTCCGTGGCCTTCGCCGACATCTTCGCGAAGGCGCCGGAGATGGCGCAGCAGTCGTTCCGCCTGCTCGGCCACGAGTGGAACGCCATGACGCTGGCCTGCCTGCTGCTGTTCATGGGCGCCATGGGCAAGTCGGCGCAGTTCCTGCTGCACACCTGGCTGCCTGACGCCATGGAGGGCCCGACGCCGGTGTCCGCCCTGATCCACGCCGCCACCATGGTGACGGCCGGCGTGTTCATGGTCGCCCGCCTGTCGCCGCTGTTCGAGCTTGCGCCCACCGCCATGGTGGTGATGACGGTGATCGGCGCCACCACCGCCTTCTTCGCCGCCACCGTCGGCCTCGTGCAGAACGACATCAAGCGGGTCATCGCCTATTCGACCTGCTCGCAGCTCGGCTACATGTTCGTGGCGCTGGGCGTGGGCGCTTTCGGCGCCGGCGTGTTCCACCTGTTCACCCACGCCTTCTTCAAGGCGCTGCTGTTCCTTGGCGCCGGCTCGGTGATCCATGCCTGCCACCATGAGCAGGACATGCGGAAGATGGGCGGTCTCGCCCGTTACATCCCCTTCACCATGGCCGCCATGCTGATCGGCAACCTGGCGCTGACCGGCTTCCCCTTCACCGCCGGCTATTATTCGAAGGACGCGATCATCGAGGCTTCGTTCGCCTCGCACTCGCCGGCCTCCACCTACGCCTTCCTGTGCGTTGTGGTCGCGGCGCTGTTCACCTCCTTCTATTCCTGGCGCCTGTTCTTCATGACCTTCTTCGGCGAGGCGAAGTGGAAGCACGCGGCGGCCCATGACCATGACGCTCACGCGCATGACGGCCATGGCCATGGCGACCATACGCCTCACGAGAGCCCCGCGGTGATGATGATCCCGCTGGCGGTGCTCTCGGTCGGCGCGCTGGCCGCTGGCGCCGTGTTCGCCGGCGACTTCATCGGCGCCAGCTACGACGCCTTCTGGAAGGGCGCGCTGTTCACCGCGAAGGACAACCACATCCTGCACGACATGCACAACGTGCCTGGCTGGGTGAAGCTGTCGCCGATGGTCATGATGGTCCTCGGCTTCGTGGTGGCCTGGTGGTTCTACGTGAAGAACCCGGAGGCGCCGCGGCGTCTCGCGGCAGACCAGCCGCTCATGTACCGGTTCCTGCTCAACAAGTGGTACTTCGACGAGATCTACGACTTCCTGTTCGTGCGTCCGGCGAAGTGGCTCGGCTCCTTCCTCTGGAAGAAGGGCGACGGCTGGCTCATCGACGGCTTCGGGCCTGACGGCGTCTCCGCCCGGGTCGTGGACGTGGCCAACCGCGCGGTGCGGCTGCAGTCCGGTTACCTCTATCACTACGCATTCGCCATGCTGATCGGCGTTGCGCTCTTCGTCACCTGGTACCTCGTTGGAGGGGCCCACTGATGTTCGGCTTTGGCATCCTCTCTGGCCTGGTCGCAATTCCTGTCGTCGGCGCGCTGCTGATCCTGGCGCTGCGCGGGTCGCAGGAGTCCGTCGCGTCCAACGCGCGCTGGATCGCGCTTGTGACCACGCTGGCGACCTTCGTGCTGTCGCTCGTGGCGTGGAGCCGTTTCGACGGCTCCAGCGCCGCCTTCCAGCTGGTGGAGAGCCACGCCTGGCTCTCCGAGACCATCCGCTTCAAGCTGGGCGTCGACGGCTTCTCGCTGCCGTTCATCGTGCTGACGGCGTTCCTGATGCCGTTCTGCGTGCTGGCGTCGTGGTCATCCATTGAGAAGCGGGTGCGCGAGTACTTCATCGCCTTCCTGGTGCTGGAGGCCACCATGGTGGGCGTGTTCGCCGCGCTTGACCTGGTGCTGTTCTACCTGTTCTTCGAGGCTGGCCTGATCCCGATGTTCCTGATCATCGGCATCTGGGGGCACGACCGGCGCATTTACGCCAGCTACAAGTTCTTCCTGTACACGCTGGCGGGCTCGGTGCTGATGCTGCTGGCCATCATGGCCATGTACTGGGCCGCCGGCACCACCGACATTCCGACCCTGCTGCAGCACCGCTTCGGCGAGAGCCTGCAGATCTGGCTGTGGCTGGCCTTCTTCGCCTCCTTCGCGGTGAAGATGCCGATGTGGCCGGTGCACACCTGGCTTCCGGACGCCCACGTGGA
This sequence comes from Camelimonas abortus, assembly GCF_042432745.1. NCBI lineage: Bacteria > Pseudomonadati > Pseudomonadota > Alphaproteobacteria > Hyphomicrobiales > Chelatococcaceae > Camelimonas > Camelimonas abortus. The sequence continues at coordinate 1,229,802 of NZ_JBHLWR010000006.1, read as the reverse complement.
GGCGCCCACGGCGGGCTCGGTCATCCTGGCGGGCATCCTGCTGAAGATGGGCGGCTACGGCTTCATCCGCTTCTCGCTGCCGATGTTCCCGGACGCCTCGGCGTATTTCGCGCCGCTGGTCTACGCCATGTCCGTGATCGCGATCATCTACACCTCGCTGGTCGCGCTCATGCAGGAGAACATCAAGAAGCTGATCGCCTATTCGTCGATCGCCCACATGGGCTTCGTCACCATGGGCATCTTCTCGATGACCGAGCAGGGCGTGCAGGGCGCCATGTTCCAGATGGTGTCGCACGGCCTGGTCTCCGGCGCGCTGTTCCTTGGCGTCGGCGTGATCTACGACCGCATGCACACGCTGCGCATCGACGCCTACGGCGGTCTGGTGGAGCGCATGCCGCGCTACGCCGTGGTGATGCTGATCCTCACCATGGCCAATGTCGGCCTGCCGGGCACCTCGGGCTTCATCGGCGAGTTCCTGACCATGCTCGGCACGTTCCGCGTGCAGCCTCTGGTGGCGCTGCTGGCCTGCACTGGCGTCATCCTGTCGGCCGCCTACGCCCTGTGGCTGTACCGCCGCGTGGTGTTCGGCAAGATGGAGAAGGATTCGCTGCGCGAGATGACCGACCTCAACGCCCGTGAGCTGGTCATGTTCGTTCCGCTGGTCCTGCTGATCATCTGGTACGGCGTGCAGCCCGGCCAGATCCTCGACGTCTTCGCCGCGCCGACCGTGGAACTCCTGAAGCACACCCAATCCGCGCTCTCCGCCGTGAAGACGGCCGCGCTCGCGATCCATTGAGGCAAGCATGACCTCCGCAGCACTTCTCCCGGCGCTTTCGCTGATCCTGCCTGAGCTTCTGCTCGCGGGAGGCGCGCTTGCGCTGCTGCTCGTCGGCGCCTTCGCGGGCGCCCGGTCCGGCGGCTTCGTCAATTTCGTGGCGTTGCTGCTGCTCATTGTCGCCGGGGCGCTCATCGCCGCCCAGCCGGAGGGCCGCGTCGTGGCCTTCAACGGCGCCTTCGTGGCGGACGGCTTCGGCCGCTTCATGAAGGCGCTGGCGCTCACCGGCGCCGCCGGCGCGCTGCTGCTGTCCTTCGACGACTTCCGCAAGCGCGGCATCGCCGCCTTTGAGTATCCGGTGCTGGTGCTGCTCTCGGTCACCGGCATGATGGTCATGATCTCGGCCGGCGACCTGATCGCCCTCTACGTGGGCCTGGAGCTGCAGTCGCTCGCCATCTACGTGATCTGCGCCTTTGACCGCGACAGCGTGCGCTCCACCGAGGCGGGCCTGAAGTACTTCGTGCTCGGCGCGCTCTCCTCGGGCATGCTGCTGTACGGCGCCTCGCTGGTGTACGGCTTCACCGGCACGGTCTCTTTCGAGGGCATCGCGAAGGCCGCCGCCGACGCGCCGGGCGGCGGACTGATCTTCGGTCTCGCCTTCCTCGCCGCCGGCCTCGCCTTCAAGATGAGCGCCGTGCCGTTCCACATGTGGACGCCGGACGTCTACGAGGGCGCGCCTTCGCCGGTCACCGCCTTCCTCGCCAGCGCGCCCAAGGTGGCGGCGGTGGCCATCACCGTGCGGGTGATGATCGGCGCCTTCCCGGGCATCGCCGACCAGTGGCGGCAGATCATCATTTTCGTGTCCTTCGCCTCGATGGCGCTGGGCGCCTTCGCCGCCATCGGCCAGCGCAACATCAAGCGCCTGATGGCCTATTCGTCCATCGGCCACATGGGTTACGCCCTGGTGGGCCTCGCCGCCGGCACGGCGGCCGGCGTCACCGGCGTGCTGCTCTACATGGGCGTCTATGTGGCGATGACGCTCGGCGTGTTCGCGGTGATCGTCAGCATGCGGCGCGACGGCCAGGTGGTGGAGGAGATCGACGATCTCGCCGGCCTGTCCCAGACCAGCCCGGTCACGGCCTATCTGCTGGCGCTGCTGATGTTCTCGCTCGCGGGCATCCCGCCGCTGGCCGGCTTCTTCGCCAAATTCTACGTGTTCGCCGCGGCGATCGAGGCGAAGCTGACGCTGCTGGCGGTGTTCGGCATCCTCACCAGCGTCGTCGGCGCATACTACTACCTGCGGGTGGTCAAGGTGATGTTCTTCGACGCCGCCCGCGGCGGCCTCGACCCCATGCCGGGCGCGGCGCGCTTCGTGCTGGCGCTGTCGATCATCGTCACCGTCGGCTATTTCCTCGCCCCGGCGCTGCTGAACGCGCCGGTCATGGCGGCGGCGAAGACGCTGTTCTGACGGGTCGCGACGACCCGTTCCGGCGTCCTGCGGCGCCGAGCGCAATCAGGGGGCGCGGCCTGCCGCTGGCCGCGCCCTTTTCGTCCCGGCGGGGAGCTGGCGCTTCCGGTCCGCCGCCGCGGCGGCCCGGAAACGTCCGGCTCCGGCCGGCTGCGGGTAGCCATGCCAGGCCGGCTCTGGCATACACGGCTCACGTGCAATGGCCTGCGCGGCTTCATGGCCGCGCGCATACAGGGAAAGCGCCACGACCACATGCGATTTGTGCTTGCGCCCCAGGCAGAGGCTTCCGGCTACCGGCTGCAGGCCCATGAGGTCGTTGAGGGCTCCACCAACACCATCGCCATGGAGCACGCCCGCGCCGGCGGCGCCGGCGGCCTGTGGGTGGTCACCACGCTGCAGCGCGGCGGCAGGGGCCGGCGGGGCCGGGTCTGGGAGACGCCGCCCGGCAATCTGGCGGCGTCGCTGCTGGTGGAGGCGGCGTGCGAGCCGGCGCTGGCGGCCTCCATCGGCTTCGTCGCCGGGCTGGCCCTGCATGAGGCTGCGGCCCGGTGCGCCCCGGGGGCGCGCGCGGCGCTGCGGCTGAAATGGCCGAACGACCTGCTGCTCGACGGCGCCAAGCTCTCCGGCATGCTGCTGGAGAGCGAGATCATGCCCGGCGGGCGGCGGTTCGTGGTGGTTGGCGTGGGCGTCAACGTGGCGGCGGCGCCGGCGGGGCTGCCCTATGCGGCGGCGGCGCTGCGCGCGGTCGCCCCGGGCGTGACCGCCCAATCGCTTTTTGAAGTGATGTCAGCGACGTGGATTGAATATTTCAGCATCTGGGACAACGGCCGCGGCATGGACCGCATCCGCCGGCTGTGGCTGGAGCGGGCGCACGGCGTGGGCGGCGCGGTGGCCATCCAGTACGGCCCGGAGGTGATCCGCGGCGTGTTTGAAACCATTGACGCGGTGGGCCAGCTGGTGGTTCGCACCCCGGCCGGCGATGCGCGGACCATCACCGCTGGCGACGTGCATTTCGGCGACGTCGGCTCATTCAGGGGGGAGGCGGCGGTCTCACGCCCGCAAGAGGCGTTGCGCAACGCTGCGAGGAACGGATGAACATGGACAGGCCGGTTGAGGAACTCGTTTTCGCGCCCCTGGGCGGGCTGGGCGAGATTGGCATGAACGCGGCGCTGTATGGCTACGGCCCGCGCAGGAACCGGCAGTGGGTGCTCGTTGACCTCGGCGTTTCCTTCGCCGACCCGGTGCGCACGCCCGGCGTCGAACTGGTCTATCCGGACCTCGAATTCATCCGCGCGATCCGCAGGAACCTGCTCGGCCTCGTCGTCACCCACGCCCATGAGGATCACATCGGCGGCATCGCCCAGCTGTGGCCCGAGATCGGCGTGCCGGTGTACGGCACGCGCTTCGCCCTCGGCCTGCTTGAGGCGCGCCGGCTCTCGGAGTTCAACGGTCCGAAGATTCCGCTGCGCGAGGTGAAGCAGGGCGGCGTGCTCACCCTTGGTCCCTTCAGCATCGAATTCGTGCCGGTGTCGCACTCGATTCCGGAGGCCAACGCCCTCGCCATCCGCACCCCGGCCGGCACCATCCTGCACACTGGCGACTGGAAGCTGGACGAAACGCCGGTGGTCGGCCGCTCCACCGACGTGGCCCGGCTGAAGGCCATCGGCGACGAGGGCGTGCTGGCGCTGGTGTGCGACTCCACGAATGTGGTGCGCGCCGGCGCCAGCCCCAGCGAGGCGGACGTGTCGCGCACCCTGGCGGAGCTGGTGGCCAGCGCGCCGCACCGCGTGTGCGTCACCGCCTTCGCCTCCAATGTGGCGCGCATCCGCTCCGTCGCCGAGGCGGCCGCCGCCTGCGGCCGTGAGGTGGTGGTGGTGGGGCGCGGCATGGACCGGGTGATCCAGGTGGCGGCCGAGTGCGGCTATCTCGACGGCCTGCCGCCGTTCCGCGGTCCTGACGCGCTGCAGCGCCTGCCGCGCGACAGGGTGGTGGCGCTGCTCACCGGCAGCCAGGGCGAGGCCCGCGCCGCCATGGCCCGCATCGCCCGCGACGACCATCCGGCGCTGAAAATCGCCGCCGGCGACCGGGTGATCTTCTCCTCGCGCACCATCCCGGGCAACGAGAAGGCGGTCGGCGAGATCATCAACCTGCTGATGCTGAAGGACGTGGAGGTGGTCACCGACCGCGACCACCTCGTGCACGTCTCCGGCCATCCCCGCCGCGGCGAACTGGAGCAGCTGTACGGCTGGATCCGGCCGCGCATAGCCATTCCCGCCCATGGCGAGCCGCTGCACCTGACCGAACACGCCGCTTTCGCGCGCGCCCAGGGCGTGCCGGAGGTGGTGCGCGCCTTCAACGGCGACGTGGTGGCCATCGTCGAGGGCGGCGCCGGCGTCATCGGCCGCATTCCCTCGGGCGTGCGCTACCGCGACGGCGACATCGTCGTGCCGGGCTCCGCGCCCGGCCTCGCCGAGCGCCGCAGGCTCGCATTCAGCGGCGTCATCTCCGTCGCCGTGGCGGTGGACGGGCGCGGCGAGGTGGCGGGCGACGCCGAAATCCAGGCTTCCGGCCTGCCGGAGCGGACCTCCGACGGCGAGGAGCTGCTGGCGATCATCGCCGACGTGGTGGACGAGACCATCGACAGTTTCCCGCCGCGCAAGCGGCGCGACGCCGCCGCCTTCGCCGCGGCCATCGAAAAGGCGGTGCGCAACGAGCTGCGCGCCGTCTGGGGCAAGAAGCCGGTGTGCCACGTGCTGGTGTTGGGCGTCTGACGGGCGCCGGGCGGGACGCGCCGCCCCATGGACATCGGCGGCGCGACATGCGATGCGCGCGCGGGCCCGGCGCCGCCGGCCGCGCCCAGGCGGCGCCACAACGCAGGAGGGGGACCGGCCCGCGGGGGCGGCGGATCCCGGCATTACGGAGAGGAAAACATGATCGGTCGGCTCAACCACGTCGCGATTGCAGTGAAGGACATCGAGAAGGCGACCCGCATTTACAGGGACACCCTGGGCGCGACCGTCTCCGACAAGGTTCCGCAGCCGGAGCACGGCGTCTACACCGTTTTCGTCGAGCTGCCGAACACCAAGATCGAGCTGCTGGAGCCGCTGGGCGAGGATTCGCCGATCCAGAAGTTCGTGGAGAAGAATCCGGACGGCGGCATCCACCACGTCTGCTATGAGGTTGAGGACATCATCGCCGCCCGCGACCAGCTGGTGGCGAAGGGCGCCCGGGTGCTGGGCGGCGGCGAGCCGAAGATAGGCGCCCATGGCAAGCCGGTGCTGTTCCTGCACCCCAAGGACTTCTGCGGCACGCTGGTCGAGCTGGAGCAGGTCTGAGCGCGACGCCGGCGGGCGTCGCGCCCGCCGTCTCCCGGGCCGGGCCGCCGGTCCGGGCGCGTCACGGGCGGCGGCTCCGGGCGTGGCCGCCGCGCGGGTGCCGCCGGCGCGGCATGGCGCGCGGCCATGGCCGGTCGCCCGGTCCTTCGTCAACGCCTCGCCGCCGGGCGCCGTCCCGGAGCCGGAACCTGAGGAGCGAGCCGCCGATGAGCGTTTCCCTTGGCGTCGCCGTCTATTTCGTCATCTGGTGGATAACGCTGTTCGCCGTGCTGCCGTTCGGCGTGCGCGGCCAGCACGAGACCGGCGAAGTGGTGGAGGGATCGGAGCCCGGCGCCCCGGCGCGCCCGCTGTTGCTGTGGAAGGCGCTGTGGACCACGGTGATCGCCTCCATCCTGTTCGCGGCGCTGTATTTTACGTATCCATATATCGAATTCTGACTGGCCGGCGGGCGCATGCGGCGGCGGCGCCGGCGCAGGCCTCCGCGCCAGCCATCCAACCCCGGGCGAAACCTGACCGGCCGGCCCCGGCCGGAACCGGACCACGCCAGAGCCACTCCGGAGCCGTCATGCGCCTCAGTCGCTATTTTCTGCCCATCCTGAAGGAAAACCCCAAGGAAGCCGAGATCGTCTCGCACCGGCTGATGCTGCGCGCCGGCATGATCCGCCAGGAGGCGGCCGGCATCTACGCATGGCTGCCGCTCGGCCTGCGCGTGCTCAACAAGGTCACCGCCATCATCCGCGAGGAGCAGAACCGGGCCGGGGCCATCGAGCTGCTGATGCCCACCATCCAGTCGGCGGAGCTGTGGCGCGAATCCGGCCGTTACGACGCTTACGGCAAGGAGATGCTGCGCATCGTCGACCGGCACGAGCGCGAGATGCTCTATGGCCCCACCAATGAGGAGATGATCACCGAAATCTTCCGGGCCTACGTGCGCTCCTACCGCGACCTGCCGCTGAACCTTTACCATATCCAGTGGAAGTTCCGCGACGAGATCCGGCCGCGCTTCGGCGCCATGCGCTCGCGCGAGTTCCTGATGAAGGACGCCTATTCCTTCGATTTCGACATGGAGGGGGCGCGCCACTCCTACAACCAGATGTTCGCCGCCTATCTGCGCACCTTCCACCGCATGGGCCTGAAGGCGATTCCCATGCGCGCCGACACCGGCCCCATCGGCGGCGACCTGAGCCACGAGTTCATCATCCTCGCCGACACCGGCGAGAGCGCCGTGTTCTGTGACCGCGCGTTCCTCGACTTCGAGGTCCCGCCCGCCGACACCGACTTCACCGACCGCGCCGCCCTGCAGGCGGTGTTCGACCGCTGGACCTCACGCTACGCCGCCACCGAGGAGATGCACGACGAAGCCGCCTTCGCCGCCATTCCCGAGGAGCGCCGCATGGCCGCCCGCGGCATCGAGGTGGGCCACATCTTCTATTTCGGCGCCAAATATTCGGCCCCGATGAAGGCCGAGGTCGCCGGTCCCGACGGCCAGATGCGCCCGGTGCACATGGGCTCCTACGGCATCGGCCCCACCCGCCTGGTGGCGGCGCTGATCGAGGCCGGTCACGACGACGCCGGCATCGTCTGGCCGGACGCGGTCGCGCCGTTCAACGTCGCCATCCTCGACCTGAAAGCCGGCGATTCCGCCACCGCCGCCGCCTGCGCGCAGCTGTACGACGCGCTCGGCGCCCGTGGCCTCGACGTGCTGTGGGATGACCGCGACGAGCGCGCCGGCGGCAAGTTCGCCACCGCCGATCTCATCGGCGCGCCGTGGCAGATCCTCGTCGGCCCCAAGGGCCTCGCCGAGGGCAAGGTGGAGGTGAAGCGGCGCGCCACGGGCGAGCGCGAACTGCTCTCGCCGGCGGACGCCGTGGTCCGCATCGCCGGCTGAGCGGCGCCGCTACCGTCATTTCCGCGTATCGCGGCCCCGGGCGATCGCCGTCGTCCGGGCTTTTTGCGCGCGCCGCCGGCCGTGGCGCCGCTCCGGCGGTCTGGGCCTGGCGACGCATACCAGGCGCCTTCGCCGGAAAAACATGGACGGAAAGCCGGCCATGCGCCCTGTGGATATGTCAATAACTTTGCACATCAATCCGTTACAGGTTATGCAACAACAGTCTCATATGAGACTGAGGGCGCGCCGCGCGCTCACCACGCCAGACCAGGGCGGGGAGGCGCGGGCGCCGGGGCGAGCGCGGCCAGGGAGGCCCCGCGTCGCCGCCGGGGCGTTTGCGCGCCCTGGCGGGCGCGGGCTGGCGGCGCGCCCGCCGGGCGGGAGTTCCCCGCGCCGGCGTTTCATGGCGGCGCGCCGCAGGCCGGCGGGCCCGTCCAGGACAATGAAAACGTCAGCACGACAGTCAGCAGGAAACACGTTCGCGGTCCGCCGCGAGCGCAAGGCCCAGGGGGAATGACAATGGATCGCAGGCACTTTCTCGCGGCCGGCGCGGCGGCGCTCGGCGCCGGCTTCGCGCTGCGCGGCGCGCCCGCCATCGCGAAGGGCAAGAAATACGATCCCGGCGCGAGCGACTCCGAGATCCGGCTCGGCCAGACCATCCCGTACAGCGGCGCCGGCTCCGTCTACGGCGCCGTGGGCCACGCCCAGGCCGCCTATTTCGACGAGCTGAACGAGAAGGGCGGGATCAACGGCCGCAAGATCAGGTTCATTTCGCTCGACGACGCCTACAGCCCGCCCAAGACCATGGAGGCCACCCGCCGCCTGGTGGAGCAGGAGGAGGTGCTTGGCCTGTTCTCGTCGCTCGGCACCGCCACCCAGGCGGCCGTGCAGAAGTATCTCAACAACAAGAAGGTGCCGCAGCTGCTGCTGAACGCCGGCGCCCCCCGCTGGAACAATCCGAAGCAGTTCCCGTGGACCACGCCCGGCCTGCCGCTGTACTCCGTCGAGGGCCGCATCCTGGCCAATTACCTGGCGGCCAGGCGTCCGGGCAGCAGGGTCGCGGTGCTGTACCAGAACGACGAGTTCGGCCGCGATTACCTGAAGGCGTTCAGGGAAGGGCTGGGTTCGCGCGGCCAGATCGTCGCCGAGGCGCATTACGACCTGACTGACGCGACCGTCGACTCGCAGATGATCAATCTGGCCAGGTCCGGCGCCGATGTGTTCTTCAACGCATCCTCCGGCAAGTTCACCTCCCAGGCGGTGAAGAAGGCGCACGAGCTGGACTGGAAGCCGTTCCAGATCCTCATCAGCACCTCCAGCGGCACCACCATCCTGTCGGCGGCCGGCGCGGAGGCGGCGCGCGGCATCGTCTCCGCGCACTACATCAAGCAGCTGGGCAGCCCGCAGTGGGACGATGACCCGGGCGTGCAGGCGTTCGAGGCGCTGCGGGCGAAGCGCATGCCCAACATCTCGAAAGACAACTCCATCGCCTTCATCGGCTATGGCGTGGCGGTGCTGATGCACCAGATCCTCGAGCGCTGCGGCGACGAGCTGACCCGCGAGAACCTGCTGCGCCAGGCCACCAGCCTCCGCGGCATGGTGACGCCGCCGCTGCTGCCGGGCCTCTCCTACGCCACCACGCCCGAGGACTATTCGCCGTTCAACGCCATGATCATGGGAACCTACCAGGGCGACGGCGCCTGGGACTACGACATGACGCCGGTGTCCGCCGGCTGAGGCTGCGCCGCCTGCGGCGCATGCCGGGGGCGCCGCCGCGCCCTGGTTCCAGGGCGGACGGATTGCGCATAAATGTGCGGGTCGCCTGCAGGGGCGGCCCGCCTCGCCTGCGGGCCGGCGCCGCCGGCGCGCCGCGACGGTCGTGGTCCGCCGGACATGCACAGGGGGGAGCCTGGGGATGAACATTGAATTCGGGCCGGAACTGGAAGAATTCCGGCGGGAAGTCGCTGAATTTCTGGACACCGCGCCGACGCCGGAGATCCGCGAGGCGGGCCGCAAGACCACCAGCGTCTTCGCCCCGTTCGAGCAGGTGATGGCCTGGCACCGGATCCTGTACCGGAAGGGCTGGGTGGCCCCGGCCTGGCCGAAGGAGTATGGCGGCGCCGGCTGGAGCGTCGCGCAGCGCTATATTTTCGCCGAGGAGTACCGCAAACGCGGCCTGCCGCCGCTGCTGCCCAACGGCCTTGTCATGGTCGGGCCGCTGCTGATCGAGCTGGGCTCCGAGGAGCAGAAGAGGAAATACCTGCCCGGCATCCTCTCCGGCGACGACTACTGGACCCAGGGCTATTCCGAGCCCAACGCCGGCTCCGACCTCGCCTCGCTGCAGTGCTTCGCGGAGTCTGACGGCGACGACTACGTCATCAACGGCCAGAAGATCTGGACCACCCTGGCCCACAAGGCCAACCGCATGTTCATGCTGGTGCGCACCAGCCGCGCCGGCAAGAAGCAGGAGGGCATCACCTTCCTGCTGCTGGACCGCACCGACTATCCGGGCATGGAGATCCGGCCGATCATCGGTCTCGACGGCTTCCCGGAGCAGTGCGAGGTGTTCTTCAACAACGTGCGCGTGCCCAGGGCCAACCGCGTCGGCGCCGAGAACGACGGCTGGACCGTGGCCAAGCACCTGCTGAAACACGAGCGCGGCGGCTCCGCCGCGTCGCCCGGCCTGCTGCGCTCCATCGCCGAAATCCGCGCCGCGGCGGCGCGCACGCCGTCGCCGTTCGGGGGCGTTCTGGCCGACGACCCGGCCTTCATCCGCGACCTCGGCGAGCTGGAGGCTGACGTGCTTTCCTGCCAGCACTTCGAGAAGCTGGTGATCAGCGGCCACCCCATGGGGACGGACGCCGCCTGTCCTTCCATGAACAAGATCATGAGCTCGGAGCTGACCCAGCGCGTGTCGGTGATGATGACGCGCGTTTCCGGCATCGAGACCGTGCCGCTGCAGCTGGAGGCGCTGACCGTGGGTTCGGGCGTGGCCCCGCTGGGCGACGACTTCGACCTCATCGCCATGCCCTATTACCTGAACTCCCGCGCCACCACGATCTACGCCGGCACGAACGAGGTGCAGCGCGACCTGGTCGCCCGCGCCGTTCTGGCGGCGAACCGCTGAGGAGCGTCAGCCATGGATTTCAGCTTTACCGAAGAACAGGTGATGCTCCGCGACGGCGTGAAGCGTTTCCTTGAGAAGAACTGCGACTTCGAGGCGCGCAAGGCGCTGCTGCGCTCAGGCGCGCCATGGTCGGCGCAGGCGTGGAAGGCGCTGGGCGAGATGGGGGTGCTGTCGCTGCCGTTTCCGGAGGAGGCCGGCGGCATGGGCGGTTCGGCCGTTGACCTCGTGCCGGTGGCGGAGGTCTGCGGCGAACACATCGCCGTGGAGCCGTGGCCGTTCACCCAGGTTCTGGCGGGCGGTCTGCTGGTCCGCGCCGGCGCCGGCGGGCGCGTGGCGCAGGTCGCCGCCGGCGGGCTGGTCGCCGCCTGCGCCTGGGACGAGGGGCGGGGCCTCGCCGCGCCGGCGCAGGTCGCCATGCCGGCCACGGCCGACGGCGACGCCCTGGTCCTGAACGGCGGGAAGCGCCTCGTCATCGCCGGCGCCGAGGCCGGGCTGCTGGTGGCGGCGGTCCGCCATGCCGGCGCGCCGGGCGAGAAGGCCGGCCTCGCCCTGGTCGCGGTTGATCCGGCGGCGCCCGGCGTCAGCATCACGCCGTTCCGCACGCAATGCGGCCGCAGCGCCGCCCATGTGCGCTTCGACGGCGTGCGCGTGGAGGCGGCCGGCGTGCTGTCGCGCGACGCCCACGACCTGCTCGCCGCGGCGTTCGCCGACACGATCCTGGTCCTCGCCGCCGAGACCGTGGGGGCCATGGGCGCGCTGCTGCGCGTCACGGCCGCCTACGCCAACACCCGCCGGCAGTTCGGCGCGCCCATCGGCACGTTCCAGGCGGTGGCGCACCGCCTCGCCGACATGAAGGTGGCGCACGCCAAGGCGTATGCGACGCTGCTGTACGTCACCGCCCTGATGGAGTCCGGTCTGGCCACGGCGCGCGACGTCTCGGTGCTGAAGGCCCAGGTCAGCCGCTGGGGCCGCTTCGTCGGCGAGGCGGCGGTCCAGACCCATGGCGGCGTCGGCATGACCGACGAGCTGTGCGTCGGCCACTACCTGAAGCGGATTCTCGCCTTCGAGGCGATGTTCGGCGCGCCGGACTACCACTTCCGCGTCATCGGCCAGGCCGCCGCCTGAGGCGGCCCGGCGATTCTGGCCCGAGGCTCCGGGCGGCGACGCGCCGCCGGTGGATATCGCGCCCGCCGTCATGCTCTGGCCTTGCGGCGGGCGTCGGTATATCCACGGTAAGCGTGGACACGCGACCGGACCCCGGCCCGCCGACGGGCCGGATCTCCCCACGGAGCCAATCGCCCATGACCAGCCCTGCAAGCGGACCGGAACAGGAGAGGCTGGCCCCGCCGCCCGCCAGCGCCGGCACGCGGCCCTTCGCCGCCTTCGAATGGCTGGTGGCCGGCCGCTACCTGCGCGCCCGGCGGCGGGAAGGGTTCATTTCGGTCATCGCCGGCTTCTCCTTCCTTGGCGTCATGCTGGGCGTCGCCACGCTGATCGTGGTGATGTCGGTGATGAACGGCTTCCGCCAGGAGCTGCTGGACAAGATTCTCGGCGTCAACGGCCACATTTTCCTGCAGGCCATCGACCGGCCGCTGGACGACTACCGCGACCTCACCCGCAGGCTCGACGCCATGAAGGGCGTGAAATTCGCCCTGCCGCTGGTGGAGGGCCAGGCGCTGGCTTCCTCCAAGGCCGGCCCCTCCAGCGGCGTGCTGGTGCGCGGCGCGCGCGGCGAGGACCTGCGCAAGGTGGACTTCATCGCCCGCAACATTCGCGAGGGTTCGCTTGAGGATTTCGACGGCCGCGAGGGCGTGGCCATCGGCAGCCGCCTCGCCATGAATCTTGGCGTGCACGCCGGCGACTCCATCACCCTGGTGGCGCCGCAGGGGGCTTCGACCCCCTTCGGCACGGCGCCGCGCATCAAGACCTATCCGGTGACGGCGGTGTTCGAGATCGGCATGTCCGAGTTCGACACCGGCTTCGTGTTCATGCCGCTGGCCGAGGCCCAGGCCTATTTCAACCGCGGCGACGAGGTGAGCGTCATCGAGGTGTTCCTCGCCAACGCCGACGACGTCGACCGGGTGCGCGCCGACATCGAGGACAACATCGGCCGGCCGCTGATGATCACCGACTGGCGCGTGCGCAACCAGACCTTCTTCAACGCCCTGCAGGTGGAGCGCAACGTGATGTTCCTCATCCTGCTGCTGATCGTGCTGGTGGCGGCGCTCAACATCGTCTCCGGCCTGATCATGCTGGTGAAGGACAAGGCCCAGGACATCGCCATCCTGCGCACCATGGGCGTGACGCGCGGGGCGGTGATGCGCATCTTCCTCATCACCGGCGCCGCCATCGGCGTGGTGGGCACCACGCTGGGGGCGATCCTCGGCGTCGTGCTGGCGGCCAACGTCGAGGCCATCCGCACCTTCCTCAACCGGCTGCTCAACGCCAACCTGTTCCCGGCGGAGCTGTACTTCCTCAGCCGGCTGCCGTCGGTGATCGATCCGGTGGAGGTGGCGGTCATCGTCATCACCGCCTTCGCGCTGTCGCTGCTGGCGACGCTGTATCCGAGCTGGCGCGCCGCCCGGCTCGATCCTGTCGAAACCCTGCGTTACGGCTGACCGGGAGCCGCCCCACATGAGCGAACCGCCTGCGCTTTACCTCACGGGCATCCGCCGCAGCTACCGCCAGGGCGAGCGATCGCTGCACATCCTGCGCGACGCCGGGCTGGCCATCTGGCCCGGAGAGATCGTCGCGCTGGTGGCGCCTTCCGGCACCGGCAAGTCGACGCTGCTGCACGTGGCCGGCCTGCTGGAGAAGCCGGACGCCGGCGAGATCTATGTGGGCGGCGCGCCCACCTCGCGCCTTGACGACGCCGGCCGCACGGCGCTGCGCCGCACCAGCATCGGCTTCGTCTACCAGTCGCATCACCTGCTGCCCGAATTTTCGGCGCTGGAGAACGTGACGCTGCCGCAGCTGGTCTGCGGCCTCGGCAGGAAGGAGGCGGAGCGCCGGGCCAGGGAACTGCTCGGCTTCCTCGGCCTTGGCCACCGGCTGGACCACCGCCCGGCGGAAATGTCCGGCGGCGAGCAGCAGCGCGTCGCCATCGCCCGCGCCGTGGCCAACGCGCCCCATGTGCTGCTGGCCGACGAGCCAACCGGCAACCTCGATCCGGAGACCGCCGAACATGTCTTCGGAACGCTGGTGACGCTGGTGCGCGCCACGGGGCTTGCGGCGCTGGTCGCCACGCATAACCTTTCGCTGGCGGCGCGCATGGACAGGCGTCTGACCCTGCTTGACGGCAGGGTCGTGGACGTGGATGAAGCTGCGGCGCATCAGGCGATTCCCGGCGGAGCGCCCGCGGGCTGACGGCTCCAGCGGCGGCCGTTCCGCGACGGGCCTGGGCGACGCGCGCCGCGCGCCCGGGCAGGGCGCATCAGCGCGGGAAACGCATGGAGCGGGGGCGCGCAGCATGACGCGGGCGCAGGGTTCACAGGCAGCAGCGGCGCCGGCGCCGCGACCGGCGCGGCGGCCGGCCGGCAAGCCGGGCAGGGCCGGACTCGGCGCCGTGCGGCGCGACTTCGCTCCCTGGGCCGATCCGGCGGCGCGGCCGCTGATCCGCTTCGAGGGCGTGCGCAAGAGTTTCGGCGCCAGCGTCGCCATTCACCGCCTCGACCTGTCCGTCTACCGCGGCGAGTTCTTCTGCCTGCTCGGCCCCTCCGGCTGCGGCAAGAGCACGCTGATGCGCATGCTGGCCGGCTTCGAGCAGCCGGACGCGGGGCGCATTCTCATCGACGGCGTCGACCAGGCGGACATCCCGCCGCACCGCCGGCCGGTGAACATGATGTTCCAGAGCTACGCCCTGTTCCCGCACATGACGGTGGAGCAGAACATCGCCTTCGGCCTGCGCCAGCAGGGCCTGCCGAAGGCGCAGATCCGGGCGCGGGTGGAGGAGATGCTGGCCATGACGCAGCTGGAGCCGCTGGCGCGGCGCCGGCCGCACCAGCTCTCCGGCGGCCAGCGCCAGCGCGTCGCCCTGGCGCGGGCGCTGGCCCGCCGGCCCGAGGTGCTGCTGCTGGACGAGCCGCTCGGCGCCCTCGACAGGAAGCTGCGCGAGGAGACCCAGTTCGAGCTGATGGACATACAGGAGCGGCTGGGCGCCACCTTCCTGGTCGTCACCCACGACCAGGAGGAGGCCATGACCATGGCCGACCGCATCGCGGTGATGGACCACGGCCGCATCGTGCAGCTGGACACGCCGGCGCGCATCTATGAAGAGCCGGCCAGCCGGCATGTCGCCGGCTTCATCGGCGACGTCAACCTGCTGGAGGGCGTGGTCCGCGGCCGCGACGGCGGCCTGTGGCGCATTGACTGCGGCGCCGCCGGCCCTGTCAGCGTCGCCTCGGAGCTGGAGCTGTCGCCGGGGCAGGAGGTGGCGGTGGCGGTGCGCCCCGAGAAGATCCGCCTCGACCGCGTCGCCCCGCCGGACGCGGTGAACGTCATGGCCGGCGTGGTGTGGGACATTGGCTATCTCGGCGACTGGACCACCTATGTGCTGCGCCTGCCGGGCGGCGACACGCTGAAGGCCTCGCGCGCCAACGTCTCGCGCCATGTGGCCGATCCGCTCACCTGGGAGGAGACCGTCTGCGCCAGCTTCGCGCCGGACGCCGCGGTCATCCTCACCAGCTGATCCACCGCCGAGGGGAGGCGTCCGCCCATGCCGGTCCTGCTCCGCCACGCTCCGTCGCGCCGCCCGGCCGCCGCCGCGCGCCGCGGCCGCCAGGGAGGCGCATGATGCGCCGGCGCGGGTGGCGCGCGCCCGGAAGCGGCCGTCTGGTCCAGCTGGCGCCGGCGGCGTGGCTGGCGCTGTTCTTTCTCGTTCCCTTCGTCCTGACGCTGCGCATCAGCCTGTCCGCGCCGGCCACGGCGCAGCCGCCCTACCGGCCGGTGATCGACTGGAGCGAAGGCCTCTCCGGCGTGCTGGCCGCCGTGCGGGAGCTGGAAGCCGGGAATTACCTGACGCTGCTTGAGGACCCGCTTTACGCCAGCGCGCTGTTCACCTCGCTGGGTTACGCCGCGGCGGCCACGGCGCTGCTTCTTCTGGCCGGCTATCCCGTCGCCCTTGCCCTGGCGCGCCAGCCGGCCGGCCGGCGCGAGGCGCTGCTCCTGCTGGTGATGCTGCCGTTCTGGACCAGCTTCCTGATCCGCGTCTACGCCTGGATCGGCATTCTCAAGCCGGAGGGGCTGCTCAACGCCGCCCTGCAGGGCCTCGGGCTGGCCGACGCGCCGCTGCAGATCATGAACACCGGCTGGGCGGTGATGATCGGCCTCGTCTATTCCTACCTGCCGTTCATGGTGCTGCCGCTTTACGCCACGCTCTCGAAGCTGGACGCAAGCCTGCTGGAGGCGGCCCAGGATCTCGGCGCCACGCCGCTGCGCGCGTTCTGGAGCGTCACCCTGCCGCTGTCTGCCCCCGGCGTGGCGGCGGGGGCGCTGCTGTGCTTCATCCCGATGATGGGCGAGTTCGTCATTCCCGACCTGCTCGGCGGCTCGGACACGCTGATGATCGGCCGCACGCTGTGGAGCGAGTTCTTCAGCAACCGCGACTGGCCGCTGGCTTCGGCCATCGCCGTGGCGCTGCTGGTCATCCTGCTGGCGCCGATCATCGTCTGGCGGCGGCTGGAGGAGCGGGTGGAGGGCAGGTCATGAGCCGCTCCCGCCGCCTGTCCGACATGCTGGCGCTTGGCGCGGGCCTGGCGTTTCTCTACGCCCCCATCGTCATCCTGGTGCTGTGGTCGTTCAACAGCTCGCGGCTGGTGACGGTGTGGGGCGGCTTCTCGCTGCGCTGGTACGCGGCGCTGTTCCGCAACGGGCCGCTGATGGAGGCGGCGTGGACCAGCATCCGCATCGCCTTCGTTTCCGCCACCCTGGCCACCATTCTCGGGGCCATGGCGGCGCTGACGCTGGTCCGCCGCGGTCCGTTTCTCGGCCGCACGCTGTTCACCGGCATGGCCTACGCCCCGATGGTCATGCCGGAGGTGATGACGGGCCTGGCGCTGCTGCTGCTGTTCGTGGGGCTGGGCGTGGACCGCGGCTTCTGGACGGTGGTGATCGCCCACACCACCGTGGCCATGTGCTTCGCCACGGTGGTGATCCGGGCGCGGCTGGCGGACTTCGACCAGTCGCTGGAGGAGGCGGCCATGGACCTTGGCTGTCCGCCGTGGCGCACGTTTTTCGTCATCACCCTGCCGCTGGTCGCCCCGTCGCTGGCGGCGGCGTTCCTGCTGGCCTTCACCATCTCCATGGACGACCTGGTGATCGCCAGCTTCGTCTCCGGCCCCGGCTCCACCACGTTGCCCATGCGCATTTACAGCCAGGTGCGACTGGGCGTGACGCCGGAGATCAACGCCGCCTGCACGGTGCTGATCGCGCTGGTGGCGGCGGGCCTGGGCGGCGCCTTCCTGCTGGGGCGCCGCGGCCGGACGCGTGACGCCTGAGCCGTCTCCCCCTTCCTTGCGTCCATCAGCGCCGGACCTGTGAATCGCCCGCCGCGCGCGGGCGCTGTTGCATGCGGCCGGGCCTGTCGCGGCGGGCGTCGGTCATGTTGCGTATTTTCCGGATGTTCCCGGAGTGGCGCGAGTCGGTGCTTCCGTTGTCTTCCAGTTGACTGCGGCGACTGCATAATTGTCAGGTCCTGGTACGAAGAATAGTTTATGAGAGATATTGATGAATACATAATATATGACAATATTGGTCATGGCAGAATCGGTTGATTCAGCGTGAGGTGTCGGCATGTTTGGTTTCCGGTCTGGCGGACGACGACGGCCTGACGATCAGCGACATGCTCCGGCGGCGCGCGCGGACGCGGCGACAGGCGCGGGCGGGCGGCGGGCGGCGGCCGGGGAAAAAACTGGCGAACCGGAGGGGCCGGCCGCCCATGAGGCCGCGGGGCGCGCGCAGGAAGTCATCCGCGCCCAGCTGGCTGATCTCTCCCAGCGGCATCTGGTGATCCGCCAGGCGGGCGAGACGCTGGAGGCGCTGGAGCGCTCGGTGATGCAGCTGCTTACGGATCACCAGCGCGTGCGGCTCGCCGCCGACGGCGCGCGCAGCGAGCTGGCGTCCGAGCGTGAGCAGCTGACGCGCCTGCGGCAGGAGTTCGCCCGGCTGCAGGAGGAGGCCCATGGCCACAAGCAGGCGCGGCTACAGCAGGAGACGGCGCTGGAGGCGCTGCAGGACCGGCTGAACGACCTGGGCGCCGAGCTGGCCGCCGCACGCCATGACCTGGCGGCTGCCCAGGCAGACGCCATGCAGCTGCGCGGCGAGCTGGCCGACGCGCAGGGCCGCGCCGCCGAGGCCGAGGAGCGGGCCGCCTTCTTCCGCACCAAATATGACGAACGCCAGACGGAGATCGCCGCCCTCGAGGCCGCCGCCAAGAAGGAGGAGCAGCAGGTCGCCATGCTCGCCGAGGAGGTGCGCGCCCTGCAGCAGCGGCTGGAGGAGCAGAACCGCGATCTGGCGAAGCGCGACCGCGAGCACGCCGAAACCCGCCAGAAGCACGCCGAGGTGGAGGCCGACCGCAAGCGGCTGGTGGAGAACCTCGCCGAAATGGCGAAGCGTCACAAGGCGGCGGAGGAGGCTCACGCGGAGGAGGTGGAAGGGCTGCGCGCCGCCATCGGCTCGCTGAAAAACCGCGCCGACGCCCTGGCCTCGCGCCTGCAGGTCACCGAGCAGCTGCTCGCCCTGGCGCGGGACGAAATCGCCCTGCGCACCGAGGAACATTCGGCGATCCAGCGCCATGCGCTGCAGCTCACCCTTGAGAAGAACGCCCTCGAGAAGCGCGTCGAGGAGACGCGCAAGGAGCGCGACCGCGCCGACCGGCTGGCGCGTGAAACCAGCGAGATCAACGCCCGTCTCGCCGAGCGCAGCCATGCGCTGGTGGCCAGCATGAAGGCGCGCGACCGCGAGCATGAGGCCGCGCGGCAGAAGCTGGCCGCCCTGGCCGGCGAGCTGGAGCACGCCCGCAAGCAGATGGCCGCCTCCGAGCAGCAGTTCCAGAGCCATGTGGCCGAGCTGAACGCCCAGCTGGCGCACGAGCGCAGCAGCCGGCAGATGTCTGACGGTTCGCTGGAGGCGGCGCGCGCCACCATCGACGGGCTGCGCCAGGAGCTGGCCCGCCTGCGTCAGGAGGTGGCCCAGCAGGGACAGGTGGCGGCGGGCGCCTCCCGCCTGCCGGCGGCGGCGCAGCTGGTGGTGGACGACCGGGAGGCGGCCGCGCCCGCGCCCGCCGGGGCCGAGGCCGCCGTCGCTCCGGCGCCGGCGGACGACGGCGCCGGGGAGCTGCAGCCGCCGTCGGAGGAGCCGGTCCAGCCCGACGGCGCGCCGAAGCCGGCGCAGGTTGCGGTGAAAGGGCGGCGCAACGGGGCGCGCATTCCCGCCGTGGTCATCGTCAGCACGGCTGGCGAGAGCGACAAGCCGCAGTAACGCCGGCGCGCCGGGCGGGGGAGCGTCTGCTCCCGGCTGGCGCGGGCGGCCGGCGGGCGTCTGGCCGGGGCAGGGCCAGGAGCAGGTCTGGCGTTCCCGGTCAGGGCCGCCGGGAACGCCGGCAAGGGGGAGGAAACGCAACGCGGAGGGGCAGCGGGCGCGGCGCGCCCGCTGCCTTTGTGAAGAGGCGTTGCGGGCGGGGGCGGCGGCTGGAGCTGGCCCTGCAGGTCCGCTGTTCGCGCCAGCGCGCCGGCCGGCGCATTTTCCCGTCGGTCCGGTCCGGCCGCGGGTCAGGGCGTTGTGCCCGCGCGGCGCAGCCTCCGCCGGGCGCGGCGTGGCTGGCGACCGTGTTTCCTGGCGATATCTGGGGGCGACGATGATGTGGAGGTCGATGGATAGTCCGCTGCAGTTTGTCCGCCATCTCAGCGTGCTGCGCAGCCACCGCATTCATTTCGGCGGCAATGGCTCGGAGCCGGCGGCCGTGAACGGACAGGCGCTGTTCCTGCGACTGTTCGCCACCCACGACTGCAGCGTCAGCCTGGAGGACGCCAGGGGCGAGGCGCGCACCTTCCGGCTCGGCGCGCGGCAGGCATGGATCGCCACGGCGGACGGCGTCGCCGCGGTCCGCGTCGGGCCGGCGCCGGCGTCCGGCCGTCTCTATGTCAACGAGCTGGGCTGAGCCTGCGGCGCCGGCGCGACATGTCCGGCCAGGCCGGCGGCCGGGCGGTCAGGGGGGCGTTGCCTGCGGCGGGGCGCCGGCGGCGCTCACGGCCAGTGACGGGCTGGACCAGGCGCCGGAAAGCCGCAGCCGCAGCGGCGCGCCGTTCGCCGGCGTGAGCGCGCCCTCCAGCGCCAGCGGCTGGCCAGAAAGGCCGGCCTCGCCGGACAGGCTGGCGGTGAAGCCGGAGCCCGACACGGTCAGGCCGGTCACGCCGAGCATGCCGGGAGGCGACAGCGTCCAGCGCGCCTGCAGGCTGGAGAAGGCAGTGCGGCCGCGCAGCTTCACCGGCTCGTCCGCGGCCGGCGCCTCGCCGCGCCGCGCCAGGGCGGCGAGGGCGAGGCCGCCCAGCTCGCCGCCGCTGACCTGCGCGTGGCCCTCGCCGCGCATGTTGCGCAGCAGGGTTTCGCGGGTCGCGCCCTCGCCCTCCAGCGTCATCGCGCCGCCGAGCGTTCCGCTGACGCGGATGGGGCCGCCCTGCAGGAAGGCCAGCCTGGTCGCGTCCAGGCCCTCGGCGGAGACCTGCAGGCGCATGTCGAGACCGGCGGCGGAGGGCGCGGCGTTCAGCCGGCCCTTCAGCGCCCCGCCGAGAAGGCTGGCGGAGCCGAGGACCGCCTCCACGCGGCCATGACGCAGGACGATGCTGGTGGCCACGTCGCTGGCGCGCAGCTCCGGCGTCAGCCGCACGCTGGCCGCCGACAGGCGCAGGTCCACCTCCCAGTCGCGCAGCCCGTCCGAGGCGAGGAACGGCGGCTGCGACCACCACGCGCCGCCGCCGGCGAAGCGCAGGTCCAGCGTGTCGGCGGCGAGGGTGCCCGCCAGGGCCCAGCCGCCGGCGTCGCCCGGACGCAGCGACAGCGCCCCTTCCAGCGTGTTGTCGCCGATGCGCGCCGTCGCCGGCGACAGCGCCGCGCTGCGGGCGTTTACCGTCAGCCGTCCCTCGACGCTGGCGGGGAGGTCGCCGGCGTTCCGGTCCAGATTGAGGTTGCGCCACGGGGCCAGCCGGCCGATCGCCGGGGCGGAGAGGGAAGCCTGGCCCTCGAAGCGGCGGGCGCCGTCAGTGAGCGCCCCGCGCAGCTCCGCCTTCAGCGGCGCGCCCGACAGCCGCGCCGTCACCTGGCAGGAGCCGTCGGTGGCGACCGCCTCAGGCGAAAAGCCGCTGACGCTGATTTCGTAGGCTTCGCCGCCGATCGCCGCCACGCCCGAAATGGCGACCGGCGAAGCGGGCGACGGCCACGTCGCCGTCAGGCTGATGTCCCGCGCCAGCGCCGCGCGGCCGTCCGCCGCGTCGAACGCGCCGGCGACCAGCGTCACCCGGCGGGGCCGCCACGCGCCGCCGCTGGCGCGCCGCCACATTTCCGTGCTGGCGGCGAGGGCGGCGGACCACAGCGCCGCCCCGTCCGCATCCGCCGGCGGCGCGCGGAACACCGGCTCGATCAGGGTGAGGTCGTCCAGCTCGAACCGTCCGGCCAGCAGCGGCAGCAGCCGCAGCTCGCCGCGCAGCTGGCGCGCGCGCGCCACCACCGCGCCGTCGGCGCCGACAAGGCGCACGTGGTCGATCTTGATGCGCGGAACCGGCAGCACCGCCAGGGTGACCGGCCCGCCGGCCTCCAGCCACAGGCCGGCGCCGCCGGCGAAATCACGGCTGATCTGGCTCACGGCGCGCCGGTCCATCACCGTCCATGGAACCGCGCCGGCGCCAGCGGCCGCAAGTCCGGCGACGGTCAGTAACAGGACGGTGCGACGGCGCATGCAGCTTCCCGGTGGCCTGATTCATCGGTGGCCAAGACAACCAGACGATAGCACGCCGATCAACAGAAGCCGTAGCCGCGAACGGGGATAGCTGACGCATGGAGAGGCGGCGGCGCCGCCGCGTCCGTCCTCCGCGCCCGCGTCATCCCGCCGGCGTTGCGGGCTGCGCCACGATCACCATGCGCTTGCCGCGGTTCTCGCCGGCGAGCAGGCCGATGAGCGCGCCCGGCAGCTGTTCGACGCCGTGGAGGATGTCCTCCTGCACCTTCAGGCGGCCTTCGGCGACCCAGCGGCGCAGGTCTGCGATGGCGGTCTCGCGCTCCGCGTCGAAATCGCTGACGATGAAGCCTTCCATGCGCAGGCGGCGCACCACGATGAGGCCGGGCACGCCGCGCACGCCGCGGGGGCTGGCGGTGTCATATTGCGAAACCGCGCCGCAGCAGACGATGCGCCCGCCCAGATTCATGCGGAACAGCATGGCCTCGAGCACGTCGCCGCCGACATTGTCGAAATAGATGTCGACGCCGCCGGGCGTCGCCGCCTTCAGCGCCCGGTGAAAGTCTGCGGCCCTGTAGTCCACGGCGGCGTCGAAGCCGAGCTCGCGCTCCAGCCACTCGCACTTCTCCCTGCCGCCGGCGACGCCGACCACGCGGCAGCCGTGGATCTTCGCGATCTGCCCGACGAGCGAGCCGACGGAGCCGGCCGCGGCGGAGACGGCCACGGTTTCCCCCGCCCTTGGCCGGCCGACCTTCAGCAGGCCGGTCCATGCGGTGAGACCGGGAATGGCGTAAAGGCTGATGAGATGGGTCAGGGGTTCGGCGCGCGGATATCTGGTCGCCGCGCCGGCGTCGATGACGGCGTATTCCTGCCAGCCGGCGTCGGCGAACACCAGGTCGCCGGGGGCGAAGCCAGGAGCGCGCGACTCAATCACCTCGGCGAGGGCGCCGCCGGCCATCACCGCACCGGCGCTGATCTCGGAGCGGTAGGTGGCGGCCTGCATCCACGCCCGGTTGGCCGCGTCCAGCGACACGATCAGCACCTTCACCAGCAGCTGGCCGTCCGCCGGGGCGGGGATCTCGCCCTCCACGAGGCGGAAATGTTCGTGGCCGAGTTTGCCGGCGGGTTTTTCGACGAGCAGGATCTGCCGGTTGCGGGCGGCTGCGGCGCTCATGGGGTTCCTCCACTGCTGGCCCCCCTTGTTGCGGGGCTGTCGCGGCCGGACGCGCGCCGGCCGGGGCCTTTTCGCGCCGGCCGCCCGGACCGGGCCGGCGGGCGCAGGCGTCGCCGGCGATTGAGCGGAAACGGCGCCCTCCGGTCAAGCGCGGCGGGGGCGCGGCCCGGACGGCGGCCTGTGGCGGGACAGGCGGATAAACTCGGAAAATGGTTTTTTCGTCAGTATGTTGTATTGAAATCCGCGCATGGCGGATCAGGACTGGTCCGGCCGTAGCGGAGGGCGAGAAATCCCGTGCAAATCAATGAAATAACACGCAAAACAAAAAAAGGACGCCGGAAAATCCGGCGTCCCTGTCCCGGGTGGGCCCCGGAATGATGTCAGAGGCGCTCGATGATGGTGACGTTGGCCAGGCCGCCGCCCTCGCACATGGTCTGCAGGCCATAGCGCTTGCCGCGGGCGTGCAGGGCGTGGACCAGCGTGGTCATCAGCTTGGCGCCCGAGCCGCCGAGCGGGTGGCCGAGGGCGATGGCGCCGCCGTTCACGTTCAGGCGCTCCGGATCGGCGCCCAGCTCCTTCAGCCACGCCATCGGCACCGAAGCGAAGGCCTCGTTCACCTCGAACAGGTCGATGTCGTTGATCGACATGCCGGCCTTCTTCAGGGCGACGCGGGTGGCCTCGATCGGCGTCTCGAGCATGATCACCGGGTCGCCGCCGATCACGGTCATGTGGTGCACGCGGGCGAGCGGGGTGAAGTTGAACTCCTTCAGCGCCTTCTCGTTGACCACCAGCACGGCGGCCGAGCCGTCGCAGATCTGGCTGGAGGTGGCGGCGGTGATGCGGCCGCCTTCCTGCAGCAGCTTCACGCCCTTGACGCCCTCGAGGGTCACGTCGAAGCGGATGCCCTCGTCGACCTCATGCATGACCTTGGTGCCGTCGTCGAGGGTGACCTCAACCGGCACGATCTCTTTCCTGAAGGCGCCTTCCTTCGTGGCGCGGATCGCCTTGAGATGGGAGTTGTAGCCGAACTCGTCCATCTCGTCCTTGCTGATGTCGTACTTGACGGCGATCTGCTCGGCGCCGGCGAACTGGCTGAAGTGAACGCCCGGATAGCGCTCCTCCATCTTCGGGCTCTTGTAGAAGCCGAAGCCGTTCTTCTGCGGCAGGATGGCGGCGAGGCCCATCGGCACGCGGGTCATCGACTCCACGCCGCCGGCGATCACCACGTCCTGCGTGCCCGACATCACCGCCTGGGCGGCGAAGTGCAGCGCCTGCTGCGACGAACCGCACTGGCGGTCAACCGAGGTGCCCGGAACGGACTCAGGCAGGCGGGAGGCCGAAACCGTGTTGCGGGCCACGTTGGTGGCCTGCTCGCCGGCCTGGCCGACGCAGCCCCAGATCACGTCGTCGATACGGGCCGGATCAATGCCGGTGCGGTCGAGCAGGGCGTTGATCACTTCGGCGCCGAGGTCAACCGGATGCCAGTCCTTCAGACGGCCGCCCTTGCGACCGCCGGCCGTGCGGGCCGCCGCGACGATATATGCTTCTGCCATGTTACTCACTCCCCATCAGGCCGTCTGGCCCGTCTTCTGCGCCGAACCGGCTGGTTGTTGACCGGCACAGGATGTGTCGCCGCCGGCGCGGCCCGTCAAGGGCCGCGTCCATGCGCCGCGACCGGCTCCTGCTCCCTGCCTTGCATTACGGGAAACCGGCGCGCCGCCAGATCGCCGCGTCGCCAGATCGCCGTCCGTCCCGCGCCTCCCTTCAGGAAAGGGCGCGCCCGCAGCCGGCGACTTGCACATACGCACTTGAAATTCTAACGATCGTTTGGTCAATGTTGTCAAGATCCCGGAGCCGGCCTCCGGGACGGGCGGCGGAGACCGGAAACAGGATGGCCGCAACGGCGCAGGGCCGGCGCAGACAGAACAGGCGGCGCTCCGGACACGTTCAGGGGAGCCGCCCGTCACGCCGGCCAGCGCCGCAAGGCGCGCGCCGGGAGGAAGCGCAGCCGTCCGCCAGGACAGGTTTCAGCGGGAGACAGGCGCCGCAGGGCGCCGTCCAAGGAGGAAAGACGACCATGGATTTCAACATTCCGGCGGACATCCAGGCCTATCTGAACGAGCTCGACGACTTCATCGAGCGGGTGATCAAGCCCATCGAGGCGGAGGACGACAACATCCGCTTCTTCGACCACCGCCGCGAGTGGGCCCGCACCGATTTCGAGAACGGCGGCCTGCCGCGCAAGGAGTGGGAGGCGCTGCTGGCCCGCGTGCGCAAGCTGGCGGACGAGGCCGGCCACTTCCGCTTCGCGCTGCCGCGCGAGTTCGGCGGCAAGGACGGCTCCAACCTGGCCATGGCCATCATCCGCGAGCACCTGGCCTCCAAGGGCCTTGGCCTGCACAACGACCTGCAGAACGAGCACTCCATCGTCGGCAACCAGCCGATCGTGCTCATCCTGCGCGACTTCGGCACCGATGAGCAGAAGAAGGAGATGATTCCGAAGCTGCTCGACGGCTCCATGCGCATCGCCTTCGGCCTCACCGACCGCTACCACGGCTCCGACGCCACCCACATGGAGACCCGCGCCGTTCCGGAGACCCGCAACGGTGAGCCTGGCTGGCTGATCAACGGCGAAAAGATGTGGATCACCGGCATGCACACGGCGACCCACTGCATGCTGTTCGCCCGCAGCCACGGCAAGGACGGCGACGCCTCCGGCATCACCGCCTTCCTCGTGCCCTCCAGCGATCCCGGCGTGATCATTGAAGAGTACATGTGGACCTTCAACATGCCGACGGATCACCCGCGCATGACCATCCGCGACGTGTGGGTGCCTGAGTCGGCGATCCTCGGCCCGCTCGGCGGCGGCCTCGCCCTGGCCCAGCACTTCGTGCACGAGAACCGCATCCGCCAGGCGGCGTCCTCGCTCGGCGCGGCGGTGTACTGCATCAACGAAACGGTGAAATACGCCCGCCAGCGCCAGCCCTTCGGCCAGGCGCTCGCCGTCAACCAGGCCATCCAGTTCCCGCTGGTGGAGCTGGCCACACAGGCCGAGATGCTGCGCCTGCTGATCCGCAAGACCGCCTGGGAGATGGACCAGATGCCCAAGCCGGAGGTGGAGAAGCGCCTCTCGGACAAGGTGTCCATGTGCAACTACTGGGCCAACCGCCTGTGCTGCGAGGCGGCGGACCGCGCCATGCAGGTGCACGGCGGCATCGGCTATTCGCGCCACAAGCCGTTCGAGCACATCTACCGTCACCACCGCCGTTACCGCATCACCGAGGGCTCGGAGGAGATCCAGATGCGCAAGGTCGCCGCTTACCTCTTCGGCTACATCGGCCCGAAGAGGGAGGAGTTCGCGAAGCTGGAGGCGGAAGCCCGCCGTCCGGTCAACCGGTGAGGCGCGACGGCAGTCTGATGACCAGCATCACGCCGCTTTCGCAGGCTGAGCTCGCCGAACGGCTCGGGCGCGTCGTCGCCCGCCGTATCGGCGGCTCCGGCGAGATCATCAACCTGCGCCGCCTCACCGGCGGCGCCACCAAGCACACCTGGGCGTTCTCCGCCGGGATCGACGGAACGCGCCGGGACTTCATCCTGCAGATGGTCGGCGAGCCGCCGGCGGAGGACAGCGACCACCCGCGCGCCGGCATGCCGCGCGTCGCCGGCCGCAACGAAACCCTGCTGATGCAGGCCGGGCACAGGGCCGGCGTGCCCACGCCGCCGGTGCGCGCCGCCCTCGAGCCGGAGGACGGGCTCGGCGTCGGCCACATCACCGATTTCGTTCCCGGCGAGACCATCGCCCGCAAGCTGCTGCGTGACCCCGAATATGACGGACTGCGCCGCAACTTCGCCCGCCAGTGCGGCGAGGCGGTGGGCCGGCTGCACCACATCGACCCGCAGGAGCTGCCCTTCCTCGTGCGTTTCGACGCGCCCGTGCAGGTGCGCAAGTACAAGGAGATCTACCAGAGCTTCGGCTACCCCATCCCGGCGCTGGACGTGGCCTTCGCCTGGGCCGAGGCCAACCTGCCGCAGGGCGTTCCGCTGTCGGTGGTGCACGGCGACTTCCGCATGGGCAACATCATCTGCGGGCCGGAGGGCATCCGCGCCGTGCTCGACTGGGAGCTGGCCTGCCTTGGCGACCCCATCGCCGATCTCGGCTGGCTGTGCACCAACACCTGGCGCTTCGGCGGCCCCCATCCGGTGGGCGGCGTGGGCTCGCGCGAGGACCTGATCGCGGGGTATGAAGCGGCCAGCGGCAAAAAGGTGGATCCGGACCACCTGCGCTTCTGGGAGGCATGGGGCTCGGTGAAATGGGCGGTGATGTGCCTGCTCAAGGGCCAGGCGCACCGCAGCGATCCGTCCGAGCGCACGGTCGAGGCGTTCGCCATCGGCCGGCGCATGGAGGAGCCGCTGTACGATTTCTACCGCTTTCTGACGGGGAGGGACTGACATGCCGTCCAGCCTGCCGCAAGCCGCCGATCTGGTGGCGGTCGTGCGCGAGTTCCTGGAGCGGGAGATCCTTCCCGAATCGTCGGGCGCCCGCTGGTTCAACGTGCGCGTGGCCGCCAACGTGCTGGCCATGGTGGAGCGCGAGCTGCAGCTCGGCCGTGATCTCGACGCCGCCGAGGCGGAGCGGCTCCGGCGGTTCGTCTCCGGCGACAGCCGCGAGGAGATGGTGAAGGCGCTCTCCGACGGCGTGCGCGAGGGACGCATCGACTGGCGCTCCGGGGGGCTTGCGGAGCACCTGCTCCAGACCTGCGAGGACGCGCTGAAGGTCAACAACCCGAAGTGGCTCCGCTGAGCGCCGCGCGGGAGCAATTCAGAACCGACGCACGTTCGCCGGGGCGCGGCCAGCGGCTCCGGCGGACTGCTCCAGAGAGGAGAACATCATGACTGCTGAAGCGACCGGCCCGCTCAAGGGCGTCCGCATCGTCGAATTCGCCGGCATCGGCCCGGGCCCCTTCGCCGCCGGCATGCTCGGCGACATGGGCGCGGACGTGATCCGTCTTGACCGCGTGGGTTCGCGGTTCACCGCGCAGAAGTTCAGCGCCCGCGGCCGCCGCGTCGTTGACGTGGACCTGAAGGACCCGCAGGCCATCGAGAACGTGCTGAAGCTGCTGGAAGGCGCCGACGCCCTGATCGAAGGCTTCCGCCCCGGCGTGATGGAGCGTCTGGGTCTTGGCCCGGACGTGGTGCTGGCCCGCAATCCGAAGCTGGTTTACGGCCGCATGACCGGCTGGGGCCAGGAGGGGCCGCTGGCGCACGCCGCCGGCCATGACATCAACTACATCTCGATCACCGGCGCGCTGGCGGCCATTGGCCCGAAGGACGGCCGCCCGGCCGCGCCGCTCAACCTGGTGGGCGACTTCGGCGGCGGCGCGCTCTATCTGGTCGCCGGCATTCTCGCCGGCATCATCAGCGCCCGCGCCACCGGCAGGGGCCAGGTGGTGGACGCCGCCATGTGCGACGGCGCGGTGTCGCTGATGTCGATGTTCTACGAGTTCGCCGCCAGCGGGGCGTGGAAGGAGGAGCGCGAGTCCAACCTGCTGGACGGCGGCGCGCACTTCTACGGCGCCTATGAGACCAAGGACGGCAAGTATGTCTCGATCGGCTCGATCGAGCCGCAGTTCTACGCGCTGCTGCGCGAGAAGGCCGGCCTGACCGACGCCGACTTCGACGCCCAGATGGACCAGTCGAAGTGGCCGGCCCTGCGGGAGAAGATCGCAGCCGTGTTCCGGACCAAGACCCGCGACGAGTGGAACGCGATCATGGAAGGCACCGACGTGTGCTACGCGCCGGTCCTGACCATGTCGGAGGCGATGGAGAACGCCCACCTGAAGGCCCGCAAGACCTTCGTCGAGGTGGACGGCGTGGTGCAGCCGGCGCCGGCGCCGCGCTTCTCGGCCACCCCCTCCAGCGTGCGGAAGGTCAGCGCGGCGAAACTCGCCGACGTGGTGGCCGAGTGGTCGAAATAAGGCCGCGCCGGCGGGGCCGGCCGCGCGCCGGTTCCGCCGCCGTTCCGCCCGTCCGGCCGGACGCGAAGCCCCGGGATCCCCGGGGCTTTTTGCTTTTTGGGGCTGGCGTCCGTGCGACGGCTCCGCGGCCCTGTCCGGCGAGGGGCGACCGGCTGAGGTCCGGGCCGGCCCGGCGCGGCTCCGTGAGCCGGCCCGCCGCCCGGCGCCTGTCAGGCGTTGGCCAGCGTCACGCGCAGTTCGCGCTTCAGCAGCTTGCCGGCGGTGTTGCGCGGCAGGTTGCCGGTGAAAATCACCCGCTTCGGAACCTTGAACGGCGCCAGCTTCTCGCGCGCATGGGCGATCAGCTCCTCCTCGGTGGCCGACTGGCCGGCGCGCAGCACCACCACCGCCGTCACCGCCTCAATCCATTTCGGATCCGGCAGGCCGATCACCGCCACCTCGGACACGGCGGGATGGGTGAACAGCGCCTCCTCAACCTCGCGGCTGGCCACCATGGTGCCGCCGGTCTTGATGATGTCCTTCACCCGGTCGACCACATAGATATAGCCTTCCTCGTCCATCACGCCGATGTCGCCGGAATGGAACCAGCCGCCGGCGAAGGCCTCGGCCGTCTCCTCGGGCTTGTCCCAGTAACCCAGCAGCAGCTGCGGCGAGCGGTGCACGATCTCGCCCTGAACGCCCGGCGGCACGTCGTTCATGTTCTCGTCGACAATGCGCGTCTCCACGTTGAGCACCGGCCGGCCGGCGGAGGCCGGGCGGGCGTCGTGCTCCTCCGGACGCAGCACCGTGGCCAGCGGCCCGATTTCCGACTGCCCGTAGCAGTTGAAGGCGCGCACGCCGTCCAGCCGCTCGCGCAGCTCCTGCAGCACCGGAACCGGCATGATCGAGGCGCCGTAATAGATGTTCTTGAGCGTCGTCAGGTTGCGCGTGGAGAAGTCCGGGTGCCGCAGCAGGCTGATCCACACCGTCGGCGGCGCGAAGAAGGAGGTGACGTTGTGGCGCTCGATCAGCTCCAGCACCACCTCCGGCTGCGGCGCCTCGATCAGCACGGTGAACGCCCCGGTGAGCAGCGCGGGCACGGTGAAGCAGTGCATCTGCGCCGTGTGATACAGCGGCAGCGCCGCCAGCCAGCGGTCCGAGCGCGACAGCTCCAGGTTGAAGATGCAGCTCATGTACTCGTGCAGCTGGGCGCGGTGGGTCATCATCGCGCCCTTCGGCAGGGCGGTGGTGCCGGAGGTGTAGGTGATCTGCACCAGCTCGTTTTCGTCCTGCTCCACCTCCACCGGGGCGACGTCCGCCGCGTCGAGGGCGGCCGCCAGCACGTCGATGTCGCCGCCGCCGGAGAACGCGCCGATGAAGTCGAGCCCCGGCTTGCCGCGCATCTTCCCGGCGTTGTCGGCGAGGAAGGAGTCGTGCACCAGCGCCCGCGCCCCGGACTGCCCGACGATATAGGCCAGCTCATGCTCGGTGAGCGCATAGTTGATCGGCACGTGCACGAGGCCGGCGCGGGCGCAGGCGAGAAACAGGATCAGATAGGCGTCGGAGTTGCGGCCATAGGCGCCGACGCGCTCGCCCTTTTCCAGCCCCAGCGCCAGCAGGCGCGCCGCCACGCGGTCGATGGCGCGGTCCAGCGAGCGGTAGGTCCACGAGCGGTCGCCGAAAACCAGCGCCGGCGCGTCGCCCATGCGCAACGCCGAACGGCGGATGGCGTCAGAGATGGTGTTGCGGCGCGCGCGCGCGCCCAGCGAAATGTCGACGCTCACAGGGGGTCCTCCGGACATTCTTGTCATGTTTTTCGGGCGGGCGGCGCGCGCCGCCCGCCGGCCAGGGCGGGGAGGCTCCCCCGGCGCCGGCCCGCGTGACAGGCGCGGCCGCGCGGCCGCCGCGGACGCGGCCGCAATCCGGATCAGGCGTTTCCCCCGGCGATCCCTGGCGCGGCGGCATGTTAAGCGCCGCCCTGGCGCGGCGCCAAGCCGTACTTTGGGCGGCGGCGCCGGCCGGAGAAGCCCGCCGCCTCAGCGCGGGCGGGTGAACGCGCCGTCGAGATAGATCAGCGGCTCGCCGGACGGGGCCGCCCACGCCGCCAGCACCCGGCCGGTGACGATGGAGTGGGTGCCGGCGCGCGTCACGTTCTCCACCGTGCACTGCGTCCAGGCCTGGGCGCCTTCCAGGGCGAGCGCCACCGCGCCGGGCGTCTCCGGCATGCGCCAGCGGCCCACGGCGAAGCGGCTGGCCCCGGCGCCGGGGCGGGCGAAGGCCTCCGCCACGTCCTGCTGCGACGAATCAAGAATGTTCAGGCAGAAGCCGTCGCCGCGCAGCAGCGGCTCGTGCAGCGAGGAGCCGGCGTTGATCACCACCAGCACCAGCGGCGGATCCAGCGACACGGAGCTGTGGGCGGTGACCGTCATGCCATGGTCGACGCCGTCGCGACGGGTGGTGACGACGGCCACCGAGCTGGCCACCCGGCGCATGGCGCGCCGCAGCGCGCCGGCGGCGGCGTCCGTCCCTGCGGACGCGGACGGCTTGGGGATCCTTGCCTGCATGTTGCGCTCAATGCTCCCGCGCGGCGGGGGTGACGGTGAAGGCGAGGGGGGGCAGGCCGGCGACCCGCGCCTCCACCCGGTCTCCCGGATGCAACGGGCCGACGCCCTCGGGCGTTCCGGTGAAGATCAGGTCGCCGGGCGCAAGGCGCATGGCCCGCGAGGCGGCGGCGATGATCTCCGCCGCCGGCCAGATCATGTCGCGGGTGTTCCCCTGCTGGCGCACGGCGCCGTTGACTGCGAGTCTGATGGCGGCCGCGCCCATGTCGCCGGCGGCGGCCGCCGGCAGCAGCGGGCCGCAGGGGGCGGAGAAGTCAAACGCCTTGCCCCATTCCCATGGCCGGCCGGCGGCCTTCGCCGCGCCCTGCAGGTCGCGGCGGGTGAGGTCGACGCCGACGCCATAGCCCCAGATGCAGGCGGCGGCGGCTTCCGGGGCGATGTCGGCGCCGCCCTGGCCGAGAGCGACCACCAGCTCCACTTCATGGTGCAGGTCGCGGGTGAGGGGCGGATAGGGGACGGCGCCGCCGTCGCAGACGGCGTCCGCCGGCTTCATGAAGAAAAACGGCGGCTCGCGCTCCGGGTCTGCGCCCATCTCGCGGGCGTGGGCGGGGTAATTCCGGCCGACGCAGATGATGCGGCGCACGGGAAAACGCGCCGTTCCGCCCGCCACGGCGACCGAGGCCTGCGGCGGCGGCGGCGCGACGAACTGTCGGGCGGCGTCGGACATGCGCCCCTCCTTGGGGTCAGGGGTGAACGGGCGGCGTCAGGGCGCGGCGGCGTCGGGGGCGCGGCCCGCGCGCTGTTTTCGTAACGGCGCCGTGACGGCGCGGCAACTGTCGATTGCGCTTTCCGTCAGGAGAAGGCCGGCTTTCGGACAATTGCCGAAACGCGGATTTCCGCTATACCCCCTGATAACCAAGGGCGTCTCCGGGCGAGGTGGTCACGCGCCCGTCACGCGGCTTCCAGGGGCGCGCATGCTCAGCGATACGGCCATGATGATCACGGGCCTGGCTTTCGCCGCCATTGCGGGCGGAGCCTGGCTGTTGCGCCGGCGCGCCATGGCGGACGCGGCCCGGCCGGCGCAGCCCGCGCAGGCGGCGCGCCCCGTGGTCCGCCCGTCGCCGCCTTTCGCCGGGGCCGGCGGGGCCGCCTTTCCTGACCCCGGCGTGACGGCGCCGGCCCATTCACAGCCGGCGATGGCCGCCGTCGCCCGCGCGGCCGCGCGGGTTCCGGCGGCGGCCCGGGGGACCGAGCGGGCGGAGGCCCAGGCGCTGCGGGCGGCGCTGGCCGACGCGCTGGAGCATCTGGCCGAAATCTATGGCGTTGAATATCTCGACGCCTTCGAGGCGCGCCGCATGCGCCGCAACATCACGCCCTGTCGCGAAATGGCGGCCGCCGCCACGGATCCGGAGCTGGCCCGCACCGGCGCCGAGCAGGCGGACCGGGCCGAGAAGGCCCTGCGCGGCGTGGTGGCCGAGGTGCGCGCCCGGCTGGCGCGCGCCAGCGAAGGGGCGGGCTGAACGCCGGCGCGGGAGGCCCGCGCAGGCTGCGGCCGCCGCGCCGCGGCGGCGCGGTTTTCTCCCTGGCGATCCGGCCATATTCGTGAAACATTGTCAGGGGGGCGTCTGCGCCGCCGGCAGGCCCGCGGCGGCGCGGTCGCCGTCAGGGGCGTCGCGGGCGGGCCAGTGCGGCGGAGCGGGACGGATCATGGGAAAGGGCGGCAAGGGCAAGCGGGCAGAGGGCGTTCAGGTCGCCGCCCTGCCTTACCGCCGGCTGGTCGACGGTTCGCTGCAGATCATGCTGATCACCTCGCGCGACACCGGCCGCTGGGTGATTCCCAAGGGCTGGCCGATGAAGGGCCGCACCCACGCCGAGGCCGCCGCCCAGGAGGCCTGGGAGGAGGCCGGCCTGCGCGGCCGCATCAGCCAGGAGCCGTTGGGCGTCTATGGCTATGTCAAGCGCCGCAAGAACGGCCGCCTGCAGCAGGTGACGGTCAGCGTGTTTCCGCTGCTGGTGCGCAGCCAGGACGACGACTGGCCGGAAAAGGACCAGCGCGTGTGCGTGTGGCGCGCGCAGGATGAGGCCGCGGCGCTGGTGGCGGAGGCCGAGCTCGCCGAAATCATGCAGACCCTGGACGAACGCCTGCTTGGCGCGCTGCCGCGCTCGCGTCCGCGCCCCGAGGCGCCGCTGCTTGACCCCGGCCACGGGCTCGCCGGGTTCCGCCGCTCGGCCGTTCTCGCCGGTGTGTCGCGCCTGCCGCCCCAGGACAAGGACTGAGCCGCCCGGCGGCGTCTGTCCCGCCGCCTTGCTCCGCGGCGCCTGCCGGCGGGGCGCCGGCGCGCGGGCGGCCGCCGGCGGGGCGCGGCGCTTTTCCTGCGCGTTTCATGAAGAAACGCGGTCTTCGCCGTTTTTCCATATTGCCTGACCTTGGCCGGGGCGTGTTACGCTCGCCGCGCCAAAATAAAACTGGTCAGGGAGGTTTATATAGTGACTGTCAGCAAGCGTGGTTTTCTGGGCGGACTGTGCGCGGCGGCGCTGGTCGCCGCCATGGGCGCGTCTCCGGCGCTGGCCGGGAAGAAGTACAGCCGCGGCGCCAGCGACACGGAGATTGTCGTCGGCAATTTCGTGCCCTACAGCGGTCCGGCGTCGGCCTATGGCGTGGTGGGCAAGGTTGCGGAGGCTTATTTCAAGGCGCTGAACGAGGCTGGCGGCATCAATGGCCGCAAGGTGCGCTTCATCAGCTATGACGACGCCTACAGCCCGTCCAAGGCCGTGGAGCAGACCCGCAAGCTGGTGGAGAACGACGGCATTCTGGTGCTGTTCGGCACGGTGGGCACGCCGTCCAACACGGCGATCATGAAATACATGAACCAGAAGAAGGTGCCGCACCTGCTGCTGGCCTCCGGCGGCACCCGCTTCGGCGAGGACCCGAAGGCCAATCCCTACACCATGCCGTTCATTCCTTCCTACAATTCGGAAGGACGCGCCTACGCAGCGCTGATCAGGCAAAAATGGCCGGACGCGAAGATCGCCGTGCTGGTGCAGAACGACGAATACGGCAAGGACATCTACAAGGGCGTGAAGGACGGGCTCGGCGACAAGGTCAGCATGATCGTGGCCGAGGCGCCCTATGACCTGACCGATCCGACCGTCGACTCACAGATGGTCAAGCTGAAGCAGTCCGGCGCCGACGTGTTCCTCAACCTGTCCACGCCGAAATTCGCGGCCCAGGCCACGCGCAAGCTCGGCGAGCTCAACTGGCGCCCGGTGCACATCATCAACAACGTCGCCGCCCAGGTCGGCGCGGTGCTCAAGCCCGCCGGTCTCGAGAACGCCCAGGGCGCCATCACCGCCACCTATCTGAAGGATCCCACCGACCCGGCGCTCGCCGACGATCCGGAGGTGAAGGAGTTCAAGGCGTGGATGGCGAAGAACATGCCGGACGGCGATCTCAACAACGCCCTCTACGTGTTTGGCTACGCCACCTCGGCGGCGCTGGCGCACATCCTGAAGGAGGCGGGCGACAACCTCACCGGCGAGAACCTGATGAAGGTCGCCGCCTCGCTGAAGGACTACAAGGCGCCGATGCTGCTGGACGGCATCACCATGAACACCTCGCCAACGGACTACTTCCCGATCGAGGACTTCCAGATGCAGGTGTTCAGGGGCGACCGCTGGGTGCGCGAGGGCGACATCATCCGCTCGCGCTCGGTGCAGTAAGCCGCCGCTTCCGCCGCGGCGCGCCGCGGCCGGGCCCGCGCCGTTCATGGCTCCATGTGTTGGCCCCCATGTTTCATCGCCCCGCGCGCCGCCGGCGCGCGGGGCTTTTTTCGGGCGCGTGCGCGCGGGTTCATTGAAATGAATGTGGGGCGCGTGATAGTTTGTTTCAAATATATTGATGTTTCATGGACGAAGAATGACGCGGCGCGCGCTGATCACCGGAATAACCGGGCAGGACGGCGGCTATCTTGCGCAGTTTCTGCTTGAAAAAAACTATGAGGTGTACGGCGTCTGCCGCCGCAACAGCGCCGGCGCGGCCGCCACGGCGCGGCTTCAGTGGCTCGGCGTTCTGGACCGCGTGCGGCTGGTCGAGGCCGACATGCTGGACCAGGCCAGCCTGATCCGGGCGCTGGAGGAGGTCATGCCCCATGAGGTGTACAACCTCGCCGCCCAGTCGCATGTGATGACCTCGTTCCGCCAGCCGCTGCTGACCGGTTCGGTCACGGCCATGGGGGCGGTCAACCTGCTGGAGGCGGTGCGGCTCGTGTGTCCGCGGGCGCGCTATTACCAGGCCTCGAGCTCGGAGATGTTCGGCCGCTCCGGGGCGCCGGCGCAGAACGAGCTCACGCCCTTCCGGCCCTGTTCGCCCTACGGCGCCGCCAAGCTCTACGCCCACTGGATGACCGTCGCCTATCGCGACAGCTACGGGCTGCACGCCTGCTGCGGCGTGCTGTTCAACCACGAGTCGCCGCTGCGCGGCGAAGGCTTCGTCACCCGTCGCATCAGCCGCGGCGTCGCCGCCATCCGCGCCGGCCATGCCGACGAACTGCGGCTCGGCGACCTGGACGCGCGCCGCGACTGGGGCCACGCCCGCGACTATGTGGAGGCGATGTGGATGATGCTGCAGCTGCCGGAGCCGGTGGATCTGGTGATCGCCACCGGCGTGTCCATGAGCGTGCGCGAGCTGTGCGCCATCGCCTTCGCCCACGCCGGGCTGGACTGGGAGCGGCACGTGCGGCGCGATCCGGCGCTGGAGCGGCCGCTTGAGATCCGCGAGCTGCGCGGCGACGCCAGCCTTGCCCGCCGGCTGCTGGGCTGGGCGCCGCGCCGCAGCGCCGCCGACACCATTCGCGAGATGGTGGACGCCGACCTGGCGCGCGCCGGCGCGCCCGGGGAGGCCGCCGCCTGAGGCTCCGGCGGCTTGGGGGTGGCCTCAGCCGCGGGCGCCGCGGCGGGGGAGCCACTCGGCCGCGCCGACGGCCGCGGCGGCGATGATACCGGTGAAAATGGCGCAAATGACCGACATGTCGTGCTCCCGCTGCTGTCCGCCCACTGTCGGCCGGTTTCGCCTGGCGGCGCGTTAAACGGTCCGGTTAATGGTCTGTCACCACGCCTCTCTCCGGGGCGGCGCCAGCGGCGGAGCAGGGGGCGCGGGTTGCCCCCGGCCCCGTCCGCGCCGCATGCAGGGCGGGAAAAGACGCCGCGCCATCACCCTGGCGCATGGCGCCGCCGGCGGATTCATCGTAACGGAAGCCTGACCCTGCGGCGGCGCGCCGGCGCCGCCGCGGCCGGCCCGTGCGCCGGGCGGAGCGCGCCCGGGGGGCGGGGAGAACAGGCAGGGAGGCAGCCCTGCGTCAGGGGGAAAACGAATGAAGGCACTGCGTTATTTCGGCCCGCGCGACATCCGCTGCGAGGCGATGGACGAACCGGAGCTGCAGTCGGACCAGGACGTCATTGTCCGCATGGAGGCGTGCTCCATCTGCGGCAGCGACCTGCACATCTATCACGGCCACGGCTTTTCGCAGGACATCGGCTTCTGCGTCGGCCACGAGGCGGTGGGCGAGGTGGTCGAGGTGGGCCGCTCGGTGCGCCGCGTGAAGGTGGGCGACAAGGTGATGCTGCCCGCGGCGGTGGGCTGCGGCGCCTGCCGTCCGTGCCTCTCGGGCAACGTCATCCACTGCGAGAACGGCGCCGGCGCCTGCTATGGCCTGTCGTCGAAGCTGCAGGGCGTCCAGGCCGAATATGTGCGCGTGCCGGCCGGCGACATGAACGCGGTGAAGATTCCGGAAGGCGTCACCGCCGAGCAGGCGCTGATGCTGACTGACGCCATGTCCACCGCATGGTTCGGCGCGCGCAACGCTGACATCCGTCCCGGCTCCACCGTGGCGGTGATCGGTCTTGGCCCCATCGGCCTGATGGCGGTGGACAGCGCCTTCATCATGGGCGCGGCGAAGGTTTACGCCATTGATCCGGTTCCTGGCCGGCGCGCCCGGGCGGAAGAATCCGGCGCCATTGCGCTGGCGCCGGACGAGGCGCTGGAGCGCATCCGCGAGGACACGAAGGGCCGCAAGCTGGACTGCGTGATCGAGGCGGTGGGGCTCGACGCCACGGTGGATCTGGCGCTGCGCCTTGTGACGCGGCGGGGCACGGTGTCGGTGATCGGCGTTCAGCAGTCGCGGCGCTACGCGTTCCCGCTGGAGCGCGCCTTCGCCGCCGGCCTGACCTTCCGGATCGGCACCTGCTCGGTGCCCGAGGAGCTGCCGGCGCTGTTCCCGCTGGTGCAGTCCGGCCGTCTGCGGCCGGAGCGTTACATCACCCACCGCCTGCCGCTGGAGCAGGGCGCGGAGGCGTACCGCCTGTTCGAGTCGCGCGATCCGGGCGTGATCAAGACGGTGATCACCCCGGCGTAAGCCGGACGCCCTGCCGGCGCGGGGCGGCGCCTGCGAGGCGGGGAGGCCGGGCGCGAGCCGGCCCCCGCCCGCGCCGCCGCCCCCTTCGCCGCGCCCCCGTGCGCGGGTGTCCCTCCGGCTGTATTCCAGCGTTGCGTCGGGCCTGAGCGGTCTGGGTCGCATTTGAACGGATGATCAGGGCGGAGGCGTCGCGTAGCGCGCGGTTTGCCGCAATGGCCGATCCCGCCGCGGCGCGAACGGAGCCGATAAGGCTGCTGGCGTTTTCCGCGCCGCATGGATGAGAAGGTGGCCTGCGCCCGTCATGGTCAGCCCGACGATGTATGCCTTGGTAGCCGAGCGCCCTGCCATGTTTGGAGCCCATACACTGGTCTGAATTTTCTTCCCGCTTCGCGTTCGAATTGGTTTGGGAGGCGCATGGAGATGAAATGGCGCCTGTTCCGGCTCGGATGCGGCATGGGACGCCGCTGAACCGCATCTTCGGCGTGGGCGGGCCAGCATGCAAACCACGGATCGTCGACCGTCGCGTGATTTCCGGCATCCTGCACGTCCCCAGGGCCGGCTGTCGCTGGCGGGATGCGCCGGGGAATGCGGTCCGCTCACCGCGATCTGCAACCGCTATCACAGGTGGGCGCGACGGCGCATCTGGCGGCAGCCCTTTGCGCGGATGGCCGGCGCACGTTCGTTCTCGCCAGGGCTTTCACACGTAAAGGCCAGCCGCTCCGCACGGGGGGCGGGAGGGTGGGGCGCGGGTGCGGGCGACTGGCGGCTCGGGTGATGGAAGAACGGGCGACGTCTATTGTGTGGCTGACCATCACGTGCGACCGGTCACATGCGCGCTGACGCCAGACAATGCGGCTGATATTTCCATGGCGGTACCCCTGCTGGAGACCGCAGGCGGCGTCCGACGGCTCCAGGCGGACAAGGCCTGTGATGCGGACAGTCTAAGGAACAGGCTCCGGTCGCGGCGAACGACAGCCGTCATTCGCCTCCGGCAAAATGTCGTATCCTGCCGCGCCCGCCGGGACGCAGGGTCTGCAGAAGACGCAACGTCATCGAAGATGATGTCCCAGGACGTGGTGTAGCTTAGACGGCCACGGCTCATCCCAGAGGGTCGGATGAGTGTCAGCTTGTTGCTGGCAGGCTGATGAGTGGATCATCGCTCATCGTAGCGATTGTCTCAAGGGTCATATAGCGGGATCGCTGGACGGCCCATTCATCGTTCTGTTCGAGCAGCAGTGCACCGACCAGGCGCACGATAGCGTCGTCGTTGGGGAAGATGCCGACGACCTCTGTCCGCCGCTTGATCTCGCCGTTCAATCGCTCAATCGGGTTGGTCGAGTGAAGTTTGGCCCAATGCTGCTTGGGAAAGGTCATGTAGGCGAGCACGTCTTGCTCGGCGCTGTCCATGAGACTGGCGAGCTTCGGCACCTTTGGCCTGATCTGGTCGGCGACGTTGCGCCACTGGGTGCTTGCCGCCTCCGACGTGTCCTGAGCGAAGGCCGTGGCAATGAAGGCGGAGACGACACGCCGTCCGCTCTTTCCAGCATGGGCCAAAGCATTGCGCATGAAGTGCACCCGGCACCTCTGCCAGGTAGCGCAGAGCACCTTCGATACTGCGGCTTTGATGCCCTCATGCGCATCTGAGACGGCGAGCTTGACGCCACGCAGACCCCGCCTGGTCAGCTTTCGAAGAAACTCGGTCCAGATCGCCTCGGCCTCGGACGTGCCGATCTCCATGCCGAGCACTTCGCGTCGGCCGTCGGTGTTGACGCCGACGGCAATGATGACTGCAACAGAGACGATGCGCCCGCCACGCCGGACCTTCAAATAGGTCGCGTCAATCCAGAGGTAGGGCCATTCGCCTTCGATGGGCCGGTCGAGAAAAGCCTTCACCTTCTCGTCGATCTCCTCGCACAGCCGGGAGACCTGGCTCTTGGAAATGCCCGACATGCCCATGGCCTTAACGAGGTCGTCAACCGAGCGGGTCGAAACGCCCTGGATGTAGGCTTCCTGGATCACCGCGGTCAGGGCTTTCTCGGCCATGCGACGCGGCTCCAGGAAGCTCGGAAAGTAGCTGCCGGTGCGGAGTTTCGGAATGCGAAGTTCTACTGTTCCGGCCCGCGTCTCCCAGTCTCTGTCGCGGTAGCCGTTGCGCTGGGCCAGCCGAAAGGCATTCTTCTCGCCATAGGCCGCGCCTGTTTTCGCGCCGACCTCCAATTCCATCAGCTTCTCGGCGGCAAAGCCGATCATCTCGCGCAGCAAATCGGCG
This sequence comes from Camelimonas abortus, assembly GCF_042432745.1. NCBI lineage: Bacteria > Pseudomonadati > Pseudomonadota > Alphaproteobacteria > Hyphomicrobiales > Chelatococcaceae > Camelimonas > Camelimonas abortus. The sequence continues at coordinate 1,189,896 of NZ_JBHLWR010000006.1, read as the reverse complement.
TCAGCACTCTTCTCAACGAGCGAGCGCAGGTTCATCATATCGTCGGTCATCGGTGGTGTCCTTCAGGTTGGTTCTAAGCAACCCGACCCTATCGGAAATCACCGATGGCTATGAAATCCAACTACACCACGGCACGGGACACGATCTCATCGAACGCCTTTCTGCCGGCTGAAAACGGGTGGCGGACCGCGACAGGATACGGCGGGCTGGCGCAAGACGTCCTGTCAGCCATCGCTCTTGTCGCTGTCGCAAGCGAAGGGAACTGATTAGATCCCCAGCCAACAGGCCCGACGCTCGTTCAGGTTCGACTGTGTGAACGAGATGACGTTGCCCCCAAGTTCTATCCAGCCCTGAGTTCGACCTGACGGTTTTGGGTTGCCTTGGAACGGGTGGTTGAAGCGGGATCTGTCGTGGAGCCCGCGACCTGGCGCAACGGCAGATCCCGCCGCTGCGCAAACGTTGCCGAAAAGGCGGCTGGCGTCTGCCACGCCAGTGCAGAATGTGGGCGAGAGCCGTTATAATCGGCTCGCCATCTGGCCAGTTGGGAGCGCGTCTGGGTCAGCGTGGAGAAGAGCGTCTCATTCAGGAACTCGTCTCTCAGACGTCCATTGAAGCTCTCGATGAACGCATTCTGCATGGGCTTGCCAGGCGCGATATAGTGCCAGCGCACCCTGGACCTGTCTGCCCACGTCAAAATGGCGTTCGACGTGAATTCGCTGCCATTGTCGCTGACAATCATGGCTGGCTTGCCCCGGGCGACAATCAGGGCATCCAGTTCACGCGCGACCCTCGCCCCCGAGAGGGACGTATCCGCTACAAGCGCGAGGCACTCGCGGGTACAGTCGTCCACGACTGTCAGCACGCGGAACCGCCTGCCATCCGTCAGTTGGTCGGACACGAAGTCCAGCGACCACCGTTCGTTTGGCGACAGCGGCGGCTCAATTGGCGCCCGTGTTCCGATGGCCCGCTTGCGACCGCCCCGACGGCGCACCCCGAGCCGCTCTTCCCTGTATATCCGGAAGAGCCGCTTGTGGTTGACCTCAAAGCCTTCACGACGCAGCAGCACATGCAAACGCCGGTAGCCAAAGCGCCGGCGTTCATGGGCCAGTTCCTTCATCCGTGTGCGCAGGACGCCATCGTCCCGGCGCTGCGCTTGGTAACGCATGCTCATGCGGCTGAAGCCGGTGGCTTTACACGCCCGACGTTCGCTCATCCCGTGCTGCTGCATGAGATGGCGAACGGCCTGTCGCCTCGTGGCGGGCGTCACCACTTCTTTCCCAAAAGATCCTTCAGCGCCGCATTGTCGAGCATTGCGTCGGCCAGCATGCGCTTCAGGCGACTGTTCTCGTCCTCAAGGGCCCGCAGCCGTTTGGCCTCGGACACTTCCATGCCGCCAAACCGCGCCTTCCACTTGTAGATGCTGGCGTCACTGACGCCGTGCTTCCGGCAGAGCTCCGCCACCGGAATGCCCGCCTCGTGTTCCTTCAGGATGGCGATGATCTGTTCTTCTGAAAACCGCGTGCGCTTCATGTCTGGTCCTCTCAGCGGGGCCAGATCAAACTTCAAACCGGAATAGGCGCAGGGGGCAACGTCAGAGATACTCCAATAATGCAGATGTTTTTCGGTCGGCAGCTGGTCGCAGTCGTGAATGGGGTAGAGCGCCTTTCGTGTGGCAGAGGCGACGCGATGAGCATGGCGTCAATCACGCCGGTTATGGAAGTAGCGTGCGTGGTTGTGGGCGTTTGCGGTGACACCTCTTTTTAGGGCAAAAGGGCGAAGGCTGCAGTTTGGGAAAGCGACGGCCAGCGCAACGCTCGCCCGGGCCACGTTCAAGGATCTGGCTGGCACGAGGCGGCGAGACCGGTGCGCCATATCGTGCGCGGGCGCCGGATGAGCAAACATTAGACGTTTAACGCTTGGTATGTTCGCCAGGACGCGCACACGTAAACTTCGAGACGCTCCGGCAGCTTGATGATTCTAGGCTTCTCATCATGGGGAGGTCATGCGCCGTTGTGGCTACGAACGAACCGATTATGAGCGGCCACAATAGAATTGCGTTTGCCATACAGGTCTTGTGATATTCGGCGCGTTGACGATGGACGTGTCCTTGATGGCATTCTCTGGCAGTGTGCCCGTCTCATCCCCGTGCTGCGATACCCGCGAGCGCTTCGACCTGTACATAATCTGTTACCTGCAACTGGATTGTTGGATGGCGAAAAGTCGATATATGTCATCGACTCCCTGAAGTGGTCTCAAACGCTTACGAGATTGGCCGCGTCAACATGGACGCCAGCTGGGTTCCCGTCAGCGGCCACGGCGCGACGGAAATAGGGGGCGGAGACGCTGGCGGCGCGGGACGTTCCCGCCGCGACGTCACGCGCTGCAGGAACCACGCTGTCTTGATGCCGAAGGCCGCCCGGCCAAACTGCGCCTGACGGGCTTACAGGTTGTGGACTGTAGGCAGGCCGAAGTGCCGGGAAGTGGGCTGCGACCGTGTCCTGCTGACAGGCTGTTGCGATATCAGTGATCCGCGCGCAAGCCATGGCGGACCGAAAAAGCCGGGGCCAATATCTCGCCCAGTTAGATAGCAAGGATGACTTCACCGTGTATCCGCGAGGCGGCCCTCGGCAATATCATGGCGGACGGTTCGTGAACCGTATCAAACAGTTCAGGGACGCCACACGCTACGCCAAGCGACCCGAGAGCTGTTTTGTCGCCGCATAGCTTGTCGCAGCCCGCATCCCCCGTCAGACTTAAGATCCTGTCGAGTGTACGCCCTCGTGTAGCTTCTGATCGTATGCCTGTCGCTCATGGGAAGGCCCAGCCAATCGTGCTGCGTAGTACCAGATTCTTGGCTGCCCTTTCATGGTCTGTCAGTTCCGTCGTAATGAGTGCCCAAACAGATTCTACCAGTGAATTATGGGCCCGAAGCGCCCCACCACCAAAAAAGCAAACGATATTGCTTGTAACAATATGCTAGGAAACGTCAAGGGATGAAAGCGCGTCCGATCCCGATGCAACATGCCTCAAAACAGCCTGGGCGATCTTGTGGCGGCACGGACAGGATTAAATGGCGGATGGGGTGAGATTCGAACTCACGGTACGGTTGCCCGCACGGCGGTTTTCAAGACCGCTGCCTTAAACCACTCGGCCACCCATCCAGCAGCGCCGGCGCCTGTTTCCGGTTCCGGCGTCACGTCTGGCTGTTGCGCCAGCGCTCGCCCGCAGGCCGTCGCCGGACCCGCCAGGCGCGCCCGCGGCGCCGTTCGCGTCGCCCGCGCCCAAGGGCAGCGGTCTTTTTGCCGCCGCCGACGTCGCTTGGCAAGCCCGCGGCGGAGGCGAACGCCCGCCCGTTCACAAAAAGCGCCGGAAGCCTTCCGGGAGCGCAGGAGCGGCGTCGCCGGATGATGGCCCGGCGCAGGGCGGCGTCATCGCCGCTGCGGGCCCCAACGCCGGCCATCGCTGACAACGCCTGCACGGCCGGCGGGAGCGCGCAACGCCGCGCCGCAGACGCTTCGGCCCTGTCTGAACCCATCGCGACGCGGCGGTCCTGCGCGGGGGAAGCGCTCCGGGAAAGGGGGGCGAAGCGCTCCAGCCTCCCGGACTTCCGGAGCGCCTTCGCCCGCCGCCTGTGGCCTGTCACCGGGCTGCGGGTCGCTGCGTCGCGCCCGCCCGACAATTGATCCGCTCGACCGTTGCCGCGGCGATTCCCCGCGAGACAAGAGGGCATGCGCCGGGCGGTCGCCAAGGGCGCGCCGGCGTCAGTAGCGGCGCACCAGGCTGACCAGACGGCCCTGGATTTTCACCCGCTCTGCCGGCAGCACCCGGTTCTCGAAGTGCGGGTTGGCCGCCTCCAGTTCGATCTCGCGGCCGCGGCGGCGCAGGCGTTTCAGCGTCGCCTCCTCGTCGTCGATCAGCGCCACGATGATGTCGCCGTTGTCGGCCGTATCCTGGCGGCGGATCACCGCCAGATCGCCCTCCAGAATGCCGGCCTCGATCATCGAATCGCCGCGCACCTCAAGGGCGTAATGCTCGCCGGAGCCCAGCATGGCGGCGGGCAGGGGCACGAACTCGCCCTGCTGCTGGATGGCGCTGATCGGCACGCCGGCGGCGATGCGCCCCACCACCGGCACGGAAACCACCTCCGGGCTCCCCGCGCCGGCCTCGCGCGCCGCCTCCCGCGCCGGGGCCGCCCTTGCCGGCGCGGCGCGCCCGCCTTCCACCACCCGCGGACGGAAGCCGCCGCCGGCCGCCGCCGTCTCCGGCAGCCGCAGCACCTCCACGGCGCGGGCGCGGTTGGGCAGGCGGCGGATGAAGCCGCGCTCCTCCAGCGCCATGATCAGACGGTGAATGCCGGACTTGGAGCGGAGCGCCAGCGCCTCCTTCATTTCGTCGAAGGAGGGCGGCACGCCCGTCTCCTGCAGGCGCTGGTGAATGAAACGCAGTAGTTCGTGCTGTTTCGCCGTCAACATGGCGCCCATCCCCGCGTCCAGCATGCGTTCCGCGCCGGCTGCGCCGCTCCCGCCGCGCCGCCGCGACCCGTGTGGCCGGTCCACGTGCCCGGGCGCGGCCTGGCGCGCGCCGCCGGCTGGACGCGACCATACGAATCGCGCGGAAACAAATCATGAACATTGATAGCCTGTTCCTGGCTGTTCCGCAATCGGGGACTGCGCCGGGCAGGGCGCTCGCCGCATCGCCCGCCGCGCCAGCCATGCGCGGGAAGCGGTTGACAGTCAGGGCAGTACTGACCAGTATCATATTTGATATGACAAAAGGCGCGTCGCGCCGGTTGCGGTACGCCCGGTGCCGGCCGCGCCACAAGGGAGCGAAACATGGCCGCCAGCGACACGGACGCCGCAGCGATCGACGCCGCCAACATCGACATCGAGGCGCTGAAGGCGCGCTATCGCGAGGAGCGCGACCGGCGCCTGCGCGAGGACGGCAATGACCAGTACGTCGAGATGGCCGGCGCGTTCGCCCGTTATCTCGAGGATCCCTATGTGGAGCCGGGCTTCACCCGCGACCCGGTGATCGAGCAGGTGGAGGTGCTGGTGATCGGCGGCGGCTTCGGCGGCCTGCTCGCCGGCGGCCGCCTGCGCGAGGCCGGCGTCGATTCATTCCGCATCGTCGAAAAGGGCGGCGACTTCGGCGGCACCTGGTACTGGAACCGCTACCCCGGAGCCGCCTGCGACACCGAAAGCTACATCTATCTGCCGCTGCTGGAGGAAACCGGCTACATCCCCGAGCGCAAATACGCCCGCGCGCCGGAGATCCTCGCCCACTGCCGGCGCATCGCCAACCACTTCAACCTCTATCCCCACGCGCTGTTCCAGACCGTGGTCACCGAACTGCGCTGGCTGGAGAACGAGGGCCGCTGGCGGGCGCTCACCAGCCGCGACGACGAGATCTACGCCCGTTTCGTCATTCTCAACGGCGGCCCCCTGGAGCGGCCCAAGCTGCCAGGCATTCCCGGCATCGAGACGTTCCGCGGCCACAGCTTCCATACCAGCCGCTGGGACTACGCCTACACGGGCGGCGACTCCAACGGCAATCTCACCGGGCTGCGCGACAGGCGCGTGGGCATCATCGGCACCGGGGCCACGGCGGTGCAGTGCGTGCCGCATCTGGGCGAGTGGTCGAAGGAGCTTTACGTCTTCCAGCGCACGCCGTCCTCGGTGGACGTGCGCAACGACCGCCCCACCGATCCCGAATGGGTGAAAACACTCAGGCCGGGCTGGCAGCGCGAGCGCATGGACAATTTCACCGCCGTCGTCTCCGGCGCGGACTTTGACGTGGATCTGGTCAACGACGGCTGGACCGACCTGATCGGCAACATCCTGCTCGCCGCCCGCCGCCGGCAGAAGGCCGGCGAGCCGGTGGAGGATCCGCAAAAGCTCATTGAGCTCGCCGACTTCCAGAAAATGGAGCGCGTGCGCGCCCGGGTGGACGCCATCGTCCGCGACCGCAAGACCGCCGAGGCGCTCAAGCCCTGGTACAGCCAGTTCTGCAAGCGGCCGTGCTTCCACGATGAATATCTGCCCACCTTCAACCGCCCCAACGTGCATCTGGTGGACACCAACGGCCGCGGCGTGGAGCGCATCACGCCGCAAGGGGTGGTGGCCAACGGCCAGCTCTATGAACTGGACTGCCTGGTCTACGCCACCGGCTTTGAGGTCGGCACCAGCATCACCCGCCGGTTCGGCATGGAGGTGTATGGCCGCGACGGCGTCACCCTGAGCGAGCGCTGGAAGGACGGGGCGGAGACCTTCCACGGCCTGTTCTCGCGCGGTTTCCCCAACTGCTTCATCGTCACGCCGGTGCAGTCGGGCCAGAGCCCCAACTTCCAGCACATGCTGGCCGAGCAGACCCGGCACATCGCCTGGATCCTGCAGCGCATGCGCGAGCGCGGCGCCGTCACCGTGGAGTGCTCCCAGGCCGCCCAGGACGCCTGGGTGAAGACCTGCGTGGACGTCGCCCGCGCCCGCGTGCCTTATCTGGAGGCCTGCACGCCCGGCTACTACAACAACGAGGGCAAGGTGGGACAGCTGCGCGAGCTGAAGAACAACCAGTACTGGCGCGGCCCCACGGTGTTCCTGCGCATGTGGGAGGCCTGGCGGGCGAAAGGCGACATGGACGGGCTGGAATTCGGCTACGCGCAGCGCGCCGCGGCTGAATGAGGCCGCCGCCTCCGCCGGCCGGGCGGCGGACGGGGACAGGGCGCGACGGCGCATGGCGCGGGCTGCGGATGGCCCCGTCGCCTGCGGGATCACGGCGGACCATGCGCCGCCAGACCCGCCGGCAGGGCGGCTCGCATGGCTGGCGGAGGAGGCCGGTCTCGCGATGCAGGTCGTGCGCGCGCGGCGGCCGGCCGCGGCGGCAGTTTGCGCGCGTCACTGGCGCGCCGCGATGGGCTCCCTGGGCGACGCCTGTCGCCGTCACGGGCTGCGGGCGCCGCCGCCGTCATCCCCCGAGCCGGCGACCGCCTTCATCCGGGGGCTCGCCGCGGCCATGCCCCTGACGCCCGTCGCGGTCAGCGCGAGCCGCCATGGCCGGCGTCCGTCCGCCGGTCGCGCGGGCGCATGCGGCCCATGGGGGCGGCGAGCATGTCACGGTACGTACGGCGCATGGCGCGCCGCGCAGCCTGCCGGGGCCGCGCGATGGCGCGGAAGCCGGACGCCGCAGGGAGATGACGCGCCGGGCGGCGGCGCGCCGGCGTTTCAGCCCTCGCCCAGAAGCGTCTTCGTCGCCGCGGTCACGTCCGGCTGGCGCATCAGGCTCTCGCCCACCAGATAGGCGTGGACGTTGCAGGCGGCCAGGCGCGCGATGTCGCCGGGCGTGAAAATGCCGCTCTCGCCGACCAGGACCCGGTCGCGCGGAACCAGAGGCGCCAGCTGCTCGGTCACCGCCAGCGTGGTCTCAAAGGTGCGCAGGTTGCGGTTGTTGACGCCCAGCAGCCGCGACGGCAGCTTCAGCGCCCGCTCCAGCTCCTCGCCGTCGTGCACCTCCACCAGTGTGTCCATGCCGAGGCGGGTCGCCGTCCGCGTCAGCTCCAGCGCGGTGGCGTCGTCCACGGCGGCCATGATCACCAGGATGCAGTCGGCTCCCCAGGCGCGCGCCTCGAACACCTGGTACGGTTCATACAGGAAATCCTTGCGCAGAGCCGGAAGGCTGCAGGCGGCGCGCGCCGCCTTCAGGTAATCCGGGCTTCCCTGGAAGGATGGCGCGTCGGTGAGCACCGAAAGGCAGGTCGCGCCGCCCGCCTCATAGGCCTGCGCCAGGGCCGGCGGGTCGAAATCCGCCCGGATCAGCCCCCTGGACGGGCTCGCCTTCTTGATCTCGGCGATCAGCGCCGGCCTGCCGGACGCGATGCGCCGCTCCAGCGCCGCCAGAAAGCCGCGCGGCGCCGGGGCGGCGGCGGCCAGCTCCTCGATGCGCGCCTGGGGAACCGCCTGCTTCGCCGCGGCGATCTCCTCAAGCTTGTAGGCGCCGATGCGTTTCAGCACGTCGCTCATGCCATCGCTCCTGCATGGCTGGCCGTCACCAGCTTCTCCAGCGCCCGTCGCGCCGATCCGTCGTCAATGGCCTTCTGCGCCATGCGCACGCCCTCGGCCAGGTCCGCCGCCTTGCCGGCCACCACCAGCGAGGCGCCGGCGTTGAGCGCCACAATGTCCCGGTAGGCTCCCGGCTCGCCCTGCAGCAGCCGCATGGCCGCCGAAGCGTTGTGCTGCGGGTCGCCGCCCTTCAGCTCCTCCGGCGCGGCGCGGCGCAGGCCGACGTCCTCCGGACTGACGGTGAAGGAGGAGATGCGCCCGTCCTTCAGCTCCACCACCTGGGTGGGACCGGTGGTGGTGATCTCGTCGAGGCCGTCGGAGCCGTGCACTGCCCAGATGCGCTCCGCGCCCAGCGCCTGCAGCACCTGCACCATCGGCTCCAGCCATGACGCGGAGAAGGAGCCGAGCAGCTGCCGGCGCACGGAGGCGGGATTGGAGAGCGGCCCAAGGATGTTGAAAATGGTGCGCGCCCCCAGCTCGCTGCGCACCGCCGCCACATGGCGCATTGAGGGGTGATGGTTGGGCGCAAACATGAAGCCCACGCCCGCCTCGCGGATGCAGCGGCTGATGTCCGCCGGGCCGAGGTCAAGATTGACGCCAAGCGCCATCAGCACGTCGGCCGAGCCGGACTTCGACGAGGCGGCGCGGTTGCCGTGCTTGGCCACGGGCACGCCGCAGCCGGCCACAACCACCGCGCTGAGGGTGGAGACGTTCCAGCTGCCGGCGTTGTCGCCGCCGGTGCCGACGATGTCGATGGCGTCCTTGGGGGCCTCCACCTTCACCATGCGGCCGCGCATGGCGGAGACGGCGCCGACGATTTCGTCCAGCGCCTCGCCGCGCACGCGCAGGCCCATGAGGAAGGCGCCGGCCTGGGCGGGAGTCACCTCGCCGGACAGCATGGTCTCGAAGGCGGCCCGGGCCTCGTCGCGGGTGAGGGCGGCGCCGGTGGCGACCTTGGCGATAAACGGTTTGAATGCTTCCATGGCGTCCCGTCAGGCTTTGGGCGCGCGCGCGCCGTTCCACGCGTCGGCGAGGGTGAGGAAATTGCGCATCATCGTCGCCCCATGCTCGGAGAGAATGCTCTCGGGGTGGAACTGCACCCCATGCACCGGATGGCTGGCATGGGAGAGGCCCATGATCTGGCCGTCGCCGGTCTCGGCCGTGACGCGCAGCTCCGCCGGGCAGGTGGCGCGCTCCACAACCAGCGAATGATAGCGCGTGGCGTTGAACGGCCCGGGAATGCCGGCGAAAATGCCCTCGCCGCAATGGCGCACCACCGAGACCTTGCCGTGCATGGGCAGCGGCGCCCGCACCACCTTGCCGCCATAGGCCTGGCCGATGGTCTGCAGCCCGAGGCAGACGCCGAACACCGGAATTTCCGGCCCCAGCTGGCGCACCACGTCGAGACAGACGCCGGCTTCGTCCGGCGTGCATGGTCCTGGCGACAGCACGACGGCGTCCGGCGCCATCGCCCCGATCTCCGCCGGCGTCACCACGTCGTTGCGGTAAACCTCCACCGTGGGGCCGAGGCTCCCGATCAGGTGCACGAGATTCCAGGTGAAGGAATCATAATTGTCGACAAGAACCACGCGCTTCATGGCCGGGCCTTTTACATCCGGGCGGCGGCGCCGCCAACACTGGCGGACGGGCGCCGCAGACTGCGACAGACGCTGCCCGCGCCGGCGCGCAGCGGAAGGGCGCGCGGCCGCCGCCGGCCGGGGCGGCGCAGCGGCCGCGAACGGGCGGCCTACTGGCCGCGGCGGGCGAGGGCGGCGATGCGGATCGCCTCCTCAGCCGCGCGGAACAGCGCCTTCGACTTGTTGACGCATTCCATCAGCTCCGAGCGAGGGTCGGAATCGTACACCACGCCGGCGCCGGCCTGCACCGCCATGCGGCCGTCCTTCACCAGGGCGGTGCGCAGCACGATGCAGCTGTCCATGTCGCCATTGGCGCCGAAATAGCCGATGCAGCCGCCGAACGGACCGCGCCGCTCCAGCTCCAGCTCGTCGATGATCTCCATTGCCCGCACCTTGGGCGCGCCGGAGAGCGTGCCGGCCGGGAAGCCCGCCACCAGCGCGTCGATGGCGTCGCAGCGCGGGTCCAGCTCGCCCTCCACATTGGAGACGATGTGCTGCACGTGGCTGTAGCGCTCCAGCACGAAGCTCTCGGTGACCTTCACCGTGCCGATCTTCGAGACGCGGCCCACGTCGTTGCGGCCGAGGTCGAGCAGCATCAGGTGCTCGGAGCGCTCCTTGGGATCGGCCAGCAGCTCCTCGCCGAGGCGGCGGTCCTCCTCCGGCGTGGCGCCGCGCGGGCGGGTGCCGGCGAGCGGCCGGATGGTGACCTTGCCCTCGCGGGCGCGCACCAGGATCTCCGGGCTCGAGCACACCAGCTGGAAGGAGCCAAGGTCGAGATAGGCGAGATAGGGCGAGGGGTTGATGCGCCGCAGCGCCCGGTACAGCGACAGCGGCGGCAGGGTGAAGGGCGCCTCGAAGCGCTGGCCCAGCACCACCTGGAAAATGTCGCCGGCGCGCACGTATTCGCGCGCCTTCTCCACCATGGCCATGAAGGTTTCCGGCGGGGTGTTGGAGACCGGCTCCGGCGCCGGCTGGACGGCGCCGTCCACGGCCGGCTCCGGCGGCAGCGGCGCGGCGAGGGCGGCGAGGGCGGCCTCCAGCCGCTCCTGGGCCGCCGCCACCGCCGCCGTGGCCGGGACTCCCGGGCGCGGCCGCACCGGCGTCACCAGGATCAGCTCGTCCTTCAGCGAATCGAACACGGCCATCAGCGTCGGCCGCAGCATGATCGCCTCCGGCACGCCGAGCGCGTCGGGATTGGTCTGCGGCAGGCGCTCCATGTGGCGCACCATGTCGTAGCCGAGATAGCCGAACACGCCCACCGCCATGGGCGGCAGGCCGGGCGGCATCTCCATGGCGCTCTCGCGCACCAGGGCGCGCAGCGACTCCAGCGGCGCCGCCGCCTCGTCAGCGAAGGCGTCCGGATCCGTCGCGGCGTTGCGGTTGATCTGCGCCTTGCCGTCGACGCAGCGCCAGATCACGTCCGGCAGCACGCCGATCATCGAGTAGCGGCCGCGCACCGAGAGGTCCTGCACCGTCTCCAGCAGGAAACTGGGGCCGGGGGCGGCGGCGGCCAGGCGGATATAGGCGCCGAGCGGCGTCTCCAGGTCGGCGACCAGCCGCGCCGCCAGCGGAAACGGACGGCCCGCCTCATACAGGGCGCGGGCGTCGTCGAGGGAGGGTTCAAACTGCATGGGACAGCTTACTGCTGGGCCGAACCGATCGCGTTGCGAAGGTTCTGCTGGTTGACGCTCACGCCGAAACGCTCCTGCAGGTATCGCACGTAGGCGGTGAGCAGGTCGTCGGCCAGGGCGAGGTTCATCTGCCGGACGAAGGCCTCCGGAAGCGCGCCGGGAGCGTAGGCCGGCATGGTCGCCGACTCCACCCGGAACACGATCAGGTCGTCGCCTTTCTTCGCCGAGCCGGCCTTGCCGGCGGGCACCGAGAAGATCTGGCGCACGGCGTCCACGTCGAGCGGGCCGGAGGGCTGGCCGCGCTGCAGGCCGTCCGCCGTCTGCGGCGCAAGGCCGGAGGCCGCCGCCAGCGTCGCGCCGGCGTCCACCTTCTCCACGATCTCCTTCGCGCGGGCGGCGAGGCGCTTCGCCGTCTCGTCCGCGCGCCAGGCCTGCTCCGCCTGGGGACGGACCTCGTCCAGCGGCCGGTCGTGGGCCGGCGTCACGCCGGTCACCTCAAACCAGACGTAGCCGTCGTCGACGCTGAGCGCCTCGTTGTCGGCGCCGACGTCGGTCGCGAAGGCCTCGCGCAGCAGCTCCTTCGCGCCGGGCAGGCCGGCGAGCGCCGCCGCGGGGGCGCCGGAGGCGTCGCGGCCGCTGGCGTCCACGTCCTGCGCCTGCGTCAGCGGCAGGCCCAGCTCCCGGGCGATGGCCGGCAGCGGCCGGGCGCTGAGGCGCATGTCCTCGATGCGGTCATGCAGGCTGTCGATCTCCGCCTTCGCCTTCTCCCGCGCCAGCGCGGCGCGGATGGCGTCGCGCACCTCCTCCAGCGGCTTCACCGAGGCCGGGGTGACCGACTTCGCCCGCACCAGGAACACGCCGAAATTGCCTTTCACCGGCTCGCTCACCGCGCCGGGGGCGAGGGCGAAGGCGGCGTCGCGCACCGCCGGATCGAACACCTGGTCGCGGGTGACCTCGCCCAGCTCCATGTCGCTTTCGGAGACGCCGCGCTCCTTCGCCACCTGCTCGAAGCTCTTGCCGGCGCGGATCGACTCCAGCGCCGCTTTCGCCGTCGCCTCGTCCGGGAACGGAATCTGCTGCAGCGCGCGCCGCTCGGGCGCGCCGTAACGGGTGTTTTTCTCCGCCTCGTAGCGGGCGGCGATCTCGGCGTCAGTGACGCTGGCGGCGAGATTCTTCGCTTTGGCCAGCGAGTCCGGCGTCAGGGCGATGACGTTGAGCGAGCGCCGCTCCGGGGCGCGGAAGCGCGCCTTCGCGCCCTCATACCAGGCCTTCAGCTGTTCGCCGGAGGGGGCGGGGATGTCGCCGGCGCTGGCGGCGGAGAGCGTCACGAAAGCGGCGTCGCGCCGCTCGGCGCCGACGCGGTACACCGCCTCGCGCATCGCCTGGGGCGTCTCGAGGCCGCCGGCGAGAGCGTCCATGATCTGCCGGCGCACCTGCAGGCCGCGCAGGTCGGCCAGATAGGCGGCCTCGCTGAGGCCGCTGTTGCGCAGCAGCTCGTTGAAACGGGCGCGGTCAAACTGGCCGTTGAGGCCGCGGAAGGCGGGGTCGTCCAGCACAAGCTGCGCCAGATAGGCGTCGGTGACGCCAAGTTTCAGCCGCTGCCCCTCCTGGCTGAGCAGCGCCTCGGTCACCAGCCGGCCGAACACCGCCGCGTCGAGCCCCATTTCGCGCGCCTTCTCCGGCGTGATCACCGTGCGGCTCTCCTGGGACATGCGCTGCAGCTCGTTCTGCCAGGCGGTCCGCAACTGGTCCATGGTGATCTCGGTCTTGCCGATGCGCGCCACGGTGTTGCGGCCGCCCCCCTGGAGCATGTCGCCGATGCCCCAGATGGCGAAAGACACGATCAGCAGTCCGAAAAGGACCCCGACGATGACCTTGCCGACCAGGCCCTGGCTCGCGTTACGCATTCCCTGAAGCATGTGACCAATCGACCTTCCTTGGCGCCGCCGGGGCGCAGGCCGCCGCCGGGCTGGCTGGTGAGCCGGGAGAGGATGGGAAACGCGCTGGCCGCGCGCCTTCCTTCGCCCTGGATGACGCAGGGCCTGAGCGTGACATAAAGCACCGGCGCCGCGGCGTCCATCGCCGGCGGAGAAACAGGGGCCCGGGAACGGCGCGCGCGGGCGGGAGGGGGCAGTGGAGGCTGCGCGCGGAGCCGCCGCGGGCGGGGCGATTGCAGGGCGCCGGCCGCTCTGCTACAGCCTCCGGCGACAGCGGCGGACGGGCGCGCGCGGCGCCCGCGACGGCGCCCCGCCGCGGCAGACACTCTGGAAACCGAAGGAAGGCAGGATGTCCGGTCAGAAGCGCCGCCCGCTCATTGCAGGCAACTGGAAGATGAATGGTCTGAAGATCGCCGGCGGCCGCACGCTCGGCGCGGTGATCGAGGGCTATGACGCCGGCCTGCGCGCGAAGGCCGACCTGCTGGTGTGCCCGCCCGCCACCCTGGTTTACGCGTTCGCCGCCGCCGCCGTCGGCAGCCGCGTCGCCATCGGTGCCCAGACCTGCCACCCGGAAATCTCCGGCGCCCATACCGGCGAGATCGCCGCCGAAATGCTGGCGGACGCCGGCGCCTCCTACGTCATCGTCGGCCACTCCGAGCGCCGCGCCTTTAACGGCGAGACCGACGCCGACGTGCGCGCCCGCGCCCTGGCCGCCCGCCGCGCCGGCCTCACCCCCATCGTCTGCGTGGGCGAGACCCGCGAGGAGCGCGACGCCGGCCGCGCCCTTGAGGTGGTGGGGGCCCAGCTCGCCGGCTCGGTTCCGGACGGGGAGGGCCCCCTCGTGGTCGCCTATGAGCCGGTGTGGGCCATCGGCACCGGCCTGACCCCGACCGAGGCCGACGTGGCCGAAGTGCACGCCTTCATGCGCGCCCAGCTGCGCAGCCGTTTCGGCGCCGCCTTCGCCGACGGCGTGCGCCTGCTGTACGGCGGTTCGGTGAAGCCTTCCAACGCCGCCGCGCTGCTGGCGGTGGAGGACGTGGACGGCGCCCTGGTGGGCGGCGCCAGCCTGGTGGCGGCGGACTTCCTCGCCATCGCCGCCGCCTGCCCGGCCTGAGGCGCGCCCCGGCGCGGGCGGCGTCCCCGGTCGGGGGCGCTTTGCCCGCGGCGTCGGACGTGGTAAACGCCCTGCCGGGTAACTGAACGCCATATTCCATTTTTCACATCAGGGCCGCCTGCCGGCGGTCAGTGGACGCCCGCTCATGCAAACTGTCCTTATCGTCATTCACCTGCTCATCGTGCTGGCGCTCGTCGGCGTCGTGCTGCTCCAGCGCTCGGAGGGCGGCGGTCTTGGCATGGGCGGCGGCAGCGGCGTTTCCGGCCTGATGACCGGCCGCGGCCAGGCCAACGCCCTGACCCGGCTGACGGCGATTCTGGCGGGCCTGTTCTTCATCACCAGCCTCGGCCTGACGGTGCTGGCCACCGTGTCGCGCGACCGCGGCTCGGTGCTCGACCGCGCCCTGCCGTCGCAGACCGCGCCGGCCGGCGCGCCGGCGGCCCCGGCGGGCGGCGGCGTGCTCGAGCAGCTGCAGCAGCTGCAGAACCAGGCGCCGGCCGCGCCCGCCGCTCCGGCGGTTCCCTCCGCCCCGGTCGCTCCGGCCCCCGCCGCGCCGCAGGCGCCGGCCCAGCAGAACTGATCACGCCAGCGGGAGGGGGCGGCCGCCGCCGGCGACCGCCCGCAAGACGGCGCGCCCCAGGGACGACGCCTTGCGGCGGCGCAGGCCGGTTGACGCCCGCGCCCCGTGGCCAGACATTGTTCATGACAACGGACCCGTCGCCGCGGCGGCGGGGCATTTTTTTGTGATGACCGGACAAATCCAAACCGCGCCTCTCGCCAAAGCAGGCGATTCGGCGTATCCAGCAGGTCCCATGACGCGGTATGTTTTCATCACTGGCGGCGTGGTTTCATCCCTTGGCAAGGGACTGGCTTCGGCCGCCCTGGGCACGCTTCTCCAGGCGCGCGGCTACAAGGTCCGCCTTCGCAAGCTCGATCCCTATCTCAACGTCGATCCGGGCACCATGAGCCCGTACCAGCACGGCGAGGTGTTCGTCACCGACGACGGCGCCGAGACGGATCTCGACCTGGGGCATTACGAGCGCTTCACCGGCAATCCGTGCACCCGGCAGGACAACATCACCACCGGGCGCATCTATTCCGACATTATCGCCCGCGAGCGCCGCGGCGACTATCTCGGCGCCACGGTGCAGGTGATTCCGCACGTCACCAACGCCATCAAGGAGTTCATCCTCAGCGGCAACGAAGGCTATGACTTCGTGCTGATGGAGATCGGCGGCACGGTGGGCGACATCGAGAGCCTGCCGTTCCTCGAGGCGATCCGCCAGCTCGGCCAGGAGCTGGAGCGCGGCCAGGCCATCTACATGCACCTGACGCTGCTGCCGTGGATTCCCTCCGCCGGCGAGCTCAAGACCAAGCCCACCCAGCACTCGGTGGCGGAGCTGCGCTCCATCGGCGTGCAGCCGGACATCCTGCTGTGCCGCACCGACCGGCCGATTCCGCGCGAGGAGCGCCGCAAGCTCTCGCTGTTCTGCAACGTGCGCGAGTCGGCGGTGATCGAGGCGCGCGACGTCGCCTCCATCTACGACGTGCCGCTGTCCTATCACGCCGAGGGCCTCGACACCGAGGTGCTGGCCGCCTTCGGCGTCAGGGACGCTCCCGAGCCGGATCTCGGCAGGTGGCGGCAGATTTCCGAGCGCGTGAAAAATCCCGAGGGCGAGGTCACCATCGCCATCGTGGGCAAGTACACGGGCATGAAGGACGCCTACAAGTCGCTGATCGAGGCGCTGACCCACGGCGGCATCGCCAACCGCGTGCGCGTCAACATCGACTGGATCGAGAGCGAGGTGTTCGAGCGCGAGGATCCGGCGCCGTTCCTGGAGCATGTGCACGGCATTCTGGTGCCGGGCGGCTTCGGCCAGCGCGGCGCCGAGGGCAAGATCCGCGCCGCCCGCTTCGCCCGCGAGCGCAAGGTGCCCTATCTCGGCATCTGCTTCGGCATGCAGATGGCGGTGATCGAGGCCTGCCGTTCGCTCGCCGGCCTGCCCAACGCCAGCTCCACCGAATTCGGCCCCACCGACGAGCCCGTGGTCGGCCTGCTCACCGAATGGCTCAGCGGCAACGAGCTGGTGCGCCGCAGCGCCGGCGGCGATCTCGGCGGCACCATGCGCCTCGGCGCCTACAAGTCGGTGCTGGCGCCGGACAGCAGGATCGCCAAAATCTACGGGGCCACGGAGATCTCCGAGCGCCACCGCCACCGCTACGAGGTCAACATGGACTATCGCGAGCGGCTGGAGGCGGTGGGCCTGCGCTTCGCCGGGGTCTCGCCGGACGGCGTGCTGCCGGAGACGGTGGAATATGTGAACCACCCCTGGTTCATCGGCGTGCAGTACCATCCGGAGTACAAGTCGCGTCCGCTGGAGCCGCACCCGCTGTTCTGCAGCTTCATCGAGGCGGCGATCGCCCAGAGCCGGCTGGTCTGACGGCCGCCGGGGCCGGGCGCCGCCGCCGCGCGCCCCCGCCTTTCTGCCCGGAACGCGGGACAGCTTTCCGGGCGTCCCCGCGGGACGTCCCGCATTTTCAGGCGCCGGCATCCGTGGCGCCTTCCGCCGGAAGGACATGCGACCATGACCCGCCCAGCCCGTTCGGTCGTCACCGTCGGCGCGCAGACGCGCCGGCCCGTGCAGTTCGGCGCGGCGCTGCCGCTGGCGCTGATCGCCGGCCCCTGCCAGATGGAGAGCCGCGAGCACGCGCTGATGATGGCCGGCGAGCTCGCCGCCATGGCGGAGCGGCTCGGCGTCGGCCTCGTGTTCAAGACCTCCTTCGACAAGGCCAACCGCACCTCGGCCGGCGCGGCGCGCGGCGTCGGCCTTGAGGCGGCCCTGCCGGTGTTCGCGGAAATCCGCGACAGGTTCGGCGTGCCGGTGCTCACCGACGTGCACGAGCCCGGCCAGTGCGCGCCGGTGGCGGAAGTGGCCGACGTGCTGCAGATTCCCGCCTTCCTGTGCCGGCAGACCGACCTGCTGGTCGCCGCCGCCGCCACCGGACGGGTGGTGAACGTCAAGAAGGGCCAGTTCCTCGCCCCCTGGGACATGAAGAACGTGGTGGCCAAGGTGACCGGCGCCGGCAACCCCGACGTGCTGGTGACCGAACGCGGCGTGTCCTTCGGCTACAACACCCTGGTCTCCGACATGCGGGCGCTGCCGGTGATGGCCGAGCAGACCGGCGCGCCGGTGATCTTTGACGCCACCCATTCGGTGCAGCAGCCGGGCGGGCAGGGAACAGCCTCGGGCGGCGAGCGGCGTTTCGTGCCGGTGCTGGCGCGGGCGGCGGTGGCCGTGGGCGTGGCCGGGGTGTTCATCGAGACCCATGAGGACCCGGACCGCGCCCCCTCCGACGGTCCCAACATGGTGCCGCTGGCCGAACTGGAGGCGCTGGTGCGCCAGCTGGTGGCCTTCGACCGTCTCGCCAAGGGGCTCGACGGCGCGCCCTGACGCCGGCCCGCGGGCGGGGCAGGGCGCGCTCGCGCCGGTTTCGTCCGCAGCAGCGCCAGGCGCCGGGCGGCCGCAGCGCGTCAGGGCCGGGCGGGGCTCTTTCCGGATTTCCGCATCTCCAGGCTGCGGCGACAGCGCCGTTCCGGGCCGCCCGGCCCGGAACAAAAAGGGCCCGCCGGCGCGGGCCCCTGTCTGCGGCCGCGGCGTCAGTCCGCCGAGATCACTTCGCCGAACGGCTGGAACGTCTTGCCGTCGAAGCGCGTCAGCTGCATCTGGGTGATGGGCGAATAGCGCTCGGGCGAGTTTTTCACCTTGATGCCCGGCAGCAGCACCGGCACGTCCAGATCCATGGTGGTGGCCGCCTTGAGGATGTTCCTGCGCGACAGGTCGTCGCCGGCGCGTTTCAGCACGTCCTCGAGAATCTTCGCCGCCAGATAGCCGTAGACATAGTTGGTGTCGGCCCGGTCGGCGTTGGGCATGGC
This sequence comes from Camelimonas abortus, assembly GCF_042432745.1. Lineage (NCBI taxonomy): Bacteria > Pseudomonadati > Pseudomonadota > Alphaproteobacteria > Hyphomicrobiales > Chelatococcaceae > Camelimonas > Camelimonas abortus. The sequence goes on along the minus strand of NZ_JBHLWR010000006.1, from coordinate 1,171,592 downwards.
GCGGTCCATGAAGGCGTGGAACTCCTTCATGCCCGGATCGTCCTTCCACTGCGGATCTTTCGGGTCCTTGACGTAGGCGGTTGCGATCACGCCCACGCCGTTCTCCGGCCCGGCCGGGGTCATCACCGCCGCCACCGAGGCGGAGATGGACGAAATGAAATGCGTCGGTTTCCAGCCCATCTGCGCCACCTTGCGGATGGCCTGGGCGGTGTATTTCGGAATGGAGATGTTGACGAACACGTCGGCGCCGGAGGCTTTCAGGTCGACCAGCTGGTTGTCGATCACCGGATCGGTGGGCTGGTAGGCGGCGACCTTCACCAGCTGCCTGTCGGCGTTGGCGCCGAGGCCCTTGCGCAGGCCGTTGAGATAGTCCTTGCCGAAGTCGTCCGCCTGATGGAGCAGCGCCACCCTGGCGTTGGGCAGGTTTTTGGCGATGTAGCGGCCGATGACCACGCCTTCGCTGAAATAGGAGGGCTGCAGGCCGGTGGTCCAGGGATATTCCTTCGGATTGTCCCAGAAGCTGTTGCCCGAGGCGATGAACAGCTGCGGCACGCCCTTGTTGTTGAGATATTTCTGCACCGCGAGGCCGGTGGGCGTTCCGAGCGGATTGAAAATGAAGGCGACCTCTTCCTGCTCCACGAGCTTGCGGGTCTGTTCGACGGTCTTGGGCGGGGAATAGCCGTCGTCGAGCTGGATCAGCTCGACCTTGCGCCCGTTGACGCCGCCCCTGGCGTTCAGCTCCCTGAAATAGGCGTCGGTGGCCTTGACGATCACCGAATAGTGCGAGGCGGGGCCGCTGAAGGCGGTGGTCTGGCCAATCCTGATGCTGTCCCTGGTTACGCCCGGCGTTCCGCCATCCTGGGCAAGGGCGGAGCCGCCGAGCAGCAGCGCCGCCGCCGCGATCGCCAGAAGCTTTTTCATTGTTTCCTCCCGTAGCGCCTGCATTCAGGCACGCGAACAACGACCGTTCGCAGGGGGAAGTCTGCTGGCGCATCCGCCGCCGGGCAAGTTGTCATAACGTATATGACATGTCATTGGCCGGGCGTCGGCGCCTGGTTTTCGCGAAACCGCTCCGGAAAATTATTCTCTCCGGAATGAAAAAGGCGCCGGACAGCGCCGGCGCCCCTGGCTTTTCCTCACGTCACGCCGCCGCGCTCAGTAGCGGGCCCGGTAAGGCTGCACGCCAGGATCCGGCAGCCACACGTTCTCCGGCGGCGCGCCGGTCTGCCAGAACACGTCGATGGGAATGCCGCCGCGCGGGTACCAGTAGCCGCCGATGCGCAGGTAACGCGGCTCCAGCAGCCCCGCCAGGCGCTTGCCGATCGCCACCGTGCAGTCCTCGTGGAACGCTCCGTGATTGCGGAAGGCGTGCAGGTAGAGCTTCAGCGACTTCGACTCCACCAGCCATTTGTCCGGCACGTAGTCGATCACCAGGATGGCGAAATCCGGCTGGCCGGTGACGGGGCAGATCGAGGTGAACTCGGGCGCGGTGAAGCGCGCCACGTAATCCGTGTCCGGGTGCGGATTGGGCACGCGGTCGAGCGCCGCCGACTCCGGATCTGCCGGCGCGGCGGTCTGCCGGCCGAGATGGCGGAGATGGGCGGCAAGGTTCTGGTGGGGGTTCTCGCTCATGGCCGACCGTATAACGCTTTTGCCGCCCGCGGGAAACGCCGCGGCGCCCGGCCCCGGTCCCGCCGTCGTGGCGCGGCGCGTCGTCCCGGACCGCGCCAAACCGCCCGCCGGCCGCGTCATGGCGCTTGAAAGCACCGGACGATGCCGTAAAAGGCCACCAGATGCTGTCGCGCCCTTCGCCGCGCGCCATGGCGCGGCGCGTGACAGCCCGCGCAACCTGACCACTGGAGCTTCAAGTCCATGACCGCCATCGTCGATATCGTCGCCCGCGAGATTCTCGACAGCCGGGGCAATCCCACCGTGGAAGTCGATGTGGCGCTGGAGGACGGTTCCTTCGGCCGCGCCGCCGTTCCGTCCGGCGCCTCCACCGGCGCCCATGAGGCTGTCGAGCTGCGCGACGGCGACACGGCCCGCTACGGCGGCAAGGGCGTGCTGAAGGCGGTCGAGGCCGTCAACAACGAGATCAGCGAGGCCCTGCTCGGCATGGACGCCGAGGACCAGCCGGGCGTCGACGAGGTGATGATCGGGCTGGACGGCTCCCCCAACAAGGGCCGCCTCGGCGCCAACGCCATCCTTGGCGTGTCGCTGGCCGTGGCGAAAGCCGCCGCCCAGGCGTCCGGCCTGCCGCTGTACCGCTATGTCGGCGGCGCCACCGCCCGCGTGCTGCCGGTGCCGATGATGAACATCCTCAACGGCGGCGCCCACGCCGACAATCCCATCGACTTCCAGGAATTCATGATCATGCCGGTGGGCGCGCCCACCCTGGCTGACGCCGTGCGCGCCGGCGCCGAGGTGTTCCACCGCCTGAAGGCCAACCTCAAGGCCGCCGGCCAGAACACCAATGTGGGCGACGAGGGCGGCTTCGCCCCGAACCTGCCCTCCGCCGAGGCCGCCCTCGACTTCGTGATGAAGGCCATCGAGGACGCCGGCTACAGGCCCGGCGACGACATGATGCTGGCCCTCGACTGCGCCTCCACCGAGTTCTTCCGGGACGGCGCCTATGTCTATGAGGGCGAGGGCGTCACCCGCACGCCGGACGAGCAGGCGAAGTACCTTGAGAAGCTGGTCGCCGACTATCCGATCGTCTCCATCGAGGACGGCATGGCCGAGGACGACTGGGCCGGCTGGAAGCTGCTCACCGACCGCATCGGCGGCCGCTGCCAGCTGGTGGGCGACGACCTGTTCGTCACCAACGTCGCCCGTCTCTCTGACGGCATCCGCAAGGGCGTGGCCAACTCCATCCTGGTGAAGGTGAACCAGATCGGCTCGCTCACCGAGACCCTCGCCGCCGTCGACATGGCCCACCGCGCCGGCTACACCGCGGTGATGTCGCACCGCTCGGGCGAGACCGAGGACTCCACCATCGCCGATCTCGCCGTCGCCACCAACTGCGGCCAGATCAAGACCGGCTCGCTGGCCCGCTCCGACCGCACGGCCAAGTACAACCAGCTGATCCGCATCGAGGAGCAGCTCGGCGGCCAGGCCGTCTACGCCGGCCGCAACGCCCTGAAGGCGCTGCGCGCCTGATCCGCGCCGCCGGACGGCGGCGGCCGCGGCCGCCGCTGGTCCATGCGCCAGCTCGCAGGCCGCCTGTGATCCGCCGGATCGCAGGCGGCCGCGCCGTTTCTGGCCGCGCCGTCGCGCTTCCTCAGTTTCTGGGTGAACTTCTGTGAAATTTTTCAACTTTCACAGAAGTCTGTTTCTGTTTTCTCACGTTTCGCATCATGTTCTACGCGCCGTGCGCCGTTGCGGCCGGACCTGTCGCCGGCCGCCGCGGAGGCGTCAGGGAGAAGGCCGCGCGCGGCGCCGGGCGCGGTTTGCGGCGCGAGACGCCTGTCCTAAACTGGCGGCCGGCGGCGCCGGGACGCCTGTCGCGGGGCGCAAACCCGTCCGCCGGCGGACGGGCCGCGGCGCGCGCCGCAGACCGGACCGCAGGGAGCCGGGCGGCGCGCCAGCGCCCGCGCCGGCATGGCGGCGGCGAAGCGGAGGGGCGCAATGTCTCGTTCAGGCCAGATCATCCGGCGGTTCGCCCGCGGCGCGGCCATGCTGGCGTGCGCCGGCCTGCTGGCGGCGGCTCCGGTCCATGTCGCCTGCGCCAGCAGCACGCCGGTCGCGGACCGGGAGGCCGGCGCCGGCGGCGCGGCCAGCACCCCGCCCAGCGCGCCCGCCGGCGCGCCGCCGCGGGACGGCGCGTCCTCCGCCACCTCCGGCGAGGCGCGCCCGCATGCCCAGCGGGGCCACGGCCCCATGCCCACGGTCATCCTCACCCATGGCGAGCTCACCGACGGCTCGGTGTGGCGCCGGGTGCTGCCGCTGCTGCGCCGCGCCGGCGTGCCGGCGGTGGCGGTGCAGCTGCCGCTCAACTCCATGTGGGCGGACGTGGCGGTGGTGCAGCGGGCGCTGGCCCGGATGAAGGGGCCGGTGGTGCTGGTGGGACACTCCTGGGGCGGCGTGGTGATCACCGAGGCCGGCGTCGATCCCAAGGTGGCGGCGCTGGTCTATGTGGCCGGCGTCGCTCCGGACGTGGGCCAGTCCTTCATCGACCGCATCCGCAGCGGGCCGCTGGCCCCGGGCGTGCGGCAGCTGCGCACCGATTCGTCCGGCTTCGTCAGCCTCGCCGGCGACGCCTTCGCCACCGACTTCGCCCAGGACCTGCATCCGGCCGACACGAGCCTGCTGGCCGAGACCCAGGCGCCGGTGTTCGGCAAGGTGTTCGAGGAGCGGGTGAACAACGCGGCCTGGAAGACCCTGCCGGTCTGGTATGTGGCCGCCGGCGCCGACCGCATGCTCGATCCGGCCCTGCAGGAGGCGGAGGCCGGGCGCATCAGGGCGCGTTTCGTCTCCAGCCGCCACGCCAGTCACGCCGCGCCGCTGTCGCAGCCGAACCTGGTCGCCAGCGTCATTCTCGAGGCGGTGGCCGCGGTGCGCGGCGGGGCCGGCGAGGGCCATGACGGCCCCGCCGAGGCGCAGCAGCAGCTGCCGCCGCCCGCCGCCAGCCAGCAGAAGTAACGCCGGGAGGCGCGCTCAGCCCGCCTGCGGCGGGCCGCCGGCGCGGCCGGCGAGGGCGGCGCGCACCGCGGCGGCGCGGCTGCGGCTCACCGGCAGCAGCGTTCCGTCCCGCATCCGCGCCGCCAGCCGTCCGTCGGCGCGCGTCAGGGCGACGATCATGTCCTGCGCCGCCCAGTGCGAACGGTGCAGGCGCAGGCCAGGAACGCCTTCGGTTTCGGCGATGGCGTCGGAGAAGCGCATCAGCACCAGCGCGCCGCCGCGGTCGGTGCGCACCTCCACATAATGGTCCTGCATGGTCATGTGGCTGAGCCGCCCGCGCGCCTCCGGCGGCAGCCGCTGCAGGATGCGCGGGGCCGGCGCCGGCGGCTCCGCCTGCGCCGCGCCGGCCGCCGCAGCCGGCGGACCGCCTTGCGCCGTCGCGCGATTCTCAGGCGGCGCGGCGGCCGGGGGCGCCGTCGCGCCCGCCCCCTGGCCGGCGAGGCGCCGCTGGAACATTGCCACCAGCAGCGACGTGACGGCGGAGACCGTGACCACCGCCGCCGCCAGCTCCACGGCCGCGCGCGGCCGCGGCCAGCCGGACGCCGCGGCGTTGAACAGGATCACCACGGCCGTCACGGGCAGCCCGGCCGCGGCGCCGAACAGCGCCCATGCGGCGTGGCCGGGCGGCCGCTCGCCCCGCCACAGGCCGCGCAGCGCCGCCACCACGCCATGGCCGGTGACATAGGTGACGACCAGCATCGCCGCCCAGTAGCCGAGGCGGACCGGAAACGGCGTCGTCCGCCAGGTTCCGAACGGGCCGGTGACGCCGAGGATCACGCTCCCGGCGGCGACCAGCGCCCAGAACGTCCGCGCCTGCAACAGCTCCTGCAGTTCACGCTTCGCGAACTGCAGGGCGCTGCAACCGGCGAAAAGGTCGCGCAGTCCGCGCATCAGCGCTTTCCCCCGCGGCGGGCCGCGGACAAGCCTGCGCCATGGCCGCCGTGAGCGGCGCGCGATGGAGAGGTGACCGTGACCAGCCTGCCCCTGCTGCAAGCCGCGCCCGTCATCCAGCTGCACGCATGCTGCGCCCTGGCGGCGACGGCGCTTGGCGCCGTCGTCCTGCTGCGGCGCAAGGGCGACGCCGCGCACCGTCTGCTCGGCCGCGCGTGGGTCGTGCTCATGGCCATGACGGCGCTGTCGGCCCTGTTCATCTGGGAGCTCAGGACATGGGGGCGCTGGAGCCCCATTCACCTGCTCAGTCTCGTCACGTCCGCCGTGCTTGTCTACGCCGTCGTCATGGCGCGCCGCGGCCGGCTGGCGGCGCACCGGCGCGCCATGCGCGGCCTGTATGTCCTGGCGCTGCCTGTCACCGGCTATTTCACCCTGCTGCCCGGGCGGCTGATGCACGAAACCCTGTTCGGCGGCGGCCGGGCGTGGGCCGGCGCGGCCGTCGTGGCGGTGGTCTCCGCCGGCTTCGCGGCCCTGGCCGTGGCGCTGCGCCGCCAGGGGCGGCGGGCGGACGCCGCCGCGCCGCGGCCGGCCGCCGGCGGCTCAGCGGCTGTAGCGGACCGGAACCGAAATGGTGATTGAGGCGCCCGGCACATGCGGCGGCGGCGGCGGCAGCGGGCTGGCGCGGCGCACCAGGGCGACGGCGTCGCTGTCGAGCGCGCTGTTGCCGGAGGAGCGCACGAGGCGCGCGGCGGTGACGGCGCCGCTGCGGTTGATGGTGAAGGCTACCGCCGCCTGGCCGCCGGAGCCGCCCCCCTCCGGGAAGCGCTTGTAGCGGTTGAGGTGGGCCATCAGCGCGCTGCGCCAGCTGGCCATGGCGGCGGCGTTGGCGCCGGAGGACGCCGAGGCCGCCGACGGCGCCGCCGGGCCGGGCGCGCCGGAGGGCGCGCTGGCGCGCTGCGCCGTCGCCTGGCGCTCCGCCTCACGGGCCCTGGCGCGGGCGGCGCGCTCCTTCTCGCGCTGGCGCTCGCGTTCACGGCGTTCGCGCGCCTCCTCGATGCGCCTGCGGCGCTGTTCCTCCAGCCGGCGCTCGCGCTCGCGCTGCTTTTGCGGATCCACCTTCGGCTCCGGCGGCAGCGTCACCTCGGCCTTCTTCTCCACCTCCGGGGCCTGTGCCTGCGGCTCCGGCTCAGGCTGTGGCTCCGGTTCGGGCGGCGGTTCGTTTTCGGCGACACGGGACTCGACCGGTGTCTCGGCCTCCGGGGCCTCCGCCTGCTGCGGACCGGGCGCCATGTCGTTCTGCGGGGCGTCGCTGGCGGCCACCGGCAGCGGCGCGAGGTCGATCATCACCGCCGGCGGCGGCTCGTCCTGCAGCTCGTCTCCGGCGCGCCAGTGCAGCGCCACCCATGCGCCGCCGAAATGGGCGGCGAGCGCGATCGCGCCGGCGACGCCCCAGCGGGCGGCGCTCCACATGTGTCCCGCGCTCATCGCCGGGCGTCTCCCGCGGCCCCGGGCGCGCCGCCGGACGCGTCCTCAAGCCCCACCAGCGCCACGCGCAGGTAGCCGGCGCTGCGCAGCAGGTTCATCACGTTCATCAGCTCGCCGTAGGGCACGCCCCTGTCGGCGCGCAGGAACACGCGCTGCTCGCGGTCGCCGTTGGTGTGGGCGTCCAGAGCCTGCTGCAGGGCGGCGCGGTCCACCGGCTCGTCGCCGACGGTGAGGCCGAGATCGCCCTTCACCGAAAGGAACAGCGGCTTTTCCGGCCGCTGCTGCGGCTGGGCGTTGGACACGGGCAGGTCCACCGGCACGTCCACGGTGGAAAGCGGCGCCGCCACCATGAAGATGATCAGCAGCACCAGAATCACGTCGATGAACGGCGTGACGTTGATGTCGGAGACTTCCTGGAGGTCGTCCTCGCCGCCCGGCTTAAGTGAGACCGCCATCGTCCGTTACTCCGCAGCCCGCCGCAGCGCCGTGACGCCGGCGCCGCTGTCGCGGCGGTCGAGATCGCGCGACAGGTGGCGCAGGGCCAGCGCCGAAGCGTCCGACAGCAGCGCGCGATAGCCGGCGATGGAGCGGGAGAACACGTTGTAGATGATCACCGCCGGAATGGCCGCGACCAGGCCGATGGCGGTGGCCAGCAGCGCCTCGGCGATGCCCGGCGCCACCACGGCGAGGTTGGTGGTCTTCGAGGCGGCGATGCCGATGAATGAATTCATGATGCCCCACACCGTGCCGAACAGGCCCACGAAGGGGGCGGTGGAGCCGATGGTGGCCAGCACGCCCGTGCCGCGGCCCATGCGGCGGCCGGCGGAGGCCTCGATGCGCGCCAGCGCGATGGCGGCGCGCTCCTTGACGCCGTCGGCGGGCAGCCCGGCGGAGCGGTTCTCCTCCTCCAGCGCCATTTCGACGATCTCGGCGATGACCTGCGAGCCGCGCACCTGACGGTCGTCGCTGGCCTCGCGCAGGCTGTCGGCCCCGTTGAGGCCGCGCAGGGCGCGCCGGGCCGCGCGCAGCGCCCCGGCCAGCTCCAGCGCCTTGGCGACGCCCACCGTCCAGGTGACCACCGAGGCGAAGGCAAGGCCCAGCATCACCGCCTTAACCACCACGTCCGCCTGCATGAACATGCCCCAGGCGGAGAGATCATGCGGCATGGCGCTGGCGGCGGGCGCCGGAACAGACCCCGGCGCGGCAGGGGCCGGCAGGGCGGCCGGGGAGGGCGGAGCGCCGGCCGGCTGCCCCGGCCCGGCGCGCCATGGCTGGGCCGCGGCGGGCGCGGCGGCGGACTCCTGCGCCGCGGCGGGCGGCTGGACGGCGTCCTGCGCGAGCGCCGCGGTGGCCAGAGCGGCCGGCGCGAGCGCCTGCGCCAGCACCATGGCGCTGAGGGCGATGGCGGCGGAACGGGACGTGCGGCCGGCGCCGGACGGTGCGGCGGCGCGGCTTGCGCCGGCGCGGCGCGAACGTTCGGCATGCATCGAAACGTCGGACAAGCGACCAACTCCCTGCGGCTCCATCATCAGCGGCCGGTGACGGCGGCGATGGGCGAGACGTCTTCCTGTTCCGCGGCTTCCGGGCCCGCGGGCCGCCCGGGCGCGCCGGCGCGGACGCGGCGGAGCAGGCGCCTGCGGAACAGGGGTTCACTAGCCCGTCAGAAATTCAAGCGCAATGTCAATGATTTGGAGTTATTCCAATCAACGGTCGTCATGGCCGCGTCATCCGCCCTGCCGCGGCCGCGCGCAGCCGCCTCCGCCGGCGAAACCCGGCGAGGAAACAATGTTGCGCGCCAGCCCCTTATCCGCAGACTTCCGAGCCGTTCCAGAAAAGCGCCGGGCGCATGGGGCGGCCGCGCGCGACGCTGTGAATTGTCCGGCCAGGCGCGCGCATGGCTGGGTTACGCCGCCGGAATGCGTCCCGGCGCCGCGCCAGGCGCCGCTCCGCCGCGTCCGCGCTCAGCGGAAGCCGGCGTTGGCGCGGGGCGTGTAGGGCGCCTCCAGCTCTGCGATCTCCTCGTTCGTGAGCCGCAGCTCCAGCGCGGCCACCGCGTCGGTGAGGTGCCGTTCGCTGCTGGCGCCGACGATGGGCGCGGTGACTCCTTCCTTCTGCAGCGCCCAGGCGAGCGCCACCTGGGCGCGGGGAACGCCGCGCCGGCCGGCGATGCGCCCCACCGCCCCGATGATGCGCCGGTTGCTCTCCTCCTCGGCCGTATAGAGCGTGGCGCCGAAGGCGTCGGTCTCCTGGCGGCGGCTGGTGGCGTCGTAATCGCGGGTGAGCCGGCCGCGCGCCAGAGGGCTCCACGGCATCACCGCCACGCCCTGGTCGCGGCACAGCGGCAGCATTTCGCGCTCCTCCTCCCGCATCAGCAGGTTGAGGTGATTCTGCATGGAGACGAATTCGGTCCAGCCGTTGAGACGGGCGGTGTAGAGCGCCTTCGCGAACTGCCATGCATGCATGGAGGAGGCGCCGACATAGAGCGCCTTGCCGGCCTTCACCACGTCATGCAGCGCCTCCAGCGTCTCCTCCAGCGGCGTCTCATGGTCCCAGCGGTGGATCTGGTAGAGGTCGACGTAGTCCACGCCGAGGCGCTTCAGGCTGGCGTCGATCTCGTGCATGATCGCCTTGCGCGACAGGCCGGCGCCGTTGGGGCCCTTGCGCATGCGCAGGCACACCTTGGTGGCGATCACGACCTCCTCGCGGCGGGCGAAGTCCTTCAGGGCGCGGCCGAGGATCTCCTCCGAGGTGCCGTCTGAATAGGCGTTGGCCGTATCAAAGAAATTGATTCCCAGCTCGAGCGCCTTGCGGATCAGCGGCCGGCTCTGCTCTTCGTCCAGCGTCCAGGGATGGGAGCCGCGCTCCGGCACGCCGTAGGTCATGCAGCCGAGGCAGATGCGGGACACCTCAAGGCCGGTGGCGCCAAACTTTACGTATTTCACGGCGGGATCTCCACAATGGACGCGGGGCTTCAGTCAGTCAGCCAGGCCGGCGGCAGCCGGACGGCGCGGAATTCGGCGAAGCATTTGCGGAACATCTCCTCCGTGTCCATCGCCTCGCCGAAGCCGGCGTGACGGCGGCGGATGTCGGAGATGACCCGGATCCCTGGCCCGCCGGACGCGTTCCGCGCCGGAAGATGGTCCGCATGCCGCGATCTGCTCCGCGTCCAGCCAGCCGCGGGTCAGGTCCGGCCTTTCACAGAGGGCGCGCGGATCACATGGGCGACGTCGGCGGCGCAGGCGCGGGCGTCGCGCAGGTCCGGCGGCAGGAAGCGCGCCCCATGCCCGTCCGGCGGCGGCCGCCGCGACAGGGCGGTGACCCTGATCCCGGGGGCGCGGAACGGCCGCGCCTCCGCATGACCGGCGAGGCCGGAGGCCCCGGCCGCCAGCAGGTGCGCCGGCGCCGGCGCGCCGCCTTCCCGGGCGAAGGGAAGCTTTCTGGCGCAACGTCATTGCGTTTCCTCCGTGCGTTTCCGCCGTGACGCGGCCGTCGCCGGGGCGTGATTTGCCGCGGCGGCGCCTGCGGTCCATCCTGGCCGGAGCCGGGCGCGGCGAAAACCTGGCGCCGGCGGATCTGCGCGATTGAATTTTCATCGTGCCAGCATGTATAATTGGCTATAACACGTTAATTGATGTAAAATAGCCGTCCCGAAGGCGGCCCGCCACACAGGAATGACCGGCATGGCTGATCCCGCCGCAACCCGCGAGGGCGCCCGTCCGGCGTCACGGACGCCCGCGCCGAAGCTTGACGCGATTGACCGGCGCATCCTGCGCGCCCTGCAGCGGGACGCGTCGCTGACCATCGCCGAAATCGCCGATGAGGCCGGCCTGTCGCCGACGCCGTGCTGGAAGCGCATCCAGCGGCTGGAGGCGGCGGGGATCATCCGCAAGCGCGTGGCCCTGCTGGATCACGCCATGCTGGGCTATGGCGTCACCGTGTTCGTCTCCATGCAGATCGGCGAGCATTCCGAGGCGGAGATCCGCCGCTTCGCCGAGGCGCTGCGCGACATGCCCGAGGTGCTGGCCTTCTACCGCATGGCCGGCGACGTCGATTACCTCGCCATCGTGGTGGTGCGCCACATGACCGAATATGACGAGGTCTACCGGCGGATCATCGCTGCGGGGAACCTGAAGAACGTGGTGTCGCGCTTCGCCCTCGAACGGCTGAAATACGAAACGGCCATTCCGGTGATCTGAGCCGCGCCGGCGGGAGCGGCGGCGGATCGACGTCCGGAAGGAGCGTTTTGCAAGGGGCCAGTTTTGCTGGAAGCGGGATAATATCCTGTTGCGATGGCGATGGAGACGAACCCGCCAGCGTGTGAATTTTGTTATTCGCCGCGGGAGGCGGTCTCACCGGCCGCCGGCGCGGCCCGCCGCCGCCAGGCGCGGGGGCTGACGCCGAAGGCGCTGCGGAAGCGGTGGTTGAAAGCCGAGGGCTCGGCGTAGCCCAGCCGCCAGGCGATTTCGGCCACGGGCAGGTCGGTGTCGCGCAGCAGCCGCCGCGCCGTCTCCATGCGCGCCTGCAGCTGCAGCCGGCGGAAGCTGCCGCCGCCGTCAGTGAGGCGCCGCTGCAGGGTGCGGGCGCTCATGCCGAGGCGCGCCGCCGCCTGCTGCAGCGTCAGGCCGGGGCCGTGCTCGCGCAGCAGCGCCGCCACCTGCGCGCCGGGGTCGCGGGCGCCGTCGCCGGCCAGCGCCCGCTGCAGCAGCAGGTCCGCCTGGCGCAGGGCGGCCTCGTGGGAGCGCCTGTCGGCGGCCGGCAGGCGCCGGTCAAGCAGCGCCGCCGGCCAGCGCCACCAGGCGCCGGGCTCGCCGTAGCGCACCTCCATCTTCTCCGGCTTGCGCACCCGCGCGCAGATGGCCTCGCGGGCGGTGAGCACGATCTCGTCGAAGGGAAAGCGCCCGCCCCAGATGACGTTGAACAGGTCGGTGATCACCGGCGCGTCGCGCAGGGCGATGAACTCGTGCAGCCGCGCCGGCGCCTGGTCCAGCCGCATGCGCAGGGTGCAGGCGTCGCCTCCGGTCTCCAGCCGGTACAGCGCCAGGGAGTTGTGCAGCCATGCCAGCCGTCCGGCGGTCTCCATGGCGGCGCGCAGGGTGCGGGCGGTCATCACCGCCACGCCGAAGGTTCCCAGCATCAGGAAGCGCGAGCGCAGGCCCAGCTCCAGCCACAGGTCGCGCCGGCCTTCGGTCAGCGCCACGAACGTTTCCTGGAAGGCCAGCTCGGCGGCGCCGCTCACGGTGGCCAGCGGATCGCGCGCCGCCTCCGGGCTCAGCGCCGCGGCGGCGAAAGCGGGGGCGGGGTCAATTCCGTTCTCCCGCAGCAGCTCCGCCATGGTGAGCACGCCGTGCGGCGGGACGGGAATCTTTCGGTAAAGCGACAGCAGCATGCGCGTCCTCGCCGCCTGCGCCGCGCAGGCGCGCCCCGCGCCGCGCGGCCCGCCGGGATGCCCGAGCATGCGCCAGCTGGCGCAAAAAAACAAGTTAATGGCGTCTTTGCGCCTTGCCGGCGCGCCCGGTCTGGCGCCCCCTTTCACCTGTTGTCGCCGCACGTTTCAGGCGGACGCGGCGCGACGCCAGCAATGCGTGACGCAAACAATGCGTGAACGGCACGGGAGGAACGGCATGGGAGCGGATGTTGCAGGGGCCGCGGGCGGGGCCAGCGCGGCCGTCGCCGCGGATTTCGCGCGGCGCTGGAAGGCGTGGGCGGCGGACCATGATCCGGCCGGCGCGGCGGCGTTTTTCGCCGGTGACGCGACGCTGATGTCGCCGGCGTTCTGGGGGCCGAAGCAGTCGAAGGACTACGCCGTCGCCGTGGTGTGCAACGCCCTCGCCGTGTTCGAGAACTTTCGCTACGTCGACGAATGGATCGGCGACAGCGGCGTCATCCTGCTGTTCGAGGCTGATGTCGGCGGCCACAGGCTGCGGGGCGTCGACCGTTTCCGCCTCAACGCCGACGGGCTGGTGACGGAGCTGGAGATCATGATCCGCCCGCTCAACGCCCTGGCCGAGGTGGCCGGGCGCATGAAGCAGCGCTTCGCCGCCCAGGCGGGGCCGACCGCGGGCTGACGGCGAGGCGCCCGGGCGTCAGCAACGCGCCGCGACAGGCGATCGACCGGAAAACAGCGGGGGCCCGGCATGCATCTCACCCAGCCGCCGCCGCGCGCCGCGCGCGTGCGGCCGGACGCCAGCGCCGCGGTCAGCGGCGCGCGGCGGCTGACCTGCCGCGAAACCGCGGAGCGCGTGGCCCGTTTCGCCGGCGCCCTGCGCCGGTCCCGCGCTCAGGCCGCCGACCGCATGGCGATGTTCGCGCCCGGTCCGGACGTCTCCATGCGGCGTCCGCCGGCCCGCCCCGGGCTGGCGGCGTCATCAACAATCCGGTGAACGTCCGCTGGGCCGCCGGCGAGGCGGCGTTCCCGCCGGACGGTTGCGACGCCCGCATCCCCGTCGCCGGCGACATGTCGCCGCCCCGGGCCAGGGCCGCGGCGGCGAGGGGGCCCTGGCATGGAGCGCCCGGCCCGCGTGGCGGCCGCGGGCGGCCCTGGTTATCGACAGACCCGCGCCGGGCTTGCGCGGCGGCGGGATCTGGCCTGATACTCGAACAAACGTTTGATTGGAGTGAACGCATGTTCCAGAAAGACCTGCTCAAGGGCAAGCGCATCCTGGTGACGGGCGGCGGCACCGGCCTCGGCAAGGCGATGTCGGAGGGCTTCCTGTCGCTGGGCGCCGACGTGGTGATCTGCGGCCGCCGCAAGGGCGTGCTTGACGAGGCCGCGAAGGAGATGACCGGCCGCTACGGCGGCCGCGTCGACACCTTCGCCTGCGACATCCGCGACTTCAACGCCGTGGACGCCATGGTGGAGGAGATCTTCCAGAACGGCGCGCCGCTCACCGGCCTCGTCAACAACGCCGCCGGCAATTTCATCTCCCGCACCGAGGACCTCACGCCGGGCGGCTTCAACGCCATCGCCAACATCGTGATGCACGGCACGTTCTACGTGACCCATGCGGTGGGCAAGCGCTGGATCGCCCGCAAGCTGCCGGGTTCGGTGATCTCGATTCTCGCCACCTGGGTGCGCAACGGCGGCCCCTATGTGGTGCCCTCCGCCATGAGCAAGGCGGCGGTGAACGTGATGACCCAGTCGCTGGCCGCCGAGTGGGGCCGCTACGGCATCCGCCTCAACGCCATCGCCCCCGGCGAGATCCCCACCGAGGGCATGAGCTCGCGCCTCAGCCCCGGCCAGAAGCCCGGCGAGCGCGCCGCCCGCTGGAACCCCATGGGCCGTCACGGCACCTTCGAGGAGCTGCAGAATCTCGCCAGCTTCCTGCTGTCCGACGGCTGCACCTGGCTCAACGGCGAGACCATCGCCCTTGACGGCGCCCAGGGCCTCGCCACCGGCGGCAACTTCTACACGGCGCTGCGCGACTGGACCGACGAGGACTGGCGCAAGGCCCGCGAGCTCATCCGCCAGCAGAACGAGAAGGACCGCGCCCAGCGCACCGCCTGAGGGCGCGCGGCCCCGGTCGCGGCCGCCCCGCGCGGCATGGCGTCACAACCGGCGCTGCGTCCGGAAGCCTCCGGGGCCCGCCGGCGCCGCGGCCGGCCGGCGCCGGAGGCTGCTGCGGCGGCGCGCCGCTTCTTTCCGTGAGACCGGGGATAATTGTAGCGAAGCGCGGAGATATTAAGTATATCCCGCGCTTCCGCGTCACTGCGCGGGACGCCGAACAGGGAAGCAGGGCGCCCGGTACGAAGGGTACGCCGTGGAAGGTTTGCTATGATCCAGGTTGTCAGGGCCAAGCTGCATGGAATTCGCGTCACGGGCGCAGAGCTGGATTACCACGGCTCCATCACGCTCGATCCGGACCAGTGCGCCCAGGCGGGCATCCGGCCGCTGGAGTACGTCGACATCTTCAACAAGGCCAATGGCGCGCGCTTCTACACCTATGTGATTTACGGCGAGCCCGGCTCGCGCGCCTGCGTGCTCAACGGCGCCGCCGCCCGCAACTGCCAGAAGGGCGACCAGCTGATCATCTGCGCCTCCGCCTTCGTGCAGGAGAGCGAGCTGTATTCGCTGCGGCCGAAGGTGCTCACGTTCGGCGCCGGCAACCATGTCGAGGACATCATCCATTACGAGGTGTTCGAGACGCCGGAGCGTCCGTTCAACTTCCGCATGGTCACCGAGCCGCAGGCCGTTCCCGCCGAGCGCAAGGTCGGCGCGTTCAACGTCAAGGCGTTTACCGAGGACCTGCGGGCCCGCGGCCTCGACGACCACGCCATCGCCGACGTGCTTGCGCGCCACCTGAAGTCGGTGGCCTGAGCCGTCGCGCCGCAGGCTGGCCCGCAATGGCCGGGGATCGCCGGTCCTGCGGCGCGCCGTCCGCCACCGCCGGCCCGCGCTGCGCGGGCGCCCCGGCCGGCGCCGTTCCGGCGGCGCATGGAGGGAGCCGGGTCATGAAGCGGCCGCTTGTCATCGCCCATCGCGGCGCCTCCGGCTATCTGCCCGAGCATACCCTGGCGGCCTGCCGGCTGGCCATTGACCAGGGAGCCGATTTCATCGAGCCGGACCTGGTCGCCACCAGCGACGGCGTGCTGGTGGTCCGCCACGAGCCGATGCTCGGCGACACCACCGACGTCGCCGGCCGTCCCGAATTCGCCGCCCGGCGCCGCACGCTGGAGCTGGACGGCGTTGCGGTGACCGACTGGTTCGCCTGCGATTTCACCTTCGCCGAGCTGCGCACGCTGCGCGCCCGCCAGGCCATGCCGTGGCGCGACCAGTCCCATAACGGCCTCCATCACGTTCCGGCGCTGGAGGAGGTGATCGCCCTGGCGCAGCGCGCCGCCCGGAAGACCGGGCGGGTTATCGGCGTCATTCCCGAGATCAAGCATCCGTCCTGGCACGCGGCCATGGGCCTTGCGCTTGAGGACCGGCTGCTCGCCGCGCTGGAGGCGGCGGGCTGGCGCGACGCCGCCGCCCCGGTGATCATCCAGTCGTTCGAAACCGCCAGCCTGCGTTACCTGCGCGCCCGCACCGGCGTGCGGCTGCTGCAGCTGGTGGACGGCGGGCCGCTGGATGACGACGGGCGCATGCTGGTCAGCCCGCGCAATCCGCGCCCGTGGGACTGGACTCTCGCCGGCGACCGGCGCGTCTGGGCGGACATGCTGACGCCGGAAGGGCTGCGGGAGATCCGCGGCTGGGCGGACTGCGTCAGCCCGTGGAAACGCTGGCTGGTTCCAACCCGCGCCGCCGGGCCGGCCGACGGCGTGCCCGCCGGAGCCGGAGGCGAGGGCCGGCGCGTGACCCTGCCGCCCTCCGGCCTCGTGCGCGACGCCCATGCCGCCGGCCTTGCGGTATTCGTCTGGACGCTGCGCAGCGAGCCCCGTTTTCTCGCCGCCAGTTACAGGGGCGATCCGGCGGCTGAAGCGCGCGACTTCATCAGCCTTGGCGTCGACGGCCTGTTCACCGATTTTCCCGACGTGGCCGTGCGCGCCCGCGACGGCGCGCCGGCTCCGGAACGGGGCGCGGCCTCCTGAGTCCCGCCTCTCCCGGCAGGGATCGCTGCGCTCAGGCCAGCACGGCGAGGAAGGCCGCGATCACCGCAGCGTTCACCAGATCGATGAAGAAGCCGCACACCAGCGGCACGATGATGAAGGCCTGGTGCGCCGCGCCATACTGCTGCGCCACCGCGGTGATGTTGGCGATGGCGGTGGCGGTGGAGCCAAGGGTGATGCCGCCGAAGCCCGCGCAGGTCACCGCCGCCTCATAATCCGCCCCCATGGCCCGGAACACCACGAACAGCGTCCACGCCACGGTGAGCGCCACCTGCAGGGCGATGGCGACGAGGATGAAGCGCAGCACGCCGGACAGCTCCCACAGCTGCAGCCCCATCAGCGCCATCACCAGGAACAGGCCGAGGGCGATGTCCGAGATCAGCGCCATGCCCTGCTGCATGCCCGGCCACAGCTGCGCCAGCCTGAGCCTTGCCCAGGCCGGCGTGACGTTGCGGATGACGATGCCGGCGATCAGGCAGGTGACGAAGCGCGGCAGGGTCAGGCCGGCGCTGTCGATGAGCCCGTGCAGCGCCATGCCGCCGAGAACGGCCAGGTTGATCACCAGCAGCGCCCACAGCACGGCGAAATAGTCGAGCGGCTCGCGCGCCGCCGGCGGCGCGCCCACCTCCAGCGGCTCCCCCGCCGGGCCGGACAGGCGGTGGCGGCGGATCAGCCAGGTGGCCATGGGGCCGCCGATGACGCAGGCGGCGATCAGCCCGGCGGTGCTGGCGGCGAGGCCGATCTCCGCCGCGTTGCTCACCCCGTACAGGCCGGTGAACACCGGCGCCCAGGCCATGGTGGTGCCGGCGCCGCCGGTGAGCGAAATCGAGCCCGCCATCAGCCCGGCCGCCGCCGGCAGGCCGAACAGCTCCGCCAGCCCCACGCCCAGCAGGTTCTGCATCAGCATGAACACGGTGGCCAGCCCCAGCAGGACCGCCAGCGGCCGCCCGCCGGCCAGCAGCGACCGCAGGTCCGAGTTCAGGCCGATGGAGGCGAAGAACATCAGCAGCAGAAAGTCCCGCGCGCCCAGGGTGAAATGCACCTGCCGGCCGGTGAGGCCGTAAATGACCGCCACCGCCGCGGCGCACAGCACGCCGCCGGTGACCGCCTCGGGAATGCTGTAGCGCTGCAGCGTGCGCGACCACCGGGTGATCAGCTTGCCGCCGAGCAGCAGCGACACCGCGATGTTAAAGGACAGGAAAGCGTCGATCTCGATCATGGAGGCCCGGAGGCGGGAAAAGGGCGGGGGCGTCGCCGGCGCCGCCGGATGGCGCCGGCCGGAACCTTTCCCTGTCAGCATGGCGGGCGCGCCGCCGTCAATCATGCCGCACGGGAATGCGGCGTATATCTCCGGTTTTCTGGTGTCAAATATAGTCCATCCGGACGGCGGGAAGGGGCGGGGCGCGACGGTCGTGGGGGCTTCCGGCGCCGGGCGCGCCGTCCTATCCTGCGGCCAGTCAGGAAGCAGCGGCGGCTGGCGCTTCCGCGGCGCCGGCGCCCCATCCGGCGGGAGGCGTCCATGATGTTCCGGCTCGGGGTGTTTGAGGATCCGCGCGTGATCGGGGCGCTGCGCGCCCACCACGACGCCGTGCGCGCCGGCGGCGCGTGGCCTGGCGTGGACCTGCGGCGACCGGACGTGCGGTTCTGGTCGGCGTGGGACCGCGGCGCGTTGCTGGCCATTGGCGCGTGGCGGCGCCTCGACGCGATTCACGGCGAGGTGACGGCGGTGTACGTCATGGAGTCGCTGCGCCGGCGTGGTCTTGGCGGCCAGATGCTGTCGCAGCTGGTTGACGACGCGCGCGCTGGCGGCGCGCGCCGGCTGTGGCTGGAGACCGGCGCCGGCGACCATTTCCGGCCGGTGACGCGGCTGTTCGCGCGGCGCGGCTTCAGCGAGGCCGGCCCTTTCGCCGGCCGTCGCCCGCGCCCGGACGTGCTGTTCATGACCCTCTCCCTGGACGGCTGAGGCGCCGCCACCCGGCGGCGGGGCCGGCGTTGCATGGCGGCGGGGCCGGGCGCCGCTCGCCGGGCCGCGTGAACGGACCGGGGCCGGCCGTGCGGTCGTGTCCAGGGCCCGGCGGGCCGCGCCCGCCAGGGCGCGTCCCGCAGCGTCGTGCGCGCCAGGGCGTTACCGGAGATTTTTCCGCCCGTTATGCTAGTCTCGCCGCCGGCGTCCGGGCTGTCCCGCGGGCGTCCGGCGCTCCCGGCGCGCCCGGGCAAACACGTCAGGGGAGGAATGCATGTCATACGGTCTCGCCATGATCACGGCGCGTCACGAGGGCACGCTGCCGCAACATCTCGGCATGGAGTGGACCCGCGCCGAACGCGGTCTCGTGGAGGGGCGCTTCGTCATCGAGAAACGTCACCTCGCCGGCAACGGCTTCCTGCACGCCGCCACGCTGGTCGCGCTGATGGACAGCGCCTGCGGCTACGGCGCCATGCTGTCGCTGCCGGACGGGGCGGAGAGTTTCACCACCATCGAGCTGAAGTCCAACTTTCTCGGCACGGCGCGCGAGGGCGAGGTCACCTGCCGCGCCGTCATGGTCCACGGCGGGCGCGCCACCCAGGTGTGGGACGCGGAGGCGCGCAGCAGCGTCACCGGCAAGACCCTCGCCCTGTTCCGCTGCACCCAGATGGTGCTGTGGCCCCGCGCCGCCTGAACGCGCCGCCGGCCGGGCATGACGTTCCACGGCCGCCTCGCCGCCGTCATGCCCGGCCCTGACCCGTGCGGCCGCCATGCCCGCCGGCGTGTGACCGGGCCGTCGCAGTCATGGCCGGGTCAGGCCCGGCCATGACGCTGCCGGGGCGGACGCCGGACTGGCCGCCCCGGCGCCGGCAGCTCAACCGGCCGCGCCTCGCCGCCTGGCCGCACGCCGGCGCCGCGACATGCGCTGCGGCGCCGGTCCCGCGGGCCAGAACCGCGCGTCCCCCGCCTTGCGTCACGCGGCGGTGGCCGGCCGGTAGTTTTCGGCGTCGGAGATGAACTCGGCGTGGCCGTAGCTGTCGAGCCGCCGGCGCAGCTTCGCCACCAGCCGCCGGTCGGCGATCTCGCGCAGCACGGGCGTGCGCATGGCGAGGTCGTACAGGCGCAGCCGCGGGAACAGGAACAGCGCCGAGGCGAGGGCGACGGCCTGGTCCCGGCGCGTGAACGGCACGCCCATCTCATGCGCCTTGCGCACGCTGCCCTCCAGGAAATTGTTCACCAGATAGGCGCGCGAGAAACTGCGCTCCATGGCGCGCCGCGCCCGGCCCAGCGGCGAGAAATCCTTCGACAGCTCGGCGTTCATGGCCCCGCGCACCAGCGCGCCGCAGGTGGCGTCGTCGAAGCCATGGCGCAGCGTCGCCTGGCGGGTCATCAGCAGCTCCACGATCTGCTTCGGCGTCTCGCCCAGCAGATCCTCCGGCAGGCCGAGCAGGAAGCAGCGGTAGCGCGCCAGCTCCACCCGGCAGCGCTCCTCCTCGGTGAACCAGTCGCGCCCTTTCGCCAGCACCCGGAACGACAGCAGGAACGCCCCGATCAGCCCGGCCGGCATCTGGTCCACCTGCGGAATGGGAACGCCATAAACCTGCGCGTCCCACAGGCCGGGCCGGCGCATGACGTTGAAGCGCACCATGGAGTGCATCAGCCTCACCATGGCGGCGGCGCGAAAGCCCTCCGCATGGCGCTCCAGGCCGCCAGGCATCACCGTGAGCGTGAAGAAGGTCGCGGTCTCGAAGGCGCGCTTCGCCGCAAGGGAATCAGTGAGCGCGCCGGTGAGCGCCATCGGCAGCGCCGAATACCTGTTCATGAAGGTGGCGAGCAGGGCGCCGCGGATGGCATAGGGCGCGAGATTGGCCATGCCGTTGCGTTCAAGGCGCGCGCCCTCGCGCACGCGGTCCATGTCCACCCAGGCGGGGGTACGCGCCATGTCGGCGATAAACGCCTCCAGCTCCGGCGGCGCGCCGGGAACGGCCTCCAGCCCCTTGCGGCAGGCGGTCTCCAGCATGGCGACGGTGGCGCGAAAGCCATGGCGCGGCGTGAGCGCCGCATAGGCGTCCGCCACCACGTCGCCGGTCATGGCGTAGCCGGCGATCATGGCCACGCGCCGCCGGTCGGCCAGAACCTCCGGCAGATGGCGCGCCAGCGGCCCGCGCAGCGAAGTCTGCGCCTGCGGATCGTCGACAAACCGCTCCGGCATGCGGTCAAAGTCGATGCCGCCGTATATGGCCGGAATCTGCTGCGCCTGCCGGCGCGCCCGCGCCCACACCTGCGGGCAGTCCGCTTCGTACTGGTTCATGGCCGCACGTTCCTCCCGCCGGACAGCATTTTA
This sequence comes from Camelimonas abortus, assembly GCF_042432745.1. Lineage (NCBI taxonomy): Bacteria > Pseudomonadati > Pseudomonadota > Alphaproteobacteria > Hyphomicrobiales > Chelatococcaceae > Camelimonas > Camelimonas abortus. The sequence continues at coordinate 1,150,683 of NZ_JBHLWR010000006.1, read as the reverse complement.
TCAACTGATATAGGTGTCAAGCGGCGGAGCGGCGGCCTGGACGGCCTGATTTTGGCCGTTTGCATGTGCTGTGACCTGCAACTACGCTTTTCGGGCCGGTTTCAGGGCCCGTTCGCAGGGAGGTTTGCGTATCATGCCGTTGTCGTCCGTCGCCCACAGCGTCGCCGCCCGCGCGTCCGCGCGCGCGCTGTTTCTGGCCGCCGCCGTCGCCCTGGGCGCGGTTCCGGCTGCGGCTCCGGCGCTCGCCGCGCCGCCGCGCGAGCTCGCCGTGAAGGCCGACGGACTGATCGAAAATGATGCCGCCCGCCTGACCGCCATATACAAGGACCTGCACCAGCATCCCGAACTGGCGTTCGAGGAAAAGCGCACCGCGGGCGTCGTCGCCCGGGAGCTGAAGGCGCTTGGCTATGACGTGCGTGAGGGCGTGGGCGGCACCGGCGTGGTGGCGATCCTCAGGAACGGCCCTGGCCCGGTGGTGATGTATCGCGCCGACATGGACGCCAACGCCGTGAAGGAGGAGACCGGCCTGCCTTACGCCAGCAAGGTCCGGGTGAAGCGCGGGGACGGCGTGGAGGTTCCGGTGGCCCACATGTGCGGCCACGACGCCCATGTGACCTGGATGCTCGGCATGGCGAAGGCCATGGCGGAGCTGAAGGCGGAATGGAGCGGCACGCTGGTGCTGGTGGCCCAGCCGGCGGAGGAGACCATCGCCGGCGCGAAGGCGATGGTCGCGGACGGCCTCTATGGCAAGGACGGCGCGCCGAAGCCGGACTATCTGGTGGGCCTGCACGCCGCGCCGGTTCCACTGGGCGTGGTGGCCAACGCGCCCGGACCGCGCATGGCCGGCACGGACCAGATCGACGTCACCTTCCGGGGCGTGGGCGGGCACGGCTCCATGCCGCAGCTGGCGCGCGATCCGGTGGTGATGGCCGCCCAGGCGGTGCTGGGCTACCAGACCGTGGTCAGCCGCATGATCGATCCGCAGGACACGGCGGTGATCACCGTCGGCTCGGTGCAGGCCGGCGCGGACAACAACGTCATCCCTGACAGCGCCTCGCTGAAGCTCAACCTGCGCTGGTACCGGCCCGAGGTGCGCGAGCAGCTGCTGAAGGGCGTCCGGGCGGTGAACGAGGGCGTGACGGCCACCTATGGACCGCCCGGCGCCGACGCGCCGGCGCTGGTCATGAAGGGCGGCTCCACGCCGCTGGTGAACGACCCGAAGCTGGCGGCGCGGCTGGCGGAAAGCCTGCGCGCCACGCTGGGCGACAAGGCGGTGCTCACCGATTTTCCCCGCGCCACCGGCTCGGAGGATTTCCACCTGCTGCTCGGCGACCACCGCGACGTGCCGGTGAATTACGCTTTCGTCGGCGTGGCCGACCCCGGCGTGTTCACCCGCGCGGCGCGCGAGGGGCGCAAGCTTCCCTACGCCAACCACAGCCCGAACTTTGTCGTGGATCTCAAGGCGATTCCCTTCGGCGCCCGCGTGGCCACGCTCACGGTGCTGGAGCTGCTGGCCCGGCCCGCCGGCCAGCGCTGACCGCCTGCGCCGGACGCCGCCATGACGTCGCCCGCCGCCGCGCCCCGCCGGGCCGGCCGGCGGGCGCTTTCTTTCGTGCGGGCGGCCAGGCCGGAGGCCGGCGCGGAGCCGTCGCGCCGGCAGGATGCAGGCGGCGGCGCGTGGGTCCAGGCGGGCGACGCGCCGGATCCGGGCAGGCGCAATCCGGGCCGGCGGCCTCGCCAGTCGCCCCGGGATCCGGGCGTTCCTGTGCGCGGGCAGGCCGGATCCTGACCCGCCGCGCGCCCCAAACGGGCGTTCCGGCGGCCGGAGCGCCTCCTGGAGCCCGCCGGAAACATGCGGCCCGCCGGCGCCGGTCGCCGCAGCGCTCCGGCAGGTCATGAGACCGCGCCGCGCGCGGCGCGTGGAAGGGGCGCGACAGGGGCCGCCGGCCAGCCGCGCGCTGCGGTTGTCCGCAGGTGGCGACGGCGGAGCATCGGTCCGCCGCGTCCCGCTTCATCCCGACCATCGCGGGCCATTCCCTGCGACCTGGCGGCGCTTCCGGCTGTAGCCGCCCGTCCGCATGTCGCCCCCGCGCCCCGACAGATCCCGGCGGCCAGGACGCTGTTCTGGCGCGGCGGCCATTTGTTGTCGTAAATTCATGTCCGGTTGATGTTCATGTGGCTCCGGTTTATATGCCTATACTGTAAGTTGAATTAGGTGGTATTTATTATTGTTGCTCATAAGTTATTTTGATTTTTATTGAATATGTTGTGCGATATAATTGTAGTCATCGTGTTTGGCGCATTTGCATGGATCATGCTGGCGCTCTGAGCGGCCGAAGTCAGGGGGTGGCGGACAGCGAGTCGCGGCGGGGCGCTGGCGGCGGCGTCGCTCCGGCCGGCTGTGATGCTGCGGTGGATCTGGGAGCCCCCGGGGCGGGACCGGCGGGCTGAAGCGCATGCTGGCGGAGGCGTGGCGTGAGACGGGCGGCGTTCTGGCGGGTGACCGGCCGCGAAAAAGACGCCGGAACGGGCGCCGCGCGCGAACGCCGGCTGGCGGGCCCCAGGCGTCGCCCGGGGCGGACATGTGAGGCGGGGCGCCCGCCGCACGGCGGCGCGCGAATGCGGTCTCGCGGCGTCCGGTCCGTCCGGGGACCGGGGGCGGTCGCCGCCGGGGCAGGCCGTCGGGCCGGGCGGGTCAGGGGGAGAGCTGGATCCGGGAGATGGCCCGGCGTCGCCCGTCGGCTCGCGCGCTGTCGGGCCGCGGCGGGCCGCGCGGGCGCAGCGGCGGCGAGGCGGGCGTCCCGGGTCGCCGGCGGGGGCGGAGCGGGGCCGGACCCGCGGGCCGGATCCGGCGCCAGCCGCATCACGGGGAGGGCCGCCGGTGATGACCGCGGTGACATCTGGCCATGTCCGGAGGGGGGCAAATGTGGCCGGACGCCAGGGCCGCTGAGGGCCAGGGGACGGCAGGTCAGGGGATGGCGGGCCTGGGATTGACGGGCCTGGGAATGGCGCGCCTGGGAATGGCGGGCGAGAGGGCGTCAGGCGCCAGGGCGCCGGGCGGGCGCGCGGCGTCGCGGCGCGCCGGCGCGGCTGCGGCCGCCGGCGACGTCATCCGTCGCCTGAAACGGCGGCTGGGCCCCGCGGGTCTGGCTGCGGCCGCCGGCGGGCGGGCGCGCGAACTCCTCGCCGCCGAACTCGACCGGCGACGCCACTGGCTGCTGGTTCCGGCGGCGTTCGCGCTCGGCGTGCTGTGGTTTTTCAGCGCCCATGCGCCGGGAAGGCCATGGCCGGCGTGCGTCGCGGCCGCGGCGCTGGCTGTGGCCGCCGCCACCCGCCGCGGCTTCGCGCGCTTTCCCTTCATCCTGCTGGCCACGCTGGTCGCCGGTTACGCCGTCGCGGCGGCGCGCGTCGCCCTGCTCGACGCGCCGGCGCTGCAGGGCGTGGCCAACGTCACCCTCTCCGCCGTCGTGGTCAGCGTCGAGCAACGCGGACAGGGCCAGCGGCTGCTGGCCGCGCCGCTGGCGCCGGAGGGGCGCGCCGGGCCGGCGCCGCGCTTTGTCAGTCTCAGTCTGCCCGCCGGGCCGCCGTTGCGTCCCGGAGATCTCGTCCGCGGCCGGGCGCGGCTGGCGCCGCCGCCGGGACCGGCGCGGCCGGGCGGTTACGATTTCGCCCGCGACGCCTGGGTCCGGCAGACCGGCGCGAGCGGAACCTTCACCGGTCCGGTTACGGTCACCGGTGACGGCATGGCGGCGGCGCCGTGGCGGTTGCGGCCTGTCATCGCCACGGAGCGCGGGCGCATGGCGCTGGCGGAGCGCATCGCCGGCGCCTGGGGCGGCCAGGCGGGGGCTGTGGCCGCGGCCCTCGTCACCGGCCGGCGCGGCCAGATCAGCGAGGCGACCAGTGACGCGCTGCGCGCCGCCGGCATCTATCACATCCTGTCCATCTCCGGCCTGCACATGGCGCTGGCGGCCGGCATGTTTTTCTGGTCGGCGCGGGCGTTGCTGGCGCTGTCGCCGTGGTGCGCGCTGCGTCTGCCGCTGCGCAAGGCGGCCGCCTGCGTCGCCATCGCGGGCGCCGCCGCCTATTGCCTGTTCAGCGGCGCCGACGTCGCCACCGTGCGCGCGCTGGTCATGATCACCGCCATGCTGGGCGCCATCGTCGCCGACAGGCCCGCCCTGTCCGTGCACAATCTCGCCCTCGCCGCCATGGCGGTGCTGGCGCTGCAGCCGGAGAGCCTGCTCACCCCCGGCTTCCAGATGTCCTTCGCCGCCACCGCGGCCCTGACGGCGGTCTTCGGAGAGGGCGGGCGCGGGGCCGCGTCTCCGCCGGCTGCGGCCGGCGCGCGCGCCGCCGCGGCGCGCTGGCTGTGGCGGCCGCTGCGCGCCGCCGTCCTCGCCACCCTGGCGTGCGAGCTGGCCACGGCGCCTTTCAGCCTCTGGCATTTCAACAGCGTCTATCCCCTTGGCCTCATCGGCAATGTGCTGGCCGTGCCGCTGATGTCGCTGGCGGTGATGCCGGCGGCGGTCGCGGGCATGGCGTTATGGCCCCTTGGCTTGGACTGGCCGGCGTGGCTGCTGATGGGCGCGGCCACCGAGCCGGTGCTGTGGCTGTGCGGGCGCATCGCCGCGGCGCCGGCGTCGGTGGCGCTGGCGCCGGCCCCGTCCGCGGCCGCGTTCGCCTGCATGGTCGTCGCCGTCTTCTGGTTCTGCGCCCTCGCGACGCCGCTGCGCTGGCTGGCGCTGGCGCCGGCGCTGGCGGGCGCGGTCATGACCATGGCCGCCGCGCCGCCGGACGTGACCGTCGAGCGCGCCGGTCGCGGCGCCCTGGCCCGTCTGGGGCCTGACGAATCCGGCCGGGAGCAGCTGGCGCTGCTTGGCGCGCCTGGCCCGTTTGCGGCGCGCCAGTGGCTGCGCGCCCTTGGCGACGCGCGCGACCCGGCCGATCCGTCGCTGCGCGCCGCCGTCCGGTGCGACCGGCACGGCTGCGCCGCGATCCGCCCGGACGGCGGCGTGGTGGCGTGGGCGCGCTCGGAGCAGGGGCTGGCCCGCGCCTGCGCCGTCGCCGACGTGGTGGTGACGCCGCTGCCCCTGTCCGGCCCCTGCGCCGCCCCGGTCGCGTTCGACGCCGTGCGCCTCGCCGCCGTGGGCGCCGCCCATGTCTGGCTGCGCGAGGGCGAGGTCCATGTCGTTACGGCGCGCCGCCCGGGCGAGCGCTGGCCGTGGCGGAGTCTGGCGGTGCTGTGGCCGCCGCGGGAGAGGGAGCGCCCGCCGCCGCGCAGCGACGGCGGCGACGCTCCCCCGGAAGGGCTCCGGCCGGTGGACGAATGAGGCGTCAGCCGGCGTCCGCGCCGGACGCCGGCTGCAGTTCGCGCAGCGCCGCCAGAACCGCGGCGGCGTGCCCGGCCGGCTTCACCTTGCGCCACACGCGCCGCACCACCCCGTCCGGGCCGATCAGGAAGGTGCTGCGCTCAACGCCCATATGTTTGCGGCCATACAGGGTCTTCTCCACCCACACGCCCCACGCCTCGAGCACGGTCCGCTCCGGATCGGCGGCGAGGGCGATGTCCAGCCCGTGTCGCGCCGCGAACCGGGCGTGAGAGGCGACGCTGTCCGGCGAGACGCCGACCACCGTCGCGCCGGCGGCCTCGAACTGTGGTTTCAGCGCGTTGAACTCCAGAGCTTCGGTCGTGCAGCCCGGGGTGGCGTCCCGGGGATAGAAATAGACGACCACATGGCGCCCGCGCAGGCCGGACAGGCGGATGACGCCGCCGTCGCCCACGGGGAGATCGAGTGCGGGCGCAAGATCGCCTTCTTTGATGCCCATATGCATTCTCCTCAGGTCGTCTGCGCGTCGCGTCCACCGGTTGCGCAGGACTGGCGATGCGCAGCTCTTCCGGCGCGCGGGTGTGGTTTCGCGGCCAGGAATCGGATTGGCTTGCACACGGCATAACCTGGATCGCCGCCATCGCCATGGTCCGCCTGCGACGCCGCGTTCGCGACCCTCTGGTCGTGGCCGCGGCGCGGCGGGCCGGGTTGCGACAGCACGGGCAGGGCACCAGACAGGGGGCGCCGTCGTTTGCGGAAACTGGGTTCATCATCGCGCCTTTCGTTGCGGCGCAGGAGACAGCCGGCCAGCGCGCCGGAGCGGCCGGAGACCGCGGACGCCGAAACCGCCGTCGCCGCTGCCGGCGCGGGCGTCGCCGGAGGGGCCGGAGCCACGGCGCAGGCACCGTCGCCGGCGCGCCGCCGGCGCCGTGCGCGCGCTGGCGCATCGCGTGGCCTGGCGCGGCGCGGCGTGCGCTTCGCCGCCCTTGTCGCCGTGTTCGCCTGCGGCTTCCTCGTGCTGCTGGCCGGCGTGCTGGCGGCGCGCCTCGCCTGGGGGCCGATCGCCATCGAGGGGCTGTCGCAGCGGGTGGCGGCGGCGCTGAACAGCCGCGTCGGCGACCACTGGCGCGTGCGCGTGCGCGAGGCGCGCGTTGATCACGCCGGATTCAATCCCGCGCTGTCTCTGGACGACGTCGAGGTGATCGCCCCGGACGGCGAGCGCGTGCTGCTGGCGCCGCAGGCGACGGTGGCGGTGGATCCCTGGAGCCTGGTCTGGGGGCATTTCCGCCCGCGCGCCATCGTGTTCCGCAACATCAGCCTGCGTCTGGCCCTCGGTCCGGACGGCGCGTTTGACCTCATCGGCGCGCCGGAGGGCGAGGCGGTCGCGCCCCTCGCCGGCGCCGGCGCCGGCGCCGCGCCGGGGCAGGGGGCGCAGGCGGGCGCCGCCGCGCCGCAGCCGCCGCGCCAGCTCACCGACGTTCTCGCCCGCGGCGTCGCCTCCTTCATTGAACTGCTCACCACCAGCGACGGCTTCCTCGGCGGCATCGACACGGCGCGGGTGGAGAAGGCGAGCGTCGTGCTGGCGGATTCCGCGGGCCGGCCGCGCTTCCGCTTCACTGACGCCGACCTGCAGTTCAGCCGCCCCAAGGACAGCCTGCGCCATTTCTCCTTCGCGCTCACCGGCGGCAGGGGCCCCTGGCGGCTGGACGGGGTGATCTCCGGCCGCGACGGCGAGCGGCGCGTCGCCAGCGTCACCTTCGCCGGCGTGCCGGTGTCGGACCTGCTCGCTTTCGGCGCCGGCGAGCCGCTGGTCACCACCGACATGCCGCTCTCCGGCTCGCTCAGCGGCGCCATTGACGCCGGCGGCCGCCTCACCGCGCTCACCGCGAAGGTGAACGGGCCGCGGGCGGTGATCCATGTCGACGATCCGGACATGCCGCGGTTCACCATGGACCGGTTCGAGTTTGAGGCGGCGTGGGCGCCGCAGGCGCAGCGCTTCGACATCCTGCGCCTGTTCGTGGCGTGGGACGGCTGCCACGTCGCGGCGTCTGGCGCGCTGGAGCAGGGCGCCGGGGAGGGGGAGACCTGGCGGCTGCGGCTCGATTCCACCGACGCGCTCGCCGCGCCATACGGTCCCGGCGACGCGCCGGTGCGGGCGCGCGCCGTCACCGCCCGGCTCGCCGGGGTCAGCGGCGGCGGGGCGCGCATCGACCAGTTCCGCGTCGAAACCCCGGCCGGCGACGTTTCGGTGACCGGCCAGATCGGCGGCGAAGCCGCCGGCGACGGCGTATATCTCGCCATCGCCGGCGCAAAGGCGGACGTGCGGGCGGCCGTCGCCCTGTGGCCGACGTTCTCCGGCCGCCATGTGCGCGACTACATCGGCCGCACCTTCGCCGCCGGCGTGGTGGACCGCTTCAGCGTGCAGGTGCGCATGGACCGCGAAGCCATCCGGCGGGCGCGCGAGCGGCTGCCGATGACGGCGCAGGAGCTGGCCTTCGAGGTGGTCATGTCCGGCGCGGAATGGCGCGCGACGCCGGACATGCCGCCGCTGCGCGCCGACGCCTCCGCCTCCGGCGACGGCGCCAGCGCGCGCATCCTTGTGGCCGGCGGACGCATGACGCCCGGCGACGGCCCGGCCCTCGCCATCAGCAATGGCGTGGTGCGCATCGACTCGGCGCGACGGCCGGCCATGGCGGACATCAGCTTCAGCGTCGCCGGCGATCTGCCGGCGCTGCTGCGGGTAATGGACAGCGCGGGGCTGGGCGCGGCCCCGGTGGAGCCGGCGCGCGTGCGCGGCGCCGCGCGGCTCGACGTTTCGCTGAAGACGCCGCTGTCCGGCAGCGTGACGGCCGCCAGCCTGCAGCCGCAGGCGCACGGCGCGCTCAGCGACGTGCGCGTCGCCAGGGCGGTCGGCGAGCATGACCTGGAAGGCGGTTCGTTCCGGGTCGACATCGGCGCGGCCGCCGCCCATGTCGCCGGGGAGGCCCGCATCGGCGGCGCCATGGTGGGGCTCGACGTGCGCGAGGCGCGCTCCGGCGCCGCGGCCGGCGAAACCACGGTCACCGCCGTGCTGGACGACGCGGCGCGCGCCCGGCTCGGCTTCGGCGCCGGCGCGGATTTCTCCGGTCCGGTCAGCGTCGTCCTGCGGTTTGCGCCGGAAGCGAAGGCTTCGCCGCGCGTCGAGATTGATCTTGCGAAACTGCGCATCAGCAATCCGGTGCCGGGCTGGAGCAAGGCCGCCGGCCGGCCGGGCCGGCTGGCGTTCCGTCTCGACCAGCGGGAGGGGACGACGCGCCTGTCCGACATGGCGCTGGAGGCCGGCAATCTCTCCGCCAGCGGCGGTTCGGCGGAGATTGACGCGAAGGGGCTGCAGAGGCTGCGGTTCGACGTGTTTCGCATGTCCGCCAGCGACAGCATGAGGCTGGAGGCGGAGCGCGACGGCGACGGCTACCGGGTGACGGCGCGCGGCCGGCTGCTTGACGCGCGGCCGGCGTTGCGGGCGCTGCTCGCCGGCGAAGGCGGCGCCGGGCGCGGCGGCCGCGCAGGGGCGACGGCCTCTGGCCCCGGCCGCGCCCGGATCGATCTCGACCTGTCGGCGGCCATCGTCGCCGGCTTCAACAACGAGGCGCTGACCAACGTCAGCCTGAGGCTGACGGCGCGCGACGGCGAGGTGCGCCAGGCGACGGTGAGCGGCAGCTTCGGGGCGGCGACGGCCTCGCTGAAGCTGGCGCCGCAGCGCGACGGCGAGACGCTGGACGTGCGCTCCGGCAACGCCGGGGCGCTGCTGCGCTTCGCCGACATTTACCGGCGCATGTATGGCGGCGACGTCATCATCTCGGCGCAGCTGGGGCGGCGGGCGCAGGGGGGCTCCATCGACATCGCCCGCTTCACGCTGCGCAACGAGCCGGCGCTGGCGCGCATCGTCGCCTCGCAGCCGGGGCGGGCGGACGGCATCAACGTGTCGGAAGCGCCGTTCAACCGCCTGCAGGGAACCTTCCTGCGCCAGGGCGGCCGGGTGCAGCTGCGCGACGGCGTCATCTGGGGACCGCAGGTCGGCATCACCCTTGCGGGGGTCGTCGACTTCGCCCGCGACAGCACCGATCTGGCCGGCACCTTTATTCCGGCCTATTCGGTCAACAACGCCTTCGCCCGCATTCCGCTGCTGGGACCGCTGATCGGCGGCGGCGCGCGCGAGGGCATGTTCGCGGTGAGTTTTCGCATCACCGGACCGGCGAGCGCCCCGACGCTGACCGTCAATCCGCTCACCGCCGTGGCCCCGGGCATCCTGCGCAAGTTCCTCGAGGTGTTCACCCCGGACGGCTCGTCCCGCAATCCGGCTCCGGCGCGTCCCGAGCGATGAACGGCCCGCCGCGGCGGCGGGCCGGCGCGCCGCAGGGCGCGCGGGCAGGGGCGCGATCATGGGGGGCGCGATCATGGGGCGCCAGCAGGGGGCATGGCGATCCGCAACATGCCGCGCCGTTCCGCCCGGCCGTCCGCCCCGTCGCCGCCGCGCCCGTCGCGTCCCGCGCGGGCGCCGGCGGCGTTTTGCTGGCGAGGCCGTCCTGGCCGCCGCTGACGCGGTCGCCTCCAGCCTTGCGGCCCAATGGCCGCCGCCGCCTCATGGCCGGGCCTGGCCTTGGCGTCCGCGCCCCGGCCTGCAAGGCCACGACCGCGCGAAGCGGCCGCAGACCGCAATGCTGCAACCGCGTGACGCGGCCGGGAGACGGCCGCGTCACGCGCGGCCATGGCGCTGGCATGGCGGGAACGCGGGGCGCGCGGGCCATGCGCGCACATGGTCAGCAGGCCGCAGGCGCAAAGTCCGCCGGTCGGGTCCGGGGCTCACCTGCGCGCACCCCTGGCGCCGGGGCGACGGATCCGCATCCGCCGGCCAATGCAGTCACGATCGCGCCGGCCAGGCCGCCGCCACGTCACGCCCGGGCGCCTGCCCGGGGCGCCCCGCGACGCCGGGCCTGCAGCGTCAGCTGAAGCGCAGCAGCACGTGCTTCTTGCGGCCGAATGACAGCTTGATCACGCCGTCGCCGGTCAGGTCCGCCGGCGTCAGCACGGCGCGCTCGTCGGTCACCACCGCGTCGTTGACCCGCAGGCCGCCGCCCTTCACCTGGCGGCGCGCCTCGCTCGTCGACGCCACGAGGCCGGCGCGGACAAAGGCGGTGAGCACGCCAAGGCCCGCCTCAAGCTCCGCCTTCGCCACCTCCGCCGACGGCAGGTCCGCCGCCAGCGCGCCTTCCTCGAAGGTCTTGCGCGCCGTCTCGGCCGCCTGCGCGGCCGCCTCGCGGCCATGCAGCAGGGCCGTCGCCTCGGTGGCGAGAATCTTCTTGGCCTCGTTGATCTCGCTGCCGCCCAGCTTCGCAAGGCGGGCGATCTCGTCCAGCGGCAGCACCGTGAACAGTTTCAGGAAGCGCTCGACGTCCGCGTCCTCGGTGTTGCGCCAGAACTGCCAGTACTCATAGGGGCTGCGCATCTCCGCCTTCAGCCACACGGCGCCCGAGGCGGTCTTGCCCATCTTGGCGCCGGAGGCGGTGGTGATCAGCGGGCAGGTGAGGGCGTAAAGCTGCGGGCCGCCCATGCGCCGGCACAGCTCGATGCCGTTGATGATGTTGCCCCACTGGTCCGAGCCGCCCATCTGCAGCAGGCAGCCGTAGCGCCGGTTCAGCTCCACGAAGTCATAGGCCTGCAGGATCATGTAGTTGAACTCGAGGAACGACAGCTCGTGCTCGCGCTCCAGCCTGGTCCGCACCGAATCGAAGCTGAGCATGCGGTTCACCGAGAAGTGCCGGCCAACGTCGCGCAGGAAGTCGATGTAGTTCAGCGGCGCCAGCCACTCGGCGTTGTCCACCATGATCGCCGGCGCGCCCCTGCCGGTCCCGGACGGCGCCTCGCCGTCGCCGAAATCGATGAAGCGGGAGAACACCGTGCGCAGGCTCTGCTTGTTCTCCTCGATCTGCTCCAGCGTGAGCAGCTTGCGGCTCTCGTCCTTGCCGGAGGGGTCGCCGACGCGGGTGGTGCCGCCGCCCATCAGCGCGATCGGCCGGTGGCCGGTCTGCTGGAACCAGTGCAGCATCATGATCGACAGCAGGTGGCCCACATGCAGCGACGGGCCGGTGCAGTCATAGCCGACATAGGCGGTGAGCTGGCCGGCGGACGCCTTCTCATCCAGCCCCTGCAGGTCAGAACACTGGTGGATGTAGCCGCGTTCGGTCAGGACGCGCAGGAAGTCGGATTTGGGCGCGGTCATCAGCTCGCTCACTCGCTCACTACGGGTTTCGGCGGTATTGGCCGCCCGCGTGTAACACTTTTGCGGCGGAATATCACCGGTCTGGCGCACGGGAAGCGGCGCCGGCCCGCCGCGCGGCGTTCCGGCCGGCGGCCGCGCGGCCAGCCGGAAACGCGCAGGGCCGCCGGCGCCGGCGCGGCAACGATGGGTTTACCGGCGCCGGCCATGCTGGCGCGCGGAGCAACGGAGGGGCGGACGGCGCGCGGCCGTCCGCGAGGCTGCAGGAGCACGGCATGGGGCGAATCCGGCGGGCGATCGGCATGATGAGCGGCACCTCCATGGACGGCGTCGACGTCGCCCTGGTGGAGACCGACGGCGACCGCATTCACCGCCTCGGCCCCGTCTTCTGCCGCCCCTACGCCGAAGGGGAGCGCGCCGTCATCCGCGCGGCGCTGGAGGCGGCGCCCGGCCTTGCGCGGCGCGACGGGCGGCCGCCGGCCCTCGCCGCGGCGGAGCGCGTCGTCACCGACGCCCATGTCGCGGCGCTGCGGCGCTTCATGGACGACAACGGCCTGACCGCGCAGGACGTGGACGTCATCGGCTTTCATGGCCAGACGGCGCTGCACCGGCCGCAGGCGGGGCTTACGGTGCAGCTTGGCGACGGCCAGGCGCTGGCCGACGCCGCCGGCGTCGCCGTGGTTTACGACATGCGCGCCGCGGACGTGGCCGCCGGCGGCCAGGGGGCGCCGCTGGTCCCGGTGTTCCATGCGGCGCTGGCGCGCATGGTCGGTCTCGCCCCGCCGCTCGCCTTTCTCAACATCGGCGGCGTGGCCAACGTCACCTTCGTGCGCGCCGACGGCGGCCTCGTCGCCTTCGACACTGGCCCCGGCAACGCCCTGGTGGACGACTGGATGCGCCTGCGCGCCGGCCGGCCCATGGACGCCGGCGGCGCCGCCGCGGCGGCCGGAAAGCCGGACGAGGCGCTGCTCAACTGGCTCACCGCCCACCCCTGGTTCAGCGCGCCGCCGCCGAAATCCCTCGACCGCAACTGGTTCAGCCCCGGCGTGGCGGCCCACCTCGCCCTGGAGGACGGGGCGGCGACGCTCACACGCTTCACGGTGCGCGCCGTGACGCGGGCCCTGGCCTTCGCCGGCGATCCGCCGCCGCGGCGCTGGATCGTGTGCGGCGGCGGCGCCCACAACCGCGAGATGATGCGGCTGTTGCGTGAGGCGCTGCCGCAGGCGACGGTGATCACCGCCGCGCAGGCCGGGCTGGACGCGGATTTCATCGAGGCCCAGGCCTTCGCCTATCTGGCGGTGCGGTCGCTGGAGGGGTTGCCGCTGACCTTTCCCGCCACCACCGGCGCGCCGCGCCCGCTCACCGGCGGCGTGACGGCGCGGCCGCGCCGCTGACGAACGCTGGCGGCGCGCAAAAAAACGGGGGCCTCGCAGCCCCCGTCGCCGGATCAGTCCGGCCGCGCCGCTCAGCCCTGGCCGGACCTGTCGGCCGGCGCGGCGAGGGCGGCGGCGGTGCCCGGCGGCAGGGCCGGGGGCTCGCCTTCGGCCGGGCCGAGGCGCCTGTCCAGATAGGCGTTCACCACGGCGACCAGCTCGTCGATCTTGCCGTCGAAGAAGTGGTTGGCGCCCTCGATGATGGCGTGCTCCAGCTGGATGCCCTTCTGGGTCTTCACCTTCTCGATCACCGGCATGACGTCCTTCACCGGCGCCACGCGGTCTTCCGAGCCGTGCACGAACAGGCCGGAGGACGGGCAGGGGGCGAGGAAGGAGAAATCGTAGCGGTTGGCCATGGCGGCCACCGAAATGAATCCCTCGATCTCCGGACGGCGCATCAGCAGCTGCATGCCGATCCAGGCGCCGAAGGAAATGCCGGCGATCCAGCAGGTGCGCGCCTCGGGGTTGAGCGACTGCACCCAGTCCAGCGCCGCCGCCGCGTCGGAAAGTTCGCCCACGCCATGGTCAAACGTGCCCTGGCTGCGCCCCACGCCGCGGAAGTTGAAGCGCAGCACCGAGAAGCCCCGGTTCACATAGGCGTAATACAGGTTGTAGGCGATCTGGTTGTTCATCGTCCCGCCGAACTGCGGGTGCGGATGCAGGATCACCGCAATCGGCGCGCCCTTGCGCTTCGCTGGATGATACCGGCCTTCGATGCGTCCGGCAGGTCCAGGAAAGATAACTTCAGGCATGGTGTACCTTGTCTGATGGCGCGCGCCCCATGAACAGGCGACGGGGCGCGCTTGACTTTGGGGAGCGTGAGCCTAAAAAAGCGCTTAGAACGGTTCTACGCACATTAACACCGGGTCGCAACACCGCGCCGCAGACGGCCGCATGGGCTCCACATGGCGGATTTCGCATGTGGGGCGGGCTCCATATGGGGCGCCGCGCCGGATTCGCAAAACGGGCGGCGACGCGACGCTGGCGGCGGGATCCGCGATGCGGGGCGCGCCGGAGCCGCGGGGCGCCCGCGGGGCCCGGGGCCCGGCGGATCGCCGCGTGAGGGGCCGTCAGGCGCGCGCAGGCCGCCGTTCCGCCCTTCCCGCAGGCCGCGGGAGACGGCGGGCGGCGTGGATCCGCGACCGCACGGCGCAGCCCGCGCGGTCGCGGTCATGCGGGCTTTCGCCGTGAGGCGTGCGCCGTTTTAACATGGCCTGAGGGGGTGATTGCAAGGATTCCGTGGCCCGCCGCCGGCAGGACGGCGCGGGCGCGGGGGCCGCGCCGTCGCCGGAACGGATGACCAACCAGCGCGTCTATCTCGACTACAACGCCACCGCGCCGCTGCGGCCCGCCGCGCGCGCGGCGATGTGCGACGCCCTCGACGCCGTCGGCAACGCCTCCTCGGCGCACGCCGAAGGCCGCCGGGCGCGCGCCCGCATCGAGGAGGCGCGCGAGGCGGTGGCGGCGCTGGTCGGCGCCGCGGCCCGGGACATCGTGTTCACCAGCGGCGGCACCGAGGCCGCCAACACCCTGCTGGCCGGCGGCCTCCGCTTTCATGACGCGCGCCCGGACCGGCTGGTGATGCTGGCGACCGAACATCCCTGCGTGCTGGAGGGGCACGGCTTCGGCGACCGCGCCAGCCGCGCCCCGGTGGACGGCGACGGGGTGGTCGACCTGGAGTGGCTGCGCCGGGATCTGGCCCGGAACGGCCCGGCGGTGGTCGCCCTCCAGTATGTGAACAGCGAAACCGGCGTCATCCAGCCGGTGGCGGAGGCGGCGGCGCTGGTTCACGCCGCCGGCGGCGTGCTGGTGTGCGACGCGGTGCAGGCGGCGGGCAAGCTGCCGCTGGACATGGCGACGCTCGGCGCGGACGCGCTGTTCATCTCCGCCCACAAGATCGGCGGCCCGCAGGGGGTGGGCGCCATCGTCCTCGGCGGCGGTTTCGTGACGCTGGAGACGCGGCTGCTGCGCGGCGGCGGCCAGGAGCGCGGCGCCCGGGCGGGAACCGAGAATGTGGCGGGCCTGGCCGGCTTCGGCGCCGCGGCGCTGGCGGCGGCGGCCGAGCGCGCGGCGGTGGCGGCGCGCTGCGCCGCCCTGCAGCAGCTGCTGGAGCGGCGCCTGCGCCAGATCATTCCGGACGTGACCATTTTCGGCGCCGGCGCGGCGCGCGCGCCTAACGTCACCGCCTTCGCCGCCCACGGTTTTCCGGCGCAGACCCTGTTGATGCTGCTCGATCTTCAGGGTATCGCCGTCTCTTCCGGTTCGGCATGCTCGTCCGGCAAGGTGCGCCGCTCGCACGTGCTGGAGGCGATGGGCGTGGAGGCGGCGCTCGCCGGCGGCGCCATCCGCGTCAGCACGGGCTGGAATTCGGAGGAGAAAGACATACATCGTCTGGCGGAGGTCCTCGCCGCAGCCGTCGCCCGCCGCCAGGACGCGGGCCGCGCCGGCGCAGGCCATGCCAGCCCCGGCGCGCTTTCCGCCTGAGAAGGGGCGTCCGGAACGTTTTCGGGCGCGCGGGCTGGCGTCATGCGTCACAGTAGCTGCGTCCTCGCGGGAAACCCGCGTCAACCAGCGTCGTGGCCAGCCCGACGGGCCGGCCAGCCGTTTTCATGGCCAGTCCACGGCCCTTGAAGCCGTGAGAGGAGGAGTAGATGGCCGCCGTGCAGGAAACCGTCGAACGCGTGAAGGCGATCGACGTAGACCAGTACAAATACGGGTTTGAGACCGTCATCGAGACGGTGAAGCCCGAAAAGGGCCTCACCGAGGAGACGGTGCGCTTCATTTCGGCCCGCAAGCAGGAGCCGGAATGGATGACCCAGTGGCGCCTTGACGCCTTCCGCCGCTGGCAGGCCATGGAGGAGCCGTCCTGGGCGCGCGTGAGCTACCCGAAGATCGACTACCAGGACCAGTACTATTACGCCGAGCCCAAGAACTTCTCCGGCCCGGATTCGCTGGACGACGTCGATCCCGAGATCCTGCGCACATACGAGAAGCTCGGCATTCCGCTGCGTGAGCAGGAGATTCTCGCCGGCGTGAAGACCTCGAAGGTGGCCGTGGACGCGGTGTTCGACTCCGTCTCCGTCGCCACCACCTTCAAGGAGGAGCTGAAAAAGGCCGGCGTCATTTTCTGCCCCATCTCCGAGGCCATCCGCGAATATCCCGAGCTGGTGAAGAAGTACCTGGGCTCGGTGGTGCCGGTGTCGGACAACTTCTTCGCCACGCTGAATTCGGCGGTGTTCACCGACGGCTCGTTCGTTTACGTGCCGGAGGGCGTGCGCTGCCCGATGGAGCTCTCCACCTATTTCCGCATCAACGAGCGCAAGACCGGCCAGTTCGAGCGCACGCTGATCATCGCGGACAGGGGCTCCTATGTGAGCTACCTGGAGGGTTGCACCGCGCCGCAGCGCGACGAAAACCAGTTGCACGCCGCGGTGGTGGAGCTGATCGCCCTTGAGGACGCCGAGATCAAATACTCCACGGTGCAGAACTGGTATCCCGGCGACTCCGAGGGCAGGGGCGGCGTTTACAATTTCGTGACCAAGCGCGGCGACTGCCGCGGCGACCGTTCGAAGATCTCCTGGACCCAGGTGGAGACCGGCTCGGCCATCACCTGGAAATATCCGTCGTGCATCCTGCGCGGCGACGGCTCCAGCGGCGAGTTCTACTCCATCGCCATCTCCAACGGCCGCCAGCAGGTGGACAGCGGCACCAAGATGATCCACCTTGGCCGCAACACCACCAGCCGGATCATCTCCAAGGGCATCGCCGCCGGCCGCTCGGACAACACCTATCGCGGCCTGGTCTCGGCCCACCGCAAGGCGGCCAACGCCCGCAACTTCACCAACTGCGACTCGCTGCTGATCGGCGACCAGTGCGGCGCGCACACCGTGCCCTACATCGAGTCGAAAAACGCCACGGCGGTGTTCGAGCACGAGGCCACCACCTCGAAGATCTCCGACGAGCAGCTGTTCTACTGCATGCAGCGCGGCCTCTCGGACGAGGAGGCGGTGGCGCTCATCGTCAACGGCTTCGTCAAGGACGTGCTGCAGCACCTGCCGATGGAATTCGCGGTGGAGGCGCAGAAGCTGATCTCCATCTCGCTCGAGGGCAGCGTCGGCTGACGGCCCGCGGGGCCACGGACAAGGGCCGGCGCCGCCCGGACGGCGGCCCCGGCCGGGGCGGCCGACGGCGCCGCCCGTCACGGAACGCAATCAGGGTCCGCGCCCGGCGCGCGCGGCGCGACCGCGGACCTGAACGGACGGAACATACAGATGCTGGAAATCCGCAATCTCGTCGTCGACATTGACGACAAGCGCATCCTGAACGGGCTGAACCTCACCATCGCCAATGGCGAGGTGGCGGCCATCATGGGCCCCAACGGCTCGGGCAAGTCGACGCTCTCCTACGTCATCGCCGGCAAGGAGGAGTATGAGGTCGTCGACGGCGAGATCCTGCTCGACGGCGAGAACCTGCTGGAGAAGGATCCGGCCGAGCGCGCCGCCGCCGGCGTGTTCCTCGCCTTCCAGTATCCGCTGGAGATCCCCGGCGTCGCCACCATGACCTTCCTGAAGGCGGCGCTGAACGCCCAGCGCAAGGCGCGCGGCGAGGACGAGCTGACCACCCCGGAGCTGATGCGCCGCGTGCGCGAGGCCGCCGGCCGTCTCGCCATCGCCGACGAGATGCTGAAGCGCCCGCTCAACTTCGGCTTTTCCGGCGGCGAGAAGAAGCGCATGGAAATCCTGCAGATGG
This sequence comes from Camelimonas abortus, assembly GCF_042432745.1. NCBI lineage: Bacteria > Pseudomonadati > Pseudomonadota > Alphaproteobacteria > Hyphomicrobiales > Chelatococcaceae > Camelimonas > Camelimonas abortus. Next base: position 1,132,924 of record NZ_JBHLWR010000006.1, on the reverse strand, counting down.
CCCTGCTGGAGCCGAAGCTGTGCATCCTTGACGAGACCGACTCCGGCCTCGACATCGACGCGCTGAAGATCGTGGCCGACGGCGTCAACGCCCTGCGCGGCGGCGACCGCTCCTTCTTGGTCATCACCCACTACCAGCGGCTGCTCAACTACATCGTGCCGGACACCGTGCACGTGATGGCCAACGGCCGCATCGTCCGCACCGGCGGCAAGGAGCTCGCCCTCGAGCTTGAGGCCAACGGTTACGCCGACTACCGCCAGCAGGCCGCCGAATAATGAGCGCTGACGTCACCCGCCTGCGGACCGCCGCCGAAACCGCCCTGCTGGAGCGGTTCGGCGCCGTCGCGTCCGCCCTGCCTGGCGACGGCGAGACCAGCCGTCGCCGTCAGGAAGCCATCGCCGCCTTCGCCGCCACGGGCCTGCCGACCCGCCGCGTCGAGGAGTTCCATTACACCGACCTGCGGTCGCTGCTGCGCGAGGCGGCGGCCCCCGCGCCGCGGCCGGACGTCGCCGCGGCCGCCGCCGCCCTGGCGGCGCGCCGCGCCTTCCCGGCGACGCTGGCCATTCCCACGGTGGATTTCGTCAACGGCTATCTGGCGGCGCCGCTGCCGGCGGTCCCCGGCGTGCGCATCGTGGCGCTGGCGGAGGCGCTCGCCTCCGGCGATCCGCTGACGGCGCGCATCGGCGAGCTGGAGCTGGCCCGCGCCAATCCGCTGGTGGCGCTGAACACCGCCTTCATGGCCGAGGGCGTCGTGATCCATGTGACGAAGGAGGCCGGCGACGCCGCCGTGCAGCTGCGTTTCGTCAATGACGCCGACGCGCCGTTCATGTCCGCGCCGCGCGTGCTGGTGGCGGTGGACGACGGCGCCAGCCTCGACCTCGTGGAGACCCACGCCGGCGTCAACGGCGTGGCCTACCAGGTCAACGCCGTGGTGGAGATCCTCGCCGGCGACGGCGCGCGGGTGAACCACACGCGCGTCAACGCAGAGGGCGACGCCGCGCAGGCCTTTTCGACGCTGGCGGCGAAGGCCGGCGCCGGGGTGAATTTCACCACCTTCGGCCTCACCTCGGGCGCCGGGCTGTCGCGGCACCAGATCTTCATCGGCTGCGCGGGCGAGGGCTCGGAGCTGAAGATCGGCGGCGCCGCCATGCTGCGCGGGCGCCAGTTCGGCGACGTCACGCTGACGCTGGACCACGCCGTGCCGGCCTGCGTGAGCCGCGAGCTGTTCAGGACGGCGCTGGACGACGAGGCCACCGGCGTGTTCCAGGGCAAGATCATCGTGCGGCCGCACGCCCAGAAGACCGACGGACGCATGATGTCCGCGGCGCTGCTGCTGGCGGAGAACGCGGCGATGAACAACAAGCCGGAGCTGGAGATCTTCGCCGACGACGTGCAGTGCGCCCACGGCGCCACCTGCGGCCAGCTCGACGACGACCTGCTGTTCTACCTCATGGCGCGCGGCCTGCCGCGCAGGGAGGCCGAGGCCCTGGTGGTGGAGGCGTTTCTCGCCGAGCCGCTGGAGTTCGTCGCCCGTGAGGACGTGCGCGACGGTCTGGTCGCGCTGGTGCAGGGCTGGCTGGCGCAGCGCGCCTGACCGGCCGGGGAAAGGGCGCCCGGCGCCCTTTCCCGAATCCGCGTCGCGGACCATGATGCGTCGCCGGCTCCGGCGTCCGGGCGCGGCGCCGGCGCGAGGAAAGGGCGGGCAGGGCCCGCGAAATGGCATGACAGGCAGCACCCGCACGGCCCCTTACGACGCGGCTCCCTACGACCTGGAGCGCGTCCGCGCCGACTTCCCCATCCTCGGCCAGCGCGTGTACGGCCGGCCGCTGGTCTATCTCGACAACGCCGCCTCGGCCCAGAAGCCGCGCGCCGTGCTGGAGGCCATGACCCGGGCGGCCGAGACCGGCTATTCCAACGTGCACCGCGGCCTGCACTACATGGCCAACGCCGCCACCGAGGCGTTCGAGGACGCCCGCGAGACGGTGCGCGCCTTTCTCAACGCCGCCTCCACGGACGAGATCATCTTCACCCGCTCCGCCACCGAGGCCGTCAATCTGGTGGCGGACAGCTACGGGCGCATGGCGATCGGCGAGGGCGACGAGATCATCCTCTCCATCATGGAGCACCACTCCAACATCGTGCCGTGGCACTTCCACCGCGAGCGCAAGGGCGCCGTGCTGAAGTGGATCCCGGTGGACGACGAGGGCGTGCTTGATCTCGACGCCTACGGGCGGCTGTTCACCAGCCGCACGAAGATCGTCGCCATCACCCACATGTCCAACGTGCTGGGCACGGCGCCGCCGGTGAAGGAGATGATCCGCATCGCCCATGCGCACGGCGTTCCGGTGCTGGTGGACGGCAGCCAGGGCGCGGTCCATCTCGACGTGGACGTGCGCGACCTGGATGCGGATTTCTACGTGTTCACCGGCCACAAGGTCTACGGCCCCACCGGCGTGGGCGTGCTTTACGGCCGGCGCGAACTGCTGGCGAAAATGCCGCCCTATAACGGCGGCGGCGAAATGATCGCGACCGTGACCCTGGATTCGGTCACCTACAACGAGCCGCCGCACCGTTTCGAGGCCGGCACGCCGCCGATCCTGGAGGCCATCGGCCTTGCGGCGGCGCTGCGCTACATGGACTCGGTCGGCCGCGCCAGCATCCGCGCCCATGAGGCGGCGCTGTCGGCTTACGCCCACGAGCTGCTCGGCGCGATGAACGCGGTCCGCATCATCGGCCGGGCGCCGGGCAAGGGGGCCATTCTCTCCTTCGAGATGAAGGGGGCGCACGCCCATGACGTGGCCATGGTCATCGACCGCGAGGGCGTGGCGGTGCGCGCCGGCACCCACTGCGCCATGCCGCTGCTGGCGCGTTTCGGCGTCACCTCGACCTGCCGGGCCTCCTTTGCGTTATACAATACGTTCGGCGAGGTGGAGGCGCTGGCGGCGGCGCTGCGCAAGGCCGAACGGCTGTTCGGCTGAGGCCGGCTGACAGGACTGTGGTTCCGGCGCCTGCCCGCAGCCGGCGGCCGGAAGGGAGCTGAAACCGTGAGCGACACCAGTAACACCGACGGCTTCGTGCCGAACATGCCGGACCTGAACCCGTCGCCGGCGATTCCGCCGGAGGAGATCGACCGGCTGACCGACGACATCATCGCGGCGCTGAAGACGGTTTACGATCCCGAAATTCCGGTCGACATTTTCGAGCTCGGCCTGATCTACCGCGTGGAGATCAGCGACGACCGCCATGTGGACATCGACATGACGCTCACCGCGCCGGGCTGCCCGGTGGCCGGCGAGATGCCGGGCTGGGTGGAGAACGCCGTGGGCGCCGTGCCGGGCGTGTCCGGCGTCGACGTGCGCATGGTGTTTGATCCTCCATGGGACCAGAGCCGCATGTCCGAGCAGGCCCGGGTGGCGCTCGACATGTGGTGAGCCGGGAGGGACGGACGATGACCGCAGCCGCGCCGCCGCTGGGCCAGGTGCTCGAAACCGCGCTCTATGTCGACGATCTGGCGCGCGCCGGCGCGTTCTACCGCGACGTGCTGGGCCTGAGGCCGCTGGCGGCGGACGGCCGCTTCCACGCCTTCGCCGCCGGCGGACGCAACGTTTTGCTGCTGTTCGTCCGCGACGGCGCCACGCAGACGGCGCGCCTGCCGGGGGGAACGATTCCGCCGCACGGCTTCGTCGCCGGCGGTCCGGCCAATGACGCGCCGGTACGCGCCAGCATCAGCCAGCACGTCGCCTTCGCCGTGGCCAGGGAGCATCTGCCGGCGTGGGAGGCGCGGCTGGCCGCCGCCGGCGTCGCCATTGAAGGGCGCACCGACTGGCCGAAGGGCGGGCGCAGCATCTATTTCCGCGATCCGGACGGGCATCTGCTGGAGCTGGCGACGCCAGGCCTGTGGGACCTGCCGGACGGCTGACGGCGCGGGGCGGCCTGGCCGGCGCCAGGGCGGGCCGGGGCAGGTCCGCCGCATTGTGCTGGAAACGCACGCATTTTCATGGATTTCTGCAGGAACGTCCCGTGTCCGCCGCGGGCGCGGCCGCATGCGTCCGCCGGCCAGGCGCGCCGTCCGGAGCCGGTCTCCCATGGTTAACGTCCGGACGCCGTCCGGCGGAGGGAGCGGGCGCGCGGCGCCGGCGTTTGCGGAAATCTTCGCATCTGGATGCATCTGGCTGTTCCTGCGCTGTGGAGGCGTAACGTCATCCGACGATCGGACGAGTTGCCACGCCTGTCCGGGCGGCCCATGCTCGTTTTCGCGAACCGGCCGCAGTGGTCGTTCAGGAACAGGGATGGAGTTGGTAATGGCGGTAGATGGCGCGTGGAACCTGACGATGCAGACCCCGATGGGAGCGCGGACCACCACGCTTGCGCTCACCTCGAACGGCGGCGTCCTGAGCGGCACGCAGTCGGCCGAGGGCCAGTCGGCTGAGATCTTCGACGGCAAGGTTTCCGGCGACGACGTGTCGTGGAAGGTGAAAATCACCAGCCCGATGCCGCTGACCCTGGAGTTCAGGGGCAAGGTTTCCGGCGACAGCATGGAAGGCAAGGTTTCGGCCGGTTTCGTGGGCAGCTGGGGCTTCAGCGGCTCGCGCGCCTGAACCGGCGTTCGCGCACGGCGCGACGGAGAGCGTGAAGCGGCCGGACCTGCGTCCGGCCGCTTTTTTGCGCGCCCGCGGGCACGGGCGCAGGCAGGACGGACGGGCCGGCCGCGAGGCGCGCAACGCCCGCAGCCGTCACGGAGCCGCGCCGCGGGGGAAGCCCGCCGCAAGGCCCCGGAGCGCCGCGCGGCGACGCCTCTGTCGGGCGAAACGTCTCAACCAGCTGATTTCAAATACATTTTCTGATGACTTCCGCGCCGCTAGGGCGGCTTCCGGGAGGGCGGCGGCGTCAGGTCCGGCATATTTAATTCGCAGAAGATATATTATGGAACCAAAATTCGCATCCGGAAACGCCCAGTCGTGGACGGCGCGCGATTTCGCGGCTTTTCAGCCCCTCCAGCCCGGCGCGCCGCGTAATGATGCGGCCCGGGCGCTGAAAACGCGCATTTCCGGCGGGCGCGTCGCGACCGGTTTGCGTCCGCCGGTCCCGGCCGCACCTGTGATCGCCGCTCTGGCCGCAAACTGACGCGCGGCGGCGCTGGCTGCCGGCGGGCGCACGGCGCGGCCGCCTGGCGTGGACGCCGTCCGGCGGCTGCGCCCCGCGCGAGCCGCAGCTTCCAGACTGCGGCGGGCGGCCAGCGCCGCCGTGGACAGATCCTGGGGCCCGACCGGTCGCGGCGGATGGCGCGCAAGGCCGGCGGCGCATGTTCCGGTCCGTCGCGCCGGCGGCGGCGCGGAAAGCGCCGGGCCGCCGTGGCTGGAATCGTGTCGCCGGCGCGCGCGTCGCGGTTCTGGACGCGCGCCGGCCCGCGTCACGGCCGGAGCCATGGCGCGGGCCGGCGGCGTTGTCCGGCGGGATGGCCCGGGCGGGCGCCTCAGGCGTTCACCTCGCGCTGGAACACCTCCAGCGTATGGCGCTTGGTCTCCACGAACTCCGGCAGGGTCAGCGTCGCCATCGTGCGCGGACGGGCGGCGTTGAACGGAATGATCTCCGACACCTTCGTCGGCCGCCGGGTGAGCAGCAGCACCACGTCCGCCAGCCACACCGCCTCCTCCAGGTCGTGGGACACCAGCACCATGGTGGTGCCGGTCTCCATGAAGATCTGCTGCAGCCTGTCGCGGATGAACAGCGTCATCTCGTAGTCGAGCGCCGAGAACGGCTCGTCGAGGAACAGCACCTCCGGCTCGGTGACCAGCGCCCGCATGATCGAGGTGAGCTGCTGCTGGCCGCCCGACAGCTCATAGGGATAGCGGTTCAGGTCAAACCTGATGTCGAAGGCGGCGACGAGCTTCTCCACCCGCGCCTCGATCTCCCCCTTCGGCATGCGCCCCAGCGACAGCGGATAGCGGATGTTGTCGATGGCGCGCTTCCACGGAAACAGCGCGTCGCGATAGTTCTGGAAGACGTAGCCGATGTTGGTCTCCCGGCTGGTCTTGCCGTCAAACAGCACCTCGCCGCCGTCAAAGGGCGTCAGCCCGGCGATCATGTTGATCAGCGTGGACTTGCCGCAGCCGTTGGGTCCGAACACCGTCATGATGCGGTTGCGCGGGATGTCGAGGTCGAAGTTTTCGTACAGCGGCCCGTTGCCGAAATACTTGGTGAGGCCGCGGATGGTGATGGCCGGCCAGCTGCGCTGGTCCTGGAAGCGGACGGCCTGGCCGTCGCGGGCGGTTGAAGGCGACATGGTCATGAGCGGCCGCTCCAGTGAATGATCTTCTTGTCGATGAGCAGGAAGAGCAGGTTGAGGACATAGCCGAGCACGCCGGCCGCGAGGATCGAGGCGTACATCTCGCGCACGTTCATGACCTGCTGCGCGTTGATGATGCGCTGGCCAAGGCCGTCGTCGGCTCCCATGAACATCTCCGCCACCACCACGATCACCAGCGCCATGCTGACGCCGTTGCGCAGGCCGATGAAGGTCTGCGGCAGGCTCTCCCACAGCAGCACGTCGCGGAAGATCTGGAAGCGGTTGGCCCGCATCACCGCCGCCGCCATGATCCGGGTGCGCTTCGCGTTCATCACGCCATAGGCGCTGTTGAACAGGATCACCAGAAAGGCGGCGAAGGCGGCGATGGCGACCTTGTTGATGTCGGAAATGCCGAAAATCAGCATGAACAGCGGAATCAGCGCGCTCGAGGGCGTGGAGCGGAAAAAGTCGATCAGGAACTCCACGCTCCGGTACACGCCCTCCGAGGCGCCCAGCGCCACGCCCAGCGGCACGCCGATCGCGGTGGCGATCATGAACGCCTGCAGCGTGCGCCACAGCGTCATCATGAAATCGCCCGCGATCGCGCCGCTGGCGATGCTGGCGCCCAGATGCTCCAGCGTGGTCAGCGGGCCGGGCAGCAGCACCGGGCTGACGATCCTGGCCTGAACCAGCAGCCCCCAAGCCGCCAGCAGGATGATGGGCCCCACCAGCGGCAGCCATGCCCGGCTGTTGAGGCGAAAGGTCTTGTGCGCGCGCGGCGTCATGATGCGTCCCCCAGGGGAGCGCCGGCGGACCTTTGCGGGTCGGGGCGGGTCCGCCGGCCGTCACGGGTAAATGTCGGGCATGAGGCCAGGGTTCGCGGCGCCGGCGGGCGTCGCGTCGCGGCCGCATGCCGCGCCTTCCGGCTGGAGCGGCCCCGGCGGCGTCGCCGGGGCCGGCGCGGGCGGCCGGCGGCCGCCCTGCCCGTCTCAGAGCTTCAGCGCCATGCCGGCGGCGTTGAGCTTCTGCGGCACCACCTTGCGCTCGTAGAACAGGTCGAACAGCTTCTGCATGGCGGCCCAGTCCGCCTCCGACATCTCGCTGGTCATGCGGTAGCCGGAGACCGGAACGTCGCGCTGCAGGTCCTCCTCGATGGCGGTGTAGCCCTTCAGGTACTGGTTGGCGTCCAGACCGGCCTCGCGCACATGGTCCACGCCGCGGGCGTAGCCGGCGACCACGGCCCGCGCCGCCGCGGGGTTTTCCTTCACGAAGGCGCCGGAGAGCGAGGCCGCGCCGCCCAGCCACGGCGCCATGGGATCGCCCAGCACGTACTTCGACACCACCGCCGTCTCGACGATCTTCGAGATGCCCTTGTTGCGGCCGATCACGGCGGTGGGCTCCAGCACATAGGCGCCGTCGATCTGGCCGGCGGCCATGGCCGGCAGGATCTGCGTTCCCGGCAGTTCGGTGACTTTCGGGTTGGGAATCCCGGCCTTCTCGAGAATGGCGCGCGCCAGGGTGACGTTGTTGACCCCCGGCCCGCAGGCGAAGCGCTTGCCCGCGAACTCACTTATGCTGGTGACCGCGCTGTCCCTGGGCGCGATCACGTGGTCGAGGACATGTTCCGCGTTGGCGAAGTTCATGCAGAACAGCCGGATGGAGCCGGGATCCTGGGCGTCGCCCAGCGCCAGCGCCGTGGAGGCGGTGCCGGTGGCCGAACCGTCGATGCGGCCGGAGATGATGGCCTCCACCACCTGGTTGGGGCCGGCGAAACGCACCGGCTCCACGTCGACGCCGGCGTCGGCGAAATAGCCGCGCTCCACTGCGGCGAAGAACGCGAGGCCGCCGGCGATCGGCCAGTATCCGATCTTCGCCTTCGGCCGTGACTGGGCGATGGCGGGCGCGGCGAGGCCCGCGCTGGCGAGGGCGCCGGCGGCGGCGCCTGCGCCGGCGAGGAACCGGCGGCGGCTGACGGAGACGCCGGCGAGGGAGGACAGGGCTCCGGCCTTCTTCTGCTCGGTCATTGTGGTGCTTCCCCTGATGGAATGAGCGTGGCGGCTCTGCGTGTCGTTGCGTTGCGTGTCGTTGGCGCCCGTCGCCCTCAGGCGGCGGGCGCGAGGGCGGCGGCGATGTCCAGCAGGCGTTCGTCCTGGCCGCGCGGCGCGATGAGCGACAGTCCGAGCGGACAGCCGTCGATGCGGCCGAGCGGCAGGCTGATCTGCGGCAGGCCGGCGTGACCGGCGAGGCACAGCAGTTCGAGGCTGCGGGCGCGGAACTGCTCCAGCTCCGCCGCCGGGGTGTTGCGGAACGGCGCCGCCCCCGGCCCCGTGGGCAGGATCAGCACGCCGTCGTCGCCCAGCAGCGCGTCGAGCCGTTCGCGGATGGCGGCGCGCACCGCGGCGGCCGCGGCCACCTCCGCCGCCGTGACCAGCGGCGCGCCGGCGAAGCGTTCGCGCACGCCCGGGCCGAAGTTTGGCCGCGTCGCCTCCACCCAGGCGCCGTGCGCCTTCCACACCTCGCTGGCCTGCAGCACGCGGAAGGCGTCGCGCCATTCCGGCAGGGCCCCGCCGGCGACGTCCACCGGCCGCGCCTCCGGGAGCATGGCCACGGCGTCCCGGAGCGCGGCGGCGACCGCCGCGCCGGCGGCCGCGAACAGGTCGGCGCCGAGCAGGAAGCGGGCAGGCGCGGCCGGCGCGCGCCAGCCGCCGAACAGCACGGCGCCGACGCGCTTCATCATCGCGCCGTCGCGGGCGAACCAGCCGACGGTGTCATAGCTGGGCGCCAGCGGCACGGCGCCGGAGATGTCGATGCGGCCGTGGGTGGGACGCATGCCGAACACGCCGCAGTAGCTGGCCGGCAGGCGCACCGAGCCGCCGGTGTCCGAGCCGATGGCGAAATCGGCCAGGCCCGCGGCGGCGATCACCGCCGAACCGGACGAGGAGCCGCCGGGAATACGCTCCGGCGCCGCCGGATTGACCGGCGTGCCGTAGTGGTGGTTCTCGCCGTTGAGACTCCACGCCATTTCATCGGTGTGGGTCTTGCCGGCCAGCGTGGCGCCGGCGTCGAGCAGGCGGCTCACCGCCGGCGCGTGCCGCTGCGGCGCCGGATGGGTGGCCAGCCAGTCCGGGCTGCCGGCGCCGGTTGGCGCGCCGGCGACGTCAAAAAAGTCCTTCACCACGAAGGTCAGGCCGGCCAGGGGCCCTCCGGCGGCGCCGGCGATGGTGATCCGTCCGTGCGGAACGATGGCGTTGTAGCGGTCTTCAAGCATCTGTCTTGCCGGGCCCCCTCGCCCGCGCCTGGTTGGCGCGCCGGGGCGGGCGGTGTCCCGCCCCGGCGGATGTCCGGGCGCAGGAAGCCGTTCCCGGAATCCGCCGTTCCAGCAGATGTCCGGGCCGCGCCGTCGCTGCGCCGTCCGAAAGCAAGTAAATACTTGCATCTGAAAAACGCAGCGGCAATTGAGGGTTAGGGCAAATCTTGTGCCGTTATGACCAAAAAAAAGGCGGCGGCGCGCGGCAAATTCAGGCGCCTGCGGCGCCCTCGCCGGGCGCGGCGGTGAGATAGCGCAGCACCAGCTGCACCACCTGTTCGCGCCGGCGCGCCTGCCACGCCGGATCGCTGAAATCAAAGCGGAACATGGCCGAGAGCGTGTGGCGCTGGGCGCAGTGGGTGACGCACAGGCCCAGCACCGTGAGATACAGGTCCATGGCGCTCATCGGCGTGCGGAAATCGCCGGACTGCGCGCCGCGGCGCAGCAGGTCCCCGATGGTCTCCACCAGCGGATTGGCCGTTTCCGAGACGCTGCGCAGGCGCCGCACGAACCGGCCTTCCATCAGGTTCTCGTTGCGGACCATGGCGACGAAATTGGGATTGTCGCGCAGGTAGTCGAAGGTGAACTCCACCAGCCGGCGCACGCCCTCCGCCGGCGCGGCCGTGGTCAGCCGCAGCTGGCGCTCGTGGCTGCGGATGTGCAGGTAGATCGCCTCCAGCGCCGCCAGATACAGCCCCTCCTTGTCGCCGAAATAGCGGTAAATCATCTGCACGTTGCATGCCGCGGCGCGCGCGATCCGGTCGATGCGGGCGCCGGCGTAACCGTCGCGGGCGAAGGCGTCCTGGGCGGCCTTGAGAATGCGCCGCCGGGTGGCCTCGGCGTCGCGGCGGCGCGCGGCTCCGGCCGGCGCGGCCGCCGCCCCCGGCGGGGGCCCGGCTGGCGGGGGCCCTGCCGGTGGGGCTCCTGCCGGCGCTTCGGCGCCGCGGCCGGCGGCGCGGCGCATGGCGCGGCGGAGCGCGCCCTCGCCCGCCCCGCGCCGTCGTCCGGCGCCGCGCGCCGCCCGCGGATCGGGAGCGGAGGTCACGGCGCCGCCGTCCCGGGCGCGGCGGCGCCCTCAAGCAGCGGTCCGGAGGCGGGGCCGGCGACGGCGGAGACCGGCGCGTTCTCCTTCAGCGCCACGCCGGTGAGGCGCAGGCGCAGCGCCTCCCGCGCCAGCCAGGCGATCTTTTCCGCCGCCACCGCCGGCGCGAGGCCCTGGTCATGGATGTTGGAGACGCAGTTGCGCTCGCTGTCGCGCATGCCGGGCCGCGCCCGGAAGGTCAGGTAGGCGCCCAGCGAATCGGCGGTGCTGAGGCCCGGCCGCTCGCCGATGAGCGTCACCGCCAGCTCCGCGTTCATGGCCGCGGCGATGTCGTCGCCGATGGCCACCCGTCCCTGGGACGCGATGACGACGGGCGCGAAGGCCAGCTCCGGCAGCAGGCGCGCCAGCGCATGGGCCACGGCCGGCCCGTGGCGCGCCGCCGCCACGGCCGAGAGGCCGTCCGCGATCACCAGGGCGACGTCGAACGGGCCCTGCGGCAGGCGCGCCGCCTCCCCTTCCGCCAGACGCCGGCCAAGATCCGGCCGGCGCAGGTAAACGGCGCGGCTGCCGGCGGCGCTGCGCACGTGAATCGCCGGCAGCGGCGCCAGGTCCCGGGCGAGTCGCTCCACGTCGAGGGCGCCGTGCACGGCGTCGCGGGCGCGGGCGTGCGCCATCTGGAAGGCCAGCAGCGGCGCGGTGGGCAGCCCGTCCCCGGCGCGGCCGAGGGCGACGCGGGCATGGGTGCGCCGGCGCAGCAGGTCGAACAGGTCAGGCGCGGTCATTGCAGGCCTCCCATGGCGAGGAGACGCGCCGCCGGGGCGGCCCCGGCGGGCAGCGGCGGAGTGCGGCCGGCGGCGTCGGCCAGCTGCATGCGCTGCAGCCAGGCGGCGAACTCAGGCGCCGGCGGCCGCCCCAGCAGGTGGCGCAGCCGCAGGATGTCATGGTGCGACAGGCTCTGGTAGTTGAGCATGATGTCGTCCGCCCCCGGCACGCTGATGAGGAAATTCACCCCCGCGGCGGCCAGCAGCAGCGCCAGGCTGTCCATGTCGTCCTGGTCGGCCTCGGCGTGATTGGTGTAGCAGACGTCGCAGCCCATCGGGACGCCGAGCAGCTTGGCGCAGAAGTGGTCCTCAAGGCCCGCGCGGATGATCTCCTTCGCGTCATAGAGATATTCGGGGCCGATGAAGCCCACCACCGTATTGACCAGCAGCGGATCGAAGGCGCGGGCCACGGCGTAGGCGCGCGCCTCCACCGTCTGCTGGTCGACGCCGTGATGGGCTCCGGCGGAGAGCGCCGCCCCCTGCCCGGTTTCGAAATACATCACGTTGTTTCCCGCCTCGCCCCGCTTCAGCGACAGCGCCGCCTCGCGCGCCTCGGCCAGCAGCGCCAGCGACACGCCGAAGCCGCGGTTGGCCGCCTCCGTGCCGGCGACGGACTGGAACACCAGGTCCAGCGGCGCGCCCCGCCCGATGGCGGCGATGGAGGTGGTGGCGTGGGCCAGCACGCAGGACTGCGCCGGAATGGCGAAGCGCAGCCGCAACTCCTCCAGCATCTCCAGCAGGCGGATGCAGGCGTCGACATTGTCCGTGGCCGGATTGACGCCGATCACCGCGTCGCCCACCCCCATGAGCAGCCCGTCGATGGTCGCCGCGGCGATGGCGGCCGGGTCGTCGGTGGGATGGTTGGGCTGCAGGCGCGACGACAGCCGCCCCTTCAGGCCGATGGTGGTGCGGAAGGCGGTGACCACCTCGGCCCTGGCCGCGATCTGGATGAGGTCGCCGTTGCGGCACAGCTTGGAGACGGCGGCGACCATCTCCGGCGTCAGCCCCGGCGCGAGGCGCGCCAGCGCCGCCGCGTCCGCCTCCCACGACAGCAGCCACTCGCGGAATTCGCCGACGGTCATGGCGGCCACCGGCGCGAAGGCGGCGGCGTCATGGCTGTCGACGATCAGCCGGGTGACCTCGTCCGTCTCGTAGGGAACGGTCTGCTCCTCAAGGAAATCGCGCAGGGGGACGTCGGCGAGGGCGTAACGGGCGGCGACGCGGCGCGCCTCGCTTTCCGCCGCCACGCCCGCCAGCTCGTCGCCGGAGCGGCGGGGCGAGGCGCAGGCCAGCAGCTCCTTCAGGTCGCGGAATACGTGGGTTTCGTTGCCGACGCGGGCGCGGCGGCCTTGCGGCCTGCCTCGCCGGTGCTGCGCGTTGTGTGCGGTCATTGGCGGTCCTGGAGCGGTGTCGGGAGCGGCGCCGGCGGGCGTCGCGCCATGCGTTTGCGGCGCGGCGCGCCCGGCGCGCGGAGCGTCTCCGCCAGGGGCCGGGCGCGGGCGCGCCATCGCCGGCCGGCGGCGACGCGGCGTCGGCGGGCCCCGGCGTTTTCCGTTTGTGCCACGCCGGCGCCGCCCCCGCGAGACGCCGCGGCGGGCGCCGTGCCTGCGGACGCGGCGCCGGCGCCTGCCGCGACGGCGCCTCAGCCACGCCGCAGCATGCGGGTGACGTTGGACGACACCGCCGTCATGTGGTCCAGCATCGCCTCCCGGGCGGCGCGGGGATTCTCCTCCAGCACGGCCTGCAGCACGCGCCGGTGCTCGGTCTGCGAGGCGTGCAGGCGTTCGGTCTGGCGGAACTGGGCCTGCCGGTAAGGCGCCGTGCGCAGGTTGAGATTGCCGCTGATCTCCTGCAGGGCGGCGTTGTGGGCGCCCTGCAGCAGCATGCCGTGAAATTGGGCGTTGAGCCGCGTGTATGCGGCCACGTCGTTGCGGGCGGCGGCGTCCTCGCCCTCCTCCACGCACTCGGCCAGCAGCCGCCGCTCCAGCGCGGTCATGCGCAGCGCCGCATACTGGGCGCACAGCGCCTCCACTTCGCCATGGGCCTCGAACAGGTCGCCGAGCGCGGCGTAGTCGAGCCGCCGCACCCTGAGCGAGCGGCGCGGCCCGCGCTCGGCGATGCCCGCGATGACAAGGCGTTGCAGCGCCTCGCGCACCGGCGTGCGCGACACGCCGAAGCGCGCCGCCAGCGCCTGTTCGTTGAGCGCGTCGCCTGGCAGCAGCACGCCCTCGACGATCTGGTCGACAAGCGCCGCGTGCAGCATTTCGGCCGCGCGATCGGTTCCCGCCTCCCGGGCTGCTTCCGGATTAATCAGCATTGACCACCCTGATTATATTTTAGTCTTCCATTTGTATACACATCGAAGCCAACTGATACACATCTGCTGATCCCATGCAATCCGGCCCCGTCAATGGTCATCTCCCTCCACTCATTTCTTGTGCTCGCCGCGGCGCTCGCCTCCACCGGGGTCGCGGCGGGGCTTCTCGCCGGCCTGCTGGGCGTCGGCGGCGGCATCGTCATCGTGCCGGTGTTCTCCTTCGTGCTCGACATGCTCGGTTACGCCCCGGGCGTGGGCATGCATGTGGCGGTGGGCACTTCGCTGGCGACGATCATCGCCACGTCCGTCGCCTCCCTGCGCGCCCATCACGCGAAGGGCGCGGTGGACCTTGAGCTGCTGCGCCGCTGGGCGCCGGCCATGTTCGCGGCCGCCGGCGCCGGCGGTTTCGCCGCCCGCCACATCGACGGCGACGCCATGCGCATGGTGTTCGCCTGCGTCGCCGTGCTGGTGGCGGTCAACATGACGCTGCCCGGCCGTTTCGTGGTGTCGGACCGTCTGCCGGAGGGCGCGGGCGGCAGGGCCGGCCTGCCGGCGGTCATCGGCTTCGTCTCCTCGCTCATGGGCATTGGCGGCGGCACGCTGTCGGTGCCGCTGCTCACCGCCTTCAGCTATCCGGCGCGCCGGGCCGTGGGCACGGCCTCGGCCTTCGGCCTCGTCATCGCCATCCCGGCCACCGCCGGCTTCATCTGGAGCGGCATGGGCGTGGAGGGCCGCCCGGCCTTCTCGCTGGGCTACGTCAACCTGCTGGCCGCCGCGCTGATCATTCCCATCACCATGGTGATGGCGCGCCAGGGCGCGCGCATCGCCCACGCCATCGCTCCGGAGCTGCTGAAGCGGCTGTTCGCCCTGTTTCTCGGCGCCACGGCGCTCAGGATGTTCTGGTCGATTTACGCGGCCGGATGAAGAAGGGGCCGCGCCTGAAGGCGATCACGCCGGAACCTCCCTTGTTTCACCAGTCATACACTCGTCAGGGGAAAGAAAAGTCATGACGGACATCGACCACAAGTCAATCCTGATCGACCGGGTGACCGCCCGTCTCAGCCGCCGCGGCTTCCTGAAGGGCGCCGGCGCGGCGGCGGCCACTGCCGCGGTCGCCGGCGCCGGGGCGTTCCCCGGGGCCGCAGGGGCCGCCGGGGCCAGCGGACAGAAGCACATCGTGCTGGCGTGGGTGAAGCACGTCGACACGCTCGATCCGCATTTCACCGGTTTCACCGAGGCCATCAAGATCATCAACAACATCCATAACGGCCTGCTGAAGGTGACCTATGACGGCAAGAAGGTCTCCTTCGCGCCGGATCTGGCCGAGAGCT
This sequence comes from Camelimonas abortus, assembly GCF_042432745.1. NCBI lineage: Bacteria > Pseudomonadati > Pseudomonadota > Alphaproteobacteria > Hyphomicrobiales > Chelatococcaceae > Camelimonas > Camelimonas abortus. The sequence goes on along the minus strand of NZ_JBHLWR010000006.1, from coordinate 1,117,820 downwards.
GGGAGATACACGACGACCGCGTCCACACCTTCAGGCTGCGGCCGGACGTGAAGTTCCACGACGGCGCGCCCTGCGACGCCGAAGCGGTGAAGTTCTCGCTGGAGCGGGTGAAGTCCGGCCAGCCCAGGTCGCCGCACGCCTGGAAGCTGGACCTGCTGGAGAAGATCGAGATCATCGATCCGCTCACCATCCGCCTCACCTTCTCGAAGCCTTACGCCTTCCTGCCGGTGGCGCTCACCGGCTCCACCGGCCGCGCCGGCGCCGTCGTCTCGCCGGCGGCGGTGGCGAAGTACGGCAAGGACTACGGCCGCAACCCGGTGGGCACCGGCCCGTTCCGTTTCGTCAGCTGGCGCGAGAACGCGACCATCGAGCTGGAGAAGAACCCGGACTATTTCGAGCCCGGCCTGCCGAAGCTGGACCGGGTCACCATCCGCCTGATGCCGGAGGCCTCCACCGCCGCGGCGGCGCTGCTGTCCGGCCAGGTGCACGGCATGAGCGACTGCCCGCCCATGTTCGTGCAGCAGATGAAGGCCAACCCCAACCTCAACGTCTATGGCGAGGTGGAGGGCAATTACTTCTATCTCGGCATGAACTGCCGCCGCGGCCCGTTCGCCGACCCCAACCTGCGCCGCGCCGTGGCCTACGCCATCGACCGCCAGGCGATGATCCGCCAGGCCTTCTTCGGCCAGGGCATTCCGGCGGTGACGCCGATCTCGCCGCCGATGACCGACTTCTACGATCCCGACGTGGCGAAGAGCGGCCGCGGCCAGTATTACGACCTGGAGAAGGCGAAGGCGTACCGCGCGAAGGTCGCGGACCAGGGCGTGATCCAGCCGGTGTTCGTGGTCTCCGAACAGGGCGCCTTCGGCTCGCGCATCGCCCAGACCGCCCTGCCGATGCTCGAGAAGATCGGCATCCGGCCAAAGATCGAGCTGGTGGAGCGCGCCTCCTGGGTGAGCCGCCGCAACTCCGGCGACTTCGACATGATCGACTTCGGCTGGGAGGCGGACCTCGACCCGGACGAAACGCTGTATCCGGAGTTCCGCACCGGCAGCCCGTGGAACTTCTGGGGCTGGAGCAATCCGAAGTTCGACGCGCTGTGCGCCGCGGCCCAGTCCACGCTCGATACGCCCACGCGCCGCAAGCTCTACTACGAGGCCGAGGACATCCTGCTCGACGAGCCGCCGGTGGCCCTGCTCACCCACATGCCGATCTTCAAGGTGTTCTCGAAACGGGTGAAGGGCTTCCAGTACGTGCCCGTCGATCTGCTCGATCTCCACACCGTCAGTCTGGACTGAGGCAGGAATGCTGACATTCGCGTTCAGGAAGGTCGCCCAGACCCTCGTCGTCCTGTTCATCGTCTCGGTGGCCTGCTTCAGCCTGCTGAAGCAGGCCCCGGGCGATCCGGTCGAGATGTCGCTGGGGTCGGACTATTCGCCCGAGGCCCACGCCGCGCTGGTGCAGCAGCTGGGCCTCGACCGCCCGCTGTATGAACAGTACCTGCGCTGGGCCGGCGATTTCGTCACCGGCGACTGGGGCAATTCCTTCGTCGGCCGCGCGCCCATCTTCGGGATGGTCGTGCTGGAGGCCCTTCCTGTGACGCTTCTGCTGGCGTCATGCTCGCTGTTCCTGGCGCTGGCGCTGGGCGTTCCGCTCGGGGTGCTCGCCGCCGTGCGCCGGGGCAGCATCTGGGACAGTCTGTCGGCGGTTTACGTGCTGACCAACACGTCGTTTCCCAGCTTCTATCTCGGCATCCTGCTGATCTGGGGCTTCGGCGTGCACTTCCAGATCTTTCCGGTGATGGGCTACGTCTCGCCGCTGCAGGACCCGCTGGGGGCGCTCTGGCACATGGCGCTGCCGGCCATCACCCTCTCCGCCTATTTCGTGGCCATGATCATGCGCGTCACCCGCGCCGGCATGGTCGAGGCCATGAGCCAGCCTTACGTCGCCGCCGCCCGCGCCCGCGGCGAGCCGGCGCGGCGGGTGGTGTGGGTCCACGCCATGCGCAACGTGCTGCTGCCGCTGGCGACGGTGGTGGGCCTGCAGATCGGCCAGCTCATCCAGGGCGCGGTGCTCACCGAGACCGTGTTCTCCCTGCCCGGGATGGGCCAGCTCATCACCCGGGCGGTGCTCTCCCGCGAATATGGCGTGGTGCAGGCCGGCGTCATGACCGCCGCCCTCATCTTCGTCGTCGTCAACCTGGTGATCGATCTGCTCTATCCGCTGATCGACCCGCGTCTGAGGTCACGCTGATGACGGCCGTCTCCGCATCCCCCGCCGCCGCGCCGGCGCGCCGTCCGGCGCGCTTCTCCGCCCTGGCGCGGCTTGTCGCCCGCGGCCGCCGCCGCCCGTTCTTCGCCCTTTCCTTCGTCGTGGTGATGGCGTTCCTGCTGTCGGCGGTCTTCGCGCCGTGGGTCGCGCCTTATGACCCCACGGCCCAGGACATGGCGGCGTTCATGTCGCCGCCGTCCGCCGCCCACTGGCTGGGCACGGACAGTTTCGGCCAGGACCTGCTGTCGCGCATCATCTATGGCGGGCGCACGGCGCTGGCCATCGGATTCTTCTCGGTGCTGATCGGCGCCGGCGGCGGCCTCGTCATCGGCCTCGCCGCCGGCCTGTCGGGCGGGCGGGTGGAGTGGGCGCTGATGCGCCTCGTGGACTCCGTTCTCGCGCTGCCGGCGCTGATCACCGCCATCGCCCTCATCTCCATTCTCGGCCAGGGGGTGGACAAGGTGATCCTGGCGGTGGGCGTGGCCATGACCGGCCCCTTCGCCCGCATCGTGCGCGCCGACGTGATGCAGGTGAAGACGCAGGCGTTCATCGAGGCGGCGCATCTGATGGGCGTTCCGCGCTCGCGGGTGGTCCTGCGCCACATCCTGCCCAACGTGATCTTTCCGCTGGCGGTGCAGCTCACGCTGCGCATGAGCGACGCCATCCTGGTGTCGTCCAGCCTGTCGTTCCTCAGCATCGGCGTGGCGCCGCCCACGCCGGACTGGGGACTGATGATCGCGGAGGGGCGCAGCTTCGTCTCCTTCGCGCCGTGGATTTCGGGCGCGCCAGGCGCCGCGCTCACCCTGCTGCTGGTGTCGTTGTCGGTGTTCGGCGACGGCGTCCGCGAAGAATTTGACCCCAGACTGAGGAGCGCCGGATGACGATGGTCATGACCTCTCCCGCGCCTGCCCGGGCGGCTGGCGCCGCGGCGGAGCGGCCGCTGGTGAAGCTGGAGGGCTATTCCCTGCGCCGCGGCGGGCGGCTGGTGCTGGACGACGTGAGCTTCTCCCTGCCCCGCGGCGGCGCCATCGCCCTGGTGGGCGAGTCCGGCGCCGGCAAGTCCACCATCGCCATGGCGCTGATCGGCCTGCTCGACGGGCCGGAGGTGCGCGCCGGCGGCGTCATCGCCTTCGACGACGTGAACGAAAATCTCGCCAGGGCGAAGGAGAAGACCTGGGCGAAGCTGCGCGGCCGGCGCATCTCCATGATCTTCCAGGACGCGGGCGCGGCGCTCAACCCGTGCTACACGGTTGGCCGGCAGCTGATGACGCCGCTGCGCCGCCTCAACGGCCTGTCGAAGGCGGCGGCCCGGGAGCGGGCCGTGGAGCTGCTCGGCAGCGTCGGCATCAATGATCCGGAAGGGCGCCTCGACGCCTTTCCGCACCAGCTCTCCGGCGGCATGCAGCAGCGGGTGATGATCGCCATCGCCCTCGCCTGCGATCCGGAGCTGCTGCTGGCCGACGAGCCCACCAGCGCCCTGGACGTCACCATCCAGGCGCAGATCGTGCGGCTGATCCTCGAGCAGACCCGCCGGCGCGGCGCCGCCTGCGTTTTCGTGCTGCATGACCTGGCGCTGGCCTCCCAGGCCTGCGACTCCATCGTGGTGCTCTACGCCGGCCAGGTGATGGAGACCGGCTCCTGCGAGACGGTGCTGCGCCGGCCGCTGCATCCCTACACGAAGGCGCTGCGCTCCTGCGTGCTGGAGATCGACGGCGCGGCGGAGCTGGTTCCGCCCCCTGGCGGCCCGCCGCCGCTGGACGCCATGCCGCAGGGCTGCCGCTTCTGCGCCCGCTGCCCGCGCGCCCTGCCGGAGTGCGCCGTGCGGAAGCCGCCGCTGCGGGAGGCGGCCGGCCGGAAGGTCGCCTGCTGGAACCTGGAGGAAGACGCATGACGGCCCCGATCTTCGAGCTGCTCGACGTCGAGAAGCGCTACCGTGTGGCGGGAAAGCGCCGGTCGCCGTTCAGCGCGCCGGAGCCGGCCTGGCTCGCCGCCCTCGACGGGGTGCGCCTGTCGCTGCACGCCGGCGAGAGCGTGGCGCTGGTGGGCGAGTCCGGCTCCGGCAAGTCCACGCTGCTGCGGGTGCTGCTCGGCCTCACCGAGGCCACCGACGGGCGCGCCCTGTTCCGCGGCAAGCCCATCACCCGGCTCTCGGGGCAGGACCGCAGGGATTTCACCCGCGAGGTGGCCATGGTCTACCAGGATGCGCGCGGCTCGCTCAATCCGCGCATGCGCGTGGCCGACCTGATCCGCGAGCCGCTGCTGCACCACGGGATCTGCCGGCCGGAGGAATGCGACGCCCGCATCGGGGCGCTGCTGGCGCGGGTGGGCCTCGCCGCCGACGTGGCGGCGCGCTATCCCAGCCAGCTCTCCGGCGGCCAGGCGCGGCGCGTGGCCATCGCCCGCGGCCTTGCCTCCAGCCCCTCGGTGCTGATCGCCGACGAGGCCGTCTCCGGCCTCGACGTCTCCACCCAGGCCCAGCTGCTGACGCTGCTGCGCGAGCTGCAGCGCGACATGGGGCTGACGCTGCTGTTCATCACCCATGACCTCGGGGTGGCGGCGTGGCTGTGCGAGCGCATCGCCGTGATGTATCTTGGCCGCATTGTCGAGACCGGCCCGACGCGCAAGGTGCTGGAGGCGCCGGCGCATCCTTACACCCGCGCCCTGCGCAATTCGGCCCCGGCCTTCTTCACGCCGATTCCGCCGCCGCTGCCCGGCGAGGTTCCCAGCCCCATCAACCTGCCGCCCGGCTGCCGTTTCGCCGGCCGCTGCCCGGCGGCCGCGGACGCCTGCCGCAGGACCGATCCGGCCCTGGAGAGCCTGTCGCCGGACCATGGCGTCGCCTGCCTTTATCCCCTCGCGGGATCCCGCGTTCACCAGCAAGGACAACAGCAATGAGAGACTTTTTCAGGCCCGGCCGCGATCCGGCCATCGCCGGCGAGGCGATGATCGCGACCTCCCATCCGCTGTCCACGGCGGCGGGACTGGAAATTCTGGCGGAAGGCGGCAATGCGGTGGACGCGGTGATCGCCGCCGTGGCGGTGCAGTGCGTGGTCGATCCGCTGATGACCGGCATCGGCGGCGACTGCTTCGCGCTCTACGCCCCGGCGGGCGGCGACATCGTCGCCCTCAACGGCTCCGGCCGCGCGCCGGCCGCCGCCACGGTGGCCCGGCTGAAGGCGGAGGGGCTCACCGAAATCTCCCGCTTCAGCGCGCACGCCGTCACCGTGCCCGGCGCCGTGGCGGCGTGGGAGAAGCTGCATCGCGAATACGGCCGCACGCCGTTCGAGCGCCTGCTGCGGCGCGCCGTCGCCTACGCCGGGGACGGCTATCCGGTCACCGGCCGCGTCGCCTGGGACTGGGCGAAGGAGGCCGCCAGCGTGGCCGGCGATCCCGGCGCCCGGGCGGTGTTCCTGCCCCGGGGCGTCGCCCCGGCCATGGGCGAGCGTCACGCCCAGCCGGCGCTGGCGCGGACGCTGAAGCTGATCGCGCGCCATGGCGCGAAGGCGTTCTATACCGGCGAGGTCGCCGCCTCCTCGGTGGCCTATCTGAAGGGCATCGGCGGCCTGCACGAAATGGAGGACTTTGAAAGCGCCGTGGACGGCGCCGACTGGGTCACCCCCATCTCCACCCGTTACCGTGACGTTGACGTGTACGAGTGCCCGCCCAACGGCCAGGGCCTTGCGGCGCTGATGATGATGAACATCCTGAAGGGCTTCGACCTTTCGGAGGGCGCGCCGCTGGCGCAGCGCATCCACCTGCACGCCGAGGCGGCCAAGCTCGCCTATTACCACCGCGACGCGCTGGTTTCCGACCCGGCGACCATGCCCTGTCCGCCGCAGACGCTGCTCGGCGAGGACGTGGCCGCCGCCCTGCGCGGCCGCATCCGCATGGACGGCGTGCTGGCGCCGGCGCTGTGGGACGAGCCCGAGCACAAGGACACCGTCTACCTGTGCTGCGTTGACCGCGACGGCAACGCGCTGTCGTTCATCAACTCCATCTTCCACGGCTTCGGCTCGACGCGGCTGGACCCCGCCACGGGCATCCTGTTCCACAGCCGCGGCTCGTCCTTCCGCCTGATCGAGGGGCACCCCAACGCCATCGGCCCGCGCAAGCGGCCCATGCACACCATCATTCCCGGCATGGCGCGCCGGAACGGCCGCGTGATCATGCCGTTCGGGGTGATGGGCGGGCAGTATCAGGCGGCCGGCCACGCCGCCTTCATCTCCGGCGTGTTCGACCGGGGGCTCAACGTGCAGGAGGCCATCGACGCGCCGCGCAGCTTCTCCTTCGGCGGCGTGCTGGAGCTGGAGCCGACCATCGGCGCCGACGTGGCGGCCGAGCTCGCCCGCATCGGCCACCGGGTGCAGCCGGCGCAGGCGCCGCTGGGCGGCGCCCAGGCGATCTACATCGACCACGCGCGCGGGCTGCTGCTGGGCGGCTCCGACCAGCGCAAGGACGGATCGGCGCTGGGTTTCTGAACGGGGCGCCCCCCCGCCCCTGGCTCTCCGGCGGCGCGCCGCCCCCCTTCGCCCGCCGGGGAGCCTTTTCTTCCTGCCTCAGCCCGCCTGGCGCGCGGCGAGGATCTCCTGCAGGTCCTCCCCGTAGCGGGCGTAGGAGTCCTTCAGGATGGCGCTGTTCAGCAGCATGGAGGCGACCAGCTCGTCCGTGCCGGCCCGGTACAGGCGGGTCAGCACCCAGGCGCTCTCGGTGCGGCGGCTGCCGCTGAGGCCCACCACCTCGCGCTCCAGCTCATAGGGCTCGCCCACGAACAGCGGCCCCTTCACCAGGCGGATCTCCTGGTCGGCGAACAGGCCGATGGCCGGGCCGCGCGACGGCAGCCGGCCCTCCTCCGGCGCGTTCAGCAGCACGCTGATCATCTCCACCGGAATGACCGGACGGCCCCACGGATTGTTCCCCGAGGCGTACCAGGGCGAGGGCTCGGTGATCGCCTTCAGCTTGTCGGCGAGGCTGAAGGGATAGAGCGGCCCCATGTTCTGGTCCATGTCCATGCGCACCGGGATGCGGCCGCCGAACCGGCCCATGCGCACGTCGGCGAGGATCACCAGCACGTCCGGCGGCTTGAGCGCGGCGAGGCGCGTTTCGAGGGCGCTGGGGGGATTGTCCGCCCCCACCGAGGCGGTGCCGCGCAGCACCTCCTCGCCGTTCTCACGCTCCATCCAGATCTCGGCCTGGGTTTCGCCGGCTGCGGGCTTGCGCATGAAGGCGCGCGCCAGGTCGCCCTCGTAGCAGGGGCTGCGGTAATGGGCGGAGATGCAGCCGGTCTCAAACCAGGCCTGGCCCCACAGATATTCGCACAGCGGCGCGAACTGGCTGAAATGGGTCGGCCCCTCGATGGCGCCGCCGCGGAAACCCAGCTGCTGCGCCGTGGCGTCGTCGTGAATGGAGGCGTGGCCGTCATAGGTCTGCGCGCGCAGCATCTGCCGCGGTCCGCGCAGCGGGCCGCTGATCACGGTCCCGTCGTCGCTGATTTCGGTCGCAAAGGCCCGGCTCATCTGGCTTTCCTCCCATGCCTGCGTTGTCCGCCCCCTGCGCGGGGCGTTTCGTCCGTCGCCCGCACGTTGTCGCCCGCGCGGCGCCCGCCGCGCAAGGCGTCTCACGCCATTGCGACGCCAGCCGGCCTGAGGGCCGCGAGGGTCAGGGCGTCTCCAGCACCATGCCGTCGTAGGCCGGCGTCACGTGCGGCGGCAGCTCGGCGGCGAGCGTGGCGTAGTCGAGGTCGGTGTGCAGGTTGGTGAGCACGGCGCGCTTCGGCTTCACCCGCCCGATCAGCTCCAGCGCCTGGGCGACGCTGAAATGGGTGGGATGCGGCGTGTAGCGCAGGGCGTCGACGATCAGCACGTCGAGGCCATGCAGCATCTCCACGCTCTCCTCCGGCATCAGGTGCACGTCGGGGGCGTAGGCCAGGTCGTTGAAGCGGAAGCCGAGCGCGGTGGTGTCTCCGTGCAGCATGGTGAAGGGCAGCGCCCGGATCTCGCCGCCGTCGCCGGCGATGCTCACCGTCTCGCCCGCGGCCATGCGGTGGCGGCGCAGGATCGGCGGATAGGAGCTGCCGGGCGGCGTGCGAAAAATGTAGTCGAACCGAGGCTCGATGAAGCCGAAGGTCTTGTCGTCGATCCACACGTCGAGACGCCGGCGCATGCCCAGCGCCAGCGGCCGCACGTCGTCGATGCCGTGGGTGTGGTCGGCGTGTTCATGCGTAAGCAGGATGCCGTCCAGCTTGCGCACGCCGGCGTCCAGCAGCTGCTCGCGCAGGTCCGGCCCCATGTCCACCAGCACGGTGGTGGCGCCGCCGGCGGAGCGGCGCTCCACCAGAATGGCGCAGCGCCGCCGCCGGTTCTTCGGATTGGCGGGATCGCATGCGCCCCATCCCTGCCCCACGCGCGGCACGCCGGCCGATGAGCCGCAGCCGAGAATGGTGACTTTCAGGCCCATGCGAAGCTCTCCCCGTCGTTATCCCTGCGCCGCCTGCTCCAGCGCCGCCGCCTTGCGGAACAGGCGGAAGAAGTTCTCCGTCGTCTGGCGCGCCATTTCTTCCGGGCTGACGCCGCGCACCTGCGCCAGCACGGCGGCGGTGTGGGCGACGTAGGCCGGCTCGCAACGTTTGCCGCGCACCGGCACGGGCGCAAGATAGGGGGAGTCGGTCTCCACAAGCAGCCTGTCCATGGGAATGGAGGCGGCGATGTCGCGGATCTCCTGCGACTTCGGGAAGGTGAGGATGCCGGAGAACGAAACGTAAAGCCCCAGCTCCACGCCCACCCTGGCCAGCTCCGCGCCCGAGGAGAAGCAGTGCAGCAGGGCGCTGAACGGGCCCTTCTCCATCTCCTCGCGCAGGATGGCGATCATGTCGTCGTCCGCCTTGCGGGCGTGAATCACCAGCGGCAGGCCGGTGACGCGCGCCGCCGCGATGTTGGTGCGGAACACCGCCTTCTGCACCTCCGGCGGATCGCGGTCATAGAAATAGTCGAGGCCGGCCTCGCCCACGCCGACGCAGCGCGGGTGCCGCGTCAGGGCGACGATCTCGTCCACGGTCACGTCCGGCTCCTCTCCGGCGTGCAGCGGATGGGTGCCGACGGTGAACCACACGCGCGGGTCGCGCTCGGCCAGCGCCTGGTAGACGCCGGCCTTGCGGACGTTGGTGGCGATGGTCACCATGCGCCGGACGCCAGCCGCGTCCGCCCTCGCAAGGACGTCGTCGAACTCCCTGTCGAAGTAGTCGAGGTGGCAGTGACTGTCGATGAGCATTACGGGGCAGCTTCCGTTTCCGGGTCAACATGGCGGGGGAACACCGGCGCGGGCGCGGGCAGCCGCGTGTGCTCCACCAGCCGGCCCTTCTGGCCGACATGGGCGAAGGTGCGCTCCTGCGGCTTCACCGCCAGCAGGTCGAGCAGCTTCGCCGCCGCCGACGGCATGGCGGGCTGGGCCATGATGGCGATGTTGCGCACCACCTCCGCCGTCACATAGAGCACCGTCTCCATGCGCTCCGGATCGGTCTTGCGCAGTTTCCACGGCTCCTGGGCGGCGAAATAGCGGTTGGCTTCGGCCACCACCGTCCACACTTCCGCAAGGTAAGTGTGCAGGGCGTAATGCTCCATGGCGGCGCGGGCCCTGTCCGCCAGGGCGTCGGCCATGTCGAGCAGCGCCTCGTCCTCGCGGGTGAAGCCGTTGGGTTGCGGCAGCTTTCCGCCGCAGTTCTTCGCCACCATCGACAGCGAGCGCTGGGCGAGATTGCCGAGGTCGTTGGCGAGGTCGGCGTTGATGCGGTTGACGATGGCCTCGTGGCTGTAGCTGCCGTCCTGGCCGAAGGAGACCTCGCGCAGGAAGAAATAGCGCAGCTGGTCCACGCCATAGGCGGCGGCCAGATCCGCCGGCGAAATGACGTTGCCCAGCGACTTGGACATCTTGACTCCCCTGTTGAACAGGAAGCCGTGGCCAAACACCTGCTTCGGCAGCGGCGCGCCGGCCGACATCAGGAACGCCGGCCAGTACACCGCGTGGAAGCGCACGATGTCCTTGCCGATGACGTGCACGTCCGCCGGCCAGTAACGCCATCTGTCCGCCGTGACGTCCGGATAGCCCACGCCGGTGATGTAATTGGTGAGCGCGTCCACCCACACATACATCACGTGGCCGGGCGAATCCGGCACCGGAATGCCCCAGTCGAGGGTGCTGCGCGAGATGGAGAGATCCTGCAGGCCGGATTTCACGAAGCTCACCACCTCGTTGAGCCGGCTCTCGGGGCGGACGAACTGCGGGTTCTCCTCATAGAGGCGCAGCAGCCGGTCCTGGTATTTCGACAGGCGGAAGAACCAGGTCTCCTCCTCGGTCCACTCCACCGGCGTGCCCTGCGGGCCGATGCGGGTTCCGGAAGCGTCGAGCGTGGTCTCGCTCTCGTCGTAGAACGCCTCGTCGCGCACCGAATACCAGCCGGAATAGGTGCTCATGTAGATGTCGCCGGCCTCGCGCATGCGCCGCCACAGCTCCTGGGCGGAGACGTAGTGGTCCGGATCGGTGGTGCGGAAGAACCGGTCGTAGGACACCGACAGGTCGTCGCACATCTGGCGGAAGGCGGCGGCGTTGCGGTCGGCCAGCTCGCGCGGGCTCACGCCCTCCCTGGCCGCCGTCTGCACCATCTTCAGGCCGTGCTCGTCGGTCCCGGTCTGGAAATAGACGTCATAGCCGTCGAGCCGCTTGAAGCGGGCGATGGCGTCCGTGGCGATGGCCTCATAGGCGTGGCCGATATGCGGCGCGCCATTGGGATAGGAGATCGCGGTGGTGATGTAGAAGGTGGGGCGGCCGGCCATCTGCGGTTACTCGACGCTTGGGCGTTGGGGCGCCGGCGTGGGCCGCAGGGGCCCGCGCCTGTCCCGAACGCGTCAGATGAAGACGATTGCGCCCCTTCCGCGGACCGCCGGGCGGCCCGCGAAAAAGGCTGCGCGCGCAGGGTGGAGCCTCGCGCCCCGCCCGCGCCGCGCGAAAACGGCGGGACGCCGGCCTTCCGGGCGGTCTGCGCCCGGCGACGGCGTCCCCGGAACGGGCCGCCGCCGGACGCGCGGCCGGCGGCGGCGCGCATTTTCCTCACGGCTGGCGGGCTCCGCGTTCCGTGGCGAAAACGCGCCGGGCGCGGCGACGCGCGCCCGCTGGCCGGACCGGACCGGCCTTTCCTGTCGCCTGCGGCGCCTGTCCGGGCGCTTTTCCGGCGTCCTCCCCCGGCGTCCTTTCCGGGACGCGCGGCCCGGCGGGCTCACAGCCGGCGGACCGCTTCCGCCAGGTCGGCGAACAGCGACAGCACGAGCGGACGCCGGTCGAGATTGTAGGCCCCGGCCTCCCGCGCCGCCCGGGCGTTCTTCTCCCATACCTCGACAAGGGGCGCAAGGCGACGGGGCCCCAGCTGCGCCCGGCTGCGGACAAGCGCCGCGATCCAGTCCGCCGCCACGTCCAGCATGGCGGCGAAGCGCGTCTCGCCGTCCGCCCCGGCGGCCAGCTCGGCCAGCGCCAGGGCGCGGCCGGGGTCCTGCTCCGGCAGCAGCTCCAGCAGCTCGCGGGTGCGCCGCGCCAGCTCGCGGCGGCCTTCGTCCAGCATGTCCAGGGTCGCGCCCACAGAGCCGCGGCCAAGGCGCGCCGCCTCGGCGAGGTCCGCCTCCGGCGCGTCGCTCCACGGCTCGCCCAGCGAGCGCACCGCCCGGATCACCTCGGCCTCGGCCAGCGGCCGGAAGGTCTGCCGGCGGCAGCGCGAGCGGATGGTGGGCAGCAGCCGCGCCGGCGCGTGCGCCACCAGAAAGCAGATGGCCCGCGCCGGCGGCTCCTCGATGGCTTTCAGCAGGGCGTTGGCGCCGGCGACGTTGAGGTCGTCGGCGCAGTCGATGATCACCACCCGCCAGCCGCTGGCGGTCGATTCGAACAGGTCGAGGGCGCGGCGCACGTCGGCGACGGCGATCTCGGCGGAGAAGCCCTTGCCGTCCTTGCGCGGGCCGCGGCGCACCACCGCCACGTCCGGATGGGCCCCGCTGGCGACGAGGCGGAACGCCGGATGCTCCGGCGGCACGTACAGGCTCCCGGCCGCGGCCGCCTCCGGCGCCGACGGGTCGGGATGGGCCAGCAGGAAGCGGGCGGCCCGCCAGGCGAAGGTGGCCTTGCCGATTCCTTCCGGCCCGCCCAGCAGCCAGGCGTGATGCAGGCGGCCGGCGCGCCAGGCCTCGAGAAAGTCCCGCTCCGCTTCTTCATGGCCGAACAGCTGCGCTTGGGCGCGCGGATGCGGCGCGCCGGGACGCTGGTCCGGCCCGGGGATCTCCGCCGCCGCTTCAGCCATGGGCGGCCGCTCCCGCCGCCGGCGCCGGCGCGGCCACCACGGCGTCGCCGAGGCGCGCGACCAGGGCGCTGAAAATGGTCCGGGCGACGGATTCGGCGTCGCCGCTGGCGTCCACCAGCACGCAGCGCTCCGGTTCAGCCCGGGCGATGGCGAGGAAGGCGTCGCGCAGGCGCATGTGGAAGGCCAGGTCCTCGCTCTCGAAACGGTCCGGCGCGCCGTCGCCGCGCCGCGCCGCGGCGCGCTGCAGCCCCAGCAGCGGCGGCAGGTCGAGAATGACGGTGAGGTCCGGCTTCAGCCCGTCCAGCGTCACCTCCTCCAGCCGCGCCAGCAGCTGCGGGTCGAGGCCGCCGTTGACGCCCTGGTAGGCGCGGGTGGAGTCGGCGAAGCGGTCGCACAGCACCCATTCGCCCGCGCGCAGCGCCGGGCGGATCACCGTATCGACATGGTCGATGCGGGCGGCGCTGAACAGCATGGCCTCGGCCAGCGGCCCGAGGGCGCGCGCCCGCCCGGCCATGAGGAAGTCGCGGATCCGCTCGGCCCGCGGCGAGCCGCCCGGCTCGCGCGTCAGCCGCACGGCGAGGCCGGCGCGGCGCAGCCGCTCGCCCAGCAGGCGGATCTGCGTGGACTTGCCCACGCCCTCGCCGCCCTCAAAGGTGATGAACCGTCCAGCAGGAACCATCGCCGTCATTCGCGCCTCAACGCCTTGCGGATCCAGCGGCCGGCCAGCTCCAGGGCGCCGTCGCGCGCCCGCTGCGCCAGATTTCCCTTCGCCACGGCCGCGCCCACGTGGAGCGGCGCCTCGAGCGCGATCTGGTCGCCGCGCAGCACCTGCAGCACGCCGGCTTCGTCTCCTTCCCGCGTCGGGGCCGGCAGCGGGCCGCGGTAGACCACCCGCGCCGTCAGCCGCTCGTCCCCGCCGCGGCGGGCCATTACGCTCACCGCCTGTTTCGTCCTCAGCGGCGCGGTGCGGCTGGCCCCGCCGAACACCCGCGCTTCGGCGACGGTGTCGCCGGCGCGGAACAGGTGGCGCGGCTCGAAGGCGCGCGCCACCCACTCCACCAGCCGCTTCGCCTCGCTCACCCGCTCGGCGGCCGTGCGGTAGCCGGCGGCCACGAACACCAGCCGCCGCCCGTCATGCGTCGCCGACCCGGCGATGGAGAAGCCGCCGTCATGGGTGTGGCCGGGCTGCAGCCCGTCCGCCCCTTCCACAGCGCGCAGCAGCGGGTTGCGGTTGCGCTGCAGGATGCGGTTCCAGGTGAATTCGGGCTCCGAAAAAATCCGGTACTGCTCCGGGAAGCTGCGGATCAGGTGCATGGACAGCCGCGCCATGTCGCGGGCGCTGGTGGTCTGGTCCGGATGCGGCAGGCCCGAGGCGTTGGCGAACACGGTGCGCGTCAGGCCCAGCGCCCGCGCCTTCGCGTTCATGCGCGCCACGAAGGCCGGCTCGCCGCCGGCGATGCCCTCGGCCAGGGCGATGGCGGCGTCATTGCCGGTCTGCACCAGCATGCCGCGCAGCAGGTCCGCCACCCGCACCTCGCTGCCCAGCGCGGCGAACATCGCCGGCCCGCCGGAGGGGCCGCCGCCGGTGCGCCATGCGTGCTCGGAAATGCGGATGCGGTCCTCCGGCGAGATCCGCCCCTCCGCCAGCGCCTCAAACGCCAGCAGCGCCGTCATGATCTTCGTCATGCCCGCCGGCGCCACCGGCGCGTCCGCCGCCTTCTCCAGCAGCACGCTGCCGCTGTCGGCGTCGATGACGATCAGGCTGGTCGCGGCGGTCCGGAATTCGCTGGCGGTCGCGCCAGCGCCCGGCTGCGGCGCGGCCGTCGCGGCGGCCAGCGGTCCCGCCGCCAGAGCAGCGCCGCCAGAGGCAGCGCCGCCGAGCGCGGCGGCCAGCGCCGCGGCGCGCGCCAGCCGTCGCAGGGCGCCGGGGCGGCGTGCGGGACGCCGCGGGCGCGCAGGCGCGCACGCGCCGGAGGCAGGCAGGCGAGGATCAGACGTCATGGCGGAAATGTGCGGCGCGCGACGGCGGAAGGCAAGCCGCGCCCGCCGCCGGGCGCGCCGGAAGGCCGGACAAATTGATCTAGTGTCCCGCCGCCAGCATCACCGGACGGACCGGCGGCAGCGGCGCGACCTTCGGCAGCCCGGCGAGCGCGACCTCGTCCGCGGCGTCATCCGCCTGTGCGCCGGCGTTGAGGGCGAGATGCAGGTGCGGCCGGCTCGGCTCCTCCTGCTCCCGCGAGCCTGCGGCGCCGGAGAGCTCCGCCAGCTGCGCGCGCGCTTCCTGCGGCTGCGGGACTCCTGCGCCGGGCGCGTCGTCGCTGCGCGCGCGGGTCGCGCCGGCGTCGCGCTCCTGCGCCTTCGCCACCATGACCGGCGCCGGCCCGCCGTCGAGCTGCGCCGGGGCGCCGGCGGTGAGCGTGCCGGCCAGGATCTCGTCGTCGCTGCCGTGGACGGAAGCGGGGCGGACGTAGTCCACCTTCACCCGCGCCGTGCCCATGTGCCGAAACTGCAGCAGCTCGGCGGCGCGCTTCGACACGTCGATGATGCGCTTGCCGTGATAGGGCCCGCGATCGTTGACGCGCACGATCAGCGACAGGCCGTTGTCCAGGTTGGTGACCCGGGCGTAGCTGGGCAGCGGCAGCGTGGGATGGGCGGCGGCGATGGAGTATTTGTCGAAGACTTCGCCGTTGGCGGTGAGCCGGCCGTGGAAATTGGTTCCATACCAGGAGGCGACGCCGGTGGCGGTGTAATGGGGGTCGTGGAACGGAACGTAGCGCCTGCCGGCGACCGTATAGGGCTTGCCGATCATGGCGCGGCCGCCGCCTTTCGGCACCGGCTGGCCGTCCTTCACCACCCGCGGGCTGGAGCTGACGCCGAGCTTGCGGTTGTATCGGTCCTGTTTGGCGCCTTCGCGGGCGCCCATGCCGGCGCAGTTGGCCGCCAGCAGCGCGAGACCAATGACGCCGGCCATCCTGACGAGCCTGCCGCCCCTGCCGTCGCCGCCGCCGGCGGCGGTCGCGGTGCGCAGGGCGGGATTTGGAGCTTGTCGTGACGCCGTCATGCCAGGCTGTGCCCAGTTTTGCCGCGACGCCGGAGCGTCGCCAGGTTCACGGGAACGAAACGCCATTTGCGCCCCTGGATCGTTAAGGGAACGTAGATGCGCGCTCCAGGCGGGATGACCCCGCCTCACAACGGCGCAGCGGAGCCACGGCGGGAAACCTGGCCTGGGGCGGCGCGATTGTCAAAGCCGCCGTCAGGCCGGCGCGCAGTGTGGTGAACGGCCCGGCCCGCAGGCGCCCCCCGAACGCAAAAGGCCCGGCCGCGGGGGCCGGGCCTGGACGGGCGTCGCGCGCCCGCCGTCTGTCGCCTTGCGGCGCCGTCAGTCGATGTCCTCGACCTCGACCCTGCCGCCGTAGACGCGCTGGGCCAGCGCGGCCTCGATGAACGGATCGAGATCGCCGTCCAGCACGTCGTCCGGGCTGGTGGACTGCACGCCGGTGCGCAGGTCCTTCACCAGCTGGTAGGGCTGCAGCACGTAGGAGCGCAGCTGGTGGCCCCAGCCGATGTCCGTCTTGGCGGCGGCTTCGGCGTTGGCCTTCTCCTCGCGCTTCTGCAGCTCCAGCTCGTACAGGCGGGCGCGCAGCATGTTCCACGCCGTGGCGCGGTTCTTGTGCTGCGAGCGCTCCTGCTGGCAGGCCACCACGATGCCCGTCGGGATGTGTGTGATGCGCACCGCCGAGTCGGTGGTGTTCACGTGCTGGCCGCCCGCGCCGGAGGCGCGGAAGGTGTCGATGCGGCAGTCCGACTCCCGGATCTCGATCTGGATGCGGTCGTCGATGACCGGATACACCCAGGCCGAGGCGAAGCTGGTGTGCCGCCGGGCGTTGGAGTCGAACGGCGAAATGCGCACCAGCCGGTGCACGCCGGATTCCGTCTTCAGCCAGCCGTAAGCGTTGTGCCCCTTGACCAGCAGGGTGGCGCTCTTGATGCCGGCTTCTTCGCCCGGATTGTAGTCGATCACCTCGACGCGGTAGCCCTTGCGCTCGGCCCAGCGGGTGTACATGCGCAGCAGCATGCTCGCCCAGTCCTGGCTTTCGGTGCCGCCGGCGCCGGAATGCACCTCGAGGTAGCAGTCGTTGGCGTCGGCTTCGCCGGAGAGCAGGGTCTCCACCTGCCGGCGCGACGCCTCGGCGTTGATGGCGCGGATCATCTCCTCGCCTTCCGCCACGATGGCGTCGTCGCCCTCGGCCTCACCCAGCCCGATGAGCTCGATGGAGTCGTTGAGATCACGCTCCATGCGCCCGATGGCGGCGATGCGCTCCTCCAGGTCGGTGCGCTCGCGCATCAGCTTCTGCGCCGCGTCGGCGTCGTTCCAGAAGTCAGGCGATTCCGAAAGGGCGTTCAGCTCTGCAAGACGTTTGACGGCGACATCCCAGTCAAAGATGCCTCCTCAGCAGTCCAATGGACTGCTTGGCCGCTTCCGCCAGCGATTGGATTTCTGCACGCATGTCGTCTTCTTCGGTCCTGTACGGCGGCCCCTGCGGGCGCCGCCGTCCGTTTCCATCCTGCGCCGGCGGCGGGCCCGGGAGGTCCGCGCCGGCGGGCAAGGTCTAGCCCCGATGCCCGGTCAAGTAAACGCCGCCGGGCGCGCGGCGCGGGGATGGCGCCCCGCCCGGCCCGGCCGCGGCTCAGAACAGCCGGCCGTCGTCCATGAAGTCGTCGCGCGCCGGCGCCGCGTGGGCGCGCGGCGCGGCGTCGCTGCCGGCGACGCTGGCCGGCGGCTCGGTGCCCGGCTTGAACGCCTCCAGAATGGTCCTGCCGTCGCCCGGGCCGGCGCGCAGGCCGGTGGTGGCGTTCACCCGCACCAGCTTGATGCCCGGCGGCACGCGGAACGGCGTGGCCGGCTTGTCCTTCAGCGCCATCTTCATGAAGTCGCGCACCACCGGCACGGCGATCTGGCTGGCGGTGGCGCGCGCGCCCAGGGACTTGGGCTGGTCGTAGCCGAAGTACACGCCGACGGCGAGGTCGGGCGAGAAGCCGACGAACCACACGTCGCGGGCGTCGTTGGTGGTGCCGGTCTTGCCGGCCAGCGGCTTGCCGACCTCCTTGAGCATGGCGGCGGTGCCGCGCTGCACCACGCCCTCGAGGATGTGCACCACCTGATAGGCGGTGAGCGGGTCGATCACCTGCTCGCGCGGATCCTCCAGCGTCGGCTCGGGCTGGTTCTCCCACCTGTCGGCGTCGCAGCCGCGGCAGATGCGCTCGTCGTGGCGGTAGATGGTGCGGCCCCAGCGGTCCTGGATGCGGTCGATCAGCGTCGGCTTGATGCGCTTGCCGCCGTTGACGAACATCGAATAGGCCGCGGTCATGCGCATGACGGTGGTCTCGCCCGCGCCCAGGGACATGGGCAGGTAGGGCTGCAGCTCGTCATAGACGCCGAAGCGGCGGGCGTATTCGGTGATCAGCGGCATGCCGATGTCGCGGGCGAGGCGCACGGTCATGACGTTGCGCGACTGCTCGATGCCGTAGCGCAGGGTGTGGGGGCCCGAGAACTTGCCGCTGTAGTTTTCCGGCCGCCACGGCGGCAGGCCGGGGCCCTGCTCGATCTCGATCGGCGAGTCATAGACGGTTGTGGACGGCGTGTAGCCGTTGTCCAGGGCCGCCGCATAGACGATCGGCTTGAACGACGAGCCCGGCTGGCGCAGCGCCTGGGTGGCGCGGTTGAACTCGCTCTGGTCGAAGGAGAAGCCGCCGACCATGGCGAACACGCGTCCGGTCATCGGGTCCATCACCACCATGCCGCCGGAGATCTGCGGGATCTGGCGCAGGCGGTAGAAGCCGGGGCGGCTCTCGACCGGCTCGGCGTAGATCACGTCGCCGGGCGACAGGAAGGAGCTGAGCCGGCCCTTGCGCGTCCAGCGGGCGCCGTCTGCGTCGATCTGGCCGGTGACGCGCTCGCCGGAAATGGCCCCGTCGCCGAGCCGCGGCGGCTGCAGGCCGATTCTGGCGACGCGGTCGTTCACCTCCAGCACCACGGCGAGGCGCCACGGCTGGATGTCGGTGAAGGCTTTCATCTCGCCGAGCGCCACGCCCCAGTCCGGCGTGTCGCGCAGGTCGATGCGGCTCACCACGCCGTGCCAGCCGCGCGCCTCGTCATAGCGCACCAGGCCGTCGACCATGGCCTTGCGGGCCATGGCCTGCAGGGTGGGATCGAGGGTGGTGCGCACCGAGAGGCCGCCCTCATACAGCTTCTTTTCGCCGTAGCGCTCGGCGATCTCGCGGCGCACCTCCTCGGCGAAGACGCCGGCGGCCCAGGCGTTGGGCGACAGCGAGCGCGGCGACACGCCCAGCGGCTGCGCCTTCGCCTCCTCCGCCTCCGCGCGGGTGATGTAGCCGTTCTCGAGCATGCGCTCGATCACCCAGTTGCGGCGGTCGGTGGCGGCGGCGGTGTGGCGGAAGGCGTTGTAATTGTTGGGCGCCTTGGGCAGGGCCGCCAGATAGGCGGCCTCGGCGATGGTCAGTTCGTGCACCGACTTGCCGAAATAGTTCAGCGCCGCGGCGGCCACGCCGTAGTTGCCGGAGCCGAGATAGATCTCGTTCAGGTACAGCTCGAGAATCTTGTCCTTGGTGAAGGCGTTCTCGATGCGGAACGCCACCAGGGCCTCGCGGATCTTGCGCTCGTAGCTGCGTTCGTTGCCGACGAGGAAGTTCTTGGCGACCTGCTGGGTGATGGTGGAGGCGCCCTGCTCGCGCTGGCCCGAGCCCTTGCGGATCATGTTCTGCACCACCGCGCGCAGCGTGCCGAACGGATCGACGCCGACGTGGTGGTAGAAGTTCTTGTCCTCGGCGGAGAGGAAGGCGGCCACCACGCGGCGGGGAATGGCCTGGATCGGCAGGAACAGCCGGCGCTCGCGCGCGTATTCGGCGATCAGGCGGCCGTCGCGGGCGTGCACGCGGGTCATCACCGGCGGCTCGTAGTCGCGCAGCTGGGTGTAGTCCGGCAGGTCGCGCGAATAATGCCAGATGACGTAGCCGGCGGCGGCCGCGCCCACCACCGCCACCGTGAAGACCAGTCCGAAAATGGACGCGAAAAAGCGCAGAACAAAACGCATGCGATGCTGGCCCGCCATCTGCCGGCCCCATGCGGAGGCGCGGCTTCGAGACTATCTCCGGGGTTTCCTGAACGGAAAGATATACGCCGCCCACGCGCGGCGCGAGTCGGCTCCCCATCCGTCCATAGATGAGGATGCGGCCAATGACACGAAATTTGGGCGTGATTGCAGCCGCGCGCGCATGTTTTGCGCCGTGCGCGGCAATTCCGCCGCAGCGGCGGGGCCGCCTCCGGGGGCGTCCTGCTCCCGGGGCCGTCTCCACGGGCGGGGCCGCCGCGCTGGCGGCTGCGGGGGCGGCCCGCGGACTTCGGGAGGGGGGGGCGCCGGGCGCCCTCCCCGGCCGGCGCGCGGCTAGCGGCCGGCGCTGAGCGCGGGCGCGATCATGCTGCGCCGGCTGTCAAAATAATGGTTGATGGCCTCGGTCAGCGCCGCGGTGGTGCGGTCGCGCCATTCCGGCGAGTTCATCAGGTCGGCGTCGCGCGTTGAGGAAAGATAGCCGATTTCCAGCAGCGCCGAGGGCGTGTCCGGCGCGGTGAGCACGATGAACCGCGCGGAACGGTGCGGATTCTTGTTCATGCGGATCACCGCGCTGAGGCTGCGCACCAGGCGCGCCGCCAGCTCGTTGGAGAAGGCGCGCGTCTCCCGCATGGTCAGGTCGAGCAGGATGTCGGCCACCTCGTCGCTGGCCGCGGCGCTGGCGAGGCCGGCGGCGCTGTCGGCGTTGTTCTCCTTGTCGGCCAGCTGCGCCGATTCCTGGTCGGTGGCGAATTTTGAGCCGGTGTACACGGTGGCGCCGCGCACCTGCGGGCTCTCGCGCAGGATGTCGGCGTGGATCGACAGGAACAGCGCCGCCCGGTTCTGCTGGGCGATCCGCACCCGGTCGGCCAGCGGCACGAACCGGTCGTCGTCGCGGGTCATGATCACCCGGTAGCGGCCGGTGGCCTCAAGCCGCTCCCGCAGCCGCCGGGTGAAGGCGAGCACGATCTCCTTCTCCACGAGGCCCGAGGAGCTCACCGCGCCGTTGTCGACGCCGCCGTGGCCCGGGTCGAGCACCACCACCGGACGGGCGTCGCCATGGTCCGGGCGGACGGCGGCGGGCGGCGGCGGCGCCTCCGCAGGGCCGCTGGCGGCGGCCAGCTTCGCCTCGCGGCGGAAGCGCTCGCGGTCAACGCGCGTGAGCCGGATCTCGAAGCGCGGCAGCGCCCCCGGCTCCTCGACCATGCCGGCGGAGGCGACGACGGCCGGCGCGGCGAGGTCAATGACCACCCGCGAGCGCCCGGGCGCGAACACGCCGTAGCGGTAGGACGACACCAGCCCCCTGCCATGGCGCCCTGTTCCCTTCGGCAGCTGGAAATTGACGTCCGGCAGCTCCACCACCACGCGGTCAGGCCGCTCCATGACGAAGGCGCGCCCCGACACCGGACGGGACATCACGAAACCCAGCGTGGCCGAGCGGGAATCGGCGGTGAGCGTGGCGGCGTTGGTCACCGCCGGCAGCTGGCGCGGCGCGTCCTTGTCCGGCGCCGCCGTCTCCCCGGTGACCGCCGCCACCTGCACCGTCGCCGGCGCGTCCGCTCCGGCCGCGGCGGCGGGCGCCGGGAGCGCCGCGGCCAGCGCCAGCGCGGCTGCGGCGGCCCGCAGCATCCCCGGCGCCGCGCCGGCGCGCGCCGGCGCGGCGGGGCGCGCCTGTCCCTCGCGGCGGCGAGGCGCCGGAGAAGGCGGGAGATGGGCGCGGTCTGGCATGAGCGCGGTCGGTTGCTGTTGCTGGGCCGGCGGACAGGATAACGCCTGACGGTTAATGAATTCTCCAGTAAATTTTCCGCAGGGCGGCTCAAGTCCACAGGCGTGGTCACACGCGCAATGTCGCCACATATATGTGCGTTACTGGCATGCGCGTTACTGGCGAAACCTGGCCGCCAGCGCCGGCCAGGGCTGGTGCCGTGCGCTGGTCGCACGGCGGCGTAATCATCTGGCGGCGCGATCATCTGGCGGCGCGGGCAAAGGCGGCGGACGCCGCGCGGCGCGCTTCCCGTCGCCGGGATGGCGATGGCCGCTGCAGCAGGACGCGCCGGAACTGCGCCGGAGGCCGGGCGTGGCCGTTCTGGCCAGCGCGCGGGTCGCGTCATGGCCCTGGTCCGTGCGAAGGCCCATGCGCAGGCGGGCGCGGGCGGACGGGTGAGTCGCGGCCCGGAAGAAGCGCGAGAAGGCGTCAGGAAGCCCATGCGGCCCACAAGCCAGGGCGGAGCCGCGTCGGGCCCCCAGGATCCAGGGGGCGCGCCGCGCGGCGGCGGAACATAAGGCTTGCCAGGAACCAGACGTGATATGTATTGATAGGTTCGCCCGCCGCAAACTGGCGCGCGTCCGCCAGACCGGCGGACGGCGCCATTCGCTGGAGCAGTCCGACGGTCCGACGCCTGCCGGCGTCTTTTCGCCAGAGCGGCTGCACGACGCAGGCCTTTCCGGAGCGCGGCGGCGATTTGTGAGACTGCCCAGCGCAGTGTTTTGTGCTCACGGCCCGTCAGGGTCCGTGCGGCGTCACGAGGAATTTTCATGGGCGCGCGCCACGTCATGGCCCAGTCCGGTATGCCCGACTCCGCATGGTCATGCGGTTGCGGGCGTTCGGAGCGTTTCAGCGCGGCGCGGCGCCCCATCCTCCCGAGCCCCTATCCCAACATGCGCGCCGGCCTGTCCAGGCGCATTCGCGGTCCTGTTTCCGGAAACCCGCCGCTGGCCCTGACGTGGCCGCGCGCGCCTTTCCGGACGGCCGCGACAATGGAAGTTCACTATGGCCAACAAGATGCTTATCGACGCGTCCCACCCGGAGGAGACCCGGGTGGTCGTGGTGCGCGGTCAGAAGGTTGAAGAATTCGACTTCGAATCGTCCAGCCGGCGCCAGCTGCGCGGCAACATCTATCTCGCCAAGGTCACCCGGGTAGAGCCGTCACTGCAGGCGGCCTTCGTTGAATATGGCGGAAACCGCCACGGTTTTCTGGCTTTCAGCGAAATCCACCCCGACTACTACCAGATCCCGGTCGCTGACCGGCAGGCCCTGCTCGCCGAACAGGAGGCCGCCGCCAGGGAGGAAGAGGAGGAGGAGCACGGCGCCCGCCGCCGCTCCCGCCGCGAGCGCAGCCTGCGCGCCCGTTCCGGCGACGCGGTGGTCTCGGCCGGGGCCGCGGACGAGGCTGAGGCCGCTCCTGACGGCGGCGAGGACGACGGCGAGGGCCTCGTCACCGAGGTGGTGGCGCCCGACGCCCATGTGATCGAAACCATCGGCGGCGACGCCGACGACCATGACGACTCCTCCGCCGACGACCTCCACGACGCCCCCCATGCGGAGGTCGCGGACGATGAATCCGCATCCGGCGAGGGCGATGACGGCGCCGCCGGCGCGGTGGAGCAGCTCGGCGGCTCCGACGCGCTGGAGGAGGCGGCCGAGCGCCGCGCCCGCCCGCCGCGCCGCCAGTACAAGATCCAGGAAGTCATCAAGCGCCGGCAGATCCTGCTGGTCCAGGTGGTGAAGGAGGAGCGCGGCAACAAGGGCGCCGCCCTCACCACTTACCTGTCGCTGGCCGGCCGCTACTCGGTGCTGATGCCCAACACCGCCCGCGGCGGCGGCATCTCCCGCAAGATCACCAATTCCGGCGACCGCAAGCGGCTGAAGGAAATCGCCGCCTCGCTGGAGGTGCCGCCCGGCATGGGCATCATCCTGCGCACCGCCGGCGCCTCGCGCACGCCGCAGGAGGTGACGCGCGATTTCGAGTATCTGCTGCGCCTGTGGGAGAGCGTGCGCGAGCTGACGCTGCGCTCCACCGCGCCCTGCCTCGTCTATGAGGAGGGCTCGCTGGTCAAGCGCGCCATCCGCGACCTCTACAACAAGGACATCGACGAGATTCTCGTGGCCGGCGAGGCCGGCTACCGCGAAGCCCGCGACTTCATGCAGATGCTGATGCCGGAGAACGTCGGCGTCGTGAAGCAGTACCGGGGGGCGCAGCCGCTGTTCGCCCATTACGGCGTTGAGCCGCAGCTCGACGCCATGTTCTCCAGCCATGTCACGCTGAAGTCCGGCGGCTACATCGTCATCAATCCCACCGAGGCGCTGGTCTCCATCGACGTCAACTCGGGCCGGGCGACGCGCGAGCACTCCATCGAGGACACGGCGCTGCGCACCAATCTGGAGGCGGCGGAGGAGATCGCCCGCCAGCTGCGCCTGCGCGACCTCGCCGGCCTCATCGTCATCGATTTCATCGACATGGAGGAGAGCCGCAACAACCGCGCGGTGGAGAAGCGGCTCAAGGAGTGCCTCAAGAACGACCGGGCGCGCATCCAGGTGGGGCGGATCTCGCCCTTCGGCCTGCTGGAGATGTCGCGCCAGCGCATCCGCACCGGCGTGCTGGAGAGCTCCTCCATCCCCTGCCCGCACTGCGGCGGTTCGGGCATGGTGCGCTCCACCCCCTCCATCGCCCTGCAGGTGTTGCGCATGATGGAGGAGGCGCTGATCCGCAACAGCAGCCACAACCTCAACGTGCGCACCCGCAGCGAGGTGGCGCTGTACATCCTCAACCACAAGCGCAACCACCTGCGCGATCTCGAGGACCGCTTCGGCGTCGCCATCCAGGTGCTGGTGGACGACGCCCTCACCGGCCAGACCAACTACCAGATCGAGCGCGGCGAGCCGGCTGCGGGCGTCGTCCGCCCGGCGGGCGACGCCGTGCGGCTGGAGAGTTTCTTCAGCCCTGAGGGCGGCGAGATCATCGAGGGTGAGGTCGTTGAAGCGGAGAGCGCGGCCGGCTCCCCGTCCGGCGAGAACGGCGAGAATGGCGAAGGCCGCCGCCGCCGTCGCCGCCGCCGGCGCGGCGGCCGCGATGACAACGGCGCGTCCCCGATCGCCGCGACTGACTCCGGCGACGGCGAGGCTGACTCCGGCGCTGACGCGCCCGTCTGGGCGGAGTCCGCCGGGGACGCCGGCGACGGCGAGCCGGAGGCGGAGGCAGAGGCAGTCGCCGGGGTTGACGCCGGGACGGCTGACGCCGGGGAGCTGGCGGCGCAGTCCGGGGGCGACAGTGAGGCGCGCGGCCGCCGCCGCCGTCGTGGCCGCCGCGGCGGCCGTCGCGACGAGCGCGACGGCGGGCCGACGCTGGCGCCGGTGGCGGACTACCGCTTTGAGGAAGCCGGCGGCGACGACGGCTTTGCGGAAAGCGCCGTGGTCGAGACCGGCGGCTGGGTTCCGTTCAATGAAGCTGCGGTTGAGCATGCCCCCGTGGCGGTGACGGCGGAGGCGCCGGCGCAGTCCGGGGCCGCTGCGGCCGCCGGGGCGCCGGACGATGCGCCGCAGCCCGATGCCGGTGCGCCGGCCGGGGCCGTCGCCGACGCCCCTGCGGCCGGGGCTCCCGCGCAGACGCCTGCTCCGGCCGGAGCCGCTGCGGCCGCCGGGGCGCCGGACGATGCGCCGCAGTCCGGAACCGGGGCGCCAGCCGGGGCCGTCGCCGACGCCCCTGCGGCCGGGGCTCCCACGCAGACGCCTGCTCCGGCCGGAGCCGCTGCGGCCGCCGGGACGTCCGGGGATGCGCCGCAGCCCGAGACCCCGCAGGCGGAGCAGCAGCAGTCCGGCGCCGGGCAGGCGCAGCCCCAGGAGGAGTCGCGCGACGCCGCCTCCATCATCGCCGCCACGCCGGAGCCGGAGACGGTGGTTCTGACCACCAGCGTCGATCCGGCGCGGCCGCGCCGCACCGGCTGGTGGTCGCGCAAGGCGGGCTGAGTTGCAGCCGGCGGCCGGCTCCGGCGGCCGCCCCTGCCCCGGTCTCCCGGCCGCATGCGTGCGGGCCGGTTCGTGAACGCAGGAAACGCCCGTGACCGTCGGTCGCGGGCGTTTTGCCTGCAGGCGGGCGTCGCCGTCGCGGGGTCTCGCCGCCCTGCCTCGCCATGTTCCGCCGCCCGGCTCATGCGCCCGGCCGCTTCCGGCTCTCCAGGGCGGCCGCCGTTTTCCTGGCGGCCGGCTCCGGCGGCCCTGGCCATGCGCCTCGCGCGGCGTCCCGGCGGTCCGGTCGCCTGGCCGCGCCGCCGTTCCGCTCTCCCGCAGGGCGCCTTTCGCCGCCGTCGCGCCGGGCCTGACCTGGCCGTCGGCGGGCCGCCGCGGCGTTTTGCTCCGGCCGGCGGGCCTTACGCGCCGCCGCGCGTGAGGAAGCGCTTCAGCCGCGCCATGCCCTCGCGGCAGGCGCCGGTCGCGCCGGCGAACGACAGCCGCACGAAACGGTCGCCCTCATGCGGGTCAAAATCCGCCCCGGGCGTGATCGCCAGGCCCTCCGCGTCCAGCAGCGCGCGGCAGAATGCGGCGGAATCGGCGGCGTGGCCGGAAATGTCGACATAGGCGTAAAACGCCCCGTCGCAGGGCGCATGCGGCAGGTTGAGGTCCGCGAGGGCGTTGAGCACGATGTCGCGGTTGCGGGCGTAGCCGGCGCGGACCTCCTCCAGCTCGTCGCGGGCGTCAAAGGCCGCCTCCGCCGCCACCTGGCTGGGATAGGGCGCGGAAATGAACAGGTTCTGCGCCAGCCGTTCGATGGCCCGCGTCAGCCGCGGCGGAACCACCAGCCAGCCGATGCGCCAGCCGGTCATGCAGTAATATTTGGAGAACGAGTTGACCACGATCGCCTCCGGCGCGCAGGCCAGCGCCGTGGTCGCCGGCGCGCCGTAATGCAGGCCGTGATAGATCTCGTCGGAGATGAACCACAGGCCGCGCTCGCGGCAGAAGGCGCCGATGGCCTCCAGCCCCGCCGCGCCCGCCACCGCGCCGGTGGGGTTGGACGGGCTCATCGCCAGCACGCCGTGCAGCGGCTGCTCCTGCGCCGCGGAGGCGATTCCATCCACGGTCAACTCCCAGCCGCGGTTATCGCCGAGCCGCACGTCCACGGTATGCATGTCCAGCGCGCTGAAGATGTTGCGGTAGGCCGGATAGCCCGGACAGGCGCAGGCGATGCGCGCGCCGGCGTCGAAGGCGGCGAGGAACGCCAGCAGGAAGCCGCCGGAGGAGCCGGTGGTGACGATCACCTGCTCAGGGTCGACGCTCACCCCATAGGTCTCGCGGTAGTGACGGGCGATGCGCTCGCGCAGCGAGGGCATGCCCAGGGCCTCCGTGTAGCCGATCCCGCCATGGGCCAGGGCGGCGCGGGCCGCCTCCAGCGCCCGGCGCGGCGTCGGAGCGGAGGGCTGGCCCACCTCCATGTGCACGATGTCGGCGCCTTGCCTTGCTTTCGCCCTGGCGACGGACAAAACATCCATGGCGAGGAACGGGGCGACCCTGGCCAGCCGGCTGGCCGCGGGCGGCGCGGCCGGTCCTGCGGCTGCGGAAGCGTTGCTGGGGCGCGGGCTCATCTGCTTGCTCCTGCTGACGTCTGCGACGGGATGGCGCGTCTTGCGCGCGGGGCGGCGCGCGGCCGCGGACTGCTGCGCCTTTATGGCGCTCCGGCGCGTTGAAAAAGGGGCGCCCCGGAGCAAAACTGCAATATCCCGCGGCGTCGCGCCACGCGCGCCGGGGGATTCGCCGTCACATGGGGAGAGCGCCCGGGGGACGCCGCCGGGCGCCCGTGCGGGCGAATCCCCGGGGAACCACCTGGGGCTGGCGGGCTCCCGCCACGGAAACGCCAGCGATGGGCGTGAAGGATCATGAAGACATGCTGAACGACAGACCCGTTTTCGCGCCCGTGCGGCGGAAAGGCGCCTGGCGGCGCAAGGCCGCGGCAGGCCTGCTGTGCGCCATGACCGCGGCGGGCGGCCTCGCCGCCATCGCCCCGCGCGCCGTCGCCCAGGAGTTCACGCCCGCGCAGAAGAAGGAAATCGAAGCGCTGGTACGCAACTATATCCTCCAGAACCCCGAGGTGCTGCAGGAGGCGATGAACGCCCTGGAGCAGCGCCAGGAGGAGGCCCGCGCCGAGCGGCGCAGCCAGACGCTCGCCGCCCAGCGCGACCGCGTGTTCGCGCCGGCCGGCGCCGTCGTCGCCGGCGATCCCCAGGGCGACGTGACGCTGGTGGAGTTCTTTGACTACAATTGCGGCTTCTGCAAGCGCTCGCTGGCCGATCTGGAGCGCCTGATGAAGGCCGACCGCCGGCTGAAAATCGTGCTGCGCGACCTGCCGGTGCTTGGCCAGGGCTCGCTGGACGCCGCCCGCGTCGCCGTCGCCGCCCAGAAGCAGCTCAGCGGCCCCAAAGCCTTCGAGTATCACGCGCGGCTGATGAAGGTGAACGGCCGCGTCGGCAAGGAGCAGGCCGAGGCCGTGGCCCGGGAAATGGGGCTCGACATGGACCGTCTGGCGAAGGACGCCCAGTCGGACGCCACGCTGGAGGTCCTGAAGGAGAACCACGCCCTCGCCCAGCTGCTTGACGTCAACGGCACGCCGGCCTTCGTCGTCGGCGACACGGTGATCCCCGGCGCCGTCGGCCATGCCGCCCTGGAGCAGGTGATCGGCTCCGTGCGCAAGTGCGGCAAGGCCAGCTGCGGCTGACGCCGGCGTCCGGCGCGGGCGCCGCTTCTGCGCCCGCCCCGTCCGGCCCCCGGGCCGGACGCATGACGGCTCCCGGCGCCAGGCGGCGCGGGGGCCTTTTCCGTAGCGGTCCGCGCCGCGGCTTTGCGCTGGCGGGCGCGCCGCTGTATGACGGCGTGATTCAGTCGCCCGGGGGGCGAAGCAGCCCGGTCCGGCCCGCGGGGCCGGATCCGCATCCGATGCAGGACGCCATGGTCGCAGTACACGTCATCAACGGGCCGAACCTCAACCTGCTCGGCCGGCGCGAGCCGCAGACCTACGGCTCGCAGACGCTGGCCGACATTGAGGCCATGCTGGAGAAACGCGCGCAGGCGCTGGGCGTCGCCCTCACCTTCGTGCAGAGCAACCATGAGGGCGTGCTGGTGGACGCGGTGCAGGCGGCGGGGCTCGCCGGCGCCGGCGTCATCATCAACCCGGGGGCTTACTCCCACACCTCCATCGCCCTGCGCGACGCCATCACCGGATCCGGCGCGCTGGTGATCGAGGTCCACCTGTCCAACGTCCATGCGCGTGAGCCGTTCCGGCATACGTCGATGATCTCGCCGGTCGCGGCCGGCGTCATCTGCGGTCTCGGGGCCGCCGGCTATGGGCTGGCGCTGGAGGCGATCACGCCGCTTCTCAAGAAACGCACCGCATCAGGAGCCCAGGAAAATCGATGAGCGAGAAACATTCCCATTCCGCAGCCGACATCGAACTCGTTCGCGAACTCGCCCGTCTGGTTTCCGAGAGCACGCTCACCGAGATTGAGGTGGAGAAGGACGACCTGCGCATTCGCGTGTCGCGCCAGGCTCCGCCGCCGGCTCCTGCCTATGTGCAGGCCCAGGTTCCCGTGACCGCGCCCGCGCCGCAGCCTGCGCCGCAGGCCGCGGCGCCTGCCGCCGCGCCTGCGCCTGCCGCCGCCGCGCCGCGCGGCGATCACCCCGGAACCGTGACCTCGCCCATGGTCGGCACCGCCTACCGCCGCCCCTCGCCGGACGCAAAACCGTTCGTCGAGGTGGGCTCGAAGGTCAACGCCGGCGACAAGCTGCTGCTGGTGGAGGCGATGAAGACCTTCAACGACATCGTCGCCCCGCGCGCCGGCACCGTCACCGCCATCCTGTTCGAGGACGGCCAGCCGGTGGAGTACGGCGAGCCGCTGGTGATCATCGAGTAAGGCCCGGGGAGCGGCCGCAGCGGGCGGCGGCGCCCCTCGCGCAGCCCCGCCCCGCGCCGCTCCGCCCCGGGGTTCCGGCCCGTCGCCGGCGCGTTATCCGCGCCGCATCCCCCGGACGCTGACGCCGGCGCCCGCACCGTTTCAGCTCCAGCGCCGATTGGAGAGCCATGTTCGAGAAAATCCTGATCGCCAACCGCGGTGAGATCGCCCTGCGCATCCTGCGCGCCGCCAAGGAGCTGGGAATCGCGACCGTCGCGGTGCACTCCACCGCTGACGCCGACGCCATGCACGTGCGCCTCGCCGACGAGAGCGTGTGCATCGGTCCGCCGGCCGCGCGCGACAGCTACCTGAACATTCCGGCGATCGTCGCCGCCTGCGAGATCACCGGCGCGGACGCGGTGCATCCGGGCTATGGCTTCCTTTCGGAAAACGCCGCCTTTGCCGAGGTGCTGGCCGACCACGGCATCGCCTTCATCGGCCCCAAGGCGGAGCACATCCGCCTGATGGGCGACAAGATCGAGGCCAAACGCACGGCGCGCCGGCTTGGCATTCCCTGCGTGCCGGGCTCGGAAGGCGGCGTCTCCGGCGACGCCGAGGCGCTGCGCATCGCCGGCGAGATCGGCTATCCCGTGCTGGTGAAGGCGGCGGCCGGCGGCGGCGGCCGCGGCATGAAGGTGGCGCGCAGCCCCGGCGAGCTCTCTGGCGCCCTCTCCGTGGCGCGCCAGGAGGCGAAGGCCGCCTTCGGCGACGACTCCGTCTATCTGGAGAAATATCTGGAGAAGCCGCGCCACATCGAGGTGCAGGTGATGGGCGACGGCCGCGGCAAGGCGGTGCACCTCGGCGAGCGCGACTGTTCGCTGCAGCGCCGTCACCAGAAGGTGTGGGAGGAAGGCCCCTCGCCCGTGCTGTCCGCCGCGGACCGGGAGAAGATCGGCTCCATCGTCGCCAGCGCCATGTCGGAGCTGCAGTATCTGGGCGCCGGCACCGTCGAGTTCCTCTGGGAGAACGGCGAGTTCTACTTCATCGAGATGAACACCCGCATCCAGGTGGAGCATCCGGTGACGGAGATGATCACCGGCATCGACCTCGTGAACGAGCAGATCCGGGTGGCGGCCGGCGAGGAGCTCTCGTTCAGCCAGGCGGACGTGCGCCTGCGCGGCCACGCCATCGAGTGCCGCATCAACGCCGAGCATCCGGTGACCTTCCGGCCGTCGCCGGGCGTCATCACCCATTATCATCCGCCCGGCGGCCTTGGCGTGCGCGTCGACTCCGCCATTTACCAGGGCTACCGCATCCCGCCCCACTACGATTCGCTGCTGGGCAAGCTGATCGTGCACGGCCGCACCCGCGAGGAGTGCCTGATGCGGCTGCGCCGCGCCCTGGACGAGATCGTGGTCAGCGGCGTCGACACCACCCTGCCGCTGTTCCGCGCGCTGGTGCGCAACCCTGACATCATCGCCGGCGACTATGACATCCACTGGCTGGAGAAGTTCCTGGCCGGCGGCGGCATGGACGGGGCCGACGTCTGAGCGGAGCGGGGCGTCATGGCCGGAGCCGGTGCTGTCCTGACGCCCGACATCCTGCTGGCGGCCTACGCCGCCGGCATCTTTCCCATGTCCGACGGCGCCGGTTCGTCCGGGCTGTACTGGGTGGAGCCGGACCTGCGCGGGGTGTTTCCGCTTGACGGGCTGCGCCTGCCGCGCCGGCTCGCCCGCACCGTCGCCGCGGACGTGTTCGAGGTGCGGGTCGACAGCGACTTTGACGCCGTCATCGACGGCTGCGCCGCCCCCGGCCCCGACCGCGAGACCACCTGGATCAACGGCGAAATCCGCCGCCTCTATGGCGAGCTGTTCGCCATGGGGGCCTGCCACACGGTGGAGTGCTGGCGCGACGGCCGGCTGGCGGGCGGCCTTTACGGCGTGCGCCTTGGCGGGGCGTTTTTCGGCGAGAGCATGTTCCACCGCGAGCGCGACGCCTCCAAGGTGGCGCTGGTGCACCTGTGGGCGCGGCTGGTCGCCGGCGGCTTCACCCTGCTGGACACGCAGTTCATCACCCCGCATCTGGCCAGCCTGGGCGCGGTGGAGATTCCGCGGGCCGAGTACCGGCGCCGGCTGCAGGCGGCGCTCGCCGTCAGCGCCCGCTGGGACGCGCTGCCGCCCGCCGTCAGCGGCCGCGAGGCGGTGGCCATCGTGCGCGCGCATCTGGCCCGCGCCGGCGCGGGGGACTGAGCCAGACGCAGCGTCCTGCGCCGGCGTCCGCCCGGCGCGGATCGCGGCGCCGGTTTACGGGCGGATGGCCGGGTGGACCACCTGGTCGCCGGGTCTGGCGCCGATGCGCGCCGCGGCGCCGGCGTTCAGCTCCAGCACGTAACGGACCGGCCCGCCGGAGAAAATGATCCGCGTGGACAGCGGCGTGGCGTTTTCGGCGATGGACAGGATGGTTCCGTCGGCGCGGATGAACAGCATGTCCAGCGGCAGCAGCGTGTTTTTCATCCACATGGCCACCGGCTCCTCGCGGCCGAAATCGAACAGCATGCCGTGATTGTCCGGCATGGCGCGGCGGTGCATCAGACCGGTCATGCGCCCGGCGTCGTCGTCGCGCAGTTCGATGCGGAAGCGGTGGACGCCGGTTGCGGTTTCGACCGCCAGCTCCGCCGGATGCGCCGGGGTCACATGGGGCGCGCCGGGTCCGGGGCCGCTGCCGGCGGCGGCCGGCTGCGGCGCATGGACGCCCGCGAGGGCGCCGGCGAGCGCCAGGGCAAGGGCGGCGGCGATGCGGCGCGCGGCCGTGGAGCGGGCGGCGGAAACGCGGCGCATGGTGCGTTCTCCTGGAATGGCTGGCGCGGCCCGGACAGGGCGCGGCGCGAGTCGCGCGACGCCGGGCATGGTGGACCGCCGGCGCCCGGAACGGAAGCCATGACGGTGACGCCGGCTTCGCGCTGGCCCTGGCGTCGGCCATGGCGGGCGTCCGCCCTCGCCGCCAGGGCGCCGGCGCGCGGGTCAGTGACGCAGCGCCACCGGGTCTGGGGCTCCGTTTTCGTCCAGCTCGTAAATTTCCGTCGCCATCAGGCCGCGGCCGGAATGGCCGTAGCGCACCGCGACCGCCTGCCCCGGACGCAGGCCGGAGACGCCGCAGCGGCGCGCCACCTCCATGTGCACGAAAATGTCCGGCTGGCCGGCGCCGCATGTGACGAAGCCAAACCCGCGCAGGCGGTTGAACCACTTCACCGTGGCGGCGTGCAGGCCGCTCTCCGGCGTCACCTGCGCCCGGGTGCGCGGCCGGTTCTCCGCCGGATGCGCCGCCGCGCTCTCGTCGATGGCGATCACCTGCACCGCATAGAGGCCGCGCGCGCCCGTGGCCGCCATGCAGCGCACATGCGCGCCCTCGCGCACGGCGCTGCGGCCGTCGCGGCGCAGCGCCGCCGCGTGCAGCAACACGTCCGGGCCGTGGTCGCGGGCGATGAAGCCGAAGCCGCGCGCCGTGTCGAACCATTTGACGCGGCCGTGCACCTCCTCCAGCGCGCCGTCCGGAACCGGCCCGTCCATGCGCATGCGCTCCCTGAGGCCGGAATCATGGCCGGGGCTGGCCGTGTCCGCGTCATCTGCGCCGGGAACTGGTCTGTCCTTCATCCCGCTCCACCTTCTGCACGCATGATGCGGAGCCTCCGGGACGCCCCGCAGGCCCGGGCGCTCAGTTCAGCCGCAGCAGCGGCTCGAGCGCGTCGCCGATATCGGCGTGGATCACCAGGGTGGCGGCGTCGTCCAGCGGCGTCGGCGTGCGGTTGAGAATGATCACCCGCGCCCCGCTCTGGCGGGCGATCAGCGGCAGCGACGCCGCCGGGTGCACCACCAGGGACGAACCGGCGACAAGAAACACGTCGCAGTCCATGGCCAGTTCCTGGGCGCGGCGCATCTCCCGCTCCGGCATCGCCTGGCCGAAGGAGATGGTCGCCGTCTTCACGATCCCGCCGCAGCTGTCGCAGACCGGCGGCTCGCCCGTGGACTCGAATTTCGGCCGGATGTCGGCCAGCTCGTGCCGCAGGCCGCATTCCAGACAGCGGGCGTAGGAGCCGTTGCCATGCAGCTCGATCACCTGCCCGGGCGGCGTGCCGGCCGCCTGGTGCAGCCCGTCAATGTTCTGGGTGATGACCGCCGCCATGCGGCCGGCGGCGCACAGATGCGCCATCACCCTGTGGCCCCGTCCTGGCCTGGCGTGGCCGTAAATGTCATCCATGGCGAATTTCCTGCGCCACGCCTCCCTGCGCGCCTCGGGACTGGAGATGAACGCGCTGAAATCGATCGGCGCGTGCTTCAGCCACGGGCTGTCGGGGGACCGGAAATCCGGCACCCCGCACTCCGTGGAGATGCCGGCTCCCGTGAACCCGACGATGCGGCGGGCGTTGCGCAGCATGTCGTGCATCCTGGCGATGTCTTCGCGCGTCGTCTCACTCAACTCTCCGGCGCCCATCAAACCATTCTCCGGCCAAACCATCCTGCGGCGTCGCGACCGGACGCCCCGCGCCTGGGGCCGCCCCCGCGGGGGGCGAAGCCCGTCCCGGCGGCGAATCCGCGCTCCGGCCAACGGTCGGGCCATATGCCCCGACAGAGGCCAAATTGCAGCGCATTCTCCACAGCCACGTCCGGACCATTCCGGCGGCGCGCTTGCGCGCCGCCGCCGCGGCCTGTATAGCTCGCCTCACCTCACCGACGGAGCGCCCATCGTCTATCGGTTAGGACGCCAGCCTTTCACGCTGGAAAGAGGGGTTCGATTCCCCTTGGGCGCGCCACCGGCTCCAATTTCAGCACAGCTCGCCGCGTTTCGCCACTGCGCCCGTCCGGACGCGGTGGTTTTTGTCACGCGCCGGCTCCTCCGGAGCGTCCGTCTTTTCGCGCCGCCTGCTTGCCCGGCGCCCGCGCCTGTCCCAAAATCCGCTGCCGCTGCCGCGCCGGCGCCCGTCAGGACGGCCGGGCCAGATAATAACCAGATAATAAAGGGACCGGGATGGAAGCAGTTTTCAGGGTTGAGGGCGGCCGCGAGGCCGGCAGGGTGATCGCCAGCGCGCACGCAGGCGGACCGTGGGATCCTTCAATGCAGCATGGCGGCGCCCCGTCCGCCTTCGCCATCTGGGCGGCCGAGCAGGTGGAGACGCCGGTTCCCATGAACGTGGCGCGGCTCACCATGGAGCTGATGCGCCCCGCGCCGGTGGGCGAGCTGGAGTACGCCGTCACCGTGCTGCGCTCCGGCCGCAAGATCCAGCTGGTGCAGGTGCTGCTGCGCGCCGGCGGCCATGAGGTGGCCCGCGCCCACGTCATGAAGGTGCGGGCCGCGTCTGTCACGCTGCCCGATTACGTCGACATGGCGCAGCTGGCGCTGAAGGCGCCGCCGCCGGAGGAATGCCGCGATCCCTCCCCCGGCATCGGCGTCAACAACCCCTTCGTGCGCTGCATGACCCTGAAGCTGGCGAAAGGCGGCTTCGAGGAGCTGGGGCCGGCCTCGGTGTGGTTCCGCGCCGACCGGCCGGTTGTGGAGGGCCACGCCACCACGCCGGCCATGCTCGCCGCCATCGCCGGCGATTTCTGTAACGGCGTCGCCTCCTCGCTTGATTTCAGCAAGTGGACCTACATCAACAGCGACCTCACCCTGTCGCTGCTGCGGCCGCCGGAGGGCGACTGGGTGCTGGTGGACGGCCACGCCGAATTCGGCGATTCCGGCGCCGGCCTTGCGGTGGGCCGCCTCGCCGACCGGCGCGGCTATTTCGGCCGCACCCTGCAGAGCCTGGTGGTGGAGCCGCGCTGAGTCGCGGCGCCGCCCCGCGCCGGCTGCATGACAGGGCGGCGTCCGCGTCCTTGCCGGGAGCCCGTACCGGCGCCCAACATGGCGGCGCCGGGCGGCCGCCCGGCCCCGGATCGCAGGAAACGGCCGCGACAGCCGCCCGGAGGCGGCCGGGAAACAGCCGGCAAGGCGCCGCGCCCCCGGGGGGAACGGCCGGCGTCGCGCAGGGAGAAACGCAAGGGTCATGGCGAGCCAGGGTCACAGGGGGGCGGCATGAGCGCGCGCGCCGGGGGACGGTCCTTCCATGTCATGCTGGCAGCCATGGCGTCGGCGTTCCTGCTCAGCCAGGCCTACCGCACCTTTCCGGGCGTCACCGCCGGCCAGATCGCGGCGGAGTTCAGCCTCACCCAGAAACAGGTCGGCGAGTTCGCCGCCGCCTTCCACCTCGCCTTCGCGCTGATGCAGGTCGGCGTCGGCGTGTCGCTGGACCGTTACGGGGCGCGCCGCACCCTGCTCGCCTTCTTTTCGCTCACCATCGTCGGCGCGGCGGTGGCCGCCACCGCCGGCGGCTTCACCCAGCTGATGATCGGCCAGACGCTTATCGGCTTCGGCTGCGCGCCTGGCCTGCTGGCGTCGCTGGCTTTCATCACCCGTTACCTGCCGCCGGAGCGGCTGTCGGCGGTCTCGGGCATGATCATGTCGGTGGGCGGCGCGGGCACGTTGCTGACGGCGACGCCGCTGGCCTGGCTGGTGGAGCACTGGTCCTGGCGCGCCGGCCTCGTGGCGCTGGGGCTGATGTCGGCGGCGTCGGTGGCCAGCTGCCTGCTGCTGGTGGAGCGCGATCCGCCCATGCCCGCCGCCAGCCGCGAGAGCATCGCCGGCTCGTTCCGCAACCTCGCCTCCGTCGCCCTGCAGCGCCATGCGGCGGCCATCCTGCTGCTTGCGGGGGTGATCTACGCCGTGCAGATGTCGGTGCGCGCGCTGTGGCTGGCGCCGCTGTTCACGGAGCGTTTCGGCTATTCGCTGGTGGCGGCCGGCAATGTGGTGCTGATGATGTCGGTGGCGATGATGGCGGGACCGGCGCTGTTCGGCCGGCTTGATCCGGGGCCGCGCCGGCGCCGGACCATGATCCGCTGCTGCGGCCTCGTGCTGGCGGCGCTGCTGGCGGCGCTGGGCCTTGCGCCGGCCGGGGCGCCGTGGCTGGCGGTGGCGCTTTGCCTGCTTCTGGCGGTTGAAGGCGGTTTCGGCGTGCTGCAATACTCCGACTGCCGGGATTCCTATGGCCCGGAAGAACAGGGGCGCGCCCTCTCCGCGCTGACCATGGCCATGTTCCTGGGCGTCGCCGTGATGCAGTGGCTCTCCGCGGTGGTCGCGGGCTGGGCGGCGCTCGCCGGCCACGACCCGCTGGCCACGGCCTATCTGTTCCTCGCCGGCATGGTGGTGGCGGGCGTCGCGGCCTTCACCTTCCTGCCGCAGCCGCCACGGCTGGCGGCACTGGCGCATGGGGCGGAGCCGGCGGGCGCCCGGCCGCAGCGCGGCTGACGGCGCTCCCCTGTTGCCCGGGAACTTTCCTCCGGCGACGGCGGTTGCGGAGCGACAGGCTCCGGATCCGGGAGAATCGCGCATGGTGAAATCAGGGTTGTTCGCGGGCGCCGCCGCCGGCGCCCTGCTCCTGCTTGCAGGCGTTTCCGGCGCCTGCGCGGGCGGCGCGCGTCACGCCGTCCCGACCTGGGATCATCCCCTCGACGTGCGCCATTGCCGGCGGGTGGCGCAGGTGAGCCCGCCGACGCCCGCGCAGGGCGGATTCGGCGCGGCGGTGGCGGCGATGCGGCGGGCGACGCTGGCCGCCGGCGGCACCGACCTGGAGCTGCGCCGCCACGGACGCGACTGGTCCGTGGTCACCGGCGTGGCGTGGGACTGCAGCCGCGCGCCCTGGCGGGGGCGCCGGTCCGGCCCCGCCGCCGCAGCGCCGGGCGCGGGCGGGACAATCCGGCGGGCGTGACGGCGCGGGGCATTGGCATTTTGGCTTCCGCGCGCGATACAGCGGTGCATGACCACTTCGTCCCAGAACCATCACGGCGGCGACCGGCCCGCCGGCGCGGAAAACGCGGCCGCCCGCTGGCGGCGCTTCAGCTGGTCCTTCGCTGGCGTCGCGGCCGTGAGCGCGGCCGCCCTGTTCGGCTTCACCGTCGCCATGGATCCTTACGGCGTGTTCGCCAGCCCGCAGCGGCCGCCGACGGCGATCATGGACATCAACCAGCGCTACATGTACCCGCAGGTGGCGCGCAGCGGCCGTTTCGACTCCGCCATATTCGGCACCTCCACCATGCGGCTGGTCGATCCGCAGCGGCTGGACGCGGCGGTGGGCGGGCGCTTCGCCAACCTCGCCATGAACGCCGCCACCCCGTGGGAGCAGATGCAGCTGGCCGGCCTGTTCCTGCTCAACACGCCGCGGCCGAAGGCGCTGGTGTTCGGCGTCGACCGCCACTGGTGCGACGCCGACGCCGACGACGAAAAGAAAAAGGTCACCTTCCGCTCCTTCCCGCCGTGGCTCTATGACGGGGATCGCGCCTTCGACTTCATCCACATGTTCGATTTCCGCAGCCTGGAGATCGCCGTGCGGGTGGCGGCCAACCGGCTGGGCCTGATGAAGGAGCGCATCCGGCCGGACGGCTATGAGGTGTTTACCCCGCCCGAGGACCGCTACGACCTGGAGCGGGCCCGCGCCCATATCTGGATGAAAAAGCCGGACGTGACGCCGGTGGAGCCGCCGGAGCCGGTGACGGCGCAGACGCGGGCGTCGTGGCGCTTTCCGGCGGTCGCCTGGCTGGCGGAGCTGCTGGAGCGGACGCCGGAGGAGACGCGCGTGGCGGTGGTCTTTCCGCCGGTGCACGTGGCGGCGCAGTCGCGGCCGGGCACGGTGGAGGCGGCGCGCGAGGCGGCGTGCAAGCAGGCCATCGCGGCGACGGCGTTCCGTCATGGCGGCGTGGTGGTGGACTTCCGCTTCCCCAATCCGGTGACGCGCGAGGACAGCAATTATTGGGACAGCGTGCACTATCGCCTGCCGGTGGCCGCCCGCCTCACTGACGACCTGATCCGCGCCCTGAAGGGCGAGCCGGTGGCCGATCCCGAATTCGCCCGCGAGAAGACGCCCGGCGCGCCGCGGCCCGGGGACGGAGCCGGCTGAAGCCCGGCGCCAGCTGGATCCCGGGGCCGGCTGAAGCCGGGAGGCGGCTGGCAGCCCGCGGATGGCTGAAGCGCGCCGCCGGCCGTGCCCCCTTCCGCCCTGTCCGGACGGCGGGCGGAACAGCGGCGCGCGGACGGCTCAGCCCTGGCGCTGCTCCGCCTCGCCGCGCGCCCAGCCTTCCCTGGTCTCGGCGATGAAATCGTCGAGACGCCCGGCGGCGATGGCCGCGCGCATGCCGGCCATCAGCTCCTGGTAATAGGCCAGGTTGTTCCAGGTGAGCAGCATCATGCCGAGGATCTCGCCGGACTTCACCAGATGGTGCAGATAGGCGCGGCTCCACCGGCTGGAGGCCTCGCAGGGCGAGGTCTCGTCCAGCGGGCGCGGATCCTCGGCGTGGCGGGCGTTCTTCAGGTTGACCTTGCCGTGGCGGGTGTAGGCGAGGCCGTGGCGGCCGGCGCGTGTCGGCATCACGCAGTCGAACATGTCGACGCCACGGCGCACGGACTCCACCAGGTCGTCCGGCGTGCCCACGCCCATGAGGTAACGCGGCCGGTCCTCGGGCAGCGCCGGCGTCACCACGTCGAGCATGGCCAGCATCACCTCCTGCGGCTCGCCCACGGCGAGGCCGCCGATGGCGTAGCCGTGGAAGCCGATGTCGATGAGCCTCAGCGCGCTCTCGATGCGCAGCTCCGGCACGTCCGCGCCCTGCACGATGCCGAACACCCCCTGGCCCGGCAGGCCGCGGAACGCCGCCTTCGAGCGCTCGGCCCAGCGCAGGCTGAGGCGCATGGCCCGCTCCGCCTCCTCCCGCGCGCACGGCATGCGCACGCATTCGTCCAGCTGCATCTGGATGTCGGAGCCGAGCAGGCCCTGGATCTCCATGGAGCGCTCCGGCGTCAGCTCGTATTTCGTCCCGTCGACGTGCGACTGGAAGGTGACGCCTTTCTCGGTGATCTTGCGCAGCTTCGACAGGGACATGACCTGGAAGCCGCCGGAGTCGGTCAGAATCGGGTGCGGCCAGTTCATGAAGCGGTGCAGGCCGCCGAGCCGCGCCACCCGCTCCGCGCCCGGGCGCAGCATCAGGTGATAGACGTTGCCCAGCACCACGTCGGCGCCCAGCTCCTTCACCTGTTGCGGATACATGGCCTTCACCGTGGCGGCGGTGCCCACCGGCATGAAGGCCGGCGTGCGGATCTGGCCATGGGCGGTGGTGATCACGCCGGAGCGGGCGCGCCCGTCCCGCGCCCGCAGTTCAAAGGAAAAGGCCGGCGCCGCGCCGGGGGACTGCTCACTTGCCGTCAACGCGCTGCTCACGTGCGGACTCTCCTGCGATGTCGCCGCCATGGCCGCCTCACGCCCCGTCCGCCCGGAACAGCAGGCTGGCGTCGCCATAGGAATAGAACCGGTAACCCGCGCCGATGGCGTGGGCGTAGGCCGCCTGCATGGTCTCAAGGCCGCTGAACGCGCACACCAGCATGAACAGCGTCGACCGGGGCAGGTGAAAATTGGTCATCAGCACGTCCACGGCGCGGAAGCGGTAGCCGGGCGTGATGAAAATGTCGGTGGCGCCGCTCCAGGCGCGCACCTCGCCGTCCGGGCTCTGGCCGGCGGCGCTCTCCAGCAGCCGCAGCGAGGTGGTGCCCACGGCGACGATGCGTCCGCCCCGCGCCCGCGTCTCGCAGATGCGTTGCGCCGCCTCCTCGCTGATCTCGCCGGTTTCGGCGTGCATGCGGTGGTCGTCCGTGTCCTCCGCCTTCACCGGCAGGAAGGTGCCGGCGCCCACGTGCAGGGTGACGAAGGTCCGGCCGATTCCCGCCGCCTCCAGCTGGCCGAACAGTTCCGGCGTCATGTGCAGGCCGGCGGTGGGCGCGGCCACGGCGCCGTCCCTGCGGGCGTAGACGGTCTGGTAATCCTCGCGGTCGCGGGCGTCTTCCGGCCGCTT
The DNA here is from genome assembly GCF_042432745.1 of Camelimonas abortus. Lineage (NCBI taxonomy): Bacteria > Pseudomonadati > Pseudomonadota > Alphaproteobacteria > Hyphomicrobiales > Chelatococcaceae > Camelimonas > Camelimonas abortus. Next base: position 1,077,522 of record NZ_JBHLWR010000006.1, on the reverse strand, counting down.
GCTGGCGATATAGGGCGGCAGCGGCGTCATCCCCACCAGCTGCAGGGCTTCGTCCAGACAGGCGCCGGCGAGCGAAAAGCGCAGCAGCACCTCGCCGCCTTCGCCCTTCTCCTCCACCCGCGCCTCCAGTTCGCCGGCGGCGCAGGCCGGGCTGGCGCTCTGATACGGCGAGAAGCGCAGCGCGTCGCCGGCGACCAGCCGCCGGGCCGGGCGGGCGAAGGCGCGCCAGACGTCCGGCGCCTCCCGCATGTGCAGCGTCACCTCCACCCTGGCGGCGGCGTCGCCGCGCAGGCGCGTGCCGGCAAGCCGCGCCGGAATCACCCGCGTGTCGTTGAGCACCAGCAGGTCGCCGGGGCGCAGCAGCTGCGGCAGGTCGCGCACCCGCCAGTCGCTGAACTGCGGCGGCGCGCCCGCATGGCCGGGGCGCACCTGCAGCAGGCGGGCGGAATCACGCGGCTGCGCCGGGCGCACGGCGATGGCGCTCTCGGGCAGCTCGAAATCAAACAGGTCAACTTTCACGCCGGTCGCTCCGCGGGCGTCGCCGCCCGCCAGCTCCTGCCGCCGGCCTGGCGGCGCAGGGGCCCTTTCACATGTTTCCGCGTCACGCGCCTGCGCGCTTTCGCCAGGGGCGCCGTCCGCCCTTCGCGAAAACGCGTCCCGGGCGTCCCGGCCGCGCCGCCGCCTTGCGGCGTAGCCGTGACGGCGCCAGCTCCGGAACGCGGCCGTCCGCCTTCCGGAACGTCGCCCGGGCAAGGCGAATGGACGCGGGAGGTCCCGCGCCCATGGCCGTTTCCTGAAAAGGCCGCCCGTGGCTCAGGCGGCGGTGCGGGCGGTGATGATGCGGTCCGGATCCTGCACGGGCTCGCCGCGCCTGATCTGGTCCACCACCTCCATGCCCTCGATCACCTGGCCCCAGACCGAATACTGCCGGTCCAGCCAGGGCGCGTCGGCGAAACAGATGAAGAACTGCGAGTTGGCCGAATGCGGATTGGCGGTGCGGGCCATGGAGCAGGTGCCGCGCACGTGCTTCTCGTCGCTGAATTCGGCCTTCAGGTCCGGCAGGCTGGAGCCGCCCGTGCCCGTGCCATGCGGACAGCCGGTCTGGGCCATGAAGCCGTCAATGACGCGGTGGAAGGCCACGTTGTCATAGAAACCCTGGTTGGCCAGCGTGCGGATGCGCTCCACATGGTTGGGCGCGAGGTCCGGGCGCATGCGGATGACCACCCGTCCCTTGGTGGTCTCGAGGATGAGGGTGTTGTCGCTGTCGCTCATGAGAGTTCTCCTTGCCGGAATGCGCGGCGACCGGACGTCCCTCTCCGGGTCCGGACCACACGTTCGGTATTGCGTTCGCCGCCGGCGGCGCGACGCAGCGTCGTGGCGCTGTTAGCCGGCCCGCGCCCCAATGTCGAGCGCCGCCGCCGCGGCGCCCCTCCGCCCGGCGGCGGAGAAGGCCGTGACGGCGCGGCGGACGGCGGCGGTCACTGCCCCGCCGGCGCCATCTCCATTTTCACGATCCGGTCAGGGTTCTCGACCAGGCCGTTGCGGGCCGGATCGCCCTTCCTGATCCTGTCCGCCACGTCCATGCCGGAGATCACCTCGCCGACCAGCGTGTATTTGCCGTCGAGGTGCGGGGCGCGCCCGTACATGATGAAGAACTGCGAATTGGCCGAATTGGGCGAGGCCGCGCGCGCCATGCCCACCGCGCCGCGGCGGAAAGACTCCTGGGAGAACTCCGCCGGCAGGTCCGGCAGGTCCGAGCCGCCGGCGCCCGTGCCGGTGGGATCGCCGGTCTGGGCCATGAATCCCTCGATCACCCGGTGGAACGGAACGCCGTTGTAAAAGCCCCGCTTCGTCAGCGTCTCGATGCGTTCGGCGTGCTTCGGGGCGAGATCCGGCCGCAGGCGGATGACGATGCGGCCATGGCTGGTGTCCAGGTTGACCACCGGCGCCTTGCTGGCGGCCTCCCGGCCGGATTCCGCCAGGGCCGGCGCGGCGAACAGCCCCGAAACCAGGCAGGCGGCCAGCGTCGTGACGAGTGCATGCTTCACGCGGGTTTCTCCTTGTTGGGCCGCGGCGGGCGCGGACTCAGGCTTTCGCGGCGAATTTCGCCGCGAGCCGGCGGGCCACGCCCTCAGGAACGAACAGGCCGACATTTCCGCCCATGGCGGCGATCTGGCGCACCAGGGTGGCGGTGATGGGGCGCGCCGCCGGCGAGGCCGGCAGGAACACCGTCTGCACCTCGGGGGCCATGGCGCCGTTCATGCCCGCCATCTGCATCTCGTAGTCGAGATCGGAGCCGTCACGCAGGCCGCGGATGATGAGCGTGGCTCCGGCCTCGCGGGCGGCGTCGACGGCCAGACCGCCGAAGGTCACCACGTCGAGGCGGGTGTTGAAGCTCTCGGCGATGGCGCCGCAGGACTCGCGCAGCATTTCCTCGCGCTCGGCCACGGTGAACAGCGGCTGCTTGCCGGGATGCACGCCGATGGCGACCACCAGCCGGTCGACCATGGCGCAGGCGGCGCGGATGACGTCAATGTGGCCGTTGGTGACCGGGTCGAAGGAGCCCGTGTAGAGCGCAGTTCGGGTCATGTCTCACCGTAGCGTCGCGAAACCAGGTTGGGCGATGCGGCGGCGCGCGCGCGCCGGCCGGTTGTTTCTACACGTTCGTTTCGCCCGGCGCCATGCGCGCGCCCTGCAGGCGGCGCGCGGCCGCCTGCGGCCGGCGCAGGGCGCCCTGCCGGCGGGCGCAGCAGGCGCCTGCCGGACAGCCGGCGGAAAGCCGCCGCATGTTCATGGAAAATTCAAATTCTTCAATTATTTATATTAAAATTCAGACAAACGGGATCAGGTATGGCGCTGATCCGTCGCGCCCGCATTCGGCTGCCTGTTGCTCCTCCGCAGTCGCGCCGGCGCGCGCCTGACCGGCCGCAGCGGGCGCAAGGGCCGCCGCCTGCGCCGGCGGCGCCGTTTCTGAACGGAAAAACATGCAGTTACCGGCAGTTGTGCAGAATTTCCAGGAATCTGCGCGAGCCATGGTCAGCTCATGAACTGCACGTCGACCACGCCCTGGATCGCCCGCAGGGCGCTCGCCACCTGGGGCGACGCCAGATATTTGCCCTTGAGCTTCAGCTCCACTTCCTGGCCGGCGTCCTCGAGCATCAGGATCAGCGACACCTCGCTGTCGCCGCGCTCGCGCAGGCGCCGTTCGATGCTGGCCAGCGGCCGGGCGTCGCGCACGAAGATGCGCAGGCCCTTCTGGTGCCGGGCCACGGCGTCGTCCAGCGGCTCCACGCTCTGGATGCGGGCGCGCACGTCCTCGCCCTCCACCGAGCCCTGCAGAATCAGCACCAGCGGTTTGCCCGGCTCGAACAGGTCGCGGTACTGGTTCAGCCCCTCGCTGAAGATGATCGCCTCAAACTGTCCCGACTGGTCGGAGAAGTTGATGACGCCCATCTTCGAGCCGCTGCGGGTGCGCCGCTCCTGCCGGTCCAGCACCGTGGCCGCCACCCGCCCGACGCCGCCGCCGCCGGAGCGCACCGTGCGCACGAACTGGCTCCAGCGCTGCACGCGCAGCTTCTCCAGCAGCGCGCCGTATTCGTCCAGCGGGTGACCGGTGAGGAAGAAGCCGACGGCGTCGTGCTCCTTCTGCAGCCGGTAGGCCGGCAGCCACGGCTCGTAATCGGGAATGCGCAGCGGTTCGGGCGCGGCGCCGGCGCCGCCGAAGAAGTCGCTCTGGCCGATGCTGGCCGCCGCCTGGGCGCGGTTGGCCACCGCCAGCATCGGGTCTATGGCCGCGGTGGCGCGGGCGCGGTCAGGCTCCAGCTCGTCAAAGGCGCCGGCGGCGATCAGCGCCTCCAGCGTGCGCCGGTTGACCAGCTTCGGGTTAAGGCGGGAGGCGAAGTCGGCCAGGTCGCGGAACGGCCGGTCGCCGCGGGCGGCGACGAGCGATTCCACGGCCTGCACGCCCACGCCCTTCACCGCCGCCAGCGCGTAGCGGATGATGCTGCCGTCGGGGCCGTGCGCCACCTCGAAGGTGACGCCGGAGCGGTTGATGGACGGCGGCTCGACGCGGATGCCGAGCCGCTCCGCCTCGCGGCGGAATTCCGACAGCTTGTCGGTGTTGTCCATGTCGAGCGTCATCAGCGCCGCCAGGAACTCCACCGGATAGTTGGCCTTGAGATAGGCCGTCTGGTACGCCACCAGGGCGTAGGCGGCGGCGTGGCTCTTGTTGAAGCCGTAATCGGCGAAGCGGGCCAGCAGGTCGAAGATCTCGTCGGCCAGCGCCCGCGGAATGCCCCGCTCCCCGGCGCCCTCGACGAAGCGCACGCGCTGCGCGTCCATCTCCGACTTGATCTTCTTGCCCATGGCGCGGCGCAGCAGGTCGGCCTCGCCCAGCGTGTAGCCGGAGAGCTCCTGCGCCACCTGCATCACCTGCTCCTGGTAGACGATGATGCCGAAAGTCTCGCGCAGGATCGGCGCCAGCTTCGGGTGCAGGTACCACTTCTCCTCCGGCTCGCCCTGGCCGTGCTTGCGTTCGCAGTAGACGGGGATGTTGGCCATGGGGCCCGGACGGTAGAGCGCCACCAGGGCGATCAGGTCCTCCAGCCGGTCGGCGCGCATCTCCGCCAGCGCCTTGCGCATGCCGGCCGACTCCACCTGGAACACGCCGACCGTTTCGCCCCGGCCGAGCAGCTCGTAGGTCTTGCGGTCGTCGAGCGGGATCCGCGAAAGGTCCACGTGCACGCCGCGCTGCGCCAGCAGGTTCACGGCGGTGCGCAGCACCGTGAGCGTTTTCAGGCCAAGGAAGTCGAACTTCACCAGACCCGCCTGCTCCACCCACTTCATGTTGAACTGGGTGACGCGCATCCCCGACTTGGGATCCCTGTAGAGCGGCACCAGCTCTTCCAGCGGGCGGTCGCCGATCACGATGCCGGCGGCGTGGGTTGAGGCGTGGCGGTGCAGGCCCTCCAGCTTCTGGGAGATCTCCAGCATCTGGCCGACCACCGGATCGTCCTTCGCCGCCTCGGCGAGGCGCGGCTCGTCGGCCACCGCCTGGGCCAGGGTCACCGGATTGGCCGGGTTCTGGGGCACCAGCTTGGTGAGCCGGTCCACCTGGCCGTAGGGCAGCTCCAGCACGCGGCCGACGTCGCGCATCACGCCGCGCGCCTGCAGGGTGCCGAAGGTGATGATCTGGGCCACGCGCTCCTCGCCGTAGCGGCGCTGCACGTATCTGATCACCTCGTCGCGGCGGTCCTGGCAGAAGTCGATGTCGAAGTCCGGCATCGACACGCGCTCCGGATTGAGGAAACGCTCGAACAGCAGCTTGAAGCGCAGCGGATCAAGGTCGGTGATGGTGAGCGCATAGGCGACCAGCGAGCCCGCGCCCGAGCCGCGCCCCGGCCCCACCGGAATGTTCTGCGACTTGGCCCACTGGATGAAGTCCGACACGATCAGGAAGTAACCGGGGAACTTCATCCGCTCGATGATGGACAGCTCGTATTCCAGCCGCTGCTCGTAATCCGCCACGGTGAGCCCTTCGGCCGGGCCATGGGCGTCGAGGCGCGCCTTCAGGCCGGCGACGGCGCGCTGGCGCAGGTCCTCGGCCTCGTCCATGTCCTGGCTGAAGCGCGGCAGCATGGGCTTTGTGGTGCGCAGCCGCACGCTGCAGCGCATGGCGATCTCGACGGTCGACTCGAGCGCCTCCGGCAGGTCGGCGAACAGCTCGCGCATCTCGGCCCTGGTGGCGAAATGGTGGCGCGGCGTCACCCGCCGCCGGCGTCCGTCCGAGAGCAGCCGGCCTTCGGCGATGGCCAGCAGCGCGTCATGGGCCTCATAGTCATCCGGCGATGAAAAATAGGGCTCGTTGGTGGCCGCCAGCGGCAGGCCGCGCCCGTAGGCCAGGCGGATGAGCTCGCGCTCGCGCGCCTGCTCGCCGTCGCGGCCATGGCGCTGCAGCTCCACATACAGCCGGCGGTCGAAGATCTGCGCCAGCTGCTCCATGCGGCGGGCGGCGACGTCATCCTGCCCGTCGGCCAGCGCCTGGTCCACCGGCCCGTCCGGGCCGCCGGTGAGCGCGATCAGCCCGGCGGCGTGGCTGGCCAGAAACGGCAGCTTCACATGGGCGGGCTCGCCGGGCTGGGCGTCGAGCCACGCCTGGCTGGTGAGGCGCAGCAGGTTGGCGCGCCCCTCCTCGGTGGCGGCCAGCAGCACGATGGACGGCAGCCGCCGGCCTGGCTGGGGATGGCGGCCGGGCTGCTCCTCCGCCTCCAGCTGCACGGTGAGCTGCAGGCCGGCGATGGGCTGGATGCCCGAGCCGGCGAATTTTTCGGAAAATTCCAGCGCCCCGAACAGGTTGTTGGTGTCGGTGAGCGCCATCGCGGGCTGTCCGTCCGCCCTGGCCAGCTTCTCCAGCGTGGGGATGCGCATGGCGCCTTCGAGCAGCGAATAGGATGAATGCACGTGCAGGTGCACGAATCCGACGTCGCGAAGCAGCGTGGACATGGCGCGTCCTTCCTGAAGCAGCCGGGCCGGCCCCGCGACGCGGAGCGACGGCGCCGTCAGGGTGGATAGCGTGACAGAAGCCGCCGGCCAACCGCAATCCGGACCCGCCCTGTTTGCGGCCGCCGCACCGCCTCCGCCGGGCTTCCCCCGGGCGCCGGCGCGGCCGGCGGCGAACCGCATTCCCGGCCCCGCCCGCGCCGCGCGCCGGTCCCCGGCGCTTGTCCCGGACGCGCGCCTGCTTCAGGCGCGCCCCTGCCTTCTCCCGGCGGCCTCCAGGCCGCATCCTGGCCGCGCAGCGCCCCGGCCGCCAGGCCCCGCCGTAACACGGCGCTCCCGCCGGCGAACCGCGCGACCGCCGCCTGTTGCGGCGCGGCCGGTTCAGACGCCGGCCGCCACCCCCGCCCAGACGCCGATCATGGCGACGAAAAGACCTAGGGCGGCGAGTTCGGCGGCTCCACGAACGATCAGCGTCAGCATGGCGTCCTCCATCTGTGTATGACCTGAGTATGTTCGCTGTTTGTTCTGGTGACAAGCGCTGGTGATGTTTTTGTTTTGTTCCCTGTCCAACATGGTAAATTCCGGCGCCGCGCGCGAGACAACGCACTGGTTTCATTGCGAACTCCGCCGCGCGACGCGGTCCGCCTCCCGCCGGCCGGCGCCCCGGCGCGGCCCGGTCTGGCGGGCGCTGTTGATGACGCGGGCGGCCGCATTGCTGCGGCTGGCCCGTCGGACCGTTCGCCTGCCCCCCTCCGGACAGTCAGGCCGGGCAGCGGGCGCCGCGCGCCAGCGCGTCATCGGCGGGCCCGCCCGCATCTGGCGTCTGGCGGGCGCGCCCGTCTTGCGCGCGGCCCCGGGAGAAGGCGCGGCTGCGGCGGGCGGCGGCGCGCCGCACCGGACGGTTCGCGGAGCCGGCGTCGCGGCGCAGCTGCGACGGTGCTGATGGTCACGGGGGCTGGCGCGGCGGCGCCGGTCTGGCGCGGGCCGGCGTCATCGCCTGCGGCCTGGACGCGGACTTGCGGCTGCGCGGGCTCAGCAGGCGCGTGGCGGTGGCCCGCCAGCGGCCGGGAGCGTCGCCCACGTCATGAAGCGGCCCGCGCGCAGCGACGCGCCGCCGGAAGGCGGTTCCGGCGGCAAGCGCGGGCCTGCTCCTGCGCGGGGTTCCTGCGCCGGGACAGGAGGCGCCGGCCCCCTCGCGCCGCGCGCGGGCGCGGTCCGCGGGGGCGGAGGGGGCGCCGGGCGGCGGCGTCCGCGTCGCGCCGCTCAGGCGGCGGGCGGCCCGTAGATCTGGCGCGCCCGCGTCTCGAACGCCTCGGAGAACTTGTGGAAGGCGCGCTCGAACGCAGCGCCCATCATCATCCCCAGCATGCGGCTGCGGAACTCATAGCTGATGAAAAAGCCAACCTCGCAGCCGGAGCCGTCGGGCGTGAAGGTCCAGCGGTTGGTCAGGTGGCTGAACGGACCGTCCACATATTCGGCCACGATGCGGCTGCGCTCCGGATCCAGCGTCACCCGGCTGGTGAAGCTCTCGGCGATGTGGCGGTAGCCCACGCTCATGCGCGCCACCAGCACCTCGCGGTCCTCCTCGTCCCGCTCCCGGCGCAGGATCTTCAGACCCGTGCACAGGGGCAGGAACCCGGGGTATTTCTCGATGTCGGCGACGAGCGCGAACATCTCCTGCGGCGTGTAGCCAACCTTGCGGGACGTGGCGAACGTGGGCATCCGGCGGGAATCCGCGTGACGGCGCGCCCGGGAGGCGAAGGGCGCGCGGGTGACGGGCCGGCGCCCCCGCATGGGGCGCCGCGCGGCGCGAAGCCGGCCGCCACGGCGGGCGGTCGCGCCTGGACGGCGGCGATTCCGCTCGGGCGCCGCGCGTCACGGCAGCCACACATACCCGCCGCCGCGCCAGTTGCAAGCGCCGCGTCAGCCGCGGCGGCCTGAAAAAGACGGCGGGAGAAACGGCGGGCGCGGCCGGGCGCGGGCTCAGCGGCCGGCGCGTGCGGCGCGGGCCGCCTTCAGCCGCTCGAAATCCTCGCCCGCATGATGGGACGAGCGCGTCAGCGGGCTCGACGACACCATCAGGAAGCCCTTGGCCCGGGCCGTGGTGGCGTAGGCGGCGAACTCCGCCGGCGTGACGAAGCGGATCACCGGATGATGCTTGCGCGTCGGCTGCAGGTACTGGCCGATGGTGATGAAGTCCACGTCGGCGCTGCGCAGGTCGTCCATCAGCTGCAGCACCTCGTTGCGCTCCTCGCCGAGGCCCACCATGATGCCGGACTTGGTGAAGATGGACGGGTCCAGCTCCTTCACCCGCTGCAAAAGCCGCAGCGAATGGAAATAGCGCGCCCCGGGCCGCACCGTCAGATATTTCGACGGCACAGTCTCCAGGTTGTGGTTGAACACGTCGGGGCGGGCCGCCACCACGGTCTCCAGCGCGCCGGGCTTGCGCAGGAAGTCCGGCGTCAGCACCTCGATGGTGGTTTCCGGGGCCGTGCGGCGGATGGCGCCGATCACGTCGGCGAAATGCTGCGCGCCGCCGTCTTTCAGGTCGTCGCGGTCCACGGAGGTGATCACCACATGGCTGAGGCCGAGGCTGGCCACCGCCTCGGCCACGCGCCGCGGCTCGTCCGGATCCAGCGGCTGCGGCATGCCGGTCTTCACGTTGCAGAAGGCGCACGCCCGCGTGCAGGTGTCGCCCATGATCATGAAGGTGGCGTGCTTCTTCTCCCAGCACTCGCCGATATTGGGGCAGCCCGCCTCTTCGCACACCGTCACCAGGCGCGCGCCGCGCACGATGCGGCTGGTGGCGGCCCAAGCGGCCGAGCCCGGCGCCTTCACCCGCAGCCACTCCGGCTTGCGCAGCTGCACCGGCTGGTCCGGCCGGTGCGCCTTCTCCGGGTGACGCGCCGGCCTGGCCGCCGCGTCGCCGCCGGCGCCAGGGCGCGGATCATTGTTCAGCAAATCGAGCACAACAGCCATGAAGGGCTCCCGCCATCGCCTCTGCCGGGGCGGGCCATGCCCGCGCCGCGCCGGCGCCATCGCCATCCCTCCGGGACGCACGCGCCCGTCGCGGCGGATGCGCGCCCGCCGCGACCACGCGTCTCGCGTTTCCTCCGTCCCGCCGTTCCGGCTCTCCGCCGGCGCCGCGAACCTGCCCCGCAGATGGGGCGAAGTGAAGGCGCGCCGCCGGCCGCCGGGCGGACGTCAGGCCCTGCCCCGGATCGCCCGGTAAATCCAGATGATCAGCACCGCGCCGACCACTGCGGCCGCCAGGTTGCCCCAGAAGCCGTAAACCGTGACGCCCACCTGGCGGGCGAGGAAATTGCCGACCACCGCCCCGATGACGCCCATCAGGATGGTGGCGAAAAGCCCCATGGAGGCGCGGGTGACCTTCTCGGCGATCCAGCCGGCGATCGCGCCGACGATGATGGCCATGAAAATCCCGACGCCCGGCTGGCCAAGCGCGCCGTAAACCTCTGCGTCCATCCCCGTCTCCTTCCCCGTTGCCGGCCGCCGTGAGCCGGAATCGGTCCGGCGACCTTCCACGCGGTCAGGAGACAGTCTTGTCGCGTCACGTTCAAGCGCCGGCGCCGGCCGCGCCGGCCCGGACCGGCGCCGCGACGCGACAAATCCGGCGCGCTGTCACATCCCGGCCACGGCGCCGCCGACCGGCTCAGATGTGAATGGCCCGCCCCCAGGCGTCCAGCACGCTCTCGTGAATGGTCTCCGAGAGCGTCGGATGCGGGAACACCGTGGCCATCAGCTCCTCTTCGGTTGTCTCCAGGTTCATGGCGACGACGAAGCCGTGCACCAGCTCCGTCACTTCCGCGCCCACCAGATGCGCCCCCAGCAGCCGGCCGGTGGACTTCTCGAAAATGGTTTTCACCAGCCCGTCCGGTTCGCCCAGCGCGATGGCCTTGCCGTTGCCGATGAACGGGAAGCGGCCGACGCGGATGTCGTAGCCGGCCTCCCTGGCCTTCGCCTCGGTGAGGCCCACCGACGCCACCTGCGGATCGCAATAGGTGCATCCGGGAATGCGCGCGCGCTCCAGGGGGTGGGCCTTGAGCCCGCGTATGGCCTCGACGCAGGCCACGCCCTCATGCTCGGCCTTGTGCGCCAGCATGGGCGGGCCGGCCACGTCGCCGATGGCGTAAATCCCCGGCGCAGTGGTGCGCCCGAGCCCGTCGGTGACCACGCAGCCGCGCTCGGTCTTCACCCCCAGCCGCTCCAGCCCGAGATTCTCGATGTTGCCCACCACGCCGACGGCGCTGAGCACGCGCTCCACCTCGATGGTCCGGGCGGACCTGCCGTCGTCGACGGTGGCCACGACGCTGTCGGCCTTTTTCTCCAGCTTCGCCACCTTCGCCCCGGTGAGGAACCTGATCCCCCGCTTCTCCATGCGCTTGCGGGCGATGGCGGCGATTTCGGCGTCCTCCGCCGGCAGGATCTGCGGCAGCAGCTCCACCACGGTCACGTCGACGCCGAAGGCGTTGTAAAAGGAGGCGAACTCCACGCCGATGGCACCGGAGCCGGTGACCAGCAGCGACTTCGGCAGCCGCTCCGGAACCATGGCCTCGAAATAGCTCCACACCAGCCGGCCGTCCGGCTCCTGGCCGGGCAGCGCCCGCGGGCGCGCGCCTGTGGCGAGAATGACGTGGCTGGCCTCATAGTCGCCGGGGCCCTTCACGCCTTTCGGAACCGGCGGCTGCGGCTGCGCCGGCGGTTTCTGCGCGGGCTTCACCGAGATGGCGGCGGGCCGTCCGTCCGCGGCGGCGCGGGTCAGAGTCGCCTCGCCCCAGATCACGTCGACGCCGTTCTTCTTCAGCAGGAAGCCGACGCCGGCGTTGAGCTGCCGCGACACGGCGCGCGAGCGCTCCACCACCCTGGCGATGTCGAAGCCGGCCCCGGGCGCGCTCAGGCCATAGTCGGCGGCGCGCTCCATGTAGTGACGGATCTCCGCCGAGCGCAGCAGCGCCTTGGTGGGAATGCAGCCCCAGTTGAGGCAGATGCCGCCCAGATGCTCGCGCTCGACAATGGCGGTGCGGAAGCCGAGCTGCGCCGCGCGGATGGCGGTGACGTAGCCGCCCGGGCCCGAGCCGATGACGATGATGTCGTAAGTCTCTGCCATTGACGTCGCTTTCGCGGGGTTGGGCGGCGCCTCCGCCGCCAGCAGGTCAGCGCGGGGCCGCCCGGCCCCGCCGGCTCAGGCCAGGATGGCGGCCGGATTCTCCACCAGCGCCCTGAACGCCTGCAGCAGCCGGGCGCCGAGCACGCCGTCCACGGCGCGGTGGTCAACCGACAGCGTCACCGTCATCATGGTGGCCACGGCCGGCTGGCCGTTCTTCACGATCACCCGCTGCTGGCCCTCGCCCACCGCCAGGATGGTGGCGTGCGGCGGATTGATGACGGCGGCGAACTCCCGCACCCCGTACATGCCGAGGTTGGACACCGCCGCCGAGCCGCCCGTGTATTCCTCCGGCTTCAGCCGCCGGTTCTGGGCGCGGGCCGCCAGGTCGCGGATCTGCTGCGACAGCGCCGAAATGGCCAGCCGGTCGGCGTCGCGCACCACCGGCGTGATCAGCCCGCCGGGAATGGAGACCGCCACGCCCACGTCCACCGGGCGGTGGCGCAGGATGGCGTCGCCGGCGAAGGAGACGTTGGCGTCCGGCGTGCGCCGCAGCGCCCCGGCGAAGGCCTTCACCACCAGGTCGTTCACCGACACCTTCCACTCCGGCCGGCCGTCGGCGTCCCGCGGCGCGGCGGCGTTGAGCTGCTGGCGCAGGGCGAGCAGCGCGTCGATCTCGCAGTCCGCCGTGAGATAGAAATGCGGAATGGTCTGCTTCGACTCCACCAGCCGGCGGGCGATGGTGCGGCGCATGCCGTCGAGCGGGATTTCCTCATAGCTGCCGGGCGCGAACATGGCGCGCACCGCCGCCCCGTCCGGCGCCGCGGCCAGAACGGCCGGCGCGGCGCCGGCCTGGGGCTTCGCCGCCACGCCGGATTTCTTCGCCTCCAGCACGTCGCGCTCGATGATGCGGCCGCGCGGGCCGGAGCCCTTCAGCGCCGACAGGTCGACGCCCGCCTCCTTCGCGACCCGGCGGGCCAGGGGCGAAGCGAACACCCGCCCGCCCGTGGAGGCCGCTGCGGGCCCCGCCGCCTCAGGCGCGGGCCTTGCGGCCGCCTCCGGCGCGGGGCTGACCGTCTCCGGCGCGGGGCTGGCGGCTTCAGGCGCCGGGCTCGCGGCTTCCTGCGTCCGGGGTTTCGCCTGCGGCGCGGGCGTGGCGTCAGCGGCCGCGGCCGCCGCCTCGACCGTCTCGCCCTCGGCGGCGATGATGGCGATCACGGCGTTGACCGGCACGTCGTCGGTTCCTTCCGGAACGACGATCCTGGCCAGCACGCCCTCGTCCGCCGCCTCCACCTCCATGGTGGCCTTGTCGGTCTCGATCTCGGCGATGACGTCGCCCGGTTTCACCGCGTCGCCTTCCTGCGCCAGCCAGCGGCTGAGGCGGCCTTTCTCCATCGTCGGCGAGAGCGCCGGCATCAACACCTGGATCGGCATGCGCTTGGCTCCTCTCAGCGATAGCAGACGGCCTTCGCCGCCGCGACGACCTCGGCCGTGGACGGCAGGGCGAGCTTCTCCAGGTTGGCGGCGTAGGGCATGGGCACGTCCTTGCCGGTCACCCGCGCCACCGGGGCGTCGAGATAGTCGAACGCCTGCTCCATGATGCGCGCGGCGATCTCGGCCGACATGCCGCACTGCGGCCAGCCTTCCTCCACCACCACGCAGCGGTTGGTTTTCTGCACGGAGCGGACGATGGTCCCGGCGTCGAGCGGCCGCAGGGTGCGCAGGTCGATCACCTCCGCCTCAATGCCCTCGGCCGCCAGCTTCTCCGCCGCCTCCAGCGCGTACACCATGGCGTGAGACCAGGAGACGATGGTGACGTCGCCGCCCTTGCGGGCGATGCGCGCCTTGCCGATCGGCACCAGCCAGTCGTCGACCTGCGGCACCTCGAAAGAGTGGCCGTAGAGAATCTCGTTCTCGAGGAACACCACCGGATTGGGGCTGCGGATGGCCGCCTTGAGCAGGCCCTTGGCGTCCGCCGCCGTGTAGGGGGCGATGACGGTGAGGCCGGGAATGTGGCTGTACCAGGCGGAAAAGTCCTGGCTGTGCTGGGCCGCCACGCGGGCAGCCGCGCCGTTGGGGCCGCGGAACACGATGGGGCAGCTGAGCTGCCCGCCGGACATGTACAGCGTCTTGGCCGCCGAATTGATGATATGGTCGATGGCCTGCATCGAGAAGTTGAAGGTCATGAACTCCACGACGGGCCGCAGGCCGCCGAAGGCGGCGCCGACGCCAAGGCCGGCGAAGCCGTGTTCGGTGATGGGCGTGTCCACCACCCGTTTCGGCCCGAACTCCTGCAGCAGCCCCTGGGTGACCTTGTAGGCCCCCTGGTACTCGGCCACCTCCTCGCCCATGACGAACACCGTCCCGTCGCGGCGCATCTCCTCGGCCATGGCGTCGCGCAGGGCCTCGCGCACGGTCATTTTCACCGTGGGGACGCCCTCCGGCAGCTCCATGTCCTCGCCGGCCGTTTCGGCCGGTTTCGCGGGCGCGGCGGGGGCCCCGGGCGCGGCCGGCGCCGCCTGCGGCGCGGCGGGCGCCTGCGCGGGCGCCGGCGGAGCGCTTGCGGCGCTCACCTCCTCGCCCTCGGCGGCGATGATGGCGATGGGGGTGTTGACCTTCACGCCCTCGGCGCCTTCCGGCACCAGGATCTTCGCCAGCACGCCCTCGTCCACCGCCTCCACCTCCATGGTGGCCTTGTCGGTCTCGATCTCGGCGATGACGTCGCCGGCTTTCACGGCGTCGCCTTCCTTCTTCAGCCAGCGGCTCAGCTTGCCCTCTTCCATGGTGGGCGAAAGCGCGGGCATCAATACGTCTGTCGGCATGGGTCTGGCTCGGTCAATGGGGCTGCCGGAGGTCGCCGCCGCTTCGCCGGCGGGCGCCGTCCGCTGGTTCAGCCGCGCGGCGCGTCATGCGGCAGGGTCACGTCGGTCCACAGCTCGGACGGGTCCGGCTCCGGATCGTGGGTGGCGAAGTCGGCCGCTTCATTGACGACGCGGCGCACGTCGGCGTCGATCTGCTTGAGCTCGTCCTCGCTGACGCCATGCCTGTCGAGCAGGCGGCGGCGCACCTGGTCGATGGGGTCGTGCTCGGCGCGCACTTTCTCCACCTCGTCGCGGGTGCGGTATTTGGCCGGGTCGGACATGGAGTGGCCGCGGTAGCGGTAGGTCTGCATCTCGAGGATGTAGGGCCCCTTGCCGCTGCGCGCCCAGGCGATGGCGCGCTCGCCGGCGGCCTTCACCGCCCGCACGTCCATGCCGTCCACCTGTTCGCCGGGAATGTTGAAGGAAACGCCGCGCCTTGAGAAATCGGGCTGGGCGGTGGCGCGGGTCACCGCGGTGCCCATGGCGTAGCGGTTGTTCTCGATGACGTAGACCACCGGCAGCCGCCAGAGCTCCGCCATGTTGAAGCTCTCATAGACCTGGCCCTGGTTGGCGGCGCCGTCGCCGAAATAGGTCAGGCACACCGCGTCATCGCCCCGGTAGCGGCTGGCGAAGGCGAGCCCCGTGCCGATGGGAACCTGGGCGCCGACGATGCCATGCCCGCCGTAGAACTTCTTCTCGGTGGAGAACATGTGCATCGAGCCGCCCTTGCCTTTCGAGTAGCCGCCGCGGCGGCCGGTCAGCTCGGCCATCACCCCCTTCGGGTCCATGCCCATCACCAGCATGTGGCCATGATCGCGATAGCCGGTGATGTTCTGGTCGCCCTCCCTCGTCGCCATGTGCATGCCGACGACCACTGCTTCCTGGCCAATGTACAGGTGGCAGAAGCCGCCGATCAGCCCCATGCCGTACATCTGGCCGGCCTTCTCCTCGAAGCGCCGGATCAGCAGCATCATGCGGTAGGCTTCGAGCTCCTCCTCGCGGCCCAGCGGCGGCGGCTCCGCCGTGACGTTTACGCCGGATACGGCGTCCTCCGCGGCCTTCGGGCCGCCGGCGGTCTCCGCCGCAGCTCCAGACACGCGCCGCGCGCCCCTGGGCCTCGTGGCGGACCGCGCCGCGGTCGCGTTTGCGGAAGAACGGGCAGAAGCGGGTTTCTTCGTCATTACGGCCTCAGGTTGTCCGGCGCCGGTCGCGCCGATCGCTCGGGTTCACGCCCCGGGCTCCCCTACGTGGGCCCGTGTGAACCTATGCTCCTGGAGGACGGGCCCGTCGGCCAGTCCTCCTGTCGCCTGCCGGTCTCATACTAAAGTCTAATGTCCGGCGAGCGCAAGCCGCGCCCCGCCAGGCGCCTGACATTGCTGCGGATTGCGCAAGCCTGGTCCTTTCCGCCGGCCTGTCCGCGCCGCGCCCGCCGCGCGGGCGACGTCCCCATCCGGCGCTTCGCGGCCGCCGCCCCGGACCGCATAACCTTGCGCAGCAAGGAATGGCCGGCTCCGGCGCCGCCGGGGCGCCGCCATCGCCGCAAGCCCGGGCGGACAGTCCGGCGTCAGGTTTGACCGAAGCGCCGCCTGCGTCAATCCACGCTCATGGGCAGGCGGCGGCGCGCGCCCGCCCGCGCCCGCGTCAGGGCGGCGGCGCGGCGAAACGGCCGGCGGCTCAGTCGCCGTCTCCGGGCTGGATGATGACCAGATCGTTGGGGTGGACCATGCCGAGATTGCGGCGGGCCAGGTCCTCCAGCAGGTCGCGGTCGATGGAGCCGTCGCGCATGCGCGAGATGCGGTCCTCCATGACGGCGCGCTGCGCCTTCAGCGCGTTGAGCTCGGCGGTGAGGGCCATGATCTGGCCCTTGATCTCGCGCTTGGCCTCGAGGCCGCGCTGGCCGCTGTGGGCGTGCAGCACGAAATAGCCGACGATCACGCCTGAGACGAGATAGAGCGCAAGCGGCAGCAGGATGGAGCGGAAGCGGCGACGGATGACCATGGGCTGATCCTGCGCCGTATTGGTAAAAATTGGCTTGCGCATCATCGCGTCTGCGCCGCCCTTCCGGCGCCTTTCGCGCCGGTTTCCTCCTCCCGCGCCGGTTTTTTTCCGGCGCGTTCGGGGCGGCGCCCGCGACGCCGCCCGCAGGCGCGGCCGGATTCCGGCCAGCGCGCTGATTCTGGCGCCGCAACGGCGCCGCGCCGCTCATTCGTCCGGAACCAGCACCACCGAGCCGGTGGTCAGCCGCCCCTCGAGGGCGCGGTGGGCGTCCGCCGCCCGCGACAGCGGATAGCGGCCGGTGATGTGGGCGCTGATCACGCCGTTCTCCACCGCGTGGAACAGGTTGCTGGCCATGTCCATGAGCCGGGCGCGGTCGGCGGTGAAGGTGAACAGCGTCGGCCGCGTGGCGTAGAGCGCGCCGCGCGAGGCGAAGTCGGCCATGGAGACGCCCTCCACCGGGCCGGACGCGGCGCCGAAGTTCACATACATGCCGAACGGGCGCAGGCAGTCGAGCGAATCGCGGAAGGTCGCGCGGCCGACGCCGTCATACACCACGTGACACTTCTCGCCGCCGGTCAGCTCCTTCACCCGCTCCACCACGTTCTCGCGGCGGTACTGGATGACCTCGTCGCAGCCATTGGCGAGGGCCAGCGGGATCTTCTCGTCCGAGCCCACCGTGCCGATCACCCGCGCCCCCAGATGGCGCGCCCACTGGCAGGCCACAAGGCCGACGCCGCCGGCGGCGGCGTGGAACAGGATGGTGTGCTCCGGCCCCACCCGGAAGGTGCGGTGCAGCAGGAACTCGGCGGTGAGGCCCTTCAGCATCAGCGCCGCGGCGGTCTCGAAGCCGATGGCGCCCGGCAGCTTGACCACATTGGCCGCCGGCACGCAGCGCTCCTCCGCATAGGCGCCGATGGGGAACACATAGGCGACCCGGTCGCCGGGCGCGAAGTCATTGACGCCCTCGCCCACCGCCACGATCTCGCCGGCGCCTTCGCCGCCGGGAATGAACGGCCTTTTGATGGGATAGACGCCGCTGCGGTAGTACGTGTCCAGATAGTTGAGGCCGATGGCCATGTGGCGGACGCGGACTTCGCCCGGCCCCGGAAAGCCCGGATCATACTCCTCCAGGACCATCACCTCCGGTCCGCCGGTTTCGTGCACCACCATTGCCTTTGGCATGTTTCCCTCTCTCCGGCCCGGGCCGGCGCGTCCCCGCCCCGGCCCTGATTCACGTTATCGCTGTCGCTGACACGCAATCTGGCCGCCCGCGCGTCCGCGCGCCAGCCCCCCAAGGCGCCCGGCCCGCCGGGCGCAGGGGACAGACCCGGCGCCGACGCAAAAAAGGGGCCGCACATGCGGCCCCGCGCGTTTCATGATCGCTCCGCCGGCGCGGACGCGGGCGGAAGGCGCCGGCTCAGACGCCGTCGCCGTGGCCGGCCGGCGGCGCGCCCCCGCCATTGGCGCGCTCGCGGTTGCGGCGTGCCCAGACGTTGATGAACTCCACCGCCGCGGCGAAGCCCATGGCCGAATAGATGTAGGCGCGCGGCAGGTGGAAGCCGCCGCCCTCCGCCACCAGCGACACGCCGATGAGCAGCAGGAAGGCCAGGGCCAGCACCTTGGTGGTGGGATTTTCGGAGATGAAGCGCGCCACCACGCCCGAGGCCAGGTACATCACCGCCACGGCCACGAGCACCGCGAGCACCATCACCGACAGGTGCTCGGCCATGCCGATGGCGGTGACGATGGAGTCGATGGAGAACACGATGTCGATGACGGCGATCTGCGCCACGGCCGTCATGAACGCCTGCGGCGCGGCGGCCAGGCGCGCTTCATGGGCCTCGCCGCTCACCTCGGCGTGCATCTCGCTCACCGCCTTGTAAAGCAGGAACAGGCCGCCGCCGATCAGGATGATGTCGCGCCACGACAGCTCCTCGCCGAAGATGACCAGCACCGGATCGGTGAGCTGCATCAGCGCCGTGAGCGCGAACAGCAGCGCGATGCGGAACCCGAGCGCCATCGCCAGGCCAAGGCGGCGCGCGCGCTCCGCCTGCCCGGCCGGCAGCCGCGCCACCAGCACCGAAATGAACACCACATTGTCGATGCCGAGCACGATCTCCATGGCGCTCAGCGTCAGCAGGGCCGCCCAGCCTTCGGGACTCGCCAGCCAGTCAAACACGTGTCTCTCCATTGTTGCGCGGACGGGGCCGTCCGTCGCGCCGCCGCCGCGGCGGCGCGAGGCCGGAACGCTGCCGCCGCGTCTCCGGTTCCGCGGCATTTCAGCCGGGATGGGCCGGCGCGCGTTCTATGGTACAAGGAACCGTCCGTCCAATTCAGCAGGAAAGGCGCCTTCGGGCCATGCCGCATCCAACGCCTGACATCGCCGCGCCTGACGTCGCCGTGATCGGCGCCGGCGCCGCCGGATACGCCGCCGCCCTGTGTCTCGCGCAGGAAGGCTTCCGCACCGTGCTGCTCGGAACCCCGGCCGTGGCCGCGCCGGGGCGGACGGTGGCGCTGTTCGGCGGCTCGGTGGCCTTCCTGCGCGCCATCGGCGCCTGGGAGCAGGTGCGGGCGAAGGCGGCCCCCATGGACGCCATGCGCATCGCCGACGTCACCGACAGCCTGTTCGCCGCTCCGCCCCTCAGCTTCAGCGCCGGCGAACTGGGCCTCGATTCGTTTGGCTGCAACATCCCCAATGACGATCTGGTGGGCGTGCTGGCGCAGCTCGCCGATGGGCGTGACAGTCTCGCCGTGCGCCCGGAGACGGTGACGGACGTCGCCTTCCGCGCCGGCGGGCCGGAGCTCACCCTCGCCTCCGGCGCGCGGCTGCGGCCGCGGCTGGTGGTGGGGGCCGACGGCGCCCGCTCGCTCACCCGCCAGCGCGCCGGCATCGGCGCCCGCACGTGGAGCTACCCGCAGGCGGCGCTTACCGGCGTTTTCCGCCACACGCTCGGCCATCGCAACGCCTCCACCGAGCTGCACACCCGCCGCGGCCCCTTCACCCTGGTGCCGATGCCCGGCCGGCGCTCCAGCCTGGTGTGGGTGACGACCCCCGACGACGCCCGGCGCCTCGCCAGCCTGCCGCCGCAGGAGCTGGGGCGCGCGGTGGAGGCCCAGGCCCAGTCCCTGCTCGGCGAAATGGAGCCGGAGGGCGCGTGCGGCGTCATTCCCATGCGCGGCCTCAGGGCGGAGCGTTTCGCCAGCCACTGCGTGGCGCTGGTTGGGGAAGCCGGCCACGTGTTTCCGCCCATCGGCGCCCAGGGGCTCAATCTCGGACTGCGCGACGTCGCGGCGCTGCGCGACTGTCTCGTCGCCGCCCGCGACCGCGGCGCCGGGCCGGACGATCCCCGGGCGCTGGACGCCTATGACCGCAGCCGGCGGCTGGACGTCGCCGCCCGCACCACGGTGATCGACGCGCTCAACCGCGCCCTGCTCAGCCGCAATCCGGCGGTGGACCTGCTGCGCGGGGCCGGCATGCTGGCCATGCGCGGGCTGAAGCCGCTGCGCCGCTTCGCCATGCGCGAGGGGCTGGCGCCGCATCTGGGCCTGCCGGAGCTGATGCGCGCGTGGCGCTGAAGCCTGGCGCTTCGCCGCCGCCGCTTTCCGCCGTCACCGCCCCCGCGCGGCGCACTGGACTGCGGCGCGCGTCTGACCTATCGCAGGGACCAAGGCGCCTCAGGGCGCGTTCAGAGCACGGGCGGCCGGCGCAACCGGCCCGGCCGCCGACACCTCGCCAAGGAGCACCCGATGAAGTTGCCCCGCCAGTTTTTCCGCCCGCTCGCCATCGGCGCGCCGCAGCCCTACACGGAGCTGCCGGTGCGGCTCGAGCGCATGATCCATTTCGTGCCGCCGCACAATGAAAAGATGCGCGCCAAGGTGCCGGAGCTGATCAGGCAGGTCGACGTGGTGCTCGGCAATCTCGAGGACGCCATCCCCGCCGACCAGAAGGAGAACGCCCGCGCCGGCTTCATCAAGATGGCGCAGGAGAACGACTTTGGCTCCACCGGCCTGTGGACCCGCGTCAACTGTCTCAACAGCCCGTGGGCGCTCGACGACATCATCGAGATCGTCGCCAATGTCGGCGACAAGCTCGACGTGATGATGCTGCCGAAGGTGGAGGGGCCGTGGGACATCCACTATCTCGACCAGCTGCTGGCCCAGCTTGAGGCCAGGTACAGGGTGAAGAAGCCGATCCTGATTCACGCCATCCTGGAGACCGCCGAGGGCGTGAAGAACGTGGAGGCCATCGCGGGCGCCTCGCCGCGCATGCACGGCATGAGCCTTGGCCCGGCCGATCTCGCCGCCTCCCGCGGCATGAAGACCACCCGCGTCGGCGGCGGTCACCCGGACTACAAGGTGATCTCCGACCCGACGGCCGACGGCGCCCCGCGCCAGATCGCCCAGCAGGATCCGTGGCACTACACCATCGCCCGCATGGTGGACGCCTGCCAGTCGCACGGCATCAAGGCGTTCTACGGCCCGTTCGGCGACTTCTCGGACCAGGAGGCGTGCGAGGCGCAGTTCCGCAACGCCTTCCTGCTCGGCTGCGCCGGCGCCTGGTCGCTGCACCCCACCCAGATCGCCATCGCCAAGCGCGTGTTCAGCCCCGATCCGGCCGAGGTCGCCTTCGCCCGGCGCATTCTCGAGGCGATGCCGGACGGCACCGGCGCGGTGATGATCGACGGCAAGATGCAGGACGACGCCACCTGGAAGCAGGCCAAAGTGATCGTCGACCTGGCGAAGATCGTCGCCAGCAAGGACGCCGAATACGCGAAAATCTACGGCTTCTGAGCCATCTCACGGGCGGCGCGCGTCTGCGCCGCCCGTTCTGCGCCGGCGGCGTCTGGCGGCTTGCCGGAGGCGCCGCCGCGGAGGCATCATCGGGCCCGGGCCGGCGTCGCGACGCGGGGCCGGCCGCCCCCGGCAAAGGGAAGCGCTCTTGCGGAGAAACCTCGCATGAAGACCGGAACGGCCAAGTTTGCCATCGGACAGGTCGTGCGCCATCGCATTTATCCGTTTCGCGGCGTGATCTTCGACGTTGATCCGGAATTCGCCAACACCGAGGAATGGTGGCGGTCCATTCCGGAAGAGGTCCGGCCGGCGCGCGACCAGCCCTTCTATCACCTGCTGGCCGAGAACGAGGAAACCCAGTACATCGCCTATGTGTCCGAGCAGAACCTGGTGCCGGACCTGTCAGGCGCGCCGGTGCGCCATCCGCGCGTCGATGAATTTTTCGTGCGCGGCGACGACGGCCACTATCATGTGAGGCCGCGACACGCCCACTGATCCCCTGCGCAGGGCGTCATCCGCCGCAACGGCGGGCGCCGGGCAGCCCGCGCCGCTTCCTCCCCACAGCCGCAAGCGGCGTTCCGCGCTCCGCCGGCGGCCCGCGCGGCCACAGGCTCGCCGGGGCGCGCCGGGGAGGACTGTCCGGCGAAGACGGCCCGGCGAATCTGTCCATGGAGGACCGCCAATGCGACGGCATCTCACCCCGCGGGCCGGCGCCATCGCCGCCGGCGTCCTGACGCTCCTGTCCTGCCTCGCCGGGGCCGGCGCGGCGCGCGCCGACGGCGACTTTCTCCGGGACATGATGAAAACCGGCCCCAAGGCCCATGACGCGTGGTGCCAGCGCGAGGCGATGCAGCGGGTCGCCGCCTCGCCCACCCTGGCCGCGGCGCTGCCGGAACGCTGCAACGCCGATTACGCCAGCCGCCTGCTGGCCTGCGTGCAGGCGCCCGCCGGCGACGGCGACGACGGCCGCATGCAGACCCGCCTGCGCGCCTGCATGGCGCGGCTGGCCGGGGACGGCGTCCGCGCCTCCCGTTGACGCCGCCGCGTGCGGCCGTCCGCCGGCCCCCCGGCATGCAGTATTACCGGATGCTCCCGCCCGCCGCGCGACGGTCCTGACCGGCCGGCCGCCAGGAACCCAGTAGCCAGGAACCCTGTAGCCAGGTCCCCTGTCGCCAGGAGAACGCTGTCGCCCGTACCGCCGTCGCCTGGCGGAACGCGCCGCGGCGCGGACCGGCCCCCGCCGTCCGGGGACGTCGCCGCGCAGACGCCGCACGAAAAAGCCCGCCGGACGGCGGGCTTTTTCGCGTGAGCCGGAAGGGCCGGAATTATTTCTTCTGGCCGCCCTGCTGCTGTTGCTGGTGCTTCTGGGCTTCTTCCTGGGCCTTTTTCTGCATGGCCTCCTGCAGCTTGCGCTGCTGCTCCTCGAGCACCTTGGGATCGATGCCCGGGCCGTCGAAGCCCTTGGCGAAGCCGGCCAGCGGCACCTGGAAGGTGACGACGTTGGCGGCCTGGTTCTGGACCGAAACGTTCAGGTTCTGGCCCTTCTTCATCGCCGCGACGTCGCTGTCCTTGATCTGGGCCTCGGCGAAGCAGCCGTTGGGGAAGCACAGCGCGTAACGGCCTTCGATGGGCTGGCCCTGATCGATGGTGACGCGGATGCCGGGCTGCAGCAGCAGGCCGAGCGGCAGCAGGAAGCGCATCATCTTCTGCTGCTCGCCCTTCACGTCGTACACGGCGACGGCGAGCACCGGCTGGCCCTGGTCAGAGACGAAGTCGCGGGTGGTGTAGCAGATTTCGCGGCCGGCCACCGGATCCTTGCCGCAGACCTTGGTCCAGTCGGCCTGCGACGGCTCAGGCTTCACCGAAACCACCACCGGACCGGCCGGCGGCTGCGGCGCCTGCTGCTGTTGCTGCTGCTGTTGCTGTTGCTGCGCAGGTTTGGCCTGCGCAAAAGCGGCTGCCGGAGCCAACGCCGCTCCCAGCGCCAGGAGGGCGGCGGCGCCACGGGTCGCCCTGACGCCTGCAGACCTTGTGTTAAATGCCATGAAGTTTTCCCTTCGATCACAGCCCGTCCCGAGCGCCTGCGCGATCCCTGTTCCCGCACGCCGCCCGAAATTGCCTCTCACGTATCAGATTCCGTCCTGTCCTGCAGCGGCGCCGGTCGCCTGCGCCCCGGGACGCGAGATCCCGGCGCCCGTCGCAACCGGCCGGACTGGCGCGACTCGCGACAGCCTGGCGGACAACCCGGCCTCTCCCGAAACGCGCATCGCAGTGATGTCACGCTGAATGAGGCGGTTACAAGGCCGTCAGCACATCAGATCACTTATCGCGATCGGACGCGCCGTTCCAGTCCCCATACGCCGTCCGCGCGCGGCGCCCGTCCTTCCGCCCAGGCCCTCCGCCCAGGCCCTCCGCCCAGGTTCCTCCGCCCAGGTTCCTCCACCCACGTCCCTCCGCCCAGGTCCTTCCGCGCCGGTCCCGCGTCCGGGCCGTCCGGCCCGGCCGCCGGTGATGCGGGCCGCCATTCATTTTCCCTGAACTTTCCCCAGATATGAAGACGTCATGATGCGGACGGCGGCCCTGACATTACTGGCGGCGATACTGGCGACGCAGCCGGCGCAGGCGGCGGGCCCCGACGGCGCCTTCAGCACGCCGGCCGGCCCCGCCTGCGAGGCGTTGCTGGCGGATCCGCCCGCCCTTCCCGGCGCCATGACCATGTATGGCGCGCCGGGGTGGCCGCGCGGGCCGGACGGCGAATTCGTGGCGCTGGAAAGCCGCTGGCCCGGCCGGCGCGGCGGGCGCCTCACCCTCGGCGTTCACGGCGCCTTCGACAGCCTCAATCCCTTCACCGTCAAGGGCATGTCGGCGCCGGCGGCGGTCAGCATGCTCACGGTGCAGTCGCTGATGCGTCGCGCCCTCGACGAGCCGTTCACCCTGTATCCGCAGATCGCCCGGGCGGCGCGGGTGGCGCCGGATCTCTCCTGCGTCGTCTTCTGGCTCGATCCCCGCGCCCGTTTCAGCGACGGCCGGCCAGTGACGGCGCAGGACGTGACGTTCAGCTTCGCCCTGCTCGCCGTCCACGGGCGGCCCAACCACCGCAACGCCCTGCGCCGGATCACCGGCGTCTCCACGCCCGATCCGGGCCGCATCGCCATCGCCCTCGCCGGCAACCAGGACCGCGAGCTGCCGATGATCCTGGCCATGACGCCGGTGCTGCCCAGACACGCCACCCCCGCCGGCGAGGCCTTCGCCCGCACCGGCTTCACGCCGCTCACCGGCTCCGGCCCCTATGAGGTGGCCAGCGTGCGCCCCGGCGAGAGCGTCACCTTCCGCCGCGTGAAGAACTGGTGGGGCGACGCCGCGCCGTCCCTGCGCGACGCCTTCCGTTTCGACGAAATCCGCTACGACTACTATCGCGACGTCACGGCGCTGGCCAGCGCCTTCAGCGCCGGGCTCATCGACGTGCGCATCGAGACCGAGCCGCGGCGCTGGATGGCCGCCCGCCGCCTTCCGGCCGTCCGCGACGGCCGCATCCTGCTGGAGCACGCGCCCGTCGCCGCGCCAAAGGGCATGACCGGCTTCGTGTTCAACGAGCGCCGC
The DNA here is from genome assembly GCF_042432745.1 of Camelimonas abortus. NCBI lineage: Bacteria > Pseudomonadati > Pseudomonadota > Alphaproteobacteria > Hyphomicrobiales > Chelatococcaceae > Camelimonas > Camelimonas abortus. Next base: position 1,052,649 of record NZ_JBHLWR010000006.1, on the reverse strand, counting down.
CGGCCGTTCGGCGACGCGCGGGTGCGCGAGGCGCTGACCTGCGCCTTTGACTTCGAATGGGTGAACCGCGCCTACTATCACGGCCTCTACCGGAGGGCGGACAGCTATTTCGCCGGTTCCGAACTCTCCGCCGCCGGCCGCCCGGCCACGGAAAAGGAGCGCGCCCTGCTGGCCCCGTTCCCGGGGGCGGTGCGCGAGGACATCATGGAGGGGCGCTGGCGGCCGCCGGCCAGCGACGGCGCCGGCCGCGACCGGGCCGCCCTCGCCCGCGCCGTCGGCCTGCTGGCGGAGGCGGGCTACGCGCTGAAAGACGGCCGCATGCGCGACGGCGCCGGCCGGCCGCTGGCCTTCGAGGTGATGGTCACGGGCCGCGACGACGAGCGCCTCGCCCTGGCCCTGCAGGCGGGGCTGAAGCGCATCGGCGTCGCCGTGCGGGTGCGGGTGGTCGATTCCGTGCAGTATGAGCGCCGCCGCCAGACGTTCGACTACGACATGATCATCGCCGCCTGGCGGGCCTCGCCCTCGCCCGGAAACGAGCAGTATTTCCGCTGGGGCTCGCGGGCGGCGGACCAGCAGGCGTCGTTCAACTTCGCCGGGGTGAAATCGCCGGCGGCCGACGCCATGATCGCCGCCGTCACCGCCGCCGCCACCCGCGAGGATCACGTCGCCGCCGTGCGGGCGCTGGACCGGGTGCTGCTCTCCGGCTTTCACGTCATCCCGCTTTATTACGCGCCGCATGTGTGGCTGGCGCGCTGGAGGCATGTTGGCCGGCCCGACCCCCTGCCGCTCCTCGGGCCGGCGCCGGAAACCTGGTGGCGGACGGATCTTTCCGCCGCCTCGGGCGTTACCGGCGCAGACGCCGGCGGCGCGCCCGGCGAAGCCGGACGGACGCGCGTCCGCCAGAGCCTGCAGTTGCGCCGGCGCGACGGCGGCTGTTCAATGCCGCATGTCCCGGCCGCGGCCGGGCCCGCCATACGCCCCAGGGAGAAAACGTCATGCCAGCCGCCGGCCCGCGCCAGTCTTTCCACGTCGACGTGATTTCCGACGTGGTGTGCCCGTGGTGCTTCATCGGCAAGAGGCGCCTCGAGAAGGCCATCGCCATGGTTCCGGAGCTGCGTGTGACGGTGGCCTGGCGGCCGTACCAGCTTGATCCGCACGTGCCGCCAGGCGGCCTCGACCGGCGCGTCTACATGGAGCGCAAGTTTGGCTCGCGCGAGCGGCTGGAGGCCATTCACCAGCGCCTCGCCGCCGAGGGCGAAAAGGAAGGGCTCGCCTTCCGTTTCGACCTCATCCGCCGCACGCCCAACACGCTGGACGCCCACCGCCTGATCGGCTGGGCTGCGCCGCTGGGCCTGCAGGACGCCGTGGTGGAGGCGCTGTTCCGCGCCTTCTTCATGGAAGGGCGCGACGTGGGCGACCGCGCGGTTCTGGCGGACATCGCCGCCAGCTGCGGCATGGACGGCGCGGCGGCGCGGCTGGCCGGCGCCGACGACGCGACGCTGGTGTCGGCGGCGGTGGAGCAGGCCCGCGACATGGGCGTGTCCGGCGTGCCCTGCTTCATTCTGGCGGAGCGCCTGGCCCTGCCCGGCGCCCAGGACCCGGAGACCATTGCCCGCTACATGCGGCGCATGGCGCAAAAGCTGAAGCTGGAGGCCGTGGGGACCGGCCCTGCCGGCGCCTGCGCCGCGGACGGCGGCGCCTGCTGATCACCGGCGTTCGCGGCGCGCCGCGGCCGCCTCCCGTGGCTTCCGTCCCCGGCCTTCCGGCGGGCGGCGGAAGGCTCCCGAACCTGCGCAGCGGAGGAAACAGCGATGCCAGTTGACGTGAAATACACCGCGACGGCCACCGCCGCCGGCGGGCGCGACGGCGTTGCCCGTTCGGACGACGGGCGGCTGGAGGTGAAGCTCTCGATCCCGAAGGAGCTCGGCGGCGACGGCGGGCCGGGAACCAATCCGGAGCAGCTGTTCGCGGCCGGTTATTCCGCCTGTTTCATTGGCGCGATGAAGGCGGCGGCCCGACAGCTGAAAATCCGCGCGCCGGACGACGTGTGGGTCACGGCGAAGGTCGGCATCGGCCCGCGTTCCGGGGGAGGCTTCGGCATCACGGCGGCGCTGGCTGTTTCACTGCCGGGCCTGGACCGCGCCGAGGCGCAGCGGCTGGTGGAGGCGGCCCACCAGATCTGCCCCTACTCCAACGCCACCCGCGGCAATGTGGACGTGCAGCTGACCATCGTCTGACGCGCGCAATGGCGCTGGCTGGCGGGCGTTCCGCGGCGTGCGCGCGCCATGCGGCGGGACAGCCCCGGCGCGTGGCGTCGCTCCGCGCCAGCCGCCGGGCGCCCTGGCGTCCGGCGTGCGCTGCCTTGCGCCGGGGCGTCGCGCCAATGCCCCTGCCCTGTCCAAAGACGCGCAACGCCCGGCGTTGTCCGGGCCGGCCCCGCGTCACGCGTGGGCCGGCTCCCGACTCCGGTGACGCCAGCGCCGCCGCGGCGGCGCCAGAAGGTTTTCAGCCAAAGAACCGCGCAGCCGCGCGCGGCGACTGCCCCGGCCGCGTCTCAGGCCGCCTTTTTGCCGGCCACCTTCACCAGCTCGCGCATCAGGGCGCGGGCGCTTTTCAGGCGGCTCTCCGGCGTCGGCAGGTCGTCGTGGAAGAAAATGCTCATGTCGGGGCGCACCTTCGCCATGGAGCCCTGCTCCGCCAGCCACGCCGCCAGACCGGCGGGATTGGCGAACCTGCCGTCGCGGAACGCCACCACCAGCCCCTTGGGGCCGGCCTCGATCTTCGCCACATTGGCCCTCAGGCACAGCGCCTTGATCGACATCAGCTTCAGCAGCTGCTGCACCTCCTCGGGCATCGGCCCGAAGCGGTCGGTGAGCTCGGCGCCGAAGGCGTCGATCTGCTGGTCGTTCTCCAGCGTCGACAGGCGCTTGTAGAGCCCCAGCCGCAGCTGGATGTCCTCCACGTAGCTCTCGGGAATCATCACCGCCGCGCCCAGGGTGATGCTGGGCGACCACGCCTCCTCGCCCTCCTCCCCGTCGGTGACGCCGGCCTTGAGCTGGGCCACCGCTTCCTCCAGCATCTGCTGGTAGAGCTCGTAGCCCACCTCGCGGATGTGGCCGGACTGTTCGTCGCCCAGCAGGTTGCCGGCGCCGCGGATGTCGAGGTCGTGGCTGGCGAGCTGGAAACCGGCGCCGAGCGTGTCCAGGCCCTGCAGCACCTTGAGCCGCCGCTCGGCCGTGGCGGTGAGCGTGCGGTTGGCCGGCACCGTGAACAGCGCCCAGGCGCGGGTGCGCGACCGGCCGACGCGGCCGCGCAGCTGGTAGAGCTGGGCGAGGCCGAACATGTCCGCCCGGTGCACCACCAGGGTGTTGGCGTTGGGAATGTCGAGGCCCGACTCGACGATGGTCGTGGAGAGCAGCACGTCGAAGCGGCCCTCATAGAAGGCCGTCATCACGTCCTCGAGCTGGCCGGCGCTCATCTGGCCATGGGCCACCGCCACCTTCACCTCGGGCACGGAGCGGTCGAGGAAGGCCTTGACCTCGTCCAGATCCTCGATGCGCGGAACCACATAGAACGCCTGGCCGCCGCGATAGCGCTCGCGCAGCAGCGCCTCGCGGATGCTGAGCTCGTCGAAGGGCATGACGAAGGTGCGCACGGCCAGCCGGTCCACCGGGGGCGTGGCGATGATCGACAGCTCCCGCACCCCGGTGAGCGCCAGCTGCAGCGTGCGCGGAATCGGCGTGGCCGAGAGCGTCAGCACGTGCACCTGGGCGCGCAGGGTCTTCAGCCGCTCCTTGTGGGCGACGCCGAAATGCTGCTCCTCGTCCACCACCACGAGGCCGAGGTCGCGGAACCTGATGGTCTTGCCCAGCACGGCGTGGGTGCCGACGACGATGTCCACCGTGCCGTCGGCGAGGCCGGCCTTCACCTGCCTGGCCTCCGCCGCCGGGGTGAAGCGCGACAGCTGCGCCACCTTCAGCGGCAGGCCGCGGAAGCGCTCGCTGAAGCTGTGATAATGCTGGCGCGCCAGCAGCGTGGTGGGTGCGACCACCGCCACCTGCTGGCCGCTCATGGCCACGGCGAAGGCGGCGCGCATGGCCACCTCGGTCTTGCCGAAGCCCACGTCGCCGCAGATCAGCCGGTCCATGGGGCGGCCCGAGGCGAGATCCGCCATCACCGCCTCGATGGCGTTGAGCTGGTCCTCGGTCTCCTCATAGGGGAAGCGGGCGACGAATTCGTCATAGAGCCCCTGCGGCGGCGTGATCACCGGCGCCGACTTCAGCGCCCGGGCGGCGGCCACCTTGATCAGCTCGCCGGCCATCACCCGGATGCGCTGCTTCAGCTTCGCCTTGCGCGCCTGCCAGGCGCCGCCGCCCAGCCTGTCAAGGACGACCGAGGCGTCCTCCGAGCCATAGCGGGAGAGCAGCTCGATGTTCTCCACCGGCAGGAACAGCCTGTCGCCGCCGGCGTAATGCAGCTCCAGGCAGTCGTGCGGGGCGCCGCCGGCGGTGATGGTCTTCAGCCCGACGAAACGGCCGACGCCGTGGTCCACATGCACCACGATGTCGCCGGCGGTGAGGCTGCCCACCTCGGCGATGAAATCCTGGGCGCGCCGCGCCTTGCGCGCCTGGCGCACGAGCCGGTCGCCGAGAATGTCCTGCTCGGCCAGCACGCTGAGATGGGGCGCGTCGAAGCCCGCCTCCATGCCCCACACCGCCATGGCGATGTCGCCGCCCTTCACGGCGAGGGCGCGGGCGAGATCGGGAACATTGGCCAGCCCGCGCAGGCCGTGGTCGGCCAGCACATGGGCGAGGCGCTCGCGCGAGCCCTCCGACCAGGCCGCCACCACCACCCGCCGGCCGCCGGCGGCCAGGTCGCGCAGGTGCGCCGCCGCCGCCTCGAACACGTTGACGCCCTCGTCGGCGCGCTCGGGGGCGAAGCTGCGCGCCTGGCGCACGCCAAGGTCAATGACCCTGGCGGACGGCGTCTCCGGCCGGGCGAAGGCGGACACCTCCGCGTAATCCAGCTCGCCGATGCGCCGGCGCCATTCCTCGCGGGTGAGATACAGCGTCTCCGGCCGCACCGGCTTGTAGGGCGCGCCGGTTCCGGCCTTCAGCGCCGCAAGACGGGCCTCGTAATAGTCTTCGATCTGGCTGATGCGCTCGAAGGCTGCGTCCTCCAGCTGTTCGTCCAGCACGAAGGGCGCGCCGGCCAGATAGTCGAACAGCGTGTCCATGCCGCGGTGAAACAGCGGCAGCCAGTGCTCCATGCCCGGGTGGCGGCGCCCCTCGCTCACGGTTTCATAGAGCGCGTCGTCGCGGGTGGCCGCGCCGAAGGCGGCCACATAGGCCTGACGGAAGCGGGCGATGGTCTCGGTGGTGAGCTGCGCCTCGCTCATCGGCACCAGGTCCAGCGAGCGCAGCTGGCCGGTGGTGCGCTGGGTCTCGGGATCAAAGGCGCGGATCGACTCCAGCGTGTCGCCGAAGAAGTCGAGCCGGACCGGCGCCGCCGCGCCCGGCGCATAGAGATCGAGAATGCCGCCGCGCTGGGCGTATTCGCCGGTGTCGCGCACGGTTCCGGTGCGGGTGAAGCCGTTGATCTCCAGCCACTTCACCAGCAGGCTCATGTCGACGGCGTTGCCTGGCGCGGCCGAAAACGTTTCCCCGGCGATGCGCGCCCGCGGCGGCACGCGCTGCGTCAGGGCGTTGACCGTGGTGAGCACGATGCGCGGCCGCTCCCGCGTCGAGCGCGTGCGGGCCAGACGCGCCAGCACGGTCATGCGCCGCGCCGTCACCGCCGATGAGGGCGACACCCGGTCATAGGGCTGGCAGTCCCAGGAGGGGAAGGTCAGGACCTCGATGTCGGGCGCGACGAAGGCCAGTCCGGATTCAGCCAGCTGCAGGCGCCGGCCGTCGCGGGCGACATAAACCAGCGCCGCCGGCGCCTCGCGCTTCTGCGACACGGCGCGGGCGAGATCGGCCAGCAACAGGGGAATGAAGCTGTCCGGCGCGCTGGCCAGCACGGGCTTGCGGCCTTCCAGCAGCCAGGCGGCGGCGTTTTGCAGGGGGAGAGGGCTCATGGGCGGCGTTTCTGGGGCTGCGTTCCGGGACGGCGGGCGGAGAAACGGGCGTGCGGCGCGCGCCTGCGCCCCGGCGGCCGCGCGCGACGGCGCGGCCGGCCCCGGGCGCGTCGCGGCGGCGAAGCCACGCCGCCGGCGCGTGCGGCGCTAGATGAATATGGCGCCGGAATGACGGTGAAACTCGCGAATCTGGCGGAACACCGGCGTGTCATGTTCCGCCGGCAGCGCCGCCTCGCCGGTCAGCCAGCTGAACACGTCGCGGTCCGGGAGTTCCAGCAGGACCTCCAGATCGGCCAGGTCCTGGTCGGAGAGCTGGTCGATGCGGGCGTCGGCGAACTGGCCGAGCAGCAGGTCCATCTCGCGGATGCCGCGATGCCACGACCGGTAGAGGATCCTGCGGCGACGCACGTCAAGATCGGCGCTGCTGCGCGTGGTTCCGCTCATGTAATGCTCCATCCTGTCCGGGCGGCGACGGGCGTCCGCTCCGGCCGCGTCGCGTCCACCGGCCGGCCGGGCCGGCTCTCGCGGGCTGGCCGTCTCCGGGCTATATAGTCCCGGCGCCGCGGCCTGTCAGCCGCCGGCCCGTCCGCACGACGCATTTCATCCGCGGCCTTTCCGCCAACCGGGGCGCCCATGCGACCTTCCGCGCTTGATCCGCTGTTCGCGCCTGTCACCAGCCTGCCCGGCGTCGGGCCGCGCCTCGGGGCCCTGTTCGACCGGCTGCTGGGCGGGGCGGGACGCGGCGCGCGGGTGCTGGACCTGCTGTTTCACATGCCCTCCGGCGTCATCGACCGGCGCCGGCGCCCCCGGGTGGCCGAGGCGACGCCCGGCGAGATCGTCACCCTTGACGTGCGGGTGGCGTCCCATTCCTTCCCGCCGGCGCGCGGCTCCGCCCGCGCCCCGGCGCGGGTGGTGGTTGAGGACGACACCGGCGACGTCACCCTGGTGTTCTTTGGCGGGACGAAGAGCCGTCTGGAGGCGCAGCTGCCGGTGGGCGGGCGCCGCATCGTCTCGGGCCGGCTGGAGCTGTGGGAGGGCCGCCGGCAGATCGTCCATCCCGACCTTATCCTGCGCCCCGAGGAGCTGGAGCAGGTCAGCCTCATCCAGCCGGTGTATCCGCTTACCGAGGGGCTCGCTCCCCGGGCGGTGATGAAGGCCGTGGCGGCGGCGCTGGAGCGCGTGCCGCAGCTGCCGGAATGGCATGAGCGTTGCGGCGGCGCGCCGCTGCCGGGCTTCGCCGCGGCGCTGCGCCTGGTGCACCAGCCGCAGGAGGTTTTCGGCGACGGCGGCGACGGGCTGCTGGAGGATCCGGCGCGCCGGCGGCTTGGCCTCGACGAGGCCCTCGCCACCCAGCTGGCGCTGGCGCTGATGCGCGCCCGCCGGCGCAGGGGCCGCGGCCGCAGCCACGCCGGCGACGGCCGGCTGGTGCAGGCGCTGCTGGCGCAGTTGCCCTTCGCGCTCACCGGCGCGCAGCGGCGGGCGCTGGAGGAGATCTGGCGCGACCTCGCCGCCCCCGAGCGCATGCTGCGGCTGCTCCAGGGCGACGTCGGCTCCGGCAAGACGGTGGTGGCGCTGCTGGCCATGGCGCGGGTGGTCGAAGCCGGTCGCCAGGCCTGCCTGATGGCCCCCACCGAAATCCTCGCCCGCCAGCATTATGACCGCATCGCGCCGCTGGCGCAGGCCGTGGGCGTGCGCGTCGGCGTCTTCACCGGCCGCGACCGCGCCGCCGCCCGGCGCGAGATGCTGGAGCGCATGGCCGCCGGCGGGGTGGACATCGTCGTCGGCACCCACGCCCTGTTCCAGGAGGGGGTGCGGTTTCGCGATCTCGGCCTCGCCGTGGTCGACGAGCAGCACCGTTTCGGCGTGCAGCAACGGCTGGCGCTGGGCGAAAAGAGCCCGGACGCCGACATGCTGCTGATGACGGCGACGCCGATCCCGCGCACGCTGGTGCTGACCTGTTACGGCGACATGGACTCCTCACGGCTCGACGAGAAGCCGCCGGGCCGCACGCCGGTGGTGACCCGGGCCGCGCCCATGGAGCGGCTGGACGAGATCGTCGCCGCCGTGCGGCGGGCGACGGCGCGCGGCGCGCGCGTTTACTGGATCTGTCCGCTGGTGGAGGAATCCGAGGCGCTGGACGTGGCCGCCGCCGAGGAGCGCCACGCCTTCCTGCAGGAGCGGCTGGGGCCGCGCGTCGGCCTGCTGCACGGCAGGATGTCCGGCCGCGACAAGGAGGCCGCCATGGAGCGTTTCGCCAGCGGCGAGGACCAGGTGCTGGTGGCCACCACCGTGGTGGAGGTGGGCGTGGACGTGCCGGAGGCCACCATCATGATCATCGAGCACGCCGAACGCTTCGGCCTGGCCCAGCTGCACCAGCTGCGCGGCCGCGTCGGCCGCGGGGCCGGCGCCTCCAGCTGCGTGCTGCTCTATCGCGGCCCGCTTGGCCCGGTGGCGGGGGCGCGGCTGCGCATCATGCGCGAAACCGAGGACGGCTTCCGCATCGCCGAGGAAGACCTGAAGCTGCGCGGCCAGGGCGAGATCCTCGGCACGCGCCAGTCGGGCATGCCGGAATTCCGCTTCCTGCGTCCGGAGCGCGACGGCGACCTGATCGCCGCCGCCCGCGATGAGGCGAAGCTTGTTCTGGCGCGCGATCCGGACCTGACCGGCGAGCGCGGCCTCGCCCTGCGCTGCCTGCTCTACCTGTTCGGCCGCGACGAGGCCATCCGCCTGCTGCGCGCGGGATAATTCCGCAATTCCAGCGGCGTACGGCCGTGCGCTCAGGCGCCGCCTTGGCCCGCGCCGCCCGGATGGCGGCCCGGCCACGGGCGGCCGTTCTCAGGCGCCTGCGCCCCCCGCGCCGTTGCTCTCGTCGGCCCCGCCGCCGCTCTTTCCGTCGCTCGTGCGGGCGCCCTTGCCGTCGCCGCTGGCGGCGAGCGCGGCCATGCGGCGCCGATGCTCCTCCGGCTGGATCAGGCCGGCCGACATCACCAGCTTGGCCGCTTCATCCACAGTAATGGGAACCTCATATATGTCCTTGCGGGGCAAATAGAAAAAGAAGCCGGTGGTGGGGTTGGGCGAGCATGGCAGGAACACGCCGACATAATCCCCGGCGCCGCCGTCCGGCAGCGGCGCCGTCATCTCCGGAGGCGGCGGCGCCGAGACGAAGACGATCGACCAGGTTCCGGGCGTCGGGAACTGCACCAGCGCCACCTTGCGGAACGAGGTGCCGTCCGGCGAGAACGCCGTTTCGAACACCTGCTTGATGCCGCGGTACAGCCCGCGCACCACCGGCATGCGCTCGAGAATGGTCTCGCCTGAGCTGATCAGCGTGCGCCCCACCAGATTGGCGGTGAGAAAGCCGAGCAGCGTCAGCGACACGATGGCGATGATCACGCCGAATCCGGGCGCCGAGACGTTGAGATAGCTCTCGGGCCAGTAGCGCTGCGGGATCAGCGGCTTCACCCAGCCGTCGATGGCCCCGACGATCCACCAGGTGATGTAGATGGTCAGCGCCAGCGGCCCGGCGACGATCAGGCCGGTGAGGAAATAGTTGCGCAGCCGCGCCCGCAGCGAGAACAGCGGCCCGCGGCGCGGCGCCTGGACCAGGGCCGGACCGGCGGCGCCGGCGTCCGCCGCCCCCGTGTGCGCGCCGGTTTCGCCCGCCGGGGCGTCGCTGCGGGGCGCCTTCCGTTCGCTGTCGCTCATCCTGCGTCCGTTTCACCCGTTCGCGCGCCGCCGCGCCGGGCCGGGCGCGCGCTCACTCCACCGTGACAGATTTGGCCAGATTCCGCGGCTGGTCCACGTCTTTGCCCATGAATACGGCGACATGATAGGCGAGGAGCTGGACCGGGACTGCATAAATGATGGGCGCGACCAGCGGATCGACCTCGGGCATGACGATGGCGGCGATGTCCTCGAGCCCGGTCTGGCGCACCGCCTCGGCGTCGCCGATCAGGATGATGCGCCCGCCGCGCGCCGCCACTTCCTGGATGTTGGAGACGGTCTTGTCCATCAGCGCGTCGCGAGGGACGAGCACCACCACCGGCATGTCCTCGTCCACCAGGGCGATGGGACCGTGCTTCAGCTCGCCGGCGGCGTAGCCTTCGGCGTGGATATATGAGATTTCCTTCAGCTTGAGCGCGCCTTCGAGCGCCAGCGGCCATGCCGGGCCGCGGCCGAGATAGAGCACGTCGCGCGCCCGCGCGAGCCGCGCAGCCAGCTGCTCCACCTCCCGCTCGGCGCCGAGCGCCTCGCCCAGCAGGCCCGGCAGCGTCATCATCAGGTCGGCGACGCGCGCCTCCTCCGCCGCCGAAAGGGCGCCGCGGCGGCGCCCGGCGTAAACCGCCAGCGCCAGCAGCACCGCCAGCTGGCAGGTGAACGCCTTGGTGGAGGCCACGCCAATCTCCGGCCCGGCGAAGGTTTGCGCCACCGCGTGGCTCTCGCGGGCGATGGTCGAGGTGGGCACGTTGACGATGGAAAGGATGCGCTGGCCCTGGCTCCTGGCGTAGCGCAGCGACGCCAGGGTGTCGGCGGTCTCGCCGGACTGGGAGATGAACAGCGCCAGGCCGTTGTCCGGCATCGGCGCCTCGCGGTAGCGGAACTCCGAGGCGACGTCGAGATCCACCGGCAGCCGCGCCAGCCGCTCAAACCAGTAACGCGCCACATGGCCGGCGAGAAAGGCGGTGCCGCAGGCGCAGATGGTGAGCCGCGACAGGGCGGCGAAGTCGACCCCGGCGAGTTGCGGAAACAGGAAGCCGCCGTTCAGCGCGTCGAGATAATGGGAGACGGTGCGGCCCACCACTTCGGGCTGCTCCCAGATCTCCTTGTGCATGAAGTGGCGGTGGTTGCCCTTGTCGGCGAGAAAGGCGCCCGGCGCCAGCTTCTGGCGCGGGCGCTCGACGCGGAAGCCGCCGGCGTCATAGATCTCCGCTCCGGCGCGGGTCACGGCGACATGGTCGCCCTCGTCCAGATACAGCAGGTCGTCGGTGAAGGGGGCGAGCGCCAGCGCGTCCGAGCCGAGGAACATCTCGCCGTCGCCGAAGCCCAGCGCCAGCGGCGCGCCGTGGCGGGCGCCGATCATCAGGTCATCATGGCCGGCGAACAGGAAGCACAGGGCGAAGGCGCCGCGCAGCCGCGGCAGCACCCGCGCCACCGCCTCCAGCGGCGGGCGGCCTTCCGCCAGCTCCTGGTCCACCAGCTTCACCACCACTTCGGTGTCGGTTTCGGACTCGAAGGCGACGCCGCGCCCGGCCAGTCCGGCGCGCAGCTCCCGGAAATTCTCGATGATGCCGTTGTGCACCAGCGCCACCCGGCTGGTGGCGTGGGGATGGGCGTTGTCCTCGGTCGGCTTGCCATGGGTGGCCCAGCGGGTGTGCCCGATGCCGGCCGCGCCGGGCAGCGGATGCTCGCGCAGCGCCGCCTCCAGGTTGCGCAGCTTGCCGGCGGCGCGGCGGCGCTCGAGCACGCCGTCGCGCAGCGTCGCCACGCCGGCGGAATCATAGCCGCGGTATTCAAGCCGCTTGAGCGCGTCCACCAGGTCCGCTGCGACGTCGCCCTTGCCGAGAATGCCGATGATTCCGCACATGCTGTCCCAGTCCGTTGTTATTGCGCCGCCTGGCGCCGGCAGCCACATGCGCCGGCGAAGGCTGGCTGCAGGATGCCGGGCGCGCGTCCGCGGGCGCAGCGCGCGCCCCTGCGCGCCGTGATCCTGTTAGCCGCAGCGTCCGCAAGGAAACAAATCAAATAACCTGACGGATTGTGACGGCCGGGCCCGCGCTGCGGCGCGCCCCTCCGTCGCGGCGGCCGCCCGGCGCAAACCGGCGCCGCGCCTCGGCCTCCTGCGGCGGCGGCCGGTCGCTGGCCGCCGTCGCTGCCCCCGTCACGGGCGGCCGCGCTCCGCCGCCTGTTTCTTCTTGCGATGGGCGTTCTTCTCGCGGAACGCCGCCGCCCAGCCTGGCTTCGCGACCTGGCGGGCGCGGGCCAGCGCCAGCGCGTCGGGGGCGACGTCTTCGGTCACCACCGAGCCGGTGCCGACATAGGCGCCCTCGCCGACCGTCACCGGCGCCACCAGGGATGAGTTGGAGCCGATGAACGCCCCCGCCCCGACCGTGGTCTTCGCCTTGCCGAAACCGTCATAGTTACAGAAGATCGTGCCGGCGCCGATATTGGCCCCCGCGCCCACCTCGCCGTCGCCGAGATAGGCCAGATGGTTGGCCTTGGCGCCGGCGTCGACCCGGGTGTTCTTCACCTCGACGAAATTGCCGATCTTCGCCGCAACGCCAATGTCGGCGCCGGGACGCAGCCGGGCGAAGGGGCCGATCTCCGCGCCGCCGCGCACCACCGCGCCCTCCAGATGCGAGAAGGCGCGGATCACCGCCCCGTCCTCCACCGTGACGCCGGGGCCGAACACCACGTGCGGCTCCACCAGCACGTCGCGGCCAAGGCGGGTGTCGGCGCTGAAATAGACCGAATCCGGATCCTGCAGGGTGACGCCGCCGAGCATGGCGGCGCGGCGAAGCCGGCGCTGGATCTCCGCCTCCGCCGCCGCCAGCTGCGTGCGGTCATTGACGCCCATCACCTCGCCCTCCGCCGCCGTGGCCACGGCGGCGGCGAGGCCGAGTTCGCGGGCGATCGCCACGGCGTCGGTGAGATAGTGCTCGCCGCTGGCGTTGTTGGGCTGGATGCGCTCCAGAATCTGCAGCGCGCGGGCGCCGGAGAGCGCCATCAGCCCGGCGTTGCACAGCCGTACGGCGCGCTCGGCGGCGCTGGCGTCCTTTTCCTCACGGATGGCGACCAGCGCCTCGCCCTCCATCAGCAGGCGGCCGTAGCCGGCGGGATTGGCGGCTTCAAAGCCAAGGACAGCCACGGCGACGTCGCCGGCGATGAGGCCGCGCAGCCTGGCCAGCGTCGCCGGCGTGACCAGCGGCGTGTCGCCGAAGGCGACCAGCAGGTCGCCGTCGCCGGCGGCGATCCATTCACGCGCCGCCAGCACGGCGTGGGCGGTGCCGCGGCGCTCGCGCTGCTCGACGATGACGGCGCCTGGCGCGGTTTTCGCCGCTTCGGCGGCCACGTCGGCGCGGTCCGGCCCCACCACCACCGCGATATCCCGGGCGCCGGCGCCCTGCAGGGCTGCGAGCACGTGGGACACCATCGGCCGGCCGGCGATGCGGTGCAGCACCTTGGGCGTGGCCGACAGCATGCGCGTGCCCTCGCCCGCCGCCAGCACGATGGCGCGGAACGGCGCCGTCTGCGGAATGTCTGCGGTCATGAAACTCGTGCTCCCGCCCGGCCGGATACGGGTCGCCGGTCGTTCGCGCCGCCCGCCGGATCGCTGCTTGAACCGGGCCTGTATTAACCGATGATTCCTTTCAGGAGAATTGCGCGGCCGCCTCAGGCGCTGCTCCGTCCTGCGCGGCGCAAATATCCCTTCGCCTGCGCCGTTGGAGGACTTCCTTCCGGCGCATGGCTGTGACACTGCTGGAGCGCCAGATTTTCCGGAGGATTTCCCGGCTTCCAGTCTTGAAACCGCCGTTTTTGCCGCCAAGGTCCGCCGCAGGCGAACCGCCGGCCGGCGCCGCCGCCGGCCTGCATTGCAAGATGCTGTTGAAAGGCCATAATTCCCCGGAACGCCTGACCTTGGGCGCCGCCGCCCCTTTCGCTGGTTCCTGATGAAGATGATCAATCGCAGACAGCTGATGTGGTCCGGCGCCGTCGCGGCGCTGGCGGCGGGCGCCGGGCTGGCGCGGGCCGGGAGCCAGCCCGCGGCCGGGGGCGGCGAGGCGGCTGAAACGCCCTTTGCGCCCGAGATGGTGGTCGACATGGCCAGGCGGCTGGCGCAGCGCCCGTTCGCGCGGGCCGGCGGCGACCTGCCCGAGGAGCTCGCCGGCCTCACCTATGAGCAATATGTCGGCGTGCGCGCCCGGCCCGAGGCGCTGCTGTGGGACGGCGAGCGCCGCGGCTTCGTCATCGAGCCGCTGCCGCGCGGAGCGCTGTTTCGCGACCGCGTCGAGATTTACGTCGTGGCGGACGGCCGGGCCCGGCGGCTGACGTTCAACCCGGCCAGCCATGACTTCGGCGGACTGCCGCCCCCTCCGCCGGGCGACGCCGGCTTCTCCGGCTTCCGCATTTTCGCGGGGCTGGACCGGCCGGCGCAGATGGCGATTTTCCAGGGCGCGACCTTCTACCGGGCCATCGCCCGCGGCCAGAACATGGGGGCGACGGCCCGCACCCTGACCCTGCGCCCGGGCGAGATGCGCGGCGAAGAGATCCCGGCGTTCCGCGCCTTCTGGATCGAGCAGCCGCCGCCGGGCGCGGACGTGCTCACCCTTCACGCCCTGCTCGATTCCGAGAGCCTGGCCGCCGCGGCCCATTTCACCGTGCGTCCGGGCGACATGACCATCATCGACGTCGAGGTGACGCTGTTCACCCGCGCCGCCATCGATCACATCGGCTGGGGCGGCCACGCGGCCACCTATCTGTTCGGCGCCGCAGGCCGGCGCAACGTCGACGACGTGCGCGCCGCAGTGTTTGAGGTCAACGGCCTGCAGATGCGCAACGGCCGCGGCGAATGGCTGTGGCGGCCGGTGACCAATCCGCAGCAGCTGCAGATCTCCGCCTTCGTCGACTCCAGCCCCCGGGGCTTCGGCCTGCTGCAGCGCGAGCGCGCCTTCGCCGCCTTCCAGGACGACAGCCAGCGCTTCGACCGGCGCCCGAGCGTGTGGGTCGAGCCGCTCGGCGACTGGGGCGAGGGCCAGGTGCAGCTGATCGAGATTCCCACCGAATCCGACATCAACGACAACATCCTCGCCTACTGGCGGCCCAGGGCGCCGCTGGCCGCCGGCGCCGAGGTCAATTTCGCCTACCGCCAGTACTGGTGCTGGCAGATCCCCGATCCGCCGGAGCTGGCGCGGGTGATCCTGACCCGGACCGGGCGCGGCCGCAGCGGCCGCCGCCGCCGTTTCCTCGTGGAGTTCACCGGCGCGGCGCTGGCGGACCCCGGCGTGGTGGCGGCGCTGCAGCCGTCGCTCTCGGCCGCCAACGGCGGCGTCATCTCCGAAATGCGCCTGTGGCCCTATCCGGAACGGCGCGCGGCGCGGGTGGCGTTCGAGCTCGACCCGGGCGACTCGCAGCTGTGCGAGCTGCGCCTGGCGCTTGAGGCGGCCGGCAAGCCTGTCAGCGAAACATGGTTGTACCGATGGACCGCGTGACCGACGCGGACGCCGCGGCCGGGGCCGGCCCCCGGAGGAGCGAGCCGATGGACGCCACACGTCTCCCCCAGGCCATGCCGCCGGAGCATCCGCTGGAGATGCCGGTCCAGTCCCTGCGCCGCTGGAGCCGTCGCGACCGGCGCCGGCCCGCCGGCCCGGACAGCCCGGGGTTCCGGGGCTGGATCGCGCGCGTGGCGGTGTTCGGCGGCGCCTTCGCCCTCACCGCCTATGGCGCGTACGAGATGTATGAGGTGGTGTCGGTCAGCCGCACCACCTGGCTGCAGTGGGCGCTGCTGGCGCTGTTCACCATCAACTTCTCCTGGATCGCCCTCGCCTTCACCAGCGCGGTCGTCGGCTTCATCGCCATGCTGTGGCGGCGCCTGCCGCCGGCGCCCCCGCAGCGGCTGCGCAGCCGCACCGCCGTGGTGATGCCGGTGTACAATGAGGAGACGGCGCGCACTTTCGGCGCGCTGTGCGCCATGCGCGAGAGCATCGAGGCCACCGGCTTCGGCGACGCCTTCGACTATTTCATCCTCTCCGATTCCACCAGTCCGGACGCCTGGGTGGCGGAGGAGCGCGCCTTTCTGGCGCTGCGCGAGCGGCTGGGGCCGGACGCGCGCGTCTACTACCGCCGCCGCCAGAAGAACGCCCACCGCAAGGCCGGCAACATCGCCGACTTCGTCACGCGCTGGGGCGGCGCCTATGACCACATGCTGGTGCTGGACGCCGACAGCGTGATGAGCGGCGAATGCGTGGTGCGCCTCGCCGCCGCCATGGAGGCTGATCCCGACGCCGGCATCATCCAGTCGCTGCCGCTGATCATCAACCGCAACACGCTGTTCGCCCGCCTGCAGCAGTTCGCCGCCCGGGTGTACGGGCCGGTGATCGCCACCGGCCTCGCCGTGTGGATGGGCAGGGACGGCAATTACTGGGGCCACAACGCCATCATCCGCACGAAGGCGTTCGCCGCCCATTGCGGGCTGCCTGACCTCTCGGGCAGGCCGCCGTTCGGCGGCCACATCCTCAGCCACGACTTCGTCGAGGCGGCGCTGATCCGGCGCGCGGGCTGGACGGTGTACATGCTGCCTGACCTGCCGGGCAGCTATGAGGAAAGCCCGCCCTCGCTGATCGACCTGGCCACCCGCGACCGGCGCTGGTGCCAGGGCAACCTGCAGCACCTGCGCGTCATCGGCGCGGCGGGGCTGCGCCTCGCCACCCGCCAGCATTTCGCCACCGGCATTTTCTCGTACCTCGCCTCGCCGCTGTGGCTGATGCAGCTGGTGATCGGCATCGTGCTGGTGCTGCAGAGCCGCTACGTGCGGCCGGAATATTTCACCCAGGAGTTTTCGCTGTTTCCGGCCTGGCCGCGGTTTGATCCGGAGCGGGCGCTGGCGCTGTTCTTCCTGACCATGGCCATCCTGCTGGCGCCGAAGCTGTTTGGCCTGATCCTCGCGCTGCTGGACGGCCCGACGCGGCGGGGGTGCGGCGGAACCGTCCGCATCCTGCTCTCCACCCTGTTCGAGACGGTGATGTCCGCCCTGCTCGCGCCGATCATGATGGTGATCCAGTCCGGCGCGGTGGCGCAGATCCTGCTGGGCCGCGACACCGGCTGGAATCCGCAGCGGCGCGACGACGGCTCCATCGCCTTCCGCGACATCGTCCGCCGCCACTGGAGCCACATGGCGCTGGGCGTGGTGACCGGCGTCGCCGCCTTCCTGATCGCCACCTCGCTGGCGCTGTGGATGTCGCCCACCATCCTCGGCCTGGTGCTGGCCATTCCGATCTCGTGGATGAGCGGCAGGAAGTCCATCGGCCTGGCGCTGAAGCGCCTCGGCCTGCTGCTCACCCCGGAGGAGACCGCGCCGCCGCTGGTGGCCGCCCGCGCCAACGCCCTGCATGAGGAATTCGCCGCGCTTGGCCATGACGGCGAGGACGCGCTGGAGGTGATGCGGCGCGACGCGGCCTTGCGGCGCGCTCACTGCGCCATGCTGCCGCCGGCGACGCCGCGCCGGCGCGGCCAGATCGATCCGGAGCACGTGCTAGCTTCGGCCAAGCTGGCCGACGCCGAAACGCTCGCCGACGCGCGCAGCTGGCTCACGCCGCGCGAGCGTCTCGCCGTACTGAATGATCCGGCCCTGCTCGAACGTCTCGCCAGCCTGAAAGCCGCCTGAGCCCGCGCCGTCCTGGTCCCGCGCAGCCAGCATTTCCGGGCTCGCCCGGCTCATGCGCGAGCGCGACCATGTCCGCTGCGGCCGGCAGAGCCGCGGGCCGGCGCCGGCGCCCTTACCCGCCGCATCAGTCCCGGCCGCAACGGCCTCGATGACCGCGGGGCGCGTAACATGCGGCTGGCGCTCACGGCCCCGGGCCGCGGCCCGGGCGCCGCGCGTGGCGGCGGGAGCGCCGCCTGCCGCCGCAGCCCCCCAGGGCGACAGTCCCGCCGCCTGGCCAGGCCCCTCCGCCGGACGGCGCGGCGCCGGCTTGCGCTCCGCCCCCGCCGTGCGCGCCGCAGGCGGCGCCCTGGCGTGAGCGACAGCCAGCGACGCGCCCTGGCGGCTGTAACGCCGGAGCGGCGGCCGCCTTCCGGCGCCGGCGCGCTGCGGGACCGTGAGCGGCCCGGCGATGCAACGGGCCGGGCGGCCGTACGGCATTGTGTGCGGGAACGGGCTTGCTGGATCCGGGCTGCCGGCGGCCGCGGCGTCGTCAGGCGGGCAGTCGCCCCGGACGTGGTGAGCGCGCAGGGATTCGAACCCTGGACCTACTGATTAAAAGTCAGTTGCTCTACCGGCTGAGCTACGCGCTCTCACAGCACGTGTGATGCGGCGTGTGATAGGCGCTGGCGCCCGCCCGGTCAACCGTCACGCCCGCTGTTTCGGCGCGAAGGGCGCATCTTCCCCAGACAATCGCCGCCGGGCCCGCGCCCGGCTGCAGCTCCCGTCCCCGCTTCCGCGCCGGCGCGCGTTTCGTGACGCGTTCCGGCGCAGCGGAAGCAGAAGGACCTGCCGGCTCCGGCGACGTCATGACGTCCCGCCGCCGGCCGCGGGCCGCGCGAAAAGCGCGCCGGGCCGAAAGCCGGCCGCGGCGCAACGTTTCCCGGCGGGAGACATGGGGACGGCTGCGCGCGCCGCGGCGGTCACCTCCGCGCGCGGCCGTGGACGTGGCCGCCCCTGGCGCGCCGGGCCCGGGCGTGCGCCGCGGTCCTGCTGGCGGCCGCCCGGCGCCGGAGCGCGCGCCGCACGGCTGGCTTCGTCGCCACCGGCGGCGTCTTCGGGCCGGCGTCGGCGCCGGTCGCCGGCGGGCCGGAGACGCCGACGAACTGCATGTCCGGCTTCAGGGCGCCGCCTAACAGCCGCCGCACCTGGCGCGCCACCGCGTCGGTCTCCGCCGCATATGGCAGGGCGAGGCTGTCATACACGGCGCGGATCGTGCGGCTGCGGCTCCTGCGGCCGCTCCGCCGGTAGAAAATCGAACGGTTGGCGCGGGCGGCCGCCGGAAAGGCCGGGGCCGCGGCGGCGGCCGGTTTCGTCGCCACCAGCTGGGCCAGATGGCTGGCCTTGGTGACGCCGAGAAAGTGGGTGGCGTAGATGTCGGCGTCGGTCAGGTTGCGGTCGAGTCTCGCCTGCAGCTTGCGGGCGTCGTCGCGCAGCATGTCGGCGGCGATTGCGGCGGCGATGTCCGGATTGTCGCGAAGCGCGAGGATTTCCCTGCGCGCGGCCGGATCCGCCACCTCGCCGCCGGCGTCGATCATCGCCGCCTCCTTCGCCAGCCCGTGGCTGGCGCCGTAATCGCGCACGGCCCGCAGCCAGGTGCTGTCAATGAACTGGAACAGTCCGGCTGCGCTCGAGGTTTTCGCGCGGGCGTCGGGCCGGAAGCCGGACTCCCGCCTGGCCACGCCGATCAGCAGCCGCAGGTCCACGCCGCTGTTGTCGCTGGCCCGCGCCAGGCTCCGGGCGACGTTGGCCGGCACTTTTACCTGGCCGGCGGAAATCACCGGCGGCGCCTTGCATTCGCGCAGCACGACCAGCGGCGGGGCCGGCGCGGCGGCCGGCGGCTGGAGCGTCGACAGGGGCGTCGCCTCGCGCGCCGCGACCACGACGCCGCCGGTCAGAAACGCCGCAAGCGCGCACGCGCATCCGGATCTGGCGAAAGTCCTGATCTTTATCATGACGAAACTGCCGCGCACATTAATAACATAACAATAATTAAACTATTCATGAAGCGATGGCGTAATGCTATATATTCATGTGTCGATATTATGACGATACATTAAATTATTTTTATGATATCAGACATGACCTGCGAATGTTTGCGCATGGCCCGCCGCGCGGCTGCGGCGGGACGGCGTTCCGCCGGCGGCGGCGCAAGACTTCGCGGCTGCGGCGCCGTATACAGGGGCGCGCGGAAGACGACTCCCGTCCTCCGCGCCGCGCCAAGGACGGATACGGGTCAGCCGCTCATGAAAATCGTCACCTGGAACGTGAACTCGGCGCGCCAGCGCCTCGCGCATCTGGAGACCTTCCTGCGCGAGTCGGCGCCGGACGTCGTCTGCCTGCAGGAAATCAAGTGCACAGACGAGGCCTTTCCCGCCGCCGCCATTGAGGCGCTCGGCTACAATGTCGCCGTGCACGGGCAGAAAACCTTCAACGGCGTGGCCCTGCTGTCGCGCCTGCCGCTGGAGGACGTCCGGCGCGGCCTGCCCGGCGACGACGGCGACCTGCAGGCGCGCTACATCGAGGCGGTGATCTCCGCAGGCGGCGGCGCCGTGCGCGTCGCCTCCATCTACCTGCCCAACGGCAATCCGGTGGCCACGGAGAAGTTCGCCTACAAGCTGGCGTGGATGGAGCGGTTGCGCGCCCACATGGCGGCGCGGCTGGCGGAGGAGGAAATCGCCGTCTTCGCCGGCGACTACAACGTCATTCCCGAACCGCGCGACGCCAGCGATCCGGCCGCGTGGACCGGCGACGCCCTCTACCAGCCGGAAAGCCGCGCGGCGTTCCGGGCCATCCTCAATCTCGGCTACACCGACGCCCTGCGCGCCTGCACCGACGCCGGCGGGCTCTATACTTTCTGGGATTACCAGGCCGGGGCCTTCCAGCGCGATTTCGGCATACGCATCGATCATGCGCTGCTGTCGCCGCGGGCGGCTGACCGGCTGCGCGGCGTCGCCATCCGCCGCGACGTCCGCGCATGGGAGAAGCCCTCGGACCATGCCCCGCTCGAGGTGACGCTGGACGTCGGCTGACCCCGGGGCGCGGCCGGCGCCGTCCGCCCCGCGCTCCCTCGACGCGCCTCCCCTGGCTGGCGCCCTTCGATGCGGCTCCCCCTGGATGCGCCTCCCCTGGACGCGCCCTGGGGGCCCCGCCGCCGTCCGCCGTTATTTGCGGCCGCGGCTTTCCAGATAGGCCTGGGCGGCGCTGCGGTCGCTGTCGGAGGCCAGCGCCAGCGCCTGGTCGTAAAGCTCGTGAATCCAGCCGTCCTTGAGCGGATCTGCCTGGTTGCGCGCCAGCGTCAGCCACATCAGGCCGCGCGGCGTCTGGCGGGCGACATTGCCCTGGCCGGTGACCAGCAGATGGCCGAGCAGCGCCTGCGACGGCGCGTGATTCTTCTCGGCCGCGAGGTTCAGCCAGCGGGCGGCGAGACGCGCGTCGCGCGGGCCGCCCTGGCCCGCGAGGCACAGCCGCGCCAGATTGTACTGGGCGTCCGGATCGCCATAGTAGCTGGCGGCGTGGAGGAACAGTTCGCGGGCGCGCTGCGGGTCCTTGCGCACATAGGTGCCGGGGATGCCCTCAAGGTAATAGGCGCCCAGCGCCACATAGGCGTTGGAGGTGAAGCGCGCGGCGTGGCGCGAGCCGTCGTCGCCTTCCTGCACCACGCGCGAGAAATATTCGAAGGCTTTCAGGTCGTCGTGCGGAACGCCGTCGCCTTCGGCGTACATGCGCCCCAGCTTCCACTGCGCCGGGCCGTGGCCGCGGCTGGCGGCGTATTCCAGCGCCTGCAGGGCGCCGGCGATGTCGCCGGCGTTATAGGCGCGGATGCCGGCGCGGAACGCCTCGCGGCCTGACCGGAACCGGACCGGCGCCGGCGCCAGCGGCTCGACGGCGACGCCGGGCTGGCGCAGGGTCTCGCGGCCGTCGGCGGCGTAGGCGGCGGCCGCCTCGCCGGCGGGCCGCCCGGCGGCGTCGGCCTCTGCCTCCGCCTGCGGCGCGGCTGCGGCGCGGGGCGCGCGCGGCGGCTTGACGATGCCGGCCAGGGTTTCGGCAAGGGCGCGGGAGGAAAGAAAATCGCCGTCGCGCAGGGACGGCGGCGGGCGCAGCGCCGGCTCCGCGCCGGCGTCACGGGGAAGCTCCTGGAGCGGGGGCATGGCCGCCGGCGACGACGACGGCGCTGGTATGTCCGCCCCGGACGCCGCGCCGCCCATGCAGAGGACGACACCCACCACAATGATGCGACCGCCAGATAAGCGCATGTCAGACACCCTGGCGACGGATCCCGCCGCCCGCAAAGTCACGGACGCCCCGCGCGACGCCCCAGCAAGTTTCCGTCGCCCCGCCGCAGCAGAACCGGCGCCGCCCGCGCGGTCCCGTGACCGGCACGTTTCATTGCCACAGGGAACGGCCAGTTGAAAAGGCGTACAGCCGCGTTCAGGAAGCGCCAGACGGCCGGAGACCTGTATTGTCGCCGGCGAAGCTACCGTGAAATGCATTTATGGCGCTGCGGAGGCGTCGCCGCAGCCAGACCGCGTCCGCGCGCGGAAGCCGGAAACCGTTGTAAAAACGCCACATCTGACCGGGTCCGGCGGTCCGGAACCGCCCTGCCCGGCCTTGCGCGCCGCCTGGCCGGAGACGTCCGCCATTTCCCGTAAACAGCGACGCCGCCCTCCCTGCGGAAGGCGGCGTCGCGCACGTGCGGAACTGCGGCGGCCGGAGCGGTCAGCCGAGGCGGGCGAGCGCCTCGGCGAGTCGGGCGCGACGCTCCCCGGCGTCGGCGAGGCGCTCCTTCTGCTCCTCCACCACCTCCTCCGGAGCGCGGCGCAGGAAATCGGCGTTGCCGAGCTTGGACTCGATCTTGCGGATCTCGGCGGCCAGCTTCTCGATCTCCTTGCCGAGCCGGGCGCGCTCGGCGTCGAAGTCGATCACGCCTTCCAGCGGCAGCGCCACGGTTCCGCCGCGCACCAGCAGCTGGATCGACTGCGCCGGAACCGAATCGACGAAGGAGATCTCCGAGATGCGCGCGAGGCGCCGGATGGCGTCGGTCCACGCCGCCACGGTGGCGCGCACGCTTTCCGGCGCGCCGACGATGGCGAGGGGAATCTGCGCGCCCGCCGGCACGTTGGTCTCGGAGCGGGCCGAACGCACGCCGCTGATCAGCTCAACCACCCAGCCGAGCTCGGCCTCGGCTTCGGCGGCGTCCACCGCCGGGGCCGCCGGCCAGGGCGCAAGGGCCAGCACGCCGCTGCGGCCGCCGGCCGCCGCCGCGCTGGCCTGCCACAGCTCCTCGGTGATGAACGGCATGAACGGGTGCAGCAGCTTGCAGATGTCGTCCAGCACGTAGCTGATGACGGCGCGGGTCTCCTCCTTCGCCGGGCCGTCGGCGCCCTGCAGCACCGGCTTGGCCAGCTCCAGATACCAGTCGCAGAACACGTTCCAGACGAAGCGGTAGGCGGCGCCGGCGGCGTCGTTGAAGCGGAAGGCTTCGAGCGCCGCGGTCACCTCGCCGGTGGTCCGGCCCAGCTCGCCCAGCGCCCAGCGGTTCAGCGGCTGGCGGGCCGAGGCCGGATCGAATCCGGCGTCGCGGCGGCAGCCGTTCATGGCGGCGAAGCGGGCCGCGTTCCACAGCTTGCTGGCGAAGTTGCGGTAGCCTTCGACGCGCTGGGTTGAGAGCTTGATGTCGCGGCCCTGGGCGGCCATGGCCGCAAGGGTGAAGCGCAGCGCATCGGCGCCGTAGCGGTCCATCAGCTCCAGCGGGTCGATGACGTTGCCCTTCGACTTCGACATCTTCGCGCCCTTCTCGTCGCGGACCAGGGCGTGCAGATAGACGTTGCGGAACGGAACCTGGTCCGTGACGAACAGGCCCATCATCATCATCCGGGCCACCCAGAAAAAGATGATGTCAAAGCCGGTGACCAGGGTGTTGGTGGGGTAGTAGCGCTTCAGCTCCGGCGTGTCGTCCGGCCAGCCGAGCGTCGAGAACGGCCACAGGCCCGAGGAGAACCAAGTGTCCAGCACGTCCTCGTCGCGCACCAGGAAGCTGGCGGCGCTGGCCGGGTCGGCGGCGTAGGCCTCGGCCTGCGCCGGCTCCAGGGCGCCGCGCTCAACCGCCGCCGCAAGGGCGACGGGCAGCACCTCCTCGAAGCTCTCGCCAACGTAGACCTCGCCGTCCGGCGTGTACCAGGCCGGAATCTGGTGGCCCCACCACAGCTGGCGGGAGATGCACCACGGCTCGATGTTCTCCAGCCACTGGAAGAAGGTCTTCTCCCAGTTGGCGGGAATGAAGCGGGTCTCGCCCTCGCGCACCTTGTCGAGGGCGCGCGCGGCCAGCGGCTTCACGTTCACGTACCACTGGTCGGTGAGGAAGGGCTCGATCACCACGCCGGAGCGGTCGCCGTGCGGCGCCATGTGCACGTGCGGCTCGATCTTCTCCAGCAGGCCGCGCTCCTCCATCATCGCCACGATGGCCTTGCGCGCCTCGAAACGGTCCATGCCGTGCAGCGCCAGCACCGCCTCGAGGTCGTCGCCCTCCGCCTCCTCGAGGAAGGCGGCGTTGTGCTTCAGGTCAAGGCGGGCCTCGGCGTCGAACACGTTGATCAGGCGCAGGCCGTGGCGGCGGCCCACCTCAAAGTCGTTGAAGTCGTGCGCCGGGGTGATCTTCACCGCGCCGGTGCCCTTCTCCGGATCGGAGTACGGATCGGCGATGATGGGAATGAGGCGGCCCACCAGCGGCAGCTGCACCATGCGGCCGACGAGACCGGCGTAGCGTTCGTCCTCCGGATTCACCGCCACGGCCACGTCGCCGAGCATGGTCTCGGGGCGGGTGGTGGCGACGACGATGAAGCGGTCCGGCTCGGCGGCGAGCGGATAGCGGAAGTGCCAGAGACTGCCCTTCGTCTCGACCTGAACCACCTCAAGGTCGGAGATGGCGGTCTGGAACCTGGGGTCCCAGTTCACCAGGCGCTTGTCGCGGTAGATGTAGCCCTGGCGGTAGAGCTCGACGAACACCCTGGTGACGGCGCGCGACAGGCCCTCGTCCATGGTGAAGCGCTCGCGCGACCAGTCGCAGGAGGCGCCGAGGCGCTTGAGCTGGTTGATGATGGTGGAGCCGGACTGCGCCTTCCACGCCCACACCTTCTCCAGGAATTTCTCGCGCCCCAGTTCGCGCCGGCCCGGTTCGCCGCGCTCGGCCAGCTGGCGCTCCACCACCATCTGGGTGGCGATGCCGGCGTGGTCCATGCCCGGCTGCCACAGCACGTCCTTGCCGCGCATGCGCTCGAACCGGCACAGAATGTCCTGGAGCGTGTTGTTCAGGGCATGACCCATATGCAGCGAGCCCGTCACGTTCGGCGGCGGGATGACGATGCAGTAGGGTTCGGCATCCTTGCGGTCCGCACGTCCGGCGCGGAAGGCCCCCGCCTCGTCCCAGAGGCTGGCGACGCGCGCCTCGACGGCTGCTGGCTCAAAGGTCTTGTCCATGTCGCGACTTTACCATCAGTGCTGGGGCCGTCCGGACGGGGCGCGGCGCGGCCGGGGCGTCGCGCCCTGGCGCCGGCGGCGTGCCGGCGCAGGCGCGAACGGTGGAGATCAGGCGGCGAAGCCGGCCCGCGCGGGCCGGACCGTCGGCGAAAAGACTGCCCAACGCAATCGGGGAAAAGCGCGCAAAATGCAACCGGGCGCCGCGCGGTCGCGCCGTCCTGACGCGCCGGCCGCCGGTTTCGCCCGGCCGCGCCGGCTCAGGACCAGCCGTCCGGACGCCCGGAGCCGCGCGCCAGCAGCTCGAGCTGCTCCGCCACCAGCCGCTCGACGATCGCCGGCAGATTCGCCTCCAGCCATTGCGCCAGCATTGGCCGCAGCATGTCGGTCACGGTTTCCTCCATGGTGCGGGCGCGCTCGGCGGCGACCCGCCGGGTGAGCGCGTCGAAAGCGCCGGAGATGCGGGCGGCGGCGGCCGGCGACACCAGCGGGCCGGAGGCGGCGCCGTTCGCCGGCAGGCCTGGATGGGCGGAATGGTGGGCCACGGCCACGCCGAACACGGCGCCGCCGCGCGGCAGGTGGTCAGCCAGCGTCGCGGCGCCATGGACGGCCGCCTGCTGGACGGCCTCCTGCGCCGGCGCGGGCGGCTGCGGCTCCGGCTGCTGCGGGGGCTCAGGCTGCGGCGCGGGTCCGGCGGCGGGCGCCTGCGGCTCCGGCTGGAGAGCGGCGGCGGCCCAGGCGCTCTCGCCCTCCGCCAGCGCCGCGTCCAGCGCCGAACGGGCGATGCGCTCGATCTGTTCGGAGACGGTGCGGCTGACAATGTCAGGAAGAGCCGCCGCGTGCTGCTCCGGCGCGGGCGGCCCGGCGCGCGCGTCCCGCGGCCGATAGTCCACCGGCGGGGCCGGGGCCAGACGCACCGGCGGACGACGCGTCGCCTGGGCGGCGGGCGCGGCTTCCGGAGCTGGCGGCCGGGCCGGCTCCGTGGCCCGGCGCGGCGCGCGCGGGCGGGCTTCCTCCAGCGGCATGCCGAGCGCCGCCTGGTCAGCGGCGATGATGCGCCGGATGGAGCCGAGAATCTGCTCCATGTCGGGATCAACAGGCTTCGCCGTCACGCTGCCCCCGTATGATGCTGTTCCGCCAGCGGCCATTGTATCGCCCCGCCCGGCGCCAGGCCGCGCCATGCGTCAGCGGTCCCTGCGCCCGGCGCCGGCCGGAATTTTCTGCAATGCCCCGTTGCGCCGCAAGCGTCGCCCGCGCGCCGCCCGCGACCTGTTCATTCATAACGCCGGACCGGCGTCCGCGCCGCCGCCCGCGTCAGCGCCCGCCGGGCGTGCCCAGGCCGATCCACTTGTCCTTCACCTGGTCGAAGTGGACCTTCGGGTCATAGCTGGCGACGCGCAGGCCGAGGTCGCGGGCCGTCAGCCGGCCGATGGCCGCCATGACGTTGTACGAGGCCACCACGCGGTCGCGCTGGGCGATGACCAGCAGCACGCGCGAGTTCAGCAGGTCCTGCTGGGCGCGCAGCACGTCATAGGTGGTGCGCTGGCCGACCTTGGCCTCCTCGCGCACGCCGGCGAGGGCGATCTCGTTGGCCTTCACCTGGGCGGAGGCGGATTCGATCTGCGCCCGCGCCGCCTCCAGCATGCTCCAGCTGGAGACGATGGCCGCCCGCACCTGGTCGCGGTAGATGTCCACGCTGATCTGCGCCTGGGTGGCGCGCTCCTTGGCCTGGCGGGTCTGGGCGTAATACTGGCCGCCCTCATAGAGCGGCACGGTGAGCTGCGCCACCACGCTGGCCTGGGAGATGGCGTCGCCGCGCACATTGTTGTCGAAGGAGCGCGAGACGCTGGCGTTGAGCCCCACCTGCGGCTTGAGCGCGCCCTCGGCGACCTTCACCTGCAGCTCGGCGGCGTCGGCGCCGTGCAGGGCGGAGATGATGGCCGGATGCTGGCGCAGGCCAAGGTCAATGGCCGCCTGCAGGGTCTTCGGCAGCCGGGGCTCCAGCGACTTTCCGGGGGCCAGCCTGCCCGGCTGCTCGCCAATCACCCGGCGGTACTCGGCGATGCTGGCCTTCAGGTTGGCTTCGGCGGCGGAAAGCTGCGAGTGGCCGCCGGCCAGGGCGGCCTCGGCCTGGGCGACGTCAGTGCGGGTCACCTCGCCCACGGCGAAGCGGTCGCGCGTCTGGCGCAGCTGCTCCTGCAGCACCTCGATGTTGTTGCGCTGCAGGTTCACCGTGGCGGTGTCGCGCAGCACGTTCATATAGGCGGTGGCGGCCTGCAGCAGCGTGTTCTGCTCGTCATTGCGCAGCGACTCGCGCTGGCCGAACACCTGCGACTCGGCGGCCCGCACCGAATTGCGGGTGCGCAGGCCGTCGTACAGCGGCTGGCTGACGCCGATGCCGACGGCGCCCGGATAAAGGTCCGTGTTGCCGCCGCCGGTGGGCAGGCCATGGCTGTTGCGCGCCGTGTAGCCCACGCTGGCGGTGGCGTTGATGCGCGGGCGCATGCCCGATTTGGCGATGGCCACGTTCTCGTCGGCGGCGCGCAGCGAGGCGCGCTGCGAATTCAGGTTGGGGTTCGCCAGATAGGCCTTGGCGAGCGCGCCATCCATGGTCTCCGCCATCACCGCCGGGGCGACGGCCATGGCGACGCCCGCAACCGCGCCGAAGAGGATGGATCGCTGAAAACCACGCATCGTCGTCACTTGCCTACCTCACCCTGGGGCGCACGCGCCCGCCGTGGCGTCCTCACCTCAGCGGCGGCGTCATGCGCAGGACCGTCCTGACGCACGCCGCGACGCTGCCCGTCGCGCCCTCCGTCCCCTTCGCCGCGGAGCGCGCGGCCGCGCCGCCTGTCCGAATCCGGAAAGGCGCCGCATGCGGACAGTCGCCGAAAGGAGGGCGGCCTGTCCAGTGCGCCGGATGGTCCCAAACCATAAATTAACCAGCCGGATTTACGGACGCGATTCGGAAACCAGGGCGCGGCGCCCGCCCCGCAGGCGCCGCCGCCGCCGACCTCGCCGCCCCGGCCCCGGCCTGCCGTACATTTAAGCCAGAGTTTTCAATAATGCATGCGCCCGGGGACGCGCCATTTCCTTCCGCGCGCCGGAAAACGCCCGCATCCGCGTGCAAAAAAGTCACAGAACGCGCAAAAAAAAACGGCCCCGCCAGCAAAGACGGAGCCGTCCGGCGACCGGACGTCGCCTGTTCCCGCCCCGCCGCCTGGCGGCGGGCGTTCAGAACACGAAGCCGGCCGGTTTCCCGAAGCCGGGCAGCACCGGAGCCCAGGCGTTCACCACCACGGCGCTGCTGTTCACGCCGGCGCTGCGGCGGGTGATGACGATGCGGTTGGCGCTGTCGGCAGCCTCAACGCCGACGATGGCGCCATCCTCGGCCAGCTGGGCTAACAGCGCTTCCGGCAGCAGCTGGTAGCCGCCGTTGATGAGAATGGCGTCATAGGGGCCTTCCGCGGCGCAGCCGGCGGCGAGCGGGCCGGCCGTGACGCTGACGCCGGAAACGCCGTCGGACGCGAGGCTGGCCCTGGCGGCGGCGGCGAGGGCTTCGTCCTCCTCCACCGCGACCACGGCCGCGCCCATGCGCGCCAGCAGGGCGCACTCATAGCCGGAGCCCGCCCCGACCACCAGCACGCGCAGGCCGTCCACCGGACCGAACGCCTGCAGCATGCGGGCGACCACCAGCGGCGGCAGCATCACGCGGCCGCCGCCGAGCGGAATGGCCACGTCGCCATAGGCCACGGCCCGCGAGGCCTCGGGCGCGTAAATCTCGCGCGGGGTCTCGTCGAAGGCCGCGATGACAGGAAGGCTGGTGACATCAAAAGTGCGCACCTGGCGGTCAACCATGGTGCGACGTGCAGCGGCGAAATTCTGCATGACTCCCTCAGACGGGGTCCTGAACGGGCGTCCCGCAGCGGGATCCCGGAACCGCCGGTCGGGCGCTGGCGTACTGGCGACCGCTCCGGCGCGCCGCCGGAGCGCTGCGCGTCCGGCCGCCGGGGGCCTCCGGCTTGTGTTTCGCCCAATAGCCCCGGCATGCCCGGAATGCAAGCGCCGCGCACGCGCTCTCCCCGGCCGGCCGCGGGCAATGTGACGCGTCCGGGCGGTTCCGGGCGCGCCTTCCCCGCATGTGGACCCGGCGCCAGTTACAATACAGGTGGAGAAAAACGGCGTCGCCATGGAGGCGGGAGTGGCTCCCCGGGCCGGATTCGAACCAGCGACCAACCGGTTAACAGCCGGTTGCTCTACCGCTGAGCTACCGGGGAACGCCTTCTCACGCGCATGCGGGGCATGCGGAGCGTCAAGCGCGCCAGCTTCTGCAGGAGAAGGTGGCTCCCCGGGCCGGATTCGAACCAGCGACCAACCGGTTAACAGCCGGTTGCTCTACCGCTGAGCTACCGGGGATCACTTGATGGCCGCGGTGTATCCGATGAGGGGCGCCCGTGCAAGTCCCGCAACGGCGAATTGGGGCCGCCGCGCCCGCCGCCTGTGCACGGCGCCCGCCGCAGGTGTGGACAAGTGCGCCGCCAGCGCCGCCCTTGGGAAAACCTGGCCGGCGGACCGGGAAAACGCGTCCGGGGGAGTTGCCCTCGGCCGGCGCCCCGGCTATTACCGCGCCCAGAGGCCTCGTGGCGGAGTGGTTACGCAGAGGACTGCAAATCCTTGTACCCCGGTTCGATTCCGGGCGAGGCCTCCATCTCCCCGACCGTTCATTCGCCAGAATGATGTCCCGGCGACGCGCGCCAGTCGCGGCGCGTTTCTGGCGTGCAGGCTCCACTGGGCAGCATTCCGCCGTGGGCGGCGCTGCGGCGGCCGGCGCGCCGTCGCCGGTCGTGACCCCGGTCTTTCCGGCCGGCCGGGCCTTCGGTCCCCCTTCCCCTTATTCCCCCGTCGTGGCGTTCATTGAGGCGTCCCCTGCACGGCCCGGCGGCGCGCAGGCAGCATGCGTCTCCGTCTCGCCAGCGGCCTGATCCGCGGCGGGGCCTGTCGCCCGGCCCCGTTCCGCATCCGCCTGGGGCGCGACGCTGAGGCGGGCGAACAGCGCGCCCATCTCTTCCGGCGTGCGGCCGGCCGGATCGCGCAGCCACTCCAGCAGGAACGAGCTCACCGCGCCGGCGTAATAGGCGCTGACGAACCGCTGCGTGGCGGGGTCGGCGCCGGGACTGACCCCCGGGGCGAACATCATCATGCGGGCGATCTGAGTGGTGAAGGCCCGCAGGGCGCCGCCGCCGGCGTCGCCGCCCAGAATCAGGCGGTACAGCCGCGGCTGGCGGCCTGCGCGGGTGAAGGCGTCGGCGGCGACGCGCTCCACCCAGTCCTGAAAGACGGGGCCGCCTTCGGCGGCGAGCTGGCGGGCGAAGGCGAAATGGTCCGCCATGTCTTCCTTCAGCCGCTGTTCGAGCATGGCGTCGATGCTCTCGAAATGGCGGTAGAAGGTCTGCCGGCCCACCGAGGCGCGCTCGACGAGATCGGTGACGGTGATGTCGGCGTAAGGGCGTTCGGCCAGCAGCTGGTCGAGCGCCTCATACAGCGCCCGGCGGCTGCGGCGCTGGCGCGCGTCGAGCCGGACGCCTGCGGTGACGGTCATCTCTCCTCCTGGCGGACGTCGCCGTCCGTTCCTGTCCTGCGCGCGGGCGCCGCCGCGACGCCCCGCCGCCGGCGCCCCGGAGGAATGGCCGGCGAGGCGCAGGGCCCTGCATCCGTCCGCCGGACCTGGCGCCGCAACGCGCCTGTTTCCCGCTTTCTGCATAAAGGCATTTGCCGGCGCCCGCCACCACAGGCGCCGCCATGCGTCATGAAAAACCCCGGGCGTCGGCGGGCGTGATGGCGCGCGCGGACGCGCGCCGGCATACTGGCGCCCGCAACGACAGCAGCCCCGACGCGGGGGACACTCCGGGAGAAACGCCGTGAGCGACTATTTCCGTCTGCGCCAGATCGCGCTCGCCACCGACGACCTCGGGCGGGCCATCGACGACATCCGGCACGTGTTCGGCGTGCGCCTCGCATACCAGGATCCGCACGTGGCGAAATACGGCCTGCACAACGCGCTGTTCCCGTTCGGCCTCGCCTTCATCGAGGTGGTGGCGCCGTTCAGGGAGAACACCGCGGCAGGCCGGTTCATGGAGCGCACCGGCGGCGTCGGCGGCTACATGGCGATATTCAACTGCAGCGACCCGGAGCGGCGCGGAGCCCACGCAGCGGCCATGGGCGTGCCCACCGCCCACGCCATCTCCGACGGCGGCTTCACCGCCGTTCAGCTGCACCCGCGCCAGTGCCGGGCGACCATGATCGAATTTGACCACACCCCCGGAGAGGCCGATCCGATGGGGCCCTACTATCCGGCCGGCGGCGACGGCTGGCGGGAGGCCATCTGCACCGACGTGACGCGGGGAATCCGCGAGATCATCGTCGAAAGCCCGGACCCGCACGGTCTCGGCCGCCACTGGGCCCGGCTGGTGGAGAAGGATTACCGGCCGGAGGGCGACGGCGGCCGCATCGACGTGGACATGATCAACATCCGCTTCGCGCCCGCGCCGGCGGGAACGCGCGAGAGCCTGCGCGCCGTCGTGGTGGAGACCGCCGACCCGCAGGGCGTGGCGCGGCGCGCGGCCGAACGCGGCTACCCGGCCGACGGCGACGGCTTCCGCATGTGCGGCGTGCGCTTCGTTACGGTGTGAGCGCCGGCGCGGGCCAAGCCGGCGGCCCTTCCGGCGCCGCCGCCTGCCGCGCCCTTTCCCGCCTCCCGTCCTGCCCGCCTCGCGCCCTCCCCGCCGCCTGCATCGCGCCTGCTCCGCCTGCCGGCGCCCGCGGCCGTCGCGCCCGCCGGCCTTGCGGACGCGGACCCTGCGAACGCCGGATCGTCGCGCGGCGTCGGCGCGCCCGGTCCACTGACGCCCGCGCCCCGACGGCAAATAACGCTAGGGCAGCGGCAAGTCTGGCGTTATAGATAAATATATCTACTTTCATATTTTCCGTTGATTCATGGACTCTTGCTGGATTCTGCGCAAAATTCTTCAGGAATATCTGCAGATGGAGTGAAGCGCAATGCGGCGGACAACGATCGACCAGCTCGTTGAAGAAGCGAAAGGCGTCATTTCCGGTGAACTGGCCAACGGCCAGCTGTTCATCATCCGGCTCTGCGAGGCGCTTGCGCTGCCGGCGCCTGACTTCGCGCGCGAAGACGACAGCGACAACCATTACGTCTTCGAAAAACTCGTCAGCTTCGGCGCCCTCAACGGGCGCCAGCGACTCGGCCGCATCGACCTGTTCAAGCGCGGCTGCTTCGTGCTGGAGACCAAGCAGTCGACCCTCGCCCGCTGGCGCGACCAGGCCGGCAGGCGCGATCCGACGCTGCGCGGCGCCCTCGCCTGGCGCCGGGCCATGACCGCGGCCCGCATGCAGGCCGAGCACTACGCCCGCGCCCTCCCCGAGCCGCCGCCTTTCCTGATCATTCTCGACATCGGCCGGGTCATCGAGCTTTACGCCGATTTCTCCGGCGCCGGGACCGGTTACGCGCCCTTTCCCGACGGCGGCCGCCACCGCATTTTCATGGAGGACCTGCGCCTGCCGGAAATCCAGCGGCGGCTGCGGCTGGTGTGGAGCAATCCCCGGCTGCTGGCGGCGGAAATGCGGGTCGCCCCGGAGCCCGGCGACGACGCGCTGACGCGCTACCTGCTGGACCGTTCCGCCGCCGGAGCGCGCCGGCGCCCGGCGCCGCCCCGGGCGGGCGAGCGCTTCGCGCCCTGCCTCGACCTGCGCGCCCGCGACCGGGGCGGCCGCATCCTGGTGTGAGGCGGCCGGCGCTTTGACATCGGCGCCGCGGAGCCCTCTATTGCGCAGGCTCACCGCCCGCAACAGGGAGAAGACGCATGTCAGGCGCCGTTTTTGTCAGCACCGGATGGCTCGCGGAACAGCTCGCCGGCGCGGCTCCGCCGGCGGTGGTGGACGGCAGCTGGCACATGCCCGGCTCCGGCCGCGACGCCGCCGCCGAATTTCTCGCCGGCCACATTCCCGGCGCCGTGCGGCTCGACATCGACGAGGTCCGCGATCCCGCCTCACCCCTGCCGCACATGCTGCCCCCGCCGGAGCTTTTCGCCTCCGCCGCGGGCGCGCTCGGACTGTCGGAGGACCGGACCATCGTGGTCTATGATTCGGCCGGGCTGTTTTCGGCGCCGCGGGTGTGGTGGATGCTCAGGGTGATGGGCGCGCAGCGGGTCCACATTCTCGCCGGCGGCCTGCCGAAGTGGCGGGCGGAGGGCCGGCCGCTGGAATCCGGGCCGGCGCGTCCGGCGCCGGCGACGTTCCGCGCCCGCCCCCTGCCCGACGCCGTCGCCACCGCCGGCGACATGCGCGGCTGGATCGCCGGCGGCGGCCGCCAGATCATCGACGCGCGTCCGGCGGAGCGGTTCACCGGCGCGGCCCCGGAGCCGCGCCCCGGCCTCGCCAGCGGCCACATGCCGGGCGCGCGCAACGTGCCGGCGGGCTCGCTGGTGGCGGACGGCGCGCTGAAGCCGGCCGACGCGCTGCGGCGGGCGTTCGCCGAGGCCGGAGTGGACCTGTCGGCGCCGGCGGTGACGACCTGCGGCTCGGGCGTCACCGCGGCGACGGTGGCGCTGGCGCTTTACGAGCTGGGCGCGCCGCTGCCGCGCCTTTACGACGGCTCCTGGAGCGAATGGGGCGCCCTGCCCGACGCGCCCGTGGTCACCGGGCCGGCGTAAGCGGCCGCCGGCCGGCGCAGCCGGGGCGCGCCGTGCCCCCCGGGGTCAGGCCCGGCGTGACGGCCGGGGAACTGCGGGCGCGCCATGGCCCGTTCGCGGGCCGGGGCCGCGGTTCGGCGGGCGCGCGCGCAAGGCCTCCCGCGCGCACGGCGCCGCGGCTCCGGCCGCGCCCGCGTCAGTGCCCCAGGACCTTGCCGAGAAAAGCCCGCGTGCGCTCGTGCCGGGGGCTGGAGAAAAACGTCTCCGGATCGGCCTGTTCGACAATCCGCCCGCCGTCCATGAAAATCACCCGGTCGGCGATGCGGCGGGCGAAGCCCATCTCGTGGGTCACGCACACCATGGTCATGCCGTCGCCCGCCAGCTCCACCATGACGTCCAGCACTTCCTTCACCATCTCCGGATCCAGCGCCGACGTCGGCTCGTCGAACAGCATGATGCGCGGGTTCATGCACAGGGCGCGGGCGATGGCCACGCGCTGCTGCTGCCCGCCGGACAGCTGCCCCGGATACTTGTCCGCCTGATCGGGAATCCGCACGCGCTCCAGCAGCGCCATCGCCTGGGCCTCGGCCTCGCGGCGGCTGAGACCGCGCGCCCGCATCGGCGCCAGCACGCAGTTCTCCATCACCGTCAGATGCGGAAACAGGTTGAACTGCTGGAACACCATGCCCACGTCGCGCCGCACCCGCTCGACAGCCCGCAGGTCGCTGGTGAGCGTCACGCCGTCGACGATGATCTCGCCGCACTGGTGCTCCTCCAGACGGTTGATGCAGCGGATCAGCGTCGACTTGCCCGACCCGGACGGGCCGCAGATCACCACCCGCTCGCCCCGCGCCACCGTGAGGTTGACGTCGCGCAGCACGTGGAAGTCGCCGTACCACTTGCCCACGCCGCGCATCAGGATGGCGACGTCGTTCTCCAGGCGCGCGGGCGTCCCGGGAGGCGGCGGCAGGGGGTGACCGTTGCGCGCGGCGGCGTTCATGAGCGTCTCCCGGCGGCGAGGCGTCGTTCCATGGCCGCGGCGTAGCGCGACATGGCGTAACAGCACGCGAAATAGAACAGGGCGGCGAAGGCGTAGCCGGTGACCGCTGTCACCGGCGTCGCCCAGGCGACGTCGCGGGCGCTGACGTCGATGGCGGTCAGCAGGTCGAATATGCCCACCACGGTCACCAGGGTGGTGTCCTTGAGCAGGCTGATGAAGGTGTTGACGACACCCGGCAGCACCAGCCGCAGCGCCTGGGGCAGGATGACGTAGACATGGGCGCGCCAGTAGCCGAGGCCCAGCGCGGCCGCCGCCTCATACTGTCCCCGCGGCAGCGCCTGGAGGCCGCCGCGGATCACCTCCGCCATGCCCGCCGCGGCGAACAGGCAAACGCCCGCCATCACCCGCAGCAGCGGATCCGGCAGCACGCCCGGCGGCAGGAACAGCGGCAGCATGCGGTTGGCCATGAACAGCACCGCAATCAGCGGCACGCCGCGCATCACCTCGATGAACACGATCGCCGCCGCCCGCACCGCCGGCATGGACGAGCGCCGCCCGAGCGCCAGCAATATCCCGGCCGGCAGCGAAAAAATGATCCCCACAAAGGAGATGACCAGCGTCACCAGCACCCCGCCCCACAGGTGCGTCGGCACGGTCTCCAGTCCCGAAAAGCCCGGACCGTAAAGCAGGATCCAGGCCACGACCGGAAACGGCAGCACGAACGTGGCCAGCGCCGCCCCGCGCCACGGCGCCCGCGGATGCAGCGCCCACGCCAGGTTGAGCGCGCACAGCGCCATCGCCAGGTCCGGACGCCAGCGCTCCGCCGCCGGATACTGGCCGTAAACGAAATAGCCGATGCGGCGGAAGATGAACGGCCAGCAGGCGCCGACGGTTTCGCCCGGGCGGGTCGCCAGGCAGGCGTCGCGGTCCGCGCCGCTCCACACCGCGTCGACGAGGAGGAAGTTCACCGCCGGCAGCGCCAGCGTCCACGCCAGCGCCAGCGCCAGCAGCGTCAGCGCCAGGTTCAGCGGCGAGGAGACGAGGCCCCGCAGCGTCTGCGCGAGGCGCGCGCCCCGCGCCGGCCCGGCGGCCATGCCCTGGATCGCGCTCATGGGTGATGGCCCTCCTTCACCGCTCCACCAGCGCCATGCGGGCGTTCCACCAGTTCATCAGCGCGGCTGTGAGCAGGGACAGGGAGAGGTAGACCAGCATGATCAGCGAAATCACTTCCAGCGCCTGGCCGGTGTTCTGCAGCACCGGCCCTGCGCCCACCAGCACCAGATCGGGGTAACCGATGGCCACGGCGAGGGAGGAGTTCTTGGTGAGGTTGAGATACTGTCCGGTGAGCGGCGGGATGATGATGCGCAGCGCCTGCGGAAGCACGACCAGCCGCAGGATCTGCCATTCCGTGAGGCCCAGCGCCCGGCCCGCCTCGCGCTGGCCGCGGCTGACGCCCTGCACGCCGGCGCGAACGATCTCGGCGATGAAGGCCGAGGTGTAGACCGCAAGGCCCATGGTGAGCGCCACGAATTCGGGCAGCAGCGTCACCCCGCCGGACACGTTGAAGCCGCGCAGCTGCGGCCAGCTCACCGGCAGGCCGCCGGAGACGGCGCCTGTGACGACGGCGACCGCGCCCACCGCCGCCGGCAGCGCCGCCGCGGCCAGCCAGGCCGCGCCCGAAAGACCGCCCGCCAGACGCCGGCGCCGGCGGCGCCACAGCGCCACCAGCCCCGCCGCGACGCTGGCCGCCACGGCGACGGCGAGGGCGCGCCAGGCCGGCGAATCCGCCGGCCACGGCAGGTACAGCCCGCGGTTGTTGAGCAGCAGCCCGCCGGGCAGCGCGATGGACTGGCGCGGCCCGGGCAGCGGCTTGAGCGCCAGGTTGTACCAGACCAGCAGCTGCAGCAGCAGAGGCGTGTTGCGCAGCAGCTCCACATAGGCCCCTGCGCAGCCGGCCAGCAGCGCGTTGGAGGAAAGGCGCGCCACACCCACCACGAAGCCCAGCGCCGTGGCCAGCACGATGGCCAGCGCAGCCGCGGCCAAGGTGTTGCCGAAGCCGGCGAGCAGCGCCATGGCGTAGGTGTCGCCGGCGCGGAACGGCAGCAGCGAGCCGGTGATGTCGAAATTGGCCGGCGCGCCGAGGAAGTCGAAGCCGTAGGTGATGCTGGAGGCGCGCAGGTTGGCGGCGACGTTGCGTCCCGCCCAGACCACGAGGCCGGCGACGGCCAGCACCAGCAACGCCTGCCAGAAAAACGACCGCAGCGCCGGATCGCCGGCCAAGCCGCCGGCGCGTGGCCGCGCGCGCGGACCGGAAACTGCTGCGCGCCGCTGTGGTGGCGTCATCGCTCTCCTCCCGGAAAAGGCTCCCTGTCGCCCGCCGCGCCGCCGGCCGGGCCCGCGCCGGCCAGGATCAGGGGGCGGCGCGCGCCGCCCGGTCACGGCCGGCGCTGCGCAACGGTCGCGCCGGTCAGCGGATCGGCGGCGCGTACATGAGGCCGCCGTCCCTCCACAGCCGGTTGAGGCCGCGGGGAATCTGCAGGCGCGAAGCCTTGCCGAAATGGCGGTCATAGATCTCGCCATAGTTGCCGACAGCCTTCACCGCCTGCAACAGCCAGTCCGGCCGCAGCCCCATGGCCTCGCCCATGCGGCCCTCGGTTCCGAGCATGCGGCGCAGCTCGGGATCGGACGATTGCGCCTTCTCCACGGCGTTGGCCTGGGTGACGCCGGCGTCCTCCGCCGCCACGAGGCCAAAGCCCACCCAGCGCACCACGTCAAACCACTGCGGGTCGCCCTTGCGCACGGCGAGGCCGAAGGGTTCGCGCGAGATGATCTCCGGCAACACCACATGGTCGTCCGGGCTGGTCAGGCGCAGGCGCTCGGCGTAGAGGGCGGAGCTGTCGCTGGTGAAGGCGTCGCAGCGGCCAGCGTCATAGGCGCGGATCGTCTCGGCGGCGCTGCCGAAGGAGACGATCTCGTACTTCATGTCGTGGCTGCGGAAATAGTCGGCGAGGTTGAGCTCGTGGGTGGTGCCCTGCTGCACGCAGATCGAGGCGCCGTTGAGCTCCAGCGCCGACTTGAGGCCGAGGCTCCGGCGCGTCATGAAGCCCTGGCCGTCGTAGAAATTGATGGCGGCGAAGGTGGCGCCGAGGGCGGTGTCGCGCGCCATGGTCCAGGTGGTGTTGCGCACCAGCACGTCGATCTCGCCCGTCTGCAGGGCGGTGAAGCGGTCCTTGGCCACCAGCGGAACGAACTTCACCTTCTCCGGATCGCCGAAAATCGCCGCGGCGATGGCGCGGCAGTAGTCGACGTCGAACCCGGTCCAGCGGCCGCTGTCATCGGGCACGCCGAAGCCGGCGA
Organism: Camelimonas abortus; assembly: GCF_042432745.1. Classification (NCBI taxonomy): domain Bacteria; kingdom Pseudomonadati; phylum Pseudomonadota; class Alphaproteobacteria; order Hyphomicrobiales; family Chelatococcaceae; genus Camelimonas; species Camelimonas abortus. The sequence continues at coordinate 1,014,619 of NZ_JBHLWR010000006.1, read as the reverse complement.
GGCCGGGGTTGGCGCCGCACAGCAGCTGTCCGCGCTGCCGCACCTGGTCAAGCAGGCCCGCCGCCGCCGGCGTCGCCAGGGCCATCAGGCTTCCAAAGGCCAGGGTGAGCGCGCAGGCAATCGCCAGCCGTCCAGTCGCCCGTTTCATCCGCGATGTCCTCCATTGCTGCTGTGGGGCGCGCCCCCGCCGGCCGCCGGCCGGCGCGGGGGGTGCGGTCGCGCCGGGCGTGGCCCGCCCGGCAGGTCAGGACCGTCAGGAATGACAAGGCGGGGCGGACCGGAAGGTCAACCCCAAATTGGCGTCGCCATGCCCGCTTCCTGTACCGGATTGGGGGTTGACGGCCCGGCGGCCGCGGCTCCACACCGGTCTGGCAGCCCCGCGGGCGCGGCATGTCCGCGCGGGGCGTGTAGGGAAAGGACCCCATGCGCAAACTGGACGAAGACGCGTACCGCCGGCTGTCCAGCCGCACCCGCCTGGTTCTGGGCGGACGCAATCCTGAGGAACAGTTCGGCTTCGTCAACACCCCCGTTTACCGCGGCTCCACGGTGCTGGCCCCGGATGCGGCGACGCTGCGCCGCGGCGACGCGCGCTTCACTTACGGCACCCACGGCACGCCCACCACCGAGGCGCTGGAGCGGGCGTGGAGCGAGCTGTGCGGCGCGGCGGGAACCTGCCTCACGCCGTCCGGGCTCGCCGCCATCACCCTGGCGCTGATGTCCTGCGTGAAGGCCGGCGACCACATTCTCGTGACCGACTCCGCCTACCGCCCCACCCGCCGCTTCTGCGACACGGTGCTGGCGCGCATGGGCGTGGAGACCACCTATTATGACCCGCGCCTCGGCGGCGACATCGCCGGGCTGGTCCGCCCCAACACCACGGCGGTGCTGGTGGAGGCGCCCGGCTCGCAGAGCTTCGAGGTGCAGGACGTGCCCGCCATCGCCGCCGCCGCCCACGCCGCCGGCGCGCTGGTGCTGATGGACAACACCTGGGCGACGCCGCTGTTTTTCCCGCCGCACGCGCGCGGCGTCGATCTCGCCATCGAGGCGGGCACCAAATATCTCGGCGGGCATTCGGACCTGCTGCTCGGCCTCGTCTCGGCCAATGAGCGGGCGCTGCCGGCGCTGCGGCGCACGGCCGAGGCCTTCGCCATGTGCGCCGGGCCGGAGGACTGCTTCCTCGCCCTGCGCGGCCTGCGCACCATGGAGCTGCGCCTGCGCGAGGCGGAGCGCCAGGGCCTCGCCCTCGCCCGCTGGCTGGAGAAACGGCCCGAGGTGAAGGCGGTGCTGCATCCGGCGCTGGAGAGCCACCCGGACCACGCCATCTGGAAGCGCGACTTCCTCGGCTCCAGCGGCCTGTTCAGCGTCGTGCTGCAGCCGGCCCCTGACGCGGCCGTCGACGCCATGCTGGACGAGCTGGCGCTGTTCGGCCTCGGCTATTCCTGGGGCGGTTTCGAGAGCCTGGTGATTCCGTTCAACTGCGCCTCCTACCGCACCGCCACCACGTGGAATCCGGGCGGACCGACCCTGCGCTTCCAGGTGGGGCTGGAGGACATTGACGACCTCACCGCCGACCTTGAGCGCGGCTTCGCCCGCTTCCGCGAAGTCGCCGGGCTGTAGGCCCCGCCGCAGCCGCCAGCCGGGAGGCCCGCCATGATGTCCGTCGCCGTCCTCCGCCCGCGCAGCCGCCGCGCCCGCCGGCGCGTCCGCGCCAGAACCTCGCTGGCGGCGCTGGCCGCGACGGCGCCGCTGGCGCTGGCCGCGCCCGCCGCCGCAGACGACCCCGCAGGCGAGGCGCGCATCGGCCTGCCGATGCGCACGCTGTTCGTCACCCGCCCGCCGCAGGTGCGGCTGGCGGAGGCGGACATTGTCGTCACCCCGACCGAGGTGCGCGGCCGTTACGTGTTCCGCAACGAGGCCGGGCGCGACCTGGGGGCCATCGCCGCCTTCGCCGCGCCCGATCTCGACGCCAGCGCGCCCCGCTTCGGCTACACGGCGGTTCCGGCGTCGGAATCGCTGAATTTCATGGATTTCAGCGCCACGGTGGACGGCCGTCCGGTGACGCCGCTCGGCGCGCACCAGGCCTACGGCGCCGGCCCGGAGCGCACCCACCTGCTGGAGGACTTCCAGATTCCCGCCCAGCCGGCGGCCAGCGCCACATGGAAGGCGCTCCAGGAGCTGAAGCCCTCCGCCGTGAACGATCTCTACGTCGCCGGTCTCGTCGACATGGAGCAGGCCGGCGACCGGCTGGAGGTGCGCCCGCGCTGGCTGCTCAGGAGCGTCTGGTACTGGCCCCAGGCCTTTCCGGCCGGCCGGGAGACGGTGATCGCGTGGCGGCACCGCGTCTCGGCCGCCGCCGCGGCGCGGCCGCTGCCGCCGGCCGGGGAAACCGCCCCGCGCCACGCGCGCCACTGCGCCGGCGCCGCGGCGAAGACCGTTGCCGACGCCGCCCGGCGCAACGGCCCCGGCCGCGACTGGATGCGCGAGCAGACCCTGCGCCTGCAGCTGCTGGCGGGACCGGCCTGGGCCGGGCCGGCCGACGTGTTCACCGTGACCATCGACGGCGGCGACAGCGGCTTTGTCGCCGCCAGCTGCCTGCCGGGACTGGAGCCCGCCGGCCCGGCGCAGTGGCGGGCGCGGCGGGAGAACGCCCCCGTGGACGGCCTGCTGGAGGTGATGTTTCTGGCGCCCGGCCACGTGGCCAGCGACGGCGCGCCCCCGGACGAGGCGGACGCCGACGCCGCCGGCGCGGAGTGACGGCCGGAGAGCGGCGGGCCGGCGGCGCGCGCCGGCTCAGGCGCTCTCGCTCTCGCGCTGGCCGCTGCGGCGGATCAGCATCAGGTTGCGGACGTAGATGAGCACGCTGAGCGCCTGGCCGAGGATGATCACCGGCTCGCGCCTGTAGAGCCCGTACACCAGGGTGATGACGCCGCCGCCGATGGAAAAGAACCAGAACGCCACCGGCACCACGCTGCGTCCGGCGCGCTCGCTGGCCAGCCACTGCACCACGAAGCGCATGGCGAACAGCGCCTGGCCGAACAGGCCCAGCGCCAGCCACAGGTCGGCGCGGGCCACGAACACGTCGTAAAGATAGCCGCCAATGTCATGGGAGAGCTGGATCAGCATCGGCGCGCCTCCTTCAGCGCAGTTCCTCGACCTGCGGCGGCGACTTGCGGCGGCGCACCAGCCACCACACGCCGGCGAGATCCATGAGGCCCACCCACAGGCGGTCAAAAAAGCCGTATTTGGAGACGCCCGCCATGCGCGGCCGGTCGACCACGTCGACATGGGCCACTTCATAGCCTTCCCGCCGCACCAGCGCCGGCATGAAGCGGTGCAGGGCGTCGAAATAGGGCAGGCTCAGGTAAACCTCGCGCGGCAGGGCCTTGAGGCCGCAGCCGGTGTCGCGCGTGCCGTCGCGCAGGATGGCGCCGCGCACGCGGTTGGCGATGCGCGACTGCAGGCGCTTGAAGCCGGTGTCCTTGCGCCCGATGCGCTGGCCGGCCACCAGGCCGACGCGCGGCGCGCCGGCGCGCAGCTTCTCCACCAGCACCGGAATGAACGCCGGATCGTTCTGGCCGTCGCCGTCGATGGTGACCACCACCGGCGCGCGGGCGGCGAGCACGCCGCTGCGCACCGCGGCGCTCTGGCCGCGCGACTCGGCGTGACGCAGCCGGCGCAGCCACGGGCGCCCCTGCGCCATCTGCGCCAGCCTCTCGGGCGTGGCGTCGGTGGAGCCGTCGTCGACGTAGATCACCTCGAACGGTCCGAGCGGCCGGCAGGCGGCCTCAATCTCGGCCAGCAGCGGCGCGATGTTCCCGGCCTCGTTCTTCACCGGAACGATGACGGCGATCGCCGGCGCGGCGGCGTCCCGGGCAGTTTCCTGGGCGTGTGCTTCGGTCAAGGGCAAGGCTTTCCGGTTCTTGCGCCCCTCGCGGGGCCTTGCGCGTCATGCGCGGGCCTCCCCGGCGGCGTCGCCCTCCCCCGCCCCGACGCTCCGGAAGGCCCGCGACGCCCTGGCCGGCTCCTGCGTCCGCCAGGCCGCGCGTCAGGGTCATGTCCTGACCGGGCACATATCAGGCGCCGGCGCGCGCGGCAATCGCGCATCGCCGTCGCGGCTCATCCGCCGGCGCCGGCCGCGCCGCGGCCACGCGCCCACACGCCGATGTCCAGCCGCTTGCCGCCGTTGAGATTGAAGCCGCGCACCCGGGCGATCTCCTGCGGCCGCGCCGCCCCCTCCTGCGCCAGCCTGTCCAGGAAGACCTTCTCCTCCGGGGCGGTGAGAAACGCCACCCGGCAGTCGCCCTGGCGGATCCAGTCGGCGGCGGCGCGCCCGTCCGCCATCACCAGATCGGTGCGGGTGAGGAACACAAGGCTCGGCTCGCGATAGCCGGCGGTGAGCGCCTTCATGTCGCGGCAGCCCGTGCGCTCCGCCGCCTCATGCATCGCCGCCGCCAGACGCGGCGAGATCCGCAGCCCCTGCATCTGCGGCAGCATCGCCCCCAGCGTCGACGCCATGAACGCCACGGCCGTGACCAGCGCCAGCAGCGCCGTGCGCCAGGCGAGACCGGCGGCGTAGGCGCGCCACGCCAGCACGGACAGCGCCGCGGCCACGGCGAGCCCGGCGACCGCCAGCCACGGCGTCGCGCCGTCCAGCGCGTGACCGGCGGCGGGCAGCAACGCCAGCCCGGCCACGGGAATGAGCGGCAGCAGCAGCATGGCCGGGCGCGCGCCCCAGCGCGCCGCCGGGGCCAGCTCGCCGCGGACCAGCGCCCGCGCGGCCAGCAGCGCGATGGCCGGATAGAGCGGCAGCACGTAATGCGGCAGCTTGGTGGGCACGGCCTCAAACACCAGCCAGGCCGGAATCACCCACGCCATGACGAAGGCGACCACGTCGTCGCGCCGCTCGCGCCACAGCGTCTGGGCGGCGATGGCGGCGAAAGGCGCCAGCGGCCAGGCCGTGCCGAAAAAGGCGAGGAAATAGGCGCCTGGCGGGCCCCAGTGCTTCTCCTGGCCCGAGCTGACCTTGCCGAGCATGTCCTTGCCGACCGCCTCGACGAAAAAGGCGCCCTTCGTCTCGATGGCGATGGCGATGAACCAGGGCGCCACGACGATGAGGGCGAGGACCAGACCCGGCAGCGGCCGCAGCGCCCCCAGCCAGCGCAGCGAGCGCGCCCGCAGGCTGAGCGCCGCCGCCGGCAGGGCGACCAGCATCAGCCCCACCGGCCCCTTCACCAGGAAGGAAAGCGCCAGCGCCCCCCAGAACGCCAGCCACACGCCGCGCCCGACCGCCTCCGGCCCGCGCCCGCGGGCCAGCCAGGCCCGCGCCAGAGCGCCCATCATGACGACGCAGCATGCGGTGAGCACGGCGTCGGTCTTGGCGAGGCGCGCCTCCACCGACAGCAGCGCCGTGGCCGCGAACAGCGCCGCCCCGGCGACGGCGACCAGCCGTCCGCCCATGGCCAGCAGCGCCCAGTAGGCCAGCAGCACCGCGGCGACGGCGCCGAGCAGCGACGGCAGGCGGTAAACGGCGATCGCGGCGCGCGCGTCGGGAACGCCCGCGGCCTCCGCCAGCTTCACCGCGCCGGCCTGCAGCCAGTAGACGCCCACCGGCTTCTTGTTGCGCGCCTCGTCCTGGAAGCGGATGGCGACGTAATCGCCGCTCTCCAGCATCTGTTTCGTGGCCTGGGCGAAGCGCGGCTCGTCGCGGTCCATGGGCTGGAGGCTGCAGAAGCCCGGCAGGAACAGCGCAAGCGCCAGCGCGACGAGTCCGGCCAGCGCCCGCGCATGGGAGGCCGCGAACCAGGCGAAGACGGCGCGCGCGCCGCAGTCGCCCTCCGGGAGCGTCGCGTCGGCGGCCGGCGCGGCGATGGTCTGGCGGTCAGCGTGCGGCATGGGTCCTGCTTCCGGTCGTGCGTGAGCTGGCGCGGCGGCCTGGCGGCGACGCCGCGCCGCCAGGCTTTACCCCCTCCGCCGGCGCGTTTCCAGCGCCAGAAAGCGACGGGCCGGCCCGGCGCATTTGACGCTTCCCCGCCATGTGGCGCAGGATCGCGCCTGGCGCGCGCCGTTGCGGCGAGCGTCGGGCAGGAGTGTTTTCGTGACCCAGCAGCCCGGCGATGTGAACGACGACCACGCGCAGCGCAAGGCCGGCCGCCGCAAACGCGCCGAAGCGGCCCGGCGGCCTGCGCGCGCGGACGCGCAGCCCACCATGACGCTGCGCGAACTGGCGGCGGCGATGTCGCGGCGTGACCTGGCGCCGGAGGACGACGCCCCGCCGCCCGCCGGCGCGGGGCCGGCGCCGGAGGAGACGGAGCGCGCGGACGCCGAGGTGCTGGTGATGCGCGCCGGGCTGGAGGACTGCCTGTGCCATCTGGTGGAGCTGTACGGGCCCGGCATGCTCGACGCGTTCCTGACCCGGCGGGTCAACCTGAGCGTGCGGCCGCTGCTGGCCAGCGCGGGGCAGACGGCGGATCCGGCCGAGCGGGAGCGCATCCTGCGCCAGGCGGAGGCGGCGCGGCGCCTGTTGAAGGAGGCGGTGGAGGCTGTGCGCCGTGACCCGACGCCGCCCACCTGACGGGCCAGGGGCGCAGGCCGCCGGCGGCAATTGTGGAGGAAACGTTCCGTCCTGCCTGCGTGTTTCCGCCGGGAACGCAGGGGAACGGCGCGCATTGACGGCCATGAAACAGGCGGCCGGTCGTGCGTCCTGGGCCACGGTTTGCGTGGACATGCCCGGCCTGTCGCGCCAGACGGACGGAGATGCGTTGCCTGGCGGCCGCCCGCGCGACGTGAAACCCTTTGGGCAGGAAAGTCTTTTGACAGGAAACCCTCTGGAGAGAGAACTCTTCGGAGGGGAAACTCTTGGGCAAGGTTTTTGGGCAAGGATTTGCCGTTACGGTCATCCTCCCGGCCGGGGCGGCCCGCCGCGCGTTGGCGCGGGGCGCGGCGGCCTCCGGTCGCGGCCGCCGGTTTCATCGCGCGTTATTCCCGAACTGCGAGGTTCCCCATGTACAGACCAGTCGCCACGCTGACAGCGATCGTCCTGCTGGCCGCCTGCCAGTCGACGGGCGGACGCAACGTCGCCGCGCTGCCTCCGGAGCAGAGAAAGGCGGCGCAGGCCAGGGACGCGGAGATCGCCCGCGTCGAGCTGGCGCGCTGCGAGCAGACGTCGGCCAGTCTCGTTGAGTCGACGAAGTGCAAGGCCGCGGTGCGCGAGCGCTACATCATTCCTTACGCGCCGCCGGAGGAGCAGCGCATCTCCCGCTACCTGCTGGAGCAGAACATCGCGCTCGCCGGGAAAATCCAGCGCGGCGAGCTGACCGAGGCGCAGGCGCGCGCGCAGTACGCCGCCATCGTGCGCTCGGTGATGGACCAGGAGCGCGCCGCCCACCAGGGCAGGAGGCGCTGAGCGCCCCCGCCTGCGGCGGCGCCCGCGCGGGCAGGAACGGCCGGGACGCGCTCCCGGCCGGCGTCATGACGGCGTTGCGGGCGCAGATGTGGCGACCCCGGCAGGATTCGAACCTGCGACATTCGACTTAGAAGGTCGACGCTCTATCCAGCTGAGCTACGGGGCCCCAATGCCGGCGCGGAGACGGCCGCCGCGAGGCGTCCGCGCGGCGGCCGTCTCCGCGCTCCCCGGCGGGGCGCCCGCATGGGGAACGCCCGCGGGCCGGGGACGACGGGCGCCGGCCGCGCGGAGCCGTGACGGTCTAGCCGGCGACGCGCGCCGGCGCAACCGCCGGACCGGCGCGGAGGCATGGCCAGGCCCGGCGCCGCGCCATTTCTCCCCGGCTCAGTGCGTCCAAGGCGCGAGGCGGTCCGGGCGGAAATTGTCGGAGTAGGACACGTGGCGACGGGGACGCGACGGCCGCGGCTCCTCCACCCGGTAAGGAATGCCGTTTCGCTCGGCGAAAGCGACCGCCTCCTCCCTGGTGTCGAACCACAGGCGCAGCTGCTGGCGGGTGTCGGCGGAGCTGGTCCAGCCCATCAGCGGCTCCACCTCGCGGGGCGACGCCGGATCAAACGCCAGAAGCCACCGCCGCGACTTCGCCTTGCCGGACTGCATGACGTTGCGGGCGGGTTGCAGGATACGCGCGGTCATTCCAACCTGTCCTGAAACTGGTCCACGCGGGACGCCTTCGTCCCGCACCGGCATGGGGTTAACATTCCGGCCGTGGAAAGACAATCGCGCGCGGCGCGGCGGGCCCCGCCGCCGCCGCGCCGCGGACGGCGGCCCGGAAACGGCGCCCCCGCAGCGGAGGGCCAGGAACGGCGGGTGAGCGCGAAGTCTCCAATAAAGGAATTCCGGCCCAGGCGCGCCATTTTACATTGAGCGCGCCCCGGGCCCATATTAATACGGAGGCACATCCCAGCGCTTTTCCTGCCGCCATTGCGTCAATTCGCATCATTCACCAGGAACAATAACATGATTCGAAAAGGCATCCTGTCCGTCGCGCTGCTCGCCGCCGCGCCCGCCCTGGCCCAGGACGGACCGGCGTTTCCGGGCGGCGCCTCGTCCCTGCGGGAAACCCACGGCGACTGGGTGGTGAACTGCGCCGTCGCCGAACAGCGCAAGGTCTGCGCCATCTCCCAGCAGGTAGGCCAGAAGGTGAAGGACAGCGCCGCCGTGCAGCGGGTGATGAGCATCAGCTTCAGCCCGGCGGCGAAGGGCGCGGAGGGCGTGCTCGCCCTGCCCTTCGGCCTGCTGCTGGCGAAGGGCGCCTCCCTGCAGATCGACGACGGCAAGCCGCAGGCGACGGTTCCGATCCGCACCTGCCTGCCGGCCGGCTGCGTCGCGCCGCTCACGCTCGACCAGAACCAGATCGCCGCCATGCGCAAGGGCAAGCAGCTGAAGGTCAATGTGATCGCCGCCGACAGCGAAAAGCCGGTGACCATCACCGCCTCGCTGCAGGGCTTCGGCGACGCGCTCGAACGGGCGGCCGCGCTGGTGAAATAAGCCCTTGGGCGCCGTGCGGGCCGGCGCGGCGCGTGACGGCGCGCCGCGTGAAGCCCTGGCGGCCGGCGGAGCGCGGCCGCGGGCGGCGCGGCCTGCAATTCTTCCGGATACGCCGGGAGGGGGACTTGCGCCGGACGGCGCAAGCCCGTATCCAGCAAGAGCTTTGACGCGTCGGGGCATGGCGCAGCCTGGTAGCGCATCTGCTTTGGGAGCAGAGGGTCGCAGGTTCAAATCCTGCTGCCCCGACCATTATCCCGCATCTGCGGGCCGTCCTGCGGCTGGCGGCGGGCCGCCCCGCCCGGCATGACGCCGCGGGGCGCAAAGACATCCCGGGTCATGCCGTCCGGTCCCGCCAGTATCCGGCCGCGCGCGCGGGCGCTGCTGCCCGTCCTTGACTTCGCCCCCCGCCATAAACATCTTTCAGGCATGCGTCACGTTTCTGAAATGGCGGGACATCCGCGATCCAGCTGCCCCATAGCGGGATACTAGCCCGACGTCCGTCTGCGCGCGCCCCGGACGTCGGGGCCGCGCCTTGAGCCTTCAGGCAATCCATCCTTTTTCCTTCCGGGCGCGCCAGCGACACTCCCTTTCATTGCAATCTCCGGACTGCGACCGCGCGCCGGACCGAAGGCCCGACCCATGATCAGACTCAGCAGCACCCGCTCCCGTTTGCCGGCGCTCGTCATCAGCGCCGATGACCACAAGCGGCTCACCCTGCTCGCCGAAGCCGCGGCCGACCGCATGCCCGACGTCTCCGAGGCGCTCCTGCAGGAGCTTGACCGCGCGAAAGTGGTGAAGGACGACGCCATTCCCGCCAACCGCGTGCGCATGGGCTCCACCGTGGTCTACGAGGCGCACGGCGCCGAGCGCACGGTGAAGCTGGTCTATCCCGGCGACGCGGACATCGAGGCGGGACGCATCTCCATTCTCACCCCCATCGGCGCGGCGCTGATCGGCCTCAGCCCCGGCCAGTCGATCCGCTGGACCGGCCGCGACGGCGTCACCCACGAGCTGACGGTGAAGGCGGTGACGCCGCCGGAAGCCTGACGCGTGCCGGCAGGCGCATGCCCCGGGGCGGAGGCCCTTGGCGCCGGCGCGCCCGCCCCGCCGGCGCCGGCGGACCCCTGCCGTTGTTCCCGCCTTTCGCCGGACCGGCGCGCGGCCAGCCGCCGCCGGCGTCGCGGCGCGCCGGCGCGAATCAGCGCCGCGCTTCCCGTCCGGCGGATCTTTCCCGCTGCATGACCCCGGCGGCGCGCCCCCGCCGCGGCCGGGTTCGCGCACTTGTGATGGCGCCGGCGTCCGGCGCGTTTTCCCGCCCGCGCGGCCTCCCGCCCGTTCGCCCGCCCCCGGCTTTTCCGCGGCGGTGGAAAGAAGGCCGGACCGTCCCCGCTTTCCACACCGCGCGGGCGGCGGGAGAAGCGCCGCGCCCTGTGCGCAACCAGCCCGGCGCGGCGGATTTCCGGCGCGCGCCATGGGGTTGGGCCGTCAAGGGCCCGCGCCCCGCGAAAAGGCGGCGCAGCTACTATTTATGGGGTTAATCCGCCATTCAGCCCCTACATATAGCATCCCCGATTGCGGGACGGCGGGAAGTGGTCTAGCGTCCTGAACGCCGGAACGAGGTCGCCGCGCCGCATGGCGGACGGGCGGCGCCCGCGCCGGCGCTCCACCCGAGTTTCGCCACGGCGCGCGCATGACCTCATGTGTCCATGCGGCTGCGCCCTGGCATGCATCCAACGGCAGAACCGTCCCCGCGGGGACGGCGACGGAGACTTCCATGCGGATCGAACGGCGCTACACCTCTGAAGGCAAGTCGGTCTGGGATGCGATCGCGTTCCGCAGGACGACCAGCGAAATCCGCAATCCGGACGGCTCCGTCGTGTTCCGTCTCGAGGACATGGAGGTCCCCGAGGAGTGGAGCCAGGTGGCCGCCGACGTGCTGGCCCAGAAATATTTCCGCAAGGCCGGCGTGTCCGTGGCGCTGAAGCGCGTCGAGGAAGAAGGCGTGCCCTCGTGGCTGTGGCGCTCCGTGCCCGACGAGGAGGCCCTCGCCGCCCTGCCCGCGGACCAGCGCACCCGTTCGGAAACCTCCGCCCGCGAGGTGTTTGACCGGCTCGCCGGCTGCTGGACCTACTGGGGCTGGAAAGGCGGCTATTTCACCACCGAGGCCGACGCCCGCGCCTTCTACGACGAGCTGCGCTACATGCTCGCCAGGCAGATGGCCGCGCCCAACTCGCCGCAGTGGTTCAACACCGGCCTGCACTGGGCCTATGGCATCGACGGCCCCGGCCAGGGCCACTATTACGTCGACTACCGCACCGGCGAGCTGAAGGCCTCTGAGTCGGCCTATGAGCACCCGCAGCCGCACGCCTGCTTCATCCAGTCCGTCGCCGACGACCTGGTGAACGAGGGCGGCATCATGGACCTGTGGGTGCGCGAGGCGCGCCTGTTCAAATATGGCTCCGGCACCGGCTCCAATTTCTCCAACCTGCGCGGAGACGGCGAGCGCCTGTCCGGCGGCGGCCGCTCCTCCGGCCTGATGTCGTTCCTGAAGATCGGCGACCGCGCCGCGGGGGCCATCAAGTCGGGCGGGACCACCCGGCGCGCCGCCAAGATGGTGGTGGTGGACGTCGACCACCCCGACATCGAGGCCTACATCGACTGGAAGGTGAAGGAGGAGCAGAAGGTGGCCGCGCTGGTCACCGGCTCGAAGATCGTCCGCAAGCACCTGAAGGCCGTGATGAAGGCCTGCGTCAACTGCGAGGGCGAAGGCGACGCCTGCTTCGATCCCGAGCGCAACCCGGTGCTGAAGCGGGAGCTGCGCCTCGCCCGCCGCGCCATGGTGCCGGACAGTTACCTCAGGCGCGTCATCCAGTACGCCCGCCAGGGCTACCGGGACATCAACTTCGACGTCTATGACACCGACTGGGACAGCGAGGCCTATCTCACCGTCTCCGGGCAGAACTCCAACAATTCGGTGTCGGTGACCGACGAATTCCTGCGCGCGGTGGAGAACGGCGGCCAGTGGTCGCTGGTCTATCGCGACGGCCGGGTGAAGAAGACGCTGCCCGCCCGCGAGCTGTGGGAAAAGATCAGCTACGCCGCATGGGCGTGCGCCGATCCGGGCCTGCACTTCAACACCACCATGAACGACTGGCACACGTGCCCGGCGGACGGCCGCATCCGCGCCTCCAACCCGTGCTCGGAGTACATGTTCCTGGACGACACGGCCTGCAACCTGGCGTCGCTGAACCTGCTGCAGTTCTACGACCGCCAGACGCAGCGCATGGACGTGGACAGCTTCATCCACGCCTGCCGCCTGTGGACCATCGTGCTCGAGATCTCGGTGATGATGGCCCAGTTCCCGTCGCGGGAGATCGCGCGGCTGTCCTACGAGTTCCGCACGCTGGGCCTTGGCTACGCCAATGTCGGCGGCCTGCTGATGACCATGGCCCTCGGCTATGACAGCCGCGAGGGGCGCGCGCTGATCGCCGCCCTCACCGCCATCATGACCGGCACGGCCTACGCCACCTCGGCGGAGATGGCGAAGGAGCTCGGCCCGTTCCCCGGCTACGCCCGCAACGCGCAGCACATGCTGCGTGTGATCCGCAACCACCGCCGCGCCGCCTGGGGCGAGAGCTCCGGCTATGAGGGGCTTTCGGTGACGCCGGTGGCGCTCGACGCCGGAAGCTGCCCGGACGCGCGCCTCGTGGAGGCGGCCCGCCGCGCCTGGGACGAGACGCTGCGCCTTGGCGAAGCCCATGGCTACCGCAACGCCCAGGCCACGGTGATCGCCCCCACCGGCACCATCGGCCTGGTGATGGACTGCGACACCACCGGCATCGAGCCGGACTTCGCCCTGGTTAAGTTCAAGAAGCTGGCGGGCGGCGGCTATTTCAAGATCATCAACCGGGCGGTGCCGCACGCGCTGCGCCGTCTGGGCTACAGCGAGGCGCAGATCGCCGAGATCGAGGCCTATGCCCTCGGCCATGGCTCGCTGGCCCAGGCGCCGGCCATCAATCACGCCACGCTGAAGGCGAAGGGCTTCACCGACGAGGCCATCGCCGCGGTGGAGAAGGCCCTGCCCGGCGCCTTCGACATCAAGTTCGTGTTCAACCGCTGGACGCTGGGCGACGCGCTGCTCACCGGGCCGCTGAAGGCGCCGGCGGAGAAGCTGGACGATCCGTCCTTCGAGCTGCTGCCGTTCCTGGGCTTCAGCCGCAAGGAGATCGAGGCGGCCAACATCCACGTGTGCGGCGCCATGACCCTCGAGGGCGCGCCGCACCTGAAGCCGGAGCACTACCACGTCTTTGACTGCGCCAGTCCGTGCGGGCGCATCGGCAGGCGCTACCTGTCGGTGGAGAGCCACATCCGCATGATGGCGGCGGCGCAGCCGTTCATCTCCGGCGCCATCTCCAAGACCATCAACATGCCGAACGAGGCGACGGTCGAGGACTGCTCCAGCGCCTACATGCTCTCCTGGCGCCTGGGACTGAAGGCGAACGCGCTGTATCGCGACGGATCGAAGCTGTCGCAGCCGCTGAACGCGGCGCTGATCGCCGACGACGAAGAGGACGTCGACGAGGCGGTGGAGGCGCTGGCGGCGCAGCCGGCGGCGGCGCGCGCGGCGCAGGTGACCGAGCGCATCGTCGAGAAGGTGGTGGAGCGCGTGCAGCGGGTGCGCGAGCGCGAGAAGCTGCCGGAGCGGCGCAAGGGTTACACGCAGAAGGCCATCGTCGGCGGGCACAAGGTGTATGTGCGCACCGGCGAGTATGAGGACGGGCGCCTCGGCGAGATCTTCATCGACATGCACAAGGAAGGCGCCGCCTTCCGGGCGATGATGAACAACTTCGCCATCGCCATTTCGCTGGGCCTCCAGTATGGCGTGCCGCTCGAGGAGTATGTGGACGCGTTCACCTTCACGCGGTTTGAGCCGGCGGGCATCGTCCAGGGCAACCAGTCGATCAAGAACGCCACCTCGATTCTGGACTACGTGTTCCGCGAGCTGGCGATTTCCTATCTCGGTCGCTACGACCTCGCCCATGTGGATCCGTCGGAAATCGGCTTCGACGTGATCGGCAAGGGTTCGGCCCAGGGCCGCCAGCCGGACGGCGACGCGCCCGCGAGCGCGCCGGCGCCGCGTCCCCTGGTGTCGAAAGGCTTCGTGCGCGGGCGCCAGCCGACCAATCTCCTGGCCTTCCCGGGCGCGGACGGCGGGCCGGTCGCGATGGCGGGCGGCGCCCAGGCGGCGACGGCGCTGAAGGCGGAGCCGCTTCCGGAACTGAACGACAATGAGGGGGACGCTCCGGCGTCGCGTCCGGCGGCCGCGCCGGCGTCGCTTGACCGGCGCAAGGAAGCGCTGATGAAGGGCTACCAGGGCGACGCCTGCGGCGAGTGCGGCAACTTCACCCTGGTGCGCAACGGCACCTGCCTGAAGTGCGACACCTGCGGAAGCACCACCGGCTGTTCATGACCGCATGCCGGAAGGCCGGCGTGCCTATATGGCGAAAGGAGCGCGGCGGGCCGGCTGCGCTCCCTGTCTTTTTGGGGAAACGGGGCGGGCTGGATGGGGCGGACGCGGCGGGCGCCGGCGGACGGCCCGTTGCGCCAGGCCCCGGCAGTCGCCACGCCCCGGGGGCTCCGGAGCGGAGCCGGCGCCGGTTCCCTCGCGGGCGGCCGAAATACGCCATGACCGGCCGTCGCCAGGAAGGATCTGACGGCGGCGTCCGCCTTTAGCGGCCGGCCGGGACGCCGGTTGGCCCGGCCGCGCGCCAGCGTCAGCCGTGCGGGGCTCCGGGGCCGGTTTTCCTGCGTGGGAAAGCGCGTCACAAGACGCCGCCGCCGCGTCAATAACGGAAATTTGATCGCCCTCACGCGCCTTTGGCGGCGACGCGCGCCTGTCTGGCGGCGGCGCGGACGGGGCTGCAAGCCGCCGCAACCGCTGTATTTTTTCGCCCGCGCGACCGGCGCGCCGCCATGACGCGGGCCGGCGCGGCCGGCGTTTTGCGACCAGTTTTTCATTGCGGCGGATTTTGGGTCTGGAACCGGGCGCAACGAAAGTTCATCCTGTCGGGAATCTGGCGACCGTTGCGCAATTCCCCTGGAAATCTGTCCAGCGTTCGTCCCACACGTCCGCCGCTGCGCGCGCCGCGCAAGGAAATTGCGCCGCAATGCCTGAAGGACGCGCCACAGACAGGCGCGTCCCCGCGGGCCCGGCCTGCGGCGAACACAGGATTGGGGGAAACACATGCGCAAGTCCGGCCTGCTGGCGGCTGCGGCGGCGGCTCTCTGCATCGGCCTCGCCGCGCCGGTCATTTCCGCGGCGTTTCCTGGGGAGGCGCTGGCGCAGCCCGCCGCGGCGACGCCGGCCCCTGCCCGCCAGCAGCGCCTCCCCAACATTCTGGTGATCTTCGGCGACGACATTGGCCAGACCAATCTCAGCGCCTATTCCCACGGACTGATGGGCTACCGCACGCCGAATATCGACCGCATTGCGGCCGAGGGCGTGATGTTCACCGACTATTACGCGGAGAACAGCTGCACGGCCGGGCGCTCCACCTTCATCACCGGCCAGGCGTGCCTGCGCACCGGCCTGTGCAGGATCGGCGTGCCGGGTTCGCCCGCGGGGCTGCAGGCGCGCGACATCACCATCGCCCAGGCGCTCAGGAGCCGCGGCTACGCCACGGGCCAGTTCGGCAAGAACCACCTCGGCGACCGCGACGAACACCTGCCAACGGCGCACGGCTTCGACGAGTTCTTCGGCAATCTTTATCACCTCAACGCGGAGGAGGAGCCGGAGCGTCCGTACTGGCCGAAGGACAATCCGGAATTCGTGAAAAAGATGACGCCGCGCGGCGTGATCCGCGCCACGGCGGGCGGGCCGGTCGGGGACACTGGCCCCCTGACCCGCAAGCGCATGGAGACGATTGACGACGAGACGACGGGAGCGGCGATCGGCTTCATCCGCCGCCAGGTGGAGGCCGGGAAGCCGTTCTTCACCTGGATGAACTTCACCCGCATGCACCTGTTCACGCACATCAGGCCGGAGCATCGGGGCAGGAGCGGCATGCCAGGCGACGCCTACGCCGACGGCATGTGGGAGATGGACCAGAACGTCGGCAAGCTGCTGCAGGCGCTGGACGAGCTCGGGGTGGCGCAGGACACCATCGTCATCTTCACCACGGACAACGGCCCCAACGCCTTCACCTGGCCCGACGCCGCCACCACGCCCTTCCGTTCGGAAAAGAACACCAACTGGGAAGGCGCCTTCCGGTCTCCGGCGATGATCCGCTGGCCCGGCCGCATTCCGGCCGGCGAGGTGCGCAACGGCATTTTCTCGGGCCTCGACTGGTTCCCGACGCTGCTGGCCGCGGCCGGCGTGCCCGACGTCCGGCAGCGCCTGCTGGAGGGCTGGAAGCCGGAGGGAAGCGACAGGACCTACCGCGTGCACCTCGACGGCTACGACCAGCTCGACTACCTCACGGGAAAGAGCGACAGGAGCGCGCGCGACCGCTTCTTTTACTTCAATGACGAGGGCGATCTCGTCGCGGTGCGCGTCGGCGACTGGAAAATGGTCTATGAACGGCAGGACAGGCCTGGCCAGTTCGACGTCTGGTCCTACCCGTTCACGCGCCTGCGCGTGCCCAAGATGTTCAACCTGCGCATGGACCCGTTCGAGCACGCCGAGATTTCCGGCAGCGGCTACGACCAGTGGCTGGTGGAGAACGCCTATCTGCTGGCGCTCGCCCAGGAAGCCGGCGGGGAGTTCCTGAAAACCTTCGTCCAGTGGCCGCCCAGCCAGCGCATGGAGGATTTCAGCCTGCAGGGCGTGCGCCGGCAGGTGGACGCGCACATTGAGAAAACCGGGGGCGGCGCCGCGCCGCCATCCGCTCCCCGGGGAAAATGACCGGCCGCGCGCCGCCGTGACGGCGGAACAGACAGGCAGGGGAAACAGGCGAGAGAGGCGGACATGAACCAGGACGCGCCGCAGACCGCCGGCATGCGCCGTCTGGACGGCGGCCTGTTCATCATGGGCTCAGACCATCACTATCCCGAGGAAGCGCCGGCGCATCCGGTTCGGGTCGACCCGTTCTGGATTGACGAGACGCCGGTGACCAACCGGCAGTTCAGGGCGTTCGTCGCCGCCACCGGCCATGTCACGGTGGCGGAGAAGGCGCCCGACCCGAAGGATTATCCGGGCGCCCTGCCGCACATGCTGCGGCCAGGCTCCCTGATGTTCAGCCCGCCGTCCGGCCCTGTCGACCTGCGCGACTGGACCCGGTGGTGGACGTTCCGCTTCGGCGCCACATGGCGCAAGCCTTATGGCGACGGCTCCTCCATCCGCGGCAAGGATGACCACCCGGTGGTGCATGTCGCCTATGCGGACGCCCTCGCCTACGCCCGCTGGGCCGGCAAGGACCTGCCGACCGAGGCCGAATGGGAATACGCCGCCTGGGCGGGCCGCAGCGGCTGCGAGTTCGCCTGGGGCGACGAACTGACCCCGGGCGGGCGCCACATGGCCAACACCTGGCAGGGCATGTTTCCGTACGAGAACACGAAGGAAGACGGCCATGCCCGCACCTCTCCGGTGCGCGCCTTCCCGCCCAACGACTTCGGCCTCTACGACATGATCGGCAATGTGTGGGAGTGGACCAGCGACTTCTGGTCCGCCCGCCACCCGGAAAGCGCGGCCAGCCCGTGCTGCGCGCCGCGCAATCCGCGCGGCGGCACGGAGGCGGAAAGCCTGGACCCCGCCCAGCCCGCCATCCGCATTCCGCGCCGTGTGGTCAAGGGCGGCTCGCACCTGTGCGCGCCCAACTACTGCCGCCGCTACCGCCCGGCGGCCCGGCGGCCTGAGCCTGTCGACACCTCGGCCTCCCATCTTGGATTTCGCTGCGTCATCCGCAGTCCGGCGGCCCCCGCCGCCATGGCTGCGCCCGGGGCTGACCGCCATGACGCAGGTTCGTGAACACCTGCGCGCATGACGGGGCGGGCCCTGGGGGCGGCCTCTGGCGACCGGGGACAGGAGGCGGCGACCGCGCGGCGCGCCCGGCGGCCTCGCAGGCCGGAGCCATGCGCCCCTCGGCGCTGACCGGGTCCGGACCCGGCCTGCGCCGCCGTTGCGCCACGGCGAGCCCCACGCTGTCGGCGTCCGCGGGCGCGAAAGCCGGGCCGCCGGCCGCCCGGACGCGGGCCCGGACCCGGACAGCGAAAGACGGACCCGCGATGGAGGAGCGCCATGGATAACGGGCGGCTGGCGCGTCTTCGCCGGAAATATCAGGACAGGCGCGCGGCGGACATTCACGGTCCGGAATTCCGCCGCGTCATTGAACGGCCGGGAACAGGAGACGCAGGCAGGCCGCCCTCTCCGGTCCTGTCGCCGCCCGGCCGCGATCCCGGTCGCGACATGGCCGGCGGCGCCGGGCCCGACGTCGCCGCGGCGGGCGTTCCCGCCGGCGCCGGCGCACCAGCCGCTCCGGGGCGCGTTTCGGGTCACGGGCCGTGCGGATGACCGGGCGCATCGGGCCCTGCAGACCTTGGGCTGGTTCCGGGGGCTGGTTCCGGCGGCGAAGCTGCGGGCGGCGGATGTGGGCGACGCGCCGGTCCGCAGCCGCCATGACCTGGCGGCGATCCGCGAGGACGCCGGGCGTCACGTGAGCGCGCTCGCGGCGTGCGCCCGCTGTCCGTGGGCGGCGGTCCCGCGGCGGCGGCTGGCGCCGGCGCCCGCCCCGCAGACGCGGAGACACAGGGCCTGCCGCGCCCGGACCGCCGCGCGCCGTTCAGAACTTTATCACGAACTTGGCGCCGCCCCGGTGCGCGATGAAGTCATGGGCCATGCTCGCCTGATATTCCGCCGTCAGCTCCATGCCGTTGTCCGCCGCGACCTGCAGGCCAAAACCCATGTCGAGCAGGCGATACGGCAGGCGCGAGGCCGTCCGGAACGCCCCGACGCCGGCCGGCGCCCCCTGCAGCCGCGCGATCGATGACGATTCGTCGGACGACAGCAGCGTGAACCCAACCACCCCGTACGGCCGCATCCAGTAACCGCCGTCAAGGTCAATGCGGCCGCCGACCTCGACGTTCGGGCTGACGGCGAACACCCCCTGGCTGGAGCGCCGCACGTCGAGGTTGAAGCCCGGCGCGCCCCACTCCGAATAGGCGGGGCTGCGCACGTAAAGCGCGTCGAAATCGACGTAAGGCTTCACATACCAGGAGCCTAACGCGAACTCATAGGCGCCCCGCAGACGGAGGCCCGCGAAGACGTTCTGCTGCTTCGAGCGCGCCACCGCCTGGGCGCCGCCAAGCGACACGAGGCGGGCGCTGCGATGCCAGCCGGAGCCCGCCGTCGCCGAGGCCGCGAAGGTCCAGGGGCCGATCTGCCGCTTGAGCGCGACGGAGCCCTCATAGGTCTCCGACTGGCCGCCGGCGATGTCGTCGCGATGGGTCGCGCTGCCCTGGCTGTAGGCGGCGGAAAAACCGAGGAACCAGTCGGGCCGCACCTCCTTCTGGCCGCCGAAGCGGTAAGACAGCGTGCTGACGCGGTAGCCATACTCGGCGTGGCTGGTGGCCATGTGGGCGACGCCGCCCTGGATCTGCCCCCACAGGCACTCGTTTTCGCTGAGCATCACGCCGGTTCCGGAAAAGGCCGGGCAGCTCAGCGGCGCGCGCAGGCCGACGCGGGCGCCGATGGCCGTCATCGAGCTGGCCGCCTCCTTCTCCTGGGCGCTCATTTCGTCAAGCGAGCGCGCATAGTCCACCGGCGAGACAATGCCGAGCAGGCGCGGGAACACCGCGCCCTGGGCCGTCGAGGCGGCCTCCCAGGCGGCCTGCACGGTATTGGCCACGCCCTGCTGGTCGGGGGTCAGGAGCACGCCCCGCGGGCGGGTGAAGTCCGCATGCGGGCTCAGCGACAGCTGCGTCGGCAGCGTCAGGCGGCCGATCGTCCGCAGGTTGCGCGGCTCCACCGTCCAGGTCACCGGCACGGCGACTTCGGGCGCGCCGGTCACCTGGGGCGCGCCCGAGATTCCGCCGTCGGCCTCCACGAACACGTAAGACCCCGGCAGCAGGAAGGTGAGCGCATTGGGCTGCACATGGGTCTGGCCATGGAAGCCGGCGCTGCGCAGCACGCGCAGCAGGTCGCTGCGGAGCCCGGACGTTCCGGGCGCCGGCGAGATGTCGATGGCCAGCACGCCGCCAGGATCCTGCCGGTAATCGCCTGCCACCGTCGTGGTGGCGATGACGCCGCTGCCGCCGACGTTGAAGACGCCGGCGTTGATGAACAGGGGAAACACGCCGTCGTGCGTCGCGCCCAGTTTGAGCTGGCCGCCCGGAACGCTCTGGTAGAGCGCGCCGGGCATGTTTCGGAACTCGGCGGCGTTGGCGAGAACGTCGCCGATGACGGCGCCGTGATTGATGATGAGGGCGCTGCCCAGCGGGGTGAGGATGGCCTTGCCGGACGCGGCCTCAATGCGCGAGCCGCTCCTGATCTCGATGTGGGTGCGCGCGGGCGTGTCGGCGCGGATGGCGGCTCCTTCGCCGGCGCCGCCCGTGATGACGCCCGCATAGGTGATCGAAACCAGCCCGCCGCCGGCGCCGCTGGCGATGGAGCCGTCTGTCTTCTGCACGCCGCCCTGTACGTAAATGCCGTAAGAGTGCAGCCCCGTCGCGGAAATGACGCCGGCGGTGTCAATGGTCACCATACCGGCGCTGCCCCGCGCCTGCGGCCGCTCCATGGCGGTGGAGTTCATGATCTCCGGGCCCAGCAGGTTGGCCACCATGCCGCCGCCGCCGCCGATCGACTGGGCGAAAACGCCGTGCGCCTTGACGCCGGTGGTGATGATGGTCGTCCGTTCCGTCGGCCCGCCGGTGCGGATGACGATGTTCCCGCCATTGCCGCTGGAACCGCCGGCATTGACGAAATCGGGCATGACCAGGCTGCGGGCGGCGCCGCCATAGCCGCCGCCGCCGCCGATCGACTGGGCGAAGATGGCGTGGGCGCCGTCGCCGCCGGTGACGACCGACGATCCGCCGCCGAGCCTGATGTCGACGGCGCCTGCGTCGCCGGCGGCGCCGCCCCTGCCGCCGACTGTCCAGCTGGCGCTGAGCAGGCCGCCGTGGCTGGCGTTGGCCCCAAGGCCGCCGCCGCCGCCGACCGACTGGGCGAAAATGCCGAACGCCCCTTCGCCGCCGGTGGCGATCGCGCCCGTATGCGTGACCTTCACGCCGCCGCCCTTGCCGCCGGCCCGGCCATTGCCGCCGAACGACACGTTGACGGACGGCGTGGGCAGAACGGTGGCCCAGCGGTCAATGCCCGCGTCGCCCGCCGCCTGCGGATCGCCCGCGATCCAGTTGACGAAGCTCTGTATCAGCCCGACGGCCTCGTCCGTCGCCGCCACCAGCTCCTGCTCCTCCCTGGTGAGCGCGCCGGCGCCCCGGCTGGCCCGGGCCGCGTCCTCCTTCTGGCGCTCCAGCTCCAGCTCGCGCGGGCTCTTGAGATTGTTGAAAAACACGCCGCCGCCGCCGACTGACTGGGCGACGACGGCATGGGCGTCGACGCCCGCGGTGGTGACCTCGCCGCTGTTGACCACCACGACCTCGCCGCCGGCGCCGCTGGCGCCGCCATCGCCGCCCACGGTGACGTTGAGCGACGCCGAGATGGCGTTTTCGGCGCTGGAGGCGCCGCCCAAGCCGCCGCCGCCGCCCACCGACTGGGCCAGCAGGCCGAACGCCATGTCGCCCGTGGTGGCGACGGACCGGCTGTTGCGGACCTCGACACGGCCGCCGGCGCCGCCGCCGGCGCCGTTGCGGCCTATGGCGACGTTGACGTTCACCTGGTTCTCGCCGGTGGCGAAGCCCGCGCCGCCGGCGCCGCCGCCGCCGCCCACCGACTGGGCGAACACACCGTAGGCCACCTCGCCCTTCGTGCTGATGCGGCCGTTGTTGACCACCGTCACCGCCCCGCCGGCGCCGCCCTCCCCGCCGGCCCCGCCGATGGACAGGTTCAGCGAGGCGGACGGATAGTCATCCTCCCACGCCTGCAGCGAACCGCCTCTCTTCGCGTTCCTGGCCGCGAGGCCGACGCCCATCTCCTTCACCACGCCCTTCAGCTTCTCCTTGTAGACGTTGAGGGCGAGGGTCAGGCCGCCGTCGAGGCCGTCGGCCACCTGCAACGCGCGCAGGCGGGCGATCTCGTCGTCAATGGCGGCGAGGGCCGCGCCGGTCTTGCCGGCGCGATCCTTCTGCAGCTTCTCGATCTGCTCCTGCCGGCTGATGATGGACTGGACGGCCTTCACCAGGATGGTGAGGCGCTTGGCGCCGGTCATGAGCCCCTGCAGGGAGAAGCCCTTGCCGGCGTTTTCGTTGCGCAGGCGGCGCGCCTCCTCATATTCGCCCCGCCGCTGCTGGAACGCCTCGTCCGTCTCGCCCGGCCGCTGTTCGGGCGCCCTGTCCGGGAAGGCGAGCTTGCGAACGTCGCTGACCTTCCCCAGTTCTCCGAACAGCTTCATGCCAACGGCCAGCCAGTTCTGCTTCCCGGCGCCGATGGCGCTGATCGCGGCGCTCTTGCGCTTGCCGGTGAAGGTTCCGCCATTGCCGCCGCCGCCGCCGACCGACTGGGCGAACACGCCGTGCGAGCCCGCCTCCTCCGTGACGATGGTCGCGCCGTCCGCATTGGTCACCTTGACCGCGCCGCCGGCGCCGCCCTTGCCGCCCGAGCCGCCGATGCGCAGGTTGCCGGCGAGATGGCCCTTGCCGCCGCCCTGGAAGCCCCCGCCCGAACCACCGCCGCCGCCGATGCTGTAGGCGGCCACGCCGGCGGAATTGCTGCCGCGGGTGACGAGCGCGCCGCTGTTGGTGATGGTGACCGCGCCGCCGGCGCCGCCGCCGCCGCCCGAACCGCCGATGGTGATGTTGGCGGTGACGGCCTTGGCGATGGGCAGCAGGCCCACAAGCGCGTTCAGCGTGTCCGAGGCCACGCCGGTATAGCCGGCGCCGGTGTCCGCAGCGGTGTCCGCGATATTGCCGGCGCCGCCGCCGCCGCCGATGCTGCTGGCGTCGATGGCGTTCGAGAACTGGTTGAGGGTCTCGATGCGCCCGGCGTTCTCCACGGTCACGGCCCCGCCCGCGCCGCCGTCGCCGCCAGAGCCGCCGATGGTGACCGGCAGGGCGGCGTTGAAATAGAAGCTCATCAGCCCGGCCACGGACGCCGCGTCGCCGGCCTTGCCGCCGCCGCCGCCGACGCTCATGGCGCTGACGCCGGCGGCGGCCACGCCCCCGGTCTGTATGCGGTCGCTGTTCATGACCGTGACCGCGCCGCCGGCGCCGCCCTTGCCGCCCACAGTCACGCTGACGTCGATGGACGGCATGGCGGTGGTCTGCAGCGCCAGCGCATAGCTGAAGGCGTTGCCGCCCGAGCCGCCTCCGCCGCCGACGCTCAGCGCGTCAATGCCCGTGGCGCTGGCGCCGGTCGTCACGATGGCGTTGACGTTGCGCGCCGTCACGGCGCCGCCGGAGCCGCCGTCGCCGCCCTTGCCGCCCGCGCCGCCGATGGCCACCGACACCGCGCCGAGGTAGCCCGCCGAGGCGGCGATGGAGGAGCCGCCGGAACCGCCGCCGCCGCCGATGCTCTGGGCGATGATGGCGGCGGCGTTGTCGCCACTGGTGGCGATGGAGGAATAATGTGCGCCGAAATCGGCGGCGGCCTGGGCCAGCGCCGCCGCGCGCGCCTCCTCCGTCAGGCCTGCGGGCAGCTGTGCGGCTGCTTCCGCCACGGCCTTCGCCCTTTCTTCCCCGAATTTTCTGGCCGCCGCGTCGGAGCCGATGCTGACGGCGCCGCCATGGCCGCCGCCGCCGCCCTTGCCGCCGATGGCGACGGCGAGAAAGCCGCCGATGGCCAGCGAATCGCCGGCGGCGCCGCCGCTGCCGCCGACGCTCTGCGCCAGAATGCCGTAGGCGGCTTCGCCGCCGGTGGCGATGTGGCCGCGATTGACCAGGCTGACCGCGCCGCCGTCGCCGCCGGTGCCGCCCGGGCCGCCGCGGGAGAAGAACAGGCCGACGGAGTTGCCGCCGGAGCCGCCGCCTGGCGCCGCGGTCACGTCGAGCCCGCCGCCCTCCCGGGGTTTGACGCCGCCCGGCAGGATGGCCTGGGCCTGGAAGGCGTCCAGCGCCGCGCCGCCGCCGACGCTCTGGGCGACAAGGGCGGTGGCGCCTTCGCCGCTGGTGGTGACGGCGCCCGTGTTCTCGATGAACACCGCGCCGCCCTTGCCGGCGGCCCCTCCGGGCGCGCCGGTGAAGAAGCCGCGGCCGCCGTCGCCGCCGCTGCCGCCGACGCTCTGCGCCACGAGGCCGAAGGAGTAGGCGCCCTCGGTGCTGATGGTTCCGTGCTGCTGCGCGGCGATGGCGCCGGCGGCCCCGCCCGCGCCGCCATCGCCGCCGCCCATGCCGGTCGCGCCGGCGCCGCCGATGTTCTGCAGCAGCACGGCGGTTGACAGCGCGCCGAAGGTCGAGATCGCGCCGTAACTGACTAGGCTGACGCCGGCCCGCTCCGCCCCGGCCGTCACGCCGGTCCCGGCGTTCTGGCCGGCGCCTGCGCCGCCGGCCCCGCCGTCGACCAGCACGAGGTGACCGTGCTCCGACCCGCCGCCGGCGCCGCCCAGCGCCTCGGCGATGATCGCCGGCGCGGCCAGGCCCCGGGTTGAAATCACGGCTGCCTTCCGGATGTCGACAAGCACATGGCCGCTGGCGCCGCCATGGCGGCCGCCGCGCCCGTCGCCGCCCTGGGACGTGGCGCGCAGCACGGCGAACCTGTCGCCGGAGACGCCGATGGTCGCGCCGGTGGTGAAGGTGACGTCGCCGCCAGCCCCGCCAGAGCCGCCATATTCATAACCGCCAAGACCGTAGACGGCCGAAGCGCCCCCCTTGCCGCCCCGGGACAGAAGCCGGAACAGCGACGCGCCCGCCGGTTGCGGCGACAGGCCGACGCTGACGCCGGCGTCATGAACGAGCACGAGGTCGCCGCCCGCGCCGCCGGTCCCCGCCAGGCCGTTGGGGTGCAGCCAGTGACCGAAGGCGTCGCCGCCGGTGCCGCCCTCCACGGTCACCTCGACCAGCGGACCGGAGAGAACGCCGCCGCCGCCCATGGCACCGACAGTGTTGAACCACAGGGCGGCGGGACGCTGGCCGTTCGTCGCGTTCCGGCCCTCCCCCGCGCTGCCGCCCGGCGCGCCAGCGTCACGGCGCTGATAGGGAGTCATGGCGCCGTCAAGGAAGACCTAGGCGCGCAGGTCCGCGAACGCGCCGCCAAGGGCCAGCGCCGCCATGCTGACGCCGCCGAGCGCGACGGGACGCAGGCGCGCGCGCAGCGTGGCGCGCGCTGGCGGAAGGGGGAAAGAAAGCGGGTCGTTGGTCATGAGGTCAGAAGCCCGTTGCAGGCGACGCCAGACAGGGCGACGCCAACAGAGCCTGAAGCCCCGCTCCTGTACCCCCAGACCTGATGCAGCCAGTAGCGACTGGCGCGATTTTAGCGGCCTTTCTAAAAGGAGATATGGTTTTAACGCTGGATATTATTGCATTTTGCGCATAACGGGCGCATTTCCGCCCGTTTTCCAGCCGGGTCGCGACTGGCGGAGCGGACAAATGGACGGAAATTCAGGATGACGCGCATATTTTTTGCGCATCACTCATGGAAACCAGCCGCAATGCGGCGCACTGCGGGAGCGCGTAACGTGATCGCCGGCGCCGTCCGCCGCCAGCCGCGACCAGGCGGATCAGGCGACGCCTCGCCGGCCGCAGGCGGCCCCAGCCGCAGGACGCTGGCGCGCCCGCGGTCCGCAACCAGCCCGGTTCAGCCGGCGCGCGACAGGACGGAGCCGCGGGAACCGCGGCATCCGCCCGGCGCAACCGCGTCGCGCAGCCATGCCCCTGGCCGGAAGCCGGAGCAGCCCGGGCTCAAGACGCGGCGTCGCGCCGGACCGGCCGCCATCGCGGCCGCCGTCTTCCACGCTTTCCCGGTGTGTGGACAGAAGCGAGGCTGCGCCGCCGCCGCGCGCCCGGGACGGAGTTATCCCGCCGCCGCGCGCGCCAGGCGCTTTCAGCGGCGACGACGTCAACCGCCTGGAGACAGGTCTGGTCCGGACGGCGACCAATCCGGCGAGGGAACGTCAGCGGACGCCTTGCGGCGCCCGCGAATCCGGGGCCGACGGCCCCATGCTCTGGCGGCCACGCGCGCCAGCCCGGAAGGCGTCGCCGCCGGCCCCCCCTCGGAAGCATTCCGGAGAGCGCCGGAGCCACGGCTCGCGCTTTCGCCAGCGACACCGTTCCCGCCTCGCGGCGGCGCGTCTGGCCGCCGCCGGCCTGGCGCCGGCGCAGGCGGGGCGATCCCGCGTCGCGCCTGCGCCGGAAGGACGGGAAACCGGCCTGCCCGCCCGGCCCAGGCACGGCGCCCCCCGCCCCAACGCCGGAGCGCGGAGCGGCGCCATGACCGGACCGGGGCGCAGATCTAACTGGAAGACGCCTGCACCAACATGTGCTCGAACGGATACGCCGGTGCGGGAATCCAGGCCATCCTGTTGCTGAACTCGGCGTATTGCACGCCATAGTAGAAATTTGTGGAGCCTGGGCGTTGAGCACCGATATAACCGACGACGCTTGTCTGTAATTGCGTGCCGTCTGGCTCAAATTTGACCTCTTGCCCCTCGGTTGCCATCGCCGCGAAATATGATGTTCCGAACGCAACCTGCGTCGGAACTTTTTGACCAATTACCAGATACCTGAGATCATAAACATTTTGCAAAAGAAAATAAATTCCTTTACTCAACTGCGACAAAGAGCTGACGTTCTGGACATACCAGAGCGTGCGCGCCCTGTCATTCCCGGAGCCGCGCTCCGGAACAAACGTAACGGAGCCCGGACTGTTTTCCAGATAATACGGGCGGCCGGCGTCTGGGCCCAGCGATTGTATTGTGACCGTAATCGAACTCATGCCATCACCTTTTTAAAATAAACTTTGCCAAAACAGACAATATTCTTACCGATCGTGTCCCGTGCCGTGGTGTAGTTGGATTTCATAGCCATCGGTGATTTCCGATAGGGTCGGGTTGCTTAGAACCAACCTGAAGGACACCACCGATGACCGACGATATGATGAACCTGCGCTCGCTCGTTGAGAAGAGTGCTGACGCCGATTTGCTGCGCGAGATGATCGGCTTTGCCGCCGAGAAGCTGATGGAATTGGAGGTCGGCGCGAAAACAGGCGCGGCCTATGGCGAGAAGAATGCCTTTCGGCTGGCCCAGCGCAACGGCTACCGCGACAGAGACTGGGAGACGCGGGCCGGAACAGTAGAACTTCGCATTCCGAAACTCCGCACCGGCAGCTACTTTCCGAGCTTCCTGGAGCCGCGTCGCATGGCCGAGAAAGCCCTGACCGCGGTGATCCAGGAAGCCTACATCCAGGGCGTTTCGACCCGCTCGGTTGACGACCTCGTTAAGGCCATGGGCATGTCGGGCATTTCCAAGAGCCAGGTCTCCCGGCTGTGCGAGGAGATCGACGAGAAGGTGAAGGCTTTTCTCGACCGGCCCATCGAAGGCGAATGGCCCTACCTCTGGATTGACGCGACCTATTTGAAGGTCCGGCGTGGCGGGCGCATCGTCTCTGTTGCAGTCATCATTGCCGTCGGCGTCAACACCGACGGCCGACGCGAAGTGCTCGGCATGGAGATCGGCACGTCCGAGGCCGAGGCGATCTGGACCGAGTTTCTTCGAAAGCTGACCAGGCGGGGTCTGCGTGGCGTCAAGCTCGCCGTCTCAGATGCGCATGAGGGCATCAAAGCCGCAGTATCGAAGGTGCTCTGCGCTACCTGGCAGAGGTGCCGGGTGCACTTCATGCGCAATGCTTTGGCCCATGCTGGAAAGAGCGGACGGCGTGTCGTCTCCGCCTTCATTGCCACGGCCTTCGCTCAGGACACGTCGGAGGCGGCAAGCACCCAGTGGCGCAACGTCGCCGACCAGATCAGGCCAAAGGTGCCGAAGCTCGCCAGTCTCATGGACAGCGCCGAGCAAGACGTGCTCGCCTACATGACCTTTCCCAAGCAGCATTGGGCCAAACTTCACTCGACCAACCCGATTGAGCGATTGAACGGCGAGATCAAGCGGCGGACAGAGGTCGTCGGCATCTTCCCCAACGACGACGCTATCGTGCGCCTGGTCGGTGCACTGCTGCTCGAACAGAACGATGAATGGGCCGTCCAGCGATCCCGCTATATGACCCTTGAGACAATCGCTACGATGAGCGATGATCCACTCATCAGCCTGCCAGCAACAAGCTGACACTCATCCGACCCTCTGGGATGAGCCGTGGCCGTCTAAGCTACACCACGTCCTGGGACATCATCTTCTTACCTTATTGGCGCCAGACTGACCGCCGCCAGGCGGACATGCGGTATCCCGGAAGCGCGCCGGGAACAAACCGGCCATGACAAACCTTCCAGGTCATGCGAAACCATGGAGAAACCGCGCGTAAGCGGCCGGGCTCCGGTCGGGCGGCCGTTAAACGCGCCCGTTACAGGTGTCGCCGGCGGCATAACGGCGCCACGCCCCCAGGCTGTGGCGGCGCATCAGCGGTCCGGACGGCCGGCAGCCGCCCGGTTACCGGGGGGCGACATATCCGCCGGCAATCCGGCCGTTCCTGGCGCTGGATCGCCGCCGGTATTCCCCGGACAATCTGACAAAATGTGAGCATCCCCCCTTTCCGGTCATTGCGCAGTCCCCCATAGCGCTCACGGCAGGCGGAGCGCCGGCCACGTCAGGGCGCCGGCGTTGCGTGCGCGGGCCAGCGCGCCTGATCAACTTCCGTTCAAGTCATTAACAGAATTCATGCAGAAAACACACTCCCGCATGCCGGCATTATCAGGTAAAACGCTCTTTCTACAATACATCAGCTTGCCGTCAGACGCTGACAAGCTTGCGGCCCGACGGAAACCGGCCTGGACGGGCGCCCTGAACGGCGGCATGTGACGCTTCCACAAAGAAAATGGTGAATATTAAGCAGCGGCGGACGCTGGCCGCACGGATCCGGCGCGCCGGAAAACGCCTGTCCAGCCCGGCCCCTCACGGGATGCGGGGATCCCCGGGACATGACCGCGGCCAAACGGGGCCTGCGCAGCCGCCCGGCTTTCGCCCGCAACGCGCAGGACGGAGCGCCCTGCCCCGCCGCCCTGCCCGACGCGTGAGCCGGGCGCGCCGGCAGCTTGCGATCCAGGGCCCAGCCTCAGAACCTCGGCCGCCCGGTATGGGTCGCGATGCGCTTCGCGGCGACAAGGCGGATCTCCGGACGCGTGTCGCAGCGCGCGACGGCGCCAATGGCCTGTTTGATGCGGTTGAACAAGCGTTTCCCAGGTTGCGCTGCCGGTAAACCCGTCGCGATAACGCGGGTTCCCTCGCGCCTGGAGCCGGGCGGCCCGTGATGCGGTCAGACGCGCGCGAAAAACGCGCAGACGCCGGGAGCGCGGAGGAGAAGGGGCAGGCGCGGCGGGGCGGCCCTGCCCCGCCGCACGCCTGAACAGGGCGGCCGCGCGGGCAACGCATAGGGCCGCGGTCAGCCGGCGCGGTCCGGGCCGCGCCCCGGCCGCCTCAGAACCGCCAGGAGAAGGCGGCGCGCACGGCGTTTTCACGCGCGTCGCGCGACAGCTGGCCGTCATAGGCCAGCGACAGCGTCAGCGCCTCCGTCGCCGCGTAATCAAGCCGCGCGCCCACAACCGCCGCATCGCGGGCCACGGGCGCGCCCGTCACGACAAACGGCGCGCCGGCGCCGGCGAAAGCCAGCCGCGCCGCCGGATCAACCGCGCCGAAGGCATGGCGCCACGCCAGCGTCGCCCGCGCCGTCAGCCGCCCCGGCCCCAGCGCCATGCCGCCGGAGAGGCGCACGCCCAGCGTGGCGTAGGTGCTGGCGTGGCTGTCGCCCCCGCCCTGAAGCGCCGCCGGCGAGAACGTCTCGCGGAACGCCCGGGTCGACACGTTCACGTGCGCCAGCCCGACATGCGGCTCCACCTCCACCCCGCCCAGGGCGACGCGGTAGCCCGCCTCGCCGAACGCCTGGGCCGTGGCCGCGTCCACGCTGGCGCCGGCGACCGAAGACAGGCCCGGGAACGTCACCACGCGGCCGACCGAAAGGTCATGCCACTATAGGCCGCCCCGAACCGCAGCGACGCCTGGCCAAAATCGCCGCCGCCATAAACGGCCGCCGTGTAGTTGTCGATGTCTCCGGAGGCGGCTCCATGCCTCTCCTTCAGCGTCGAGCGGCCATAACCGCCGGCGAAGCCGATGCGCCAGCCGCCATAGGCCGCGCCCCACAGCGCCGCCGCCATCGCGGACGGCGGCGGCGCGCCCTCCGTCGCGGCGCCGCCCGCGGACGCGGAGCGCAGCCGGCCGTTCACAATCTCCCGCACATAGCCGGACTGCGCCTGCATCACGCCGATGGCCGAGGCGTAGACCGAACCGGACAGGGCCTGGAAGGCCGGCGGCGCCGTCTGGAAACTGAGGCGCGACGCCGCCTGCTGCGCCGCCGCCTGGTTCGGCGTCAGCGCCGCCGCGGCGTAAGGAACGCCGGAGCGGACGATGTCCAGCGACACCACATTCGCGCCATACGACAGGGTGGTGGCGAGGAACGGAAATTCCGCCAGCGGAAACAGTTCGCCCTCCAGCGCCGCATAGGCGCCGCTCACGCCGCCGGCGGCGATGAGGATGGGATAGGACGCGCCCAGCGCCGGGGTGAAGCCGGACAACGCCTCGGTCTGGATGATGATGCCGCCGATGCTGGCGCGGCCGCCGACCTCAAGCAGGTCGGCGACGCCGTCCGGGCCGACCTCCACCACATGCACCGAGCCCGGCTCCAGCGCCGCGTCGCCCGAGACGCGGATGACGCCGACCGAATTGCCTGGCGACACGCGCGAGCCGCTGCGCGCCACCAGCGCGCCCACCGCGCCCTCGCCGCTGAGCTCGCCCTCATTGATCACCTGGCCGGTGATGGTTCCGTTGTTCTTCAGGCTGCCGCTGTTGTGCACGGAGCCGTCGATGACGCCGCCGGCCATGTTGACGGCGCTGCCCGGCGTTGGTGAGATCACCGGTCACGGTTCCGGCGTTGACGAACGTCCCGGCGTTGGTGAAGGCGGCGCCGTGGGTGACATAGGCGCCGTTGTTCACGAAGGCGGCGCCGCGGGCCACGTTCACCGCCCCGGGCAGCGCGCCGTTCAGCACCAGCAGGCCGGAGGCCACGTTCACGCCGCCGGCGTGGGTGCTGACGCCGTTGAGGGTCACCGCGCCGCCGCCGGCGACGGTGAGCCCGCCAGGGCCGGTGAGCCCGCCGTCGAACACGGCCGTGGAGCTGGTGCGGATCGTCGCCTGGTCGATCAGGAAAGTGGGCGCGAACACGGTCAGCGGCGCGTCCAGCGCCAGCTCGCCGCTCGCCGCCAGCACCTGGGCGAAGCCGGCGTAGCGGCTGTCGAACAGCGGGCCCGGGCTGTAGCCGACAAAGCCGCCCTCGGCGTCATACAGATAGCTGAACGCCCCGTAGAAATGCAGGCCGGAGTTCAGGAAAGCGCGGTCGGTCCGGCCCTTCGGCGGCAGGCCGACGCCGAGGCTGGTGGGCGCATAGGGCGAGTCCCCGCCGATGGTGAATGTGTAATAGGTGTCCGGCGCGCCGCCCAGCAGGCGCAGGGTGACGGTGACCCCGCTGGCGTACACGGTGTGCCCGGCCTCGTCCTTGCTGTGGGGCAGCGTGACGCCCGGCATGTAGAGGTAGCCGTTGTTGAGGCCGGTGTCCGGCAGGAAGTCGCCGGGCGCCGAGCCGCTGGCGCCGCCCGCGGAGGCCGTCACGGACATGGTGGCCGACAGCCAGTTGCCGGCGCCGCCCGTGACGCCGGCGTAGCTGCCCGGCGGCGCCGGCGCGAGGTTCTGGAAGGCGAAACCGGCGGTGTTGCTGCTGGTGAGCCCCACCTCGACGCCAGACGGCCCGATGATGTAGCCCCGCCGCATGGTCTCGCCCATGCCGTTGATGTTGACCAGCGGGTAATAGGCCTAGGAGATCGGCGGCGCGGTCCTGAGCGCGGCGATGACCGGCGCCGCCTGGGCGCTGTCGAGATAACCGCCCGTCTCGGGCAGATATTGGGCGAGCGGGCCGGTCTCGCTGACGACGCCCATGGAGGTGCGGTTGACGCCGACGCCCATCATGGCGATGCCGGCGTCGCCCCCGCCTCCTCCGCCGTCTCCGGACACCATGTGCTGGCATTTGGCGTCGGCGAGGCAGTATTTCCGGGTCACGCCCAGCACCGGCACGGTGGCCGTGGCCACCACATTGCCGTCGCCGTCGAGATAATGGACCTCGGTGGTGGTGAAATGGCCGACGGCCAGCAGGCTGGAGCTGTCGTAATACACCCAGCCCATGACGCCGCCCGCGTCGAAATCCGGCAGCAGCCCGGCGCTGACGGCGATGCCGGTCGAGCCGGTGTCCACGGTGAATTTCGTGGCCGCGGTGCTGGAGCCGAGATGGGCGGCCACCTCCAGCGCATGCCTGCCGGAAACCAGTTCATGGTATGGCAGCGTGTTTGCGTAAGGAATGACGCGGCTTTCAGTATAGCCCTGGTACATGTCCCAGGCCTGGGACCACGCCGGGGCTGCGGCGAAAGGCGCGCCCAGCGCCGCCGCTGCGGCGGCGAGCAGCATGGCCGGCCGCGAAACCCTGGCGCGCGGCCGCGGCGCCTGTCGCGCCCGGGGCGCCGCCGCCAGACGAAAGCACGAGAACCGCGCGCGCGTCATCGACGATTTCCCCCCTGCAGACCGGCGCGTACGCCGGCGGCATTTCCGGCGCGGGCGACCGCCGCCGTCCCCCGTGAGCGGCAGGCGCGATCCGCCGCCGGCGACGGCGTCGCGCTCGCGGAGCCGGCGACCCGCGTCGGCGCCCGCGTCACACAACATGGCGACACTGCGGCGGCGCAACCTGACCGTAGCAGTCCCGCGACCGGAAGTTTATGGGCGAATGGAAACGTCTCAAATCTGCCTGGCGACGCAGCGCCAGCAATTTTCTGCACTTATTATATGCAATATGCCCATGATTTGCATAACTGCTGGAAGAATTGATTACGGAGAATGCAGTCCGCCGCCTGCCCGCGCGGCCCCGCGGCGACGGCGCGCGCAGGCGGCGGCGTCCCGGCCCGGCGGCGGGCCGGACCGGGGCGGGCGCCTCACGCGGCGTCGCGGCTGAGGTCTTCGGCGATGGTCACATGCTCCGCCGGCAGCGGGGCGCGGCCGCGGATGTCGTCGGAGATCTTCTCCGCGATCATGATCGTCGGCGCGTTGGTGTTGCCGCCCACCAGGGTCGGCATCACCGAAGCGTCCACCACCCGCAGGCCGCTGACGCCGTGCACGCGGCAGCGGCTGTCCACCACCGCCATGGGGTCATTGCCCATGCGGGCGGTTCCCACCGGGTGATACAGCGTCTCGGCGGCGTCGCGGATCCAGGCGTCGATGGCCGCGTCGTCCTGCGCCGCCGCGCCGGGGGCGTATTCTGGGCCGCGGTAGCGGTCCATGGCGGGCCGGCCCACGATGTCGCGGATCATGCGCACGCCGGCGCGCATCACCTCAATGTCCCGCTCCGCCGACAGGTATTCCGGCTGGATCAGCGGCGCCCGCGCCGGATCCGGCGAATGCAGGCCGATGTAGCCGCGGCTCTCCGGGCGCAGCGGACACACGTGGATGGTGAAGCCATGGCGGTCTGACGGCGTGCGGGCGTGGTCGATGGTGATCGCGGCCACGAAATGGATCTGCACGTCCGGAATCTCCAGATCCGGACGGGTCTTGAGGAACGCGCCGGACTCAAGCCCCGGCGAGCGGCCAAGCCCCTTGCGGAACAGCAGGTACGCGAGGCCGGTTTTCAGGCGGGCCAGCGGACGGTTCTGGCCGTGCAGCGTGATCGGCAGCGGGCATTCATACTGCACGCCCACGTCGAGGTGATCCTGCAGGTTGCGCCCCACGCCCGGCAGGTCCGCCACCGCCTCAATGCCGAAGCCGCGCAGATATTCCCCGTCGCCTATGCCGGAGAGCATCAGCACCTGCGGCGTGTTCACCGCGCCGCCGCACAGGATGACCTCGCGCCCCGCCCTGGCGCGCACGGTCTTGCCGCCCTGCGCATACTCCACGCCCGTGGCCCGCCTGCCCTCGAACAGCACGCGCGACGTCAGGGCGTTGACCTCGACCCGCAGGTTGGGCCGGCCCAGCGCCGGCTTCAGATAGGCCACGGCGGCGCTGCAGCGGCGGTTGTCGCGGATGGTGAGCTGGTAATAGCCCATGCCCTCCTGCCGGGGCCCGTTGAAATCGTCGGTGCGCGGGTGGCCCGCCTGCAGGCCGGCCTGCACGAATGCGTCGAACAGCACGTTGGTGCCGGGCGGATTGCTCACCCCCAGCGGGCCGTCGCCGCCGTGGAAGGCGGAGGCGCCGTTCTGGTTGCTTTCGGCGCGGCGGAAATAGGGCAGCACCTCGGCGAAGCTCCAGCCCTCGTTGCCCATCTGCCGCCACTGGTCGTAATCGCGGGCGTGGCCGCGGATGTAGACCATGCCGTTGATGGAGGACGAGCCGCCCAGCACCTTGCCGCGCGGCCAGAACAGCTTGCGGCCGTTCAGATGCTGCTGCGGCTCGGTGTAATAGTGCCAGTTGGCGAATTCGCCGCCGATCAGCTTGCCCACGCCGGCGGGCATGTGGAACAGGATGCTCCTGTCCTCGCCGCCGGCCTCCAGCAGCAGCACCTTCACGGCCGGATCCTCGCTCAGCCGGGCGGCGAGCACGCAGCCGGCGCTGCCGGCGCCGACGATGATGTAATCGTACGCGTCCATGGGCGGTCCTTCCCCGTCAGTCCCGTGTTTTTTTCCGGCCGCCGTTCGCCGGCGGTCCTGCCCGCCGGAACCGCCGCCCGCCGCGCGGCGGGCGGCCCTGTTCCGGCGAGACGAATGTCTCGCAGACTGCGAAAACTGACAAGCATCCGTAACTTGCAGGCGCATGTTCCACAGACGCAGGGCTGGATCTGGCGACGGCCGTTCCGCGGACGTCGTCCGGAAGAAGTCCCGGGGGAACGGCCCTGCGGCGCGCCGCTCCGCCGCGCCGGCTCAGCGTTCGCGCATCGCCTCCGACAGCGCCTGCGCCGCCGGGGCGAACAGATATTCCAGGATGCGCCGGCGCCCGGTGGTGATCTCCACCGTCACCGCCATTCCCGGCGACAGCGGAACGCGGCGGCCCTCCACGACGATATGGCCGGCGCACGGCCGCACCCTGACCGGGAACACCAAGTTCTGCACCCGCTGCGCGCCGGCCGGCGCGAGCGCCTGCAGCTCCTTCGCCGCCGCCTCCTCCAGCTGGCGGGCGTCCGGCTCGGGCACGGCGTCGCGGGCCACATGGACCACCTCGCCCACGATCACGCCGTAGCGCGTGAAGGGAAAGGCCTCCACCTTGATCACCGCCCGCTGGCCGGCGGCGACGAAGCCGACGTCACGGTTGGGCAGATAGGCCTCGATCTCCAGCGGCCCGCCGTCCGGCACGACGCGCATCAGCTCGGCCCCCGGCTGCACCACCTGGCCGGGGGTGGTGATCGCCGAGGCCTGGACCTCGCCGGTCACGGGGCTGCGAATGGCGAGCAGGCCGAGCCGGCTGGCGGTCCGCGCCAGCTCCTCCTGCGCGGCGGCGGCCTGGCGGGCGGCCTCCGACAGCCGCTGGCGCTGTTCGGCGATGAAGGCGTGGAGCGTCTGGCGCGCCTCGCGGTCGATCACCACGGCCGCGGCCATGGCCTGGGCCCTGCGGGCCTCCAGCTCCACCCGGGCGCTTTCTTCGCGGTGGCGCATCTCCAGGGCGTCGAGCAGGCTGGCGCGGCTGCCCGCCTGGCGCGCCAGCAGCGCCGCGCGCATGTCCACGCGCTCGCCTGCCACGCCGGCCAGCCTGGCGCGCGCCTCGATGGCGCGGGCCAGGCCCGCGGCCTCGACGCAACGCTCCTGTCGCCGGGCGGCGAGCGCCTCCAGCGCCGAGGCCAGACGTTCGAGCTCGGCGGCGAACAGCGCCTCCTCGCGCCGGCGCACGGCCGGATGGATGTCCTCCGGCAGCGCCAGGCGCGCGGCGCGCAGCCCGGCGAGCCGCGCGCCGTCTGGCGCGCCGCCGCAGGCGCCGAGCCCCGCCACGGCGGCGAGGCTGTGCTCGCGCCGCTGCGCCTCCGCGCGCCAGGCGTCCCAGGCCATGGCGCGCGCGCGGCGCTCGGCCTGCAGCTCGGCGTCGTCGAGCTGCACCAGCACCTCGCCGGCGCGCACCCGCGCGCCGTTGGGAACCGGGGCGGACGCCACCTTCCCCGGCAGCGCCGACTGGACGACCTTCACCCGGCCGGCCGGCTGCACCTTGCCCTGGGCCGTGGCGACCACGTCGAACCGGCCGAACCATGTCCACGCCAGGGTGAAGCTGGCGAGGCAGACGATGAACAGCAGCAGCCCCATGCGCACCGGCGACGGCGGCGTTTCGAGGATCTCCAGCGCGGCGGGCAGGAACTCCCGGTCGGCGGCGGCCTGCGCCGCGGCCCGCCGGCGGCGCAGGAAGGCGATGAGGCGGGCGGCCGCGGTCATGGCGCTTCTCCGTGCTGCAGCCGCCACAGCCGCGCGTAGGGACCGTCGCCGCGCGCCAGCAGCGCGGCGTGGGTTCCCTCCTCGACGACGCGGCCGTCCTCCATGCCGATGATGCGGTGACAGAAGCGCACGGCGGCGAGCCGGTGGGCGATGATGATCACCGTGCGTCCGCGGGCTATCTCGCGCATGTTGGCGAGAACGACGCGCTCGCTCTCATAGTCGAGGGCGCTGGTGGCCTCGTCGAAAATGAGGATGCGCGGGCGGGCGGCCAGGGCGCGGGCGATGGCGATGCGCTGGCGCTGGCCGCCGGAGAGATTGGCGCCGCGCTCCTCGATGAGCGTGTCGTAGCCCTGCTGCAGGCGGGCGATGAAGCCGTCCGCGGCGGCGAGGCGGGCCGCCTGCGTCACCGCCTCCCGCGACATGGCCGGATCGCACAGGGCGATGTTCTCGTGAATGGTGCGGTTGAACAGCAGGCTGTCCTGCAGCACCACGCCGATGCCCGCGCGCAGCCACGCCGGATCGACACGGGAGATGTCGACGCCGTCCACCAGCACCTGGCCGCTGTCAGGAATGTAGAAGCGCTGGACCAGCCGGGTCAGCGTCGACTTGCCCGAGCCGGAGGGGCCGACCACGCCGATCATCTCGCCGGGGCGGATGTCGAGGGTGACGTCCTTCAGCGCCGGCGCCGCCCCCGGAGCGTAGCCGAACGTCACGTTACGGAAACTGACGGCGCCGCGCGGCGGCGGCAGCGACAGCGGCGTCGCCGGCGCCGGCTCCGGCGGCGCGTTGAGAATGTCGGCGAGGCGGGCGACGGACACCTGCACCTGCTGGAAATCCTGCCACAGCTGCGACAGGCGCAGCACCGGCTGCGCCACCTGGCCGGCGATCATGTTGAACGCCACCAGCGCGCCGACGCTCATCTCGCCGCTGATCACCGCGCGGGCGCCGAACAGCAGCAGCGCCGCGCTGGTGAGGCGGCTGACGTACTGGATCGCCCCCTGCCCCTTCGCCGACAGCATGGCGGCGGAAAAGGAGGCGCGCACATAGGCGGCGAGCCGCTCCTCCCACTGCGCCGCCACCAGCGGCTCGGCCGCCGCCTTCAGCGTCTGCATGCCGACGACGCTCTCCACCAGCAGCTGCTGGCTGAGCGCCCCGCAGCGGAACTTCTCGTCGACGCGTTCCTTCAGCAGCGGGCGCACCACCGCGCCGATGGCGACATACAGCGGGATGGAGGCGACCACGATCCACGCCAGGGTCGCCGACCATGCGAACAGCACCGCCAGGAACAGCAGGGTGAAGACGAGATCCAGCCCGGCGAACAGCCCCTGGCCGGTGAGAAACGCCCGGATGGTCTCCAGCTCGCGGATGCGCGCCACGGTCTGGCCGGCCGGACGGGCGTCGAAATAGGACAGCGGCAGGCTGAGCAGGCGCCGCACCAGACGCTGGCCCAGCTCCACGTCGATGCGGCTGGCGGTGTGGGTGAGCGCATAGGCGCGCAGATACTGCAGCACGGCGTCGAACAGGCCGACCGCCGCCAGCCCGGCCACCAGCACCGCCAGCGTGGCGTGGGAGCGGTGGGCCAGCACCTTGTCCACCACCACCTGGAAAAACAGCGGCGTCACCAGTGCGAAAATCTGGATGAACAGCGAGGCCAGCAGCACGTGGGCCAGCGGCCGCCGGTAACGCCACAGCGACGGCGCGAACCAGCGGAAACCGAAGGAGGCCGCGTCCTGCCCCGGCCCGCCGAGACGCCGCTGCACCAGGATGACGCGGCCGCCGCCGGCGCGCAGCGCCTCCTCGCCGGACGCCTCGGCGACGGCGAAGCTCACCGGATCGATGAGCCGGTAGGCGCCGCCCCCGCACGGCCCGCCAAAGATGACGAAACGGCCGGCGTCCGTCGCGATGATGGCCGGAAACGGCAGGGTTCTCAGCCGTTCGGGGTCGCGGATGGCGACGGCGCGCGCCTTCAGCCCGGCGGCGCGGGCTGCCCGCACGACGTCCTCCGCCGTCGCGGGGCCGCTGAGTGCGTGCCGGCGGGCCACCTGCTCCGGCAGCAGGCTGATACGGTAATAGCCGGCCACGGCGCACAGCGCCGCAAGGCCAGTGTCGACGGCGTCAGGGCGCGCGCGAGGCGCGCCGGCGCCCAGGTGTTTGGTCATGCGGGCTCGCCTCCAGGAGCGGTGTGCAGGAGCGCTCCGCCGGGCGGCGGTCCTGCGGACGGTGGTCTTGCGGGCGCGCCTTCCGCAGCAGCCGGCCGCGCGCTCCTGTCGCGGACCGGCGATGGCGGCCAGGCCGGAACCGCGACGCAGGCGCCGCCGCGGCCGGGACAGGACGGTGACCGCCGCTTGCCGGACCGGCGCGGCCAGCGCGCCCGGCGGCCGCATTCGCCAGCCAGGCGGACGCCGGCGACCGGACCTCCGCCAGCCGGCGATGGTCCGCCGGCGCCGCCGCAGCGGCCGGCGCCGGCGTGCAGGATTCGCGCCCGCCGGGCCCGGCGCGCCCCGTGCAGCCGCACGGCGGCGCCCGTGGCGCGCGGAGGGTCCCGGGATCCGGCGCGGCTCAGCAGCCGTCTGCGGCCAGCGGCGGCGGGGTGGGCGGCGCCGACAGCGGCGGCGCCGCGCCGGCGAAGGGGACCACGCGCTGGTCCGTGAGCATGGCCGCCGCGGCCGAAGCCGCGCCGGCGTCGGCGCCTGCGGCTGGCGCATGGAGCGCCGCGGCCAGGGGCGACCACGGGGCGGCCGCCTCTCCCCGGGAGCACGCCGCGCCGGCGTCCCGCGCGGGCAGGCGGCTGGCGAGGGCGGCGCCGGCCCGCCCGGCGTCCGGCGGATCCGGCTCCGCGGCGGCGGCCGCCGCCGGTTCCGCCGCGAACCCGTCGTCCCACAGGGTGAATGTCGGCCGCGGGCGCGGCGAGTCCGGCCCGGGGGCCGGCGGCGGCGCGGGCGCGTCATCCGCAACCGCGGACGCGGGATCCGCGCCGCACAGCACGCCGAGATCGCCCGCCCGCCAGCGGCGCAGTATGGCGGCGAACCCGCCCTCGGCCGCGCCGGACGCGGACGCCGGACGCTCCGCCTCCTCCCCGCCGCCCGGGCGGCCGACATGCGCCTCGGAGCGGGAGGGCGCGACCGCTGCGCGCAGGCCGCTCCAGCCGTCGCCGGGGTCGCCGGCGTCATCCGGCCAGCTCCCCGTTCTCTCCCGCCGGGCGCGGAGGCGCAGGACGCCGGCGACGGGCCGGAGTCGCGCCGCAATGGCCAGGAGTCCGGCCGGAATGCGCCGGGACTGGCGCAGGACGCGCCGGCTGGCGTCGCGGCGTCGTCGGGCGCGTCCCACGCCGCCAGCGCGCTTGCG
Source organism: Camelimonas abortus (assembly GCF_042432745.1). Lineage (NCBI taxonomy): Bacteria > Pseudomonadati > Pseudomonadota > Alphaproteobacteria > Hyphomicrobiales > Chelatococcaceae > Camelimonas > Camelimonas abortus. The sequence continues at coordinate 974,695 of NZ_JBHLWR010000006.1, read as the reverse complement.
GTCCCAGGTGGCGGAACGAAGGCGAAGGACCTGTCGCGCGCGTCCTCCGGCTCGGACATCGTGTCGAGGCTGACGTGCGGGCTGGACCATGACGTGTCGGCGTCGCGCGGCCACCGCGGGCCGCCGTCCGCAGGCAGTTCCGGGAGCAGGCCGGAGCCGGGCGCGCCGGGCCCGGGAACTTCGCCCCTGGCGCACAGCTCCAGATAATCCTGCAGCCAGCCGGAATGGAGCTCCGGCAGCAGACGCTCCGCCGTCGCGCTGGCGCGGCGCTGGTCGAACAGCCGCGCCAGCGCGTCCACATCGTCGCGCCAGCAGCCGGCGACGCCGGTCTCCTCCGCCGCCCCGGGCGGTCCGTGACCGTCATGACTGGCCATGACGCGGGCGATGCGGCTTTCCAGGTCGCGGCGGACCGGCTCCGGGACGGTTATGCCGGAAACCGCGAGCGCATGGGGTAGCGGCAGCGCCAGCGCCGCCCCCGCCTGCACCGCCGCGCGGGCGGTGATCTCCAGAAACCGCTCATACTCCGCCGCGTCGGCGCCGATGCACGCGCCGACGGTCTGACCCCCGCGCCCCGGCAGCGGAACGTTCCAGAAAAACGCCGCGCCGGCCCAGGCGGCGGGGGTGAGGCCGGCGCGCTCGCGCGCCACCGCCAGTTCAGTCGCGATGACGTCGCCGATGTCAGGCATGGCGCGCTCGCGGATGGCGGCGCCGATCACCTCCCGCGCCACGGCGCCGGACATTTCCAGCTGCAGCTGCTGGCAGCGGGCCGCGCTGGTCTCGCCGGTCGCGACCTGCAGGGCGCGCTGGCAGAACACGTTGACGGCGCTCCCGGGATCGTTGCGGCTCACCGCCGCCGCGATCCGCAGCCAGACGACGGCGCTGCGGCAGGCGTCGAGCTGCGGATCGTCGCCATGGGCGGGATCGTCGACGAACGCCTCGAGGGCGTCGCGCATGCAGTCACAGGCGTCGGCCCAGGCGTCGCCGCCGGCGGCCGCAAGGGCCTCCAGCAGGCCGAGCCGCGCCTCGTCAAATTCAGGACCGGGCATTCGCTTGTTCCCTGAAACCAGATCCGTACGGCGGCGGCGCGCCCGCGCGGACGGCGCCGCCGGCGCAGGACCCGCCCCCCCGGTCACCACGAGCGGGGCGCGAACAGCTCCGCCTGGCCCGGCGGCCGGCGCGGATCCGCCGCGACGCCGTTCTCCAGACCCTCATCGGGAGCCGGAGGGCGGAGCGCGCCCTCGTAAGGTCCGGCGACGGCCATCGCCTGCGCCAGGGCCGCGCCGGGAACCGGCATGGGCTCCGCCCCGCCGGCGCGCGCCCCGTTCACCTCGGCCAGCACCCGCCGGCCCTGCCGACACGGCGCCTCCCCGGCGGGGGACGCGGCCCATTCCGCGCCGCCTGCGGCGTCCCCCGCCGGGCCGTCCGCCGCGACGCCGGCGTCCGGAGCGTCCGGCGGGCCGCTGTCGCCCCGGGGGCCCGTCCAGCGCCGCCAGGAGGCGTCGTCAACGCTGTCGCTGTCGGACCAGCTGGCGCTGGTGGGGACATAGAGGTCAGGACTCCTGGCCGGATCGACGGCTCCCCCGGGCAGCAGCAACAGGGAGAGGATGCGGTCGGCCAGCGCGCCGCGCACCGCCTCCGGCGTCTGCACCTCCGGCGCCATGAGCACGTCGAAGCGCAGCCGGCCCAGCGCCCCGGCCGCATCGGTGATGGCGCGGGCGTTCAGGGCGAGAAAGGTGGCGTACTGGTGCGGGTCAGCGGATATGCGCGCGCCGACGGTGTCGCCCTCCAGCGGCGTGAGCTGCGCGTTCCAGAAATAGAGCGCTCCGCCCCAGCCGCCCGCTGAGGCGCCGGACAGCTGCCCGGTCACCGCAAGCTCGAGGCGCAGCACGTCGGCGAGGGAGGGAACGAAATGGCCGGAAAGCAGGACCTCGAAGACGCCGCTGGCGACCTCCTCCGATATTTCATTCGCCAGGTCCGGCGTATCCGGCGCCCGCGGCGCGCGGCTGACGACGCTGCGGAACACGTGGTTTTCGACGCTGCCGGCGTCATCGCGGCTGACCGCCGCCGCGATGCGCAGCCATTTCGTCAGGTCGCTGTAGCCGCAGGCGGCGACGCTGGCGGCGTTGGCGGGGTCGGCCACGTAAAGCTCCAGCAGGCCGCGCACATATTCGTAACCGGCGGCGAAATGGCGGCTGCCGCCTGCGGTGAGCTCGTCGAGCATCAGAAGCTGGCGGGATTCCAGCTTCATTTCATTGAACATTATCGCCTCTTGGATATTGATGTCGTCAACTGCGAACTATTCAAATTTGAGGCGACGATCTATTAAACAGTTTGTGATATATATTTACAATAATTGTACAATACACGCAATTTCCGAAACAGGCGCAACGTCATGGCCACTGCCCCGCCTGCCGGAACAGCGGGTCCGGCTCCGGCGCCAGCGGCCCGGCGGCGGCCCCGCCCGCGGGCTGGCTTCCCCCGTCCGGCTGCGCGCCGGCGGGCGGGCCGGCGTCAAAGGCGCCCGCCTCCGGCCCGCCGGCGATGATCTGCGCCAGCGGAGCGGCGGCGGGCGCAAGATCCGCCCAGCCGTCGCGGACCGCGGCGGGATCCCACCCTTCGGGCCGCAACATCACCCACTCCGCCGCGGACCAGCCCGCGCTTTCGGCGCGGTCCCGCGACTCCAGCACGTCGCCGGCGGCCGCCTCGGGCGTCGCGAACGGCGTGACGGGAGCGGCGCAGGGGGCGGGGCCAGCCTCCCCGGCCAGCAGCTCCTTGATCCGGATTGGCGGCCGGACCTCCAGGGACCCCAGGACATCCTCAGGCGTGCAGCCAAGGGCGGCGGCGGCCGCGCGCGCCGCCCGCGCGTTCAGGGCGAGGAAATTTTCATATTCGCGGGCGTTCCGCTCGATGCGGTGGCCGACCGTATCGTACGGGTCGGCGGACAGGGGCACGTCCCAGAACCACATCGCGCCCGCCCAGCCGCCGATGGTGGCGCCGGCCAGCCACTCGGTCGCGGCGAGGTCGCGCTGGAGGAACCGGGCGGCGCCGGGAATGACGCCCCGGCGCAGCACGGTTCGGATCAGGCCCCGCGTCACATGTTCGGCAACCTCGACCGCCACGCGCTCCGCCGCGCCCTCGTCCATGGCGAGGCTGCCGGCCAGCGACTGCCCGAGCACGCTGCGCATGGTCAGGTTCATCGCGCTCTGGCGGTTGTCGCGCAGCACGTCGGCCGCGGCCATGAGCCAGCGGATGATGTCGCCATAAGGGCCGATGTAGGCGACCCCGGCCGCCGCGGCCCTGAAGCTGCCTTTCTGCAGCACCTCGCACAGATAGTCGCAGGCGCCGGCGAAATTCGTCGCGCCGTTGTCGGTGATCTGTCTGAGATGGGCGTGCTGTTTCGGGACAAGCCGCAGATCCGGCAACATGGATCACTTCCATAAATACGGACGTCATGAATGATGTTTTCTGAATTAAATTCAGTTTGCGCCGATGACGACAAAATTATCCGTGATATATATTGTCAATAATTGTTAACGACACCTGCTGATGCGGCTGGCGGCCGGACTGGCGCCGGCGGCCGCCGCGCGCGCCGTCCGGCGCAAGAGGCCGTTTCGCGCGGCCGCGCGCCCCGGACCGCGCGGCAGGCCGAAGGCAGGAGCCGGACGCCTGCCGGCGAGCCTGGCCGCAGGGGCGCGACAGTGCGGGCGCACAACCGCGCCTGCGCCCTCCGGCGGCCGCGACGGGACCGCGACGCCATTCGCCCTGCCGGCGCCGCCCCAGCGCCCGTCGTCTGGCTCCCTTCGCCCGTCCCTCCCTCCGGCCGGGCGCGAGGGCGAGGCCCGGCGTCACGCGGGGCGCGGCGTGCGCGCCCGCCTTCGCCGGCCCCGCCGCCGGCGGACCCCGCCGCCCCGCCGCCGGCTGGCCCCGGAAAAGCCGGCGCGCGGATGGCGCTGGATCGCCTGCCTCGCCACGACTAGAATTGCGCGCCCCGCGCGGCGCGCGGAACCGCCGCAGGCGGCGGCTGGAGAGACGGCGGACATGCAGCGCATCACCATCACCATTGACGACGGTCTCCTTGCCGAGCTCGACCGCATGATTGCGCTGCGCAACTATCCGAACCGCTCGGAGGCGCTGCGCGACCTGGCCCGCGCCGGCCTGCGGGAGGCGGCGCTGCAGGCGGGCGCCGCCGGCCGCTGCTTCGGCGTGCTGAGCTATGTTTACGACCACGAGGCGCGCAATCTCTCCACGCGTCTGACGGCGATGCACCACCAGGCGCACGACCTCACCGTCTCCTCGCTGCACGTGCACATCGATTCCGGCCGCTGCCTCGAAGTCAGCATCCTGCGCGGCGACGCCGCAGCGCTGCGGACCTTCGCCGACGGGGTGATTTCGCAGAAATTTCTGGAACACGGCGCGCTGACCATCATCCCCGCGCGCCCGCACGCCGGCCGCCCTCATGGCCATGACCACAGCCACGATCATGCGCCGGCGCCGCGGGGGACCTCCGCCGCCCGCGACCGCTGACGCGGGGCCCGCGCTCCCGTCCCGCAGCCGCGCCTGCGCCCCCCTCCTCCGCAGCCCGAAGCGCCGCAGCGCGCCTCTCAGCGCGCCCCGGATTCCCGCGCCGGCCGGCGCCGCTTTCCGCTTGTCACGCAAGACAAGGCGAACAATAAATTTCTGGTGAAAACACGAAACAACTTCGGCGCGACGGGCAAGCCGGAGCAAATCAATGTCAGGTTGCGCGCGGGATCCTGTTCCGCTCACCGAATATGACAGGCAACTGTTCAGCCATGGCCTGCGCAAGTGGGTGCATGAAGGGCGTTTTCACTGGCTCCGGCGGGAGACGCGGGGACTTTCGGGCGCGGTGATCGAGCTTGGCTGCTTCAACGCCCGCTCGCTGCAATATCTGTCCTTCACGCCCACCCGGTATCTGGGGCTGGACGCCGGAACGGGCGGCGGGCTGGACGAGGCCATCGCCCGCTACCCGCAGCATGAGTTCCGCCGGTCGAGCGATCCGGCCGACGTCAGCGGACGCTGGGACGTGGCCCTGGCGCTCGAGACGCTGGAGCACCTGCCGCGCCCTGGCGCGCTGGAGGCCTATGTGGCGCGGCTGGCGGCCTGCGCGCCGCTGCTGCTGGCCACGGTTCCGGTTGAAACCGGGCCGCTGTTCGCGGCCAAGTTCCTCTACAAGAAGCATGTGTACGGGTTCCGGGCCGACCACAGCTTCCGGGACTTCGTCAACCAGACGCTGGGGCGCTGCGAGCGGGTTCCGCAGGACGGCCACCGCGGCTTTGATTACCGTGCGCTGGTCCGCCTGCTGTCGCAGTACTACCGCATCGTCCGCGTGGAGGGCGTCCGTCCCTGGCTGCCCCGGTTCCTGAACACCCAGATCGCCATCCGCGCCGAGTCACGACTGTTCGGCCGGACCAGCCGGAGCGAACCGCCTCCCGCCGGCGGACGGGGCGCATGAGCGGGCGGACGCGCCGCGGCCAGCCCGCGCGGCGCCGGAGGCGGAACTGGTCGCCGCCGCCGCGGCGCCGCGCCGCAGGCGGCGTCGGGAAGGCGAATCAGAAAACTGCGGCGCAGCCGGCGATCGTGGGCTAGTATCCCCGCCGGAAACGGCGGGCGTGGAGCCTTTTCCCGGCCCCCCGGCCGCCGCGACCGGTCTTCAGGCGGATGCATCCGTCACGCGGCCCCCGCCGCGCCTGTCAGGAGATCCCGAAAGGCGCGCCGCCGGACCGCGTGGCGAGGGTCCGCCGCGACTGCGACGGAGAACGGCCCATGGCCGACGCGCCCCGAAACTGGTTCGCCGAGGGCGGCGACGCCTACGCGCGCTTTCGCCCGGCCTGGCCCGACGGTATCGCCAGCTTTCTCGCGGACCTCGCGCCGGGCCGTCGCCTCGCCCTCGACGCGGGATGCGGCGGCGGCCAGCTCACATTGCTGCTGGGCGGACATTTTGAGCGGGTCATCGGCTGTGACCCCGCCGGCGAACAGATCGCCCACGCCCCCGCCCACCCCAACGTGCGCTACGTGGCCGCCCCGGCCGAGGCGCTGCCCGCGCCCGACGCCAGCGTCAGCCTGATCACCGCCGCCCAGGCGGCGCACTGGTTCGACCTGCCGCGGTTTTATGACGAGGTCCGGCGCGTCGCGGCGCCGGGCGCGCCGGTCGCCCTGCTCAGCTATGGCGTCGCCAGGCTCGGCGATCCGGACCTCGACGCGCGCTTCCGGCGTTTCTGTTACGGGGAGATGGGACCGTTCTGGCCGCCCGGGCGGCGGCTGGTCGAATCCGGTTACGCCGGCCTGCCCTTTCCCTTCCGCGAGCTGCAGCCGCCGCCATTCGAAATCACCGCCGAATGGCCGGCCGAGGCCTTTGTCGGCTACCTCTCCACCTGGTCGGCGGTGAAGCGCGCCGGCGCGCAGGGCGAAACGGCGCTCGCCCGCTTCGCCGCGGAGCTTGGCGCGCTGTGGGGAGATCCCGACCGGCCGCGCCGCATCGTCTGGCCGGTGCGCATGCGGCTCGGCGTGGTGGAGAAGGACGCCTGAAGCGGGTCCGCGTCAGGCGGAGCGCGCCCGCTCACCGCGATACCGCAGCCACAGCAGCAGAAACCCCAGCAGCGGCGTGATGATGTCGGTCCAGAAAATGGAGCCGGCGTTGCCGGGCGCGAAATTGTGGTCCGCCACCATCGACCGCACATGGCCGGCGGCGGCGCCCCACAGGAACAGCGCCGGCCCGAGGATGGCGGCGAGGCGCATGTCGAACCCGCGCCAGCAGGCCAGAAAGCCCACCGCGGCGAAGCCGAAGCTGGCGTAGCCCACCTCCAGCTGGAACGGGCTGTTGGCCCAGCCGATGAATTTCGCCGTCATCTCGCTGAAGGCGGCGTGCATCACCCCGTTGTAGAGAAACGTCAGGCCGACGCCGAAAAACAGGTACCAGAACAGCAGTTTTTCCGTCACGAGGCGGCGCGTGAGCGGTTTCGGCGCCCGCGCCATTCCGGCCAGGGCGACGGCGAGCGCGACCAGCAGAAAGGTGACGGTGAAATTCGACAGCGCCAGCACGACAAGCGTCTGCATGTTTTCCCCCCTGGCGCCCCCTGTGCGGCGCCGCAATGGCATGGCGGCGCGCCCGTCGCGCCCTGCCGGCGGCGCGCCTGTCGCGGCCTGCCGTCCACGCAGTCTGGCGCCGGCGCGCGCCGCCGTCACTGGTCATGGCGTCGCCGCGGCGCCGCGGGCGCGGCCGGTGAGCCGGTCAATGTGGGCGCAGGCTGCGACGACGCGGGCGAACAGCGCCGCCACGGCCGGCGTCGCCCCCGGCGGCGGCGACGGCCGCTCCGTCAGCCCGTCCTGCGCCTGTCGCGCCAGCGCCGCGAGCGCCGGCGCGTCTTCGGGGCGGACGGCACCCGGCGGGCAGGCGGCGATGGCGTCAAAGATCCGTTCGGCGGAATCAACGGCGGCCAGCCACGTCGCCGCCTCGGCGCTGGCCGGCGGCGGCTCCGCCAGGGCGGCGCCGAGACGGGCGCGGCAGTCGCAGATGGCGGCCCACGCCGCCGCCCGCGCCAGGGCCGGGTCCGGCCCCGTTCCGGCGAGGGCGCGCAGGCAGGCGGCCAGGGCGGCGCGCACCCGGTCAAACGCCGCCGCGTCCTGGCGCGAATGGCTGCGCGGCCACGGGAAATAGCCGACGAGCAGCACGATCGCGCCGCCGGCCAGCGTGTCGACGAAACGCTGGCCGGCGTAATCCGCCGACTGCGGGCCGGGAACGATGAGATCCACCAGCATCAGCACCAGCGGCGTCAGGAACACCGCCTGCAGGGCGTAGGAGCGCGCCATGGCCCAGGGCAGCGCCGCGGCCAGCAGGCCGATGACCGCGCCGAAGCCGGCGCCCCTGGGCGTAAGCCAGAGAAGGACGGCGCCGATGACCACGCCCGCCGACGTGCCGATGCAGCGCTGGATGGCCCGGGCGAACACCGAGCCGAGATCCGGCTTCATCACCAGGCCGACGGTGAGCGGAATCCAGAACCAGTGGCTGGCGTCGACGACCAGCCGGCAGGCGTAGGCGATGCCGAGGCAGAGACCCAGCGCCGCCGCCGACTGCAGGACGGCGGCGTCCGGCGCCGGCCAGGGTATGGGCCGCTGCGGCGCGTCCTGCGGCGCCGGCCAGCGGGCGTCGCCGGCGAGCTCCTCCAGCAGGCGGGCGAGATCGCGGCGGCCGCAGCGTCCGGCCATGACGGCGTCGGCGGCTTCCTCCAGCCGCTGCGCCTGCGGCGCCAGCGTGGCTGGCGCCGTTTCGGCGGTGATGCGGGCGAACAGGGCGTCGGCGTCGCGCAGCGCCCCGGCGCGGAGCATCCGGCCGTCCGGCGGGGCGCGCCAGGCGGCGCTGAGCTGCATCGCCACCGCGCGGCGCGCAGCGGCCGCGTCGCGCACGCCGCTGGCCCGCACGCGCGCCAGCGTCGCCAGCGCCTGCAGCAGCTGCGCCGCCGCGGCGCGCTGCTGCGCCCTGTCCCGCAGCAGCGCCTCCGCCGCCAGCAGCGCCAGGTGCCAGAACGCGCCGGCGAGATAGAGCGCGGCCGGCTGGAAATAGGGCGCGGGAACGGGCGCGCCGATGGCGATGGCCGCCACCAGCAGCGCCTGCAACATGCCGATGGAGAGCGCCGGCCCCATGGCGCTGACGACGCCGGCCAGCACGCCGGCCCCGGCCATGGCCAGCGCCACCCCCGCCGGCGGCAGCGCGTCGAGATATCCTGCGAAAAAGCCGAGCGCGCCGAGCGGCGCGGCGACGGCCAGCCGGCGCGCGCGGCTGCGATAGTCGCCGTCGCCTTCGCCGGTGACGCACATCAGCGCCCCCATGCCCAGCCACATGAAGGCGACGATGTCGCCGGACAGCGCGCCGGCGACGAACGGCGCGCCGACAGAGATGGCCGCCCGCACTGACGGCCCGGTGGGCCACACCGCCGGCCGCATGCCAAGCAGCGCCTTCGTCCATGCGTATCGCGCGCCTTGCGGCGCAACGGCGTCGGCCATGAGCCCCTCCCCCTGCTCCGCCGCGCCCCGCGCGCGGCCCAGACCCGTGTTCGCCAGGTTGCGACATCCGCCGGCCGTCTGCAATCGGGCGACGTCTGGCGGCGCCGGCCCCCGCCCGCTTCCGGCGGCCGCGGCGCCTGCGGCGGCCGCGGGGCCTTGCGCCGGCCGCGCCAGCGACATTCGCCGGAACCTTACGGCGTCTGCTGACGTTCCTGTAACGGACGACGGACATGACGGACGCCTGGACGGAAATACCGCCATCTCACGTCATTTCCGGCGACAGTTTTCATGAAAAAACCGGGAGTTTCGCGAATGGGGCGAAGTCTGTTGCTTTGGCTGATCGGCGTTCCCATTCCGGTCATCATCCTGATCTGGTTTTTAACCTGACGTGACGGCGGCGTGACCGCGTCATGTCTCCGGCTGGCGATGACGTCGCCGGCGACACCGACAGAAAGGACAGCACATGGACTGGAGCCGCGTGGAAGGAAACTGGAAACAGCTCAAGGGCAAGGTGAAGGAGCAGTGGGGCAGGCTCACTGACGACGACCTGGACGTCATTGAGGGCCGGCGCGACCAGCTCGAGGGCAAGATCCAGGAGCGCTATGGCCTGGAGAAGGACCGCGTGCGCGCGGACGTCGACAGCTGGTACGGATCGCAGCGCTGGTGAGGCGGCTGGCGGCGCGGCCCCGGGGCGTCTCCCGCCAGGCCCGCCGCACGCCGCAAACGCTGAAAGGAGCCCCAGGCCCGCGCCTGGGGTTTCTCCATGGCCGGCGCGCGGCGCCGGCCAGGCGGCGGCCGCAGCCGGAGCTGCGGCCGCGGGCGGTCACCCCTTGCCCAGCAGCGGGTCCGGGTTGAAGGTGGAAAGCGGCGAATCCTTCCGGCCCCAGGTCCGCTGCGCCACATGCACGTGGACGTCGCGGGCGCCGTTGGCCTTCAGGGCCCCGATGATGGCGGCGTCGCGGGCCGGATCGGGGTTGTGCACCCACAGCACCAGACCGCCGGAAGCCAGCTGCATCTCGACGTCGCGGGCGTGCCTGCGCCCCACCAGACGAGCCAGCAGCAGGCCGACGGCGCCGCCGGCGGCTACGCCGCCCGCCGCCACGGCGATCACCGGCGCCAGCGCCGCGCCCGCGGTGGCCGCCGCCGCGACGGCGCCGGCGCCGAGGGCGTAAACCGGCGCGGCCACGAGCGCGGAGACTCCCTCGCTGCGCTCCTCCGGCGCCTTGTAGGCCTCACGCGGGGTGTCGGGGCTGTCGGCCTGGGCCCCGGCGGACTGGGGCCCGCTTGCCGGGGGCGCGGTGAGCGCGCTCAGATCCTCGCGCGATACGCCGATCTTCAGCAGCGCGTCCACGGCCGCGTTCAGCTCACCCTCTCCGCCGAACAGCGCCACGACTTCGCGCTCTTCATAGCGCACCGCCACATCATCACTCTCAGACATGTTTACCTAGCTCCTGCGCCCCCCTCGCTCCGGCCTGGACGCCGGAGCTCCAGTCCAGGCGCCTCCGATCAGACGCGATGTCCTGCGCCGGCGGGCCGGCGCAGGATTCGGCTGGTTTTACCACCACCACCAGCCGGGGCCGCCCCAGCCGCCCCAGGTCGCATAGTCCCAGGCGTTGAGGCTGGCGATGTCGGCCGCCTGCTGCTCGAGCTGCGCCGCCATCAGCCGGTCCTGGGCGATGGATTTCTGCACGGCGAGGGCCTTGTATTGCTGGTAATTCTGCTCGCCGCCCACATAAATGCAGTTGCAGCCCTGCGGGTCCGCGTAGATGAACACCGGCTTGCCTTTGACGTGGCGCACGGTGAAGGCGTTGGGCGGCAGCGCGGCCAGCGCCTTCTGCTGTTTGGGCGTGTCGGCGGTCTTCATGGTGAAGCCGGCCGCCGACAGCATGTCGGTGGTGGAAGGCGGCGGAGTTGTCTGGCACGCAGCGAGCATGACCGCCGCGGCCGCCGCCGCCCCTGCGGCCAGCGTCATGCGGACGCCGCCGGCAAAACTTTTCGCCCCGTATGACCACGCCATGGTGTGCTCCTCCGCTGGATTGACCGCCGGGCCTGACCGCCCGGACCGCCCTGCGCCGCCGGCAGACGCCGGCGCGCCGACAGCAGACCACACCTGCCGCCGTCCGCCAATCATCTTGCCGCGGTTTATGCACCGCCTCCCGACCGGGAGGCGCGGCGAACGCAGGGCGCGGAACCGCGCCGCCGGTCGCCGGGCCGGCGCAGGTCGCCTGCGCGGGCTGTTTCCCGCGGCGCGGCCGCCGCGGCCTGCGCCCGCGGCAGTGAGCGCCCCGCCGCGCGTGTCCGGCGGCGCCCCGCCCGGCGCGGCTCAGCCGCGCTTCTTGCGGGCGCGCAGGTCGATGACGCCCGGCGCCTGGCGCGGATCGGCGCCGGGCGGAAACAGGCTGGTTTTCTGCACCTTTTGCGTGCTGGTTTTCGGCAGCTCGTCAAGGAACAGGATCCAGCCCGGCGGCTTGTAATAGGCCAGCCGCCCGTTGGTCCAGTCAAAGAGCTCCGTCGCCAGCGCCTCGCCCGCCCGTTCCGGATGACGCGGGCGGATGCAGGCGAACACCTCCTGCTCGCGCACCTCGCCCGGGGCGGCGATCACCGCCGCCTCCGCCACCTCCGGATGGGCGAGCAGCGTCGCCTCCACTTCGGCGGCGGCGATGTTTTCGCCGGAACGGCGGATGATGTTCCTGTTGCGGTCGACGAAATAGAGCATGCCGGTTTCGTCCTGGCGCACCACGTCGCCGGTGTGGAACCAGCCGCCGCGCCAGGCCTCGGCCGTGGCTTCAGGATTTTTCAGATATTCGCGGAACATGCCGAGGCGCGGGTTGTCGCCGCAGCGGCGCACCAGCAGCTGGCCCTCGCGCCCCGCCGGCACGTCATTGTCGTTTTCGTCAACAACGCGCGCCTCGAGGTCGATGCCCGGCCGGCCGAGCGGGCGGCCGATGGCGCGGGTGTGGATCATGCGCGGCTCGGTGTCGGCGATGAAGCCGCCGCCGGTCTCGGTCATGCCCCACAGCTCGACCAGCGGCGCGTTGAAGCGCCGTTCGCATTCCTCGTGGATCTCCGGCTCGACGCCCGCCCCCAGCATGAAGCGCAGGCCGTGCGCCCGCTCCTCCGGCGTCGGCGGCAGCTTGATCAGCATGCCCGGGATGACGCCGAGATAGTGGGCGATGGTGGCGTGGCTGTCGATGAGCTCGCGCCACCAGCTCTGCGGATGGAACCGGTCCGGCAGGATCACCGCCCCGCCAGTGGCCAGGGCCGCCATGAAGCTGAACACGCCGGCGTTGATGTGGAACAGCGGCAGCGGATTGTAGATGCGCTCGGCGCATTCCCGGTACCGGGCCATCCCGGTGGTGCTGCGGCACATGAGGCCGACGCCGAGGTAATATTCGTTGTCGGTGACGCAGCCCTTGGGCCGGCCGGTGGTGCCGGAGGTGTAATAGAGGCAGGTTTCCGTGTCGCGCCCCGGCGTCGTGGCGGCGGCGGGGGCGCGCGGCGGCGGAAACGGCTCCGGCGAGGTCACGTCGTGCAGCGCCGGCGGGCGTTCGCACAGGGCCAGCGCCCGCCGCGCCTGGTCCATGCGCTCCGGCAGCGCCACCAGCAGCGTCGCCTCCGAATGCTCCAGCAGGTAGCGCATTTCGTCCGGCCGGTAATCCGGATTGACCGGGGCGAGAGAGACGCCCAGCCGGTTGAGCGCCAGGAAATGCAGGAAATGCTCCGGCCTGTTCTCCAGCAGCACGGCGACGCGATGGCCGGGGCCGTAGCCTGCGGCGCGGTAACGGGCGGCGAGCCCGTCGACGGCGGCGCGCGCGCCGGCGTAGGTCCAGGTCCGCCCCTCCGGCAGATAGGCGCGGCCGGCCAGCGGGCCCACCACCAGAAAGTCATTGTCCGGGCAGATGGCGGCGACCTTCAGGAACATGTCGCTGACCGTGGCGGCGTCGCAGATGTCGTTCGGTATCCGGGTCATTCAGGCTCTCCGTCGAAGGCGGCGCGCCGGCGCGGCCGGCGGCGCGGCGGCTGGCCCGGACGCGGCGCCCCGCCGGCGCCCGGGCCCGGCCCGGCTCACTTGCGCAGCGCGGAATCGATAACGGGGCCAAAGCGTTCGTAAGATTCCCCGTTAAAGCGGATGAGCTGCAGCTGCTCGATCGGGTAATGGTCGTCCGGCGCGGTGTTGATGACGATGCCCGGCAGCAGCAGGCCCGGCCGGAAGTCGCGGAGGCTGGCCGCCTGGCGCATGATGTTCTCGCGCGAGAAGTCGTCGCCGCACTGGCGCAGCACCTGCTCCAGCGTCTGGGCGGAGACATAGGCGTAGACGGTGAGCGGGTCCTTCAGGTCCGCCTCCGGCAGGTATTTTCCGTAGAACGCCCGCCACTCGGCGAAGGCCGGATCGCTGGCCCATTCCGGGTCGTTGGGATCCTTGATGTAGGCGCTGGAGATGATGCCGACGGCGTTCTCCTTGCCGGCCGGCCCGATGACGGCGGCGATGGAGTTGGCGTTGGAGCCGAGATAGTGGGTTGGCTTCCAGCCCAGCTCCGCCACCTTGCGTATGGCCTGGGCGGCGAACTTGGGCGTGGTCATGTTCATGAAGGTGTCGGCGCCGGAGGCGCGCAGCTTCACGATCTGCGAGTCCACGGTTGGGTCGGTGGACTCATAGGGCGCCTCGGCCACGATCATGTCGACCCGCTCGCCGAGACCGTCGCGGAAGCCCTGACGCACGTCGCGCCCGAAATCGTCGTTCTGGTAGAGGATGCCGATCTTCGCGTCCGGTTTCGTCGCCTTGAGATGGGCGGCGAAGGCGCGCCCTTCGGTCTGGTAGCTGGGCTGCAGGCCCATGGCCCAGGGCCAGGTCCTGTGATCGCCGAACTTGGTGGCGCCGGAGGCGATGAACAGGTGCGGCGTCTTCCGCCCGTCCAGATAGCGCAGCGTGGCGGTGCTGGTGGGCGCGCCGAGCGAGCCGTACATCAGCAGCACGCCGTCCTGCTCCACCAGCTTGCGGGTCTGCTCCACCGTCTTTGGCGGGCTGTAGGCGTCGTCGTAGCTGAGAACGCGCACCTTGCGGCCGTTAACGCCGCCGCGGTCGTTGACCATGCGGAAATAGGCCTCGGCCGCCTTGCCCAGCACCGCGTAGACCGCCGCCGGGCCGCTGTAGGCGTTGACGTTGCCGATGAGAATTTCATCTGGCGCGTCGCGGCCCTGCCGGGCGCGGGCGAATTGCGGCAAGGCAGGCGCCATCGCGCCCGCGGCGAGGCCGAGCACGGCCGCCCTGCGGGTTACGCCGTCGTCGGACATGGCGTTTCCTCCTTCTGTCGTCTGTGGCGCAAGTTTCTGCGCCGCGCCGGTTTTCCGGTCATGACGGCGATTGTTGACCCTGTGCCCGGAAGCGGTCAATGGCCGCCGGCCGCAGCCCCGCCCTGCGCGCCCGCCCGCCTTTTGCCGCTTGCGCGGCGGCCGGTACTGGTGCGTACTTGGCCGCTGGCGGGCGCGCGGCCCGCGCCCGCGCGCAGCGGGCAGGACAAGGGGGGAGACCATGGAGACAAGCAGGACGACCGCCCGCGGCGTCGTCGCCGGCTATTGCGACGCGCGCTTCACGCCGGTGCTTGAGGCGTTCATCGACAATTTCGAGCGGCGCGACGAGGTGGGCGCCAGCGTCGCGATCCAGATCGGCGGCAGGACGGTGGTGGACCTGTGGGGCGGACGGATCGCGCCCGACGGCGCGCCGTGGACGCGCGACACGGTGACGGTGGTGTTCTCCTGCACCAAGGGCGCCTCGGCGCTGTGCGCCCACATGGCGGCGGACCGCGGCCTGCTCGATCTCGACGCGCCGGTGACGCGCTACTGGCCGGAATACGGCCAGGCCGGCAAGGAGGAGACGCTGGTCGCGATGATGCTCGACCATTCCGCCGGCGTGCCGCACTTCCGCGAGGAGCTGAAGCCCGGCGCCTATTATGACTACTGGGGCATGGTGGCGCTGCTGGAGAAGGAGGCGGCGTTCTGGCGCCCCGGCGAGCGCAACGGCTATCATGCGGTGAGCAGCGCCTGGACGGTGGGCGAGATGGTGCGCCGCTCCACCGGCCGGCGGCTGGGCGAATTCTTCCACGAGGAGGTGGCGGGGCCGCTGGGGCTGGACTTCTGGATCGGCCTGCCGGAGAGCGAGGAGCGCCGGGTGGCGCCGGTGCTGCCCTTCATCCCCGACGAAAACTCCCGCAACAGCCGCATCGTGAAGGCGGCCATGGCCGATCCGGGGGGCCCGTCAGCGCTGTTCCTGTTCAACAATGGCCACTTCAATCCCAACGCCCGCGAGGCGCGGGCGGCGGAGATCGGCTCGGCGACGGGGGTTGGCAACGCCCGCAGCCTGGCGGGGCTTTACGCGCCGCTGGCCAGTGGCGGCGCCGTCAACGGCGTGCGGCTGGTGGGGGCCGACACGCTGGCGCGCATGAGCCGCGTCTCGGTGGCGACGCATCTGGACGCAACCCTGGCCATTCCCACGCGCTTTTCGCTGGGTTTCATGAAATCCATGGACAACCGGCGGCTGGACAACGCCGCCGACTGCTCGGTAGTGCTGCCGGAGGAGGCGTTCGGCCATGTCGGGGCCGGCGGATCCATCGGCTTCGCCGATCCGCGCTCGCAGATGAGCTTCGGCTATGTGATGAACCGCATGGGCGCGGGCATCCTGCTCAACGAGCGCGGCCAGAGCCTGGTGGACGCCGCCTGCCGCGCGGTCGGCTATGCCTCCGACGCCAGCGGCTGCTGGCGCTGAGGCCGCCGGCCCGGCGCGCCCCGCCGGGCCGGAGCGCGGCCGGCCTCAGCCGTCGAGTGCGGCGAGAAAGGCGGCGAAAGCGGCGCGGGCGCCGCGGGTCATGGCCTGCTGCTCCGCCGGCGACAGGGCGTGGGCGTCCAGCCAGGCGGTGAAGCGCGGCCACAGGCGCGCCGTCGCGCCGTGCTCCAGAAAGGACAGCGGCGCGTCCGGCCAGGCGGACCGCACCGTCCGCGCCAGCATCAGCCCGCCGAGGCGCGAGCCCTCCAGCACATACAGCGCGCCGAGCCGGGCCGCCGGCCCCTCCAGCGCCGGGACGGGCGCCGGCGCAGGCATGGCCGCGCCCAGCGCCGCCAGATCCGCCCGCAGCGCGGGCGCCCGCCGGCGCTCCGGCCAGTCCGGCGGCGCGCCGGCGGCGGCGTCGAACAGCGCCTCGAACCCCGGCAGGACCCGCGCCTGCCACAGCAGGAAAGCGCGGTAGCCGTCGCGGGTGGAGAGGTCGTGGCGCGCCGCGCCCGCGTCCACGCGGGCGTGGTCGGCCGCGGTGGCCGCGCGCAGCAGGTGACGCAGGCTTTGCGGCCGCCCGGCCAGCAGGGTCATGGTTCCGTCAGTCATTGATCGCCGCCGTCAGCGTCGCCCGCACGCCGGGCCCGTTGTCCGTCCGTTCCAGCACGCCGCGCAGCCGCTGCGCCGTGCCGGCGATGAGCCGCCCGCCGAAGCCGCCGCCCTGCGGGGCGCCGCCGCCGGCGCCGCCCTCGCCGTGATCCGCCACGGTGAGGCGGAAGCGGTCGCCCACCCGCTCCAGCGTCACCTCCACCGGCCCCGGCGCGCCGCCATAGGCGTATTTGGAGGCGTTGATGACCAGCTCGGTCATCACCACTCCCACCTGCACGGCGCGCCCTGCGTCCACCAGCATGTCGGCGATCCGCGCCCGCAGCATGCCGGCCCACTCCGGCCCCAGCGCCGCGCGCAGGTCATCGAGCAGCTCGGTGAGATAGGCGCCCAGCTCGATGGCCTGCGACCGGTCGGCGCGATACAGCCGCCGGTGCAGCAGCCCCACGGCGGCGATGCGCGCCTGCGCCTCGGCCAGAATGTCGGCGACGGCGCCCTGCCCGGCCTCGCGCGCCTGAAAGCGCAGATAGGCGTTCACCATCTGCAGCGAATTCTGCACGCGGTGGTCCACCTCGCGCATCATCAGCTCCTGCTGGGCCAGCAGGGCGTTGCGCTCCTCCACCGTCTCGTGCAGCTCGCGGTTGAGCAGGCGCAGGCGGCGGTGAAAGCGGGCGTCGTCGATGCCCCTGGCCAGCCGGCGGGCGGCGTCCGCCGCCTCCGCCGTCCACGGGCGCGACAGGCCGCCCACCGATTCAGCCCAGGTGGCGAAGGAGCGGCGGGGGGTGAGCGGCAGGTCCGGGCTGGCGGCGTGGAAACTGGCGGGATCGCCGGCCCAGCGCACCTCCTCCACCTGCTCCACCCGCAACCAGATGAGCGCCCGCCCCTCGCGCGCCAGCGGCGCGGCCATGAGGCCGCTGGCCAGCTGCGGCCAGGCGCGGGCCGGCGGATAATGATCGCCGAGGCTGCGCATGGCCAGCGGCTCGCGCCGGGTCTGGCGCAGCGTCCACGCGGCCAGCGCCTGCAGCGCCGCGCCGCGCGGGCCGACGCCCCACAGCCGGACCCGCCCGCCGTCGACGAACACGAAGCCGTCGGCGTCAAAGGCGGCGCGCAGGCTCTCGCCCAGACCTTCCATCACCGCCGCCAGCGGCCGGTCGTCGTGAAAATGGCCGAGCAGGTCGTCCACCACGCCGCGCAGGCGCAGGCGCCGGGCGTAGGCCGCCTCGCTCTCCCGCGCGGCGAGCTGGCGGCCAAGGGCGTTGGCCACGGCCGTGGCCGCCGCCATGATCTCCCGCGGCGGATGGCGGGGCCCGGCGTGGTGGCAGGCGACCAGCCCCCACAGGGCGCCGTCGCGCACCACCGAAAAGGAGGCGGAGGCGCCCACGCCCATGTTGCGCAGATACTGCAGGTGCGCCGGCGACACCGAGCGCAGGCCGACGTCGCTGAGGTCGAGGCCGCTCCACCGGTCCGGACGCAGCGGCGCCGGAACATAGCCGACGTCGGCGATGAGGCGGGCGCGGTTGCGCACATAGAGCGCCCGCGCCTGGCGGGGAATGTCGCCGGCCGGGAAACGGTGGCCGAGAAAACCGCCCCAGCCCGGCGCATGCGCCTCGGCGATCACCTCGCCGGCGCCGTCGTCGAGAAAGCGGTAGGCCATCACCCGGTCGAAGCCGGTGATGTCGCGCGTCGCGGCGACGGCGCGCTGGCACAGGTCAGCAATGGAGGCCGCCGACTCAAAGCCGCGGGCGATCTGGTCCAGCTCCCACAGCAGCGCCATGGCCGTCTGGCGCGTGGCCGGGGCCGGCTCCAGCTCCACCAGGATCAGGGGGCCGTCGCGATGGGCGAGCGCGTCGAAGGCGCCTTGCGCGCCCCTGACCTGCCCGGCCAGCGCCACGCTTTTCACCCCCGCGGGCATGGCCGCCAGCTGCGCCGCCACGTCCTGGCCCAGCAGGCGCGACAGCGGCTGGCCAAACCAGTCCCGCGCCAGGCGGGCTTCAATGTCGCCGGCGCCGCCGGTGACGGTGAGATCGTCGGCGGAGGCCACCAGCAGCAGCCCGTGCGGCTGGATGGCCCCTGGCGTGTGGATGGGCTCCCGGTCGCAGCTGGTCAGATCCGGCGCAACGTGCATCTGTTTCCTTTCGCTGTCGCGCATGTTCGCGCGCGGCCGCGGAATCCGGCGCGCCACGCCCGGCCGCCGGCGACCGCCGCCCTGTATTACGCCAATATTCCGTAGAATTACGACGCGGATCGCCCCACAATTTCTGCAGAACTATTTTTTATCTTCCGGGACTGTGACCGGATTTATCCGGAAGTCAACCGATCATGTCGCGTTTCCGGCCTGGAAAGCGCAGGCGCGACCATAACCCTGACCGCGCCATGCCGGTGACCGGCGACGCCTCCCGCCATGCAGGACAGCCGGCATGACGCAGGCCGGCGCCCGGGCCTGTGGCGCCGCTTTTCCGGGCGTGGGCCGCCTGCGCGCCATGCGCGCCAGACGACATGCGCATGAAAACGCCGCCGGCGGAGAGTCGCCGGCGGCGCGGTCATCGCCCGGTTCCGTCAGTCGCCTTCTCAGAACTCCACCGACAGGCGGGCGCTGAACGTGCGGCCCATGCCGGCGACGGGGAGGCCCCACATCGCCGCGCCGGTGGGGCTGTAGGCGCGGGAGTTCACCAGATCGGCGCCGCCGAGCGGCTTGTAATACCGGGCGTCGAACAGGTTCTCCACCGCCGCCTCGAAGCGCAGCATCTCCCATTTGTAACCGGCGCGCAGGTTCACCAGCGCATGGGCGGAGGTCTTCACCTCATTGCGGACCTGGCTGACCAGATGCTTGGCGCCGACCAGCTGCAACTCGGCGCTGGCCGTCCAGCCGCCAATGGCGTGATCGAGGGCGATGACGGCGTTCACCGGCATGATCTGGTAAAGGTTGACGCCGTCCGTGCGGCGGCCGCGGGTGAGGCTGAGCTGGCCGCGCAGCACGCCCCTGCCCCAGACGGCGTCGTCCCACAGCGTCGCTTGGCCGTCCACGTTCACGCCATACAGGCGCGCGTCATGGTTGGCGAAGCGCAGGTAGACGAAGCCGTTGCGTGCGGTGAGATTGTCCCGCCTGGCGGCGAGGCAGCCGGCGGCGGCGCAGCGGTCGGCGTCGATGTAGTCGACCACATGGCTGAACCACGGCGTCGCCCGCAGCCGCCAGCGGCCGGCGGCGTCGCGCCACACCGCGGTGAAGCTGGCCGTGTGCGCCGTCTCCGGCTTCAGGTCGGGGTCGCCGACATAGCCGTTGCCGTCGCCGAACCAGCCGGTCATGCGCATGGCCATGGTGCCGGTGGACCAGGCGTAGCGCTCGTACAGGTTGGGCGAGCGGGTCTTGCGGGCGAAGGCCAGCTCATAGGTGGAGACGGCGTCCGGCTGGAAGCGCAGCGCCGCCTGGCCGTCCAGGTTCACGTCGGCGCGGGCGCGGCTGCGGCTGTTGAAGGCGGCGGCGTCCGCGCCGTACATCATGGCGTTGTAGCCGCGCACCGGGCCGGCGCCGGTCCATACCGTGTCGTTGCGCAGGCCCGCCAGCAGCGTCCAGCGGGAATCGAGCCTCCGCTCCCACTCGAGGAAGGTTCCGAGACGCGCGCGCCGGCCGTTGTTGATGGCGATGAACACGTCCGGCCCCATCATCGTGCCGGGAACCGGGTTCCACCAGTCGTCGAGGCGGTAGCGGTACAGTTCGGCGCCGGCGCGCAGCGTGTCGGCGGCGGCGGCGCGCCATGTCGCCTTCACCGCGAAGCCCATGTCCGAGGCCCGGGTGTCCATGGGCATGGCGCCGTTCTTGTCCGGCGCGATGAAGCCCATGGAATGGCGCACGCGGCTGGCGAAGGCCCGCGCCTCCAGCGCGCCCCAGTCGAAGTCGCCGGCGTAGCGCGCGTTGCCGAACAGGCTGCGGTTGGACACCATGTCCATGTACTGGTTCGGATAGGCCTGGTCCGGGATGTACTGGCCGCCGAGCTGGAAGGCGAAGAGGTGGCTGTCGAACTTCCTGGCCACGGTGATGGCGTGGTTCTGGGCCTCGAACAGGGTGGACTTCACCTTGCGGCCGGCGCCGTCGCGATAGTCGCGGGCGCGGCTCCAGCCGCCGACATAGCGCACGCTGGCGTCGGCCGTGGCGGCGGAGAGGTCGGCGTCGACGCCGCGGCCGTCGCCATTGCTGCGGAACCCGCCGGAGACCCGGCCGGACACCTTCACGCCCGGGCCGCTGCCGAACACGGGCGCGCCAGCCTCCACCTCGACCCTGGCGCCGGTGTAGTCGCCGCCGAGACTGACGGGCGCGGTTCCGTAATGGACCGTCGCCGCGGCCACCATGGCCGGATTCACGAAGGAAAGCGGCGGGTTCATCTCGTTCGGACAGAAGATGCCGAACAGCATGCCGTTCAGCGAGATCTGCACGCGGTCGGCGGCGAAGCCGTTGATGGCCGGCAGGCCGGAGACGCCGCCGCCGCCCCACCTGGCCGCGCCTGGGGCGTTGTTCAGCACGTCGGCGGCGTTGGCGGAGACCAGCGCCGCGGCGAAGGCCTCCTCGCCGGAGATGGCGGCGACGCCGGGCGGCGGCGCGCCGCGCACCTCGATGCGCGGCAGCTCCAGCGCCGCCGCCTCCGCCGCGGCGGCGGGCGGCTGCTGGCGGCTGGCGTGATCATGGTCGCCCTGTGCCGCCGCCACGGCGGTGAGCGCGGCGAGCATGACGCCGGAGCCGGGAATGGCGGAGAGCCGGCGCAGACGGGCGCCGGGCGCGCGCCGGCGGCGCGCGGTGACATGAGATTCAGTTCGCATGACGGAACGTCCCGTGGACCGCCGGCCCTGGGCGCGGCGGACGCGAAGGATGGGAAAGGTTCGGGAAGGCAGGCCGCCGGCGCGGGGGCCGGCGGCCGGGCGTCATGCGGAGGCGGGCGGCGCGCGGGCCTTCCACGACCAGCGCGGCGCGTCGACATGGGCGGAGGCCGGCGGCGGCGGGGCATGGACCACCGGACGCGGCGCGAGCCGCGCCGCAGGCCGCGGCGCGGGCGGCGCCGGGGCGATATGGTCGCGCAGGACGCAGTCCGGACAGTGGACGCGCGCGCCGCCGCCGTCACCGGGCTGGGCCGGCGCGGCGAAGACGTCGCCAAAGCAGATCTCGCCGTCCCCTCGCGGCATGGACGCCATGAGGGCCGACGTGAACACCAGATGCAGGACAAGCGCGTAAGCCGCGACGAGAAACGTCGCGACGCGCGTCGCTTTCGCTTTCAAACCGGACGTCGCCAGAGCTGGTTGTGGCTGTTCCGCGACGTTTATATGGCGTTGGCGCCCCTGTCACCCTGCGGCGCGGCGGTTAACCACCGCGGCGGCGTCCGGTCACGCCGCTGTTACGGCTGCGGCCAGCCGGCCCGCAGCGTATGGGCCCAGTCCGGCCGGCCGTTGCGGAGGGCGATGGCGGCGGCGCGGTCCCAGTCATAGGCGACGGCGTGGAAGGACACGTCCCAGCCGCCGGCGCGCCGTTCGGCCGTGGCGTAGCGCGCGTGCGGCGAACCGGCGCCGGTGACGTGCGGCCACGGGCTGGAGCCGCGCAGGGCTGGCAGGCCGACGCTGCCCGGGTTCAGCGCCAGGCGCCCGTCCGGCAGGCGGGTCAGGCGCGGCGTGTGGGTGTGGCCGCACAGGATGAGCGACGCGCGCGCGGCGCCGGCGCGCGCCGCCGCCTCCTCAGGCGTGGCCGGGCGGCAGCCGGCGGGCTCCACCGTCTCCAGAAAATAGGCGCTGTCGCTGTCCGGCGTGCCGTGAGCCAGCAGCACGTCGTCGCCCAGCAGCAGGGTCTGCGGCAGGCTGGCCAGCCAGGCGCGGGCGGCGTCGTCCAGCGCCGCGTGGGCGAAGCGGTCGGAGGCGGACATCTCCTGCGGGCGCAGGGTGAGCAGCTGGCGCTCGTGATTGCCGCGGATGGCGACGATGTCCAGCGGCATCAGCCGCCGCGCCGTCTCGAGCGGCTGCAGCGGGCCGCTGACGATGTCGCCGAGATTGACAGTCACGTCCGCGCCGCGCCGGGCGACGTCGGCGAGCACCGCCTCAAGCGCCGGCAGATTGCCGTGAATGTCGGACAGAATCGCGAGCTTCATGACGCATTGTCGCACGGCGCGGCGCGCGGCCATACGCCAGCCGCGCAGCCGGCCGGGGCCGCCGGCGACCACGGAATGACGAAGGTCTCCCCCCGCCACTGGCCGTGGGCGACGCGCACCCCATAGGCGGCGGCCATGGCGGCGTCGTCCAGCACCGCGGCCGGCGGGCCGTGGCGCAGCAGCCGGCCCTGCGCCATCAGCGCCAGACGGTCGCAGAAGCGCGACGCGAGCGTGAGGTCGTGCAGGGTGACCAGCACCCCCGCCCCTTCCGCCGCGCGGGCGCGCAGCAGCGCCATCGCCTGCAGCTGGTGCAGCGGATCGAGCGCCGCCACCGGCTCGTCGGCCAGCAGGAACGGCGCCTCCACCGCCAGCGCCCGCGCCAGCAGCGCCCGCATGCGCTCCCCGCCCGAGAGCGCGCCCACCGGCCGGCCGCGCAGCTCCTCGCAGCCGGTTCCGGCCAGCGCCCGCGCCACCGCCGCGGCGTCGGCGGCGGTGAAGCCGCCGAACGGGCGCCGGTGCGGCAGCCGGCCGAGCGCGACCACGTCCTCCACCCGCATGGCGGCGCTCACCTCCGCGCTCTGGGCCAGAAAGGCCACGGCGCGGGCGCGCGAGCGCGGCTCCAGCCGCGCCAGCGGCGCGCCGTCCAGCGTCGCCGCGCCCCGCGCCGGGGGGAGAATGCCGGCCAGCGCCCGCAGCAGCGTCGACTTGCCGGCGCCGTTGGGGCCGATCAGCCCCACCACCTCGCCGCGGCCAAGACGCAGGGAGACGTCGCGCACGGCGGCGCGGCCGTCGAGGATCACGGTGAGGTCACGGGCTTCAAGGGCCTGCATCACGGCCTCCGCATGCGCATGACCATGGAGACGAGGAAGGGCGCGCCGGTGAGCGCGGTCATCACCCCCAGCTTCAGCTCCTGCTCGGTGGGGATGAGGCGCACCACGATGTCCGCCGCCAGCACCATGACGGCGCCGGCGAAGCCGCTGGCCAGCAGCAGCCGGCCCGGGCGATGGCGCGCCAGCGGCCGCATCAGGTGCGGCGCCACCAGCCCGACGAAGCCGATGGCGCCGCTCACCGCCACCGAGGCCCCCACCGCAAGGGCCGCGCCCAGCACCATCTGCAGGCGCAGCCGCGCCAGGCTCACGCCGAGGCTGGCGGCGGTGTCCTCGCCCAGCGCCAGCGCGTCCAGCCGCCAGCCGCCGGCCAGCAGGATGGCCCAGCCGGCTGCCATGAACGGCGCCGCCAGCAGCACCTGGGCGAGGCTGCGGTCCGCCAGCGAGCCCATGAGCCAGTAAATGATCTCCAGGGCGGCGTAGGGATTGGGGGCGAGGTTCAGCGCCAGCGCCGTCAGCGCCCCTGCCAGGGCGTTGATGGCGACGCCGGCGAGGATCAGCGCCGTGGCGCCCTGGGCGCGCTGGGCGAGGCGCACCAGCAGCAGCGTGGCGAGGAACGCCCCGGCCA
This sequence comes from Camelimonas abortus, assembly GCF_042432745.1. Lineage (NCBI taxonomy): Bacteria > Pseudomonadati > Pseudomonadota > Alphaproteobacteria > Hyphomicrobiales > Chelatococcaceae > Camelimonas > Camelimonas abortus. Next base: position 950,737 of record NZ_JBHLWR010000006.1, on the reverse strand, counting down.
TGCCCCCCAGCGGCAGCGCCAGGGCGAAGGCGCCGGCGGCGCCGAAATAGAACACGCACACCGCCCCCAGCGCCGCCGCCCCCGACACGCCGATGACCCCCGGCTCCGCCAGCGGATTCTGCAACAGCCCCTGCATGGCCGCCCCTGAAACGCCAAGGCTGAAGCCGACGAAGGCGCCCAGCAGCGCCCGCGGCAGGCGCAGCTCGACGAGCACCAGCGCGCCGACGCTGTCCTGCCCGGCCAGCGCCTCGCGCAGGGCGGCCATCAGGTTGAGCGGCGCATAGCCGATGGCCAGGGAGGCGCAGGTCATGGCCAGGGCGGCCACCGCCAGCAGCGTCACCAGCGCCCGCCAGCCTGGCGCGGGAAAAAGGGAGGAGCTGTCCGCGGTCACGGCCCGCCCCCCGTCCGCTCCGCCGCGGCGGGCGCCGTCAGGGCCGGTGCCGCGGCGGCCACCGCCGCCCGCCCCCGCCAGCGCGCCACGGCCTCCTGCAGCAGCGCCATGGCGTCCAGCACCCCCGGCCCCGGGCAGGTCCACAGGCGCGAGGGCAGCGTCACCACCCCGGCGCGCTCCGCCAGGCGGCGCAGCGCCGGGTGGCTGAGGATCTCGCTGGCCATGGAGGGCGGCTGGTCCGGATCGCCGGCGATGACGAGAATGTCCGGCTGCGCCGCCAGCACGAACTCCAGCGGCAGCTGCTCGTAACCCGCCAGCGGCCCGCCGGCCAGATTGGTCATGCCGGCGCGGGTGAGCATGTCGTCGAGCAGCGAGCCTTCGCTGGAGGTGAAACCGGCCGGGCGCAGCACGATGGCCGTGGGCCGCGGCCCGGAGGGCGCCGGCGCCGCCAGCAGCCGGTCAAAACGGGCGGCGATCGCCTCCGCCGCCGCGTGATTGTGGAACAGCGCGCCCGCCTCGCGGATCTGGTCGCGCGCCTCGCGGATGGAGCCGGGCACGTCGAACTCCGCCACGGTGAAGCCGAGCCGCCGCAGCAGCGCCTTGACCAGACGGGTGGTGTAGCGGCCGGCGATGACGAGGTCCGGCTCCAGCGCCGCGATCTCCTCGGCGGCGCCGCGGTTGGCCGGGACGCGCCGCGCCAGCTCCGCCACGTTGGAGCCCATGTAGTCGCGCGACAGCGGCGTCACCGAAACCAGCGCGCCCGGCCGCGCCAGGCGCAGCGCCAGCTCGTCGGCGCACATGTTGATGGAGACAATGCGCCGCGGCGCCTGCGCCGGCGCGCGCCCGTCCGCCAGGTGAATCTGGGTGAAGCGCGGCGCGGCCGGCGCCGGGGCCGGCTCCGCCCGCGCCGCGCCGGCCGCCACCGCCAGGGCCAGCGCCGCGGCGAGGCGGCGCGCCGGCGCGCCGGCCGCACGCCGCCGTCCCGCCGCTCCCGGCCCGCCGCGCTTGCTTCCGGCGCCGCACATGCCCCGCGACCTCGCCTCAGAACGTCAGCCGCGCGCCCAGAACGGCGGTGCGCCCGGCGGAGCCATAGCTGTAGACCTCCTGGTAACGCCTGTCGAACAGGTTGTCGATCCTGGCGTAGAGCTCGGCGCCGTCGCTGACGCGCCACGAGGCGCTGACGTTGAACACGGCGTAGGCCGGCAGCGTCACCAGCCGGCTGTTGTAGAACGCGTCGTAGGCGTAGTCCTTCTGCGAACCGTTGCAGACGACGCCGAAATTCACGTTCGCCCGGCCTTCGGCGAAGCTGTAGTTGACATTGAGGCTGGCCATGTTGCGCGGCCGGCGCGGCAGCGGCCTGCCTTCGGCGTCCTCGCCGTCGGTGTAGGTATAGGCGCCGGTGAGCGTGAGCCCGGCGAGCGGCCTCACGGTGAGGCCCACCTCGGCGCCCTGGATGGCCGATGTTCCCGGCAGGTTGACCGACGTCTGGCCGGCACCGGCGATCAGGTCGGCAATGCGCTGGTTGAAGTAGGTGAGATGCAGCAGCGCCCGGTCGCCCCACAGCTCCTGGTCGACGCCCATGTCCCAGCCGCGCGCCGTCTCCGGCTTCAGGTCCGGATTGCCGCGATAGGTGTTCGAATAGCCGAACAGCTCCGCCATGGTGGGATTTTTCACGCCCGTGCCGTAAGAGGCGCGCAGCTTCGTGCCGGTGGCGTCAATGCGGTAGGCGCCGGTGAAGCGGTAGGTGGTGGTGTCGCTGAAGCGGTCGTTGAGGTCGCGCCGCACGCTGGCGGTGACGGTCAGGTTGCGGAACGCGCCCTGGTATTCGCCGATGAGGCCGGTGGAGGCCATGCTGCGGTCAACGTTCGACCAGGGATTGTCGGCCCGGTAGCGCTCGTCGCGATGCTGGGCGGCGAAGGTGACGATGTGGCTGGCGTCGGCGAAGGCCGGCGTGTCGAAGCGCAGGCTGGTGCGGTACTCATGGCCGTTGACCACGCCGCGGGTGTCGCCGTTGGGCAGGCGGGCCAGCCGGTAATGCGTCTCCTGGTCGTTGTAGGTGGTGATGAACGCGTGGGTCCAGCGGCCGCCGAACAGCTTCACCTTCGCCTCGGCGCGGCCGAAGATCTGGCGGCCGCGGCTGTCTTCGTCGGTGTCATAGGCGCCGACGCCGCCGGCGTAGCCGTCCAGCTTGCTGAAGAAGCGGGTGTGGCGGCCCATCAGGCTGAACTCGAGCCAGTCGGTGGGCGAGAAACCGAGCTTGCTGTAGCTGGTGAGGTTGCGGTAGCCGTCCGGCTCGAAATTGCCGTTGCGGCGGTCGGCCACCGAGAAGCCGTCAGTGGTCAGGCCGGCCGCGCCGAACACGAAGCTGAAGCGTTCGTCGCCGGCGCTGAAGGTGGCGCCGCCGTTCAGGGTCCTGTGGGCGCCGCCCTCAAGGCGGCCGCCCAGCTTCGGCTTGCCGGAGCCCTTTTTCGTGACGATGTTGATGACGCCGCCCACCGCGTCCGAGCCGTAGAGGGCGCTCTGCGGTCCCCGCAGCACCTCGATGCGCTCGATGTCCTCGGTGAGCAGGTTGGCGAGGTCATATTCCGAGCCGGCGGCCGGATCATTGGCGACGACGCCGTCGATGATGACGAGGGTCTGGTTGGCCTCGGAATTGCGCAGCCGCACCTGGGTCTGCTTGCCGGGAGGACCGCTGCGGCTGACGGCGACGCCCGGAACCTGGCGCAGGGCGTCGGCGACGAAGCGGATGTGCTGCTCCTCGAGCTGTTTCGCGGTGATGACGGTGACGGCGCTGCCGACGCGCGACAGCTCGGTCGGCGTCAGGTTGGCGGTGACGGAAATCTCGTCCAGCTGGACCTCCGCGGCGGCCGGACCGGCGCCCTGGGCGACGGCCGGGCCGGCGGCCAGCGCGGCGAGCGGGCAGCCGGCGGCGATGATCGCGACGGCGCGCGCGCGACGGACGGATGGACGGAACGGATTTCTGGAAGACATGTTGAACCCCGGCGGGACGATTCGCAGCACGTCACCGCGACAGGGGCTCACGCCGGAGCATGCAGGAACCCTGCTCCCGCGCGCCGGCTTCGCCACCCCCGGAGCCCCCCGGCTCCCTGGGGTTCGCGTGTGACCACGAACGACGGCAGGTCTCCTGGCTCGCGGGTCTTCATCATCCGCCGCCTTCCCGGACCGGGTCTGTCCAGTGGCGTTCAGGCGGAGATTCGCCGCTCACAGTTGCGGGGGCAGCTGCAGATCAGGCGGTCCGTCCGCCCTGCTGCATTCCCTTTTGATCCACGACAGTGGAACCGTCGCCTCAGGGGATAGGCCGGCGGCGCAGGCGTTGTCAATCGCGCCCGTCCGGCGGCGCCGTCCGCCGGAACGGCGCCGGCGCCATGCTTTCGCCGGCAGGGATTGCGACACGACATGCCTCGACAGGCGGCGCAGGCGTGCTAAACGGACCGCAGGCGCTTCCGCAGGCTCCGGCCGCCCGCGCCGGAGACCCAGAAATCCGCCCCCGCGCCGCGACGCCGCTGCAGGCTGGCGCGGGGACACGCAACCGTCCGCGCCGCTCCCGCCCCTGTCGCGGGCGCGGCCGAGGCCCGCCACGATACAGCCGCTGATCCCATGACCGACCAGATCATCACGCGATTCGCCCCGTCCCCGACCGGCTACCTGCACATTGGCGGCGCGCGCACCGCTCTGTTCAACTGGCTGTTCGCCCGGCGCCACGGCGGCAAGATGCTGCTGCGCATCGAGGACACCGACCGGGAGCGCTCCACCGACGCCGCCATCGCCGCCATCATCGACGGCCTGCAGTGGCTCGGCCTCAACTGGGACGGCGACATCGTCTACCAGCACGCCCGCGCCGCCCGTCACCGCGAGGTGGTGGACGAGCTGCTGGCCCGGGGCGCGGCCTATTACTGCTACGCCACCCCCGAAGAACTGGCGGAGATGCGCGAGCAGGCCCGACGGGAAGGCCGCCCCATGCGCTATGACGGCCGCTGGCGCGACCGCGACCCCTCCGCGGCCCCGCCCGGCGTCAGGCCGGTGGTGCGCCTCAGGGCCCCGCAGGACGGCGAGACGGTGATCGACGACCAGGTGCAGGGCCGCGTCACCTGGAAGAACCGCGACCTCGACGACCTGGTGCTGCTGCGCTCGGACGGCACCCCCACCTACATGCTGGCTGTGGTGGTGGACGACCATGACATGGGCGTCACCCACATCATCCGCGGCGACGACCACCTCACCAACGCCGCCCGCCAGAAGCAGATCTACGACGCGCTGGGCTGGAAGACGCCGGTGATGGCGCACATCCCGCTGATTCACGGGCCGGACGGCGCCAAGCTCTCCAAGCGTCACGGCGCCCTTGGCGTCGAGGCCTACCGCAGCATGGGCTATCTGCCGGAGGCGCTGCGCAACTATCTGGTGCGTCTGGGCTGGAGCCACGGCGACCAGGAGGTGTTCACCACCCGGGAGATGATCGACGCCTTCGGCCTGGAGGCCATCGGCCGCTCGGCCGCGCGCTTTGACTTCGCCAAGCTGGAGAACCTCAACGGCCTTTACATGCGCAACGCCAGCGACGGGCGCCTGGTGGAGGCGGTGGAGGCGCTGCTGCCGGAGCTTGGCCCGCCCCGCGGCCTTGGCGAGCGCTTCACCGACTCCCAGCGCGCCCTGCTGCTGGCGGCCATGCCCGGCCTGAAGGAGCGCGCCAGGACCCTGGTGGAGCTGCTGGACAGCGCCGGCTACCTGTTCGCGCAGCGCCCGCTGGCGCCGGATCCGAAGGCCGCCGCCCTGCTGGACGAAGCCGGCCGCAGCCGCCTCGCCGCCGCCCTCGCAGCCCTGGAGGCGCTGCCGGAGTGGACGGCGGAGGCGCTGGAGTCCACCGTGCGCGGCGTGGCGGAGCGGCTCGGCGTCAAACTCGGGCAGATCGCCCAGCCATTGCGCGCCGCGCTCACCGGAAAAACCACCTCGCCCGGCCTGTTTGACGTTATGCTGGTGCTCGGCCGTGAGGAGAGCCTGGGGCGCATCCGCGACCAGGCCGGCTGACGGGCCCTGCAGGCCATGCGCGCAGCGCCTTGCGCCGCGTTTTCCCATGCGGGCCGCGGCGAGGCAAAAAGCATGGTCACGCTTGAAGGCCCCTGCCAAATCGGCTACCGAGACACGTGCCTGCAGGCCATTTCATCAATGGCCTGCAACATAAAACCCAGCACCGCGTGACGCTGCGGCAGGCAGCCCTCCCCGCTTCGCCGCATGCGCGGTCAGACCAGGCCAAGGGTGATTCAATGACAGCAAAAACGGCTGCACTCAGCGTCGACGGCAAGTCGGTGGACCTCAAAGTCAGGGAGGGAACCATCGGACCAGGCGTCATTGACATCGCGCCCCTGTACAAGGAAACGGGGATGTTCACCTTTGACCCTGGCTTCACCGCCACGGCGTCATGCGAGTCAAAGATCACCTACATCGACGGCGACCAGGGCATCCTGCTGTATCGCGGCTATCCGATCGAGCAGCTGGCCGAGCACGGCGACTTCCTCGAGACCTGCTACCTGCTGCTGGAGGGCGAGCTGCCGACCAAGGCGCAGAAGGCGGATTTCGATTACCGCGTGACGCGCCATACCATGGTGCACGAGCAGATGCTGCGTTTCTTCCACGGCTTCCGCCGCGACGCGCATCCCATGGCGATCATGGTGGCCTCGGTCGGCGCGCTGTCGGCCTTCTATCACGACTCGACCGACATCAATGACCCGACCCAGCGCATGATCGCCTCCATGCGCATGATCGCCAAGGTTCCAACCCTGGCGGCGATGGCCTACAAGTATCACGTCGGCCAGCCGTTCGTTTATCCGAAGAACGAGCTCGACTACACCGCGAACTTCCTTCACATGTGCTTCTCGGTGCCGTGCGAGGAGTACAAGGTGAACCCGGTGCTGGCCCGGGCGCTGGACCGCATCTTCATCCTGCACGCCGACCACGAGCAGAACGCCTCCACCTCGACGGTGCGTCTGGCCGGCTCGTCGGGCGCCAATCCGTTCGCCTGCATCGCCGCCGGCATCGCCTGTCTGTGGGGCCCCTCGCATGGCGGCGCCAATGAGGCGGCGCTGAAGATGCTCGAGGAGATCGGCACCGTCGACCGCATCCCCGAGTACATCGCCCGCGCCAAGGACAAGAACGACCCCTTCCGCCTGATGGGCTTCGGCCACCGGGTCTACAAGAATTACGACCCGCGCGCGCGCATCATGCAGAAGACCACCCACGAGGTGCTCAACGAGCTCGGCATCAAGGACGATCCGCTGCTCGAGGTGGCGATGGAGCTGGAGCGCATCGCCCTTTCGGACGAGTACTTCATCGAGAAAAAGCTGTATCCGAACATCGATTTCTACTCGGGCATCACCCTGAAGGCGATGGGCTTCCCCACCAGCATGTTCACGGTGCTGTTCGCGGTGGCGCGCACCGTTGGCTGGATCGCCCAGTGGAAGGAGATGATCGAGGATCCGGGCCAGCGCATCGGCCGTCCGCGCCAGCTCTACACCGGCGCCACCCGTCGCGACTACGTCGACATCAACATGCGCTGATCCGCCCCGCGCGGCGCCCGTGCGGGCGCCGGCGACGCCAGACGCCAGACCCCGGTCCGCAAGGGCCGGGGTTTTTTGTGCGGCGGCGCGGCCGGACGGTAGTAGATACTGGCGGGAGCCCCCCTCCACGCGGGGCCCCCTCCCGGCCGTTCCGCTGTCGCGGACGCGCGGGCGCGGCCGGACGCGCGGCGCGCCCGCGGAAACTCCGGCATGTCAGGCGAAGGGCGGCCAGCGGCCATGCGCCGGCCAGGGCGGGCGCGTGGCGCGGCTCAGGTTCAGGTTCAGGCTCCGGCGCCGCGCGCCGCCGCCAGCACGATGCGCGCCGCGCGCTGCGACGGCGTCTCGCCGCCCGTGTCCATGCGGGTGTCGATGGTGGCGAACGCCGCCAGCTGCGCCCGCCGCTGCGGCGTGTCCGCCAGCAGCGGCCCCAGCGCCGCCGCCAGCTTCTCCGCCGTGCAGTCCTCCTGCAGGAATTCTGGAATGGCGTTCTCGCCGAGGATCAGGTTGGGCAGCACCGCCGACGGCGCCGTCACCAGCCGGCGCAGGATCGCCGCCTCCAGCGCCGAAACCCGGTAGGCGACCACCATCGGCACGCCGGCCAGCGCAAGCTCCAGGCTCACCGTGCCGGAGGCGGCCAGCGCCGCGTCCGCCGAGCGGAAGGCGGCGAGCTTGGCCTCCTCCCCGGACACCAGCTCCGGCTGCACCGGCCAGCCGGCGACGCCGGCGCGGATGCGCGCCTCCTGGTGCGGCGCCGCCGGCAGCTTCAGCGTGAACTGCAGTCCGGCGCGCTGCAGCCGCCCCACCGTCTCGCCGAAGATGTCCAGCAGCCGCGTCACCTCGCTGGTGCGGCTGCCCGGCAGCGCCAGCAGCACGGGCGGCCGCGCCAGCGCATGGTCCAGGGGCCGGTCGCCGCGCAGCAGCGCGCGCTTCTCCACGAGCGGGTGCCCCACATAGGCGCATGGCGGGCCGCCGAGCCGGCGGTGCGCCTCCGGCTCGAACGGCAGCAGCGCCAGCACGTGGTCCACATAGGCCGCCATTCGCCGCGCCCGCCCCGGCCGCCACGCCCACACGCTGGGGCTGACGTAGTTGACCACCGGCAGCCGCGGCAGTCGCCGGCGCACGCGCCGGGCCACCGCATGGGTGAAGTCGGGACTGTCGATGATCACCAGCACGTCCGGCCTGGCGGCGACGATGGCGTCCACCGTCTGGCGCACGCGGCGGATGAGGGTGGGCAGGCGCAGCAGCGGCTCGACGAAGCCCATCACCGCAATGTCGGCGAGCGGAAACAGGCTGCGCAGCCCCTCCCGCTCCAGCCGCGCGCCGCCGACGCCGCCAAAGCGCACGCCGCCGTCGCCGAGCCGCCCGCGCAGCGCCGCGGCGAGACCGGCGCCCAGCTGGTCGCCGGATTCCTCGCCGCACACGATCCAGACGCTGAGCGGGGCGCGGCTCATGGCTTTTCCTCCGTGACGCCGCCGGCCAGGGCGGCGAGCTCCGGGCCGTATCCGAACAGGAACAGGCCGCGCCGGTCGGCCTCGGCGATGGTGCGCGCGCGGTCGAGGATCAGCGTCTGGCCGGCGCGCAGGGCCACGCCGGCGAAGCCGGCCGCGGCGGCGTTGCGAATGGTGCGCGGGCCGATCACCGGAATGTCGATGCGCAGGTCCTGGCCGCGCTTGGCCGCCTTCACCAGCACCGGCCGGCGCTCCGAGCGCGGCAGCCGGCCGCCGCCCCACAGGCGGCGCACGCGGCGGATCATGGCGTCGGTGCCCTCGGGTCCCTCCACGGCGCACACCCGCGCGCCGGAAACAGCCACCGCCTGGCCCACGTCAAATGGCGAGAGCGCCTCCAGCAGCGCCGCGCCGCGGGCCGCCGCCTCCATCTCCACGGGCAGCACGCGGCCGAGACGCCCTTCGCCGGCCAGCAGCTCCGGCGCCAGCTCGTGCACCCCGGCGACGCGGAAGCCGTGCTCCTCCAGCAGGCCGACCACGCCGCGCAGCAGCCCGTCGTCGCCGGAGGCGGCGAGCCGGGCGATGAGATCGCGGCTGCGGAACGCCGAATAGGCGCCCAGCAGGGCCAGCGGACCGGGCCGGTGCACGTGGCCGACCAGCGCCACGGCCGCGGGCCGCCAGGCGGTGAGCGTCGCCAGCACGCCGCGCGCGTCGAGAATGGCGTGGGCCGCGTCGGCGGCGCGGCGCGCCGGACCGCTGGCGAATCCACGCAGGGCCAGGATGCGCGCCCGCCTGCCCCGGCGGTGCAGCGCCGCCGCCAGCTCCAGGGGCAGCGCGCCGCCGCCCGCCACTATGGCGACGGGCCCGTCCATGTTCAGCTTTCGGGGTTTTTCGGCGTGCAGATGGCGCGGTCGCCCCCTTCCCGGATGAAGTTCAGCACTTCATTGACCAGCGGGTGCGAACCAAGCTCGCTCTGGGTGTCGGCCACGCGCTCCATCAGCGTGCCTTCGGCCGCGAACAGCATGCGGTAGGCGCGGCGCAGGGCGTGAATGTCCTCGCGATCGAAGCCGCGGCGCTTCAGCCCCACCAGGTTGAGCCCGGCCAGATGGGCGCGGTTGCCGATCACCAGCCCGTAGGGAATCAGGTCGTTCTCCAGCCCCGACATGCCGCCGACGAAGGCGTGGGCGCCGACGCGGGTGAACTGGATCACCGCCGAGCCGCCGCCGAAAATCACATGGTCGCCCACGGTGACGTGGCCGGCCAGCATGACGTTGTTGGAGAGGATGACGTGGTTGCCGACGCGGCAGTCGTGGCCGACGTGGGAGTTGGCCAGCATGGCGCAGTTGTCGCCGATCACCGTCTCCATGCCGCCGCCGGCGGTGCCGGGATTGATGGTGACGCCCTCGCGCAGGATGCAGTCGGAGCCGATGCGCAGGGTCGAGGGCTCGCCGGCGTATTTCAGGTCCTGGGGCGCGTGCCCGATGGAGGCGAAGGGATAGATGCGGGTGCGGGCGCCGATGGTGGTGCGCCCGGCCACGGCCACATGGCTGACCAGCTCGACGCCGTCGCCGAGGACGACGTCCGGGCCGACCGTGCAGAACGGCCCGACGACCACGCCCTCGCCGAGCTGCGCCGCCGGATCGACCACGGCGAGCGGATGAATCCTGGCGCTCATGTTTACTCCAGAACCAGCATGGCGGAGACCTCCGCCTCGGCGGCGAGGGCGCCGTTGACCCGCGCCTCGCCGCGATACCACCACATGTTGCGGCGGTGATTGAGCTTGCGCATGTGGAACTCGATGACGTCGCCCGGCTGCACCGGCTTGCGGAACTTGCACTTGTCGATCGTCATGAAGAACACCTGCTTCGGCGCCTGGGCGCCGGCCAGTTTCGCGGCCACGCAGATGGCGCCGGCGGTCTGGGCCATGCCCTCGATGAGCAGCACGCCCGGATACAGCGGCCGCGTGGGGAAGTGCCCCTGGAAATGCGGCTCGTTGATCGTCACGTTCTTGATGCCCACGCAGGAATTGTCGCCGTCAATATCGACGATGCGGTCGACAAGCAAAAACGGATAACGGTGGGGCAGATAGCTCATGATCTGCAGGATATCGGCCGACTCCAGCTTCTTCGGCGCCCCTTCCATCAACATGCTCCCTGGCTGCCGGTCGCCGCGGCGGACCGCCGCCCGCGGCTGACCGTCTGAATCATGCCTTGTGCTCGCGGGACGCCAGACGCCGGAGCGTGGCGATCTCCCGGAACCAGTCCTTCACCGGGCGCGCCGGCGTTCCGCCCCAGACGGCGCCCGCCGGCACGTCGGAATTCACATTCGACGAGGCGGCGATCTGCGCCCCCGCGCCAATGCGGATGTGGCCGACGACGCCCACCTGGCCGCCGATCACGACGTAGTCCTCAAGCGTGGCGCTGCCTGCAATCCCCACCTGGGCGACGATCACGCAGTGCCGGCCGATCACGACGTTGTGCGCGATCTGCACCAGATTGTCGATCTTGGTGCCCTCGCCGATCATGGTGTCGCGCGTGGCGCCGCGGTCAACGGTGGTGTTGGCCCCGATCTCCACGTCGTCCTGGATGATCACCCGGCCCACCTGCGCCACCTTGGCGTGTTTCGCGCCCATGGCGAAGCCGAAGCCGTCCTGGCCGATGCGCGCTCCCGGATGGATGATCACCCGGTCGCCAAGCAGGGCATGCTGCAGCACGACCCCGGCGGCGATGGAGCAGTTGCGGCCGATGCGCACCCCCGGCCCCACCACGGTGTTGGCGCCGATGACCGTGCCGGCGCCGATCTCCGCCCCCGCCCCGATCACCGCGCCCGGATCAACGACCGCGCCCGCCTCGATCCGCGCCTCGGGATGCACCATGGCCCCCGGCGCGACGCCCGTGGCGCCGAAGAAGGAGCCCGGCCGCATGGCGTCCGGAAACAGCCGCCCCAATACCTGCGCGAAGGCGCGGTGCGGATCGCGGCAGACCAGCACTGCCGCCGACCCGGGCGCGCGCGCGGCGAAGCGCTCCGAGACCAGCACCGCCCCGGCCCGCGTGCCGGCCAGCGCCTGCACGTAACGGGCGTTGTCCATGTATGCGATGTCATGCGGCCCCGCGCTCTCCAGCGGCGCCGCGCCCCGGATCTCGCGGGAGCCGTCGGCTCCCTCCGGCAGCGCGGCCCCGGCCAGCGCGGCCGCCTCCGCCAGCGTGAGGCCGCCGGCAGGCCTGAAAAATATGGGGTCAGTCATCGTGGAGGGCCATACAGCGAAAACGGCGGGACGTCCAGAAGACGCCCCGCCGGGACCATGGTCGCAGGCAGCGCCGTGACGGCGCGAAACCCGGTCAGAAGCTGCCGCCGCCCGAGAAGCGGAAGGCCTGGGTGCGATCGCCGCGCGCCTTGGAGGTGGCGTAGGCGTAGTCGAAGCGGATCGGACCCAGCGGCGACTGCCAGAGGATCGAGGCGCCGACCGAGGAGCGGATCGCCTTCGAGTCGTAGACGTTGACGCACTCCGGCTGGACCGGCAGGCCGCCGAGCGTGCAGCCGGCGGGCGTCCAGCCTTCGATGACGCCGTTGTTGTTCAGGTCGAACACGCGGCGGCCCTTGTAACCGAACAGCGTGCCGGCGTCGGCGAACACGGCGCCCTTCAGGCCGATCTCGCGCGGGATGAGCGGGATCGGGAACTGCACCTCGACGCTGGCGCCGAAGTAGGTGGTGCCGCCGATGGCGTTGGTCGACGGGTCGCCGTTCAGGTCGCGCGGACCAATGCCGGAGGGCGCGAAGCCGCGCACCAGCGTCGGACCGAGGAAGAAGTGGTCGGTCAGGCGCAGGTCCTTGCCGCCGATGGCCTGGATGTGGCCGCCCTGCAGCTTGATGATGCCGACGAATTCGTCGAACAGCTCGTGATAGTAACGGGCCTCGCCGGTGGCGCGGATGAACTTCGAGTCGCCGCCGAGGCCGGCGACCTCCGGCCGGATCTCGGCGAAGATGCCGCTGCGCGGATCCTTGATGTTGTCCAGCGTGCTGTAGGTGAAGGTGGCGCCGACCAGCGAGGTCAGCGTCTTGCCGCGCGCCTCCTTGACCGCGATCGACGCTTCGCCGTCGAAGGCGCAGTTCGGGTAGAGCGCGAGCGCGCCGGGCTGTCCCGCATAGGTGAACAGGTTGCCCGGATTGTCCGGCATGAACACCGTGGTGTAGCCCGGCAGCGGCGCGCTACAGTCGTTGTACGGCTTCTTGTAGGTGTTCGGCACCTTCAGGTCGGTCTGGTACAGCGCGTAGCGCAGCTGCATCGAGAACTCTTCCGTGATCGGAAGGCCGATGCGCAGCGTGCCGCCCGTGGTGCGGGTCTCGTAGTTGCCGTACTCGGTGTTGTCGTAATAGCGCGTGTAGATGTCGAAGCCGGCGGCCAGACGCTGGCCGAGGAAATACGGCTCGGTGAAGGAGAACTGCACGCCGTTGGCGCGCTGGCCGAGCTGGCCCGACAGCTTCACGTACTGGCCGCGGCCCATGAAGTTGGACTCCGCGACCGCCGCCTCGCCGATGATGCCGTCCTGGGTGGAGTAACCGCCCGAAATCGAGAACTGGCCGGTGGCCTGGTCCTCAACCTCGATGTTGAGGATGACGCGGTCCGGCTGGCTGCCCGGCTCGTTGGTGATGCGCACCTTCTTGAAGTAGCCGAGATTGTTCAGGCGGCGCTCGGCGCGGTCCACCAGCACCTTGTTGTAGGCGTCGCCCTCCTCCAGATCCAGCTCGCGGCGGATGACGTAGTCGCGCGTGCGGGCGTTGCCGCGGATGTTGATGCGCTCCACGTAAACCCGCGGACCTTCCTCGACGATATAGGTGAGGCCGATGGTGTTGTTCTGCGGATCGCGCACGCCGGCCGGGCGCACCTGGGCGAAGGGATGCCCCTGGCTCATGACGTCGGTGGTCATGGCCTCGAGACTCTTCTCGACGGCGTCGGCGTTGTAGGTCTGGCCGGCCGAGGTCTTCATGCGGCGGCGCACCTCGTCGGCGGAGACGCCGGGAATGCGCGACTCGACGTTGACGTCGGAAATCTTGTACTGCGGCCCTTCCTCGACGCCGATGGTGATGATCCAGCCGCCCTTCGCCTCGTCGAACACCGCGTCGCTCTGCGTGATGCGGAAGTCGGCGTAGCCGTTCTTCAGGTAGAAGCGGCGGATGGCGTCCTCGTCCTGCGCGATCTTGTCCGGATCATAGATGTCCGAGTTCTTCAGCCAGGACAGCAGGTTCATTTCCGTCGACTGCATCAGGTTGCGCAGCCGGTTGGCGGAATAGGCGTGGTTGCCGACGAAGCGGATTTCCTTGATGCCGGTCTTGTCGCCTTCCTTGATGGTGAAGACGACGTCGACGCGGCCGTTGTCGAGCGGAACGATGCGGCTGGAAACCTGGGCGAAGCCGCGGCCGCCGCGGCGGTAGATCTCGCGCAGCAGCTCCTCGTCGGCCTTGACCCTGGCGGGGCTGTAGGGATCACGGGCCTTGGTGGAAAGTTCGTTCAGCAGAACGTCTTTCTGGATCTTCTTGTTGCCCTCGAAGACCACCCGGTTGACAGTCAGATTCTCGCTCGAACGGGTGGCGCTGCGATGCTGCGCATAACCCTCCGCGGAGGTCTGGGCCTGAACGCTGGCGACGCCCGTCGCCAGCGCCAGACCTGTGGCCAGGGCAAGACGGCTGACGCCGGTCATACCCATCCTGCGGATCGTTGCAGTCACATTCATAAACTGGCCGCCCTGATTCCTGTGCCCCCGCACGAGGGGCAGTATCCACTGCGTTCCACGCTGCCTCTCGAATTGCTTCTAACGTGTTTACGCTGGCGCGCAATCCGCGAGACGGTTAACGAAACATTTTTTGGGGATCGTGGTTACGAAGTCACGAGCCCCCCAAGCCGAGCAGTCCGCCAAGGTGCACAAGATCGTTGCGCGTCGCAAGTATCATGAGCATGAGCACCAGGGCGAGCCCGATCCGGAAACCATATTCCTGCAGCCGTTCGCTCAGCGGCCGGCCGCGCACTGCTTCTATGGCGTAAAACAGCAGGTGACCGCCGTCCAGTACCGGAATGGGGAACAGGTTAAGCAGCCCGATGGACACTGACAGGAAAGCCACATAGCCGATCACCGCCGGCGGCCCCTGCTCCGCCACCAGCCCTGACGCCTGGGCGATGCGGATCGGCCCGGAGAGCTGGTCGACGGACTCGCGCCCCACGAACAGCTTGCGCAGGAAGCTGAAGGTGCGGTCGACCACATACCAGGTCTCCATTGTCCCCAGCCTGAGGGAGTCGATCACGCCGTAACGGCGCGCCCGCACGTCGGCGGGGTCGCGCGAGCCCTGGACGCCCAGCATGCCGACCCGCTGCCGGCCGAGCGGCGTGACGATCTCGCGCGTGGCCGGCGTGGCCTGCAGCGTCACTGTCGCGCCGCCCCGGTCCACCGTGAAGGACAGCGGCTCGCCGGCCCGCGCCGAGATGACCCGCTGCATGTCGGCGAAGCTCTCCACGGGGGAGCCGTCGATGGTCTTCACCACGTCGCCGGGCATGAATCCGGCGGCGGCCGCCGGGCTGCCCGGCTGCACCGCGTCGACGCGCGGCAGCAGCTCCACCCGCCCCCAGAGAAAGAACAGCAGGCTGAACAGCAGGATGGCGAGCAGGAAATTGGCCGCCGGGCCGGCGGCGACGATGGCGGCGCGGCGCGGCAGCGAGGCGAGCTGGAAGCTCTCCGCCCGCTCCTGCGGGCTCATGCGCGCCAGCGCCGCCGGATCCGGCGCGCTGGAGACGCCGCCGTCGCCGGCGAACTTCACGTAACCGCCCAGCGGAATGGCCGAGATCTTCCAGCGCACGCCGCGCCGGTCCGTCCAGCCGAACAGCTCGCGGCCGAAGCCGATGGAGAAGACCTTCACCCCCACGCCGCACCAGCGGCCGACGATGTAGTGCCCGAACTCGTGCACGAACACCACGACCGTCAGGACGATGACGAACGGGATGACCGATCCCAGCACCGCCGCCAACGCTCCGGTCACCACGCCCATATCCATCGTCGCATGCTCCCGTGGCGCCGGCGAATCCGCCGGCGCCCGATGTCTCCGGAATTTGAATTTATTGTATCGGATGCAATCCGGGCTTCAATCAGGCGGGCGCGGCGCTGCGCCGCGGCGCGCGCGCCAGCATCTCCGCCGCGCAGGCCCGCGCCTCGGCGTCGATGGCCAGCGCCTCGTCGACGCTGGCCGGCGCCGCGCCGCCGGCCAGCCGCTCGCACACCGCGCCGATCAGCCGCGGAATGTCGCAGAAGCCGATGCGCTCCGCCAGAAAGGCCGCCACCGCCACCTCATTGGCGGCGTTGAGCACCGCCGCGGCGCGCCCGCCCGCCTCCATGGCCTCGCGCGCCAGGGCGAGACAGGGGAAACGCTCGAGGTCCGGCTCGGCGAACGTCAGCTGGCCGATGCGGGCGAGGTCGAGACGCGGCGTTGACAGCGCCAGCCGCTCCGGCAGGCCGAGACAGTGGCCGATGGGAATGCGCATGTCCGGCGAGGCCATGCCCGCCGTCACCGAGCCGTCGGCGAAGGACACCAGCCCGTGCACCACGGACTGGGGATGCACCAGCACCTCCAGCCGCTGCGGGGCGACGCCGAAAAGGTGCATGGCCTCAATGAGCTCGAGGCCCTTGTTCATCAGCGTCGCCGAGTCGATGGTGATCTTCGGCCCCATGGCCCAGGTGGGATGGGCCAGCGCCTGGCGCGGGGTGATGGCCGCCATCTGCGCCGCAGGGGTCTCGCGGAACGGCCCGCCCGAGGCGGTCAGCGTCATGCGCTCCACCCGCGCCACCGGCTCGCCGCCCAGCGCCTGGTAGAGGGCGTTGTGTTCGGAATCAACCGGCAGCACCGGCACGCCGCGGGCCGCGGCGTCACGCATGAAGGCCTCGCCGGCGCAGACCAGGCACTCCTTGTTGGCCAGCGCCATCACCCGCCCCGCCTGCAGCGCCTGGTGGGTGGGCCGCAGGCCGGCGGCGCCGGAGATCGCCCCCACCACCACGTCGCAGGGCATGGCGATGGCCTCGGCCACCGCCGCGGCGCCGGCGCCGCTGGCGATGCCGCTGCCCTCCAGCGCCGCGCGCAGGGCCGGACCGGCCGCGGCGTCGGAAAGCGCCACGAAGCGCGCGCCCAGCCGCCGCGCCATGGCGGCGGCGCCCTCAACGTCCCGGCCGGCGACCAGCGCGGTGACGCTGAACGCGCCGGCGTGCTCGGCGAGCACCGCCGCGGTCGACCGCCCCACCGATCCGGTGGCCCCCAGCACCGTCACCCGGCGCCGGCCCTCCGGAGCCGCTGCGGCAGGATGGGAGCCCGTTCCGATCGTCATTGCCTTGCTGTCCCTGTCGCACATGCCTGTCGCCACGGCCCGCGCCGGCGCGCCCGTCAGCCGGCGCGCTGCAGATGCAGCGCCGCCCTGGCCAGCGCCGCCAGCAGGCACACCGCCCAGAAGGCGTCAAGCCGGTCGAGCACGCCGCCGTGGCCCGGAATGATCCGCGCCGAATCCTTGACGCCGGCGCGGCGCTTCAGCGCCGATTCCGCCAGGTCTCCGCCCTGCCCGGCCACCGAGGCCACGAGCGACGCCAGCGCGATCCATCCGGCGCCGGACCAGCCGGCCCACACCGCCAGCACCAGCACCCCGGCGAGACAGCCGCACAGGGCGCCGCCGAAAAAGCCGGACCAGGTCTTGCCGGGGCTCACCGCCGGCCACAGTTTCGGGCCGCCGAAGGTCTTGCCGGCGAAATAGGCGCCGATGTCGGTGGCCCACACCACGGCGAACATCCACAACAGCGCCGGCAGGCCGAGCGCCGGGTCGGCGCGCACCGCCGGCGGCGTCACGGCGAGCAGCGCGCCGGCCGCGAACGCCGCCGCGGCGCCCAGCGCCGCGCCGGCCGAGCGGCCGAAGGCGAGGCCGGCGACGGTCGCCGCCGCAAGGCCGGCCCAGATGGCCACGCCGGCGTAACCGGCGGCTGCCAGCAGCGCCGCGACGAAGGTGACGGCGCCGCAGGCCAGCGGGGCCGCCGCCCCCTGGTCCGCGCTTCCCGCGCCGGCCGCGGCCTGGATCAGGCGCAGGCACTCCCAGGCGGCGACGGCGCCGCCCAGCGCCCACAGCAGCGCCATGGGCAGGCCGCCGGCCCACGCGGCGAACAGCGCCAGCGCGCCGAGCGCCGCCGCAGACACGGTGCGCAGCCACAGCTCGGAGCGCCCCTTCAACGGGCCGCCAGAGAGAAAACCGCCGCTCAAGCCCCTTCGCCTCCACCGTCGCCGGCCCCTTCGCAGCCGAGACCGCCATACCGCCGCTCGCGCCGCAGGAACTCGTCGAGGGCCTGGCGGAGCCAGCGCTCGTCGAAATCCGGCCACAGCACCGGCAGGAACACATATTCGGCGTAGGCGGTCTGCCAGGGCAGGAAATTGGACGTGCGCACCTCGCCGGAAGTGCGGATCACCAGGTCGGGATCCGGCGCGCCGGCGGTGTCCAGCACGCCGCTCACCATCTCCTCGGTGATCTCGTCCGGCGCCAGCTCGCCCGCCGCCACGCGGCGGGCCAGCCGGCGGATGCCGGACACGATCTCCTGACGGCCGCCATAGTTGAAGGCCACCATCAGGTTGAGGCCGGCGTTGGCGGCGGTGCGCCGCTCGGCCTCCTCAAGAATCTGCCGCAGGTCACCGGCGAGGTCGCGGCGCTCGCCGATGAACCGCACGCGCACGTTGGCGCCCTCCAGCTCGGCGAGGTCCCTGCGGAAAAACAGGCGCAGCAGCCCCATCAGCTGGCTGACCTCGCCAGGCGGGCGGCGCCAGTTCTCGGTGGAGAAGGAGTAGACGGTCAGATACTCCAGCCCCAGGTCGATGGCGGCGCGCACCGTGCGGCGCAGCGCCTCCACGCCGCGGCGGTGGCCCTCGGCCCGCGGCAGGCCGCGACGGGTGGCCCAGCGGCCGTTGCCGTCCATGATGATGGCGACATGCCGCGGCGGACGCGCGCCGGCGTGAACTGGCGTCGTCAGTGTGTCAGTCGCAACGCCCATGCGCCTCCGGCCTCTTCGCGCCCGCCTGTGCGGCTGCAGTGGAGCGACTACGGCGCAGGCAGGCGTGAAGCATGCCGCGCCGCCCCGTCACACCTGCATGATTTCCTTTTCCTTGGCGGCGACCAGCTGGTCCACCTCGGCCACGGCGGCGTCGGTGGCCTTCTGCACCTGCTCCCCCAGCCGCTTGCCGTCGTCTTCGCTGATCTCGCCGTTCTTCTCGAGCTTTTTCAGCAGCTCCATGCCGTCGCGACGCACGTGGCGGATGGCCACCTTGGCCTCCTCGCCGTACTTGTGCGCCACCTTGACCATCTCCTTGCGGCGCTGCTCGTTCATTTCCGGAATGCGCAGGCGGATCACCTGGCCTTCGGTGTTGGGATTGAGGCCGAGCTCGGACTCGCGGATGGCCTTCTCCACCGCGCCCACCAGGTTGCGGTCCCACACCTGCACGCTGAGCAGGCGCGGCTCGGGCACGGAGATGGTGGCCAGCTGGTTCACCGGCGTGGGCGAGCCGTAGGCGTCCACCGTCACCGGATCCAGCAGGCTGGCGGAGGCGCGGCCTGTGCGCAGGCTGCCCAGGTCATGGCGCAGCACGCTGATCGCGCCGGCCATGCGGCGCCTGAGGTCTTCGAGATCAAAATTTGCGCTTGTCATATGTCTGGCCCTGCAATCAATCAGCCTGGCGCGACCGCCCGGGCGCGCCCGATTTGCGGTCGCTGTAGCACGTTCCGCCGGTCAGATGTCACCCCACTTGTGAAAATGGGGACGGGAATCCGCCGGCGAGCATACACCAGCGGGCGACGCGGCGCCGGAACGCCGCGCCCCGCCCGGCTTACGCCGGGGTGACCAGGGTCTGCGGCCCCTCGCCGCGCAGCGCCCGGCAGATGGCTCCCGGCGCGTGCAGCGAGAACACCACGATGGACAGCCCGCTGTCGCGCGCCAGGGCGAAGGCGGCCGTGTCCATGACCTTGAGGTCGCGGCTGATGGCCTCGTCATGGGTGAGCCTGTCGAAGCGGCGCGCGCCGGGATTCTTCCGCGGATCGGAATCATAGACGCCGTCCACATTGGTGCCCTTGAGCAGCACGTCGCATTCCAGCTCGGCGGCGCGCAGCGCCGCGCCGGTGTCGGTGGTGAACCAGGGGTTGCCGGTGCCGCCGCCCAGCACCACCACCTTGCCGTTGCGCAGGTGATCGATGGCGCGCCGGCGGGCGTAGCTCTCGCACAGCGCCGGCATGGCGATGGCCGACATGGCGCGGGCCTGCACGCCGGCCGACTCAATGGCGTGCTCGAGGGCGAGCGCGTTCATCACCGTGCCGAGCATGCCGATCGAATCGCCGGTGTTGCGCGAGAGGCCCCGCGTCAGCCCCTGCACGCCGCGGAAGAAATTGCCGCCGCCGACGACGATGGCGATCTGGAAGCCCTGCCGGCTGGCCTCGGCGACGTCGCTGGCGATCCTCGTCAGCGTCTCCCCGTCCAGCCCTGATCCCGCCGGCCCCGCCAGCGCCTCGCCGGAAAGCTTGAGCAACGCGCGTTTCACCTGCATGCGAGATCCCCTGTGGCTGCTTGCGCGGCCCGCGCCGGCGACGCCGCAGGCCGCGCCCGGAACTGACGCAACGCCCCTCCGCGCGGCCGTCGCCGCCCCTTCCCGCGAAAGGACCTCCGCGGCGCCCCGCGCCGCATACGCAGACCCCGGCCGCAGGGCCGGGGTCCCGGTTCTTGCCCCGGAGCGCGCAGGCCGCGCCTGCGCACCGGGCCATGCTCTGGCCTTGCGGCCGGGCCGTCAGCCGCGCGCGGCGGCGGCGACCTCGGCGGCGAAGTCCGGAGCTTCCTCCTTTTCGATGCCGTCGCCAAGGCCGAAGCGCACGAAGGCGACGAGCTTCACCGGCGCGCCGACGCGGCCCTCGGCCTCCTTCAGCACCTGGGAGACCGACCGGGACGGATCATGGATGAAGGGCTGCTCGAGGAGGGTGTTCTCCTTGAAGTAGCTCTTCAGGCCGCTCTCGACGATCTTCTCCAGCACGTGCTCGGGCTTGCCGGCGTTCCTGTCGCGCAGGATGGCCTTCTCGCGCTCGATGACGTCGGCCGGGATCGAGGCGGCGTCGAGGCCGGCCGGGCTGGTGGCGGCCACGTGCATGGCGATCTGGCGTCCGAGCGTCTCCAGCTGGCTCACGTCGCCGGTCGACTCAAGGGCGACGAGCACGCCAATCTTGCCGAGGCCCTCGCCGGCGGCGTTGTGCACGTAGGTCGCGATGTAGCCGCTGTCCACGTGCAGGCGCTCGACGCGGCGCAGGGTCATGTTCTCGCCGATGGTGGCGATCAGCTCCTGCAGCTTCTCCTTCACGGTGAGGGAGGCGCCGGGGAAGTGGGCGGCCTCAAGGCCGGCCAGGGTGCCGTCGCCGTTGAGGGCGATCTTGGCGACCTCGCGGGCGAAGGCCTGGAAGCTGTCGTTGCGGGCGACGAAGTCGGTCTCGGAGTTGACCTCGACGATGGCCGCGGTCCTGCCCGACGACTGCACCGAGACGAGACCCTCGGCGGCGACGCGGCCGGCTTTCTTGGCGGCCTTGGAGAGACCCTTCTTGCGCAGCCAGTCGACGGCGGCCTCGATGTCGCCGCCGGTCTCGGCCAGCGCCGTCTTGCAGTCCATCATGCCCGCGCCGGTCTTCTCGCGAAGCTCCTTCACCATTGCGGCGGTAATGTTCGACATGGTCGTCCCCTGGGTTTGGGCCGGGACAGACGTCCCGTTACAGACAGGAAGGGCCCGGCGCAGCCAGCGCGCCGGGCCGATGCGTGTTCAGGGCCGTCTCCCGGCGGGCTCCGCCGGGATAACGCGCGGGAGCGGTAATCAGGCCGCGACGAGGGCGCGGGCCTGGGCGACCCAGTTGTCGCGCTGGATGCGGCCGTTCAGCTTCAGCTGGGCGTCCAGCCGGGCGATGTCCTCGTCCTTGAGGGCCGCCAGCTGCCAGTAGTGGAAGATGCCGCCCTCGTTCAGCTTGGCCTCCAGCTCGGGACCGACGCCGTTCAGCTTGGTGAGGTCGTCGGGCGCGCCGCGCGGAGCGGCGAGAATCTCGAACACCTCGTCCTGGAAGGCGGCCGGCTCGTCGGCCGGCGCGTCCTCGGCGACCGGAGCCGCCTCCTCGCCCGGATCGAAGCCCATGTCGGCCGCGGCGCGGGAGATGCCGTCAAGCGCGGCGCGGGCGACCAGGTCGCAGTACAGCTGGATGGCGCGGCCGGCGTCGTCGTTGCCCGGAACCGGATAGGTGATGCCGTCCGGATCGCAGTTGGTGTCGACGATGGCCACGACCGGGATGCCCAGGCGGCGGGCCTCCTTGATGGCCAGCTGCTCCTTGTTGGTGTCGATGACGAACAGCAGGTCGGGCGTGCCGCCCATGTCCTTGATGCCGCCGAGCGCGCGCTCGAGCTTCTCCTGCTCGCGCTGCAGCATCAGGCGCTCTTTCTTGGTGAGCGCGTTGGCGACGCCGCTGGACAGCATCTCGTCGAGCTTGCGCAGGCGCTGGATCGAGCCGGCGATGGTCTTCCAGTTGGTCAGCATGCCGCCGAGCCAGCGGGAGTTGACGTAGTACTGGGCCGAGCGGCGGGCGGCCTCGGCGATCGGCTCCGCGGCCTGGCGCTTGGTGCCGACGAACAGCACGCGGCCGCCGGCGGCGACGGTGTCGGACACCGCCTGCAGGGCGCGGTGCAGCATCGGCACCGTCTGCGACAGGTCGATGATGTGGATGTTGTTGCGCACGCCGAAGATGTACTCGCTCATCTTCGGGTTCCAGCGGTGGGCCTGGTGGCCGAAGTGCGCGCCGGCCTCGAGCAGCTGCCGCAGGGTGAATTCAGGAAGCGCCATAATCTGTTTTCTCCGGTTAAACACCTCCGCGAGCCGTAAGACCGTGATCCGGTCACCGGACGCCCATTTGCGCATGGGCCATGATCTCGCGTGTGGGATGGGCGGCCTTATAGGCGCCGGCGCCGCCGCTGGCAAGTGCGCGCGCACGCCCCGCGCGCAGGAAAACGCCGGCCCGGACGGTTTTTCGGGCTTTCGCCGGCGCGGGCGGGGCGCCTTCCGCCCCTCGGCCATGGACAGACCGGGCGCGGCGCGCCACAAATAGCCGCGCCGCGCCCCCGCCGGCCCCTGCGGCGCCGACGGCGGCCGTCGCCGCGCCTTGTCTCCCGCGGCCGCGCCCGGGAGTCCTGCCGACGCCAGACGACGCGCGCCGGCGGCGGCGCGCTCCGCCATTTCTCGCCCACTGGTCCGCCCATGTCACACAGCGATTCACGGAGCCAGCCGTCCCGGCCGGCCGCCTCTTCTCTCCCGGAAACCGGAGACGTCCACACCCGCGACGTCGGCGCCGGCGACATCGCCCTGACGCTCGCCCGAATCGCCGCCGCCCTGGAGCGCGCCTTCCCGCCGCCTCCGCCGCCGCCGGACTATGACGCCGCCGAGGCCTTCGTGTGGAACGCCGCCAGCGGCCGCCTGCAGCCGGCGCCGCGGGTCAACCGGGTGGACCTGGCGCTTCTGCGCGGCGTCGACCGCGCCCGCGACATGCTCCACGCCAACACGCTGCGCTTCGCCGACGGCCTGCCCGCCAACAACGTCCTGCTGTGGGGCGCGCGCGGCATGGGCAAGTCGTCGCTGGTCAAGGCGGTGCACGCCGCCATCAACCGCGACGGCGGCGACGGCGCGCCGCGCACGGGCGCGCGCCAGCTCAAGCTGGTGGAGATCCACCGCGAGGACATCGCCAGCCTGCCGGCGCTGCTGAACCAGCTGCGCGCGGCGCCGCAGCGCTTCATCGTGTTCTGCGACGACCTGTCATTCGACGCCGAGGACACCTCCTACAAGTCGCTGAAGGCGGCGCTGGACGGCGGCGTCGAGGGCCGGCCGCCGAACGTGCTGTTTTACGCCACCTCCAACCGCCGCCACCTGCTGCCGCGCGACATGATGGAGAACGAGCGCTCCACCGCCATCAATCCCGGCGAGGCGGTGGAGGAGAAGGTGTCGCTCTCCGACCGCTTCGGCCTGTGGATCGGCTTCCACAAGTGCAGCCAGGACGAATATCTGGAGATGGTGCAGGGCTACGTCGCCCATTTCGGCCTGGAGATCGATCCGCAGGAGCTGCGCCGCGACGCCCTCGAATGGGCCACGACCCGCGGCTACCGCTCCGGCCGCACCGCCTGGCAGTACATCCAGGACCTCGCCGGACGCCTCGGCCGGCCCCTCGACGCCCGCGACTGAACGGGCGGACCGGCCCGGGCGCCGGACCCGGCCCGCGCCCCCCGCCCCGTCTGCGCCCATCCTGCCCTGCGTCCGCGCCGCGCGCGGCGGCGGGCGCGGCGACAGCCCTCGCGCGCCGGGCCGCCCGGGCGCTCCCCGCAGGCGCTGCGCCCCCCGCCCCCAAAAGGCGCGGCGCGCCTCAAAACGGAAAACGCCCCGGGGGGAACCGGGGCGTTTTCATCCATCGCCGGGGGTCTCAGCCGCCGGAGAGATGGGGCAGCGGATCAACGGGCGTCGAGCCCTTGCGCAATTCGAAATGCAGCTGCGGGGTGGCGACGTTGCCGGTCTGGCCGGAGGTGGCCACAACCTGGCCCCGGCTGACGCGGTCGCCGCGCTTCACCTTGAGCTCGCCGTTGTTGGCGTAGGCCGAGACCCAGCCGTTGTCGTGGCGGATGAGCACCAGATTGCCATAGCCCTTCAGCTCGTTGCCGGCGTAGGCCACCACGCCGCTCTCGGCGGCCTTCACCGGCGTGCCTTCCGGAAGGGCGATGTTGATGCCCTCATTGCCGGCGCCGGCGTTGAAGCCCTGGATGATGCGGCCGCGCGCCGGCCAGCGGAAGGTGGGGCCGGAGGCGGCCTGTTTCGCCGGCGCCTCCTGCGTCTCACGCCGCGCCTCCTCGCGGGGCGCCGGGGCGACCTCCTCCGTCAGCTTCGCGGTCTGCTGCTTCGGCGTCGCCGCGGGCTGCTGCGCCTGGCCCACGGTGGTCCGGGCGCTGGCGGCCTGCTGCGCCTGCCGGGCCTGCTGCTGGGCGGCGGTTTCGCGCGCCTGCTGCGCCTGGCGCGCGGCCTGCTGGCGGGCGGCGGCCTGCTCCTGCAGGGTGCGCGGCGGCGCGCCGCGCGCCGCGGCCTGCTGCCGGGGCTGCTGCTCCGCGGCGCGCGAGGCGGCGATGGCCTGGGCGGCGCGCTCGGCCACGGAGCGGGCGGCGGGATCCTGCTTCGCGGCGGGGCGGGCCGGCGGCGGCGGGACGGCCGGCGCGGCCGCGGCCGCGGCCGTCTGCGCGGCGGCGGCGGGATTGTAAACCGGAATGATGATGGCGGAGCCGGGCGTGAGCGACTGGCCGGCAAGGTTGTTGGCGGCGCGGATGGCGGCCGGCGGCACGCCGTAGCGGTCTGCGATGGCCTGCACGGTGTCGCCCGGCCCCACGGAGACGCGGGCGCCGCCGGCGGCGGTCCAGCCCGCGGCGCTGCCGGAGACCTGCTCGGGACGGACCCCGGTGAAGCCCTGTTGCGCAGGCCCTGCGGTCGCGGCGGCGGGGCGCGGCGCGCCGGCCGGGTTGGCGCCGAAGCCGCCGGCGCCATACGAACCGCCGCCATAGGCGGGCGCAGGCGCGGCGCCGGGCACGTCCGCCGGCGGCAGGCTGCCGGTGGTCATGCCGTCGTTTCCGGAGAAACCGGCGAAGCGCTGGGAATCCGCGGCGCAGGCGGCCGCCAGCAGGGACAGCAGGCTGACGCCGGCAATCCGGGCCAGCATGCCGGAACGGTTCGTCGGGTTGGTTTGAGGCATCTCACATCCACCGGCTACGCAACGCCCGTAGTTAAACAGGATTCAGGTTAAGCAACGGTTTCCGGAAAGCCGCGCAGGCCTTTCCGGCGGCAGTTTAACGCAACCTTCAACAGCAGACGCCGGCGACGGAGAATCTGCATGACAGACGCCGCGTTCGCCGCGATCTGCATGACCGTCGCCGCGGCTGTAACGACATGTGGGGCAGGATGGCGCGTCTTACAGGGCCTGCGCGAGGCCGGGCTGCAGGGGCGGCAGGCGCAGCGGGCCGCCGAGCCGTTCGGGAAAGGCGTCGCCGCGGCGCTCCACGCACACCAGCCGCGGGCCGGGCGGGGTGAGTATGGCCCCGACCATGCGGCCGCCGTCGTTCAGCGCCGCCACCAGGGCCGGGGGCGCATGCTCCAGGGCGCCGTTCAGGATGATGCGGTCGAACCGGCCCCAGCGGCCGGCGTCGCCGGCGAGGCCGTCGGCGATCTCGACGCGGGCGTTGTCCAGCCCCAGCCGGGCGATGCGGCTGGCGGCGGCGATGCCGAGGGTGCGCAGGCGCTCAAGGCTCACCACCTCCCCGGCCAGATGCGCCAGAACGGCGGTGAGATAGCCCGAGCCAGAGCCCACCTCCAGCACGCGGTGGGCGCGCGTCACCGCCAGCTCGCCGAGCATCACCGCCAGCTGCACCGGCGAGGTCATGGTCTGGCCGCAGGGCAACGGCAGGGAGACGTCGGCGCGGGCCAGATCGGCGAAGCCGCGCGGGGCGAACATCTCCCGCGGGGCCAGCTCCATGGCGCGCAGGATGGCGGTGTCGCGCACGCCCCGCGACCGCAGGGCGAGCAGAAACGCCGCCGTCTCCTCGCGGGCGGCGAGCCCCCGTTCCTCCACCCCGGCCAGAGCTGCCACGTCGCCTCCTCCGTCCCCCATGGCGCCGCGGCGGTCCCCGGTGCGCCGGGCCGGCGGCGGCGGAAATTAGCGCATGGAGGCCGTTAACAAATCCTGTCCCCGCGCCGGAGGCCCGTCAGGAGAACGCCCGCGCGTAGCGGGTCATCAGCGGTTCGTCGGTCATGTTGATGCGCAGCGGCGTCACCGAGATCCTGCGCTCCTGCAGCGCCTTGAGGTCGGTGCCGTTGCCTGGCGTCGCGCGACTGGGGCGGAAGGTGAGCCAGTAATACGGGATCAGCCGTCCGTCGGCGCGCTCGAGAATGTCCAGCAGGCCGGGATCGCGCCGGCCCTGGGCGGTCACCGCCACGCCCGTCACCTCCTCCGCGCCGCACGGCGGGAAATTGACGTTGACGAGGGTGTCGGCGTCCATGCCCAGCTCCAGCACCTTGCGGATCACCCGTTCGCCATGGGCTGCGGCGCAGTCCCACGGCGCCGCCTCGCGCTGGCCGGGCGGGAACGACTGCGACAGCGCGATGGAGGGAATGCCGAGCATGCACCCTTCCATGGCGGCGGCGATGGTGCCGGAATAGATCACGTCCTCGGCCACGTTGTGGCCCTTGTTGACGCCGGAGAGCACCAGGTCCGGGCGCCGGTCGCGCATGATCAGGCGCACGCCCATCAGCACGCAGTCAGTGGGCGTGCCGCGCACGGCGAAGCGCTTTTCCGACACCTGGCGCAGGCGCAGCGGATCGCTCAGCGACAGCGAATGGCCGACGCCGCTCTGGTCGGATTCGGGCGCGACCACCCAGACGTCATCGGAGATGGCCCGGGCGATCCGCTCCAGCACCACAAGGCCCTCGGCGTTCACGCCGTCATCATTGGTGATCAGAATCCGCACGAAATACTCTCCCGCCGCATTGCCCGCCGCGCCGGGGCTTCCGGCGCGGCCGCTCCGTTTTCTCCCGGCGCGGCCGGCCGGCGCGGCGCGCGCCAGCCCCGCCCGGCCCGGCTCAGCCGATGCGCTTCAGCCCGCCCATGTAGGGAACCAGCGCCTCCGGCACGGTGACCGAGCCGTCGGCGTTCTGGTAGGTCTCCATCACCGCGATCAGGGCGCGGCCCACGGCCACGCCCGAGCCGTTGAGGGTGTGGACGAAGCGGTTCTGCCTGCTCTCCTTCGCGCGGCAGCGGGCGTTCATGCGCCGCGCCTGGAAGTCGTTGCACACCGAGACCGAGGAAATTTCGCGATAGGCCTTCTGGCCCGGCAGCCACACCTCGATGTCATAGGTGCGGGCGGCGGCGAAGCCCATGTCGCCGGCGCACAGGGTCACCACGCGGTAGTGCAGGTCGAGCCGGCGCAGCACCGCCTCGGCGCAGGCGAGCATGCGCTCGTGCTCCTCCAGCGACTGCTCGGGCGTGGTGACGGACACCAGCTCCACCTTCGAGAACTGGTGCTGGCGCACCATGCCGCGGGTGTCGCGCCCGGCGGCGCCGGCCTCGGCGCGGAAGCAGTGGGTGAGCGCCGTATAGCGCTTCGGCAGCTCCTCCTCGGCGATGATGCTCTCGCGCACAAGGTTGGTCAGCGGCACCTCGGCGGTGGGGATGAGCCAGCGGCCGCCCTCCTGCCACTCGGCGAAGGCCTGGCCCGCCGGATCGGCCGCGCCGGCCCCGGCGTGGCGGCGGACGTTGGCCTCGAACTGCTCGCGGGTGAGGCCGCCGGCGATGACGCGGAACTGGTCCTCGCGGAACTTGGGCAGCTGGGCGGTGCCGTACATGGCGTCGTCGCGCACCAGCAGCGGCGGGTTCACCTCCTCATAGCCGTGTTCGCTCACGTGCAGGTCGAGCATGAACTGGCCGAGCGCCCGCTCCAGGCGGGCCAGCTGGCCCTTCAGCACCACGAAGCGGGCGCCGGAGAGCTTCGCCGCGCTCTCGAAATCCATGAGGCCGAGGGCCTCGCCAAGCTCGAAGTGCTGCTTCGGCGCGTCCACCCCCTGCAGGCGGTCGGGGCGCTGCTCCGGCGGCGCGCCGTAAACCGAGCGCACCACATTGTCGTTCTCGTCGGCGCCGTCCGGCACGTCGGCCAGCGGCAGGTTGGGAATGGCCGCCAGCTCCCGCTCCAGCGCCGCCAGCGCCTCGCGCTCGCGCGCCTCCAGCTCCGGGGCGGCTTCCTTCAGCGCCGCCACCTCCGCCCTGAGGGCGCCGGCGCGGGCGGTGTCCTTCGCCTTCATCGCCTCGCCGATCTCTTTCGAGAGGGCGTTGCGCCGCTCCTGCGCAGTCTGGGCCGCCTGGATGGCGGCGCGGCGGGCGTCGTCCAGCTCCAGCAGGCGGGACGACATGGGCGCAAGTCCGCGGCGCGCCAGGGCGACGTCAAAGGCTTGCGGGTCGTCACGGATCAGGCGGATGTCGTGCATGGCTCCAACACGCTGGTTCTGTTCGCGCGCGCGGCGCGGACGTTGCGGAATGGCGCGGCCGCCGGGCGCCGCGCCAGCGCCGTGTTTGCGACCGCAGCCGCGCCTGGTCAACCCCGGAGACGGCGACGGGGCCGCCCATGGCGGCCCCGTCCCGGACTGACGGCCCGTGCGCCCGCGCTCACTCGTGGGTGGCGGGCGTGACCTGCGCGGCCTCCGCCGCCTCGCGCGCCGCCTCGGCCGCGGCGCGCTTCTTCTCCGCCAGACGCACGGCGAAGATCGAGGCCTCATAGAGCAGCAGCGTCGGCACGGCGAGCGCCAGCTGGCTGATGACGTCCGGCGGCGTCAGCACCGCCGCCACGACGAACACCGCGACGATGGCGTAACGGCGCTTGTCCTTGAGGAAGTCCGAGGTGATGAGCCCGGCGCGGCCGAGCAGCGTCAGGATCACCGGCAGCTGGAAGCAGATGCCGAAGGCGAAGATCAGCGTCATGATCAGCGACAGGTATTCGCTGACCTTGGGCAGCAGCTGGATGGCCGCCGCGCCCTCGCCGCCCGCCTGCTGCTGGCCGAGCGAAAAATTCATCACGATCGGCATGGCGATGAAATAGACCACCGCCGCGCCCAGCACGAAGAACGCCGGCGTGGCGATGAGATAGGGCCTGAAGGCGTCGCGCTCGTGCCGGTACAGGCCCGGGGCCACGAACTTGTAGACCTGCGTCGCCACCACGGGAAAGGACAGGAAGGCGGCCC
The DNA here is from genome assembly GCF_042432745.1 of Camelimonas abortus. NCBI lineage: Bacteria > Pseudomonadati > Pseudomonadota > Alphaproteobacteria > Hyphomicrobiales > Chelatococcaceae > Camelimonas > Camelimonas abortus. The sequence goes on along the minus strand of NZ_JBHLWR010000006.1, from coordinate 921,479 downwards.
CGAACACGGCGATGCGGATCTGGGTGAACAGATATTCCAGCGGCGCGGTGTAGATCAGGCGCACGTCGGCGCCGGGCCCGGCGGCGAACACATAGGGCCACACCAGGATGTTGTAGATCTGCTTCGCGAAGGCGAAGCAGATGAAGAACATGACCACGAACGCGATGAGCGAACGGATCAGGCGCGCGCGCAGCTCGATCAGATGGTCGATCAGCGGGGCGCGGGAGGCTTCAATGTCGTCGTCGCTCATGTCGTCGCGTCACCGGCTGTCTTTGCGGGGGCGGCGCCGTCGTCCGGCGCTGCGGCTGCGTCCGCCGCCTGCGGCGGGGCCGGCGCGGCGGGCGAGGACTCCGCGACCCCGGCCGCGGGGGCGCTCTCCGCGGCGGGAACGCTTTCCGTGACGGCCGCAGGCAGCGGCGCGGACTGCTCCCGCGCCTGCGTCGCGGGCTCCGGCGCAGCGGCGCGCAGCTCCGCCGGGAGCTCCGGCGGCTCCGGCTCAGGCATGGTGGCGCTGGCCAGATAGTCGGCCTCGCTCACCTCCGCCGGGGCGGCGGCGCCCTCTCCGTCCCGCTCCGCGGCCGCGGCGGCGGACGCGCCGTCCGCGGCCCCTTCCGTCGCGACGCCGGCCGTTCCAGCGGCCGCGGCGCCCTTGCCGGCGCCGTCGATGGCCTCGCGCAGCTCGCTGCGCAGGCGGTCCGCCGGGTTGACGCTGTTCTTCAGGTCGCGCGCCGTGTCGACCACGTCGGAGACGCCCTTGCGCAGGTCGGCCATTTCGGCCTCCTGCAGCGCCTCATTGAACTGGCGCTGGAACTCGCCGGCCATGCGGCGCAGCTTCGCCGTGGTCTGGCCCAGCGTGCGCAACGCCCGCGGCAGGTCTTTCGGGCCGATGACCACGAGGGCGACGGCGCCGATCAGCAGCAGCTCGCTCCATCCGATATCAAACATGTCGCGCTCTCTGGCTCGCCCGGCGGCGCCGCGGCGCGCGCCCCTCGCGGGGCGGTCACGGCGGGCGCGCCGCCGGCGACGGCCAGCGACACGACCGCATGGCCGCGCCGGCTCCTGGCGGGCGCCGCGCCCGCGGCCCCCGCCGTGTCAGCACGCCGGCGGCGTCCGGCCGCCTCAGGACTTGTGGCCAGTCTCCTCACGCACGCCGGCGCGCGCGTCAGCCTGCTGCTGGTTCTCCAGCGGACGCGGCGCCGGGGCCGCGGGGGTCTCCGGCTCGTCGTCCTGCATGCCCTTCTTGAACGACTTGATGCCCTTGGCCACGTCGCCCATCAGGTCGGAAATCTTGCCGCGCCCGAACAGCAGAAGCACGATCACGCCGACGACGACCCAGTGCCAGATGCTTGCGCCACCCATCAACATTCTCCCGTTGCCAGGGCGGCCGCGCCGGCTCCTGGCGAAACTCTCCGGACCGGAGTGCTACCCCGCGCGGCGGCGGCGCGCAAAGCGCCGCGCCCGCCGGACGTCCGGAACATGGCGTCAAACTAAGCCGGCCTGGAGGCCAAAACAAGAAAATGCACGGCGTCTCCGCACAGGAGGCGCCTGATAATCAGGCAGATCGCGCCGGCGGTCACGCCGCGGGCGCGGCCAGAAGCTCCGCGAGGCGCGCCCGCGCCGCCGCCACGTCCAGCGGCTCCGGCTGCCTCAGGACGCGGCCGAGGGCGGATTCGGCCCGCGCCAGCGCCCGGCCGGCCAGCAGCGGCGCCTCGGCGGCGATGGCCTGCATCTCGGCCATGTCGCCGTTGCAGTGCAGCGCAACGTCGCAGCCGGCGGCGAAGGCCCGCCGCGCCCGCGATCCCAGATCCCCCTGCAGCGCCTGCATGGAGAGGTCGTCGCTCATCAGCAGGCCGTCGAAACCGATGCTTCCGCGGACAATCTCCCCGATCACCCTGGCCGAGGTGGTCGCCGGCTGCTCCGGATCGACGGCCGTGTAGACCACATGCGCGGTCATGGCCATCGGCATGTCCGCCAGCGCCCGGAACGGCGCGAAGTCACACGCCTCCAGCTCGGCCAGCGAGGCCCCGACCACCGGCAGCGCAAGGTGGCTGTCCACCCCCGCCCGGCCGTGGCCGGGAATGTGCTTGATCACCGGCGCCACGCCGCCGGCCAGCAGCCCCTCCGCCGCGGCCCGCCCAAGGCGCGAGACGGTCTCCGGCGTCTCGCCGTAGGCGCGGTCGCCGATCACGTCATGGGCGCCGGGAGCCGGCACGTCGAGCACCGGCAGGCAATTCACGTCAATTCCGGCCTCGCGCAGGTCGTGGGCGATGAGCCGCGCCCCGAGCCACGCCGCCTCGCGCTGGCCGGACCGGGACGGAACCTGGCCATAGGCGCGCCCGGGCGGATAGGCCGGCCACAGCGGCGGCGCAAGCCGCTGCACCCGCCCGCCCTCCTGGTCCACCAGCACCGGCGCCTGGCGCCCCACCGTCTCGCGCAGGGAGCCGGTGAGCCGTCGCAGCTGCTCCCGGTCGCGGACGTTGCGGCGGAACAGGATGAAGCCCCACGGGTCGGCTTCACGGAAAAAGCGGCGTTCGCCGTCCGTGAGTTCAGGTCCGGACAGGCCGGCGATCAGCGCGCGCGCTGGCATGATGGCGCTCCCCGGCGCGCCCGGAGCGGACGCGCCATGCGATGCAGGATGACGGAGACAGCGTGACAGGAAGAAGCTGGACGGACGGACGCGGCGCCGCGGCGGACGGCGGCGTCCGCCCGGCGCAGGAAACCGGGGCGCCGCCCGGCCTCAGCCCTGGGCCACGAAGCAGGAGCCGCCGAGCGACTTCAGCTGCTGGCAGAGGTTCACCGCGTCCTCCGGCTCAGGCCCGGCACGCGCAGGCGATAGACGGTGCGGCCGTTGGACTCGGCCCGCACCACGGCGGTGGCGTAGCCGGACAGCACCGTGAACCGGCGCTTGAGGCTGGCGGCGAGTTTGCGCGCCTCCTCCTCCGAGCCGGGCGCGCCGAGCTGGACGGCGAAGCCGCCCCTGCCGGCCTGCGCCTTCGGCGCCGGCCTGGCCGCAACGGCGTCGGCGCGGCCCACCGAGCCGGTGGTGGTGGAATCAAAGCCGCCCTGCGGCGCGCGCTCGGCGATTTTTGCCGCAGCCTGCGGGGCGTGGCCCTGCGGCTGGGCCTGCGCCGCGCGCACGGGCGCGGACTGCGACTTCGCCGCCGGCGTGGCCGGCGCCGCGGCGGCGCCGGACGGCTGGCTCTCGCGCACCTTGCCGTCCGGACCGATGGAGACGGTGCGCACGCGGCGCGGCTCGCCGAGCCCCTCGCGCGGATCGCGATTGCCGCCGGCCACCGGCAGCGGCGCCACGCCGCCTCCGAACGTCGCCACCTCGCCCGCCTCCGACGGCAGGCGGCCGGCGGCGATGGCGGCGGCGCGCTGCTGGCGCAGCGTCTGCTCCACGTCCACCGGCTGCTCGTTGTTGGCCACGACGCGGGTGTTGGCCGGCGGGCCCGCCAGCTGCTCGTAAATTTCCTTGGTGGACAGGGGCTCGGCGGCGTTTTCCGCCGGCGGGCGCACCTTCACCGGCTGGGCGTCGGCGTGAATGGTGGGCGCGTCCCCCTCAGCGACGCCGCCAGGGCCGCTCATGGCGTACCAGCCGGCGGAGCCGGCGACGCACAGGGCGACCACCGCCGCGGCGGCGTAAAGCGGCCGGCGCGACGGACGGCGACGGCGCAGCCGCGCCCCCTCCAGCGCCACCAGCGGATCGGGATCCAGCTCCGGACCGGCGCCGGCCGGAGCCTCCCACGCAGCGCCATGACCAGCGCCCCACGCCGCGCCATGAGCGGAGACATGACCAGCGACATGGCCGCCGTCGTGACCGCCATCATGACCGCCGCCCCGGGCGGCGTGACCCGTGGCCGCCAGCGGCGCTTCCGGCCGGGCGGCGAAGCCGTGGCCGGCCGCCTGCGCCGGGCCGGCCTGCGGAGCGGGTCCGGAGCCCGCCGCGCCGGCGACGCCGCCGTCCCACTGAGGGACAGGCTCCGGCGGAGGCGCCGCCAGCGCCGGCGAGCGCAGCAGTTCACGGAAACGGTCGTTCTGTCCGACGATACGCGCCAGCTCGGCGAGACGGGCGTCCTCGGCCGGCTGCTGGCGGGGCTCCGGCGCAGGACCGGCGAGCCCCAGTTCAGCCTCGAGGGCCCCGAGCACCTGCGCGTCGCGCGCCGCGGCGTCGTCGCGGTAGCTGGATTGGTGAGTCATCGGCGCGTTCCGTATCCTTGAGAGTTGTGGCTTCACGAAACGCGCCGCCTGCTGCGACGGGACGTCCGCCGCTCAGCGCATTTCGTCCGGCGCTCCGACTCCGAGAAGACCCAGACCCGAAGCAAGCACCGCGCGGACAGCCCCGACGAGCGCCAGCCGCGCCATGGTCAACTCTGGATACTCCGGGTTAACAAAGCGTAAGCCATAATCGTCACGTCCGCGGTTCCAGAAACTGTGGAACGCGCTGGCCAGATCGTAGAGGTAAAAGGCCACGCGATGCGGCTCATGCGCGGCCGCCGCGGCCGTGATCACCCGCGGATACTGGGCCAGCCAGCGCATCAGCTCCGCCTCGGCGCCGGAGGCGAGCAGGCGGAGATCAGCGCCGGCGAGCGCCGCGCCGCTGAAGTCGCGGCCGGGGAACGCCTCCGCCGCCTGGCGAAACACCGAGGCGCAGCGCGCATGCGCGTACTGCACGTAAAATACCGGGTTATCCTTGGACTGTTCAACCACTTTCGCAAGATCGAAGTCCAGCTGGGCGTCGTTCTTGCGGAACAGCATCATGAAGCGGACCGGATCCGGGCCAACCTCATCAATCACGTCACGAAGCGTCACGAAGTCACCGGAACGCTTGGACATTTTCACCTGCTCGCCGTCGCGCAGCAGGCGCACCATCTGGCACAGCTTCACGTCCAGGGTCGCGGCCCCGCCGGTGACGGCCTTCACCGCGGCGTGCATGCGCTTCACGTAACCGCCGTGGTCTGCGCCCCAGACGTCGATCATCACCGGGAAGCCGCGCAGGAACTTGGAGCGGTGATAGGCGATGTCGGCGGCGAAATAGGTGTAGGAGCCGTCGGACTTCAGCAGCGGCCGGTCGATGTCGTCGCCGAAGGCGGTGGCGCGGAACAGGGTCTGCTCGCGGTCCTCCCAGTCCTCCACCGGCTGGCCCTTGGGCGGCGGCAGGCGGCCCTCATAGACCAGGTCGCGGCCGCGCAGTTCGGCGATGGTGGCGGCGATCTGGTCGCCCTCCGGGCCGCGGCCCAGCGAACGCTCCGAGAAGAACACGTCGTGATGGATGCCGATGGCGGCGAGATCGTCGCGGATCATCGCCATCATGGCGTCGATGGCGGCGTCACGGACGATGGGCAGCCATTCACTCTCCGGCATGGCGAGCAGCTTCCCGCCATGGGCCCGGGCCAGCGCCTCGCCCACCGGCTTCAGATAGTCGCCCGGATAGAGGCCGGGCGGGATCTCGCCGATGTCCTCGCCCAGCGCCTCGCGGTAGCGCAGGTAGGCCGAGCGGCCGAGCACGTCCACCTGGGCGCCGGCGTCATTGATGTAGTACTCGCGGGTCACCTCATGACCGGCGGCGGCGAGCAGGTTGGCGAGGGCGTCGCCGAACACCGCGCCGCGGCCATGGCCCACATGCATCGGCCCGGTGGGATTGGCCGAGACGTACTCCACATTGACCTTGCCCTTGCCCGGCGCACCGCGCCCGTACGCCTCGGGCGCGCTCACGACGCTTTTCAGGACGTCGGCGTAAACCTCTGGTTTCAGGCGGATATTGATGAAACCCGGCCCGGCGACCTCTATGGCCGCCACGCCGTCCTCCTCCGCCAGGGCGGGGCTGATGCGCTCGGCCAGCGCCCGCGGGCTGGTCTTGGCCTCCTTCGCCAGCACCATGGCGGCGTTGGTGGCGAGGTCGCCGTGGCTCATGTCGCGCGGGGGCTCCACCACGACGCGCGAGAGATCAAGGCCAGCCGGCAGCCCGCCGCTGGCCGAAAGCCGCCCGAGAACCGCTTTCAGGCGCTGCTCGTAAAGGTCAAAAATGTTCATGATGCGCTTGTTTCTCACGACGCCCGACGGCCGCTGCCGCGACTGGCCTGGCGGAACTGCGTTGCTGGCGCAGCCAATAGCAGGAGTTTGGCCGCGAGTCATGGCGCGCGGCGATCGCGCCGCCGCCAGACCGTGAGCGCGGCGGCGCCGCTTACGGGCCGGCGGCGGTGAGGTCCGGCGTGGAGCCGAACAGTTCGCGATGGCGGGCCAGGGCGTAGCTGTCGGTCATGCCGGCGATGTAGTCGGCCACGCGCCGGCGCAGACGCAGGCCGGCCTTCGCCGCCCCGCCGTCCGCCGGCTGCCCGAGATCGGCGCGCCACTCCGGCGGCAGCAGCTGCGGCTCGGCGACGAACCTGCCGTACAGGTCGCGGATGATGGCGTCAGCCCCCTCCCGCAGACGCATCATGCGCCGGTGGCGGTACATGTTGGGGAACAGGAAGCGCTTCATGTCCCGGTCCGCGGCCTCGAGGCGCGGCGAGAAGGCGATCACCGGCTCGCCGGCGCGACGGATGTCATCGGCGCTGCGCGGGGCCAGCCTGTCGAGGCGCCGGCTGCTCTCGGCGATGGCGTCCTCGACGAAGCGGGTGATGACGCGGCGCACCACCTCATGGATCAGCCGGGCCTTGTCCAGCCCGGGCCAGGCGCGCTCCACCTCGTCCAGCACCCCGGCGAGAAACGGCGCCCGGCGCAGGTCGGCGATGTCGAACAGCCCGGCGCGCCAGCCGTCGTCGAGATCATGGGCGTTGTAGGCGATGTCGTCGGCCAGGGCGGCGCACTGGGCCTCGGCGCTGGCGTGGGTGGTGAGCCACAGGTCGTTGACGGCGTTGTATTCGAGAATGGCCACCGGCACGCCGCGCTCGCGGTACCGGCCGCAGGGCTCGCCCCTGGCGTCCACCAGCGGGCCGTTATGCTTCACCAGCCCCTCCAGCGTCTCCCAGGTGAGGTTGAGGCCGTCCCAGGCGGCGTAGCGGCGCTCGAGGCGGGTGACGATGCGCAGCGCCTGGGCGTTGTGGTCAAAGCCGCCGATGTCGCGGGTGCAGTCGTTGAGGGCGTCTTCGCCGGCATGGCCGAAGGGAGTGTGGCCGAGGTCGTGGGCCAGGGCCACCGCCTCGGCCAGGTCTTCGTCCAGCCCGAGGCAGCGCGCCAGCGCCCGGGCGATCTGGCTCACCTCGATGGTGTGGGTGAGGCGCGTGCGGTAATGGTCGCCCTCATGCTGGACGAACACCTGGGTCTTGTGCTTCAGGCGGCGGAACGCGGTGGAATGGATGATGCGGTCGCGGTCGCGCTGGAACGGGCTGCGGGTGGGCGACGGAGCGTCGGGATGCATGCGGCCGCGGCTTTCCCCGGGATGACAGGCGTAATCCGCCGTCCAGTGTTCGCCGTGGAGTCTCGCCTGCATTCCGCCCTCCCTGGTGGTTGAAGCAAGGACGCCCGGGACATACCTTTCAGTTCTCCGGCGGGAAAGCCCCGCGAGTCCGCGTGGCGGGCGCGCAGGCGCCGGCGGAGCGGCCCGCGGCGGCGCTCCGGCGCGACGGCTGCGCCGGCGCCCCGGGCGAAACACGAGAGACATGCGCATGCAGGACGTGACTGTCACCGAACGCGCCGCCAGGCGCATCAGGCAGGTGCTCGCCGGCGAGCCGGAGGGCGCCATGCTGCGCGTCAGCGTCAACGGCGGCGGCTGCTCCGGATTCCGCTATGACTTCGACGTCGCCCGCACGCGCGCCGACGACGACATCGTGATCGAGCGCGACGGCGCCGGCGTGCTGATCGACCCGGTGTCGATCGAATACATGCGCGGCGCGGTGATCGATTTTGTGGACGACCTGATGGGGCAGTCGTTCCGGATCGACAATCCCAACGCCACCGCTTCGTGCGGCTGCGGCGTGTCGTTCACGCTGTAAGGCCCGCCGCGCCGTGACGGCCCGGAACGGCGCGTCGCGGCCGGCGGCGGCGCAGGCGCGTGACGCGCCGGCGCCGTTTTTCTTTTCACCCGCCGTGCGCTCCGCCCGTCCGGCCCCGCCGGGGCGCGGGGCGGCGGACCGATGTCAGGCGCGGCCGGCGGCGAAAGGCGGCGATCGCTCCCATGGCCTGCGGCCGGCGCCTGAAACCACGTGAGAGGAGCCGGCGCGCGCCGGCTGACGCCGGCAGCCCGGCGCCACAGGGGGATCGTTCATGTCGCCACATCCGTCCAGCTCCCGCAGCAGCGAAACCGGCGCGGCCGGGAGCGCCCGCCCGCGCCGGGGGCGCGGAATTATCGCCTCCGGCGCCGCCGCCGTCGTCGTCTCCGGCGTGGCGCTGGCGGCCGTGGCGCAGTGGACGGCGCACCGGGTGCGCGCCAGCCTCGAGGACGCCGGCCTGCGCGTGGCGGAGATTACGGTCAATCCGCTCTCGGGCGCGGTGACCGTCGACGGGCTGGACGCCCGCCACGACGGCGTGCGGGTGCAGGTGGGTTCGGTGGAGACGGCGGCGGCGCCCTTCGCCCTCGCCTCGCCGGCCGAAGCGGCGACCACGGTGACGCTCACCGACCTCGTCATCACCACGCCCACGGCCACGGTGCGCATTCCGCGGCTGGAGGCCAGCGGCGACAATGTGGACGAGGCGCGGCTGCGGGCGCTGTTCGACAGGGACAGCGCCACGCCGCTGGCGGAGCGCTTCGCCGCCCTTTCGGCGGCGCGGGTGACCATGCCGGAAGTGACGGTGGAGCAGAAGAACGGCGACGTCTCCTCCACGTTCCGCCTGCAGCAGGTCAGCGTCACCGGCCTGAAGGACGGCGTCGCCAGCCAGGCGGCCAGCGCCGCGGCCACCTTCGAGACCCGCGCCGGCGGCCAGACGGTTTCCGGCTCCACCGGCGAATCCGTGACCACGGACGTGCATGTGGCGCATCTGGCGCGCGTGTACACGGAAGCCGCCGCCAGCGACGCCGACCGGACGCCGCGCCCGGTGTACGGCTCCTTCGTCGCCCGCGACATCCGCGTCTCGGCCCGTGACGGCCAGTTCGCCATCGCCAGCGTGTCGGGGCGGGATTTCCGCATGGGCCTGACCAGCCAGCCGCTGCTGGCGCTGGGCGCAGCGATCGAGAAGGTGAAGGATCCCGAGGCGCTGCCGCCGAAAGAGCGCGCCGCCTATTTCCGCCACATGGCCGAGCTGGTGGGGGCGCTCTCCCTTGGCGAAGGCGCGCTGGAGGGGCTCAGCTTCGACCTTGCGGTCCCCGCGGACGCGGATGAGGACGGCGGGGAAAAGGCGGAGGGCGCGGCGGGCAGGCGCGTGCGCGGCGCCGTCGCCCGCATCGCCGTCACCGGCGGAGACTCCGGCGCCCTGACGGCGACGGGCGTGAAGACCTCCACGCCGGACGGCGGCGAGGTGGCGCTGGCCTCGGCCAGCCTTTCCGGCCTCGGCGCCCCGGCGCTGGCCCGCCATCTCCGCGCCGTGGCCGAGGCGGCGGAGCGCGGCGCCGGCGCCGACGACGCCTTCTCCGCCCTCGCCTTCTCCGGCCGCTTCAGCCTCGGCGGCCTCGCCGTGGACATTCCCGGCGACAGGCCGTCCGGCCGGGTGAAGTTCACGCTGAAAGCCTATGACGGCTCCTATCAGGATCCGGTCAACGGCGTGCCCACCCGCATCGACGCCCGCCTCGACAGCCTCGTCGTCGACCTGCCGCCGGAGGCCCCGGACGGCGGCGACGACGCGGACGCCCTGAACGACGCCGTGCGCAGGCTGCGGGCCATGGGCTACGACCGCGTCGACTTCTCTGCGCGGGTTGAAGGCTCCTGGGAGGCGGCGACGAAAACCCTGCGCATCGGCGACGTGTCGTTCAGCGTCGCCGACATGGGCGGCGCGCGTCTCGGCGGCCTGCTCGGCGACGTCAGCAGCGAGCTGTTCAGCGCCGACGCCGACCGCGCCCAGGCGGCGCTGATGGCGGCGCGGCTGAAGAAACTCACCCTGAACGTCACCGACGGCGGCCTTGGCGGCCGGTTCGCGGCGCTGCAGGCGAAGGAGCAGAACGGCGAGCCGGGCGCGGTGCGCGCCGGCTGGGCGACGCTGGCGCAGCTGCTTCTGCCCTCGGTGCTGGGCGCCAGCGAAGGCGCGCTCGAGCTCTCCCGCGCCCTCGGCGACTTCATCCGCCGCAGCGGCTCGCTCAGCGTCACCCTGACCTCGAAGAACCCCGCCGGCGACCCGGTCGGCGAGATCGTCGGGCCGGCGCTGGCCGGCGATCCGCAGGCGCTGTTCCGCCAGCTCCAGGTTCAGGCGGAGGCGCAGGCGGGGCCGCGGTGACGGCGGCCGGGGTTTTCGCCCGGCCTGCTTTGGCATAATCATGCCGGGCGTCGCGACCTGCGACGCCCGGTCTGTTTCGGGACGGCGCCCGCGGCCGCGCGGCGGCCGGCGCGGTCCGCGGGGGGGGGGGGGGGGGGATGGAGCGCAATGGGGCTGATCGGACGGCTGCTGAATCCGCACAACGAGACACGCGTCCACCTGAAGAAGCTGGCGAAGAAGCGCGGCTTCGAGATCGGCGCCTACAGCTACGGCCGGCCCAAGGTGCGCTTCGCCGAATCCGGCGCGCCGCTCAGCATCGGCCGCTACTGCTCCATCGCCGACAAGGTGGAGATCCTGCTCGGCGGCAACCACCGCACCGACTGGGTGTCCACCTTTCCCTTCCCGGCCTTTCCTGACGTGTGGCCCGGCGCGGAGAGCGACTATCACGCCACCGCCGGCGGGGTGAGCATCGGCCATGACGTGTGGCTGGGCTCCGGCTGCATCATTCTCTCGGGCGTCGCCATCGGCCATGGCGCGGTGGTGGCGGCGCGGGCGGTGGTGACGAAGGACGTGCCGCCCTACGCCATCGTCGGTGGCAATCCGGCGCGGATCATCCGCTACCGCTTCAGCGACCGCGACATTGAGGCGCTGCTGGAAAGCGCCTGGTGGGACCTGCCGAAGGAACAGGTGCAGCGCCTGCTGCCGCTGCTGCAGGGGCCGGACGTGCGCGCCTTCTGCGCCGCGGTGAAACGCATCCGCGCCGGCGAAGAGCCCGTCACCGGCTGAACGCGCCCGCCGGTCCGGCGCCGGCCGCGCGGTCTCTCCCCTTGTGCGCGGGCCATTTCCGGAATACACAGGGCGCAACATCAGGAGTTGGGATCAGTCCCAACGCCAACCTGCCTCTTCCGGGCAAGGTGGCGCTCCCCGCCCACGGGGAGGATGTGGCCAGCCGGCAACTATACGGAAACCAGCCACCGCAACCTGTTCCCCTGACGAAGAGGCGACCTGCCCGCACTCCGGTCACCCGACCGGCGAGGAACATGATGGTTGCGTCCCATGCCGATCAAACTGCCTGACGACCTGCCCGCGTTCAGCACCCTCGAGGCCGAAGGCGTGATGGTGATGCGCGAGACCGACGCGATCCGGCAGGACATCCGTCCGCTGCGCATCGGCTTCCTGAACCTGATGCCCAACAAGATCCGCACGGAGACGCAGATCGCCCGGCTGATCGGCGCCACGCCGCTGCAGGTGGAGATGACGCTGGTGCGCATCTCAAGCCACACGCCGCGCAACACCCCGCCCGAGCACATGATCGCCTTCTACCGCACGTGGGAGGAGATCCGCGGGGAGAAGTTCGACGGCTTCATCATCACCGGCGCGCCGGTGGAGCGCCTGCCCTTCCACGAGGTGAACTACTGGGACGAGCTGCGCCGCATCTTCGACTGGACGCAGACCAACGTGCACCGCTGCTTCAACATCTGCTGGGGCGCGCAGGCGGCCGTGCACCACTTCCACGGCATGCCGAAATACGAGCTGAAGCAGAAGGCGTTCGGCGTCTACCGGCACAACAACCTGTGTCCGGGCTCGCCGTTCCTGCGCGGCTTCTCGGACGATTTCTCGGTGCCGGTGTCGCGCTGGACCGAGGTGCGGCGCGCCGACATTCCGGCCGCCTCGGGCATCAGCGTGCTGGCGGAGAATCCCGACGCCGGCCTGTGCCTGCTGCACGACCCGAAGCACCGGTCGCTGCACATGTTCAATCACATCGAATACGACTCGACCTCGCTGGCCGAGGAGTACTTCCGCGATCTGGAAGCCGGCCTCCCGATCCAGATCCCGCACGACTACTTCCCGGACGACGACCCCAGCCAGACGCCGCGCAACCGCTGGCGCAGCCACGCCCACCTGCTGTTCGGCAACTGGATCAACGAGATGTACCAGACCACGCCGTTCGACGTGAACGAGATCGGCAAACCCGGCGCCTGACCGGCGCCGCCGCCGGACCGGCGAAAGGCCAGGCGTTCGCCTGGCCTTTTTTGCGCCCGGCCTGCTGGCGCCCGCAGCAGTCAGCGCGCGTCCGCGCCGCCCATGAGCCGGCGCTTCAGCGCCAGCGCCGGCCGCTCCACCACCCGCCAGGAGATCCAGCCGGCCAGCACGGACGCCGCGACGGAAGGAACCAGCAGCGCCACTGGCCCCAGGTCCGGCAGCAGCGCCCGCAGCGTCTGCTGCAGCGGCCAGCCGTAGAGATAGACGCCGTAGGATATGTCGTCGCGCGGCTCCGGCAGCCAGGAACGGACCGGAACCAGCGCCAGCCACATCACGCCATAGGCGGTGGTCAGGTAGAGCAGCGCGTTGTAGGCGAAGGAGCCGTGCGCCAGGACGGTGAGCGCGGCCAGCAGCACCGCCAGCGGCAGCGACAGGCGGATGGCCCCGCCCAGCCGGTGGAACGCCGCCCCGGCCACGAACAGCAGCGGCAGGCGCAGCATGGTCTGGTCACGCAGGCTGGCGTCAGGAACGAAAGCGTCCAGCGCCAGCAGGCTGCCGACGAGGAACGCCAGCAGCCCCACCGTCACCCGCCGGCGGCGCAGCAGGCCGGCGACGCCGAGCAGGAACACGCCGGCGTAGCACAGCACCTCATAACGCAGCGTCCACACTGTCCCCATGGGAAAGCGGAACGGATTGTGCTCGAACACCCCCGGCAGCGCCGTGTTGCTGCGGTAGGTGAAGGCCGTCTCCCACAGGAAACGCCAGAGGCCGGGCGCAGTGAAATAGGCGACAGGATCGAGGCTGGTCATGCAGGCGCCGAGCACGAGGCCGACGAAGGCGGTGGCCGCCAGCAGCCCCGGCGCGATGCGCAGCGCCCGCGCCAGCAGATAGTCCAGCCAGCCGCGCCGGTCGAAACTCATGGTGACCAGGTAGCCGGAGATGACGAAAAAGCCGTTCACCGCATGGGAGCCGAGCGTGTGCCCGGTGAGGCGGTGGAGCGGCTCGTCGGCCACGTCGCCGGAAACGACGCTGAACCCGTGCGAAATCACCACCAGAAGCGCCAGCGCCAGCCGCAGCAGCGTGAAATTGTTGGCGCGGCCCAGAGACGCCTCGGCCACGGTCGGCGCGCCCAGCAGGCCGCCGCGCCACGGCTCGGCCGCCACCGCCGTCTCCACCGGAACCGGCTGGCCGGCGCCGGGCAGGCGCCCGCCCGGTCGCCGGCCCGCCTCAGCAGTACGGGCATGTGTCATTGATGGCTGTCGCCCCCCTGTACGAACGTCACCGCAATATGCACGCCGGCGACGCTGGGGCAACAATGGTCGCCGTCACCTGAATTGCGGCTGGCGGCTGGCGGGATCGCCCGGCGTGAGCCCTTCGCGGGCGAGCGCGCTGCGCCCGGCGAGGAACGCCAGGGCGCCGGCGGCGCTGCCGGCGTAACGCTCGATCAGGCTGCGGCGGAAACTGAACAGCGCCAGCAGGGTCTTGCCGGCGTTGACGAGGAAGGTGGCCGGGGCCGGCGACGGCAGGCCCCATTTGCGCGCCACATGGGCGCCCGACCACGCCATGTGCCAGCGGGCCCGGTAGATGCGCCCCGGCGCCGGCGGCGCCGACCTGCCGCGCCCGTGCCGCGCCGCCGCGGCGTGCACGTGCACCAGGGCGAATCCCGCCTCCGCCACGCGCCTGCACAGGTCGTCGTCCTCATAGAACAGGAAGATGTCCGGGTCGTAGCCGCCGAGACGCAGGAACAGCTCGCGCCGCGCCAGCAGACAGGCGCCGGAGAGGAACGGCGCGCAGCAGTCGCCCTCCGGCGCGCACGGGCGCCCGCGCGGATTGGCGAGATAGGGCGACAGCAGCGACCTGCGCTGGAAGAACAGGCGCCCGTCCGGCTCGATGATGCGCGGCGCCAGCAGGCCGGCGTCCGGCCAGCGCTCCGCCGCCGCCAGCAGCGCCGCCACGGCGCCGGGATCGGGGGCGCAGTCCGGATTGATGATGAGGATGAAGGGGGTGTCCGCCGCCGCCGCGCCGATGTTGTTGGCGCGGCCATAGCCCTCGTTGCGGGCGTTGCGGATGACGCGGGCGCCGTGCGCCTCGGCCACGGCGACGGTGTCGTCGGCGCTGGCGTTGTCAACGACGATCGCCGGCACCTGCTCGCGGGCCAGCGCGGCCAGGCAGGCCGGCAGCACGGCGGCGCTGTTCCAGGCGACGACGATGGCGGTGACCGCTGGCCCGTCCGCCGGCATGGCCATGACCTCACAGGGCGCGCGGGGCCCGCGACGGCGGGATCCGCGCAGGGGGCGGCGAGAACAGGCGCCCGCCGTGGCCGGCGGGCGCGGCGCGTCGCTTCCGCCGGCTTACTTTTCCGGCAGGTTCAGGCGCAGGTGCAGCTCGCGCAGCTGCTTCGCCGTCGCCGGCGACGGGGCGCCCATCATCAGGTCTTCGGCGCGCTGGTTCATGGGGAACAGCGCCACCTCGCGCAGGTTGCCGGCGTTGCACAGCAGCATGACGATGCGGTCGATGCCGGCCGCCATGCCGCCGTGCGGGGGCGCGCCGTAGTGGAAGGCGCGGTAGAGGCCGCCGAAGCGCTCGATCACCGTCTGCTCGTCATAGCCGGCGATCTCGAAGGCCCGGACCATGGCCTCCGGGCGGTGGTTGCGGATGCCGCCGGAGGCGATTTCGTAGCCGTTGCAGGCGATGTCGTACTGGTAGGCCTTGATGGTGAGCGGGTCCTGGGTGTTCAGCGCCTCAAGCCCGCCCTGCGGCATGGAGAACGGGTTGTGGGAGAAGTCGATCTTCTTCTCGTCCTCGTTCCACTCGTAGAACGGGAAATCGACGATCCACGCCAGCTCGAAGCGGTCGTGATCGACCAGCTTCAGCTCCTCGCCCACCCTGGTGCGGGCCATGCCGGCGAATTTCCAGAACTTCTTCGGGTCGCCGGCGACGAAGAAGGCGGCGTCGCCCTCCTTCATGCCCAGCGCCTGGCGCACGGCCTCGGTGCGCTCCGGGCCGATGTTGTTGGCCAGCGGACCACGGCCGGCGGGGCCGGCGGCGCCGTCCTCGGGCGCGCCCCACATGATGTAGCCGAGGCCGGGCTGGCCCTCGCCCTGGGCCCATGAGTTCATCCGGTCGCAGAACGAACGGCTGCCGCCGCCGGGCGCGGGAATGGCCCACACCTCGTTGCCCTCAACCTCCAGCAGGCGGGCGAACACCTTGAATCCGGAGCCGCGGAAGTGCGCGGACACGTCCTGCATCACCAGCGGGTTGCGCAGGTCCGGCTTGTCGGTGCCGTATTTGCGGATCGCCTCGGCGTAGGGAATGCGCGGCCAGTCGCGCGTGACCGGCCTGCCGTCGCCGAACTCCTCGAAAATGCCGGTGATCACCGGCTCCATGGCGGCGAACACGTCCTCCTGCTCGACGAAGCTCATTTCGACGTCGAGCTGGTAGAACTCGCCCGGCAGGCGGTCGGCGCGCGGATCCTCGTCGCGGAAGCACGGGGCGATCTGGAAATAGCGGTCGAAGCCGCTCATCATCAGCAGCTGCTTGTACTGCTGCGGCGCCTGGGGCAGCGCGTAGAACTTGCCGGGGTGGATGCGGCTTGGCACGAGGAAGTCGCGCGCGCCCTCCGGCGAGGAGGCGGTGAGGATGGGCGTCTGGAATTCGAAGAAGCCCTGCTCCTGCATGCGGCGGCGCATGCTGGCGATGATGCGGCCGCGCTTCATGATGTTGTTGTGCAGCTTCTCGCGACGCAGGTCGAGGAAGCGGTACTTCAGGCGGATTTCTTCAGGATATTCCTGGTCGCCGAACACCGGCAGCGGCAGCTCGGCGGCCGCGCCCAGCACCTCGGTTCCGGTGACGTAGACCTCGATCTCGCCGGTGGCGAGGTCGGGGTTCTCGGTGCCCTCCGGCCGGCGGCGCACCTTGCCGTCGACGCGGATCACCCATTCGGCCCGGGCCTGCTCCAGCTGGCTGAACGCCGGCGAATCCGGGTCCACCACGCACTGCACCATGCCGTAGTGGTCGCGCAGGTCGATGAACAGAACGCCGCCATGGTCGCGGATTCGATGACACCATCCGGAAAGACGCACCTGGCTGCCGATTTCCGACGCGCTCAGGGCGCCGCACGTATGGGAGCGGTAACGATGCATGTTGGCGCCTGATCCTGAATTTGCTGGTCACCGTATGGGTGGGCCTTGATAAGGCGCGAGAAAGCCCACACGGCGCCCGCGATGTCAAGGCGCGCGGCCCTGCCCGGCCGCGAACCCGCGTCTTGCGGAGAAATTATGGCAGGGGCGGAACAAACGCGTTAAACAGGCGGCCAGTCCGCAAACAGACGGCGCGGTCCGTCTCCCCGGTTTACAGTCAGGCACATGCAACCAGTTTCCACCACCGCCGAGCTCGAAGCGGCGTGCTCCCGCCTTTCCGCCCACGCTTACGTCACGGTCGACACCGAGTTTCTGCGGGAGAGCACCTATTACGCCAGGCTGTGCCTGATCCAGCTCGCCTCGCCGGATGAAGCGGTGCTGGTGGATCCGCTGGCCCCGGGCATCGACCTCGCCCCGTTTTTCCGCCTGATGGCCGATCCGGCGGTGGTCAAGGTGTTTCACTCGGCCCGCCAGGACGTGGAGATCATCTGGCACATGGGCCATGTCATTCCCACGCCGCTGTTCGACACCCAGGTGGCGGCCATGGTGTGCGGCTATGGCGATTCGGTGTCCTACGAGCAGCTGGCGGCGGACCTCGCCAAGGCGCGCATCGACAAGACCTCGCGGTTCACCGACTGGTCGCGCCGGCCGCTCACCGAGCAGCAGCTGCATTACGCGCTCGGTGACGTCACCCATCTGCGCAAGATTTATGAGGCGCTGAAGGCGCAGCTCGACGCCTCCGGCCGCGCCGCCTGGCTGGCGGACGAGATGGCGGTGCTGACCTCTCCCGCCACCTATGAGCCGGATCCGGAGGAGGCGTGGCTGAAGCTCGGCGGACGCCTGCGCAGGCCCCGCGACGCCCTGGTGCTGCGCGATCTCGCCGCCTGGCGCGAACGCGAGGCCCGCGCCCGCGACGTGCCGCGCGCGCGCATTCTCAAGGACGACGCGCTGGTCGACATCGCCGTCAACGCGCCGCGCACGCCGGAGGCGCTGGCGCAGCTGCGCTCGACGCCGAACGGCTTCGAGCGCTCGCGCGCCGGCGCGGACATACTGGCGGTGGTCAGGGCGGCGCTGGAGAAGGATCCGAAAACGGCGCCGCTGCCGGCGCGCGAGCGCTCCCGCCCGGCCAACGGGGCGCTGATGGACCTGCTCAAGGTGCTGCTGAAGGCGGTGTCGGAGAAGGAGAAGGTGGCGCCGCGGCTGATCGCCACCACCGACGACCTGGAGGCCATCGCCAGTGACGACGAGGCCGACACCCCGGCGCTGCGCGGCTGGCGCCGGGAGATATTCGGCGAACGCGCGCTGGCGCTGAAGCACGGACGCATCGGCGTGGTGGTGAAGAACGGCAGGGTGTCGTTCGTGGACGTGCCTGAAGGAGCGTAAGCGGGCGGCGCGGGGGCGGGATGGCGGCCATGGCGCGCCTCCTCCGGCGCCGGACGTCACCCCTCCGCGGGACGTCACTCCTCCGTCACCTGCACCGGCAGGCCGAGGGTGCGCCCGAGGGTCTTGAGGCGGTTGTGGATGCGGTCGCAGCGCAGGCTGGCCAGTTCCCGCGGAATGGTCAGCGTCAGCACCCCGCCCGTGTCGCGCAGCGGGCAGCGGGGCAGAACCCCCGCCATCGCCCCGGAAAGCACATAGGCCACCCGCATCGCCGCCCCGAGGATGCGCGCGCGCTCCACCATGTGCACCGGCATCAGCTCGCGGATGCGCGCCGCGCCCCCGTCAGTCGACAGCCCCTCGTGACGAATGTAGTTGGCGAACGCGATAAACGCCCGTTCCGGATGGGTGATGCCCGTATAGGTCGCCTGGGAAAGCAGCTTCAGCGCCTGCTCGCCGCGATAGTCGGGATGGGCCCGCCAGCAGATGTCCGAGACAAGGCAGGCGGCCGCGCGGATGCGCGCCTCTTCCTCGGTCTCCTCGAAATGCAGCGAGTCGAACAGGCCGCCCACCCAGTCCTGCAGCTCCTCGCCATGGCGGGGCGAGCGCGAGCGCAGCCAGTTCAGCTCGGCGGCGGTGGTGAGCAGCGGATCCTGCTCCTGGATCTCCGGCGGCAGCCCCTCGTACAGCAGCCCCTCGCGCACGCCGGAGGGGGAAATCATGATCGACGACGGCTTGCCGCGGCGGATGATCTGCTCCATGAGCAGCGCGCCATAGGCCAGAAGCGGCCGGCGCGCCGGCGAGATCACCCCGATCGCCTCCAGCGCGGTCACGTCCAGGCGCTGCACCATGCGGCAGAAATCCAGCATCTCCCGCGGCGAAATGGCGTAGGCGTGCATCACGTGCAGCGGATAGCCCGTCTGCTCCATGTGCAGGCGCGCCAGCGCCCGCCACGTGCCGCCCACCGCATAGAACGTCCGGCCATGCAGGGCGCCGATCTGCGGCGCGTTGGCCAGGGCCACCCGCGCCAGGTCCGCCGCCTTTTTCAGCGAGCCGCCGGAGGCGTCCTGCAGGGCGAAGCCGCCGAGCCGCAGGCTGAGACCGGGGCGCAGCGCCCCCCGCGTCACCTCGACCAGCTCGAGACTGCCGCCGCCCATGTCGCCGACCACCCCGTCCGGCCGCCAGAAGCCGGAGGCGACGCCCAGCGCCGAGAGCTCGGCCTCGCGCGCCCCGGTGAGCACCGACACCGGACAGCCAAGGATCCGCCCGGCCTCGCGCACGAAATCCTCGCCGTTGGCGGCGTCGCGCACCGCGGCGGTGGCGAGGGCGCGGATGTCGGTGATCTGCATGACGTCGCACAGGCCGCGGAAACGGCGCAGCGCCGCCAGGGCGCTGTCCACGGCCTTGCCGTCCATCATGCCGGTGCTGGCGACGCCCCGCCCGAGGCCGCACAGGGCCTTCTCGTTGAACAGCGACGCCGGCGAACGCGTGCAGCCCTCATAGGCCACCAGACGCACCGAATTGGAGCCGATGTCGATGATGGCCACCGGCCTGAGGGCCGGCAGCCGCCCGCCTCCGGGAAAATCAGCGTCTGGAGGCGCGCTTGCGGAGGGTCTTTGGGCTGGAATCCTTGAGGGATTTTCCACGTCCGGACAAGCTCGGATTGGTCATGAAGTAGCGGTGAGCGTTGAACGGCTCCTCGCCCTGCATGCGTTGGATACGCGTGGCGGACCCATCGGGAAGGATGCGCCAGCTCTGCTCGTTGTCCAGCAGGTTGGCCAGCATGATCTGGTCCAGCACCTGCTGGTGCACCGTCGGCGTCGTGATCGGACACAGCACTTCGACGCGGCGGTCCAGATTGCGCTGCATCAGGTCGGCCGAGGAAATATAGACGTGGGCGTTCCGGTTCGGAAGCCCCTCGCCGTTGCCGAAGGCGTAGATGCGGCTGTGCTCGAGGAACCGCCCGACGATTGACTTCACGCGGATATTTTCCGACAGCCCCGGGATGCCCGGCCGCAGCGCGCAAATGCCGCGGATGACGCAGTCGATCTCCACGCCCGCCTGGCTGGCGTCATAAAGGGCGTCGATGATCTCCGGATCGACCAGCGAATTGCACTTGAGCCAGATCGCGGCCGGCCGCCCGGCCCTGGCGTGGGCGATCTCCTCGGCGATATGGCCGAGGATGCGCGCCTTCAGCGTCACCGGCGACACCGCCATGCGCTCCAGCTCGGCCGGCTCGGCGTAGCCGGTGATGAAATTGAAGATGCAGGCCACGTCGTGGGCGATCAGCGGATCGGCGGTGAAATAGGACAGGTCGGTGTAAATGCGCGCCGTCACCGGGTGATAGTTGCCGGTGCCGACGTGGCAGTAGGACACCAGCTGGCCGCCCTCGCGCCGCACCACCAGCGACAGCTTGGCGTGGGTCTTCAGCTCGATGAAGCCGAACACCACCTGGGCGCCGGCGCGCTCGAGGTCGCGGGCCCAGCGGATGTTGGCCTCCTCGTCGAAGCGCGCCTTCAGCTCCACCAGCGCCGTCACCGACTTGCCCGCCTCCGCCGCCTCGGCCAGCGCCCTGACGATCGGCGAGTCGGACGAGGTGCGGTACAGCGTCTGCTTGATCGCCATCACGTTGGGATCGCGCGCCGCCTGCTGCAGGAACTGCACCACCACGTCGAAGCTTTCGTAAGGGTGGTGGATCACGAGGTCTTTCTCGCGGATGGCGGCGAAGCAGTCGCCGCCATGCTCGCGCACCCGCTCCGGGAAACGGGCGTTGAACGGCTTGAACTTCAGGTCCGGCCGGTCGATCGACAGCAGCTGCGAGAGGTCGTTCAGCGCCGGCATGCCGTCGACCATGAAGGTTTCGTCGGCCGAGACGTCCAGCTCCTTCATCACGAAGTTGCGCAGGTTCTCCGGCATGTTGCCGTCGAACTCCACGCGGATCACGGTGCCGCGCCGCCGGCGCTTCAGCGCCGTCTCGAACAGCCGCACCAGATCCTCCGCCTCCTCCTCGATCTCGAGGTCGCTGTCGCGGATAACGCGGAAGCCGCCGCGGCCAGTGACCTCATAGCCGGGGAACAGCCGGTCCGTGAACCGGCCAATGGCGTGCTCCAGGGTGATGAAGCGCGCCGCCCCCGTCTCGGCGAAATCCGGCAGGCGGATGAAACGGTCGATCTTGCCGGGCATGCGGATCAGCGCCGTCAGCTTGCGGTTGTCGCTGGCCCGGAACAGCGAAAGGGCGATGGTGAAGCCCAGATTGGGAATGAACGGGAAGGGATGGGCCGGATCCACCGCCAGCGGCGTCAGCACCGGGAAAATGTTGTTAAGAAAATATTCCTCAAGCCACATCTCCTCGGCCCGGGTGAGGCCGTTTTCGTCGACGATGACGATGCCGTTTTCCAGCAGCTGGTCCTTGAGCTCGGTCCAGCGGCGCTGCTGGTCGGCGGCGAGCTCGGAGACGGCCTTGCCGATGGCGACGAGCTGCTCGGCGGGGGTGAGCCCGTCCTGGGAGAGGGTCATCACGCCGGTGCGCACCTGGCCGCGCAGGCCGGCGACGCGCACCATGAAGAACTCGTCGAGATTGTTGGCCGAGATGGACAGGAAGCGCACCTGCTCCAGCAGCGGATGGGCGCTGTTGGAGGCCTCCTCGAACACGCGCCGGTTGAACTGCAGCCAGGAGATCTCGCGGTTGATGAAGCGCTGGGGGCTGTGGCGCAGGGCGGCGCCGTCCACCGGCGTCTCGACGTCGGCGGCGGCCGCCGAGATGTCGCCGCTCTTGCGGGCCACGCCCAGCTTCTGCGGATCGGGCGCGACGGCGCGCCGGGAATCATCGCCCTGGAACAGTTCGGCGTAGGCGCTGGCGAGGCGCGCGCCGATCTCGCCGGGGTCGGCCTCGGCGAACTCCGGCGGCGCCGGCGGGGCGGCGGTCTGGCGCGCGGCGGCGGACCGGCGCTTCTGGCCGCCCGCGGCGCGGCCGGCGGCGCGGCGCGCCGGCCGTTTCGCCGCGCCCTCCTCCGGCGCGGAACCGGCGGCCCCGGCCGCGGCGGGCGGGAGCTGGCCGCCGCCCTGCGGCGCGTCCTGCGGATCATTCAGGCCAGCGCGATCACGTATTTCTCCGGTGCCCACAGTCGCCCTCACACTCCCCTGCGCCGGCGCGGCGCACTGCGCATCGTCACGCGAAGCTCAGGGCGCGTCCAGCCCCCCGTCGTCGTCGTCATCGCGTCCGGAGCCGTCGCCGGCGGCGCCCGCCTCGCGCAACACCTCCGCCGCCAGCGCCCGGGTCACCGGGCGGCCGAGGCTGAGGGCGCGGTCGTCGATGCGGGCCACCAGCGCGCGCGCGCGCGCCGCGGAGCGGTCCAGCCGGCGGGCGAGATAGTCGGCCACCGGCGCGTCGATGGCCAGCTGCCGGTCATGGAACAGCTTCACCAGGATGGCGCGGAACAGGGCGTCGTCCGGCGGGGCGATCTCCACGGCCGGGCTGAGGCGCAGGCGCGACACCAGGTCGGGGGTGCGCAGCCCCCAGTGCTGCGGCGCCGCGCGCGACACCAGCAGCGCCGAGCCGCCCTGCTCCCGCACCCGGTTGAGCAGGTGGAACAGGCCGTGCTCGTTCACCGGGCCGCTGTCGCAGGCGTCGATCACCACCGGGCGGCGGCCGTCACAGGCGGCGAGGTCGAAGGGTTCGCCCGCACCGCCGGCTCCGTCTGGCAGGCGCAGCGAGGCGTCCGGAAACCACAGGGCGCCGGAGCGGCGGGCGAAAATCGTGGCCAGATGCGTCTTGCCCACGCCGGCCGGCCCGGACAGGCGCAGCGCCGGCTCGGGCCAGTCAGGCCAGCGCGCCAGCAGGTCCCAGGCCTGCTGGTTGGCGTCGCCCACCATGAAATCGTCTTCGGCGAAACTGTCCGGCATCGGCCAGGACAGCGTCAGCTGAACTCCTGCTCCAGACACGTGGTCCCTGCTCCTGACGGCGGCCCGCCGCGGGCCGCCTCCCGCCGCCGCGCCGCCGGCTCCGGGGCGCGCCGCCGGGACAATGGCCAATCGCCGCCGCCTGCGCCAGAGCAGGCAGGGCCGCCAGGGCGCATTTTCCGCCCGGCGCGGCCCGGCGTCGCCGCTGTTCACAGCCGCCCACAGGGGCGGCGGACCGGCCGCCCCTCAGGCGCCGTCGCGCCCCTCCTCCGGAGGCCCGGCCGCGCCCTCACCCGGCGGCGGCTCCACGTCGTGGTAAAACCTGCTCTCCAGATAGCGCTGCAGGGCGAAGCGCGCCAGGACGCCGATGGCCGCGCCCGCCGGCACCGCCACAAGCACCCCGGCGAAGCCGAACAGCGAGCCGAAGGCCATCAGCGCGAACATCAGCCACACCGGATGCAGGCCGACGGCGTCGCCCACCAGCAGGGGCGAGACGATGTTGCCCTCGATGAACTGGCCGGCGACGAATATGGCCAGAACCACAAGGATCCACGTCCAGTCAGGCCAGAACTGCACGATGGCCACGCTCATGGAGACCAGCAGGCCCAAGGTGGAGCCCACATAGGGGATGAAGGTGAGCAGGCCGGTGCCCAGCCCGATCAGCGCGCCGAAATTGAGGCCGACAAGGCTGAGGCCGACGGCGTAAAACACGCCGAGGAACAGGCACACCAGGCTCTGGCCGCGCACGAAGCCGGCGATGGCGCGGTCGATGTCCCGCGCCAGCTTGCGGACGGTGGCGCGCTGGCTCACCGGCGTCCACGAATCCACGGCGGCGACCATCCGGTCCCAGTCGATGAGCATGTAAAACGCCACCACCGGCGCGATGACCACAAGGCCGATGACGCTGATGACCGACTGGCTGCTGCTCCACAGCGACTGCAGCACGCCGCCGGCCCAGGCCGCGGTCTGGGTGAAGATCTGGCCGAGGGAGTTCTGCGCCTCGGAGACGGCGTCGGCCCCGCCGATGCGCTGCAGCAGCGGCCGCACGTAATGGCTGGCCAGCTCCTGCAGGCGGGCGAGATTGCGCGGCATGTTCTCGACGAAGGCGGTCACCTGCCGCCCCAGCACCGGCGCCAGGATCCACGCCGCCACCAGCGCCAGCAGCAGGAAGGCCAGAAGGATGACGCAGGCGGCGAGCGTGCGGCCCATGCCGAGCCGCTCCAGCCGGTCGGCCACCGGATCAAGCAGATAGGCGATGCCCATGCCCACGAGAAACGGGAACATGGCGCCGCTGAACAGCCACGCCAGCGCGCAGGCCGCCGCCAGCATGCCGAGCCAGAATGCGCCCCGGGAAACCCTCATCGCTTCTCCGCGGTGTTGGGCCGCCGCGCCGCCGCAGCGGAAAGACGGCCGGCCAGCCGGCCACGGGCCAGGCGGCGGGTGAGGCCGCCTGACGTCTGGCGGCGCGAGGTCAGGCAGCCATGTGCCGCAACCATAACACGAGATAGGCGGCGGCGGAGCAGAGCGTCAATCCGACGGTGGCCACGAGCGCCAGCTGCAGCAGCCCCTCCGGCACGCCGCCAAAGGCGTTGGCGGCCAGCAGCAGCGCGGCGAAGCCGATCTGGGCGCCGGTGTTGAGCTTGCTGACGATGAGCGGGCGCACCTCCATGGGCCGGTCCAGCAACATGGACAGCACCATGGCCGAGACGATCATGATGTCGCGCGACACCACCACGATCGCCACCCAGGCCGGCAGCACGCCGTGGATGGCCAGCGCCACATAGATGGAAACCAGCAGGGCCTTGTCCGCCAGCGGGTCGAGATAGGCGCCGAGCTGCGACTGCATGCCGAACCGGCGGGCGATGAACCCGTCCACCGCATCGGACACGCCGGCGAACAGGAAGACGGCGAAGGCGCCCGCCCAGTAACCGGCGCCGATCATCACGACGGCCAGCGGCGCCATCAGCAGGCGGACGATGGTGATCAGGTTCGGAATCGTCATGTGTCCCTCGCCCGCGAAACTACCCTGACGGCGCGGAATTTGCGAGAACGCCCGCCCCGGGACGCGTCGCCGCCCTGCGGCGCGGAATCCGGGGCGTCGGGCGGGCAGGCGCGCCGCCGGGCCCGGATGTGACCGCAAGGGCCTTGCGCCCGGCGCCCGCCCGTCGTACCTGCCTGCCATCAGCGGAGCGCACGAGAGATGACTGAACAGAAACAGGAAGGTCTCACCTACGCCCAGGCCGGCGTGAACATCGACGCGGGCAACGCCATGGTCGACGCCATCAGGCCGCTCGTGCGCTCGACCCGCCGCCCCGGCGCCGACGCCGAAATCGGCGGCTTCGGCGGCCTGTTCGACCTGAAGGCGGCCGGCTTCACCGACCCCATCCTGGTGGCGGCCAATGACGGCGTCGGCACCAAGGTCAGGATCGCCATCGACACCGGCGTGCATGACACCGTCGGCATCGACCTGGTGGCCATGTGCGTCAACGACCTCGTGGTGCAGGGGGCGGAGCCGCTGCTGTTCCTCGACTATTACGCCACCGGCCGGCTGGATCCGGACACGGCGGTGGCCATCGTGCGCGGCGTCGCCGAGGGCTGCCGCATGGCCGGCTGCGCCCTCATCGGCGGCGAAACCGCCGAAATGCCGGGCCTCTACGCCGGCGAGGACTATGACCTCGCCGGCTTCGCCGTCGGCGCCGCCGAGCGCGGCCAGCTGCTGCCGCGGCCGGACGTGCGCCCGGGCGACGTGCTGCTCGGCCTGCCCTCCTCGGGCGTTCACTCCAACGGTTTTTCGCTGGTGCGGCGGGTGGCGGCCAATCTTGGCCTGTCATGGTCGGACCCTGCGCCGTTCGCGCCGGGCCAGAGCCTCGGCCGGGCGCTGCTGACGCCCACCCGCATCTATGTGAAGCCGCTGCTCGCCGCCATCCGCAAGACCGGCGCGATCAAGGCGCTGGCCCACATTACCGGCGGCGGCTTCCCGGACAACATTCCGCGCGTGCTGCCGGAGGGCTGCGGCGTGTCGCTCAACCTCGACGCCATCACGCCGCACGCCGTGTTCCGCTGGCTGGCGGAGGCCGGCGATATCGCCGAAAGCGAGATGCTGCGCACCTTCAACTGCGGCGTCGGCATGGTGGTGGTGGCCGCGCCGGAGCAGGTTGACGCGGTGCGCCTCGCCCTCGCCGCCGAGGGCGAGAACAGCGTCGTGCTGGGCGAGGTCACGCCGTGGCGCGGCGACGGCCCGCGGGTGGCCGTCTCCGGCCGGCTGTTCCGGTGAGCGCCGCCATGACGGCGTCCAGCGCGGGCTCCGCGCCAGCCTCCGCGACCACGTCCGCGACTGGCTCCTCCCGCCGGCCGCGCGTGCGCGTCGGCGTGCTGATCTCCGGGCGCGGCTCCAACATGGAGGCGCTGCTGAAGGCCGCGGCCGATCCGGCCTTTCCGGCCGAGATCGTGCTGGTGGTCTCCAACAACGCCGGCGCCGCCGGCCTCGCCACCGCGGCGGGTTTCGGCGTGGCCACGGCGGTGGTGGACCACCGTCCCTACGGCAGGGACCGCGAGAGCTTCGAGCGGGCGCTGGACGCGCGCATGCGGGAGGCCCGTGTGGAGCTGGTGTGCCTCGCCGGCTTCATGCGGGTTCTGACGCCGGTGTTCGTGGGCGCCTGGGAGGGGCGGCTGCTCAACATCCATCCGTCCCTGCTGCCCTCCTACACCGGCCTGCACACGCATGAGCGCGCCCTCGCCGACGGCGTGCGGCTGCACGGCTGCACGGTGCACTTCGTGACGCCGGTGCTGGACGTGGGGCCGATCATCGCCCAGGCGGCGGTTCCCACCTGCCCCGGCGACACGCCGGACACGCTGGCGGCGCGGGTGCTGCGCCAGGAGCACCGGCTGTATCCGCGGGCGCTGGCGCTGGTGGCCGGCGGCGACGCCTGGCTGGAGAACGGCCGCGTCGCCTATCGCGACCAGGCGACGGCCCTGCAGGCGACCATTTTCGCTCCCGAGCCGTGACGCGCGGCGGCAGCCGCGCCTCCTCCGGCGGCCGCGGGTTCGCCGCCCCGCCCGGCCAGCCTCCCCGCGGCGACGCCCGGGCCTGACCCGGCCGGCCAGAACCGTCCCGGACGGGCGCCGGTCTCCGGCCGTCGCGCGCGCATGCGCAGGACGCCAGGGGCGGGCCAGGGGCGCGGGCGGCGCGGAGGCGACGGGAGGCGCTCCGCCCCCCTGCGGCGCAAAACAAAACCCGGAGCCGGGGGCTCCGGGTTCAGACCGGCGACCGTGCCGTCGCGCCGCGTCAGATCGGGCGCTTCAGCTTGCAGTAGTCAATCGCCTCCAGACCCTTGGCCTGGGCGCTGTCGTTGAAGTAGCCGGTGCGCCGGAAGGCGTCCAGCTCCTCCTTCGTCATGGCGCTGACCGTGCGGCGGGCGTAGCAGCTGCACGGGCTGTGAACCGCCTCACGGGTGACGCCCTGCAGCCGTGACTGGGTGATCAGGCAGGCGTCAAAGGCGCGTAACGTGATCTCATACGGCGTGAGTCTGGCCGCCGTCGGATCCGGGGGCGGCAGCTGCGCCGTACCCGGATTCGCGGCCGCGAAGGCAGAAGTCGCGGCGAACAGGCCCGCCGCCGCCAGAACAAACTTGCGCACTCGTGCTCTCCTGCTCCGCGCGGGACGCGCTCCGCGTGACAGACGGACGTCAGAACGGTCCGATGGTACCAGAAGCGCTCCCCGTAACGTCAAGCGTCCGGCGCCTTACCCAACGATCTCGTTGCCAGCGAAGAACTGGGCGATCTCGATCCTTGCGGTTTCCGGACCGTCAGAGCCATGCACCGAATTCTCGCCCACCGACCGGGCGAACAGCTTGCGGATGGTGCCCTCGGCCGCCTGCTCCGGATTGGTGGCGCCCATGATCTCGCGGTAACGGGCGATGGCGTTCTCGCCCTCCA
The DNA here is from genome assembly GCF_042432745.1 of Camelimonas abortus. NCBI lineage: Bacteria > Pseudomonadati > Pseudomonadota > Alphaproteobacteria > Hyphomicrobiales > Chelatococcaceae > Camelimonas > Camelimonas abortus. The sequence continues at coordinate 893,865 of NZ_JBHLWR010000006.1, read as the reverse complement.
GAACCTGCACCACCACCGGGCCGGAGGTCATGAACTCGACCAGCTCGCCGAAGAACGGGCGCTCACGGTGCACCGCATAGAACTCCTCGGCCTGGGCGCGGGTCATGCGGATGCGCTTCTGGGCGACGATGCGCAGGCCGGCCTGCTCGATCACGGCGTTGATGGCGCCGGTGAGATTGCGGGCGGTGGCGTCGGGCTTGATGATCGAAAAAGTGCGCTCAATGGCCATGGGGAAGCTCTTCCGGTAAGCGCCGCGACGGCGGCGACGGTCGCCTGCGACGGCGCCGGGTGGCGCCGTTCCGCATGCGGCTTGTGAAAAGGTAGCGGCCTTATAGCGGCGCCTCCCCACACCGGCAAGCAGAGCGCCCCGGCTTCATGCCCAGGCAGAGCTTGCCATCGCCACGGCGCTGGTGAACCCTTCGGTTCGCCATCATCGCGGGCCGGCCGCGCAGGGCCCTCCGCCCCCTGCCGTCCGCTGCTCCCGCGCAGGACGACGACAGGACTGAAACTGGAGAACATCCGTCATGTGGAAACAGCTGACCTGCGCCGCAGTCCTCGGACTCGCCGCCGCCGGCGCGCCCGCCCGGGCGCAGGATCCGGCGGCAGTCGCCGGCGTCTGGCTTACCGAGTCCGGCGACACCCGCGTGCGCATGCAGAAATGCGGCGACACCTGGTGCGGCGTCATTGTCTGGACACGTATCGGCGACAGGGACGTCAACAACCAGGATCCGACCCTGCGCAACCGCCCGCTGGTGGGCCTGCAGATGATCACCGGCACGCCGGACCCCGCTTCAGGCGGCTTCTCCGGAAAGCTGTACAACCTTCTGGACGGAAAGACATATTCCGGAAAGCTCCAGCTCACCGGCCCCAACACGCTCAAGCTCACCGGCTGCGTGCTCGGCGGCCTGATCTGCCGCAGCCAGACCTGGACGCGCGTGCGCTAGGGCCAGCCGTCACCCAGCTCCGGCCGGCCAGCGGCGGTCCCTGGACGCGCGTGCGCCAGGGCCAGCCGTCACCCAGCTCCGGCCGGCCAGCGGCGGAGTCCCTGGACGCGCGTGCGCCAGGGCCAGCCGTCACCCAGCTCCGGCCGGCCAGCGGCGGAGTCCCTGGACGCGCGTGCGCCAGGGCCAGCCCTTCGCCGGGCGGGCGGCCCGCGCCGCCCCCTGGGCCAGCCCGTCCCGCAGGCGGCGGGACCGTTCCTTGCAGGAAACGTCAGTCCGCCTCGCGCAGGGCCTGGGCGACGCGCGCCTCCAGCTCCTGCGGGCGCCGCAGCACCAGGGCGCCGCGGGTGCGCTCCACCAGCCCCTCCTGGGACATGTGGGTGAACTCGCGCGTCACCTGCTCGCGGCGGCAGCCGATGCGCGCCGCCAGCACGTGGTGATAGGGCGGCGGAGTCACCACCCGCTCGCCGGGGTGGCCCGGGCGCGGCGTCGACAGGCGCAGCAGCTCGGCGTAGAGCCGGTGGCGCAGGTCGAGCATGGAATGCTCCATCAGCCGGGCGTTCAGCTCGCGCACGCGGGCCGCCAGCAGCCTCATCACCCGCTCGGCCAGCGCCGGGGAGGAGTAGATCATTTCCCGGAACACCGGCGCCGGCACGATGCAGACCTCGCCGCGGGTGAGCGCGGTGACGTTGGCCGAACGGCCGACGCCGTCGATGGCCGACAGCTCGCCGAAGAACTGCCCGCCGCGCATCTCGCCGAGAATGATCTCCTTGCCCGCCTGGGTGCGGTTGAGAATGCGCACCTCCCCGGACACGATGAAATAGACGTCCGTGGAGGCGTCCTCGAAGTCGACAAGGATCTCGTCCACGTCAAAGCGCCGCCAGCGGCAGCGCGACTCGAACGCCGTCAGGTCGAGACCTGAGTCACGAAAAAAGGGAATACGCGAAAAGGAGATCAACCATGCGCCCTCCGGTCCGGCGCGCATGGTCTTCCGCCAGCGGCGCGAGCGTCAAGCCCGCGCCCGGCCTTCGCGGGCGTCATCCCCGGCCAGATGACCTCAGATGGCGATGGCCGCGGCGACCGCCGGCTTTCCGGGGCCGGTGACCGCCGGCGCCGCGGGCGCCGCGCTGCGCCGCCCCGGCGTCAGGCACGGCCGGGGATCGCCGCACGCCGCCGGCTCGCGCAACGCCGCCCCCGCCTCCGACCAGGCGCGCATGGTGGTGCGCGCAAGCACCAGCGTGCCGAGCGTGAGGCAGGCCAGCACCAGCACCAGCGCGTCACGGGAAAGGCGGCGAACAGTCATTGCATCCAGAACGAATCAACAGGTTATTAACAGGGTGTAGGGAACGCGACCGCCACGGCACAACCATGTCGCAATCACGGCGACAATTTGACCGCGGCCGCCGTTGCACCGCGGCAACGCCGCGCGCCGCCTCCTGGCGCGAACGCCGGCCGCGCCGCCGTCATGCGCCGCCTGTCCCCAGCCGGCGCACGGACCCGTCCACAGGGGGCCGCGCGCGCGGCGGGGGGGCCGCGGCCCCAACTGCCGCTTGCGCCGGAAGCGGCGCGGGGCCAAACACCCGCCCATGCTCACCATCAGCGACCTCACCTACCGGCTCGGTCCCCGCATCCTGTTCGACAGCGCCAGCGTCGCGATTCCGGACGGCGCGCGCGTCGGCTTCGTCGGCCGTAACGGCGCCGGCAAGTCGACGCTGTTCCGCATTCTCACCGGCGAGATCGCCCCGGAGAGCGGCTCGGCGACGCTGCCCCGCCACCGGCGCATCGGCGCGGTGGCCCAGGAGGCGCCGTCCGGACCGGAGTCGCTGGTCGAGGTGGTGCTCGCCGCCGACACCGAGCGCGCCGCCCTGCTGCGCGAGGCGGAGACCACCCAGGATCCCATGCGGCGGGCGGAGATCGAAACCCGCCTCGTCGACATCGGCGCCCATTCCGCCCCGGCCCGCGCCGCCGCCATCCTGCACGGCCTCGGCTTTGACGCGCAGGCGCAGCAGCGCCCGTGCTCCTCCTTTTCCGGCGGCTGGCGCATGCGCGTGGCGCTGGCGGCGGTGCTGTTCGCCGAGCCGGACCTGCTGCTGCTCGACGAGCCCACCAACTATCTCGACATCGAGGGCACGCTCTGGCTGTACGACTTCCTCGGCCGCTACCCGCACACGGCGCTGGTGATCAGCCACGACCGCGAACTGCTGGAGGAGGCGGTGGACCACATCCTGCACCTGGAGCGCGGCAAGCTCACCCTGTACCGCGGCGGTTACTCCTCCTTCGAGCGGCAGCGGCGCGAGCGCATGGCCCAGAACAACGCCCTGCGCGCCAGGCAGGAGGCCGAGCGCCGGCACATGCAGGCCTTCGTGGACCGTTTCCGCGCCAAGGCCTCCAAGGCGCGCCAGGCGCAGTCGCGCCTCAGGCGGCTGGAGAAGATGGAGCCGGTGGCGGCCATGACCGACGAGGCGACGCTGCCCTTCAGCCTGCCGGGACCGGAACGGCCGCTGTCGCCGCCGGTCATCGCCATGGAGGGCGTCTCGGCCGGCTATGGCGACCGGGTGGTGCTGAAGAACCTCAACCTGTCGCTGGCGCCCGACGACCGCATCGGCCTGCTCGGCCAGAACGGCAACGGCAAGTCCACCTTCGCGAAGCTGCTGGCCGGGGCGCTGGAGCCGCTGGCCGGTACGCTCACCCGCGCGCCGAAGCTGCAGACCGCCTTCTTCGCCCAGCACCAGCTGGAGGTGCTGCGCGCCGGCGAGACCCCCTTCCAGCACGTGGCGCGGCTGATGCCCGGCGCGCCGGAGGCGAAGATCCGCGCCCGGGCGGCGCAGATGGGCTTCCCCGGCCAGAAGGCGGACACGCCGGTGACGTCGCTTTCCGGCGGCGAGCGGGCGCGCCTTGCGCTGGGTCTGGCCGCGTTCCACGGACCGCACCTGCTGATCCTCGACGAGCCCACCAACCACCTCGACATCGACAGCCGCCAGGAGCTGGTGAAGGCCATCAACGACTATCCCGGGGCGGTGGTGCTGGTCAGCCACGACCGCTTCCTCGTCGAGGCCTGCGTGGACCGGCTGTGGCTGGTGGGGGACGGCGGCGTGAAGCCGTTTGACGGCGATCTCGACGACTACCGCGCCCTGGTGCTGGAGGCGCGCGACGGCGGCCGCAGCCGCAGCCGCGGCGGCGACAGCGGCGGCCCGGGAGCCGGCCAGGCGGAGCGCCGGCGCGAGGCGGCGGAGAAGCGCCAGGCCCAGGCGCCGCTGCGCAGGCGCCTCGCCGCGCTGGAGGCGCGCATCGACAGGCTGACGGCGGCCGTGGCGAAGATCGACGCCGCCCTCGCCGACGGCGAAGCGTTCACGAAGAATCCGGCCAAGGCGGCGGAGCTGGCGAAGATGCGGGCCGAAGCCGCCGCCGCGATCAGCGCCGCCGAGGAGGAATGGCTGGAGGTTTCCGCCCGGCTGGAGGAGTGACGGCGCGCCCGCGCGGCGGGTGGCCCGGTCCGTCATGCCCGCGCCGGAGCCTGGCGTCGCCAGGTCTGGTCCCCGCCGTCACGCCGGCCCGCAAGAAACAGCCCGCGCCCGCCGGCGGGCGCGCGAAGCGGCCCTGCCGGCGCGCTGGCGCGGGCCATGGCGCCGCGCCGCCGCCCCGGGGAAGCCGGCGTCAGTCCACCACGCGCAGCAGCCGGTTGTCCGAGAACAGGTACAGCCGCTTGCCGCCCGGCTCCTGGTACAGCACCTGCACCTCGCGCTGCCCCTTGCCGCTTTCGCCGATCAGCACGTCCAGCGGCGGGCCCTTCGCCGCCACCAGCGCGCATTCGCCGATGCCCGGCGCGATCTCCGCCGGAACCGGCCCGGCGAACGGCTCCGAACAGGCGCCGTCGGCGCGCAGCACCGGCCCGAGATTGCGCGCCGGCGCGGCCCCGGGCGGCGGCGCCGAATAGACCTGCGTTCCCGAGGGGCCGCTCTGGATGGCGGTGACGCCGCCCGACCCCGCGGACACCGCCGCGCTCCGGTCGCCCGCCAGGCCAATGGCGCCGATGTTGTACGAGCACCCCGCCAGCAGCAGCCCGGCGACGGACGCGGCCAGCGCGACGCGGGGCCATCCTGCGGCGACGGGCGGCCGGGAGACGGAGCGGACGGTGCGGTGCATGGGCGGGCGGACTCCCCTGTTGCGGACAAAAAGCGCCGGCGCGGCGCTTCGCGGACGGCGGCGGGGCCGCGCCCGCCGCGCGCGGGGCCGGCGGCCGCCCGTCACCGCGGCTTCTGCGACGGCGACTGCGGCGACTGCGTTTCCGGCGACTGCGCTCCAGGCGCCGCGGCCGGCGGCTGCGGCGCGCGATTCTGCGCGTCGCGCCGATCATAGAGGGCGCGCGCGTCGTCGCGGAACGCCCTGCGGGAGCTTTCCCGCGTATAAAACATGTGCCCGCCCGGATAGGTCCGGAACAGCAGCGGCTCCGCCCCCGCCAGCGGCGGCAGCCGGGCCAGGTCCAGACGCGACTGGAAATAAGGCGTCACCAGATCGCCGTAGCCATGGGCCACCAGGATCTTCATGCGCGGATCGAGCGCCCGCGCCGCCTGCAGCGCCGACAGCGCCTCCGGCGGCCGCAGCCCCCGCCCCCAGTTCCAGTTGCGGTTCACCTGGTCTGACAGCAGCCGGTACGGCCCCTCGGCCTTCCAGCCGATGCCGCGGGTGATCTCGTCCACCGCCGCGCTGGACAGCGCCGCCTGCGCCCCTTCCAGCACCGGATCGTCGACGCGCCGGTCCGGATCGAACGGCCAGGGATCGGGGCCCGTGACGCCGGCGTCGTAGAGGCTGGCGGTTTCGCCGGCCGCGCGACGGAATTCGCGGGCGAAGGCGCGGGCGTCGACGCGCCCGCCGTAACGGCGCGCCAGCTCCGGATCCAGCCCTGTGAAGCGCGCCACGCCGGCTGCGAGCCGCTCCCGGGCGGCGGCGTCCGCCGGGCCGCGCAGCAGATCGAGCACCATGTCGCCGGCCGCATAGGCCTCCGCCCCGGCCAGCGCCTCCGGCGTCAGCCGCCCCTCCCGCTCCAGCTTCGCCGCCGCCATGGAGGGCAGCAGCGCCGCATAGCCGATGACGGCGTCCGCGTCCGGGCCAAGGCGGGCGAAGTCCAGCACCGGCGACAGCATCACCACGCCGTTCACGCCGACGCCAGCGGAGGTCTGCAGCGCGTGCGCCAGTTTCGGAACGCGAAAACCGCCGTAGCTCTCGCCAACGAGATATTTGGGCGAGGTCATGCGGCCGTGTTCCGTGAGATAGCGGCTGATGAACCGGGCCAGCGCGGCGATGTCGCCATCCACGGACCACAGACGGCGGCGGGTCTGCTCCTGCTGGTCCATGCGGCTGAAGCCGGTTCCCGGCGGGTCGATGAACACCAGGTCCGTAAAGGCGAGCCAGGTGTCGGGATTGTCCTCCAGCAGCGGCGCCGTGGACGGCGTGTCGCCCGGATTGCCGAAGGCGACGACGCGCGGCCCCAGCCCGCCGAAATTGAGCCAGGCCGACGAAGCCCCCGGCCCGCCGTTGACCACGAAGGTCACCGGCCGCCGGTGCGGCGGCTGCGCGCCGTCCGGGGCCAGGGTATAGGCCACGTAGCCGACCTCCGCCTGCAACCTGCCGTTGTTGTCATACAGCGGGAGGGCGCCGGCGGCGGCGACATACCGCAGCCTGCCTTCGGGCAGCGCCAGCTCGCGGGTGACGCTGGCCGGCGCGGGCAGCCGGGCGGCGAAGGCGTTGTCCGCGGCGCCCTCGCGCCGGACCTGTTCCGCGCCCTGCGCCGGAGCGGAGGCCGGCGGGCCGGCGAGCGCCGCCAGGGCGACGGCGAGCGCGGCGCCGCAGCGCAGCGCCGCGGCCACCCCGGGCCGGCGGCGGCCAGGGGCGACGGGCGCGGAAAATCCGTTGAGACTCGGCATGGCGACATCCGTTGCGGTTGCGGGGCGCGCAGCCCTGCGGCGGCGCGCTCCGGCTGGCCATGGACGCCCGGGCGAGGCCCGGACATGAGGGGCGAAAGGCGGCGCGCCGCCGCCGCCCGGGGAGCGCCTGGCGGCGGGCGGGCCGTCAGGCCTTTTTCTCCCAGCGCCCTTCGTCGTTCTGGCACCAGTAGGTGGCGACGAGCCCGTCCATGCGTTTCACCTTCACCCAGTCCTCGCGGGCCCTGGCGAGAGCGACGTCGTCGGCGCCGTCGAACATCAGCACCACCCGTTCGAGCCCGGCGAAATCATCGGGCACGCGCGCGCCGTAGACGAGGAAGCGCACGCTGGCGCCGTTGGGATTCTCCGGCCCGTCCACCAGCGCCACCGGCTGCAGCTCGACGCCGGGCTCGCGCGCCGCCCCGTGAGGCAGGAAGCTGTCGTCTGCGAAGGTCCACAGGTGGTCGTCGAGGGCGGCGAGCCGTTCGCTGTCGCCCACCTCCACCGTCACCTTCCAGCCGCGCTCCAGCGAGCGCAGCAGCAGCGTGGGCAGCGCCTCCTCCAGCGTCTGGCGCTGCAGGTGGTAGAACAGGACCTCCGTCATGGCGCTTCCGTCATCTCGATCCCGGCGCCGCCCGCCGCGCCGCGCGGGCGCGACGGGGGCTGGCCGGACGGAGGCGGCGCGGACCGGCCGGGCCGCCCCCGGGCGGGGTCAGTTTTCGTAGTTGTCGGCGACCAGGCGGTCGAGCAGCCGCACGCCCCAGCCCGGCCCCCACGACTGGTTGATGTCGCTGGCCGGCGGACCCATGGCGACGCCGGCGATGTCCAGATGCGCCCACGGCACGTCGCCGACGAAACGCTTCAGGAACTGCGCCGCCGTGACCGAGCCGCCGTTGCGGCCGCCGGTGTTCTTCATGTCGGCGAACTTCGAGTCGATCATGCGGTCGAAGGCCTCGCCCATGGGCATGCGCCACACTGTCTCGCCGGTCTTTTCGCCGGCGGCGGCGAGCTGCGCCGCCAGGGCGTCGTCGTTGGAGAACAGGCCGGCGTGCTCCTGGGCCAGCGCCACCAGGATGGCGCCGGTGAGCGTGGCCAGATCGATCATGAAGCGCGGCCGGAACCGCTCCTTCGCGTACCAGAGGATGTCCGCCAGCACGAGGCGGCCCTCGGCGTCGGTGTTGATGATCTCGATGGTCTGGCCGGACATGGAGGTGACGATGTCGCCGGGGCGCTGGGCGCCGCCGTCCGGCATGTTCTCCACCAGGCCGATGACGCCCACGGCGTTGACCTTCGCCTTGCGGGCGGCCAGGGCGTGCATGAGGCCGGTGACGCAGGCGGCGCCGCCCATGTCGCCCTTCATGTCCTCCATGCTGGCGGCGGGCTTGATGGAGATGCCGCCGGAGTCAAAGCACACGCCCTTGCCGATGAAGGCGAGCGGCGCCTCGTCGCCGCGGCCGCCGTTCCAGCGCATCACCACCACGCGCGGCTCGTGGGCCGAGCCCTGGGCGACGCCAAGCAGCGCCCGCATGCCAAGCTTCGCCAGCTGCTTGCGGTCCAGCACTTCGACCTCAACGCCGAGCTTCGCCAGGCGGGCGGCGCGGTCGGCGAATTCGGCCGGATAGAGCACGTTCGGCGGCTCGTTCACCAGGTCGCGGGCGAGGATCACGCCGCCGGCCACCGCCTCGCGGCTGCGCCAGGCCTTCTTCGCGCCGGCATGGCCGGCCAGCATGATGGTGAAGCTGGAGGGCGCGGAGTCGTCCTCGTCGTCCTTCTTCTTCTTCGTCTTGTAGCGGTCGAAGCGGTAGGCGCGCAGCGCAAGGCCGAGGGCGAAGTCGGCCGCGGCGTCGGCGCCGGGCGCGGGAAGGCCGGCCTCGTCCGTCGCCGCGGCGGCGGCCATTTTCGCAGCCTTGTCCTTGCCCTTTTTCTTGCCGGCCTTCGCCCCGTCGTCCTGCGCGGGCGCGGCGTCGCCGGGCAGGTCAAACACCACGCGCACGCTGCGCCCGGCCCCGGTCCGGCCCATGACGACGCCGCCGAGACGGGTGAAGTCGGTTTTCGCCCGGGCGGCCGCGTCGCCGACGCCCACCACCAGCAGGCGGTCCGCGGCGACGCCGGCCGGCGCGGTGAGCGTGAGCACGGAACGGGCCTTGCCCCTGAAGCGCTCCACGGCGGCCACGCGCGTCACCAGCGCCTGGGCGGCCGCGCCCAGCAGGTCCTGGGCCAGCGGCGTCAGGCGCAGGTCCTCGCCGACAAACACCACCACGTCGCCGCCGACGATCGGCTCAACGCCCCTGAAGTCAATCTTGATCTGGTCGCTCATGAACACCTCGATCCGGGATCCGCGTCGCGCGCCGGGCCGCGCCCGTCCGCCGGAAGCCGCTCGCGGCCCGCCGGCCGGCTGACGGTGGCACGCCGGACGGGCGACCGGCAAGCGCGTCTCCTTGCGCGTCTCCTGCGCGCATGTCTGGGCGCGCGTCATGTTAGCGTCATGTCCAGGCCATGGCGACGGCCGCCGCGGCGCGCCATCAATTCGCCGCCGCGACAGGCGATCCCGGCGGCGGAGGGCGCCGGCGCACTTACTTCCTGGCCGCGGCCAGGGTATCGAACGGAACGGGCGCCATTGCGGAACGCGCGGCGCGCGCCCCCGGGGACACGCGGCATGACGCTGATCGAACGTTACATTTTCCGGAACGTCTTCACCGGATTCGTCAGTTGCCTGCTGGCGCTGACCCTCGTGATCTGGATCACCGAGTCGCTGAAGCAGATGGACCTGCTCACCGGCAAGGGCCAGACGCTGTGGGTGTTTTTCTCCGTCACGCTGCTGTCGCTGCCGGCGCTGGTGGCGGTCATCGCCCCGGTGGCGCTGTTCATCGGCGCCGTTTACGCGCTCAACAAGCTGAACGGCGATTCGGAGCTGATCGTGATGTGCGCCGCCGGCGTTTCGCCCGGCCGGCTGCTGCGGCCCTTCGCCCTGGCCGCCCTGGTGGTGGCGCTGGTGACCGGCTGGATGACCCTGTGGCTGATGCCCAACAGCTTCCAGGGACTGCGCGACCTCGTCACCAACATCCGCGCCGATTTCGTCGCCAACATCGTCAAGCCGGGCCAGTTCACCTCGCTGGACAGCGGCGTCACCTTCCACTACCGCGAGCGGGCCGGCGACACGCTGCTCGGCATTTTCTTCCAGGACCGGCGCGAGGCGGGCAAGACCTCGGTCTATCTGGCCCAGCGCGGCCAGGTGGTCGATCTCGACGGCCAGAGCTATCTGGTGCTGGAGAACGGCTCCATCCAGCGCCAGGACGGCGGCGCCGGCGACAGCTCCATCGTGCGCTTCGATCGTTACGCCATCGACCTCGGGGCTTTTGGCGGCGAAGGCGGCGAGGTGGTGTACAAGCCGCGCGAGCGCTCCACGCGCGACCTGCTGCACCCGGACGTCAACGAAACCTATTACAAGATCCACGCCGGCCGTTTCCGGGCCGAGCTGCATGACCGTTTCGCCGCGCCGCTCTATCCGGTTGCCTTCGTGCTGATCGCCTTCGCCGCGCTTGGCCAGGCGCGCACCACCCGCCAGGGCCGCGGCTACGCCATCGGCATGGCGCTGGCCGCGGTGGTGGCGGTGCGGGTGCTGGGCTTCATGGCCTCCTCCGCGGCGGTGCGCTCTCCGGCCGGCGTGATCGGCATTTACGGCGCGCCGCTGCTGGGTTGCGCCGGCGCGCTCGCCGCGATTTTCTTCAGCGAACAGGTGAACGCCATCGCCGAACGCCTCGACGCCCTCCGGGCGCGCATCGCCGCCCGCCTCCCCGCGCCGCCGCTGCGGCGCGCATGACCTTCCGCGGGAACGCATGATCATCGGACCCACGCTCGGCCGCTATTTCGCACGGCACTTTCTCCGCGCCATCCTCATCGTGTTCGGCACGGTGTTCGCGCTGATTTACACGCTCGACCTGGTGGAGCTCATGCGCCGCGCCGGCGACGCCGAGAGCGCCTCGACCGCCACCATGGCCCTGCTGGCGCTGTTCCGCACCCCGGCGGTGGCCGAGCAGGCGCTGCCCTTCGCCATCCTGTTCGGGGCCATGGCGACGCTGCTCAATCTCAGCCGCCGGCTGGAGCTGGTGATCGCCCGCGCGGCCGGCGTCTCGGCCTGGGAGTTCCTGCAGCCGTTCGTGCTGGTGGCCTTCCTCACCGGCGTGGTCGCGGTCACGGCGTACAACCCGCTCGCCGCCTATCTGAAGCAGCGGGCGTCGCAGATCGAGGCGGGCGTTTTCGCCCGCAGCCAGAAGTTCATGCCCGGCAGGGAGCAGTGGCTGCGCGAGCGCCGGCCCGAGGGCGAGGTGATCATCCGCGCCGACCAGGCGGTGGAAAACTCCACCACGCTGAACCGGGTGACCTTCTTCAACTTCAATCCGGACGGAACCTTCCGCGACCGCATCGAGGCGCGCACGGCGACGCTGGAGGACGGCCGCTGGCGTCTGGAGGACGGCCGCATCGTCGCCCCCGGAAAGCAGCCGGAACGCTTCACGACGCTCAGCGCGCCGAGCGCCCTGGACGCCGCCCTCGTGCGCCAGCAGTTCACCCCGCCGGAGAGCGTGCCGCTGTGGGACCTGCCCGGCTTCATCGCCCGCACCAGGAAGGCCGGTCTGGACGCCACCCGTTACCAGCTGCAGCTTGACGTCCTCATCGCAAGGCCCATCCTGCTGGTGGCGATGGTGCTGGTCGCCGCAAGCTTTTCATTAAGGTTCTTCCGGTTTGGAGGCGTCGCCAAAATGGTTCTGGGTGGCGTCGTCGCCGGCTTCATGCTTTATGTGGCGACGGAGCTCACGCAGGATCTGGGGGGCTCCGGTTTGTTGGGGACAGCCGTCGCCGCCTGGCTCCCTGCGGTGACCGGCGCCCTTCTCGGCGTGCTCGCCCTCCTCTATCAGGAAGACGGCTAGCGACAGCGCCGCGGCGACATGGACGGCGGACCCGAACGGGCGCGCGCGCCCGTGGACGGTCGCAAGGAGGCGTCCCGGGCGGGACGAGACGGAACGGCGGCATGAAGTCACGGATCGGCATGGCGGCCCTCAAGGCGATCGCGGCGGTGCTGCTGGCGGGCGTCGCTCCCTGCGCGCTTTCGGCCCAGACGCTCAACGACGCGCTGCAGGCTAGGAGCGCCGGCGAAAGCGGAAAAGACCGCCTGCTGGTCGAGGCGGGCGAGCTGCAGTACGACAACGACCGCAACACCGTCTCGGCCGTCGGCGACGTGCATCTCTACTACCAGGGCCGCACCCTGCAGGCCGACCGCGTCACCTATGACCGCGCCAGCCGGCGCGTGTTCGCCACCGGCAACGCGCGCATCACCGAGGCCGACGGCACGGTGATCACCGGCGACCGCTTCGAGCTCACCGACGATTTCCGCGACGGCTTCATTGACTCCCTGCGCGTGCAGCGCACCGGCGTGATCGAAGGCAAGACCGTCACCACCCGCTTCGCCGCGCCGCGCGCCGAGCGCGCCGGCGGCGAGGCCATGGTGTTCGAGAAAGGCACCTACACCGCCTGCGAGCCCTGCGCCGACCATCCCGAGCGTCCGCCACTGTGGCAGGTGCGCGCCGCGAAGATCATCCACAAGAACCAGGAGCGGATGATCTATTACGAGGACGCCACGCTCGAGTTCATCGGCGTGCCGATGGCCTACGCGCCGTTCATGTCCGCGCCTGATCCGACGGTGCGCCGCAAGAGCGGTTTCCTCGCGCCGCGCTTCGTCGCCTCCACGGCGACCGGCTATGGCGTGGCCATCCCCTATTTCATCAACATCGCGCCGAACATGGACGTGACGCTGACGCCCACGTTCATGACCCGGCAGGGCGTGCTCGGCCAGGCCGAGTTCCGCCACCGGCTGGAGACCGGCTCCTACAACGTGCGCGCCGCCGGCATCTTCCAGCGGGACAGGGACGCCTTCCTGCCCTCGCCGCTTGGCCCGCGCGACAAGGAGTTCCGCGGCTCCATCGAAAGCGCCGGCCGCTTTTACCTGAACGAAAAGTGGCAGTATGGCTGGGACGTGGCGCTGGTCACCGACAAGTGGTTCCTCGACAATTACAAGATCAAGTCGGAGAGCCTGTCGACCACCTATTTCCGCGAGTCCACCTCGACGGTGTTCCTCACCGGCAAGGGCGATCGCGGCTACTTTGACCTCAGGGGCTACTACTTCAAGGGCCTCTCCAGCCTCGACTGGCAGAAGCAGCAGCCGGTGGTCCACCCGGCGCTCGAGTACAACAGGGCGTTCGACGGCCCCGACTGGCTCGGCGGCCAGATCACCCTGGACGCCAACGTCACCAGCCTCAGCCGCGACCAGGCGTACTTCCAGCAGACGCCGAACATGCTCAACAACTGGCTGGGCTATTACTCGAACTGCGCCATTTACGAAAAAGGCCGCTGCATCATGCGCGGCATGCCGGGAACCTATACCCGCGCCACCGCCGGGGCGCTGTGGAAGCGCCGCTTCATCGACCCGTTCGGCCAGGTGTGGACGCCGTTCGCCTCGCTGCGCGCCGACGTCACCTGGACGCGGGCCGACGTCACCGGCGCGCTCAACCAGCATGTGCCGAACTTCATCGATCCGGCCTCCGGCCCCCTCGGGCGGGTCATGCCGGCGGTTGGCCTCGAGTACCGCTACCCGTTCGTGGCGACCACCGCCTCCGGCGTCACCCACACCATCGAGCCGGTCGCCCAGATCGTGGCGAGGCCCAACGAGACCCGCCTCGGCAAGCTGCCGAACGAGGACGCCCAGAGCCTCGTGTTCGACGACACCACGCTGTTCGAATACGACAAGTTCTCCGGTTACGACCGCGTCGAGGGCGGCGTGCGCCTCAACTACGGCCTGAAATACGCCCTGACCACGGCGGGCGGCGGCTATGTGGACGCGCTCTTCGGCCAGTCGGTGCAGCTCGCCGGCCGCAACTCGTTCAGCGAGGGCTATCGCGACCCCACCAATACGGGTCTTGAATCCGGTCTCGACCGCAAGGCTTCGGACTATGTCGGCCGCCTGCACCTGCAGCCCAGCCGGCGGTTCGCCTTCACCGCCCGCGGCCGCTTCGACCAGGAGAGCTTCGCGCTCAAGCGCATGGAGCTGACCAGCAGCGTCAGTCTCGGGGCGATGCAGGCCAGCCTCACCTACGGCCATTACGCCGCGCAGCCGTCGCTGGGCTACGCCGTGCGCCGCCAGGGCCTGGCGCCGACGCTGTCGTACCAGGTCACCCCGAACTGGCGCGTGCACGGCAGCATGCTGTTCGACCTGAGCGCGCAGAAGAACGCGCAGCAGTATTTCGTCAGCAATCCGCTGACCGGCCGCAATTACCTCAAGGCGCCCTATGGCTCGCTGGCGTCGGCCTCGATCGGCGTCCAGTATCAGGATGAGTGCGCCACCTTCGGCGTGGTCTACACCAGCTCCTACAACGACCCGACCACGGGCGTGCGCTCCAACAACCAGAGCGTGATGGTGCGCCTTGAGCTCACCACCCTCGGCGCGGTTCAGCTGAGCCAGACGCTCGGCGACGCGACGAGCGGCGGCGTGGCGCAATGACCGCGGGCGGCGGAGCCGCTGGCGACGGCGCCGCGCCGCGGCCGCTGGCGCTCACCATGGGCGATCCGGCGGGCATCGGCCCGGAGATCGCCGTCGCCGCCTGGCGCGCCGGCGACGTTCCGCCTTTCTTCGTCATTGGCGACCTGGAGGTGATGCGCCGCGCCGCGGCGGCGCAGGGCGTCGCGGTGCGCGCGATACGCTCGGCGGCCGGGGCGGCGCGGCGCGCGCCCGGCGCGCCGTTGCCGGTGCTGCCGGCGAACGCCCCGCCGGCGCCGGGCGTTCCCGGCCAGCCGGATCCGGCCAACGGCCCGGCGGCGATCGCCGCCATTCGCGCGGCGGTGGCGCTGGCGCTGGCGGGCGACGTGTCCGGCGTCGTCACCTGCCCCATCGCCAAGTCTTTGCTGTACGCCTGCGGCTTCGCCCATCCCGGCCACACCGAGTTTCTCGCCGCCCTGTGCGCGGACGGCGGCGCGGCGCCCACGCCGGTGATGATGCTGTGGTGCCCGGAGCTGGCGGTGGTTCCGGCGACCATTCACATGCCGCTGGCCGAGGTTCCGCGCCGGCTGACCACGGAGCTGCTCGTGGAGACGGCGCGCATCACGGCGCGTGACCTGCAGCGGCGTTTCGGCGTGGCGCGGCCGCGGCTGGCGGTCGCGGGGCTCAATCCGCACGCCGGCGAGGGCGGCACCCTGGGGCATGAGGACGCGGCGGTGGTGGCGCCGGCGGTGGCGGCGCTGCAGGCCATGGGCGTGGACGCGCGCGGGCCGCTGCCGGCCGACTCCATGTTCCACGCCCGCGCCCGCGCGGGCTATGACGCGGCGATCTGCATGTATCACGACCAGGCGCTGATCCCGATCAAGACCCTGGCCTTTGACGAGGGCGTCAACGTGACCCTCGGGCTGCCCATCATCCGCACCTCGCCCGATCACGGCGTGGCCTTCGACATCGCCGGCCGCGGCGTGGCCCGGCCGGACAGCCTGGTCGCGGCGCTGCGTCTCGCCGCCAGGCTGGCGCGGGCGGATGCGGAGGCGCGGCCATGATCGACGACCTTCCGCCCCTGCGCGAGGTGGTGGCGCGCTTCGGCCTCGAGCCGCGCAGGTCGCTGGGCCAGAACTTCCTGTTCGACCTTAACCTGACGGCGAAGATCGCCCGCGCCTCCGGGGCGCTGGAGGGGGTGACCGTGGTGGAGGTGGGTCCCGGCCCCGGCGGCCTCACCCGCGCCCTGCTCGCCTGCGGCGCCCGCAAGGTGATCGCCATCGAGCGCGACCAGCGCTGCCTGCCGGCCCTGGAGCAGGTCGCCGCGCGTTACCCGGGCCGTCTGGAGGTGGTGAACGCCGACGCGCTCAAGGTGGATTTCGCGGCCCTCGCGCCGGCCGGGGGCGGGCCGCTGCGCATCGTCGCCAACCTGCCCTACAACGTCGGAACGGCGCTGCTGCTGGGCTGGATCACCACGCCGGCATGGCCGCCGGCCTGGGAGTCGCTGACGCTGATGTTCCAGCGCGAGGTGGCGGAGCGCATTGTCGCCGGACCTTCGGCGCCGAATGATTATGGCCGGCTTGGCGTCCTGTGCGGCTGGCGCGCCGAGGCGCGCATCCTGTTCGACGTGCCGCCAGCCGCCTTTACCCCTCCGCCCAGGGTCATGTCGTCGGTGGTGCGGATCACGCCGCGGCCGGCGCCGGAGCCGTGCCGTCTGGCGTCGCTGGAGGCGGTGACGCAGGCGGCGTTCGGCCAGCGCCGCAAGATGCTGCGCCAGAGCCTGAAGGGCGCCGTTGACGATCCGCTGCAGCTGCTGGAACGGGCGGGCGTGGCGCCCACTGCGCGGCCGGAGACGCTGTCGGTGTCCGATTTCGTGCGCCTGGCCAACGCCCGCGACGCCATGCTGGCGCAGGCGAAAACCGGCTCCCCGGAATGAGCGGCCGCGCGCCCCGCGCCGCCGGCCGTTCCGGCGCTTTTCGCCGTCCCCGCCGGGGCGGCGCGCCGCGACGGGCCGGCGCGCCGGGTCAGGCGGTGGGGAGCGGGCCCTGCATCAGCGCTTCCACCAGCTGCGCCAGCGCCGGCTGGCGGCGGCGCTTCAGCCGCTCCGCGGCGATGATGGCCAGCAGCGCGTTGTAGCTCTGGTCCAGATCCTCGTTGACCAGCACGTAGTCATAGTTCTCCCAGCGGGCGATCTCGTCGCGGGCGGCGGCGAGACGGGCGTCGATGACCTGGGGACTGTCCTCGGCGCGACGCACCAGACGGTTGCGCAGCTCGGTCATCGACGGCGGCAGGATGAAGACGGTGACGACGTCGTCCTTCATCTTCTCCACCACCTGCAGGGTGCCCTGCCAGTCGATGTCGAACACCATGTCATGGCCGGAGGCGAGCGTCTTCTCCACCGGCGCGCGCGGCGTGCCGTAGAGATTGCCGTGCACCTCGGCCCATTCCAGAAAGCCGTCGCGGTCGCGCAGCGCCTCGAACTCCTGCCGGTCCATGAAGCTGTAATGCACCTGGTCGATCTCGGACGGGCGCTTTGGCCGGGTTGTGGCCGAAACCGACAGGCGCAGGTCAAGCTCCTGATTCTGCGACAGCAGCCGCGTCAGCGTCGACTTGCCCGCCCCCGAAGGCGACGACAGGATCAGGATGAAGCCGCGGCGGGCCACGGGCGCGTCGGGAATGTTGGCTTTCATGGCGTCACTCGACGTTCTGGACCTGTTCGCGGAACTGCTCGACCACGGTTTTCAGCTCGAGGCCGGTGGCGGTGAGCCCCGGATCGCCGGCCTTGGCGCACAGCGTGTTGGCCTCGCGCGACAGCTCCTGGGCGAGGAAGTCGAGACGCCGGCCCACCGGACCGCCCTCGTCCAGCAGCGCCCGCGCCGCCGCCACATGGGTTTTCAGCCGGTCCAGCTCCTCGCGGATGTCGGCGCGGCTGGCCATCAGCATCGCCTCCTGGTGCAGCCGCTGCGGATCCAGCGCCACCGGCGCGCCGGCCAGCATGGCCAGCTGCTGCCCGAGGCGGGCGCGTATGGCCTCCGGCCGCCGGCCGGGGGCGTTCTCCGCCGCCTCAACCAGGGTCGCCATCTGGTCCAGCTGGCCGCGCAGCACCTGCTCCAGCGCCGCGCCCTCGGCGGCGCGCATGGCCACCATGGCCGCCACCATCTCGCCGGCGCTGGACTCGATGGCGGCGTAGGCGGCGTCGTCCGGCGCGGCGTCGGCGTCCACCGCCTCCACCACGCCGCGCACCGCCAGCACCGCGTCCATGGTCAGCGGTCCGACGCCGGGGGGACGCTCCAGCGTGGCGAACGCCTCCAGCACCTTGCGCGCCACGTCGAGGTTGACGCGCACGCCCGGCGTCTGGCTGGCGCGGTTCACCACCAGCGACACGTGGCAGGCGCCGCGCCGCACGCTGGCGGCGATGGCCCGGCGGGCCGCCTCGCCGCAGCGGTCGAATCCCGCGGGCGTGCGCATGCGGATGTCGAGGCTGCGTCCGTTGACGCTGCGGATCTCCCACACCCACGACAGACCGCCGGCGGCGCCCTCGGTGCGGGCGAACCCTGTCATGCTTG
Organism: Camelimonas abortus; assembly: GCF_042432745.1. NCBI lineage: Bacteria > Pseudomonadati > Pseudomonadota > Alphaproteobacteria > Hyphomicrobiales > Chelatococcaceae > Camelimonas > Camelimonas abortus. Next base: position 875,915 of record NZ_JBHLWR010000006.1, on the reverse strand, counting down.
CTATCGCCATAAGCCTCGCCGTCCTCCGGCAGGGCCGCGCCGGACGCGGCCGGTTCGTGGAAACGGGAGCGGCGCCGGACGCGGCGCGGCTCCCCGCGCACGGCTTATGGAGCAGCCGCCGGAGCGGCGCAAGGCCGCCGCCGGCGGCGCGGGACAAGTCAGCGGGAGATCAGCGCACCCTGGGCACCTGCTGCGGCGAGTTCAGGTCCCAGGTCTTGTTGAGCAGCGGATCAAGCGGCGTGCCTTCCGAGGCGTCGAACGCCCGCGGCCGCCGGCCCGTCGCCGGCGCCTCGCCGCCTGTCCCGGGCGCGGCGGCCCCGGGCGCGGCGGGGTCGGGCCTGCCGGAGCCGGAAGCGCCCGCAGCCTCCGGCGCGGTCGCCGCGCCGTCGCCGGCGGCAGGCGCGGCGGCGCCGGCGCCCGCCGCCTCGCCCTGCCGCGCCTCCTGGGCGCGGCGCTGGGCCTCCAGCTGGCGCAGGCGGGCCACGCCGCGGTTGTGCTGGTCAAGCGTCTCGGAGAAGGTGTGGCCGCCGGCGCCGTCGGCGACGAAATACAGGTCCTTCGTGCGCGAGGGATTGGCCACCGCCTCCAGCGCGGCGCGGCCGGGATTGGCGATCGGCCCCGGCGGCAGGCCGTTGATGACGTAAGTGTTGTAGGGCGTCGGCGTGTTGATGTCGGCGCGGCTGAGCGGCCGGCCGAGCGAGCCCCTGCCGCCGACGATGCCGTAAACGATCGTCGGGTCGGACTGCAGCCGCATGCCCTTCTGCAGGCGGTTGATGAACACGCCGGCGACGCGGGTGCGCTCGTCGGCGCGCCCGGTCTCCTTTTCGACGATGGACGCCAGGGTCACCAGCTCTTCCGGCGATTTCAGCGGCAGGTCCGGCGCGCGGCGGGCCCACACCTCCTGCTGCACCCGTTTCGCCTCCTGGCGCATGCGGTCCAGCAGCTGCTGGCGCGAGGCGCCGCGCGACACCTTGTAGGTCTCCGGCAGCAGCGAGCCTTCCGGCGGCACCTCGGCGACGTCGCCGGTGAGCAGGTCGGATTCGCGCAGGCGCGCCACGATCTGCTCGCTGGTCAGCCCCTCGGGCACGGTGAAATTGTGCAGCACGGTCTTGCCGGAGACGAGGGTGTCCATCACCTGGCGCAGGCTGGCGCCGGTGCGGAACAGGTATTCGCCCGCCTTCACGTCGTCATTGCGGCCGGTGAGATAGACGCCGGCCACCAGCAGCATGGGGTGCGCGATCACCCCTTCCCTGCGCAGGGTCTCCGCCACGGCGCGCACGCCGCCGCGCACCATCACCGCCTTGTCCGCATCCAGCGGGCCTGGAGCGTTGAACTCGCTCTTCACCAGCCAGGCGGCCCCGGCCACGGCCACCGCGCCGACGGCCAGCACGGTGAACATGTTGCTCATGGCGTCCACGAATCCGCCGCGGGCGCGCGGCTTGCGCGGCGGCGGCCCCGGAGGCGTCTCGGGCTTTATCGCTTCACTCGGGCTCTTCAGCGGCCGGGCGCGGCCTCCCGTTTCCGGAGAAGCCGGAGTCTTGCCGATGGAAGTCCTGTTGCTATCGTTCATGCCCTGTCCACTCAAACCCCGCCCGGCCCCGCGTCGCGGCGTCGTCCTCCGGACCGCGCGGGCGGCGGGAGCGCCGGCGCGACGCGCTCCGCGCCCGGCGTCCGTCCCGCGTCCATCGCCGGAACGGCCGAACGCCGCCCGGACCGTCGCGACCTGACGCCAGAAACGCCCTTTCCGCCAGCCCCGGAACGGGACGCCGCGGAACGCCCCGTCCCGCCCGGGGCCGCTGGCACCCTTCCGGCGCGCCCCCCGGGCGCCCGGCTGGCCTGGAGAAACGCCCGGCCGGACGCGGATCGTGACGGCGAAATACGACGAAAAAACGCGCCGTCGCGCAAGCCTTGCGCGAAAACGGCGCGTGGACAGGGAGAGCCGTTCAGGCGTGGCGGCGGAACACCAGCGAGGCGTTGGTGCCGCCGAAACCGAACGAATTGGACAGCGCCACGTTCACCTCCCGCCTGCGGGCGGCGTGGGGCGTCAGGTCGACAGGCGTCTCCACCGACGGATTGTCGAGGTTGAGCGTCGGCGGAACGATCTGGTCGCGAATGGCGAGGACCGAGAAAATCGCCTCCACCGCGCCGGCGGCGCCCAGCAGGTGGCCGATGGACGACTTGGTGGACGACATGGAGACGCGGCCGGCGGCGTCGCCGAGCAGGCGCTCCACGGCGCGCAGCTCGATCTCGTCGCCCAGCGGCGTGGAGGTGCCATGGGCGTTGATGTAGTCCACCGTCCCGGCCGGCAGGCCGGCGCGCTTCAGCGCCGCCGTCATGCAGCGGAAAGCGCCGTCGCCGTCTTCCGCCGGCGAGGTGATGTGATAGGCGTCGCCTGAGAGGCCGTAGCCGATGACCTCTGCGTAAATGCGCGCGCCGCGCGCCTTCGCGTGCTCGAGCTCCTCAAGCACGACCACGCCGGCGCCCTCGCCCATGACGAAGCCGTCGCGGTCGCGGTCCCACGGACGCGAGGCGCGTTCGGGAGCGTCGTTGAAACTGGTGGCCAGGGCGCGGCAGGCGGCGAAGCCGGCCAGCGACAGCCGGTTGACCGGCGATTCCGTGCCGCCGGCCACCATGACGTCGGCGTCGCCGAGCGCCACCAGACGGGCGGCGTCGCCGATGGCGTGGGCGCCGGTGGAGCAGGCGGTGACCACCGAATGGTTGGGGCCCTTCAGGCCATGGGCGATGGAGACGTAGCCGGAGGCGAGATTGATGAGGCGGCCGGGAATGAAGAACGGCGAGATGCGGCGCGGCCCCTTTTCGGCGAGCGTGACCGAGGCCTCATAAATGCCGCCGACGCCGCCTATGCCGGAGCCGATCAGCACGCCGGTGGCGTTCTGGTCTCCGGCGGTCCGGGGTTTCCAGCCGGCGTCCTCGAGCGCCTGGCCGGCGGCGGCCATGGCGTAGACGATGAACGGGTCGACCTTGCGCTGGTCCTTGGGGTCCATCCAGCGGTCGGGGCTGAACGTGCCGCGGGAGCCGTCTCCGACCGGGATCTGGCAGGCGATGCGGCAGGGAAGGTCGGACACGTCGAACGCGGTGATGGCGCGGGCCCCGCTCTTACCGGCGAGCACGTTGCTCCAGGTGGTCTCAACGTCGCCGCCCAGCGGCGTCACCATGCCAAGACCCGTGACGACGACCCGTCTCATAGTCATGCGCGTCCAATCCCATGCATCCAGTCATGCGACGAGGGCCGCGCGGCCCCCGATACGCATGGCGCGCCCCGCGACCCGCGCGCATGCGCGCCGGTCCCGGGGCCGCCGGCAATTCATCTTCCGGAGAGAGCCGCCTCAGCCAGCGTGCTTCTCGAGAAAGCGCACGGCGTCGCCGACCGTCACGATGGTCTCGGCGGCGTCGTCCGGAATCTCGACGTTGAACTCTTCTTCGAACGCCATGACCAGTTCGACCGTGTCGAGGCTGTCGGCGCCGAGATCGTCAATGAAGTTGGCGTTGTCTACGACCTTGTCGGCTTCCACGCCGAGATGCTCAACAACGATCTTCTTAACGCGTTCAGCGATGTCACTCATCGTTCGGTCCTCGTTTTACAGTCATATGGCGTACGGCCGCCCGATGTGGCGTCCTTACTGAAGCCAAGGCCGCTGACGCCGTCAATCATCGGAGTGGTCGGTCCGTCAAGGCCGCAGGTCTGGCGCTACTGCAAGCCTGCTTTTCAGCGCGCCGTCAAGTGGCGCCCGCCTGGCGGGCTCTGGTAACATATTGATAACCAGGAGGCGAGCGCCAAAACTTCCGGTGAAAAAGCCTTGGAAAATCCCGCCGCCCGGCCGGTGAGCCCGTCACATCTTCACGTCGCCGCCGCCGCCGGCGGAGAAAATTCCGCCGGAGCCGGAGCGGTCGCGCCAGTGACGGTACGTCAGGCCGTCACCGTCAGAACATGGCCATGCCGCCGTTCACGTGCAGCGTCTGGCCGGTGACGTAGCCGGCCTCGGCGGAGGCCAGATACACCGCCGCGGCGGCCACGTCGTCGCCCTCGCCCAGCCGGCCCGAAGGAATGTTGGCGAGGATCGCCTCCTTCTGCTTTTCGTTCAGGGCGTCGGTCATCGGCGAGACGATGAAGCCGGGCGCGATGACGTTGACGGTGATGTTGCGGCTGGCCACTTCCGCGGCCAGCGCCCTGGACATGCCGGCCAGGCCCGCCTTGGCGGCGGCGTAATTGCCCTGGCCGGGATTGCCGGTGGCGCCGACCACCGAGCCGATGTTGATGATGCGGCCGTAGCGGCGGCGCATCATGCCCTTGACCGCGGCGCGCATGAGACGGAAGGAGGCGGTGAGGTTCACGGCGATCACCGCGTCCCACTCCTCGTCCTTCATGCGGATGAACAGGTTGTCGCGGGTGATTCCCGCGTTGTTCACCAGAATGTCGAGGCCGCCCATGGCGGCCTCGGCCGCCGGGACCAGCGCCTCCACCGATTCGGCGCTGGAGAGGTCGGCGGGCGTGACGTGAACCCGCCCGCCCAGTTCGGCGGCGAGCTGCTCCAGCGCCTCGCGACGGGTGCCCGACAGCGCCACCTCGGCGCCCCGGGCGTGCAGGGCCCGGGCGATGGCGCCGCCGATGCCGCCGCTCGCGCCGGTTACCAGGGCCTTGCGGCCGGTCAGATCAAACATGCGTTTTTCCCTGATGCTGCCCCGCCTCCCGCCCGGAAGGCGGCGCCACCATGACGACAGGGCGACGCCTGTTGCAATCGCCGCCCGGTGACATCCGGCGGGCGCGGCGCCCGCCGGCTCCGTTCGCCGGCGCCTTCCGCGCTTACCGGCGCGCCGCCACGAAGGCGGCGACGTCCTCGGCCGTGCCGATGGCCACGCCCTTCGCGCTGGCGGCGATGCGCTTCACCAGCCCGGTCAGCACCTTGCCGGCGCCGATCTCATAGAAGGTCCCGACGCCCTCGCCGGCCATGAAGGCGACGCTCTCGCGCCAGCGCACCGCGCCGGTGACCTGGGCGACGAGATTGCGGCGGATCGTCTCCGGATCCGTCTCCGGCCGGGCGGTGACGTTGGCCACCAGCGGCGCCAGCGGGGCGTTGATGGTCACGCCGGCGAGCGCCCCGGCCATGGCGTCGGCGGCCGGCTGCATCAGCGCGCAGTGGAAGGGAGCGGACACCTGCAGCATCACCGCCCGCCGGGCGCCGCGCTCCTGGGCCAGCGGCAGCGCCCGCTCCACCGCGGCGCGCGTGCCGGAAATCACCACCTGGCCGCCGCCATTGTCATTGGCGGCGGAGCAGACCTCGCCCGCGCCGGCGGCCTCGCGGGCCACGGCGTCGGCGTCCTCGAACTCCAGGCCCATCAGCGCCGCCATGGCGCCCTCGCCCACCGGCACGGCCTTCTGCATGGCGTCGCCGCGAATGCGCAGCAGGCGGGCGGCGTCGGCGAGGCTGAGGCTGCGCGCCGCCGCCAGCGCCGAATATTCGCCCAGCGAATGGCCCGCGACGAACGCCGCCTCGGCGCCGATGTCGAGGCCGGCCTCCGCCTCAAGGACGCGAATCGCGGCCACGCTCACCGCCATGAGCGCCGGCTGGGCGTTGGCGGTCATGGTCAGCTCGTCGGCCGGCCCCTCCCACATCAGCTTCGACAGGCGCTGGCCCAGCGCGTCGTCCACCTCGGCGAAAACATCGCGCGCCACGCGGAAGTTGTCGGCGAGCGACCTGCCCATGCCGACCGCCTGGCTTCCCTGCCCCGGAAAGGTGAAAGCTGCTTTCATCGTCTGTCCATCCATGCTGCGACCGCGGGCGCCCTTGCGGCGCGCTCCGCCCGGCCTTAATGGCGCGCATACTGGCGCAAGCCGCGCCGCCGGCTATAATGGCGTGAACGCGGTTCCCTGCGGCGCGGCAGTGGCGCCGCGCGTCCCGCGTGTCAAGTAAATCCGCCCCGCCGGGCGCGCTGCGGCGCGGCGTGGCGCGTCCCGCTCCCGTCCGGCGGCGGCGCGCGCCCGCGCGCCGCCGCCTTGCCTTGTGGCGCGCCAGCGTGTATCTGGACGTGTTTCCGCACCATTCAGATCCTTTTGAAGGGAGCCCTTAATGGCTCGCGTCACTGTCGAAGACTGCATCGACAAGGTAAACAACCGTTTCGAACTGGTCCTGCTGGCCGGCTACCGGGCGCGGATGATCTCGTCCGGCGCGCCGCTCACCGTGGACCGCGACCGCGACAAGAACCCGGTCGTGGCCCTGCGCGAGATCGCGGAAGAGACCATTTCGGTCGATGACCTCAGGGAGGACCTGATTCACTCCCTGCAGAAGCACGTGGAAGTGGACGAGCCGGAAGAAGACGCGGTGCCGAGCCGCGCCGCCCTCGGCGCGGCCATTGGCGCGGCCGACGACGACCTGCAGGAGTTCGACCGCATGAGCGAGGAGGACCTGCTGCGCGGCCTCGACGGCCTGGTGCCTCCGGCCCAGACCGACGACGACGAGGGCTGATCCGCCCGGGCGTCCGCCGGCGGCGGGCGCCAGCTTTCGCCGGCGCCCCCGGCGGACGACGACAAGCCTGGCCGTCGCGCCGGGCTTTTTTGTCGCCGCCCGGACGCCGGCGCGCGCAGGCGCGCCGCCCCGCCTGCCTGTTTTTGTGGCGGCGGAGCCGGCGAAGGGTTAAGTTTTCCGGCTATCCCGTTCATGCCGGCGACCACCACGCCCCGGGGCGCGGCTCCGGCGGCGGATGGCGCGGCCCGCCCCATCCGGGAGACGGCCAGGCGCTGGCGTCCCGGCGGACGCCGCCAGCGCGGGGATCAGGCGTACAGTGGCGACAATGAAAACGACAGCGGACAGCAACACGCCCACCATGACCACCGCGGCGGCGGCGCAGCCCCCGGCGCCGGCGCCGGCGCAGCCGCAGGACGCCCCGGCCCCGCAGCCGCAGGACAGGCCGGCCCGCAGGCGGCCGCGCCGGCCGTTCATGCGCCAGTACGAGCTGGTGGAGCGGGTGAAAAGCTACCATCCCGACGCCGACGAGGCGCTGCTGAACCGCGCCTATGTCTACGCCATGCGCGCCCACGGCAGCCAGGTGCGCGCCTCCGGCGACCCCTTCTTCGACCATCCGCTCGCCGTCGCCGCGATTCTCTGCGACATGAAGCTGGATGACGCCACCATCGCCGCCGCCATCCTGCACGACGTCATCGAGGACACCGACGCCACCCGCGAGGAGATCGACCGCCTGTTCGGCCCGGAGATCGGCGGACTCGTCGACGGCCTCACCAAGATCAAGAAACTGGACTTCGTCTCGCAGAAGGCCAAGCAGGGCGAGAATTTCCGCAAACTGCTGCTGGCCATCGCCGCCGACGTGCGGGTGCTGCTGGTGAAGCTGGCCGACCGCCTGCACAACATGCGCACGCTCGGGCACATGCCGGACCACAAGCGCCGGCGCATCGCCCAGGAGACCCTCGACATCTACGCCCCGCTCGCCGGCCGCATGGGCATGCACGAAATGCGCCAGGAGCTGGAGGAGCTGGCCTTCCACTACCTGAACAGCGACGCGCAGGACACCATCCGCCGCCGCCTCGAGGAGATGATGGGCCGCAACGGCGCCCTGATCCGCCAGATCGAGAGCGACCTGCGCGAGCGCCTCGCCGCCGCCGGCATCAGCGCCACGGTCAGGGGCCGCGCCAAGACCCCCTACTCCATCTTCCGCAAGATGGAGCGCAAGTCGGTGGGCTTCGAGCAGCTTTCCGACATTTTCGGCTTCCGCGTCATCGTCGACACGGTGGAGGACTGCTACCGCACCCTCGGGGTGGTGCACACCACCTGGCCGATGGTGCCCGGCCGCTACAAGGATTACATCTCCACCCCGAAGCAGAACGATTACCGCTCCATCCACACCACCGTGGTCGGCCCCGGCCACCAGCGCGTCGAGCTGCAGATCCGCACGCGTGAGATGGACGACGTCGCCGAATACGGCATCGCCGCCCACGCCCTCTACAAGGAGGGCGTCAGCAGCGGCGACGCCCTGGCGGCGGAAAGCAGCGCCTACCGCTGGCTGCGGCGCACCGTCGAGCTGCTGGCCGAAGGCGACAGCCCGGAGGAGTTCCTGGAGCACACCAGGCTGGAGCTGTTCCACGACCAGGTGTTCTGCTTCACGCCCAAGGGCCGGCTCATCGCCCTGCCGCGCGGCGCCACCGCCATCGACTTCGCCTATGCGGTGCACACCGACGTGGGCGACTCGGCGGTGGGCGTGAAGATCAACGGCCGCCTCGCGCCGCTGGTCTCCGAACTGCAGAACGGCGACGAGGTGGAGGTGATCCGCGCCCCCGGCCAGACCCCGCCGGCGGCGTGGGAGAATTTCGCCGTCACCGGCAAGGCGCGCGCCGCCATCCGCCGCGCCTCGCGCGCCGCCGTGCGCAAGCAGTACGCCGGCCTTGGCCGCCAGATCCTCACCCGCGCCTTCGAGCGCGCCGGCAAGGCCTTTGACGACGACAAGCTGCGCGCCGCCCTGCCGCGCCTCGCCCGCCAGTCGGCGGAGGACGTGCTGGCCGCCGTTGGCCGGGGCGAAATCTGGTCCGGCGACGTGGTCCGGGCCATCTATCCGGATTACGAGGAAGAAATCCGCGCCGCGCCCGACGCGCCCTCCATGGCCGGCTGGTTCGACCTGAAGTCGGACAGCACGGTGAAGCTGCAGATTCCCGGCGGGCAGCAGGATTCGCCCCACGCCCTGCCGATTCGCGGCGCCGGCAAGGACCTGCCGGTGCGCTTCGCCCCCGGCGGCGGCGCCGTGCCCGGCGACCGCATCGTCGGCATCTTCACCCCCGGCGAGGGCGTGACCATCTATCCCATCCAGTCGCCGGCGCTGGCCGCCTTCGAGAACGAGCCGGAGCGCTGGATCGACGTGCGCTGGGACACCGAAGGCCGCGGCCGCCAGCGCTATCCGGCCCGCATCCGCATGAAATCGATCAACGAGCCGGGCAGCCTCGCCCAGATCGCCCAGGTGATCGCCGACCACGACGGCAACATCGACAACGTCTCCATGGTGCGCCCGACCCCGGACTTCACCAACGTCACGGTTGACCTCTCGGTGTGGGACCTTAAACACCTCAACAGCATCATCGCCGAGCTGCGCGCCAAGCGCGTCGTCACCAACGTCGAGCGCGTCACGGAGTAAGCCGCGGCCGAACAAGGTCCCCCTCGCCCATGACCCAGGAAGAAACCCTCGCCGAATTCCGCGACGCCGGCGCCCTGCTCGAAGGCCACTTCATCCTCTCCTCCGGCCTGCGCAGCCCGGTGTTCATCCAGAAGATGTTCGTCTTCCAGGATCCGGTCCGCACCGAAAGGCTGTGCCGCGCCCTGGCGAAAAAGGTTGAAGACGCGTTCGGCAGGATCGACGTGGTGGTGTCGCCGGCGGTGGGCGGCATCGTGCCCGGCTATGAGACCGCCCGCCATCTGGGAGCGAAGGCGATCTTCGTGGAGCGCGTGGACGGCCAGTTCGAGCTGCGCCGCGGCTTCGTGATCCCGCAGGACGCCCGGGTGGTGATGGTGGAGGACATCATCACCACCGGCCTCTCCTCCCGCGAATGTCTGGCGGCCATCGGCCGTTATTCGGCCAATGTGGTCGGCGCCGCCTGCCTCATCGACCGCTCCGGCGGCAAGGCCGACATCGGCGCGCCGCTGGTGTCGCTGGCGCAGATCGAGATTCCCGCCTATCCGGCCGACCAGCTGCCGCCGGAGCTGGCGGCGATTCCGCCGGTCAAGCCCGGCAGCCGCGGCCTGAAGGCCTGAGGCTCCCGGCGTCCCCGCGCCGGATCACGGCGGACGCCGGCGCGACGCCCGCCACCCTGCCCGGCGCGCCGGCGCCATCCCCCGGCTCACCAACAGTAATCGTGGCCCGCCGCCTGCGGGGGCGCCGGCGCGCGGCCGCGCCGGCAATAAAACGATTGTGGACGGCGCGGGTTTCAGTTAATGCTTGTTGCAACTTTGCCTGTATTTTAGCTGCGCAATTTTCGACCGCGCACGCCGGTCGCAACTTATTGTTGAGGCGCCATGACCCAACGTGATCGCATCGCGCTCTTCATAGACGGCGCAAATCTCCACGCCACGGCCCGCAATCTCGGTTTCGAGATCGACTACAAGCGCCTCCTGAAGGAATTCCAGGCCCAGGGCGTGCTTATCCGGGCATATTATTACACCACCATGGTGGACGACCAGGAATACTCCTCGCTGCGGCCGCTGGTGGACTGGCTCGATTACAACGGTTTCCGGGTGGTCACCAAGCCGGCCAAGGAATTCATCGACTCCAGCGGCCGCCGCAAGGTCAAGGGCAACATGGACATCGAGCTGGCCATCGACGCCCTCGACATGGCGCCCTATCTCGACCGGGTGGTGCTGTTCTCCGGCGACGGCGACTTCCGCTCGCTGGTCAACGCCCTGCAGCGCCGGGGGCTGCGCGTCACCGTGGTGTCCTCCATCGTCACCCAGCCGCCGATGGTGGCCGACGAGCTGCGCCGCCAGGCCGACGAGTTCATCGATCTCGCCAGTCTCGCCCCGCGCATCGGCCGCGAGGCCAGCGAGCGCCCGCCGCGCGCCGAGCGCCAAGAGCGTCAGGAACGGTTCGAGCGCCAGGGCGAAGACCGCCCGCGCAACCTGCAGGCGCGCTATGGCATCCGCCAGAGCGACGACGAAGAACTGGATCTCTGACAGCCGGCGTTCCGCCCGTTCCGGCGGCGTGTGGCGCTGGCTGCGCGACGGACGCCGGCAGCGGGCGCGCGGCCGGCGCCGGCGGCCATGTTCCTGACGGCCATGTCCCTGGCGGCGCGCCCCTGCTGGCGTGCTTTTGGCCGGGAACGGTTCCTGCGGGCCGGCGCTTCAGCCCTTCGCGCGCAGCAGGCGGGCCTTCTCGCGGTCCCACTCGCGCTTCTTCACGGTCTCGCGCTTGTCGGCCAGCTTCTTGCCGCGCGCCAGCGCCAGCTCCACCTTCGCCAGCCCCTTCGCGTTGAAATAGATCCGCAGCGGCACGATGGTGCAGCCTTCCTTCTGCACCGCGCCGATCAGCCGGCTGATCTGGCGCGCGTGCAGCAGCAGCCGGCGCGGCCGGCGCGGCTCGTGATTGAAGCGGTTGGCCTGCAGGTATTCCGGAATGTGGGCGTTGAACAGGAACAGCTCGTTGCCGGAGGGACCGGCGTAGGAATCGGTGATGTTGGCCTTGCCGGTCCGCAGCGACTTCACCTCGGTGCCGGTGAGGGCGATGCCCGCCTCCAGCGTCTCGAGGATCTCGTAGTTGAATCGGGCCTTGCGGTTGTCGGCGACGACCTTCGGCCCCCCCTGCTTCGCCGCCATCTCAGGCGCTCTCGACCAGACCGGCGTGGACCATGGCGGCGCGGATGCGCTGGCGCCCCGCCTCGCTCATGGGCACGATCGGCAGCCGCACGTGCTCCTTCATGCGGCCAAGCACCGACAGGGCGTATTTGGCCGGCGCCGGGCTCGGCTCGCAGAACAGGTCGACGTTCAGCGGCGTCAGCCGGTCGTTGAGCTGCAGCGCCGTGGCGTAATCCCCGGCGAGGCACGCCTCCTGGAACTTCGCGTACATGGCGGGGGCGACGTTGGAGGTCACCGAGATGCAGCCGTGGCCGCCATGGGCCATGTAGCCGAGGCAGGAGCCGTCCTCGCCCGAGAGCTGGATGAACTCCTCGCCCAGCGCCAGCCGCTGCAGGCTGGTGCGGGTGATGCTTGAGGTGGCGTCCTTGACGCCGACGATGTTCTTCAGCTCGAACAGCCGCTTCATGGTGTCGATCGACATGTCGACCACCGAACGGCCCGGAATGTTGTAAATGAAGACCGGAATGCCGACCGCGTCGTTGATGGCGCGGAAGTGCTGGTACATGCCCTCCTGCGAGGGCTTGTTGTAATAGGGCGTGACGACCAGCAGGGCGTCGGCGCCGGCCTTCTCGGCGTGGCGGCACAGCTCGATGGCCTCACGGGTGTTGTTGGAGCCGGCGCCGGCGATCACCGGCACGCGCCCGCGCGCCTCGTCAATGCACCACTCCACCACCTGCATGTGCTCGGCGTGGGACAGGGTCGGGCTCTCGCCCGTGGTGCCCACCGGCACCAGACCATGGATGCCGTTGGCGATCTGCCAGTCCACATGCGCGCGAAAAGCGCCCTCGTCGAGCTCGCCGTCGTCGCCGAACGGCGTCACGAGGGCGGTGAAAGCTCCCCTGAACCTTGTCTGCCTTGTCATGAAAATTCCTGGACCGTATCGCCGCGGGGACGGCATGCGCCGCACGCCCGTTATACCCTGAACGCTGGCTCCCCGATAACCGGTTTCCCCGGCTTGCGACAGCCCCTGCCGCGCCGGCCTGCGCGGGAAACCGGCCCGTGCGGGCAGGGAAAACCGCCGGACGCCCTGCAGATGCGCCCGAAACGCCACGACAGCCGGCGTCCGCGCGCGTTCACCTTACATTAACCATCATTGTCGCTGAATCCGGAATGGCGACCCGCCGAATGCCCGGGATACGCCCAATTCCTGCTCCAGAACACAGAAACGTCACGCAGGAACGCACCATTTCGCAGGAAACTGCACCCGCCTTGATGGAAGACATATCCTGTCTTTTCATCACTTGAAAGGGCGCGCATGAACGAGCCGCTGAATTTCCCCGCCGCCGGAACTCCGGCCGCCAGCGCCAGCGGCGCGCCCGCGTCCCGCCGCCGCGCCCTGGCCGCCGGCGTCGCCCTGGCGGCGCTCGGCGTCCTCGTTCCGGGCGTCGCCGTCCTCGTCATGACGGGGCGCGAGGGCTGCGACGGCGCCTGCCCCGGCCGGCTCGTCGCCAGCCGCCCGGCCCCGCCCGCGCCCGTCCCCGGCGGGGCCGTCCCGCCCGGGCAGGATGCTGCGGCGGCGCAGCGCGAGGCCGCCCTGCGCGCGCTTCGCGACATCCGTCCCGGGCCGCCGCCGGCGCTGGACGATCCGGCCCTCACCGTCAACGACGCGCCGGTCGTGGCCCCGCCCACCGGCGTGCCTGCCGAACCGCTCCGCCAGGCGCTGGCCGCCTATCGCGACGGCCGCGCCGGGGCGGGCGACGCCCTCGCCGCCAGTCTCGGCGACCCCGTCGCCCGAATGCTGCTGGAGTGGACCGCGATCCGCTACAACGGCGCGACGATGCCGTTCGCCCGCATCAACGCCTTCCTGCAGCGCCATCCGGACTGGCCGGCGCCTGAGCCCGTGCAGCGTCAGGCGGAATATGCGCTGATGCGGGAGAAGGCTCCCGCCGCAATCGTGCTCGCCTTCTTTGACCGGCGCGAGCCGCTGACGCCGCACGGCGCCTTCATGCTGGCCTCGGCGCTGAAGGCGGACGGCCGCATCGCCGCGGCGCGGCAGGTCGCAGTGGACGCCTGGCGCAACCAGCCCATGCCGGCGGCGCTGGAGAAACGCTTCGCCGAGGCCTTCCCGGAGGCGCTCACCCGCGCCGAGCACCGCAACCGCATGGAGCATTTCCTGCTCCGGACGGACTGGCCGACGGCGCTGCGCGCCGCCGCCATGGCCGGACCGGATTACGTGCTGCTGGCGCGGGCGCGCATGGCGGTGATGCAGCCGAAACAGCCCGGCAAGGCGGCGGAAAAGGCGCTGATGGCGGTGCCGGAGGCGCTGCGCCGCGACGTCTCCTGGCGCTATTCCCGCGCCGTCTACCTGCGCAAGACTGACGACAATGAAGGCGCCCGCGCCATCCACATGGCGACGCCGGTGAGCGAGCTTGCGGTCGACGGCGGCGACGAATGGTGGATCGAGCGGCGCATCCTCGCCCGCCGGTTTCTGGACGCCGGCAGGGCCGACGTCGCCTACGCCCTGGTGCGGGAGCACGGCGCCGAGCGCGACCGGCTGAAAATCGAGGCCGAGTTCCACGCCGGCTGGATCGCCCTGCGTTATCTGGCCCGGCCGCAGCAGGCGCTGGCGCATTTCGACGCCGCGGCGAACATCGCCCGCACGCCGGTGTCCACGGCGCGGGCGCTCTACTGGCGCGGCCGCGCCCGCGAGGCGCTGGGCGACATCCCGGCGGCGCAGAAGGACTACGCCGCCGCCGCCCGCCACGGCGTGACCTTCTACGGCCAGGCGGCCCGGGCGCGCCTTGGCGACGACTCCGGCCCGGTCGACGCCGCGCCCGCGCCGGACCTGCGCCTGCTGGACGCGCCGCCGCTGCGCGCCATCCGCCTGCTGCACGAGGCCGGCGCCGACGACATGGCCGGCCCGCTCTACGCCGGCCTCGCCCGCAACGCCGGCGACGCGGCGGTGATCGACCTCGCCGCCCGGCTCGCCGCCGGACGCAATGACGCGCGCGCCATGGTGACGATCGGCAAGGCGGCGATGCAGCGCGGCCTGCCCCTGGCCCATGTGGCCTGGCCGGTGCAGGGCGCGCCGCGCCCGCAACTGGCGCGCCAGGACGTGGAGCCGGCCATGGTGCTCGCCATCGCCCGGCAGGAGAGCGTGTTTGATCCGGCGGCCGTCTCACCCGCCGGCGCCCGCGGCCTGATGCAGCTGATGCCGGCGACGGCGCGCCGCACCGCCGAACGCGCCAGCCTTCCCTTCGACCAGGGGCGGCTGACCAGCGACCCCGCCTATAACGTCACCCTCGGCGCGCACCATTTCGGCGAGCTGCTCGACGACTGGAACGGCTCATACATCCTGGCCATCGCCGCCTATAACGCCGGCGGCGGCAATGTGAAGAAATGGCTGGCCGCCCACGGCGACCCGCGCGATCCGGCGGTGGACCCGCTGGACTGGATCGAGCTGATCCCCTTCGCCGAAACCCGCAACTATGTGCAGCGCGTGCTGGAGAACCTGCAGGTGTATCGCAGCCGCCTGCAGCCGGGCGCGCCGCTGCGACTGGCGGCGGACCTGCGCCGCGGCGTCGCCCTCGCCGGGCAGGAGCGCCAGGCCGGACCGGCCGCGCCCGCCGCCGCAGACGGCGAAACCACCTCCAGCATCCGCCCGCAGCCGCCGCAGCTGTAGCCGCGCGCCGCAGAGCCGCCGCGCGGCCCCCTTTCGCGCCCGCCCCAAAAGCGCGCCGGCTCCGGCGCGGTCGCGGCGCTCCCGGCTTCCCGGCACCGCGGGCCGTCCGCGCCCGCAGCCCTCCTCCTGCGCCCCCCGGCCAGCGCCGCCCGGATACACAACCCGTGGATGCGCCGGCCCGGCTCCCCCGCCCGCCGACAGGAAACGGCCCGGGAAACCCGCGCCGGCGCACAAAAAAGGCCCCGGCTTGCGCCGGGGCCCGTTGTGGTCAGCTGACCAGCATCAGAAGGTGCGGTCGATGCGGATGCGGGTCAGGAAGTTGTCGTCGTAGGAGGTGGTGCGACCGGTGGCGCGACCGCCACGGTTGGCGTCCCACACGCGACCCTTCGGGTCGATGCGCGAGTACAGCACCTCGACGCCGAAGTCGAGATCCTTGACCGGCGACCACACGAGGTTCGCCAGACCGACGAACTCGTTGTAGTTCTTGAACGCGACGTTGAACGGATCGGTGGCGTTCAGGTTGCCGAGCGGACCGGTGACGCGGGCGCCGGCCGGGAACTTGACCTGACCGTAGGTGGCCACGAAGCCCGAACGCAGCTTCGGAGTCCAGTAGTGCAGGAAGGCCGCGGCGACCGACCAGCTCTCGGTCTGCTTGATGGCGCCGGTGGCCGGGTCGATGTAAGCGTCGACCTTGTAGACGCCGAAGCGGGAGCCGCCGCCAATGCCGCCGGACACGGCCGAGTCGTGGCCGACCGGAGCCGACATGCCGGTGTAGGACATGGCGCCCTTGGCGTAAGCGGCCTGCAGCCACAGGGCGTCGCCCGGAGCGATGAACGGCAGGTTGAACTTCACGCCGCCCTGCACGGCGTAGCCCCACTTGGCGTCAGGACGCTGGGCGGTGCCGCCGTTCTCGTAGCCGCTGCTGACGAAGTTGCCGGGCGCGATCTGGTGCACGGCGGCCGACAGCTGGGCGGAGCCCCAGCCCTGGTCAACGCGCAGGTTGGCGACGAAGTCCGGAACGTTCAGGCGCTGCTCGATGGCGAGGTAGCTGAAGCCGACCGGACGGCCAGCCGCGTCATAGGTGGTGACCGGAGCGGCGAAGGTGCAGCCCACGACGCCGCCGTTGACGCAGAACGGGCTGCCGGCGCCGCCGGCGAGACCGGTGACCGCGCCGACGACCTGCGCGCGACCGGTGACCTGGTTGAACGCGCCCGTGCCGAAGAACACCGGGTTACGACGGAAGGTCGGGTCTTCCATCGAGACCGTGGCGCTGAAGCCGTTGCCGAACTTGGCGGTGTAGGCCAGCAGGTTGGTGGACGAAGCGTTCGAGGTGAGCGAGAAGTTCGTCAGCTCGATGTCCGTCATGTAGAAGTCGTAGAAGGACGACGAACGACCGGCGGTCAGGCCAGCGAACTGGATGAACGCCTTGTCAACTTCGACGTACTTGTACGCGCGGTTGTAGGTGTCCACGCCGGTGGCGTTGAAGGCCATCGGGCCGTGGTTGCGCAGGGTGCCGGAGGCGCCGTGCTGCTGGCCGGTGCGGCTGGCGATGTCGAAGCGGACGAAGGTGCGCAGCGTGCCCCACTCGGTGGCCGTGCGGCCATCGATCTGGATACGGCCGGCGGCGATGAAGTTCGACTTGTCATGACCGCCGAGGCCACGCCACTGGCCGACCTGATAGGCGAACGACACGCGGCCGCCGATGCGGATGCAGGTGTCGGTGCCCGGGATGTAGAAGAAGCCGACGCCGTGGGTCGAGCAGACCTTCACATACTCGACAGGCGCAGCTTTGGAAGCGGGCAGATCAGCAGCCTGGGCGCCGGCGACGGCCAGGAAACCGGCCGCCGAGCCAAGCAGGAGGCTCTTTGCGAGCTTCATGTTAAACCTCCAGATTTGAGACCCCATGGGAAGTGGAACTTCCGGCCCCGCGGACGGCGCCGGATCCCCTTGTTCCCTTCCGCCCTTCCGTTCCCCCCCAACTCCGGCCCCCAAACGGCGACCTGGAACTACTGGAAACGAATGTTTGGTAGAAACTTCCCACTCCCCCAAACAATATCGTTGCAAACGCGTCGATCAACCGCCACGTCGACCACCGTTCGGGAAAACCGCCTTTTTGGGAGCGGGATGTGGCGCAAATGACACGCCAGCACCATCCGGACAGCTGTTTTTGCCCGGAATGGACATCATCGACTATATTTTTATCCGGTTTGACGGGGTTTTGCCGCCTGAGGCTCCGGCTGCCCGTGAATCATTTGTGAATCAACTGACTGTCCTGCGATCTCGACCAGAAACATCCCGCCGGCACGCCACCGGCGTTCAGGCCAGACAGCCCCCGTCCCTGCGCCATATATATAAAGGGGGGCGCCCCGCCCCGCTCCTGCCCCTGACGGCGCTGGCATCAGGGCAGCCCGACGGCGTCTGGCGGCGCGCACGGAATTGTGGCCGCACCGCAGGCCTGCGCCGTGGTTTGGGCGACATTCGCGGCGCTGGCGGCGTCCTTTCGCCAGCAGCGGCCTGACGGCGGCTCCACCCGGACGTGACGGCCTTCTCCGCGCCGGCGCGATTCCGCTGTTCACCGCCTTACCGCCGCGGCCGGCGACCCGCGGCGGCCGCTGGCGGCGGCTCCGGAACCAGCCCGGATGTTTCCGGCGCTTGCGGGGGCCGCCGCCGGCCTGTCGGGCTGCGTTGCGTCCGGACGCCGTCTCCTTGGCCAGCGTCGCTGCGACGCTGACGGACCGGCCGGGCGCGGCGCCGCCTGGCCGCTCGCGGCGGATTTTCCCGGCGGACGGCTGACGGCGACAACGGCTCCGGCGTGCGCCGGTCGCCGGTCACCGCAGCGTGGTCCTGACCACGCTGAAATGAGACGCGCAGCGGCCAGGCGGCGGGCTGCGGCCCGCGCCGCCGCCCCGGAACGCGGCTCGCGACCGGCGACATCTCCACAGATTTGCGCCCCCGCCCCGCGCAGGCGTTGACGAGTCATGCCGCAATGAGTATCCCCATCGCAGCACGGAGACGTGGCCGAGAGGCTGAAGGCACTCGTTTGCTAAATGAGCAAGCCCGGAAACGGGCTTCGAGGGTTCGAATCCCTCCGTCTCCGCCATTTTCCTTTCCTGACGGATCCGGAGCAAGCGACAGCGCCGGCTGGTCTAGCCCGGAGGCATGTTGCTGCGTGGCGTGCGCCCCTGCCGGTCGCCGTTCCGCCGGCGTCGTTTCCTCATTCCGGGTCGCCAGAGCGACGCGTCATCCCGCCTGCACGACGCCGGCGCAGCCGGCGGTGATCGCCCCGGCTCGTGATTTTGCACGCAAACTGACGCTGCGAGGGAAGCGGGCACGCCGCGACGCTGCGCAGGAAACGGCCTGCGCCAGCCGGCGGTGACGCCCGCTGCCCATTCGGCGAGTGCGGACACTGCGCTTCGGCGCAGCCGGCGGAGATGCGGAAAATAAACGTCGCGGCGCTCGCTCCCCCCTGTGCGCAAACCGGCTGCGCCCGGGCGACAGGCAATCTCGCACGGCGCAAGGCGGACCGTCCGGACGCATTTTCAACGCGCGATGTCGTCATCGCCAACCTCACGCCATCGACCTGCGACGATCCCCGGCAGGGACGCCGGTGACCAAAGCGACAGCCACCAGTCGCGCCAGCCCCCGGTCCGCCGCTGCTGGCCACATCATGGCGGCGGACGACGCACGCATGCGGCGCGGGGCATGCGGTCGAGGGCTGGACGCGGGAGGCAGTGCCGGGCGCAGATCTCCCCCCACCCAGCCGGGTCGGCGTCAGGAAGTCCGGCCAGGCCATCGGCCGCCTGTCACGTTCAGCGCGCTGATGTTCACGCCGCGCTTCGCCCTCCATGAACGCATGGACGTGACGGCAGGGGCGCGCGAAAGACAGATGGACCGGGGGAAGGAGCCGCCGTCGCCGGCTACGGATGATCGCGCAGACAACGCTCGTCCACAAACGCGGCGCAGTCAGCTCTCTGGCGCATGTTTCCCTGCCCTGTCTCACCCCGGCCGCCCCCCGGAAGTAACGGGCTGGCCGCCCACTCCGGCCTGAAGAGCCCGCGGGACGCGCGCCGCCACCTCCGCCGCACATCCGCGCCAGCGAATCTGTCACGAGCCTCGCCTCGCGCCTCCCCGGAAAATGAGCGGCGCGCCGGTTCGCGCTGCCAGCCGCGCCACGGAGTTCGCCGACTGAATGACCATCGCCGTTTTCAGCAAACCATGGCACATCCCCACTAAAAACACATATAATATTAATATAAAATCAAAAAAATATTTAATAAATTATATAGAAAATCGGATAATTCATCATAAATGGCGCTAAATACATATTATTGTATACCAAAATATCCAAAATTCAAATAATTATTTACATAACACGACTGCGCGAGACCTGTCAGACGTATGTTGCCTGACGCTCTGATATAACGTGACCAATACGCTACAGCATCAGAGAATTTTTCCCGCAAATCGCCGAATTTTCCACCCGCGCGCGATCCGGCGTTGCCGCGCAAGCCGACCGGACGTATCGGAACTGTTAACGCCAGCAATCGCCTTTGCGACAGTTTCATTCGGGTTTCAGGTGTGACCATCCGCTCGACCGCCTTCAGCCTGCCCAACCTGCTCACTTACGCCCGCCTGGTCGCCGTGCCGGCGGTGGCCGGCTGCCTGTTCTGGCCGCAGGAGCACGCCATGCGCTGGGCGGCGCTGGCCATCTACGTGCTGGCGGCCGTCACCGACTATCTCGACGGCTATTTCGCCCGCGCATGGTCGCAGCAGTCGGCCATCGGCCGCATGCTCGATCCCATCGCCGACAAGGTGCTGGTGGCGGCCTCGCTGCTGATGCTGTGCGCCAGCGGCGACATCGCCGGCTGGTCCCTGTGGGCGGCGATCATCATTCTTGCGCGCGAGATCCTGGTGTCCGGCCTGCGCGAATTTCTCGCCGGGCTGCACGTCAGCGTGCCGGTGTCCACCGTGGCCAAATGGAAGACAACGCTGCAGCTCGTCGCCGTCGGGTTTCTGATCGTCGGGCCGGCCGGCGACGCCGTGCTGCCGGCCAGCAGCAGCATCGGCGTGATCCTGCTGTGGGCGGCGGCGCTGCTGACCCTCTACACCGGCTGGGACTACATGCGCGCCGGCGTGCGACGCCTGCTTGCCGCCGAAGTCCCGACATGACGCGCCCCGGGCGCCGCTCATTCCTCCGGAACCACTTGCATTGCGCTCGGGGTTCATAAAGCAGATCACACGGACATGCTTGTCGTCACTCTCCTGCTGATCATCGTAAACATCAGCTTCTATATTTTTTATTCCATCGCGGCTTACTTTACCGGAGAGGGCGTCAACGCGTCCGTCATCTATCATCTTGTGACCGGCGCCAGCGGCCTGAGCCTGCGCGTGCTTGCGCCTGTCATCGCCGGCGTGACGCTATACCTGTTGCTCCTGGCCGGGCTGGTTCTGCTGGTGCGCCGGTCCGCATGGCTCCGGCGCTGGCTTTCCGGCGGCCGCAGCCTGCTGGTGTCAGCCCTGCTGGCGGCGGCGCTCGCCTTCAATCCCGCCGTGCGTGAAACCTGGGCGGCGATTGCGCCGCTACTGTCGACAAGTCACGATGGCGTCGCCGTAACCCGTGACGGCCGCGTCCTGCGCGTCAGCGACGCGTATGTTCCAGGCAGCCACAGCGGCGGCGCGCCAGGCAAAAACCTCGTTTACATTTACGTGGAGAGCCTCGACCGCACCTTTCTTGAAAATCCGGACTTCGCGACGTATTTGCCGCGCCTGAAAGCGCGCGAAAAACAAGCGGTCAGCTTCACCGGCGTGCTGGCCCCTTGGGGAACGACCTGGACCATGGGCGGCATCGTCGCCGCCCAGTGCGGCGTTCCGCTTGTCGCGCCGGTTGGAGCCGGAAACAGGTTTGGCGCATTCGACCGTTTCCTGCCGCGCGCTTCCTGTCTTGGAGACGAACTGAAAGCGCGCGGCTACACGCTGCAGTTTGTCCAGGGGGCATCACTCTCATTCGCTGGCAAGGGATCCTTCTTCCGCACGCACGGGTTCGCCAGGGCCGCCGGACTGGAGGAACTGGCCCTTCCTGGCGAAGGGACCTCCGCGTGGGGACGTTATGACAACGCCACTTTCACAACCGCCCTTGAGCAGTATCGCGCCCTGCGCAAGGCAGGGAAACCGTTCGGCCTGTTCCTGCTGACTGTCGACACCCATCCCCCGGACGGCGCGACGGGCCCTGGCTGTCCGCAGCATGCGGCGCCGTCACCCATGCTTGCGGCCATCGCCTGCACCGATACGCTTCTCGCCGCCTTCATCGACGCCATCGAAGCCGATGGCGGGGCGGAGGATACGGTCATCGTCATCGCCTCTGACCACCCGATGATGCGCGTCAACCTTGACGGCTATGAGTACAGCCAGGATCGCAGGAACGCGCTGATGATCTGGAACGCCGTTCCGGCGTTCGGCGCGCCGCGGCAAATCGCCCGTGAGGGCTCGGCGCTCGACATCGCGCCAACCGTCGCCGCCGCCATGGGCATCGATCTGCCCCGCCTGGGTTTGGGCGTCAGTCTCATCGGCGATACGCCGACGCTGGCCGAACGCGCCGGCGGCGTTGACGGGCTGAATGAAGCCCTGCCGCAGTGGTCCGCATTCCTGCAGTCGCTGTGGCACGACGCCTCGCCGTGGCGAAGCTTTTCCTATGATCCGGAAACAAGGAAAGTCAGCTTCGGGCAACAGAGCGTGGCGCTGCCGCTGACGTTCGTCGCCACGAGGGATGGCAGGCCGGCGGAAACCGCGCTGGGTCCGCACGCCTCGCTGCGGGCGGCGGCCGCCGCCTCCGTCGCGCGCATGCCGTTTATCATGCTGGACGACTGCGCCGCGCTTTATCAGGCGGTGTGGGGCGTCGACACGGACCTGCGGGGTGACTGCCATGTCTATTTCGACGGCGCGACATTCTTCAGCGGCGTCATCCGCTCTGGCGTGGCGCTGACGCCGGCCGATCTTGCGGCGGCCGGCCGGCTGGGGAAGAAGGCCCAAAAAGCCGCCCGCAAGCGATTGCAGTTTGTGGCGCGGATTCATACGACGCCCGAGCAGCACAGGTTTTTTCCGGCGTCTGCCGGAAAATCAGTACGGCTGTTGTCCGCCGGCTTCGACACCGGCATGCATTCGACGATCGAGACGGGCGACGGCGAAATCGTCGGCCTGTACAGCCGGGGGCTGAACGGAGTCCTGGTGTCGCCGGACGGCGAAGTCTCGGTCGTGGGCGCCGTCGATACATGCCGCCATGCGGACCCGCGGCCACTGGTGGAGGAGCTGTCACGGCGGCGAGACGCGCGCGGAGGAACCGCCCTGCTGGTCGCCTTCGACAGCGTGACCTGCGGTCGGCCCGCGCCATCCGTATCGGCCGGCGGCCGGCCGCTGGCTGCGCTGGCGGGCCTGAAGTTCCGGCAACCCTATGTGGCGGCGTGGAATGACGGGGGCGTGGCGGAATTTGTCGGCGCGTCGCAATATCCGCTGGTCGTCGATCTCGGCCAGGCAGCATCAAACTGAGGCCGTCATGCCTTCCAGACTCGTGGCTTCTCTCGGCCGGCAGGCGGCCGCACTGTTCGCGGCGGGCCGCAACTCGCTGGACGGGCTGCGCTTTCTCCTGCAGGAGCGGGCGTTCCGCCTGGAAGCGCTGGCGCTGGCGGCGGGCGTCCTGGCGGCGCCGTTCATCGCCCGGGACGTGAAAGAATGTGTCGTCCTTGTCGGCGCGATCGTCGCCGTGCTGGCGGTTGAGGCTCTGAACACGGCGATCGAACAGGTCTGCAATCTGGTGACGCGTGAGTTCCGGCCCGAGATCAA
The DNA here is from genome assembly GCF_042432745.1 of Camelimonas abortus. Lineage (NCBI taxonomy): Bacteria > Pseudomonadati > Pseudomonadota > Alphaproteobacteria > Hyphomicrobiales > Chelatococcaceae > Camelimonas > Camelimonas abortus. The sequence goes on along the minus strand of NZ_JBHLWR010000006.1, from coordinate 853,103 downwards.
GGCGGCGAAAGACTGTGCGTCATGCGCGGTCACGCTTTCGCTGGTGGTCTGCGGCGCTCTCTGGCTGGCGGCGGCGGGTGACCGGCTCGGGATGTGGTGATCGCGGGAAACGCGAGGGTATGTCACCACCGTGAGCAGACCGGCAGTGACCTCCTGACGGAGAAAACCGTCACCGGCCTCTCGCATCGCCGTCCGGGATCGCATGTTGTCCTTTCCAGCGACTGCATTTCTCCCGCCTTCCCCCGACGGCGGGCGTCCGGCATCATCCCGCCCCGGAAACCCAAGGGGAGACACGATGACAGTCACTACGCGCCCGGCGCCGACCTATGACGAGGTGGCGCTCACCCGCCGCAGCATCCGCGGATACAGGCCGGATCCCGTGCCAAAGGCCCTCATTCGCGAAATTCTCGAAATCGCCATGCGGGCCCCCTCCTCGCACAACACGCAGTGCTGGAACTTCCACGTCATCACCGGCGAGCCGCTTGAACGAATCCGCGCCGGCAACACCGGGCGCAATCTCGCCGGCGTGCCCCACTCGCGCGAGTTCCGCATCCTCGACGCCGTCACCGGCGTACACCGCGAACGCCAGATCGAGATCGCCAAACAGCTGTTCGCCGCCATGGGCATCGAACGTCACGACAAGGAGAAACGCCTCGACTGGATGATGCGCGGATTTCGCCAGTTCGACGCCCCCGTCTCCATCGTCATCACCTATGACCGCGAGATGTACGGCAGCGACATCGCCCCGTTCGACTGCGGCGCCGTCGCCAACGCCATTGTCAACGCCGCCTGGTCGCGCGGACTCGGCTGCGTCATCAACAGCCAAGGCATCATGCAGTCGCCCGTTGTGCGCGAGCACGCCGGCATCCCGGACGACCAGGTGATCATGATGTGCATCGCCATGGGCTATCCGGACGACAGTTTCCCGGCCAACGCCGTGGTGTCGCGGCGCAAGTCCGTGGACGAGGCCACGCGCTTCGTCGGCTTCGACGACTGAACCGCCGCCACGCCGCCCCCCGGAGCTCCCTCGCCGCGCCAGGCCGGACGGCGCTACCGCGCCGGCGCAGCTCCGCCACCTGGCGGCGGCGCCGCGGCGGGTGAGCGGACCGGCGGGACTGGCCAGCGCCTGCGGCGGGCCCGGCGCCGGCGCAGGGCGGCGTGGAGCGGGCCCCCGCGTGGCCGGATCGCCCATGCAGCGCCGGATGCGGCCTTCCCGCGCCGGCGGCAGCCCGTCTGCGAACGGGTCCGCGCCCCCGGCCGCCTCCCCGCCAGCGCCATTCACGCGCATGTCGTTACGTCCGGCGGCGTATCGTGCGCTGCCGGAATCCGGGCCGTGCGTGGAACGGGTGGCGGCCCCTGTCACGGCCGGCGCAATCTGGTGTAACCTCCAGCCAGACAACGACGGGCGGACACGCGAACGCCCGCAAGACCGCTGACGCAACGCGCCCGGCGCGGCCGGAGCGCGAGGGGGAGGATGCATCGCATGAGCCTGCAACAGTCCGCGCCGGCCGCAGACGGCGCCGCCGCGCCGGCGCAACTGCCGAAACTGACCACGCTGGACGAGGCCGTGCGCCGCCAGGCGCGGCTGCGCCCGCAGGCCGTGGCCTATGAGTTCGAGGGGCGCTCCGTCACCTACGGCCAGCTGGCGCAGGACACCAGCCGCATCGCCAACGGGCTTGCGGCGCTCGGCCTCGGCAAGGGCGACCGCATCGCCTATCTCGGCAAGAACAGCGACGTCTATTTCGAGCTGCTGATCGGCGCCGCCCGCGCCGGCGTGGTGATGACGCCGGTGAACTGGCGCCTCGCGCCGCCGGAGGCGGCCTATGTGATCAACGACTGCGCCGCGCCGGTGCTGTTCGTGGGGCCGGAGTTCGTCGGGCTGGCGCGACGGCTGCTGCCGGAGCTCGCGCACGTGCGCACCGTCATCACCACCGAGGGCGGCGCGCCGGAATGGCCCGACTTCGCCGCATGGCGCGACGCCCAGAGCGACGCTGCGCCCGGGAGCCGGCCGAAGCCGGACGACGTGGCCATCCAGCTTTACACCTCCGGCACCACCGGCCGCCCCAAGGGGGCGATGCTCACCAACGCCAACCTGCTGTTCATGACCCAGGAGGGCCTGGGGCCGGACGCCCCTTCCTGGTACGCCTGGACGCCGGACGACGTCGCCCTGCTCGCCATGCCCTGCTTCCACATCGGCGGCACCCAGTGGGGCGTGAACACCCTCGCCTTCGGCGCCAAAGGCGTGGTGGCGCGCGAATTCGATCCGGACAGGGTGATGGACTACTTCGAACAGTGCGGCGTCACCCGCATCTTCATGGTCCCGGCGGCCATGCAGATCGTGGTGCGCCAGCCGCGGGCCCGGCGCGCCGATTTCTCCCGGCTGAAGACCATTTTTTACGGCGCCTCGCCGATTCCGGCGGCGCTGCTGCGCGAATGCATCGACACCTTCGGCTGCGAGTTCGTGCAGGTGTACGGCATGACCGAGACCACCGGCGCCATCGTGGCGCTGCCGCCGGAGGACCATGTGGAAGGCAACCCGCGCATGCGCGGCGCCGGCAAGGCCATGCCGGGGGTTGAGCTGGCGGTGTTCGATGACAGGGGGGAGATGCTGCCGCCGGGCCGGACCGGTGAAATCGCCACCCGCTCGGCCGCCAACATGGCCGGCTACTGGAACCTCCCGGAAGCCACCGCCGCCGCCATCCGCCCGGACGGCTGGCTGCGCACCGGCGACGCCGGCTACATGGACGAAGACGGCTACATCTATATCCAGGACCGCATCAAGGACATGATCATCTCCGGCGGCGAAAACGTCTATCCGGCGGAGGTGGAGAGCGCCATCTGCGACCACCCGGCGGTGGCCGAAGCGGCGGTGATAGGCGTTCCGGACGGGAAATGGGGCGAGGCCGTGAAGGCGGTGGTGGCGCTCAGGCCGGGCCATGAGGCGACGGCGGAGGAGCTGGTCGCCTTCGTGCGCCAGCGCATCGCCGGTTACAAGACGCCGAAGTCCATCGATTTCGTCGACGCCCTGCCCCGCAACCCGTCCGGCAAGATCCTACGCCGCGAACTGCGCGCCCCGTACTGGGCCGGTTACGACCGCCAGGTTAACTGAACGTCAGGCGAACTGGAACATCGGGTGAAGCGCGCCGCCAGGCGGAGCGGAACGTCAGTCGGAGCCGCGCCCGGCGGAAACGGCGCGGCGCCCCGTCCCGGGGGCGGCGCGCGGCGGCGTCACGGGCGGCGCGATTGTGGGGGGAGACCCGGCGGCGCCGGCGCCCGCTCCTGGCTCCGGAACGTCTGGCTCCGGAACGTCTGGCCCGGGAACGAAAAAACGCCCGGCCATGCGCCGGGCGTGGCGCTGCGGCCCAGGGGAAGAGCCGCAGGCAAGTGGGGGCCGGCGGACGGAGGACCCGCCGCGCCACAACGGCTGGCGACTGTCCGGCCCGCGCGCTCCGGCGCCGTCGCCCGCCTGTCGCCGCTTCCTGCCCGCAGCCGCCCATCCGGGCGGCTGCGCCGGCGGCCGGCCCGCGCCGCCCCCGTGGGGGAAGGACGGCGACGCGCGATCCTGGCCGCGCCAGCGTGACGCCGCCCGTCCGGCGGCCGGCGCCTCAGATGCGGCGCGGCTGCACCACATATTCGGTGGCCTGTGTGAAGGTGAAGGTCACCAGCTCGCCCTTTTTCAGCTTCGCCAGCGCCGTCATCACCGCCGGATCGATGACCCGGATGGTGCGCTTGCCCTCCGGACCGTCATAGGTCACCTCGCCCTTCGCCTGGTCCAGCTTCTGGAAGCGCACGGTGGCGATCACCTTGCGCAGCAGCCAGCGCGCCGGCAGGCCGTTGAACAGCCCGTCGTCGCGGGCGGTCTCGTAGACAACGTCCGGCTTGCCGGACTTTGGCGGCGCCACCGACACCAGCGCGCCTTCCACGCGGTTGACGTACAGTTTGTCACGCGGGCGCAGGCCGTTGATGGAGCCCACGTCCTCCGGCACGACGACCCGCCACTGGCGCCCCGCCTTCTCCACCACAAGGGTGCGCGTCGCGAGATCGACCTTGACGATGCGCAGCTCGAGGCTCTCCACGTCGACGGCGCCGAGACCACGCACGTCCACCTGCTTCGGCGCGCCGGCGCCGGCGGCCTGGACGGCGGGAACGGAAACGGCCATGCCGGCGCACAGCGCGCCGGCCATGGTCATGGCGATGAGGGAACGGCGTGACATGTTCATTGGACGGGTCTCCCTGGGTGGCCTGGGGGCGGCGTCCGGCCTTCCCCCAACGCGCGCGGACATCGCGCTTTCCGGCGGCGGCCCCGCGGCCGGCGCCGGCTGCGCCGTCCGGGACCGGACGCCCTGCGCCGGCGTTCGTGACGCCGTCCGCGCAGCTCTTGCGACCACCGCGACCGTCCCGCGGACGGTCCCGGCGCTCCCTGTCCTGTGTAACGTCTTGCGCGCCGGGCGCACGCCCATGGATATGGCGCCCATGTTCATGGGAGGCGCCGGTTGCGGCGCCCCGCGCCGCCGGCCCCGCCCCGGCCGGCGGCCGCTCAGGCGGCCTGCGGATTGACCACGATCTTCACATGCTCTCCGGCCTGGCGGGCCAGGCGGAACGCCCTGGCCGTCTCGTCCAGCGACGCCTCCCAGGTGATCACCGCGCCGGCGTCGATCTGGCCGCTGGCGATGCGCCCGAGGGTGAGCGCGAACTCCTGCGGCTCATAGGCGAGGACGAACTCCATGGACAGCTGCCGGTTGATGGCCATGAGGGGCTCGATGCGGTCTTCCTCCATGCAGGCGCCGACGACGATCACCCGCGCCAGCGGCGGCGCGCCCTCGATCACCGCCTGCAGCATGCCCGGCGCGCCCACGCATTCGAAGATCACCGCCGGTCTCGGCGTTTCGCCGCAGGCCACGGCGCGGCTGCGCGCCGCGGCGGTGGGGGCGACGCCATGGGCCTCCCACAGCCCGAACGGATTCTGCTCCGCCGGATTGACGGTCACGTCCGCGCCCAGCTTCCGCGCCGCCTGGCGGCGCGCCGGCGAATAGTCGCTGGCGATCACCGGCCCGAGCCCGCGCGCCTTCGCCGCCGCAATCACGGCGAGGCCGATGGGGCCGCAGCCCAGCACCATCACCACCGCGTCCGCCGGGGCGGCGGCCCGGGCCACGGCGTGCTCGCCCACGGCGAAGGGCTCGGTCAGCGCCGCATGGGCGGCCGGCAGGTGATCCGGCACCGGCAGCAGCATCGACTCCGTCAGCACCATGCGTTCGGCGAAGCCGCCGTTGAACCGGCTGGAGTAACCGACCAGCTCCATGCCGTCCGGCCCCATGGCCATGGGCATGGCCACCACCCGGGTTCCCGGCGGCAGCCTGCCGGTGGTCTGCGGACCATGGGCGATGATCTCGGCGCAGAACTCGTGGCCGAAAACCACCCCGCGCGCCGGATCGATGCTGGTGGCCGAGCCCATGCGGCGGCTGAAGGCGGCCATGCGCTCCAGATGATCGAGCGCGTGCAGGTCCGAGCCGCAGATCCCGCAGGCCAGGGTCTTCACCAGGGTCTGTCCGGGCCCTGGCTGCGGCTCCGGCCAGTCCTCCTCCAGCTCCAGCCGCCCCTCACGCCGCACCACCGCCCGCATGCGTCTCCTCCGTGTGATTCCCTGTTATCGCGGCCCTCATTGTTTCACCCCCGCAGCGACGGGGCCAGCGGCGCGGCGGGCTGGCCGTCTCAGGCGTAGCGCAGGCCGGAGCACTCCGGGTCCACCTGCGGCAGCTCCTCGCTGTCGCGCCAGTAATCCTGGGTATGGAGCCAGGGCATGCGGTCGCCCTGTTTCGGCAGCAGGTGCAGGCCGCGCAGCAGGTAGCCGGGGTTGAAGTCGTCGGTGTCGACGAAAGGCCGCAGGGGCATGCCGGCGTCCTGCGGCCGCAGCGCCGGCGTCACCATCGTGGCGCCGCGCTCCTGCATGCGCCGCAGCAGCCGGCAGACGAAGCCGGCGATCAGGTCCACGCGCAGCGTCCAGCTGGCGCGGAAATAGCCGAACACCCACACCAGATTGGGCACGCCGGTGAACATCATGCCCCGCCACGTCACCGTGGAGGCGAAGTCGAGCGGCGCGCCGTCGATGACGAAATCAATGTCGCCCAGAACATTGAGGTTGAAGCCGGTGGCGGTGATGACCACGTCCGCGGCCAGCGTCTCGCCCGAGGCGAGGCGCACGCCCTCCGCGCAGAAACTGTCGATCTCGCCGGTGACGATGCTGGCGTCGCCGCGGCGCAGGGCGGCGAACAGGTCGCCGTCCGGCACGAAGGCGACGCGCTGGCGCCACGGCCGGTACGAAGGCGTGAAATGGGGCTCCACCGGCGCCGCCCCCTGCAGGTGCGCCGCCACATTGGCCAGCAGCTCGGCGCGCACCGCCTCCGGCTCCTCGCGGGCGCGGCGGGCGAACATCTTCTGGTCATACAGCGCCTTGCGGCGGACGATCTCGTGGATCCAGGTCTCGTCCACCTCCAGCGTGCGCAGCAGGTCGGCCAGCTCGTTGGCGTTGCGCCCGGTGACGTAATAGCTGGGGGAGCGCTGCAGCATGGTGAGGGCGGCGCACTTGCCGGCCAGCGCCGGCACCAGCGTGGCCGCCGTGGCCCCGGAGCCGATCACCAGCACGCGCCTGCCGGCGAGATCGAGATCCTCCGGCCAGGTCTGCGGATGCACGATGCGGCCGGCGAAACGCTCCATGCCAGGCCACTGCGGCGTGTAGCCCTGCTCGTGCCGGTAATAGCCCTGGCACATCCACATGAAGCGCGCTCGCACGACCCGCTGCGCGCCGCTGGCGAGATCGGTCAGCGTCACCGTCCAGCGCCGGTCGTCGCTGCTCCATGCCGCCGAGTCGACGCGGGTGCGGTAATGGATGTGACGGTCGAGGCCGTTCCCGGCGATCACCTCGCCCATGTAGCGGCGGATTTCCTCCGCCGTGGCGATGGGCGCGCCGGTCCAGGGCTTGAAGCTGTAGCCGAAGGTGTAGAGGTCGCTGTCCGATCGCACGCCGGGATAGCGGTGTGTGAGCCAGGTGCCGCCGAAGCTCTCCGCCTTCTCCACCACCATGAAGCCGAGCTCCGGCAGCTCGCGCTGCAGCCACCACGCCGCGCCGATCCCGGAAATGCCAGCGCCCACCACCAGCACGTCCGTCTCCGCCGTCGCGGCCGGGCGCTCCTGCGCGGCCATGGCCGCATGCGGAACGGTTGCGTCGGGCGTGGCGGCGGACGCCCGCGGCGTCGCATGGATTGTCATGGGCCGTCCTCCCGGCTCCGCAGAGCCTTTTTTGATATCTGTTATACCGTGAGAGTGCAGCGACCAGGCGGTCCTGTCCAGTTGCAGGCGCGTGAGGCGCCGGCGACAGGCTCTCGCTCCACGCCGGTTGCGCGCGCACGGGTCGCAGGACGGCTTGAGAACGTCGCCCGGATGAATGTAAAGGTCATGACGCAATCGCAGGGATGCGCGTTGCGCCGCCTGTTCCGGAAACGACTGGCGGGCTATTTCAGGCGTTTCAGGAATACTTTACGTCATTTGTGACACAACACGCGGAAGCGTGAGGAAACAGCCATGGACGGACGGACATGCCGGCCGCCGGACTGCCGCGCGGCCGCGGCCACGAACGCCTTGAAATGTAACCCTTATCGTATTACACGCAGGCTATGGACGAACTCGAAGATCTCCTCAACCGGCTGAAAGCTGAGCAGCGCGACATAATTGTCAAGGCTGCCCAGTCCAAAGGCCTTCCCGCACGCTCAGCAATTCAGCGCATCGGCGAGCTGGAGCTGGCCATCGGCGCAGTCGAACAGCTCATCAGCGAGACTGAAGGGCAGTAATCGCACCGCCCTTCAGGCGCAGGCCGCAGACGGCCGCGCGTTCAGGCGGCGCGGGCGTGGCGCGCGACCTGCGGCATGACCACGACCGGAGCGGCGCGACCTGGCGGAATCGCCTGCGATTCGGGCCAGCGCCGCGCCCCCGGAGCGTTTTTCCTGCCCGGCCCGGGCGGACGGTCCAGGCCGCGGCGCCGCTTACAGCGCGTGGGCCAGCGCCGCCTGCAGGCGCGCCGCGCGCCGCTCAAGATAAACGCCCGTCTCCCGGTGGGTGAGGATGTAGAGGTCGCCGCGCTTCAGCGCCGCCACCACAAGTTCGCCCACATCCTGCGCCGCCAGGGTGCGGCCCTCCAGCTTGCCCGAATCGCGGTCGGTATAGGGTTTCGCCGCCTCCGGCCCGCCGAACTCGGCCGGGCGGTTGCGGTGGCTGTCGTCGATGGCGGTGGCCACGCGCATCGGACACAGCACCGAAGCGCCGATGTTGAACGGCTTGCCGTCCCTGGCGACGCATTCGGCCAGCGACACCACCGCCGCCTTGGTCACCGAATAGGGCGCGAGATTGCGGTTGCTGACGAGGCCGGCGAAAGAGGCGGTGAACAGCATGTGCCCGCCCTGCCCCTGACGGATCAGGCGCGGCATGAACACCTCGACGCCGTGAATGGGCCCCCAGAGGTTGACGTTGACGGTCCACCGCCAGTCGGCGTGGCTCATCTCGTGCACGGGGCCGAACACGCCGACGCCGGCGTTGCTGAACACGATGTGCGCCGCGCCGAAGCGCTCCCAGGCGGCGTCGGCCAGGGCCTCCACGTCCTCCAGCTTCGAGACGTCGGCCACAACGCCGGCCGCCTCCGCCCCGGCCGCGGCCAGCTCCGCCGTGGCGCGGTCGAGGGCGGCCTGCTCGATGTCGGCCAGCACCAGCTTCACGCCCTCGCGCGCCAGCGCCCGCGCCGTGGCCAGGCCGATGCCGCTGGCGCCGCCAGTGATCACGGCCACCTTGCCGGCAAGATCCTTCATGGCGTCTCCTCCTGCATGTCGTTGTCGTGGCGGCGCGCGGCCGCCGCTCCCCGGCCGGCGCCCCGGCGCCGGCGCGGCCGCGCCCTCAGTCGTCGCCCACGTTGATCACGTCGCCGGACAGCGCCCGGCGGCCGTCCTCGAAGCGGGCGAGCTGCATGGCCTGCAGCGGGGCCTGGCGGCGCCCGCCGGTGCGCGCCCCGACACCCCGCAGCGGCATGGCCGGCTTGAAACGCATGTTGCGGGCCTGTTTCATGATGTTTTCCCGGCCCAGGTCGTCGCCCGCCTGGCGCAGCACGTGCACGTGCCCCTGGATCATGGTGTAGCCGTACGCCGCCCAGGCGTCACGGGCGCTCCGGGCGCATGCTGCTGCATGAAGGCGGGATATTCCTTCACCTCGGGGTCGTCCTTCCACTTCGGATTCGTAGTCCACCTGCCAGCCGATGGTCCACGGATATTTCTCCGTCTGGTTCCAGATGGTCGCGCCGCTGGACACGGACAGCTGCGGCGTCCTCCTGCCGTTGAGATATTCGTGCGCCGCCATGTTGGGCGGCGCGCCGGCGCTGCCGAACACGGCGCGCACGTCGTCCTGCGCCACCAGCCGGCGGGCCTGCTCCACGGTCCTGGGCGGGGAACAGGCGTCGTCGAGGCTGATGAGGATGACCTTGCGGCCGCTGATCCCGCCATCGGCCTTGATCTTGCGGACATAGGCGTGGCCGGTGTGGCCGGTGACGCCGCAGGCGGAGGCGACGCCGCTGTATGGCATGGTCTGGCCGATGCGGATCTCGCCCGCGTCCCCTGCCCGCGCCGGCGCCGGCGCGAACGCGGCGGCCAGCAGGGCGGCGGCCGAAACAAGTACGCGACGGCGCGTTTGCGCGGCGCCGGCCGCGCAGTGCGGAGGAGCCATGTTTTCCTCCCGGTTGTTGCGGCCGCCAGCTCCCGGGCGGCGGTCCGGTCGCCCGCGGCCGGACCATGTTCCGCGGCGGGCGGCGCGAAGCCCGCGGTGGCGCGGGCGACGCGTCATGCCGGCGACGCCGGGCGGCTTCGGCCCCTGGCGCGGCGACAGCAGGCATGGGGGGGGACAGCCTGTCCGCCAGGGCGCCCCGCCCGGCGCCGCCGGCATGACGCGCACCTTCCCGGGCGCCCCGTGCGGCGGGGCGCCGGACGGTCCGGAACGGACGCCGGCGGCGCGGCGCGCGGGCCGCCGGCCCCTTCAGGTCGCCGCCGCGGAGAACGCCCGCGGCGGCCGCAGGCCGGGGCTTACGCCGCCTGGGCCTCGATCTCGTCCAGCAGCCGGCCGTACTTGGCGACGGCCGCCTCGCGCAGGTGCGGGATGTAACGGCTCGGGAACTTGCCCGTCGCCGCGTGATACTCGCGCAGCACCTGGCGGGCCACGGTGACCTTGTGCACCTCGGTGGGGCCGTCGGCGAGGCCCATGTGGAAGCTCTCGATCACCTGCTCGGCGAACGGCATGTCCGGGGTGACGCCCAGCGAGCCGTGGATGTGCAGGGCCCGCGCCGCCACGTCGTGGAACACCCTGGGCATCAGCGCCTTGATGGCGGCGATGTCCTTGCGGACGGCGAGATAGTCCTTGTACTTGTCAATCTTCCATGCGGTGCGCAGCACCAGCAGGCGGAACTGCTCGATCTCGATCCAGCTGTCCGCGATCTTCTCCTGCACCATCTGCTTGTCGGCCAGCAGCGTGCCCTGGGTGTGGCGGCTCAGCACGCGCTCGCACATCATGTCGAAAGCGCGCTTCACCTGGCCGATGGTGCGCATGGCGTGGTGGATGCGGCCGCCGCCCAGACGGGTCTGGGCCACCACGAAGCCGCCGCCGCGCTCGCCCAGCAGGTGGTCCTTCGGCACGCGCACATTGTTGAAGCGCAGGTAGGCGTGGGCCGGATGGCCATGGTGCCCCACCGGCATGTTGCGCACCATCTCGATGCCGGGCGTCTCCGCCGGCACGATGAAGGCCGACAGGCGGCGGTATTCGCTGGCGTCCGGATCGCTCACCGCCATGACGATGAAGAAGCTGGCCACATGGGCGTGTGAGGAGAACCACTTCTCGCCGTTGAGCACCCATTCGCCGCCGTCCTCGACGGCGCTGAAGGTGAACACCTTCGGGTCGGCGCCGCCCTGCACCTCGGTCATGGAGAAGCAGGAGACGATGTCGTTGTTGAGCAGCGGCCTGAGGTAACGCTCCTTCTGCTCCGGCGTGCCGTAATGGGCGAGGATCTCCGAATTGCCGGAGTCCGGCGCCTGGCAGCCGAACACGATCGGGCCGAATTTCGAGCGGCCGAGAATCTCGTTGAGCAGGCCGAGCTTGACCTGGCCGTAGCCCTGGCCGCCCAGCTCCGGGCCAAGGTGGCAGGCCCACAGGCCGCGCTCCTTGACGATCTTCTGCAGCGGCTTCACCAGGGCGTTGCGCCTGGCGCAGCGCACGTCATAGGGATCGGGGAGCAGGTAATCGAGCGGCTCGACCTCCTCGGCCACGAACCTGTCGACCCAGTCGAGCTCTTTCTGGAATTCGGGTTCGGTTTCGAAATCCCAGGCCACAGGTGCCTCCCTCCATTCGTGATATCAATGGCTGGAGCCTATGATTGGCGTCAGGCGCACGGGACGTCCAATCGCGATTTCTCGCAGCTGCGATACATGATGGTTATGGATCGCCGCCGGCGAACCATTGCCAGCGGCGCGCCGGCGGCGTATGCGGAGCGGCCGGGACGCCCCGCGGGGCGCGACAGGAGCGCGGCCGGGGCCGGCGCGCGACAGGCGCACAGGACGACCATGGACCTCGACGCAACCCCGTTCCGCTATTTCCTCACCGTGGCGGAGGAGCGCTCCTTCACCCGGGCGGCGCAGAAACTGCACGTGTCGCAGCCGGCGCTGTCGGCGCAGATCCGCGAGTTCGAGCGCCGGCTGGGCTTCGCCCTGTTCCAGCGCACCAGCCGCCGGGTGGAGCTGACCGCCGAGGGGCGGCTGTTTCTCGGCAACGCCCGGCGCATGGTGGCGGAGGCCGCCTGGGCCAACCAGGCGGCGCGCGAGATCCGCGAGAACGAGCTGCGCATCGGCGCGCCCTTCTACACCCTGCACATCCCGGAGCGGCGGCGGATGATGGACACGCTCGTCACCCGCCACGGCGACATCCGCCTGCGCATTTTCGACAAGACCCACGAGCGCCACTACCTCGACCTCACCCGCCGCGAGCTCGACCTCGCCCTTCTGGTGGAGCCGGCCGACGCGCAGGCGGCGGCCGACAACGCCGTGACCGAGGCGGACTGGCCGGGCGGCCTCGAGCGGCAGCCGCTGGCGCAGCGGCGCCTGTGCCTGCAGCTGCCGCGCGAGCATCCGCTGGCGGAGCTGGACATCCTGCCGCTCGAGGCGCTGAAGGGACTGCCGGTGGCCATGCCCAACCGCTCCCTGGGCGCGCCGCTGTCGGTGGTGATCGTGCGCGCCCTGCGCGACGCCGGGGCGGAGACGGTGCGGCCGCCTGAAGGCCACCCCCTGGCGGTGGAGCGCTACGGGCGCCTCACCCGCATTCCGGCGGTGTCGCTGGGCTGGTTCGACCGCCCCCATGTGGAGGGCGCCGGCGAGGTGGTGATCCGCCACATCGACGGGCTGGACGTGCGCACCAGCCTCACCCTGGTGCGCGCCCGGGGCGAACAGCGCCCGGCGGCCCAGATGGTGTGGGAATCCGCGCGCCAGCTCATGGAGGGCCGGGCCGCCACCCACAGCGTGCCGCGCCGGCGCGGCCGCGGCGGCCGGCTGGCTCCGGCGTAGGCGGCTCCGCCCGCGCGACGGCAGGAAAGACGACAGGAAAAACCCGCCAGGCGCGGGGCGCCGGGCGGGCTTTCCTGTCGGGCCTGCGCGCGCCTGCGCCCGCGTCAGGCGCGGGCGCGACGGGCTCAGACGCGGCTGGTCGCCACCGACAGCTCGGGGCGGTTGTTGAGCGTCTGGAACACCACGCAATAACGCTCGGTGAGGCGGATGAGCTGGTCGATCTTCTCCTGCGGCGCGTCGGTGTCGAGGTCGAAGCTCAGGCGGATGGCGCGGAAACCCACCGGCGCCTCCCTGTCCACGCCGAGGGTGCCGCGGAAGTCGAGGTCGCCCTCCGCCCGCACCACGCCGCTGCGCAGCGGGATCTCCAGGGCGGTGGCCACCGCCTTCAGCGTCACGCCGGCGCAGGCCACCAGCGACTCCAGCAGCATGTCGCCCGAGCACAGCTCCATGCCCGAGCCGCCGGACAGCGGGTGCAGGCCGGCGGAGACGATGGCGCGGCCGGTCTCCACCTTGCAGGCGATGTTCTGGTCGTCGATGCTGCCTTGGGCCTTCAGCGTGATGGTCGCGGCCTCGGGGGTTTCCTTGTAGCGCGCCTTGAGCGGCGCCTGCAGGGCCCGCAGTTCCTGGGCGTCCATGTTTTTTCCTTCCTTCTCACTCCGGAGGCGCGGGCCGGCGGAGCACGACCCGCGCCGTGACGGCGATTTCTGAAACAGGATCTTGCGACGGCCGCCTCACCACCACAGGGCGCCGCCGGCGGGCGGCGGCCGGGAGGCGACGCGGCCAGGATTGAGCGAATCGTCGAGCGCCTGGAGCGTGCGGCGCTTCACCGCCTCGAAATTCGGCGACAGGCGGTCGCGCGGGCGCGGCAGGTCCACGGCGATCTCGTCGAATATGCGCCCCGGCTTCGGCTGCATGACGATGATGCGGTCTCCGAGGGTCACCGCCTCCTCCACGTCGTGGGTGACGATGACCACGGTGGGGCGTCCCTCCTCCCACAGCGCCAGCAGGTGCTCGTGCAGGCTGGCGCGGGTGAAGGCGTCGAGGGCGGAGAACGGCTCGTCCAGCAGCAGCGCCTTGGGCCGCGGCGCAAGGGCGCGGGCGATGGCCACCCGCTGCTGCTGGCCGCCGGAGAGCTCGCGCGGCCAGCGCCCGCCGTAACCGGCGAGCCCGACGCGCTCCAGCGCCTCCCCGGCGCGGGCGCGGCGCTCGCCCCGCGGCAGGCCGGCGAGGCCAAAGGCGACGTTGTCGCGCACGCTCAGCCAGGGCAGCAGCCGCGGCTCCTGGAAGACGATGCCGATGGCCGAGTGCGGCCGGCCGCTGATGCGGTCGCCGTCGATCTCGATGGCGCCGGCGCTGGCCTCGTCCAGACCGGCGATCAGGCGCAGCAGCGTGGTCTTGCCGCAGCCGGAGCCGCCGACGATGGCGGCGATCTCGCCGCCCGCCACGGTGAGGCTGACGTTGGCGAGCGCGGCGGCGCCGCCGGCGTAGACCTTGGACAGGCCGGACAGGGTGAGCATGTCAGAGCCTCCTGCGCGCGGTGTCCTGCCACGCCAGCAGCGGCCGGGCGAGCACGACCAGGATCTGGTCGCAGATCTTGCCCAGCACGGCGAAGGCGATGATGGCGGCCAGGATCTGGGCCGGCTTGCCCAGCTGCTGGCCGTCCACCAGCAGGTAGCCCAGACCTTCCGAAGCGCCCATGAACTCGGCCGCCACCACGAACATGAAGCCAAGGCCAAGGCCGGAGCGCAGCGCGATCACCCACTCCGGCAGCACCGCCGGCAGCAGCACGCGGGTCGCCATCTGCACGCGGCTGAGGCGGAAGACCCGCCCCACCTCCACCAGCTTGCGGTCGATGGAGCCGATGGCGCCCATGACGCCGAGATAGACCGGAAAGAACACGCCCACCGCGATCAGCGCCACCTTCGACGCCTCGAAAATGCCGAGCCAGAGAATGAACAGCGGCACCCAGGCGATGGAGGGAATGGCGCGCAGCGCCTGGATGGTGGGATCGATGGCGCTGCGGATCGCGCCCGAGGCGCCGGTGAGCACGCCCGCCAGCGTGCCGGCCACGGCGCCGATGGCGAAGCCGGCCAGCACCCGCCACAGGGTGGCACCGAGGTGGGTCCACAGGTCGCCGCTGCCGGCCAGGCCCGCCAGCTCGCTCCAGATCTGGCTTGGCGGCGGCATCAGCCGCCCGTCGGCGAACCCGGCGGACACCGCCAGCTCCCAGCCCGCGGCGAGCGCCGCCGGCAGGGCCACCCCCGCCAGCCACACGCGCCCGGCGGCGCGCCAGCCCTCCCGGCGCGCCGCCGCCGGCGACGGGGCCGCGTCCTCTGCGATTGCGGTCTGCGGCGAACCTGCGCCGTCAATGGCCGTCATGCGCCTTGTCCGTTTCCTCAAATGTCCCGGCGCCAGAAAGAGCGCCGCCCGCGAAGCCAGCCGCCGGGATCCTGCCGCGCGCCGGGCCCGCCGCGAACGGAGCGGCGCCGCCGGCGGGCGTCCCGCGGCGGAGCGCCGTCCATGATCATTTCGACGCCGGGAGATACTGGGGATCGATGAGGGCGTCGAGGGTTTCCTTCACCTTCGTGTCCGCCGGCAGCACGCCGGCCGCCACCAGGGCGTCGCCCGCGGCCTGCATGGAGGCGCGCTGCGGCTCGCCGATGACGCTGTGGGTGAGCTCGGTGCGCTCGTCGATCTGCCGGTCCACGACCGCTTTCGGCAGCCTGGTGACGGCGATGAACTCCTCCTTGAGGCCCTCCGGATTGGCCAGCGCCCACTTGCGCGCCTCCTCATAGGCGGCCAGCACCTTCTTCACGATCTCCGGATGCTTCCGGGCGAAGTCCTCGCGCACGTTGAGGACGCCCCAGGTGTTGGCCTCCGGCTTGCGGTAGAACAGGCGGGCGCCCTCCTCCACCTCGGCGGAGGCCATCATCGGGTCGAGGCCGGCCCATGCGTCGACGTCGCCGCGCGACAGCGCCATGCGGCCGTCGGCGTGCTGCAGCAGCACGAACTTCACGTCCCTGTCGGAGAGCCCGGCCTCGGCCAGGGCGCGCACCAGGAAGATGTGCGGGTCGGTGCCGCGGGTGACCGCGACGCGCTTGCCCCTGAGGTCGGCGACGGTCTGGATCGGGCTGTCCTTGCGCGTCACCAGCGCCGTCCACTCGGGGCGCGAATAGACGTAGACGGACTTGATCGGATTGCCGTTGATCTTCGCCACCAGGGCGGCGGAGCCGGCCGTGGAGCCGAAGTGCGCCGAGCCGGCGTTGAGGAACTCCAGCGCCTTGTTCGAGCCGGCCGACTGCACCCAGCGCACCCTGATCCCGTCCTTTTCCAGCGCCTTCTCCAGCAGGCCCTGCTTTTTCAGCACCAGCGAGACCGGATTGTAAGTGGCGAAGTCGACGACGACCTCCTTCAGCTCCTCGGCCGCAGCGGAGCCGGCGGCGAGGGCGGCGAAAGCGGCGGCGGCGGCCAGCCGGCCGAGCGTGCGGCGGGTGATGAACGCGCGAGAAACAGACATGTAGCCCCCCCTGGAGCCGCAACTGGTTTGCGGCGCAACGATCACGCCAGAAACTACATGCCGGACAGCGCGGGTCAATACATTTTACGCGTCAAAATGATTATTTCATAATTTAACATCTGGAAATGTGTTAATATCGCGCATGCCGGCGCCCCGCCCCGGCGCGGCCCGCCGGCGGCGCGCAGGTTCAGGCCAGCAGGCCGGCGAGATAGGTCTCGCTGACGAAGGCCACCGGCGTCGCCGGACCGGCGCCGCCGGCGCCGAAACGGGCGGCCATGACGGCGGTGATGCGGAACAGCTCCGCGGCGGCCTCCTCCGGCTGGCCCGGCCGCCACAGCCGCTCCAGCCGCAGCAGGCGCCGCGCCGGCCGGTACGGCAGCAGCAGCAGGCCAAAGGGGGCGTCGCCGGCGTCGAGGCCGCGGTTCACCGCCTCCGGCAGGCGCTCCGGGACATACCAGTTCTCCGCCCGCGACAGCTCCCGCCGGCCGCAAACCAGCACCACGGCCCGGGCGGCCAGACGCTCGCGCGGTCCGGGGCGCAGGGCCTCCAGCGCCGCGTCCGGCGGCGGGCCGGCGGGCGCGTCCAGCCGGCGGGCCCGCACCGGCGCCCCCCAGCCGCGCTCCGCCGCCAGCTCCATCAGCACGCGCGTGGCGGCGTCGGCCGTCGCCAGGCGCTGCGCCAGCGCCTCCGGACGCCCGCCGCGCGCGGTCCCGCCGTCCTGGCCTGGCCTGTCCGTCTCCGCCCCGCAGCCTGCTTCCGTCACGCCGCCGCTCCCTGAAACTCCCTGCAGCCGCCGCCCCGGCCCCGCGCGCCCGTCCGCGCGCCGGACCGCCGGAGCGCGGCCGCGCCGCAGCACGCCTGCGCCGACAGGGTTAATAGTAGATGACCCGGCGCCGTGCATGCGCTAAGTGGCGGGCGATGACGGTTTCCGCCTTACAACGCCCGCAGCGGCGGCACGCCGCCGCCGCGGCCGTCGCCGCCATGGCCGCCATCTGGCTGACGGCCGGAACGGACGCCCGCGCCCGGGCGGCCCTGCGCCCGACCACCGGCGCGCCCTGGCCGGACGCGCCCCCGGCCCCGGCGACGCCCGCACCGGGCGACGCCGCGCCGGCGGCGGAGGCCGGCCCGGCGACGCAGCTTCCGGCCGCTCCCCTGCCGCCGCCCCGTCCGGCTGGCCCTGGCGGCGCGCCGGACGCCGCCGCGACGACGTCGCCGGCGCCGGATTCCGGCCCTGCCGCGGACGCCGCTCGGCCCGCCGCCTGGCGCTTCCCCGCCGCCGCGCCGCTGCCGCCGCCGCGCCCGGCGGAGCTGCGCGCGCCCGACCTGCCGGCGGCCGGCGCCGGGGGCGGCGCGCCGGACGAAGCAACGGCGCCGCCATCCGTGCCGGCGCTGGCGCAGGAGCCGCCGGCCAGCCCCGGAAACGGCTTCGCCCCGGTGGCGCCGCTGCCGCCGGCGCGGCCGCGATTCCCCGTGGCCCCTGCGCCCGCGGAGCCGGCGCCGCCCCCGGCGCAGGAGGCCCGGCCGGCGCCGCCGGAACCGGAGGCCGGAGCGGAGAAGCCGGGCGTTCCCTCATGGTGGCCGTTCGGCCGCAGGAAACAGGCGGAGGAGCCGCCGCCGGCGCCGGGCGACGCCGGCCCGCCGCGGCGGGCGGTCACCGACGCCGGCGTCGACGCCTGCGTCGCCCGCCTGCGCAGGGCCGGGGCGGTGGTGGAGCGCATTCCCGCCATCAGCAACGGCGCCTGCGGCGTCAGCAACGGCGTGCGGCTCAGCGCCCTGCCTGGCGGCCTGCCGCTCTCAAGGCCGGGCACGCTCTCCTGCGCCATGGCCGAGGCCACGGCGGAGTGGCTGGAGGGCGTGGTCCAGCCCGCGGCGCAGCAGTATCTGAAGGCGCGCGTCACCGGCGTGACCATTGGCCCCACCTACGCCTGCCGCACCATGAATCACCAGCGCGGCGCCAAACTCAGCGAGCACGCCTACGCCAACGCCATCGACATCGCCGGCTTCCAGTTCGACCGGCGCCGGCCGTTCACGGTCAGCCCGACCCACGCGACGCCGGACGAGAGCCTGTTCCAGAGATTCATCCGCAAAAACGCCTGCCGCATCTTCGACACGGTGATCGGCCCCGGCGGCGACCGGTTCCATAACGACCACCTGCATCTGGACCTGCGCAACCGCAAGCCCGGCCGGCAGATCTGCCGCTAGCGGCGCCGGCGGCGCTCCCATCCCCTGCCGGCGCCCAACGCGGGGCTTTGCAGCGCGGCAAAGCGCGTTACAATGCGCCCAAGTACCAACTGGTACCACTGCAAGCCGCTACAGTACCGGACTCGGGGCGGGCATGGCGGGCCGGCAGGCGGGAGCGTGCGGGCCGCCGGGGAGGAAACATGATCTACACAGAGCAGCACCGGGAGCTGATGCGCTCCGTCACCAAGTTCTGCGAGACCGAAATCAATCCGTACATTGAGGAATGGGAGAAGGAGGGGATCTTCCCGGCGCACGAGCTGTTCCGGAAGATGGGCCGGCAGGGCTTCCTCGGCATCAACAAGCCGGAGAAGTTCGGCGGTCTGGGCCTCGACTACACCTATGAGCTGGCGTTCTGCGAGGCCACTGGCTGCATCCGCGGCGGCTCCATCGGCATGGCCATCGGCGTGCAGACCGACATGGCCACCCCCGCCCTGGCCAGGCACGGCTCCGACGAGCTGCGCGCCGAGTTCCTCGCCCCGTCGATCTCCGGCGAATATGTGGCCTGCCTCGGCGTCTCCGAGGTCGGCGCCGGTTCGGACGTGGCCTCGCTGAAGACCAGCGCCCGCAAGGACGGCGACGACTACGTCATCACCGGCGGCAAGATGTGGACCACCAACGGCGTCCAGGCGGACTGGATGTGCCTGCTGGCCAACACCTCCGACGGCCCGCCCCACCGCAACAAGTCGCTGATCTGCGTGCCGATGAAAACGAAGGGCGTGCAGGTGGCCCGCCGCCTCGACAAGATGGGCATGCGCGCTTCGGACACGGCGCAGATCTTCTTTGACGAGGTGCGCGTGCCGCAGCGTTACCGCATCGGCGAGGAAGGCATGGGCTTCATCTACCAGATGGAGCAGTTCCAGATCGAGCGGCTGTGGGGCGCGGCCGGCGCGCTGGTGGGCATGGAGAAGGCCATCCAGGACACCATTGAGTATACCCGCAACCGCATCGCCTTCGGCAAGCCGCTGCTGGACAACCAGGTGATCCACTTCAAGCTGGCCGAGCTGCAGGCCAAGGTGGAGGCGCTGCGCTCGCTCGTGTACCGCGCCGCGGAAAGCTACGTGAACGGCGAGGACGTCACCATGCTGGCCTCCATGGCCAAGCTGATCGGCGGGCGTCTCAGCCGCGAGGTGGCCGACAGCTGCCTGCAGTACTGGGGCGGCATGGGCTTCATGAACGAGAGCGACATCAGCCGCATGTATCGCGACAGCCGCCTCGGCTCGATCGGCGGCGGCGCCGACGAGGTGATGCTGCAGATCATCTCGAAACATATGGGCATACTGCCCGGAGCGAGCAAGAAAAAGTAAAGACCATGACAGGCCCGACGCCGCTGCGGCGCCGGGCCTTTTCATGTGATATACTACCAAGGAAGCGGTTGCATAACAAAAATACTGCGGCCTAGCCTGAAACGCCGCCGCGCGGCGGAGGCGAGCCTGGAGCCAGCGCCCGCGCCGTCATCCGGGACTGGCCCGGGAGACCTGCCAGGGCCAGCGCCATTCGAGGGCCAGCGCCATTCGAGAGGCCTGGCCCGGGTCCGGCCGCCGCCCGCGGCGCCGGAACGCCAGCGCCGCCCGCGGCGTCGCCGCCCTGCCCCGGCCGGAGCCGCAAGCCGGCCGGAGCCATGACCGTCACAATTCAGACCAGAGCCGCGCGCCGACGCGGACGACAAGGGGGAGACTGCATGCGTGGGCTTATGATGGACATGCCGTTGCTGCTGTCCAACTTCATCGAATACGCCGGCGTCCAGCACGGCGAGGCGGAGGTGGTGGCCCGGGAAATCGAGGGCGACATCTTCCGCTACAACTACCGTGAAGCCCTGAGCCGTATCCGGCGCATGGCGAAGGCGCTGCGGCGGCTCGGCGCCACGGACGGCACGGTGGTCGGCTCCCTGGCCTGGAACACCCACCGCCATTTCGAGATGTTCTACGCCGCGCCGGGCGTCGGCGCGGTGCTGCACACGGTCAATCCCCGGCTGTTCCCGGAACAGATCGTCTACATCATCAATCACGCCGAGGACCAGTTCCTGTTCATCGACGCGCTGACGCTGCCGATCGTCGAGCAGATCGCGCCGCAGCTCACCACGGTGAAGGGCTATGTCATCATGGCCGCCGACGGACGCATGCCGCGGACGACGCTCGAGAACGTCTACTCCTACGAGGAGCTGCTGGCCGCCGAGACCGACGACGGCTTCGCCTGGCCCGAGTTTCCCGAGACCAACGCGGCCACCATCTGCTACACCTCCGGCACCACCGGCAATCCCAAGGGCGTGGTCTATTCGCACCGCGCGCTGGTGCTGCAGACGCTGCTCGGCTCGAACTTCCTCTACATGACCGGCTTCGAGCCCGGCAAACGCCAGGTGATGATGCCCATGGCGCCCATGTTCCACGGCAACGCATGGAACATGCCGTTCATGGCGCCCTACACCGGCTCAAAGCTGGTGTTCCCGGGCCGCAACTACGAGCCGGACAAGCTTTACGAGCTGATCGAGAACGAGGGCGTCACCCTCACCGCCGGCGTGCCGAGCTTCTGGCTGATCCTGCTCGACTGGCTGGGCCGCACCGGCAAGAAATTCTCGACGCTCAGGCGCACGCTCTCCAGCGGCACTGCGCCGGCGCGCTCCATGGTGGAGCAGCTGGAGCGCGAGTACGGCGTGGCCTATGTCCAGGCCTGGGGCATGACCGAGGCCCTGATGGCCACCATGCCGCTGCAGAAGTTCCGCGACTACGAGCCGGGCTTCGACGAGATCATCGACGACCGCATGAAGTCCGGCCGCCTGGTGTGCGGCGTCAAGGCGCGCATCGTCGATGACGACGGCAACGTGCTGCCCAACGACGGCAAGGCGGTGGGCCATTTCGGCGTCCGGGCACCGTGGATCGCCAGCGGCTACCACAAGGGCGTGGAGGCGCTGGACGCCGACGGCTATCTCATCACCGGCGACATGGCGACCATCGATCCGGACGGCTACGTCACCCTCACCGACCGCTCCAAGGACGTGATCAAGTCCGGCGGCGAATGGATCAGCTCGATCCAGATCGAGGACGCGGCGCTCAGCCACCCGGCGGTGCTGCAGGCGGCGGTGATCGCCATTCCGCATCCCAAATGGCAGGAGCGGCCGCTGCTGCTGGTGGTGCCCCGCCCGGGCATGGAGGTGACCAGGGAGGAGATCCTCGCCCATCTGGCGCCGAAGATCGCCAGGTGGTGGATGCCGGACGCGGTGGAGTTCCTGGAGAGCTTCCCGATGACCGGCACCGGCAAGGTGCACAAGCTGACCCTGCGCCAGCAGTTCAAGGATTACCGCGTGCCCGAGCCGGCGGCGTAAGGCGCGCCCGCCCGGACGGGCCCGGCCCCGCGGCGCGGCCGCCGGGCCCCGCGCCATGCGGGACCGGGGCGGCGCCGGAGCGGAACGTCGCCCCTGGCCGCTGCCCCGGAGCGCCCCTGCCCCGGAGTCATGTCTGGCCGCGCCTGGCGCGCCGTGCGCGCCCGGCCTGGGCGCGGCGGCCGCCGTCGGGATCCCGCGCCGCGGCGGCGGCCCGGCGCGCCGGCCGCGCCTTGCCTGACGGAGCGGCGGGCCAGACAGAAACGCCCGGGCCAGGCGGCCCGGGCGTTTTTCAGTCGCCGGCGACCGGCGGCCCGCCGCAGCAGGCCGCCGCAGGCGCGGCTCAGATGCGCTCGATGATGATGGCCGGGGCCATGCCGCCGGCGGCGCACAGCGTGGCCAGACCGGTGTTCAGGTCGCGGCGCTCGAGCTCGTCGAGCAGCGTGCCGATGATGATCGCGCCCGTGGCGCCGATCGGGTGACCGAGGGCGATGGCGCCGCCGTTCACGTTCACCTTCGAGTCGTCGATGCCCATCTCGCGCATGAACTTCAGCGGCACGACGGCGAACGCCTCGTTGATCTCGATGAGGTCGATGTCGTTGATGGTCATGCCGGCCTTGGCGAGGGCCTTGCGGGCGGCAGGAGCCGGAGCGTTCAGCATCAGCTCCGGCGAGTCGCCGGCGGTGGCCACGGCGCGCACGCGGGCGCGCGGCTTCAGGCCGTGGGCCCGGGCGTACTCCGGCGAAGCCAGCAGCACGGCGCCGGCGCCGTCGACGACGCCCGACGAGTTGCCGGCGTGGTGGACGTGGTTCACCTTGACGCCCGGATAGGTCTTCTCCACCAGCTGGCGGAAGGTCAGGCCCTCCTCGTTCAGCGGCGCGTCATACATCACCTCGAAGGCCGGCTTCAGCTGGGCGAGGCCTTCCAGGGTGGTGTTCGGACGCGGGAACTCCTCGTGGTCAAGGGCGAGCGTGCCGTCGTCCTTGTAGACCGGGACCAGCGACTTGCTGAAGTAGCCGTTCCTGATGGCGTTGTCGGCGCGGCGCTGGCTCTCCAGGGCGAGGCGGTCCACGTCCTCACGGGTGAAGCCCTCGAGGGTGGCGATCAGGTCGCCGCAGATGCCCTGGTGCGGCTGCGGGTGCAGCTCGCGCAGGTGCAGGTTGTCCGAGTCAAGCACGCCTGTGGTGGCGCGCTTCAGGGTCGAGCCGTAGGACATCGACTCGACGCCGCCGGCGATCACCAGGTCCTGGGCACCGGACATGATGCCCATCGCCGCCAGGTTCACGGCGGTCATGCCCGAACCGCAGAAACGGTCGAGCGAGAAGCCGACGGCGGCGTTGTCGAAGCCGGCGTCAAGGGCGGCCATGCGGGCGATGCACGAACCCTGCTTGCCGAACTGGGTGCCGCAGCCGGCGATCACGTCGTCCAGGTCAGCGGTGTTGAGGTTGTTACGCTCGGCGAGCGCCTTCAGCACCGTCGAGAGGATGCGCTGGGGGTGCACGTCAGACAGCGCGCCCTTGCCGAATTTGCCGACGCCACGCGGCGTGCGGGCGGCGTCAATGATCCATGCCTCAGACATATCGATCCCTTCCGCAATTCTAACGGTCGATTGATTGGTGGCCGTTGCCCGCATCTATTGCAAGAACGCGGCCCCGGATCAACTGCCGATGTTTACAACCGGACCCGGCGGAGCGCCCCCGCGCCGGGCCGCCGCCCCGCGGGCGCCGCCCCGCGGGCGGGCGGGCGTCAGGCGGTGGCCGGCTTCGGCGGGATCTTCATGTCCGGCGGATTGACCACGCCCTGCTCCTGCGCCGCCTTCTCCTGCGACGCCAGGGCGCGGCGGAAGCCCTCGCGCTGCTGCAGCCGCGCCCAGTAGGCGCGCACCGGAGCGGAGAACAGGTGGTCCAGCTTCAGCCGCTCGGCCAGCATCAGCGCGTAGCCCACGCAGATGTCTGCGGCGGTGAAGCGGCCGGCGCACCAGTATTCGTTTTTCTCCGCCACCGCGGTGACGCCGCGCAGGCGCCCGCCGAACCATCTGGCGTAGTCCTCCGCCGCCCTGCCAAGGCCGGCGTCCGGCTCCTGCAGCGTGTAGCGCAGGTAGATGGTCTGCGGGAAGGTCAGCGTCGCCTCCGAGAAGTGCAGCGCGTTGAGGAAGGCGCCGTAGTCCGGCTCCTCCGGCCCGACGTTCAGCGGCGTCGGGCCGTATTTCGTCACCAGGTAATGGCAGATGGCCGAGGACTCGGTCATCTTTGTCGCGCCGTCCTCGAAGAACGGGATGGTGCCGAGCGGATTGACGCCGAGATACTCCTTGCGGAACACGCGCGGCGGAAACGGCAGCATCGCCAGCTCATAGTCCAGCCCCATCTCCTCCATGGTCCACAGCGGGCGGAACGAGCGCGCGCTCATGCAGTGCCACAGCTTCAGGGTCATCAGCGTACCTCCATCATTGTCGCCCGGCCGCTCCCCGCCCCGGCGCCGCCGGCGGGGGGCGCGCCCGCCCGGCCGCGCCGGCGTCCGCTCAGGCGGCGACCGTCGCCGGCGGGAAACGGCGGGTCACGTCGGCCACGGCGGCGGCGATCTCCGGCGTCACCCGCACCGGGTAGTCCAGGATCATCTGGGCGTAGGCCTTGGCCTGCGGATCATTGCGCAGCGAGGCGACGCCTCCGCCGCCCAGCGCCTCGTGCAGCAGGAAGTTGAGCGCGTGCACGCCCGGCAGCTCGAAGCGCTCCACCCGCCCCTTCACGAGGTGGCCGAAGAAGCGCGCCACCGCCTCCCCGGTGAGCGCGGCGCGGATATAGGGCAGATACTCGGGCCGGCGGGCGATGACGCCGATGTTGGCCTTGTCGCCCTTGTCGCCGCTGCGCGCAAAGGCGAGGGCGATGAGCGGAACCACCGGCGCGTCCGGCGCCGTCTCCGCCGCAGGGCCGGGCTGGTCCGGCCCCAGCTTCGCCGGGTCGAAGCCGCCGCGCACCGCCTCCGGCGCCGGCAGCTCGCGCCCGTCCACGTGCACGGCGGTCTTCACCCTGGCCTTGTCGACAAGGCAGGAGAACAGCCGCACCACCGGCATCACCTTCGGGCGGTTGCCGCCCATGCCGGTGATGCCCGGCGACATGGAGGTGCCGGATGAGGTGAGCTCGCGCACCAGGATCTCGAGCGCCCTCGGATTTTCGTGCTTGGCCGCCAGCTTGAGGATGACCTCGCGGGCGTTGCGGGCGCGCGAGTGCGGGCCATAGGCCGCCTCGGCCCCGATCACCTCCACGCTGGTCTCGGCGTAGGGCGGCAGGTTCATGGCCCGGAGCATGGCCCCGGTGCGGCGCAGCACCGAATCCGCCACCTTCTCCGCCTTGCGGGCGGCGTCGAGGCCGCCGACCGTCAGGTACATGCCGACGCGGTGACCGTCCTGGTAGGTGGCGCAGACCTTGTAATAACTGGTCGGCGGCAGGCCCCTAGCGTTGCTGACGCGCACCCGGTCCGGACCCAGCTGCTCGATCTTCACCTGGGTGAAGTCGCAGGTGACGTCGGGCAGCAGATAGGCGCGCGGATCGCCGATCTCGTAAAGCATCTGCTCGGCCACGGTGGCCACCGAGACGAGGCCGCCGGTGCCCTCCGGCTTGGTGACGACGAAGGAGCCGTCCTCCGACACCTCGATCACCGGATAGCCGATGTTGGCCCAGTCGCCGGTCTCCTCCCAGTCGGTGTGCAGGCCGCCGGTGGCCTGGGCGCCGCATTCGACGATATGGCCGGCGAGCGAGCCGCCGGCGAGCCGGTCGAGATCCTGCTGGCTCCACCCGAAGGCGTGAATGCAGGCGCCGAGGGTGACGGCGCTGTCGACGCCGCGGCCGGTGATGACGATGTCCGCCCCCGCGTCCAGCGCCGCCGCCACCGGGAAGGCGCCGAGATAGGCGTTCATGCTCAACAGGTTACCGGGCATGGGCTCGCCGGTGAACATCTCGCGCGTTCCGGCGAATTCGGCGGCGCGCGGCAGCAGGTCGTCGCCGGTGACCACGCCGACCTTCAGGGCCAGGCCCGCGGCGGCGATCTTCTCCTCCAGCGCCTTCGCGCAGGCCATGGGATTCACGCCGCCGGCGTTGGCGATCACCTTCACCTTCTTCCGGGCGATGGTCGGCAGCTCGCGGGCGACAAGGCCGACGAAATCATGGGCGTAGCCCATCTGCGGGTCCTTCGCCCGCGCGCGGGCGAGGATCGACATGGTGATTTCGGCCAGATAGTCGAACACCAGGTAATCGAGGTCGGCGCCGTGCAGCAGCTGCGGCGTGGAGATGCTGGTGTCGCCCCAGAACCCGGAGGCGCCGCCAATCCTGATCGTCTTGCCCGACATTGTTCCTGCTCCCTGAACCGTTGGCGCCCGCGGGGGCGCCCGCCGCCTTCCGCGGTCAGACTGTCTCCACCCACGCCGCCGGCCGCTTCTCGGCGAAGGCGCGCACGCCCTCCACGCCCTCCGGCCCGCGGGCGCAGGCGGCGAACGACTTCGCCGCCACCGTCCGGTATTCCTCCAGCGGCATGGTGTGGCAGATGCGGAGCAGCCGCTTGGTTTCGGCGTTGGCGCCCGGGGCGCAGCGGCCGATGTCGTTAAGCAGGCTGGCGAGCGTCTGCCGCAGCGACGCCTCGTCCGGGCAGTAGAAGTCGGCGAGGCCGATCGCGGCCGCCTGCTCGCCGTTGAGCCGCGCGCCGGTGAGGCCGAGACGGCGGGCGTGGCGCGGGCCGATGCGGTTGATGACGAAGGGCGCGATCTGCGCCGGCACGATGCCGAGCCCCGTTTCCGACAGGGCGAAACGCGCCCGCGGCGTGGCGATGACGATGTCGGCGCAGCAGGCCATGCCGAAGCCGCCGCCGAAGGCCGGCCCGTCCACCACGGCGATCACCGTCAGCGGGCATTCGTTCAGCTCGGCGTACAGCAGGCCGCCCTCGCGGTTGGAGGCCTCCAGCGGGTCCTCCGCCCCGGCGTCCACCGCCTCGCCCTGCTGCCTGCTGGCTCCCTTGAGGTCGGCGCCGGCGCAGAAGGCGCCGTTGGCCCCCTGCAGCACCAGCGCGCGCAGGCTGCGGTCGTTCTCCACCGCCCTGAGGATGGCGCGCAGGTCGTCGGTGAGCGCCCGCGTCATGGCGTTGCGGGTCGCGGGGTCATTGATCGTCGCGTAAAGGCGCGAGCCCTGGCGCTCGAGCTGGACGACGGTGGTGGCTGGCAGCGATCCGCTCATGGCGTTCTCCGTCTTGCAGGTTGCGGCCTTGCCGGCTGCGGCCGCGGCGGGAGCGGCCCTGCGGCCCCCCGCCCGGCGCGGCGGCGCGCCGGCGCGGCCGCGCCGCTCAGTAACCGAGCTGGCGCACCGCCAGCTCGCGCATGATTTCCTCGGCGCCGCCGCCGATGGCGTTGACGCGCACCTCGCGATAGATGCGCTCCACCTTGCAGCCGCGCATGAAACCGGCGCCGCCGAAGGTCTGCACCGCCTCGCGGGCGCAGTATTCCATGGTCTGCGTGGCCTGGTTCTTCAGCAGGCAGATGTCGGCCACGGGGTTCTCGCCGTTCATCACCCGCCAGGTGAGGTGGTCGAGATAGGCCTGGGAGGCGTTGATGCGCATGGTCATTTCCGCCAGCTTGTGGCGGATCACCTGGTGCTCGGCCAGCGGCCGGCCGAAGGTGCGGCGCTCGCGGGCGTAGTTCACCGTCTCCTCAAGGCAGGTGCGCGCCTGGCCGATGCAGCCGGCGGCCATGCCGAGCCGCTCGCTGTTGAAATTCCGCATGATCAGCGGGAAGCCCCCGTTCTCCTCGCCGAGGAGGTTCTCCACGGGCACCCGGCAGTCGTCGAAATAGAGCGTGGCCGTGTCCGAGGCCCACCAGCCCATCTTGCGCAGCGGCGTGCGGGAGAAACCGGGCGTGTCGGCTTCCACCACGACCAGCGAGATGCCCTGGCGGCCCTCGCCGCCGGTGCGCACCGCCACGGTGATGTAGTCGGCGCGCATGCCGGAGGTGATGAAGGTCTTCTGGCCGTTGATGACGTAGTGATCGCCCTCGCGCCGCGCCGTGGTGCGCAGGCTGGCCACGTCCGAGCCGCCCGAGGGCTCGGTGATGGCGAGGGCGAAGATCTTCTCGCCGGCCAGCGTGGGCGGCGCCAGCTTCGCCTTCAGCTCCGGCGAGCCGGCGGCCAGAACCGGCGGCAGGCCGATGGTGTGGCTCATCAGCGAGGCGCCGACGCCGCCGGCGCCGGCCCGGGCCATCTCGGCGCTGGCGATGTTGTTGTAGAACAGGTCGGCCGGAATGCCGCCGTACTCCTCCGGAAAGCCCAGCCGCAGCAGGCCGATGTCAGCGGCCTTCCTGTACAGCTCGCGCGGGAAGGTTCCCGCCTCGTCCCACTCGCTGGCGTAGGGCTCGATCTCGGTCTGCACGAAGCGCCGCATCGTGTCGCGGAAGGCGTAGTGCTCCGGCGTCAGGTGCGGGTTGGGAATGGGCTCGATGATGATGCGGCCGCCGGCCTGCATGTTGTCCGCCATGGCTTCCTCCCCGCCGGCGCCCGTGAGGGGCCGCCGGCGCAATGCCTTTTCCTGTGGTTCGCCCGCCCGTCACTCGCCGATTTCGGCCAGGACCTGCCCCGGTGACACCTGGTCGCCGGCGGCGGCGGAGACCGAAACCAGCACGCCGTCGCGCGGGGCGAGAATGGCGTGCTCCATTTTCATCGCCTCCAGCGCCATGACCTGCTGGCCGCGCGTCACCTTGTCGCCGGCCGCGGCCGACACCGAAACCACCCGGCCGTTCATGGGCGCGCGCAGCAGGCCGTCGCCGGCGTTGTCGGCCGCCGCCTTGCGGGCGCTGACGCGGCTGAGCGGCGTGAAGGCGAAATCGGCCGCGCCCAGCTTCAGCCACAGGGTCTCCCCCGCCCAGGCGAAACGGTAGGACAC
The DNA here is from genome assembly GCF_042432745.1 of Camelimonas abortus. Classification (NCBI taxonomy): domain Bacteria; kingdom Pseudomonadati; phylum Pseudomonadota; class Alphaproteobacteria; order Hyphomicrobiales; family Chelatococcaceae; genus Camelimonas; species Camelimonas abortus. The sequence continues at coordinate 824,497 of NZ_JBHLWR010000006.1, read as the reverse complement.
CGGCTGGCCGTCCACCACGGCGACGCCCTCGGCGCCCTCCCCGGCCGGACGGCCGGCGATGGTCGTGGTCTGGCCGTCGAAGCGCACCTCGGCGCCGTCGCGGCCCGCCGCCACATGGCCGCGCCGCTCGCCGGGGCAGGCGTCGTCCTGCAGGCCGGCGGGGCCATTCCACGCCAGCCGCCAGGGCTGATCAAGCGGCGCGACGTTGCTCCAGCCGCGCCACGGGCTGCGCCAGGCGGCGGCGCGGCGCGTGGCGACGCCGGACAGCCAGGCGGCCAGAGCCCAGGCCACGCGGTCCGGCCGCGCCGCGCGCGAGGCGTTGTCCGGGAAATGGGCGTCGATGAAGGCGGTGGACACCTGCCCGCCGGCGACGAACGCAGGATGCCGCAGGGCGCGGATGAGGAAGTCGCGGTTCGTGCCCACGCCCAGCAGCGCCGTGGCCTCCAGGGCGTGGGCGAGCTTGCCGATGGCCTCCTCGCGGGTGGCTCCATGGGCGACGAGCTTGCCCAGCATGGAGTCGTAATAGGGGCTGATCTCCATGCCCTGCGCGAGGGCGGCGTCGACGCGCACGGTGCGCGGCGGGTCCCACAGCGCCGCCACGCCGGTGCGCGGCAGGAAGTCCTCGGCCGGATCCTCGGCGCACAGGCGCACCTCGACGGCGTGCCCCTTCAGCGCGATCTCGTCCTGGCGGACGGGCAGCTTCTCGCCGGCGGCGACGCGCAGCTGCCACTCCACTAGGTCGAAGCCGGTGACTAGCTCCGTCACCGGATGCTCCACCTGCAGGCGGGTGTTCATCTCCATGAAGTAGAATTCGCCCGAGCGGTCGAGCAGGAACTCCACGGTGCCGGCGCCGACGTAGCCGATCTCCTTCGCCACCGCCACGGCCGCCTCGCCCATGCGGGCGCGCAGGTGCGGGTTGAGCGCCGGCGACGGCGCCTCCTCGATCACCTTCTGGTGGCGGCGCTGCACCGAGCAGTCGCGCTCGCCCAGATGCACCACGCGGCCATGGCTGTCGGCGAACACCTGGATCTCCACGTGACGCGGCTCGATCACCGCCCGCTCCAGGATCAGGCGGCTGTCGCCGAAGGCCTTCTGCGCCTCGGAAGCGGCGGCCTGCAGCGCCGCGGGCAGCGCCTCCGGACTGTCCACGCGGCGCATGCCGCGGCCGCCGCCGCCGGCGGAGGCCTTGATCATGACGGGAAAGCCGATGCGCTGCGCTTCCTTCAGCAGCCTCTCCGGCGACTGGTCCTCGCCGTCATAGCCCGGCACGACCGGGATGCCGGCGGCGTCCATGCGCCGGCGGGCGCGGGCCTTGTCGCCCATGGCCTCTATGGCCGCGGCCGGCGGCCCCACGAACACCAGCCCCTCCTCCGCCACGCGGGCGGCGAAGGCGGCGTTCTCGGAGAGGAAGCCGTAGCCGGGGTGAATGGCCTGGGCGCCGGCGCGTCGGGCCGCCTCGATGATCCTGTCCGCGACCAGATAGCTGTCCGCCGGGGTGAGTCCGCCGATGCCGATGGCCATGTCGCAGGCGGCGACATGGGGGCTGCCGGCGTCGGCGTCGGAATAGACGGCGACTGTGGCCACGCCCATGCGGCGCGCCGTGCGCGCCACGCGGATGGCGATTTCGCCGCGATTGGCGATGAGCAGGGTGGTGATTGACGTCATCGAAGACCTCTGGGGGCGCGGATCCTGGCGTGGCCGGGGACCGCCCGGAATTCCTGCGATTGCGGGAGCGGCCGCCCGGCGCGCTCCCCGTGACCGCGGCCGCGCTGCGGGCGGCCGCGCCGTCGTCACATGCGTCCGACGCCGAAGGTCAGCGGCCGCACCGTGCGCCTGCGGCCGGAGAGACAGACGGAGAGCGCCATGCCCAGCACGTTGCGGGTGTCGCGCGGGTCGATGACGCCGTCGTCCAGCACCGCGCCGGAGGTGTAGAAGGCGGACATCTGGCTCTCGAAGGTCTGGATGATCTTCTGCTTCATGGTCTCGATGGCCGCCATGTCCGGCTCGAGCCCGCGCGCCCGGGCGCCCTCCTCCATGACGATGGCCATGGTCAGCGCCGCCTGCTCGGCGCCCATCACCGCGGTGCGGGCGGTGGGCCAGGAGAAGGCGAAGTCCGGCGTGAAGCCGCGGCCGCACATGCCGTAATTGCCCGCGCCGTAAGACGCGCCGCACATCACGGCGATCTGCGGCACGGTGGCGTTGGCCACCGCCTGGATCATCTTCGAGCCGATCTTGATCATGCCGGCCCGCTCGGACTCCGTGCCGACGATGTAGCCGGTGGTGTTGTGCAGGTAGATGATCGGCGAGCCGTTCTGGCAGCAGGCGTGGATGAACTGGGTGGCCTTGTTAGCGCCGGCCGGATCCAGCGGGCCGTTGTTGGTGATGACGCCGATGTGAATTCCGAACAGCCGCGCCTGGACGCACACCGTCTGCGGGCCGTAAAGCGGCTTGTACTCCAGCATCTCGGAGCCGTCGACGATGCGGGCGATGATCTCGCGCATGTCGACCGGCTTCTTGAGGTCCTTCGGCATGATGCCGAGCAGCTCCTCCGGATCGAGCGCAGGCTCCGGCCCTTCGGGAAGCTCATTGCCCTCGTTCCAGCCAAGCCCGGCCACCACCTCGCGCAGGATGCGCACGCCGTCCACGTCGTCCTCGGCCAGATATTCGGCGAGGCCGGAGACGGTGGCGTGCATCAGCGCGCCGCCCAGCTCCTCGTCGGTGGCCACCTCGCCGGTGGCGGCCTTGAGCAGCGGCGGGCCGGCGAGGAAGGCGCGGGCCCGGTCACGCACCATGATCACATAGTCGGCGAGGCCGGTCATGTAGGCGCCGCCGGCGGTGGAGGAGCCGTGGGTGAGCGCGATCACCGGGATGCCCGCCGCCGACAGCCGCGCCAGATTGGCGAACAGGCCGCCGCCGAGCACGAAGTCCTCCACCCTGTAGCCCAGAAGGTTGGCGCCGGCCGATTCCACCAGATGGACGAAGGGCAGCCGGTTCTTCAGGGCGATGGCCTCGAGGCGTGCCATCTTCTCGCCGCCCATGGGCTGGGCCGATCCGGCGGCGATGCCGGCGTCGTCCACCACCACCATGCAGCGCACGCCCGAGATGTAGCCGATGCCGGCGATGCCGGAGCAGCCGGGAATGCTCCTGGCCGGATCCCTCGTGTCGCGCAGGTAGCCGGCCAGCGAGCACAGCTCCAGCCAGGGCGCGCCCTCGTCCAGCGCCAGGGTGAGACGCTCGCGCGGCAGCAGCTGGCCGCGCCTGGCGAAGCGCGGGCCGGACGCCGCCGAGGCGTCGCGCGCCCGCTTCTGCAGCGCGTGCAGCTCCCTGATCGCCTCGAGCATGTGCGCCCGGTTCTCCTCATAGGCTTGCCCAGCCGCCACCACCCGTGACTCAAACGCCGGCATGCGCCGTTCCTCCCGCGGTATTGCTGTGGTTGTCCCGCCGCCCTGCCGCAGCCGCCGGGAACGCTTCACGAAGCAGGCGCCTCACCGGCGGGGGCCTCACGAAGTCGCGCGCGGCCGGCGCGCAGAAAATGCGGGACGCATCGTTCTGTTAGTGGTACTATTCAGTACGGACCGTGGTCAACCGCTTTCCGGGAAAGACGCGCTGACGTGCCGGAGACATGCCGCGACCGCCGGACGCGCCCTGTCATGCGCGGCGCGCACCCCGGGGCCGGCGTCCGTCCGGGGCGGCGGCGACGGCTGTGGAGAATCCCGGCCGGACCGGCGCCTGCGGCATTGAAAAAGCTCGGGAAAAACGCGATAGCCCCAACTGGAGACAGTCGTCTGGCCGTCGCGGGGCGCGCGCCGGGGCCGGACGCGCCACACCGGCGCCACGCTTGCGCTGGAGTTTCCGCGCCGGAACGACGGCGGCGGCCGTGCGGGGGCGTCCGCGCCGGTCGCCTCCGGAGGACGCCGCGGCGGCGTGCGCCGCGCCAGCGCCGCATCCGCCGCGGGCGCGCCCGCCACAGCCGCGCCGCCCTGCGGGCCGGCGCGGCGAGACGGGGATCACGCGTCCAGATCCGGGCCCGACCGCGCGCCGGCAGGAAGGGCTCAACGCGCACGCCGGCGTGAGGGAGGCTGCACATGGCGACGACTCCGGCTTCGGCAATGAAGGACGACGTGGCCCTATACAAGCGCGAGCTCATCCTGCGCGCGGCGGGCGAACTGTTCTTCCGCAACGGCTACACCGCCACCACCACCGACGCCCTCACCGAGCGGCTGTCCGTCTCCAAGACCCTCATCTACCAGCACTTCCGCTCCAAGCAGGACATGCTGGCCACCATCTGCGAGCGCGGCATCAGCGAGTCGGTGCAGGTGGCCATCGACGCCGCCGCCCTGCCCGGACGCGCCGACCAGCGCCTGCGCCGGCTGATCCATGACTTCACCCTGGTGGTGATTGAACGCCATGAGTGGATCGCCATCTCCGCCCGCGAGGTGGCGCACCTGCCGGCGGACGTCGACCGGCGCATCCGCGACATGCAGGGCGAGTTCGACCGCATCCTGCGCAACATCATCGAGGACGGGGTGCGCGAGGGCGTGTTCCGGGTGGAGGATCCGGCCATCGTCTGTCTCGGCATCGCCGGCATGATCATCTGGATTCACGCCTGGTACCGCGCCAACGGCCGCCTGGCGCCGGACCAGATCGCCGGCGCCATGACCGCCCTGGCGCTGCGCATGGTCGGCGGCCCGGAGCAGCCGGACGACCCCGCCCCCTGACGGCCGCGCCCGGCCCGCCCGGCGGGGCGCGGACCAGACGGCGCGCCTTGATGCGAAAACGCCCGGCGCCGCGACGGCCCGGGCGTTTTTCATGCTGGCGAAATGATTCCGGAAGTCCGCGCAAGCCGCTGGAGAAACAGCGAAAATCAGCGCGGATTCACGTGATGGTTCATCTGCCCTGACCGCGGCGTCACGGGCCGCCCGGCAGCGCCGCCTCCGCGTCGCCTGTCTCCGCGTCGCCGTCTCTGGCGCCGCCGAATCCGAGATAGGTGGCGGCCACGCGCGGGTCTTCCTGCAGGCTGGCGCTTTCGCCCTCCAGCGACACCTTCCCGTTTTCCAGCACATAGCCGTAGTCGGACACCTGCAGGGCGGCGCGGGCGTTCTGCTCGACCAGCAGGATCGACACCCCGCGCCCGCGCAGCGACACGACGATGCGGAAGATTTCGCGCACGACCAGCGGCGCGAGGCCAAGGCTGGGCTCGTCCAGCATCAGCAGGCGCGGCCGGCCCATGAGGGCGCGGCCCATGGCCAGCATCTGCCGCTCGCCGCCGGAGAGCGTGCCGGCCAGCTGCCGGCGCCGCTCGCGCAGGCGCGGAAACAGCCCGTACACCTCGTCCAGCGCCGCCTGCGCCGCCGCCCGTCCCTCATGGCGCAGGCGGAACCGCCCGAGCATCAGGTTGTCCTCCACCGGCAGGGTGGCGAACAGTTCGCGCTTTTCCGCCACCAGGGCGACGCCGCGGGCGAAACGCTCCTCCACCGTCAGGCCGGCGATGGACCCGCCGTCGAAGATCACCTCGCCCCGCGCCGGCAGGATGCCCATGAGGGCGTTGAGCATGGTGGACTTGCCGGCGCCGTTGGCGCCGATCACCGAGACGATGGAGCCGCGCGCCACGGTGAGCGAGACGCCGCGCACCGCGTCCACCCCGTGGTAGCCCACCGACAGTTCCGAAACCTGCAGCAGGGGTCCGCTCACGCCACGCCTCCCAGATAAGCCTCAAGCACCGCCGGGTTGACGCGGATCTCCTCCGGCGTCCCCTCGGCCAGGCGCGAGCCGAACTCCATCACCACCAGCCGGTCGGTGAGGCCCATGACGAAGTCCATGTCGTGCTCCACCAGCAGGATCGACAGCCCCTCGTCGCGCAGCTGCCGCAGCAGCGCCGCCAGCGCCTTCTTCTCGTGGTGGCGCAGGCCGGCGGCCGGCTCGTCGAGCAGCAGCATGGCCGGATCGAGGCACAGGGCGCGGGCGATCTCGACGATGCGCTGCTGGCCCAGCGCCAGGCTGTGCGCCGGCCGGTCGGCCAGCCCGCCCAGCCCCACGCGCTGCAGCTGGCGCCGCGCCTCGGCGAAGATGCGCGCCTCCTCGGCGCGGTCCAGCCGCAGCACGGCGCTGACCGCGCCGGCCCGGGCGCGCAGGTGCGCGCCCACGGCCACGTTCTCGATCACGCTCATGCCCGGCGCGAGGCGCACGTGCTGGAAGGTGCGGGCCACGCCGCGGCGGGCGATCAGCCGGGCGCGTTCGCCGGTGGCGTCCTGGCCGAAGTAGCGGATCTCGCCGGAGGTGGCCGGCGTGACGCCGGTGACCAGGTCGAAGGTGGTGGACTTGCCGGCGCCGTTGGGGCCGATGAGGCCGACGATCTCGCCGCGCCGCACCGCGAAGCTGAGGTCGTTGACGGCGACGAGACCGCCGAACTCCTTGCGCAGCTTCTTCGCCTCCAGGGCGGGGGCGCCGGCGTCCTCCGCCGCCCCATGCGCGCGCGGCAGCAGCGCGCCGGCCGCGGCGTGGCCGCGGCGGGCCGGCGCCTCATGGCCGAACAGGCGCGCCACGTGCGGCCACAGGCCGTCGCGCGCCGTCTGCAGCAGCGCCACGAGGATGACGCCGAAGGCGATGGCCTCGAAATTGCCCTGCTGGCCGATGAGCTGCGGCAGCAGGTTCTGCAGCTGGTCGCGGATCACGGTGACGAGGCCGGCGCCGAGGATGGCGCCCCACACCGAGCCGGCGCCGCCAACCACCGCCATCAGCAGATATTCGATGGAAATGTTGAGGTTGAACGGCGACGGGTTCACCGCCCGCTGCAGGTGGGCGTACAGCCAGCCGGACAGCCCCGCCAGCAGCGCCGCATAGACGAAGGCGAGGATGCGCGCCCGGCCGGTGTCGACGCCAAACGATTCGGCGGCCACCACGCCGCCGCGCAGCGAGCGGATGGCCCGCCCCATGCGCGAATCCAGCAGGTTCAGCGTGGCGATCACCGCCAGCGCCACCGCCCCCCAGATCAGATAGTAGAGCGAGGGGCCGTCGCCGAACCGGAAGCCCCCGACGCTGATGGGCGGAATGCCGGAAATGCCGTCGAACTTGGCGAAGAAGTCCAGGTTGCCGACGATGTAGAAGAAGCTGATGTTCCACGCGATGGTGGCCAGCGGCAGATAGTGGCCCGACAGCCGCAGGGTGATGGCCCCCACCACCCACGCGAAGACGCCGGTGACCAGCAGCGCCACGGGCAGCGACGCCCACGGATCAAAACCGTAACGCGTGGTGAGGATGGCCGTGGCGTACGCGCCCGCGCCGACGAACATGGCCTGGCCAAAAGAGGTCATTCCGCCGACGCCGGTCAGCACCACGAGGCCGATCGCCACCAGCGCGTACAGGCCGATGTAGTTGAGCAGCGTGATCCAGAAGGCCGGCAGGCCCGGAACCAGCGGAACCGCGAAACAGACCGCAAGCGCGATCAGCGGCAGGTAATTGCGACGGGTCACGGCGGGTGTCTCTGTCCGGGCGCTCAATGGTCGTCCTCCTCAACCACGGGCGCGCCCCAGGTGCGCCACAGCAGGACCGGGATGATGATGAGGAAGACGATGACTTCCTTGAACGACGACGCCCAGAACGAAGCCAGCGCCTCGATGACGCCCACCACGATCGCCGCCGCCGCCGCCACCGGATAGCTGGCGAGGCCGGCGATGATGGCGGCGACGAAGCCCTTGAGGCCGATGATGAAGCCGGTGTCGTAGTAGATGGTGGTGAGCGGCGACACCAGCACGCCCGACAGCGCGCCGATGAAGCCCGCCAGGGTGAAGGCGATGGCGGCCGACATGCCCGGCGCGATGCCAACAAGCCGCGCGCCCAGCCGGTTCACCGCCGTGGCGCGCAGCGCCTTGCCCACCAGCGTCAGCCCGAAGAAGGCCGCCAGCCCCGCCACCAGGGCCGCCGCCACGGCCAGGATCCACAGCGACTGGCCGGAGACCAGCAGGTCGCCGGCCTGGAACATGGCCGAGGAGAACGGCTCGGTGCGCGAGCCCTCCGCCCCGAAGAACACGAGGCCCAGCCCGGTGAGCGCCAGATGCACGCCGATGGCGGCGATGAGCAGCACCAGGGTGGAGGCCTCGGCCAGCGGCTGGAAGGCCATGCGGTAGATGTAGGGCCCCATGGGGGTGATGATGGCCAGCGTCAGGGCGATCTGCACCGCCACATGCGGCTTCATCGGCGCCGCCAGCGCCGTCACCACGGCGATGGCCGCCGGCAGCGCCACGTCCGTGCCGAGGATGGCGGCGGCGTGACGCAGGTTCATGCGCCGCCGCTCCTGCACGAAGCGGGACGCGGCCGAAACCACGCCCAGCGCCAGCAGCAGCCAGATGGTGGCCGGCGTCTGGCCCCGCTCCAGCAGCGCCAGGGTGAGCGCGCCGAAGCTCACGAACTCGCCCTGGGGAATGAAGATCACGCGCGTGACCGTAAACACCAGCACGAGCGACAGGCCCAGCAGGGCGTAAATGGCGCCGTTGATGACGCCGTCCTGAAGCAGGATCAGGAATATGGACAGGTCCACGTCGCGTGTTCCTTGTGGAGACGGGGGCGGTGCGCCCCGGAAGCGCCTGCGGCGGCCCTCCCGTCGCGGCGTCGCGCGACAGGGGGCCGGCGGGACGGCGCGCATGCTCCGCGGGGGCGGCTGGCGCCGCCTTCCGCCGGACATGCGCCGGGGCAGGCCGGCGAGGCCTTTCCTGCGGGGCCGCAGACGCCCGGCAGGAAAAGCCTCCGGAAGGACGTTCGCGGCGGGTTCGCCCGCCGCGACGCATGAACAGGGAGCCGGCCGCGGCTCCGGACGGAGCGCGGCGCGAGGACGGGCCGGGAGGCCGCTGCGCCCCGGCCTTCCCCCGGCTTACTTCTTCTCCGGAATCAGCTTCCAGGCGCCGTCGCGGATCTCGACCATGACGCGGGCGGTGTCGTCCTGGCCGACGTGATCGGTCGGGCTCATGTTGACCACGCCCTGGGTGTAGACGACGCCCTTCGCGTTCTCGAGGGCGTCGCGCAGGGCCTCGCGGAACTCCACGGTGCCGGGCTTCGCCTTCTTCAGCGCCTCGGGAATCGCCGCCTGCAGCAGCAGGCCGGCGTCATACATGTGGGCGGCGAAGGTGTTCACCGAGCCCTTGCCGTATTTCGCCTCGTAGTCGGCGATGAACTTCCGGGCCACCTGCTTCGAGGGGTGGTCGTCCGGCAGCTGGTCGGCCACCAGCACCGGGCCGGCGGGCAGCACCGAGCCCTCCACGTCCTTGCCGCCCACGCGCAGGAAGTCGTTATTGGCGGCGCCGTGGGTCTGGTAGATCGGCCCCTTGAAGCCGCGCTCCTTCAGGGTGCGGGCGGGCAGCGCCGCCGGGGTGCCGGCGCCGGCCACCATCACCGCGTCCGGCCTGGCGGCGAGAATCTTGAGCACCTGTCCGGTCACCGACGTGTCAGGACGGTTGTAGCGCTCCACGGCCACCAGCCGGATGCCTTTCGCCTCAAGGGCGGGCCTTATTTCCTCGAGCCAGCCTTCGCCATAGGCGTCGGTGAAGCCGATGAAGCCCACCGTCCGGACGCCGTTGGCGGCCATGTGGTCGGCGATGCCCTTCGCCATCAGGCGGTCGTTCTGCGGGGTCTTGAACGCCCACTTCTTCTTCTCGTCGATGGGCTCGACGATCTTGGCGTTGGCGGCCAGCGACACCACCGGCACCTTGTTCTCGGCGCCCACTTCCACCAGCGCCAGGGTCACCGGCGTCACCGAGGAGCCGACCACGGCGTCGACCTTCTCCTCGGAGATGAACTTGCGCATGTTGGCGACGCCCTTGGTGGTGTCGGTGGCGTCGTCGAGCACGATGTACTCCACCGGATGGCCGCCGACCTCACGGGCGAGCAGCGCCACGGCGTTGGCCTCCGGAATGCCGAGCGAGGCGGCCGGGCCGGTGCTGGAGACGGTGACGCCGATGCGCACCGGATCAGCGGCCAGGGCGCTGACGCCGGACGTCGCCAGCGAGAGGGCGCTGACGCCCATGGTCACGGCGGCGGTCAACGCCGCGATACGGAATGCCTTTTTCATAGCCTGCCTCGCCCCCTTTGCGTTCTGGCCCGCCTCCCGACGGGCTGCATCAGTTTCCGTCTGTCGCGTCCCGCCGGCTGCGGAGCAGCCGCCGTCGCCGCGCCGGAATCCGCCCGCACGTCGCGCCGGCGCCGCAGGCGCGCGCCGCGGCGAAAACCGCCGGCGCGCCGAAATTTTCGTCTCCCGTGCCCGCGTTCCGCGCAACATGCTGCCGAGACGGCTACCGGGGCGCCTGCGACAAGTCAAGAAACTGAACGGCTTAGACAGTCGCCGCCGGCGCCTGTCGTCGCGGCCGCCGGATCCGGTCCTGCGCGCGGCGGCCGAAATGCGCCGGAAACCGCGCCCTTGCGACGGCGGCGCCCGCCCGTGGCGGCGCTGGCCGGCGCCGGCCAGCGCCCGCCGGCCGCCCGGAGCGGACCTCCCCGGCCCGGCGCCGCCGCGCCAGACATCTGTGGATAGCGGCCCGCGAAGTTTCCCCACCCCCACTGGACACGGGCGGCCGGGGCGCCTATAAGCCAGCTCACCGACGCGGACGACAGCTCCGCAGCACGGGCCCGGATAGCTCAGTTGGTAGAGCATGCGACTGAAAATCGCAGTGTCGGCGGTTCGACTCCGTCTCCGGGCACCACTTGTCGTTCAGATGGCCGTCGGAAGTTGATCACCTAAATTCAAGAGTTGTTACCGCCGGGTTTACCGGACCTCGTTCTTGAGGCGTTTCGCCTCGCCAGACGCAGGCCAGCAACGCGCAATGAATTCTCTACTCCGCCTCGATCGTGGATCATCGTCGCGGACGTCTGAGAGGCGGAGCCAACCGCATCACATCCTTAGCCGCAGCGCCCGCTTCAACAGCTTCCGACACTGCTTTGGAGGCTGTCCATCTTCCAGGAGACCCTTGGGCCACTCTGCTCGCATGGCGTTTTCCCGAAACCGCCGCGAGAGCGTAACCTTCCGCCATGACAGTCGTGAGGACCACGACTAGCCCCACGCGCCTATCATTCGGGATACGATTGATACCGGCGATCATGTCGGGATTCTGTCACAGGTCGTGCTCTGCCCACTCTTCCCCATTGGACTTGCTGGCAGGCTTGCGAAACACAAAATGCCGGCCGATCTGATCCCGAATCAGACGCCACCGCCTGCGCATGTTTCCGTCATTGACCCCGTCCTTTGCGCCAGGCAGAGTTGGCGCCCACTTCGTGATCACGTCTTTCTGACACAGACCGGGCTCGAACTGCAGCGTCACGGCAACTGCAATGGATGGGCTCCGTCTCCAGCGCCTTCTTACGGGAGACGAATACCAACTCGCAGGTCGGACGCTTCTTCCGGCGACGCAGGGTTATGAATTCCGTCTTCGACAGCACGCCGGGCAGTCCGAGGCAGACAGACAGTCGCAAACGCCGCGGCGCGCATCGACAACGTGTCTGTATGCGCGCTCTGTCGCTCGCCCTCCATGCTGCTCAGCCCAGTTGCGATGCCGGCGGCGCACCTCCCGACCATTGAGTGCGCTTAGCTGGCGCTCGTAAGCTTGGCACTGATAATCGTGATGTAGCGACCGTGGACTATCTGCGTGTCCCGACGCAGGTCGTTGAGCGGCGATGCCCGGTCGGTTTCGAACGCGCCGCATGCCCACGATCGCGATCGTGTTCATGCTCGAGCACGTCTCGCAGAAGTCGATCATCTCCCGCATCCTCGGTGAGCCTCCGGCGAAGGCCGCCTTGTCGTGACAGTGCCTTGTGCTGAAGCTGTGCTCATAAGGACGCAGTTAAGAGCGCAGGTTCATGCAAGTGGCGGTTATTTCCGGATCCGAACGTCGCCGTCGCTGGAGTGCGGCGGAGCGCGAAGAGATTGTGCTGGCGTCAACCATGCCCTGGCCTGACCCCATAGGGTGGTCCGGTTTCAATCTTAGTTCATGATCGGCCTTGGGGCTATTGCCTGGGCAGATGACGGTGCTGCTCCGCTTGCTGGCGCAGGCCAGATGATGGCCTCGGGTGCCGGTGGCTTGTATCCAAGCGACGAGTGTGGCCTCTTGGTGTTGTAGTATCGCCGCCAGGCTTCGATGATGATCTTGGCCTCGGCGAGGCTGTAGAAGATCTCACCGTCAAGCAGTTCGTCGCGGAGCTTCGAGTTGAAGCTCTCGCAGTAGCCGTTCTCCCAAGGGCTTCCTGGTTCGATGAACGCTGCGCTGTCTTTGCGCCGACGGCTACGATCCACTCCCGTACAGCCTTGGCGATGAACTCCGGGCCGTTGTCGGAACGGACATGGCCCGGCACGCCGCGCAGGATGAACAGGTCCGACAGGGTGTCGATGACGTCGGTCGAGTTGAGCTTGCGATCAATGCGGATCGCCAGGCACTCCCGGGTGAACTCGTCGATGATGTTGAGCATGCGGAACTTCCTGCCATCGTGGGTCCGGCCCTCGACGAAGTCATAGGACCAGACATGATTGGGGTGCTCCGGCCGAAGCCGAACGCATGATCCGTCATTCAGCCAGAGACGTCCTCTCTTCGGTTGCTTCTGGGGAACCTTCAGCCCCTCCCGCCGCCAGATGCGCTCGACACGCTTGGCATTCACCGTCCAGCCTTCGGATCGCAGCATTGCCGTGATCCGGCGATAGCCATAGCGGCCGTAGCGTGAGGCCAGGCGGATGATGTCGGCGGTCAATGCCTCTTCATCCGGCCGGCCTTTGGGCTTTTTGCGGTGGGTCGAACGGTGCTGGCCGAGAACCTTGCAGGCAAAGCGCTCCGAGACGGAGAACTTCGCCATGACATGATCGACGCAGCGACGGCGGCGAGCGGGGCTCAATAGTTTCCCGAGGCAGCCTCCTTCAGGATCAGCTTCTCGAGCGTCAGGTCCGACACCGCCTTGCGCAACCGGTCGTTCTCTTTCTCAAGCTCTTTCAGGCGCTTCACCTGATCGCCCTTCAGGCCGCCGAACTCCTTGCGCCATCGGTAATACGTGAACTGTGTCACGCCGATCGAACGAACCGCTTCGCCAACTGACCGGCCTTGTGACAACAGAACATCAACCTGGCGCAGCTTCGCCACGATCTCTTCAGGTCTATGCTTCTTCTGGGGCATTCAAACGTCCTCCTACGGCTCAATAGCCTACTTCAGGGAGGACCACTTTTCAGGGGGCAGACCAGTCGTTGTCGCGGGCGTAGACGTAATAGTCGCGCAGGGCTTTCGCCCGGTCGGCGTTATAGGCCTCGAACACCTCGCGGCCCATGTACATGCCGGAAATGCAGGAGGCGACATGGTCCGGGGCGCGGCCGAGGAAGCCGGCGTGCAGGCCGGTCCATGCCTCCAGCGCGGCGCGCCGGCGCTTCAGCGCCTCATAACTCTGCGGCAGCTCCAGGTTTTCCGGAGCGCTCTGGAAGTCGAACATGCGGCCGACCGAGGCCACCGCGCCGCGATAGGCGGGATGGGTGGTGGCGTCGGCGACGCGCTGGCCGTCAAGATAGATCTCGCGGCCGTCGTTGAGGCTGGCGATGTGCTGGGCGCCGGTCTTGATCATGGCGTGGCTCCGGGGAGGCTTGGTCGGTGTTCGGGCGTCAGAGGTCCGCGCCGGCGAGACGGTGGTAACGGCCGCGGAAGAAGATCAGGGGCTCGCCGGCGCCGGCGGCCTCAAAGCGCAGCACGCGGGCGAGAAACAGCACGTGGTCGCCGCCGTCGTGGCTGGCCCAGGGAGCGCATTCGAAATGCGCCAGGGCGCCGTCGATGAGCGGCGCGCCATGGGCGCCGGAACGGTGGGCGACGCTGGCCCACTTGTCGGTGGAGGCGCGGGCGAAACGGTCGGACAGGCGCGCCTGGGTGCCGTCCAGCACGTTCACCGCATAGGCGTCCGCCGCCAGCATGGCCGGCAGGCTCCAGGCGGTGCGCGCGACGCTGAACAGCACCAGCGGCGGCTCCAGCGACACCGAATTGAAGGAGGTCATGGTCATGCCGATGGCCTCGCCGCCGGGGCCGCGGGCGGTGACGACGGCGACGCCGGTGGCGAAATGGCCGAGGGCCTGCCGGAACGCCCGGGAATCGAACGCCGGCGTGGCTCCGGGCGCCGGCGCGGTCTCCTGCGCGCGCTCCGTCAGGGCCTCTCGGGCGGCCTTCCGGGGCGCAGGGCGCAGGCCGTTGTCGGGGTGGGTCTGCATGGGGTGGCCTGTTGGCTGGCTGCTGGCTCGATGGCGCCAGGAATTAGCTTTGCAACAAAGGTATTGTGCAAATCTTTTTGCTGTCAACAATCCGGCTGCCCATAGGTTAGGCGCCCGGCGCCCGGATTTTCGCGATTGCGGGACAGGGCGCGGGGTTGTACCGGGGAATGACGGGAGGTCGCCGTGAGCAGACGCGTGAAACAGCAGCCGGAGCAGACTGACGCGGCGGCGGCGCGCACGGCGCCGGCCAGGGCGCGAAACCGTCCGCAAACCGCGCCGGATTCCGCCGGTTCCGGCGATGACGGCGCCAGCGCGCGCGCGCCGGGATCTCCAGGGCTCACCGTATCGCGCCCGCAGCTGCTGGTGGACGGCTCGGATCTGGCCTTCCGCGCCATGATCCACGACACGCTGGCCTTCTCGGCCCGCATCCAGGAGGTGCGCGCCCGTCTCGGCGCCCTGCTCAATCTCTCCGGCTCGCAGTACACCATCCTGGTGGCGCTCTCGCACCTGCAGGGCGCGGACGGCATCGGCGTCAACACCCTGGCCGGGCACCTGCATCTCAGCGGCGCCTTCGTCACCATCGAGGTCAACCGGCTGGTGGAGCGCGGCTTCGTGCGCAAGGTGACCAACCCGGAGGACCGGCGGCGGGTGCTGCTCACCGTGACGCCGCTGGCGCGCGCCGAGCTGGAGGCGATCACCTCGGTGCAGCGGCCGGCCAATGACGCGCTGTTCGCCGACATCTCCCGGGCCGATTTCCACAGGCTGCGCCGCCTGCTGCCGGTGCTGGTGGAGAACGCCGACCGGGCGCTGAAGCTGCTGGACTATCTTACGCCCCAGGGCGTGCTGCCGCAGGACAGTCCGGCGCCGAAACGGCGCGCGCGCCGCCCCTCCGCCCGCTCAGGCGCCGCGCCGCAGGAGTGAGCGCCGCCGGGGCGCGAAGCGGCCGGCGCATGGCGGCGGGAGCGGCGCGGGAGACGGCGCGCGTCCGCGCTTCCCCGGTCAGCCGCGCCGCGGCCAGGCGGCGAGCAGCGTCTGCGCGTCGCACACCTCCACCTGCACCGCGAACCGCCGGGCGAACATGGCCAGCATGGCGTCGTGGCTGGCGTCGGAGCAGCTGCACAGGGCGTCGGCCACGACGATCACCCGGTAGCCGCGGTCCACGGCGCCGATCACGGTGGCCATGACGCAGATGTCGGTCTCGCCGCCGCTGACCACCAGCGCGTCCGCGCCGCGGGCGGCGACGATCCGCGCCAGCGGGCTGTCCACCCAGGGCGAATACACGCGCTTGTCCGCGATCACGGCAGGGGGAACGAAGCGCTGCAGCGGCGGCGCCAGCGCCAGCGCCTCCGGATCCAGCCGCTCGAGGGTGACGTCGGCCCAGCGCTCGTAGTAGCGCGCCCAGGCGCCGCGCCCCTCGCCCGGCCTTTGCGCCGGAATGAAACGGGTGAACACCGTCTGCGCCGGCGCGTGGGCGCACAGCGCCTCCACCTGCGGCAGGATGCGGCCGAACCATTCCAGGGCCCACGGATAGCCCTGCGAGAACAGGCGCTGCATGTCGACGCACACGTGCAGCGCGTCCGCCGGCACGGGGCCGAGGGGCAGACCATGATCGCGGCGCATGTTTCCCCGCCTTTCACGTTGCTGCGGCGCCAGCCGCCGCAACGGAAATGCGCCACGGGCCCGGCGGTTCCCGGCCCGCGGCGGCGCTGCGCGCCTGTGGCCACGCGCAGGCATCCCCAGCCCCGATTGCCTAAGCGTGTCCGTGCATGCGAATGTGCGCGCAGGATCACACCACCAAGAGAGGACTTCACCCCATGCTCAAGACTGTTCTGGCGGGAGCCGCTGTCGGCGTTGCGCTCTCTTTCAGCGCCGTCGCCGCGCAGGCCGCCGGGGAGTTTGTCTGCCCGGCCATCACTGGCGCCGACGCACAGGCCCAGGCCAAGACCGTTCAGGAACTGCTGGGCCAGGGAGACCCGCTCGACAGGCCGGAGCAGCTGGACGCCGCCGTCGACGCCCTGAAGAAGGCAGGCGTGAGCCGCGCCATGATCATCGACCAGGTGGTCGCCGCCTATTGCCCGTCCGTGGCCGCCAACAAGAGCCTCTCCACCCTGCAGAAAAGCCTGCGCGTGCAGCAGGTGGCCGCCATCCTCACCCACCGCGTCTACAACATCACCGACGAAGAAGCGGTGTTCGTGAACGTGCCGCTGCCGCCCACCACCGCCGACCGGGTCAACGCCCTGGCGAAGGAAGCCGGCGTCAGCCCCGGCGAGTGGATCGCCGGCCTGGTGGTGCAGTCGACGCCCGCCAGGTAATCTGCGTTCAGGCTGTCGCCGCGACGGGCGCCGGAGCGCGGCGCGCCATGCTGGCGCACAGGGTGCCGTGACGGGATCCGGGGGAGCGCTGATGCAGGAAGATCAGCCCGACACGCCTGCCCGCCAGGCGCTTTTCGTGTTCGTGGCGCTCGTCGCCGGCGCCCTCACCGGCGTTTTCGGCGGCGTCTTCCACCTGATCATCGACAGTCTCGTGCGCTGGCCGGCGCAGCTGGCGGAGCAGCTGGACGGCTGGCGGCTGACGGCCGCCTGCAGCGCCATCACCATGGTCGCCGCCGTGTTCGCGGTGTGGATCACCCGGCGGTTTGCGCCGGAAGCCAGCGGCAGCGGCGTTCCGGAGATCGAAGGCTCGATCGAGGGGCTGCGCGAGGTGCGCTGGCGGCGCGTGCTGCCGGTGAAATTCGTGGCCGGCGTGGCCGCCATCGGCTCCGGCCTGGCGCTGGGCCGCGAAGGGCCGACGATTCACATGGGCGGCTCTGCGGCGCTGGCCTCGGCCGACATGTTCCGCGTGGGCGGGGTGGACCGACGGGCGCTGCTGGCGGCTGGCGGCGCGGCCGGCCTCGCCTGCGCCTTCAACGCGCCGCTCTCCGCCGTGCTGTTCGTGATCGAGGAGACGCGGCGGCAGTTTCCCTACACGTTCCGCACCTACATGGGGGTGTTCGCCGCCGCGGTCACCGGCACGCTGGTGACGCGCCTGATCTCCGGCGTGCGGCCGTTCATGCCCATCGCCACGGTGGAGGCGGGTCTGGCGGCGCTGCCGCTGTTCGCGGTTCTGGGCGCGCTGCTCGGCGTGCTCGGCGTGCTGTTCAACCTGTTCATCATGGCGCTGCTGGACTTCGCCGCCGAGGCCCAGAAGCGCCTGCCCTATGTCTGGCCCGCCTTCGTCGGCCTCGCCACCGGCGCGCTGTTCGCGCTGGCTCCGCACACGGTGACCGGCGGCGAGCGGGTCATCTCCGAGATCGTCGTGGTCACCCCGGCCCTCGGCGCGCTGCTGCTGCTGGCGGCGGCGCGCTTCGTCACCTCGGTGACCAGCTATTCGGCCGGCGCGCCGGGCGGCATCTTCGCCCCCATCCTGACGCTGGCCACCTGCGTCGGCCTCGCCTTCGGCACGGCGCTGGACATGATCCAGCCGGGGCTGATGGCGAGCCTCAACGTCAATCCGGTGAGCTTCGGCGTCACCGCCATGGCGGCGCTGTTCACCGCGGCGGTGCGGGCCCCGGCGGTGGGCGTGGTGCTGGTGGTGGAGCTCACCGGCGCCTATGATCTCACCCTGCCGATGCTGGCCGCCTGCCTCACCGCCAGCCTCGTGGCCCAGTGGCTGGGCGGACGGCCGATCTACGAGCAGATGCTGGAGCGCACCCTGCGGCAGGCCGGGATCACGGCGCCGCCGGAGAACCAGCCGGGCGCGGGCCTCGCCGCCGACGCCCGCAACGCCGGCCGCTGAGCCGGCGGGGCCCTTCACCCGTCCGGCGCCGTTCCGCGCCGGCGGGCGCGCTCCGTCGCCATGTCGGCGCCAAGATGGGCGCGCCCGCGCCGGCGCGCCAGCTGCTCCTGCCGGTGGCGCTCCGCCAGGGCGGCGCGCCGGTCCGCGTCCAGCCCGGCGGCGCAGGCGGCGCAGCTCACGCCCTCCACATGCTCCGGCCGGGCGCGGTCGGCCGCCGACAGCGGCCGCCGGCACGCCGGGCACAGCGTGTGGCCGGACGGCGCCAGCCCGTGCCCCACCGCAACGCGCTGGTCGAAGACGAAACAGTCGCCCCGCCACAGGCTGTCCCGCTCCGGCACGGTCTCCAGATAGTTCAGCACCCCGCCGCGGAGGTGAAACACCTCCGCCACGCCCTCGCGCTTCAGGAAGGCGGTGGACTTTTCGCAGCGGATGCCGCCGGTGCAGTACATGGCCACCTTCGGCGGGGCGCCGTCCGGCCCGCGCGGCGCCAGCAGCCGCTCGCGCTCGCGCCGGAACCATGCCGGAAACTCGCGGAACGTGCGGATGTCCGGCCGCACCGCGCCCTCGAAGGCGCCGATGGCCATCTCGTAATCATTGCGCGTGTCGATGACGACGACGTCATCGCGGGAGATCAGGGCGTTCCAGTCCCCGGGCTCCACATGCACGCCGGCGCCACGCAGCGGATCGACGTCCGGCTCGCCCATGGAGACGATCTCTTTTTTGAGCCGCACCTTCATGCGCCGGAACGGCATGGAGGGGGCGCGGGAATATTTCACCTCCAGCCCGGCGCAGCCCGGCAGGGCGCGCACATGCGCCGCCACGCGGGCGACGGCCGCGTCAGGGCCGGCGATCGCGCCGTTGACGCCCTCGCGGGCCAGCAGCAGCGTGCCCTTCACCCCGAGGCTGCAGCACAGCCGCGCCAGCGGCCCGCGCAGCGCCGCCGGATCATCGAAACGGACGAAGTGATACAGCGCCGCGACGCAGACACCCGCCGCCCCGCCCTGCCGCGGCCTGTCCGCGGCTCCTGTCACGGCTGCGCTCATGACGCCTCTCCCTCTCCTGAAAACCCCGCCCGGCGGCGCGCGGCGGAAAACGGCGCCGGCAGGCGCGCCGGCCCCATGGACCCGGGCGCGCCGCGGCGGCGGACCGGACCGCGCCGGGAGCGATCAGCCGGCCCCGGCCAGCAGCCGCGCGTAGTCGGCCTCGCGAAAGCCGACGATGACCGCGTCGCCGCAGACCAGCACCGGGCGTCTGATCACCGACGGATGCGCCAGCATCAGCGCCAGGGCGCCGCCGGCGTCGAGGTTCTGGCGCGCGGCCTCCGGCAGCTTGCGGAAGGTGGTTCCGGCGCGGTTCAGCAGCGTCTCCCAGCCGACGCGCTCCATCCAGCCGCGCAGCAGCTCCTCGCTGACGCCGGCGGCCCGGTAATCATGGAAGGCGCAGGCGACGCCGTGGGCGTCGAGCCAGGCGCGCGCCTTCTTCATCGTGTCGCAGTTGCGGATGCCGTAAATGGTCACGCCAGCCATGCCATGCTCCCTGAAGGCCCGGGCCCGTAGCGGCCCCGCCCCGCGCCGCCGCGGGCCAGGGCCGCGACTCGGCGGTATACAACATCTGGCGCGGCGCGGGGCCCTGACGGGGCCTGCCCTGACCGCCGCGCCTGGGGACGGGACAGATGAGCGCATTTCATACGGACGCGGTGGTGGCGGGCGGCGGAGTGGTCGGCCTCGCCGTGGCCCGCGCCCTGGCCCAGGCGGGCCTTGAGACCATCGTGCTGGAGCGCGGCGACGGCGTCGGCCGCGAGACCTCGGCGCGCAACTCCGGGGTGATGCACGCCGGCGTCTATTATCCGCCCGGTTCGCTGAAGGCGCAGCTGTGCGCCCCCGGCCGGGCCATGCTGGCGCGGTACTGCGCCGCCGCCGGCGTGGACTTCCGCCTGTGCGGCAAGCTGATCGTGGCCGTGACCGGAGCGGAGGCGGCCGCCCTGCCGGCCCTGCGCCAGCGGGCGCTGGGCAACGGCGTGCGCGACATCCGCCTCATCGACGGCCGCGAGGCGCAGGCGCTGGAGCCGGAGATCGCCTGCGTCGCCGCGCTGCACTGCGCCGACACCGGCGTCATCGACGTTCACGGCCTCATCCAGGCGCTTGCGGCCGACCTGCGCGCCGCCGGCGGCGAGACGGCGCTGCGGGCCGAAGCGCGCGCCATCATCCCGGACGGCGACCGCCTGCTGGTGCAGGTGGCCGGCGCCGGGGAAGAGACCACGCTCAGCGCCCGTTACGTGGTCAACGCCGCCGGGCACGGCGCGCCGCTGCTGGCCCGCAACACCGCCGGACTGCCGCCGCAGGCGGCGCCGCGGCAGTGGTTCGCCAAGGGCAGTTACTTCGCCTTCACCGGCCGCAGCCCGTTCACGCGCCTGATCTATCCGGCCGGGGCACCGGCCAGCGGCCGCGCCGCCGGGCTCGGCGTGCACGCCACCCTCGACACTGGCGGCCAGCTGCGCTTCGGCCCGGACGTGGAATGGACCGACCGGCCCGACGACCATGCGGTGGATCCGGCGCGCCAGGCCATGTTCGAGGCCGCCATCCGCCGCTGGTGGCCGGGCCTGCCCGAGGGAGCGCTGGCGCCGGCCTGGGCGGGGGTGCGCCCCAAGCTACACGGACCGGGCGAACCGGCGGCGGATTTCCGCATCGACGGGCCGCAGGCGCACGGCGTGCGCGGCCTCGTCAACCTGCTCGGCATCGAGAGTCCCGGCCTCACCAGCTGCCTCGCCATCGCCGCGCGCGTGCGCGCCCTGCTGGAGCTGGACGCGCCGTAACGGCGCCAGCCCATTCCGGGACACAAAGTAAACAATAACCGGCGACATCGTTTCTCCGGCCATGACAAGATCATGTGCAGCCGCGCGCCGGGCGGGCCCCGGCCAGTCCGCTGGTCATGCCGGTTCAGGCGCACATGACCGGAGCGCGGATTCTGCATAACAATGTCGCCATAATTGTCCGGTCACACTTGCCATCGACCGTTAAACCTGGCGATGATCAGGGGAAACGGGGGAATCCTGCGCGGATATCCGGAGGGGGCCTCAATAACGGAGCATCTGCCAATGGCGGCGAAATTCGAAATCTACCAGGACAAAAGCGGGCAGTTCCGGTTTCGCCTGAAGGCTGCTAACGGCCAGAACATCCTGTCGAGCGAAGGCTACAAACAGCGGGCGAGCGCCGTGAACGGCGTGCATTCGGTGCAGGTCAACGCGCGTGACGACAGCCGTTACGAGCGCAAGGTGACGCCGTCGGGGAAATACATGTTCAACCTGAAGGCGGCCAACGGCCAGGTCATCGGCACCAGCGAGCTCTACGAAAGCGCGGCCAGCCGCGACAAGGGCATCGAATCAGTGAAGAAAAACGCGCCCGACGCCCAGCTGGTGGACCTCTGAGGACCGGGCGCGCCGGCGCGCGCCGCCGCCACGCCCTGCGGAGCGGGCGGGAGCGCGCGTTTGGGAAGTTGACCGGAGATCGCGGCGCGGCTGGCTGCCTGCGCCCGCTGTTCCCTGCGCGTGGCCCCGGAGGCTCCGGCAACCTGTCTGTTCGCGCCTTTCCGGGCGGGGCGGAACGCCGCGGCGTCCGTCCGCGCCCTTCACATGCGACGCCGCTTCAGCCGCGTGAGGCCGGGGCGTGACCCGGACGTTCCGCAGCATCCGCGCCGCCCCGGATGGCGCGCCGCGCCAGTCTCCGCAGGCGCCTTTTTCCGTCCCGCAGGCCCCGTTCCGTCATGCCGCCCGTTCCGTCCTGGCGACGGCGTCAGGCCAGGACATGACGCCCCAGGACATGACGCTCCAGGACATGACGCCCCGGACGCAGGCGGCGGGGCGGCGCCTGCAAGCGATCCGTTCCCCGCAAACGGGGCGCGCTTCCCCAGCCGGCGCAGACGCCGGGCATAGGTCCTGCAGGCGCCGTCCTTTCCCGCAGCGGGCCTCCCGCCGGGCCGGCGCGCCGGTCCCCTCCCCGCGCCCACGCCTGCCCTGACCGGGCGTCCGTGGCCACGCCGGAGGCGCGGCGGCGCCGGCGAACGCGCCGGCCCCGCGCCGCATCCCTGGCGCCGGGCCGTGACCACGGCGGGACGTGCGCCCGGCCGCCCCGGATCAGCCCTCCTGGCCGAGCAGTTCGCCAGTGAGATTCCAGCGCCGGCCGTCGAAGGTCATCATTTGCATCTGCTTCAGCGGCGCGAAGTCGTCCGGGGTCGTGCGCGCCCTGATGCCGGGGATGAGCGTGTCGAACTCCCATCCCGGCACGTTGGCGGCGTGGCGCATCAGGTTTTCCCGCGTCAGCCTGTCGCCGCAGGCTTTCAGCAGGCGGGTGGCGAAATCGGCGATGTAATAGCCGGTGGTGTAGTTGAGATCAGACTTGTCGGCGCCAGGCAGATATTTGTCCATGAAGGCGTGCCAGCGCTTCATGCCGGGGTCGTTCTCCCACGCCGGATCGGTGGGATCCTTCACATAGGCCACCGAAATGACGCCGACGCTGTTCTCCAGCCCCGCCGGCTGCAACACCCCCGCCACCGAGGCGGCGATGCTTGACAGCAGGCGCAGCGGCCGCCAGCCCATTTCCGACAGCTTGCGGATGGTCTGGGCCGCAAACTTGGGCGAGGCGTAAACCAGCAGCGCGCCGACGTCGGCGGACTTCAGCTTGAGGATCTGGGAATCGACGCTGGCGTCGGTGAGCTCGTAGCTTTCTGCGACCAGCAGCCGGCTGGCGTCGGGGCCGAGCGCCTGCCTGGCGCCGGCGAGGGCGTCGCGCCCGAGATCGTCGTTGGACATCAGCAGGCCAATGCGCCCGCCCGGCGCGCGCCGCATGGCCCATGAGGTGAGAATGCGCGCCTCGGTGAGGTAGCTGGGCAGCGCCGGCATGGTCCAGGGGAAGTTTTTCGGATCATTGAACCGGCTGATGCCGCTGGAGATGAGCAGCTGCGGCACGCCCCTGCTGTTGAGATATCTGTGAATGGCGGCGTTGGGGGCGGTGCCGAGCGAGCCGACGATGGCGAACACTTCGTCCTGCTCCACCAGGCGGCGCGTGGCCTCCACGGTCTTGGGCGGGGAATAGGCGTCGTCAAGGCTGATGAGGTTGATCCTGCGCCCGTTGACGCCGCCCTGGTCGTTGATCATGCGGTAATAGGCGGCCTCGGTGCGGCCGATTGCGCTCCATGCCGCGGCGGGGCCGCTGTAAGGCATGGTCTGGCCGAGGCGGATTTCCGTGTCCGTGACGCCCGGCGCGCCGCTGGCGGCCCGTCCGCGCGCGCCCCAGGCCAGCGCGCCCGCAGACGAAAGCAGCGCCAGCGCGCCAAACTGGAACGCCCTGCGCGTCACCTCCATGACGACCTCCCGTTCTGCTGTCAGCCATGACGTTATGACAGATAACATATCAGGAAAAGACGCGACGCGCCCCGGGCCAGGGCGCGCCGGTCATGGAGGCGCCGCGTCACAACAAAAATCCGGGCGCATGGCCCGGATTCGCCCGCATCCATCGCCTGGCGGAACAGGAGACGGCCGGTCAGATCCCCGCGGCGTGGTCGTTGAACAGGGCGTCGATGATCCGCCCTTCCAGCGCCGCCAGCTCCGGGTCGCCGCGCCGGCGCGGCCGCGCGCCGGGAACCGGAATGTCGGCCGCGATCGTCCCCTGGTCGATCACCAGGATGCGGTCTGCAAGCGCGATCGCCTCGCTCACGTCGTGGGTCACAAGAATCGCGGTGAATCCCTGCTCCTGCCACACCCGCTCGATCAGGCGCTGCATGTCGATGCGGGTCAGCGCGTCCAGCGCGCCCAGCGGTTCGTCCAGCGCCAGCAGGCGCGGGCCGCTGGCCAGGGCGCGCGCCAGCGCCACGCGCTGTTTCTGGCCGCCCGAGAGCACCGCGGGCCACTCGCCGCCGCGGTCGCCCAGCCCCACCGCCTCCAGCGTGCGCTGGGCGATGGCCTTGCGCTCCGCCCGCGGCAGGGCGCGGCTGAGGCCCACCTCCACATTGCCGCGCACCCGCTCCCATGGCAGCAGCCGCGGCTCCTGGAACATGATGCGCACGCCCTCCACGGCGCCCGCCTCCCCGTCCCCTGCGCCGTCCACGCCGGCGAGCGTGATGTGCCCGGAGGTCGGCTGGTCCAGCCCCACGACCAGCCGCAGCAGCGTGCTCTTGCCGCAGCCGCTCTTGCCCACCACCGCCACGAACTGGCCGGCGGGAATGTGCAGGTCCACCCGCTTCAGCACCTGCTTGTCGCCGAATGAACGCGACAGGCCCCGGATGGTGACCGCGGCGCCGCCGGCCCGCGGCCGGGACGCCGCCCCGGACGCCGCGCTGGCGGACGCACGGGCGGCGGCGACTGTTGCAGCCATGATCGCCTCCTTACTTGCGGTAGGCCGGATGCCACTGCAGCGACAGCCGCTCCAGCAGGCGGGCGATGCTGTCGGCGGCCTTGCCGAGCAGCGCGTAAATGATGATGGACAGCATCACCACGTCGACCAGCAGGAACTCGCGCGCCTGCATGGCCATGTGCCCGATGCCGGACTCCGCGGCGATGGTCTCGGCCACGATCAGCGTCAGCCACATGATGCCGAGCGCATAACGCAGGCCGACGAAGATGGAGGGCAGCGCTCCGGGCAGGATCACCCGCCAGAACAGCTCGCCAGGCTTCATGCCGTAAATGCGCCCCATCTCGATGAGCTGCGGGTCCACGTTGCGGATGCCGTGCAGCGTGTTGATGTACATGGGGAAAAACACGCCCAGCGACACCAGGAACAGCTTGGCGCCCTCGTCGATGCCGAACCACAGGATCACCAGCGGAATCAGCGCCAGATGCGGCACGTTGCGCACCATTTGCAGGCTGGTGTCGGTGAGCTTCTCGCTCAGCTTCGACAGGCCGTTGGCCAGACCCAGCGCGAGGCCGACGCCGCCGCCCGCCGCGAAGCCGGCCAGCGCCCGCAGGCTGGAGACGGCGATGCTCTCCGGCAGCTGGCCGCTGGCGGTGAGGCGGACGGCCGCCGCCACGATGGCCGTCGGCGCCGGCAGCACGTTGGGCTGCAGGTAGCCGATGCGGGCCAGAAACTCCCACAGCGCGAGGATCAGCGCCGGGGCGATCCAGCCCGCCAGATTGCCCGAGGCGAAACGCCCGAAGGCGCGGGTGAGGAAACGGGCGGAGCGTTTCGCCTCCGCCGTCTCCACGGCCGGGGCGGAAGTGGCCACGGCCTTGACCGCCACGTCGCTCATGACGCCGCCGCCCTGAGGTTAGCCGGGCCGGTCCCGGCGCCCACCGCCCGGGCGCCGGCGAACTCATTGGCCAGCCCCTTGCGGTAACGGGCGCCCGGCCGCTCGATGCCCAGCTCCGGGAACAGCAGCTCGGCCACGCGGTAGGACTCCTCCAGATGCGGATAGCCGGAGCCGATCACCGTATCGATGCCCAGCGCCTGGTATTCGCGCAGGCGTTCGGCCACGGTCTTCGGGTCGCCCACCAGGGCCGTGCCGGCGCCGCCGCGCACCAGGCCGACGCCGGCCCACAGGTTCGGCGACACCTCAAGCCGGTCGCGACGGCCCTGGTGCAGCTCCAGCATGCGCGCCTGGCCCACCGAGTCGCTGGCGGCGCGCAGGCGCGCCTGGGCGAAGGCGATCTGCTCGTCGGTGATGCGGCTGATCAGCCGGTCGGCGGCGGCCCACGCCTCCTCATTGGTCTCGCGCACGATGAAGTGCAGGCGGATGCCGAAGCGGATGGTCCTGCCCCGCCGCGCCGCGGCGGCGCGCACGCGGGCGATCTTCTCCGCCACCTGCGCCGGCGGCTCGCCCCAGGTGAGGTAGAGCCCGGTCTGCTCCGCCGCCAGCTCGATGCCGGCGTCGGAGGAGCCGCCGATATACAGCGGCGGATGCGGCTCCTGGGCCGGCGGAAAGTCGAGACGGCTGTTCTCGACCTTGTAGTACTTGCCGTCAAAACTCACGGTCTCGCCAGCCATCAGCCGCCGCCAGATGGTGAGGAACTCGCCGGCCTGCGCGTAGCGCTCGTCGTGCGAGAGATAGATGCCGTCGCCGGCGAGCTCGGCCGGCACGCCGCCCACCACCACGTTCAGCAGCAGGCGGCCGTTGCTCAGCCGGTCGAGCGCGGCGGTCTGGCGGGCGGCGAAGGACGGCGTCACCACGCCCGGGCGCAGCGCCACCAGGAATTTCAGCTGGCTGGTGACCTCGGCCAGCGCCGCGGCGGTGATCCAGCTGTCGACGCAGTTCTGGCCGGTGGGCAGCAGCACGCCCCTGTAGCCGAGCCGGTCCACGGCCTGGGCCACCTGGCGGAAATAGCCGTGGTCGGACGGGCGCTGCTGCGTCTCGGAGCCGAGATAGGAGCCGTCGCCATGGGTGGGAATGAACCAGAAGAAGTTCAGCGGACCGGCGGCGTTGCGACTGGAGGCGGACATGACGTTTCTCCGTGTTTGCGGGTCAGAACGGCCGGCCAGCGCGGGGGCGACGCTGGCCGTCCAGGATGTTCGTGGCCCTTCGGGAGCGGGCCCGGCGGCCGCCGTCAGCGGGCGGCCCGCTGTTGCGGCGGAGTCCAGACGATGTCGCGGACGGTGATCTGCCTGGGGATCAGGCCCAGGGCGTAGAAGGCGTCGGCCACCTTCTGCTGGTTGCTGATCTCCGTCCCGGTGAGCGGCCGCAGCGAATATTCGGCGCGGTTGATGGCGCGGCGGTTGCCTTCCGGATCAATGCCGGTGGCCTTCTGCGAGGCCTCGGCCACGGCGTCGCGGTTCTGGCCGGCCCACTCGGTGATCTTGCGGATTTCGTCCAGCAGCGCCTGCAGCGCCTCCGGATGCTTTTTCGCGAAGTCGCCGTTGGCGAGGTAGAAGGCGTTGGTGGGCGGAAGGTTCTCGAGACCGGCGACGGGACGGCCGTTCTGGCGCAGCTCCACCAGGGCGTAGAACGGATCCCAGACGGCGAAGGCGTCGATGGAGCCGCGGGCGAAGGCGGCGACGCCGTCGGCCGGGGTCAGGTAAACCGGCTGGATGTCGGAGAAAGCCAGCCCGTTGGCGGCCAGCGCCTGCACCACCAGGTTGTGGGCGCTGGAGCCCTTGGGGATGCCCACCTTCTTGCCCTTCAGGTCGGCCACGGACTTCACCGGCGAGTCCGCCCTGACGAGGATGGCGTGCTGCGAGGCCGGCGAGACGGCGGCGTAAACCACATTGGCGCCGGCGGCCTGGGCGAACACCGGCGGGGTGTCGCCGACGGCGCCGACGTCCACGGCGCCCGCGCCGATGGCCTCCAGCATCGGCGGGCCGAACTGGAACTCCACCCATTTGACGTTTTCGACGCCCAGCTCTTTCAGACGCTTCTCGATCTGGCCAGACTGGCGGGCGACGATGGAGACGGAGGCCTTCTGGTAGCCGATGCGGACCTCCTTCGGCGCCTCCCCGGCGCTGGCGGGCCCGAAGGCGGCGATGGCGAGGGCCGCACTGGCGACGGCGGCGGCGAACGTGCGGCGGCTGATCATGCTGGTCATGGCGCTGTCTCTCGTTCCTGCGGGGCGGACGGCTCTCCGGCGCGCTCCCTGGCGCGCCCGCGGCGCGTTCCTGGCCCCTGGTTTCCGGGAAAGGCGGGGGCGCTCACGCCACCCGCCGGGCCTCGTCGCCCGCGCGGGCAAGGGCGTGGCGGCGCGCCTCGGCGAGGTGCACGAGCTCGTCCGCCGCCTGGTCGAGGCGGGCGCGCACGTCCGCCGCCACGAGCGCGCCGTCGGCGAAGTCGGCGTCGGAGGCGTAGACGGCGGTAGGCGTGGCCAGCGCGCTGAAGAAGCCGAACAGCGGCCGCAGCTGGTGCTCCACCACCAGCGCGTGGCGGTGGCCGCCGCCGGTGGCGCCGAGCAGCACCGGCCGGCCCACGAGGGCCTGCGGATCGATGAAGTCGATCAGGTGCTTGAGCAGGCCGATGTAGGAGCCCTTGTAGACGGGCGTGGCGATGATGAGGGCGTCGGCGTTCTCGATGGCGTCGAGCACGTCGCGGCCGGCCTGGGGCAGCTCCCTGCGGCTGAAGGCGCCGACGCCCGGACCGATGTCCACGAGGTCATAGATCTCGGGGGCGAACGGCCGGCGACGGGCGGCGGCGGCCACGGCGGCCTCCGCCAGTGCGCGGGTCTTGGACGGACGGTGGATGTTGCCGCTCAGGGCGACGAGACGCAGGGCGCTCATCGGCGCGCCTCCCTTTCTGGCGCCGCAACGCCGGAGACGCGCTTGCGGGCGGTGAGCACATGGCGGGCGGCGCGTTCAGCCTCCCCCGCCGAGCGGAAGATCCGGCCGTCGAGCGCGGCGAAGCGCGGCCCGGCGGCGTGAAAGCGGTAGCCGGCGCCGTCCGCCGCGAGGATTCCCGCGGCGAGGTCGGCGATTTCGATGATCACGGCGCCGCGGGCGCCGGAGGGACGGGCGGAGCCGGGCGGCGCCGCAGCCCCTGGTGCGGTGGAAACAGGCATGATGTCCCCGTTCGCTGGCGGGCCAGCGTCAAAGATTCCGGATTGTCAGGGAAAGCATTCGCGGCCTTCGCCGCAGGCGCGTCAGGCCGCGCGACGACAGGACGTCAGTTCAGGCGCCAGGGCGGCGACGTGAAACGGGATCGTCATCATGGTTCTGCTCCAGCTCCTCCGGCCGGCGCCGGATCTTTAGCGTTTGGTGACGCGGCGCAAGCTGCTGTGGTCAAATGCCCGCGGGTCGTCGTGACCGCCATCATCAAACGCCGCGCCCCGGGAGCCGGTCAATCATCTTCAGGGGCGCCGGATTCACTTTGGAAAAATTCGTCACCGCGCGACGAAACCGGGAATAATTTTCCGGCCGGCGGGGCGGGGCAAAAAACATTTTTTCGCAGCGAAATCCGCCGCCTGCGGCGGACTCAGGGCCGCGGCGGCCGGACCGGCGGGCGCCGGCCGCGCCTTCAGCGGCGCAGCACCCGCATCAGCGCCACGGCGCTGGCCAGCAGCTGGCCGCCGGCGTCGCGCAGTTCGCCGTGGACCTCGCCGTCGCGCCCGTCGTTGCGCACGACGCGGGCGCGGGCGTGAATGACGCCTGGCCGGGCCGGGCGGTGATATTGCGCGCGCAGCTCGCGCGTCACCGCCGTCAGCCCGGGGCCCAGGCTTTCGATGAAGGTGAAGCCGGTGGCGGAATCGAGCATGGCCGCCAGCAGCCCGCCCTGCACCGTGCCGTGGCGGTTACAGAACCCGGGACCGGCGACATAGGTGAAGGCACCCTCGCCCGCCGCCGGATCGAAGGCGATGACCGTGCGGCCGAGCAGGCGCGCGGCCGGCGGTTCGGCGCGCGCGGCCTCAGGCCGCGCGCCGCGTGTGGTTTCGGGAGCGTCGTCAGACATCAGCCGTCCTGGTCCAGCAGCGCCGCACGGCGCCCGCCCTGCGCCCTGTCCGCCCCGGCATTCCGGGCGCGGACCGCCCGATGTTACGCGCTCCGCCGCCCGGCGCCAAAATCCGCCGCGCCCTCAGGACAGCGGGTGGAAGGCGCACAGCTTGTTGCCGTCCGGATCACGCAGGTAGCCGAGGTAGAAGCGGCCGCGCGGCGTGTCGCGCACCCCCGGCGGATCCTCGCAGGTGGTTCCGCCATTGGCGAGACCGGCGGCGTGCCAGGCCTCGATGGCCTCGCCCGAGGGGGCGGCGAAGCCCACGGTGCCGCCGTTGGCGGCGGTGGCCGGCTCGCCATTGACTGGCGCGGTGACCACGAAGGTCATGCCGTTGTGGCGGTAATAGACGCGCGGCGCGTGCACGTGCATCTCCACCCCCGGCGGCACGCCCAGCGCGGCGAGGGTGGCGTCATAAAATTTCCTGGCGCGCTGCAGGTCGTTGGTTCCCAGCACCACGTGGCTGAACATGCGAGGCTCCGCGTTGTCATGGCGGCCGCACGGCGCGGCCCTGCGGCGGCGCTAGCACAGCCGGAGGCCGCGGAGAAGCGCCGGCGCGGCTCAGGGCTTGCCGGCGCGGGCGAGGCGGCCGGCCTCCAGCTCGTCGGCCACCGAAACGCCGGTGTTGGGAATGACCTGCACCGCCCGGTCGTCCCACAGCTCGCGCATCCACAGGTCCTTGACGCAGGTCACCTCGAGCCGCGGCAGCCCGTGGCGCTCCAGCCAGGCGTGGATGTGGGCGATCACCTCGCTGCGCAGCGGCTCGTCGACGGAGGCGCGGGCGGTGAAGATCTTCACCTCACGGTCCTCCTCGAGCCAGCGGCGGACCCGCGCCATCATCGGCGCGATGGGCGCGCCGATGTGCCCGACGCCGCGCCACTCGTCGAAATGCGCCAGCGTTCCGTCCAGATCGACGCCAATCCATGGCCTTCTCCGCATCGCCACGTTTCCTCCCCTTTCGGCGCCCGTCGCGCCTGTCGCCATGGGGGCCTGGAACGGCGGCGAAGGCAAGGACGAAGGCGGGCGCGTCCGGCGGCGCCGGCGGAAAGGCGGCGCCCTCCGCGGCGCCTGTCGCGGCCACGCCGGCGCTGCGACGTCACGACCCATGCGCCAGGCGCACGGGCGACCTGCCCGCAAACAGGTCCCATATGATACCGGTCACGCTTGCGACGGGAGCTTTTGGCGACGATGTTGACCGGCGCCGGCGTTTTCCGGAATCGCCGCGTCCCGGTCCGGACCAATCAAC
This sequence comes from Camelimonas abortus, assembly GCF_042432745.1. NCBI lineage: Bacteria > Pseudomonadati > Pseudomonadota > Alphaproteobacteria > Hyphomicrobiales > Chelatococcaceae > Camelimonas > Camelimonas abortus. The sequence continues at coordinate 793,889 of NZ_JBHLWR010000006.1, read as the reverse complement.
GCGCCGCTGGCGCCGAGGAGTGTCGTACAAGTGCCCCCGTTTTCAGTTCTGGATCTTGCGTTCATCCCGGAAGGGCAAACCGCCGCGGACGCCCTGCGCAACTCGGTCGACCTCGCCCGGCACGCCGAAAAGTGGGGCTACCGCCGCTTCTGGCTCGCCGAACATCACAACATGACCGGCATCGCCAGCGCCGCCACGGCGGTGGTGATCGGCCATGTGGCGGCGCACACCAGCACGATCCGCGTCGGCGCCGGCGGCGTCATGCTGCCCAACCATTCGCCGCTGGTGATCGCCGAGCAGTTCGGCACGCTGGAGACGCTGTTCCCTGGCCGCATTGACCTTGGCCTCGGCCGCGCCCCCGGCACGGACCAGCGCACCCTGCGGGCGCTGCGCCGCGACCCCTCCGCCGCCGACAATTTCCCGCAGGACGTGCTGGAGCTGCAGGCGCTGCTCGGGCCGGTTGCCGAGGGGCAGGTCATCCAGGCCGTGCCCGGTCATGACACCAACGTGCCCCTGTGGATCCTGGGCTCCAGCCTTTACGGCGCGCAGCTGGCGGCGGCGCTCGGCCTGCCCTACGCCTTCGCCTCGCATTTCGCCCCGGCGGCGCTGCATGAGGCCATCGCCCTCTACCGCGAGCGCTTCAAGCCCTCGGCGCAGCTGGACCGGCCCCACGTCATGGTCGCGGTCAACGTCATCGCCGCCGACACCGACGCGGAGGCGAAGCGGCTGTTCACCACGCCGCAGCAGCAGTTCGTCAACCTGATCCGCGGCGTGCGGGGCAAGATGCGCCCGCCCATCGACGACATCGAGAGCTACTGGCAGCCGCACGAGAAGGCCCATGTCTCGGCCATGCTGGCCTGCTCGGCGGTGGGCGCGCCGGACACGGTGCGCGCCCGGCTCCAGGCGATCGTGGACAGCACCCAGGCCGACGAGCTGATCATCGCCGCCGCCATCCATGACCACAAGGCGCGGCTGCGCTCCTACGAAATCGCGGCGGAGCTGGCGGGGCGCTGAGCCTCCTGCCGGCCGCCGCGGCGAGAACGCAAAAGGCCCGGCGTCGCGCTGACGCCGGGCCTTCTCATGCCCGGGCCTGGCGCGGCCGGCTCAGGCCGGGCGGTGCAGCAGGCGCAGCGCCAGCTCGGCCATGGCGCCGGCGCCGTTGACCAGCTCGCCGCGCTCGGTGGAGATGTTGCCGTCCAGCGCCCGGCGATAGACGCCCTGGGTGATGGCGGCGAGGCGGAAGGCGGCGAAGGCCAGGTAGAAGTTCCAGTCCGCGATGCCATCGCGGCCGGTGCGGCGGCAGTAGGCCTCCACATACTGCTGCTCGGTGGGGATGCCGCTGGCGGCGAAGTCCACGCCGCGCAGGCTGCCCAGCTCCGCCGATTCGGTGTGCCACATGAAGCAGTTGTAGCCGAGGTCGGCGAGCGGATGGCCGATGGTGGCCAGCTCCCAGTCCAGCACGGCGATGACGCGCGGCTCGGTGGGGTGGAACATCACGTTGCCGAGGCGGTAGTCGCCATGGGCGATGGTGGAGACGTCGTCGGCCGGCAGGCGCGCCGGCAGCTCCTCCAGCAGCCGCTCCATGGCCGGGATGTCTTCCGTCTGCGCCTTGCGGTACTGGGTGGACCAGCGCTTCAGCTGGCGCCCGAAGAAGCCGCCGGCGCGGCCGAAGTCGCCGAGGCCCACGGCGTTGTAGTCCACGGCGTGCAGGCGGGCGAGCGCGTCGTTGAGGCTGTCATAAATGGCGGCGCGCTCCTCCGGCGTCTGGTCCGGCAGGGTGGCGTCTCGGAACACCCGGCCCTCCAGGAAGTCCATCACGTAGAACTCGGTGCCGATGACCGCGGGATCGTCGCAATAGGCGCGGGCCACGGGCACGGGCACGCCGGAGCCGGCCAGGGCGCGCATGGCCCGGTATTCGCGGTCCACCTGGTGGGCGCTGGGCAGCAGCACGCCCGGCGGCTTCTTGCGCAGCACGAAGTGACGCTCGCCCCCGTCGGCGACGGTGGTCAGCAGGAAGGTGGGGTTGGAGGCGCCGCCGGCGAACTGCAGCACGCGCATGTCGTCGCCGAAACCGGCGATGCGCTGCGCCAGCCATGCGTGCAGGCGTCCCTCGTCAAACCGGTGCGCCGGACGCACTTCGCCCAGCGGCAGGTCCCTGATGTTCATTTGCTGCGATCCTCCGGAATGTCGCCGGCGCTTTTCGTTGCGAACACGTCGCTGTCTGTCCGGTCGCGCCGTTCCACGCCCGCGCCGCGCGGCGCGGCGGCGTGAGGAAAAAACCGGCGCGCCGGCGCAGGCCGGAGCCTGCGCGGCGCGCCGGAAAGCGGCGGGGACGCGGGAGCGCCCCCGGGCGCGGCGCGGCTCAGCGCGGCGCCATGCGGATGGCGCCGTCGAGACGGATGGTCTCGCCGTTCAGCATCGGGTTCTCGATGATCTGCACGGCCAGCATCGCGAACTCCTTCGGATTGCCCAGACGCGGCGGGAACGGCACGCTGGCGCCCAGCGACTGGCGGATCGGCTCGGCGAGGCGGCCGAGCAGCGGCGTGTCGAAGATGCCCGGAGCGATGGTGTTGACGCGGATGCCGCGGCTGGCGAGGTCGCGGGCGGCGACGATGGTCATGCCGATGATGCCGGCCTTGGCGGAGGCGTACGGAATCTGGCCGATCTGGCCCTCATAGCCGGCCACCGAAGCGGTGTTGACGATGACGCCGCGCTCCTCTTCGTTGACCAGGTCGTTCTTCGCCATGGCGGCGGCGGCGAGACGCAGCACGTTGAAGGTGCCGATCAGGTTGATGCGGACCACCATCTCGTAGTGCTCGAGCGAGCCGGGATTGCCGTTCTTGTCGAGGATGCGCAGGGCGCCGCCGCGACCGGCGCAGTGCACGACCGCGCGCAGGGCGCCGCCGGCGTTGGCCGCGTCCACGGCCGCCTGCATGTCGGCCTCGCTGGTGACGTCGCCCGGGACGAACTGCGCCTTCGGGCCAAGCTCCTTCGCGGTGTTGGCGCCGTCCGAGGAAGGCAGGTCCACGATCACGACGTTCGCGCCGCCGGCGACCAGCCTCTCGGCGGTGGCCCGGCCGAGGCCGGAGGCGCCGCCGGTGACCAGCGCGGTGATGCCGTTCAGTTCCATATGGTGTTCTCCTCAGGGTTATCGTGCGCCGTCACGCGCCGCCCCGCCCCCGCCGCGCGCGACGGCGGAGCGGAGACCGGCGGCGCGGCCGGCGGCCTTACCTGCGGCGGGGGCCCGGACCGGCGAGGCGCGTGCCGGCGTCGCAGGGAACCAGTTCGCCGGTCATGTAGCGCGAACCGGGGCCGGCGAGGAAGATGGCGACTTCCGCAACGTCCTCAGGTTTCGGCGCCACGCCGAGCGGCGTCGACTCCGCCACCTGGCGGCGCAGGCGGTCAGCGTTCTCCTGGCCCGTGCCCTTCACGAACCAGGGGGTGTCGATATAGCCGGGGCACAGGGCGTTGACGCGGATGGCCGGGGCCAGGGCCCGGGCCAGCGACACGGTGAGGCCGTTCAGCGCCGCCTTGGAGGCCACATAGGCCACCGACGAGCCGACGCCGGCGAGGCCGGCGATGGAGGAGACGTTCACCACCGAGGCCGGCAGCCCCCAGGCGGCGTGCGCCGCCTCCAGCAGCGGACGGGCGGCGCGGATCATCTGGAACGGACCGACGGCGTTGACGCCGTAAATGCGGTGGAAATCCTCGGCTGACAGGCGGTCGAGCTGGTCATGGGGCACGTGCAGCGTCGTGCCGGCGTTGTTGACGAGGGCGTGCACCGCGCCCCACGACTGCGCCTCGGCGACGATGCGGCGGCAGTCCTCGTCCTTCGAGACGTCGCCCTGGACGAGGCGCACCTCCTTCGCGCCCGCGGCGCGGCAGGCCTCGGCGGTGGCGGCGCAGGCCTCCCGGCTGGAGGCGTAGTTGAGCACCAGGCGCGGCGCGCCCGCCCGCGCCAGGCCGATCGCCGTGGCGGCGCCAAGGCCGGTGGCCGCGCCGGTGATGATGACGTTCATGTCGCTGAATGCAGCCATGTCTGCTCCCCGCCACGGCCGCCGGAGACCGCTCCGGACGCCGTGGCCCACTCCTGTTCGCGTTTCCATCCTGACGGCGGGCGCCGCCGCGGCGGCGCGCGTCTGCCCCCGCCCGGCGGCGGCCGGCGCTTTCGAACTTGTAGGACAACTGGCGCCGATGTGAACCACCGTCGCGCGCAGGGGCAGACCGCGCCGGCCGCGCCGCCGGAACTTTCGGCCCGCCGCCGCCGTTTCCGCCAGAGCGCGCGGGCCATGGGCCGGCGCGCCGCCGGACGGATCGCGCAACACCGCGCGGCGCCGGCGAAGCCAGGAGCGCGGCATTGACGATCCATCACCACAGCCCCGCCCGGCGCGCCGGCGACGCCGGCGGGCGGGCCCTTCCCTTCTCCGCCGGCCAGGCGGCCTGGTCCGGGCCGTTCGCAGACCGGCCGCCCGCGCAGGGCGCGCGCGTCAGGACCGCGCGCGTGGACGAGGCCCGCGACGGCGGCGTGCGGGCGGCGGTGATCGCCGTGACGCTCACCGTGGCCTCGGCGCTGGCGCTCTCGCCCTTCTTCCTGCCGGTCATCCCGGGCTGACCGCTCCGGACGGGCGGCCCCGCCGGCGTCACTCCCCGTCGTCGTCATCCTCAAGGGAACGGCCGGGGATGACATAGGCGCCGCTCAGCCAGCGGTTGAGATCCACGTCCTGGCAGCGCGGCGAGCAGAACGGCTCCAGTCCCTTCGCCGCCGGATTGCCGCACACCGGGCAGCGGCCGCCGCGGGGCGAGGCCTCCGGCTGTCCGGACGGGGGAGCGCCGTCTTGCGGCCTGTTCGCGTCGTTCATGGGCTCACACCAGTGCAGTTGTCGCCGGCGGGCGCGCCGCTTCGCGCTCAGGCCGTCCAGCCGGCCCGCACGGGATAGCCTTCGCCCGCCAGCAGGTTCACGGTTTCATAAAGGGGCAGGCCCACCACCGCCGTATAGGACCCCACCAGCTTCACCACGAAGGCGCCGGCGACGCCCTGGATGGCGTAGCCGCCGGCCTTGCCGCGCCACTCGCCGGAGGCGAGATAGGCGGCGAGATCCTCCCGCCCCAGGTTACGGAAGCGCACCCGGGTCTCCACCAGCCGCTCGCGCTCGCCGCGCGGCGAGATCAGGCACACCGCGGTGTAGACGCGGTGGGTGCGGCCGGAGAGCAGCCGCAGGCACCAGTCCGCCTCCTCCACCAGCTCGGTCTTGGGCAGGATGCGCCGTCCCACGGCCACCACCGTGTCCGCGGCCAGAATGAAATCGCCGTCGCCGCCGGCGTCGCGCAGCAGCTCCGCGGCCTTGCGGGCCTTTTCCCTGGCCATGCGGCGGGCGTAGTCGCGCGGCTTCTCGCGTTTGAGCGGCGTCTCGTCGATATCCGCCGGCAGCAGCGCCTGGGGGCGCACGCCGGCCTGCTCCAGCAGCGCCAGCCGCCGCGGCGAGGCGGAGGCGAGGACCAGACGAAGGGTTGGCGGTGCGGATGTTTCGCCTGCCGACATTCAGCATGTCTCCGGAATGGCTGTGCCTGCGGCGCGGCGGCCCTGACGCCGCGCCGGTTTCCGCCGGTCTTTCTCCCCGCGGCGGAAGGGATCACGCGGCCGGGGGCGCGCCGCCTGCCGGACCGGCGCCGCCCTGCTCCGGCGTTTCTCCGGCCGCCTCCGGCTGCGCCGTCGCGGCGCCCGCCGGGGCGGCGCCGTGGCGCTGCAGGTTACGCCGGAAGGCGGCGACGCCCACCGGAATCAGCAGCAGATAGGCCAGGGTCATCACCGTCAGCGTCTCGAAGGTGTAGCTGGCCAGCACGCCCGCGGCCAGCACGCAGGCCACGAACAGCGGCAGCACCCGCTCGCGCGGAATGCGCTGGCCCAGCGTCTTGCCCGACCAGGTGGGGATGCGCGACACCATCATGAAGGCGATGAACAGCATGAAGATGCTGATCATCCCGGGGAAATCGCGGGCAGGAACGCCGAGCAGGTGAAGGTAAACCGGCAGCAGCGCGCACAGAGCCCCGGCCGGGGCCGGAATGCCCACGAAATAATTTTTCATCCACTCCGGCCGGTCGGGGTCGTCCAGCATGACGTTGAAGCGGGCGAGGCGCAGCGCCGCCGCCACGGCGAAGACCAGCGCCACGATCCATCCCACCGAGCGCAGGCCGTCCAGCGCGAAGGTGTAGACCAGCAGCGCCGGGGCCACGCCGAAATTGACGAAATCGGCCAGCGAATCCAGCTCGGCGCCAAAGCGTGACGTGCCCTTGAGCAGGCGCGCCACCCGGCCGTCGACGCCGTCGAGGATGGCCGCGGCCAGCACGCACAGCACCGCCAGGTCGAGCTTGCCCTCAATGCCGAGACGGATGGCGCTGAGGCCGATGCACAGCGCCACCAGGGTGATGACGTTGGGCACCAGCACCCGCACCGGCACGGATTTGAGTCCCCGGCGCGGCGGCTCGCCGCCGTCCGGAGCGAAGGGGGGGAACAGGCCCGCCATGGACAGGTCCTCAGGAGGCGACGAAGACGCGCGGCTGCGCGCCGGCGCGCAGGTCGGCCAGCACCGTCTCGCCGGCCACGGCGCGCTGGTTGAGACCCACCGCCGGAACCACGCCGGCCGGCAGGAACACGTCGACGCGCGAGCCGAACCGGATCAGGCCGAAGCGCTGTCCGGCCGCCAGCTGGTCGCCTTCCTTCACGAAGCTGACGATGCGGCGGGCGACGAGACCGGCGATCTGCACCACGCCCACCGGCCCGCGCGGCGTCTCGATGACCATGGCGCTGCGCTCGTTGTCTTCGCTGGCCTTGTCGAGATCGGCGTTGAGGAACAGGCCGGGCGTATAGGCGATGCGCGCCACGCGGCCCGCCACCGGGGCGCGGTTCACGTGCACGTCGAAGACGTTCATGAACACGGAGATGCGCAGCATCTTCTCCTGGCCGAGCTGCAGCTCCGGCGGGGGAACCACCTCGACGATGCTGCTGATGCGCCCGTCGGCCGGCGAGATCACCACGTCCGGGTCCTGCGGCGTCACGCGCACGGGGTCGCGGAAGAAATAGCAGATCCACAGGGTGACGACCGCGCCCGCCCAGCCCAGCGGCTCCCAGAGCCAGCCCAGAACCAGCGAGGCGACCACCCCGGCGATGATGAACGGGTAACCTTCCTTGTGGACCGGCGCCAACGTTTCACGAACCGAGTTGAAGACCGACATTGCTGCTCCATGCTGGCCCGCAGGGCCCGGCCGGCGCGCGGCGGCCGGCGGGGCCCGGGGCGTTGAGTTAACGCGTTTTCACCCGGAAAGCGCGGTCCGTTCCCCTGCGGCGGACGTGCAGGACCGCGGGCCGCCGGCCGCGCGACGCCGCGCGGACCGGCATCCTTATCCTATCACACCGGCCGGAGAAACGCCGCCTGCCGCCGCGCCGGGCGTTCAGCCGGCGGCGAGACCCGGCGCCGCAGGCGCGACCGCGCCGTCCTCGCCGGTCTCGCGCAGGGTTTTCAGCGCCTCCTCCGCCCGGCGCTGTCGGCTCCAGAGGCCGGCGTAGACGCCCCCCCGGGCCAGCAGCTGCAGGTGGGTTCCGCGCTCGACGATCTCTCCCCACTCCAGCACCACGATCTCGTCGGCGTGTACGACGGTGGACAGGCGGTGGGCGATCACCAGGGTGGTGCGGCCGCGGCTGACCTCGGCCAGCGCCTCCTGGATCTGGCGCTCGGTGAAGCTGTCGAGGGCGGAGGTGGCCTCGTCCAGCACCAGGATGGGCGGCGCCTTCAGGATGGTCCGGGCGATGGCCACCCGCTGCTTCTCGCCGCCTGAGAGCTTGAGTCCGCGTTCGCCCACAAGCGTCTGGTATCCTTCAGGCATCGCCTCCACCACCGGCGCCAGCTGGGCCATGCGGGCGGCGGCGCGCACGTCCTCGTCGCTGGCGTCCCAGCGGCCGTAGCGGATGTTGTAGGCGATGGTGTCGTTGAACAGCACCGTGTCCTGCGGCACCATGCCGATGGCGGCGCGCAGGCTCTTCTGGGTGACGCGGGCGATGTCCTGGCCGTCGATGAGGATGCGGCCGGCGGTGGGCTCGTAGAAGCGGAACAGCAGGCGCGACAGGGTCGACTTGCCCGCCCCCGAGGGGCCGACGATGGCCACGGTGCGCCCGGCCGGGATCTCGAAGCTGATTCCCTTCAGTATCTCGCGGTCGGGCCGGTAGCCGAAGCGCACGTTCTCGAAGCGCACCGCGCCGCCGCGCACCTGCAGCGGCTGCGCGTCCGGCGCGTCGCGGATCTCGGGCTCCTGGTCCAGCACCGCGAACATCTGGCTGATGTCGAGCAACGACTGGCGGATCTCGCGGTAGATCATGCCCATGAAATTGAGCGGGACCGACAGCTGCACCAGCATGGCGTTGATCATCACGAAGCCGCCCACGGTGGCGCGGCCGGCGCGGATGTCCATGACGGCGAGGGCCATGGCGGCGGTGAGGCCGAGGGTGAAGATGATCACCTGGCCGGCGTTGAGCACCGCCAGCGACACGTAACTCTGCACGGAGCTGGCCTCGTAGCGGGCCATTGATTCGTCGTAGCGGCGTCCCTCGCGCTCCTCGGCGCCGAAATATTTCACCGTCTCGTAATTGAGCAGGGCGTCGACGGCGCGGGTCTGGACGACGTTGTCGGTCTCGTTCATGCGCCGGCGGATGGCGATGCGCCAGTTGGTGGCGTGGTAGGTATAGAGCACGTACAGCGCCACCATGACCACGACGATGGCGGCGTAGCGCCAGTCGAACTGCCAGGTGAGCACGCCCAGCACCAGGGCGAACTCGAGAATGGTGGGCAGCAGCTGCAGCACGAACAGCCGCGACAGCTCCTGCACGCCCGTCCGGCCGCGCTCGAGAATGCGGGTGAGCCCGCCCATGCGCCGGTCCAGGTGGAAGCGCAGGGAGAGCTGGTTCATGTGGTTGAAGACGTCAGTGGCGAGGCGGCGCACCGCCGCCATGGTCACGGTGGCGAACACCGCGTCGCGCATCTGGGTGAGCGCGGCCATGGCGATGCGGGAGAGGCCATAGAGCGCGGTGAGCGCCAGCGGCGCCTGCCACAGCCAGTGCGGCGCGTCGCCGGAGAACGGCTGGTCGCCGGCCAGCGCGTCCGTCGCCCACTTGAAGGCGTAGGGCATGGCGACGGTGACCAGCTTGGCGGCGACGATCAGCAGCGTGGCCAGCCAGATGCGTCCCCTGAGATCGCGACGCTCCGCCGGCGGCCACAGATAGGGCGCGAGCCGCCGCGCCGTCGCCAGCAGGCCGTCGCCCGTCGCGGACGCTTCCGGCGCCGGAAATCCGCCGGCGTTACGCGCATGCCCCCGTGCCATCACTGCTCACCCCTGCCCTGCCTGTCGCGACCGCCGCCCGCCGCGCGGAAGCGCGAACGCCCCGGCGGCGGCTCCGCGGGACCGCCGGCGATACATACCCTTTTCCTGGCGGAATGGAGGCGGAGCCGCCGGGCCATGCCCTGCGCGCCCGCCAGGCGGCGCCGCGACGGCGCAGTCCGCCCGTCAGCCGGGACACGGTCCGGCCGGACCGGGCCTCGCCGGACCGGAGCGGGCGGAACCCGGTCTGGGCCGCCCGGTCCGGGGCGACTCCGGCCTGGGGCGACCCCGGCCTGCCGGCGCCGCGCTGAGTCACGCCCGGCCGGCGGCGGGCTATTTCTCGCTCACGTCGCCGTGCCTGCCGCGTTGGACGCCGCCGCGGGCGGGATCATGCCCCGGCATGGGCAGAACGAACACCTGGCCCGGATAGATCAGGTCGCGGTCGGCGATCTGGTCCTGGTTGGCTTCATAAATGGTGGTGTAGCGCGAGCCAAGGCGGTAGGTGCGGCGGCTGATGCTCCATAGGCTCTCGCCCTTGCGCACCACATGGGTGCGCGCCGGCGCGGTCTTCGCCGCCTCCTGGGACGGGCGCCGGCCCTGGCCGGCGCCCGCCGCGCCGGAATCCCCGGCGGCGCCCTGCGCCCCGCTGTCCTGCGCCGCAGCCTGCGCGGCGGCGTCGTGACGCCCCGGCTCCCACGGCGCCTCCGCCCGCGACAGCACCCGGCCCGTGGCCGGATCGACCTCGTCGAGGCGCACGCGGCAGTCGCCCCCAGGCATCGACCAACGCAGGGAGAATTCAGCCTCGCCGCGCTGGTTGGCGACGGCGGAGGCGGCCAGCGCGTCGTTCAGGTAAAGGCGCAGCGTCGCGCCCGGCTTCGCCCGGCCGACGACATAGAGCCTGCCGTCGTCGTCGGCCTCCACCTGCAGCACGCGCACGCCGGCATCCGCATGGGCGTCCGGCTGCTTCGCCCCTTCCGTCGCGGTTTCCCGCGCCGTTTCCCGCGCAGCTCGGGTCTCCCCGGCCTTCGCCTGCCCGGCGGGCGCGCCGGGTCCGCCGGCCGGCTCCGCCGCCTCCGGGGCGGCGGGCGGCGCCTCCGGGCGGGACAGCACCCGGGTCGGCCGGTCCGGCTCCACCAGCGCCACCAGCGGCGGGCGCGGCGGATCGACGTCCACCATCACGGTCTGGCGCGACTGGACCGGCGCGCCCGTCTGGCCCGTGGCGCGCAGGCCCAGCTCGTGGCGGCCGCGCGGCAGCGGATCGACGGTGAAGGCGAACAGGCCGGAGCCGTCCGCGGTCTCGCGGCGCAGCGGCGCAAGGGCGCCGTCGGGGTTGCGGGAGAGCAGCTCGACGGCGGCGCCAGGGGCCGCCCGGCCGGCGATCACCGCCGCCCCGTCCGGCTCCACCCGCACCACGTCGAAGGCGGGAATCACGTTGCCGGCGCGCGCCTCGCCCGCCTTCCCGGCCGCGCCCGGCTCCGCTGTTCCGGCGTCCGCGGCCTGCCCCACGCCGGCCGGCGCCGTCTCCGGCGCGGCGGGCGCCGCCGCCCGCCCCGCCGCGTCGCCTGGGGCGCGCCCGGCCGCGTCCTGCGCAGGCTGCGCCTCCCCGGCCGGCTCCGTCTTCTGGACCGGCCGGGCCTGCTGGACCGGCGGCCGGGTCCCGGCGGCGGCGGGCTCGCCGCCCGCCTCCACCGGCGCGCGCCGGTCACGGAAAGGTCCGAATGTCAGCGCGATGATGGCGATGAGAACGAGCACGGCCAGCGCCAGCCCGATGCGGGCGACGGTTCTGGCGTTGACAGGCGGCATGACTGGTTCGCTCATGAAAACGTCAGGTCCCCGTATGGCTGCGGCAGGGCGGGAGCGCCGGCCCGGCGCGGGCGCGTCGCGGCCCGGGCGGAGATCCCGAAGAAGAAAGTAAAGCCACGTCAGACAACTGAAAATGTCCAGAATGAGACTTTCCCGTCCCCTGTCCGCCAACCGGCCGGGCGAACAGCTCGCCGCCTGCGTGTTCTGCGGCTCCGGCGCCGGGGCGCGTCCCGAATATGCGGCGGCGGCGCGCCGGCTCGGCGAGCTGTTGGCTGGCCACGGCGTGCGCCTCGTCTATGGCGGCGGCTCCATCGGGCTGATGGGGGAGACGGCCAGGGCGGCGCTGCGTTGCGGCGGCGAGGTCACCGGCGTCATTCCCGAATTCCTGCTGCGGCGCGAGCTGGCGCTGAAGGAGGCGCAGGACCTGCTGGTCGTGCCCGACATGCACGCCCGCAAGCGGCTGATGTATGAACGCGCCGACGCCTTCATCGCCCTGCCCGGCGGCATCGGCACGCTGGAGGAGCTGGTGGAGCAGATGACCTGGGCGCAGCTCGGCGCGCACAACCGGCCGGTCCTGCTGGTGAACACGCTGGGTTTCTGGGACCCGTTCCTGCAGCTGCTGGAGCACATGCGGCGCGAGGCCTTCCTGCGCCCCGGGCTCGACGCCAGCTGCATCGTCGCCGCCACCCCTGAGGAGGCGCTGACGCTGCTGCTGGAGGCGGCGCGGAACCCGGGCGCGCCGCCGCAGTCCTCGCCGGAGAGACCCGCCGCGCCCGGCCCGTTCTGACGCGCGCCGGCGCGCCCGACGGCGACGGGCGTCCTGGTCTAAAGATGGATCTGGCGATGATTGCCGCGTTCCGGGCGCCGCGATAGTGGTTGACCACCGTGCTTTCCGGAACCGGAGCGCCATACGGCGACAATAACGACAACAACGGCGCAGGCGCCGCTTCCGGAGATGATTGGACTGGTCAGGCCCCTGGGCCTGACCCGGGAGGACAGGATGAACGCCTTTCTGACACGCTGCCTGGCGCTCGGCCTCGCCGTGGCCGCGCCCTTCGCCACCGCCGCCGCCCAGGAAAAGAAAGAACTCAAGATCGCCGTGCTCAACGACAAGAGCTCGGTGTTTTCGGACGCCGGCGGCGTCGCCTCGGTGAAGGCCGCGCAGCTCGCCGCCGACGATTTTGGCGGCGAAATCAACGGCATGAAGATCGTGGTTCTGGGCCCCGACCACCAGAACAAGACCGACATCGGCGCCCAGCTCGCCCGCCAGATGTATGACCAGGAAGGCGTCGAGGCGATCTTCGACATCGGCAACTCCGCCATTTCGCTGGCGGTGCAGGACATCGCCCGCGAGCGCGGCAAGATCGTGGTGCACTCGGGCTCGGCCACGGCGGACGTGTTCGGCAAGGCCTGCTCGCCCACCGGCGCCATGTGGCTGTACGATACCTATTCGCTGGCCAAGGGCCTCGCCAAGTCGGTGGTTGAGCAGGGCGGCAAGACCTGGTTCTTCATCACCGCCGACTACGCCTTCGGCCACGCCATGCAGAACGAGGTGACCAGGGTCGTCGAGGCCAACGGCGGCAAGGTGCTGGGCTCGGTGCGCCATCCGGTGGGCACCATGGACTTCTCGTCCTTCCTGATGCAGGCCCAGGCTTCCGGCGCCGACATCGTCGCCTTCGCCAACGCCTCCGGCGACACGGTGACCAGCCTGAAGCAGGCGCGCGAGTTCCAGGTGGGCGAAGGCAACCAGAAGCTCGGCGTGCTGATCTTCTACCTCACTTCGGTGCATGCGCTCGGGCCCAGGGCCACCCAGGGCGTGCAGTATCTTTCCGGCTATTACTGGGACCGTGACGACGCCAGCCGCGAATTCGCGAAGCGATTCGAAGCGGTGACCGGCAAGAAGCCCGACCACACCCACGCCGCGGTTTACTCCTCGGTGCGTCACTACCTGCAGGCGGTGAAGGACTCCAGGTCCACCGACGGCCTCACGGTGATGCGCAAGATGAAGGAGACGCCGGTGAACGACTTCTTCGCCAATGGCGCCAGGATCCGCGCCGACGGCCGCCTGATGAACGACATGCTGCTGGTTGAGGTGAAGGCGCCGGAAGAGGTGAAGAACGGCGAGTGGGACCTGCTGAAGATCAGGCAGGTGGTGAAGGCCGATGACATCATGCGGCCGCTCTCCGAGGGCGGCTGCAAGCACCTCGACCCGGCTCCGGAGGCGGCGGAGAAGAAGTAAGCCGCGCGGCCCCGCGCCGCAGACCACGCAAGGCTGGCGGCGACGCCAGCCTTTTTCATTGGGGCGCTCCGGCGCGCTCGCCCCCTCCACGGCCTGCGCGCGGCGGCCGCATGTTATGCAAATGTATTGATATTCACCTCCGGCCCCGCTATCCGCAGGGGCAACGACAATTCTTCCGGAGGAAAAACGCATGCATCGCAGGATTGCGCGCCGTCTCGCAGGCGCCGCGGCGCTTGGTCTGGCGCTGGCGGCCGGCCTGTCTCCCGCCGTCGCCGGGCGGCTCGAGCGCCCGGTCGGCATCGCCGTGCTCAACGACAAGTCGTCGGTGTTCGCCGATCCCGGCGGCGTCGGCTCGGTGTGGGCGGCGGAGCTGGCCATTGAGGATGTCGGCGGCAAGGTCGGCGGCCATCCGGTGAAGCTGCTGGGGCCCGATCACCAGAACAAGACCGACATCGGCGCCTCGCTCGCCCGCGAAATGTATGACCGCGAGAACATCGACGCGCTGTTCGACATCGGCAACTCCGCCATTTCGCTGGCGGTGAACGACATCGCCCGCGAGCGCGGCAAGATCGTGGTGCACACCGGCTCGGCCACCGCCGACGTGTTCGGCAAGGCGTGCGCCCCCACCGCCGCCATGTGGCTCTACGACACCTACTCGCTGGCCAAGGGCCTCGCCCGGTCGGTGGTCGACCAGGGCGGCAAGACCTGGTTCTTCCTCACCGCCGACTACGCCTTCGGCCACGCCATGCAGGCGGCGGTGACGAAGGAGGTGGAGGCCGCCGGCGGCAAGGTGCTGGGCGCGGTGCGCCATCCGGTCGGCGTCATGGACTACTCCTCGTTCCTGATGCAGGCGCAGGCCTCCGGCGCCAATATCGTCGCCTTCGCCAACGCCTCCGGCGACACGGTGAACAGCCTCAAGCAGGCGCGCGAGTTCCAGGTGGGCTACGGCGACCAGAAGCTCGGCGTGCTGATCTTCTACCTCACCTCGGTGCATTCGCTCGGGCCGGAGGCGCTGCAGGGCGTGCAGTATCTCTCCGGCTATTACTGGGACCGCGACGACGAAAGCCGCGCCTTCGCGAAACGCTATGAGGCGAAGTCCGGCGGCAAGAAGCCGGACCACAACCACGCCGCCGTTTACAGCGCCGTGAAGCACTTCCTGAAGGCGGTGGAGGAGACCGGCTCGCTCGACGGTCTCACCGTCATGCGCAAGATGAAGGAAATGCCCCTGGACGATTTCTACGCCCGCGGCGCGAAGATCCGTCCCGACGGCCGCCTGATGAACGACATGCTGCTGGTGGAGGTGAAGGCCCCCGACGAGGTCAGGGGCGAGTGGGACCTCGTGAAGATCAGGCAGGTGGTGAAGGCCGACGACATCATGCGGCCGCTCTCCGAGGGCGGCTGCAAGCACCTCGATCCGGCCCCCGCGGCGGACGGGGACGCCGGGCCGGCCGCGGAGAAAAAGTGAACCGGCCTCCGCGACGGAGACCACCCAAGGCTGGCGGCGACGCCAGCCTTTTCCGTTCGCGCCCGCCTCGCCGCCCGGGCGCAGGTCCGGCGGACCGGGACGGGATCCCGGGCGGAGGGCCGCGCCCGCCCGGGCCGCCCGTGCGGCGAAACGCGCCTGAAAGGCCGCCGCGTTTCTCCTGCGACGCGGAATTCCTTACGGCGGCGCGGCGCGCGTGCGCCGGGACCAGCGCCGCCATGACGGGCGTGGCCCCGGCGCCTGCGCGGGGCGCGGGGTCACGCCGGGGCGTCCGCGCGGCGGCGGCGCCTCACGCCTTCGCGTTGCACTTCAGCAGCTTGTAGACGATCGAGTCGGTCAGCGCCTGGAAGGAGGCGTCGATGACATTGGCGCTGACGCCGACGGTGGTCCAGCTGTCGCCGGTTTCGTCGCCGCTTTCGACCAGCACGCGCGTCACCGCGTCGGTGCCGCCCTGGAACACGCGCACCTTGAAGTCCCGCAGGCGCAGCCCCCCGATCAGCGGCTGGTACTTGCCGAGGTCCTTGCGCAGCGCCAGGTCCAGCGCGTTCACCGGGCCGTTGCCCTCCGCAGCCGAAATCAGCTCCTCGTCGCCCACACGCACCTTCACCACCGCCTGGCTGACGGTGACCAGCTCGCCCACCGCATTGTAGCGGCGCTCGACGCTGACGCTGAAACGCTCCACGTGGAAAAAGGCCGGAACCTCCCCCAGCACGCGCCGCGCCAGCAGGTAGAACGACGCGTCGGCGCCCTCATAGGCGTAGCCGCACGCCTCCTTCTCCTTCACCTCCTCGAGCAGGCGGCCCAGACGCGGGTCATCCCTGTCCAGCTCGATGCCGACGCGCGACAGCTCCGCCAGAATGTTCGACTTGCCCGCCTGCAGCGACACCAGCAGCTGGCGCGCGTTGCCCACCAGCTCCGGCTCGATGTGCTCGTAGGTGCGCGGATCCTTCAGCACCGCCGAGGCGTGAATGCCCGCCTTGGTGGCGAAGGCGCTGGCGCCCACATAGGGAGCGTGCCGGTTGGGGGCGCGGTTGAGAATCTCGTCCATCACCCGCGACACATGGGTGAGCGTCGCCAGCCCCTCGCGCGTCACGCCCAGCTCGAAGCGCGAGGCGTAGGGCTCCTTCAGCATCAGCGTCGGGATCAGCGACACCAGGTTGGCGTTGCCGCAGCGCTCGCCGAGGCCGTTCAGCGTGCCCTGGATCTGACGGGCGCCGGCGCGCACCGCCGCCAGCGCGTTGGCCACGGCGCAGCCGGTGTCGTCATGGGGGTGAATGCCGAGGCTGGAGCCGGGGATGTGCTTCGCCACCCCGGCGACGATGCGCTCCACCTCGTCCGGCAGCGTGCCGCCGTTGGTGTCGCACAGCACCACCCAGCGGGCGCCGGCGGCGTAGGCCTCCTTCGCGCAGGCCAGCGCATATTCCGGATTGGCCTTGTAGCCGTCGAAGAAGTGCTCGCAGTCCAGCATCACCTCGCGGCCGGCGGCCTTCGCCGCGGCGACGCTGTCACGGATGCACGCCAGGTTCTCCTCCAGAGAGATCTCCAAGGCCACGCGCACCTGGTAGTCCCAGCTCTTGGCGACGAAGCAGATGGCGTCGGCGCGGCTGTCCAGGAGCGCCGCCACGCCCGGATCATTGGCCGCCGAACGCCCCGCCCGCCTGGTCATGCCGAAGGCGGTGAACACGGCGCGCTTCGTGGGCTTTTCCTGGAAAAAGGCGGTGTCGGTGGGATTTGCGCCCGGGTAGCCGCCCTCCACATAGTCCACGCCGAGCCGGTCGAGCATGGCGGCGATGCGGCGCTTGTCCTCAATGGAGAAATCCACCCCGGTGGTCTGCGCGCCGTCGCGCAGGGTGGTGTCAAACAGATACAGGCGTTCCCGCGTCATTGCCGTTCCCTAGGGGTCGTCTCGCCGCCGGCCTTGGCCAGGCGCTTGGTCATGACCGTGCGGCCGAGCCAGACCCCGTCGAGGTCCACGGTCTCGCGCCGCTGCTGCTCATAGCCAAGTTTCGTGAACAGGTGGCTGGCCACGTCCGACACGGCCGCGGTCAGCATGCGCGCGCCGCGCGCGGCGGCCAGTTTCTCCAGCGCCTCCAGCAGCATGGCGCCCACGCCCTGCCCGGCCGCAGAGGGGTGGACGTAAAGCATGTCCACCTCGTCGCCGCCGCGCAGCGAGGCGAAGCCGACAGGCGCGCCGCCCACCACCGCCACGAGGGTGAGCCCGCCGGCCAGCCGCCGGGCGAAGGCCTCGCTGTCGTCGGCCAGCGCCGCCCAGGCGTCGCGCTGGATCCCGTCGTAGTCATCCTCCGCGAGCACGTGGACGGCCTCGCGGTAGATCTCCGCCAGCACCGGCGCGTCGGAGGGAAGACAGGGACGCAGCCCCGCCCTGAACGCCTGCCCCATGGTCGTCTCCCTCAGCCTCCGGTCCTGGGCGCCGTCCACTCGATGGTGACGCCGCCGTCCTTCGTATCCTTCACCACCGCGCCCATGGCGGCGAGCTCGTCGCGGATGCGGTCGGCCTCGGCCCAGTCCTTGCGGGCGCGGGCCTCGGCGCGGGCCGCCACCAGGGCGTTGACCCGCGCCAGCGCCGGATCGTCGTCCGCCTCGGCGCGGAACTGCACGAGGCCGTTTTCATCCGCCTCGATGGCGATCTTCCTCCGCGCCAGCTGTCCGGTGGTCTGCTCCAGCAGCCTGCGGTCGTTGTTGACGTAAGCCGTGCGCCAGATGCGGCTCATGCTGAAGCCGAACATGCCGGTCTCGGGGCTGAACTGGCCGCAGCCGAGCGGCGCCGCCAGCGCCAGCGGCGCCGTGCGGTCAATGATCCCGAGGAACGACAGCGCCCGCACCACGAGGCCCGCCGCCTCCAGGTCCGAGCCCATGCGCCCCATGAGCCCGCGCGCCCAGGCGATGGCGCCGGGAGTGTTGAGATCGTCGGCGAGGAAGGCCAGAAACGGCTCCGGCGGCGCGGCGTCGAGCCCGCGCAGCCAGTTGCGCAGGCTCTCGCCGCAGCCGGCGAAGAAACGCCCCTGCAGCGCGCCGATGGCGCCGGCGACGCTCTCCAGCTCGCTCTGGGCGCGGGCCAGACGCTTCTCGGTCCAGTCGATGGGCTGGCGATAGTGCGTCTCCAGCATGGCCCAGCGGATCACCGGACCGGCCCAGGGACCGCCGAACTTGCCTGAGGTGAGCAGGTCGCGGATGGTGACGAAGTTGCCCAGGGATTTGGACATCTTCTGCCCCTCGACCTGCAGGAAGCCGTTGTGCAGCCAGTAATTGGCCATGCGCGGCGTATCGAGGGCGCAGCACGACTGGGCGATCTCGTCCTCATGGTGCGGGAACACCAGGTCGATGCCGCCGGCGTGGATGTCGAAGACGTTGGCGTCGGCCGGGTCGCAGGTCACGCGGCCGGCGAAGCCCTGGATCAGGTGCTTCCACGACATGGCCGAGCACTCGATGTGCCAGCCCGGCCGCCCCGGCGTGGTTATGCCTCCGGGCGACGGCCAGGAGGGCTCGCCCGGCTTCGAGGGCTTCCACAGCACGAAATCCATGGGATCGCGCTTGTAGGGCGCCACCTCGACGCGCGCGCCGGCCAGCATCTCGTCCAGCGAGCGGTTGGCGAGGGCGCCGTAGCGCGGCGCGCCGGGCTTGCGGCCCATGGCCGCCACCGAGAACAGCACGTGGTCCTCGGCCACATAGGCGATCCCGCGCGCGAGCAGCCGCTCGATCAGCTCGCGCATTTCGGCGATGTGATCGGTGGCGCGCGGCTCGATGAAACGCGGCGGCGCGCCCGCCACGTTCACCTGCCCGGGCATCAGCACGCCAAGGGCGCGGATGTCCTCATGGAAACGGCGGGCGGTGACGTCGGTGAGCTCGCGGATGGAGACGCCGCGCTCGGCGGCGCGGGCGTTGATCTTGTCGTCCACGTCCGTGATGTTGCGGACATAGGTGACCGACGCCTCGCCATAGACCTGGCGCAGCACGCGGAACAGCACGTCGAAGACGATGATGGGACGCGCGTTGCCGATGTGGGCGTCGTCATAGACCGTCGGGCCGCAGGCGTACATCCGCACGTTGGCCGGATCGATCGGCCGGAACGGCTCCTTGCGACGGGTCAGGGTGTTGTAGAGCCGCAGCGGCGCGGCCCCCTCCTGCGCGTCCGGAAGTTTCTGCGCGTCCTCTTGCACGGAAAATCCCTCTCCGTTGGCCGGCGGCCCGGAGATCTATCCAATTTTCATTCGCTGAAAAGGGGACGGCTCCTGGCCGCGCGCTGCGCTAGCCGGTTATGTCGGTGATCGCACAAATGATAATGATGCGGGCCGTCGTCATGGCGCCGTTTTGCGACGCCGGAGCGGCCGCGTCAAGGCCCCGGCGCGCCGCAAGCGGCGGCGGAAGCGCAACGCCCGGCCTGTTTCGCGCCCCGGGCCGCCGGCCGGGCGGGATCGCGGCGTCATTTCAGCCAGTCGCCGCACCTGGCCGGCTCGCCCTGCCCGCCCCACGGGGCGATGGGCACGCTGGCGGTGGCGTTCTGGGGCGAGCCCTCGATCAGCCGGTCGGAATAGACCAGATAGACCAGCGTGTTGCGCTTCACGTCGCAGCCGCGCACGATCTGCATCTTCTTGAACACCAGCGAGCGGCGCTCGGAGAACACCACGTCGCCCTGCGAGAATTTTTCCCGGAACGAGACCGGCCCGCGCTGGTGGCAGGAGAGCGAAATCTCCGACACCTCCTCGGCCACGCCCAGCAAGCCCTTCACGCCGCCGCGCTCCGGCAGGGTGTAATGGCAGGAGACGCCCTCCACCACCGGATCGTCGATGCCATAGACCACCAGCCTGTCGTCCGGGGTGAGAAACTTCCAGACGGTGGATTTTTTGAAGATCACGTCCGGACCGTCGGCGAGGGCGGGCGCGCCGGCGAACGCCGCGGCGACCGCCAGCGCGGCCGCGAGGCGGCGCGCCGCCCTGCCCCCGGCGCGACCGCCGGCGCGCGCCGCCGCGGCGCCCTGGCCCAGACCTGTACCGTTGACCGCTGTCATCTGGCGCATTCCTTCCGCTTGCATGGCAGGCGCCGGCATGGCGGCGCGGCGGCGGCGCCTGACGCGCGCCGCCCCGGGCAAGATGGCGACGCCGGCGCCCCTTCACAAGGCGGCCTGCGCGCCGGCGAAAAGCCGCCATGCCCTGCGTGGCCGGAAACACACGCTGGCCAGGGAAGCGGCGCGCGAACGGCGACGACGGCCGTGGCCGCTTGCGCGCGCGGCGTTTTGCGGTGAGATAAACCGCCGCCCGGATGGCGCCGTAACTGGAGGCTATCCGGAGCCGCCTGCCTGATGGGATGATTCGATGCTTTACCGGCGCCCCCCCGTCCCCGGGAACCGCCCCGCCGCGCCCGCCGCCCCCGACGCCCTTCGCCGGAACGCAGCCGCCGCCCTTGCGCGCGCCTGCGCCAGCGCGCTGCGCCGCGGCGCCCTGGCCGGCCTGCTGCTCGCCGCCGGCGTCGCCGCGGCCCAGGCCCAGAACCCGACCTGCGACCAGTACCGGGCGGAGCTTCAGGCGCTGTCCCACGGCGATCCTGCGGCCGCGGCCCAGGCGGGGCGAATCAGCGCCGAAATCGGCCGGCTGCAGGCGTACAGGTCGCAGCTGGGCTGCGATCGCGGCTTTCTTTTCTTCAGCGACCGGCCGCCGCAGTGCAGCCAGGTGGACGCGCGCCTGCGCCAGCTGCAGGCGGCCTTCGCCAGCGCCCGGGCACGCGCCCAGGGCGATCCGGCCCGCCGCCAGGCGCTGGTGAACGCCATCAGGCGCTACTGCACGCCGGGCGGACGTGAGCCCAATTTCTTCGAGCGGCTGTTCGGCGGCTCCGCGCCGCCGCCGCCGCCGCAACCCAGGGCGGACCAGGGGGGGAGCGCGCCTCAGCAAGGCGGCGAGGGCCACGCGCGCTACGGCGGCTCGCGCGTGGTGTGCGTGCGCGCCTGCGACGGCTACTTCTTCCCCCTGCCCTCCAACCGGCGCGAGGGCGCCGAGGAGATGTGCCAGGCGCTGTGCCCCAACGCCCAGACGCTGGTGTATTTCATGAGCGGCGACGGCGCCATCGAGCGCGCCGGCAACCGCGAGGGGCGGCCCTACACCGAGCTGCCCAACGCCGGAAAATACAAGAAGAAGCTGGACCAGGCGTGCTCCTGCAAGAAGCCCGACGAGAACTGGGCCACGGTCCTGCAGCCGGCGGAGAACATGCTCAAGGCCAACCGCGGCGACATGATCGTCACCGAGGACAAGGCCGAGGAGCTTTCGCGCCCGAAGGTGGCGGCCGACGCCGCCCGCAAGGGCCGCGAGACGCCGCCCCCGCCCTCCCAGCAGCAGACCGAGGACGAGGAGGCGCCGGTGGATCCGTCCTCCGTGCCCACCGCCTCCAACGAATCGTCGGGCATCGGCCCGCAGACCATCACCGAGGAGCGGGCCGTGGGCGCCCGCGAGGGCCAGATCCGCGAAGGCGTCGGCCAGTCCGGCGAGCGCGCCCGCATCCGCGTGGTGGCGCCCAACATCTTCGTCGATCCCGAAGACCAGTGACCGCCGCCGCGCGGCGCCCGGAGCGAGGCGCCCGCCGGCGGGCGGCGCGTTTTTCAGGGAGCGGCGGGCGGCGGCGCCTGAACGTTGCGGCGCCGGACGCTGGCGACGACTGGACGCTGGCGACGCCTGGACGCCGGCGGGCCCTCACATGGCGGCGCGAATGCGGCGCAGCGCCTCCTCCCGGCCGATCAGCGGCAGCAGCGCCGCCATCTCCGGTCCGTGGTCGCGGCCGGTGAGCGCAAGGCGCAGGGGCATGAACAGCGCCCGCCCCCTGGCGCCGGTGCGCTCGCGGATGGCGCCGGTCCAGACCTTCCAGGTGGCGTCATTCCAGGGCTCCGGCGGCGCGGTCTCCAGCGCCGCGGCGCGGAAGGCGTCGTCCATGCCGGCCGCCGGCGGCCGCTGCGGGCCGTGACGGATGATCGCGGCCCACACGGCGGCGTCGGAGAAGCGCTCCAGATTGCCGCGCACCGCCAGCCATCCCGCCTCGTCCAGACCGGCGCCGGCGGCGGCGAGCCGCGGGCGGGCGACCTCCCATGGCATGTCGTGCAGCAGGCGGGCGTTGAGCGCCAGCAGCTCGCGCTCGTCGAAACGCGCCGGGGCGCGGGAAATGGAGCCCAGGTCGACGAGCGACGCCAGTTCGTCCAGGCTGGCGACCGGCCGCACCGCCTCCGGGGTGCCCACCAGCACCGCCAGCGCCGCCGCCGCCAGCGGCTCCACGCCGCGCTCGCGCAGGCCGCGCAGGGAAAGGTGGCCCTGCCGCTTGGACAGCCCCTCGCCGTCCGCCGTGACCAGCAGGTTGTGGTGGCCGAACAGCGGCGACGGCGCCCCGAGCGCCGCGAACAGCTGGATCTGCACCGCCGTGTTGGTGACATGGTCCTCGCCGCGAATCACATGGGTGACGCCCATGTCGGCGTCGTCGACCACCGACGGCAGGGTGTAGAGGAAGGCCCCGTCCTCGCGCACCAGCACCGGATCGGACAGGGACGCGCAGTCCACCCGCGACTCGCCGCGCACCAGGTCGTTCCAGACCACGGTCTCCGGATGGAGCAGGAAGCGCCAGTGCGGCCGTCGCCCCTGCGCCTCCAGGGCGGCGCGTTCGGCGGCGGTGAGCTTCAGCGCGGCGCGGTCGTAGACCGGCGGCAGGCCGCGGGCAAGCTGGAGGCGGCGACGGCGCTCCAGCTCCCCGGCGGTTTCGTAGCAGGGATAGAGGCGCCCGGCGGCGCGCAGCCGCGCCGCCGCGGCCTCGTAAAGGGCGCCGCGCTGCGACTGGCGAAACACGGCGTCCGGCGTCACGCCCAGCCAGGCGAGATCCTCGCGGATGGCGTCGGCGTATTCCTCGCGCGAGCGGGCGCGGTCGGTGTCGTCGAGGCGCAGGATGAAGCGTCCCCCCTCCCGGCGCGCCAGCAGCGCGTTCAGCAGCGCGGTGCGGGCGTTGCCGATGTGCAGGTAGCCGGTGGGCGAAGGAGCGAAACGGACGATCATGGACGCTGCCTGGGGTGGTGTTGACCCGCGGAGCCGTCGTTATGCCCGCGGCGCGGCGCCGGCGCAATCGGCGGCCTCGACAACCGCGCCGGCCCGTGGTGTGCTGGCGCAAAACGCACCCGGCCAGCGCCGCGCCGGCGGCGCGACCCGGCCGCCGGAGGAACGTCATGTCCACGCTGACCGAAGCGCCCCGCACGCTGCTGTCCATCGCCGGAATCGCGCCGCGCCAGCCGCGGCTCTCCCAGGCGACGCTGGTGGTGATCGACGCCCAGAACGAATACCGCAGCGGCGCCCTGCCGCTCGCCGGCATTGACCAGGCGGTGGGCCGTCTCGCCCTGCTGCTGAAGCGCGCCCGCGCGGCGGGGACGCCGGTCATCCACGTAAGGCAGCTGGGCCGGCCGGGCGGCCTGTTCGATCCCGAAAGCAGCGGCGGCGGGTTCATTGAGGAGACGGCGCCGCTGGAGGGCGAGCGCGTGGTGACCAAGCGCCTGCCCAACGCCTTCCAGGACACCGACCTGAAGGCGATTCTGGACGCCCACGGCCGCCCGCAGCTGCTGCTGGCCGGCTTCATGACCCACATGTGCGTGAGCGCCACCGCCCGCTCGGCCCTCGACCACGGGCTGACCGCCAGTTTCGTGGTGGCCGACGCCACCGCCACCCGGGCGCTGCCGGACCCGGGCGAATCCGGCGTCGTTCCGGCGGCGGACGTGCAGCGCGTGGCGCTGGCGGAGATCGCCGACCGCTTCGCCGAAGTCGTCCACTCGGACGCCATCGCCGCCTGAGACCGGCGGCGGGAGGCGCCGGGCGGCCCGCGCCCGGCGGGCCGTCCGCCGGCCCTGCTCTCAGGCGCGCAGCGCGTCCAGGCGCGCCGCCTCACATGCAAAAGCCCCGGATCGCTCCGGGGCTCTGGCGTGGCGCGGGCCGTGACGGCGGCGCCTATTCCGCCGCGGCGGCGCGCTGCTGCTGCAGCTTGCCCTCGCGCTCCTTCTTGAGCCGCTCCGCCACCAGGAAGGCCAGCTCCAGCGCCTGCTCGGCGTTGAGGCGCGGGTCGCAGTGGGTGTGGTAGCGGTCCGACAGGGACGCCTCGGAAATGGCCCGGGCGCCGCCGGTGCACTCGGTCACGTCCTTGCCGGTCATCTCCAGATGGATGCCGCCGGCGTAGGTGCCCTCGGCCGCGTGCACGTCGAAGAAGGTCTTCACCTCCGACATGATCAGGTCGAACGGGCGGGTCTTGTAGGCGCCGGCCTTCACCGTGTTGCCGTGCATCGGATCGCACGACCACACCACGGCCCGGCCCTCGCGCTGCACCGCGCGCACCAGGCCCGGCAGGTGGTCGCCCGCCCTGTCGGCGCCGAAGCGGCAGATCAGCGTCAGCCTGCCCGGCTCGTTCTTCGGGTTGAGCACGTCGATGAGGCGCACCAGCTCGTCCGGCGACAGGGACGGGCCGCACTTGACGCCGACCGGATTCTGGATGCCGCGGAAATACTCCACATGGGCGTGATCCAGCTGGCGGGTGCGGTCGCCGATCCACAGCATGTGGCCGGAGGTGGCGTACCAGTCGCCGGTGGTGGAATCCACCCGCGTCAGCGCCTGCTCATAACCGAGCAGCAGCGCCTCGTGGCTGGTGTAGAACTCGGTGGAGCGCATTTCCGGATGGGTTTCCGGATCGATGCCGATGGCGCGCATGAAGTCGAGCGCCTCGGTGATGCGGTTGGCCAGCTCCTGGTAGCGCTCCGACTGCGGGCTGTCCTTGACGAAGCCCAGCATCCAGCGGTGCACGTTGTCCAGGTTGGCGTAGCCGCCGTTGGCGAAGGCGCGGATCAGGTTCAGCGTCGCCGCCGACTGGCGGTAGGCCATGAGCTGGCGGCGCGCGTCAGGCGTGCGCGCCTGCGGCGTGAAGGCGATGTCATTGATGATGTCGCCGCGGTAGCTGGGCAGCTCGACGCCGTCCAGCGTCTCGGTCGGCGAGGAGCGCGGCTTGGCGAACTGGCCGGCGACGCGGCCAACCTTCACCACCGGCGAGGCGCCGGCGAAGGTCAGCACCACCGCCATCTGCAGGAAGACGCGGAAAAAGTCGCGGATGTTGTCGGCGCTGTGCTCGGCGAACGCCTCGGCGCAGTCGCCGCCCTGAAGCAGGAATGCCTCCCCCGCGGTCACCTTGGCGAGGGCGCGCTTGAGCTGCCGCGCCTCGCCGGCAAAAACCAGCGGCGGAAAGGCCGACAGCTGCTCCTCAACGGCCGCGAGCGCGGCCGCATCCGGATACTCCGGCATCTGCTGCACTGGTTTCTGGCGCCATGACGCGGGCGTCCACCGCTCACTCATCTTCGTCACTCCCGCAGCGGATCATTGTGGATCGGCAGCCGCCGCCCTGCCCCCGGAGACAGGTCCGGAGCCGGGCTTATACCGCCGAACCGCCCAGGATTGAAGCATTTTGCGCGCGCAAGACGCGTCGCAGTCGCATGAGCGGGCCGCGCGACCGCCGCGCCCCCGGCCCCTGCGCCAGCCTGCGCGACATTGTCCCGCACCGGCCCCGGCGCCGCTCACGGCGCCGCCGGCGTGCGCATGGTCACCAGCTCCTCCGCCGCGGTGGGGTGCACGGCGATGGTGCGGTCGAAGTCGGCCTTGGTCGCGCCCATGGTCACGGCGATGCCGACGGTCTGGATCATCTCGCCCGCGCCCTCGCCGAGAATGTGCACGCCCAGCACCCGGTCCGTGGCGCGGTCGACGATGATTTTCATCATCATCCGCTCCTCGCGGCCGGAGAGCGTGGCCTTCATCGGCCGGAAGGCGGCGCGGTACACCAGCACGTCGCCATGGCGGCGGCGCGCCTCCTCCTCGGTGAGCCCCACCGCGCCGATCTCCGGCGTCGAGAACACCGCCGTGGGCACGACGGCGTGGTCCACGGTCCACGGCCGGCCGCCGAACACCGTGTCGGCGAAGGCGTGCCCCTCGCGGATGGCCACCGGCGTCAGGTTGACCCGGTTGGTGACGTCGCCCACCGCGTAAACCGACGGAACCGAGGTGCGCGACTGCGCGTCCACCGCCACCGCGCCGGACGGCCCGACAGCCACCCCCGCCTTCTCGAGGCCAAGCCCCGCGGTGTTGGGCACGCGGCCCACCGCCAGCATCACCACGTCCGCGCGCGTCGGCGGACCGTCGGTCAGGGCGACCTCAAGGCCGTCGTCCGTGCGGTCGATGCGGCGCAGGCCGCAGCCGAAGCGCAGCTCCATCTGCTTCGCCATGGCGGCGGCGAGCCCCTCCTGCACGTCATGGTCGAAGCCGCGCAGCAGGCGGTCGCCGCGGTGCGCCAGCGTCACTTTGGAGCCGAGCGCGGCGAAAATGCAGGCGAACTCCACGGCGATGTAGCCGGCGCCCACCACCACCACCCGGCGCGGCAGTTGCGGCAGGTCCAGCGCCTCATTGGAGGTGACGGCGTGCTCGACGCCCGGCACGTCCGGCAGCGTCGCCGGCCGCGCCCCGGTGGCGATGAGGATGCGCCGGGCCGTCACCACGCGGTTGTCGGGGAGCAGGCGCACGGCGTTGGGCCCCTCCAGCACGGCGCGGGCGGCGATCACCTCCACCCCGGCGCTGGCGAGGCCGCTGCGGTACAGGCCTTCCAGGCGGGCGATCTCGGCGTTCTTGCGGGCGATCAGCGTCGGCCAGTCGAAAACCGGCGGCTGCGGCAGCGTCCAGCCGAAGCCGGCGGCGTCCTCAAACTCGTGGGCGAAGCGGGAGGCGTAGACCAGCAGCTTCTTCGGCACGCAGCCGCGGATGACGCAGGTGCCGCCCATGCGGAACTCCTCCGCCAGCATCACCCGCGCGCCATGCCCGGCCGCCACGCGGGCGGCGCGCACGCCGCCGGAGCCGCCGCCGATGACGAACAGGTCGGTGTCATACGCGCTCATGCCGTTACCTCCCTCTTGCAGGCCTCTCGCAGGCCGCGCCGGGCGCGCCGCCCTCCGGCGCCGCGAAGACCCGGACGAACCAGATGGCCGCCGCCCCCAGAATCGCCACCCACCAGCCCTGCCAGGCGCCGTGGCCGACCTCGGCGAACACGGTCACCGCCGCAAGGCATGCGAGCACGGGCGCCATGCGCGGCGCCGGCAGGCGTCGCGTCGCCCACGCCAGCCAGCCCAGCGCCGCGGCGGCGAGCAGGACGCCCGCCGCCCCCAGCTCCACCCAAAGCTGCAGGAACATGTCATGGGGGTGGCCCACCGCCAGCAGCGTGCGGCGCGACTGCGGAACCCGGGCGGCCGCCGGCGTCTCCGCCATGCGCGGGCTGACGCCGAAGCCTTCGCCCGAAAGCGGGCTCACCTTCACCACCGCGCCGAAATCGCCCCAGATCACCACCCGCTCGCGCGCGTGCACGCGCTCCAGCCGGTCCAGCACGTGATCCGGGATGAACCGCTCCGCCAGCACGCCCTTCACCGGCGCCAGCGCCAGGCCGGCGAACAGCCCGGCCATCACCAGCGCCCACGCCAGCCGCGGCAGGCGGCTGGCGAGAACGAAGGTCAGCGCGGCGGCGACGAAGGCGACCATCGACGCGCCGGACACCGACTTGAACACCGCCGCCGCCATCAGCGCCGCCAGCGCGCCCATCACCAGCGCGCGCCGCGCCATGCCCTCCGCCAGCGCCAGCAGCGGCCAGTACAGCACCACGAGACAGATGGCCGGCTTGTTGAGCACGAACAGCGCCGTGCGCGAACCGATGGCGTGGCGCCAGGCGAGGCCGGTCCACAGCTCGACGCTCACCTCAATGGCGGCGAGCGCGAACAGCGCGGCGCACAGGCGGAACATGGCCGGCCGGTCCAGCGGACCCAGCGCCAGCCCCAGCACGATGGCCGCAAGGAAGGGAATGAAGCCCTCGCCGATGGCGAACAGGCCGAGGCGCGGAAACGGGTGCCACAGCAGCGAGGCGGCCGCCAGCGCCGCGAACAGCGCCGCCAGCGCGCCGGGCATGCCGGTGAAGGCGGCGCGGGCCCGCGCCGCCACCTGCGGCCCGCGGCCGGAGACCACGGCCCCGGCCAGGGCCAGCGCGGCGGCCACGGCGATGAGCGCCGCCGAGGAGCGGATGGCGAAACACAGCGCCAGCGGCATGGCCGCCAGCACCGTCCATGCGGCGGCGTCCAGCGCCCTGCCCCAGCGTAGCCGCGTCTCCGGAACCGCCTGCGCCGTGTTCTGCACCTTCGCCAACCCTCACGCCAAACAGGATGCCGGATGGACCGCGACCGCGGCCACAACATGACGCCGGCGCGCGGGCGCGCGCCGACATCAGCAGAGCCGGAATCAGAAGGACTTGCCGCGGGCCTGCAGCTCGTTGCGGATCAGCTCGACCACGACGCCGGAAAGCGCCTCGGTCCACTCCTGCATGCGCGGGGCCAGGTCCTGCATCACCGCCGGCAGGGCGTTCACATATTTCTGGCCCGCCGGCGACTTGAAAAACTCCGCCACCTGCTTCAGGTCCGCCTCCGGAATCTGGGCGGCGAAGATCCTGGCGGCCTCGTTGACCATGTCGTCGGCGCGGGCGGTGATCTGGGGGGTGATCCTGACGATGATCTCCTCGACGTCGCCCTTGATCTCCGGCCGCGTCACCAGCTGGGCGCGCACCTGGTCGAACAGGGTCGGCGGCACCGCCTCGAACGAACGCGCGAGGCCGGAGGCGCGCACCACCTCGCGGGCGGCCGCCAGCTGCGACTCCGACGGCGCGTTCTGGGCGGACGCGACGCCGGCGGCCAGCGGCGCCAGCGAAATCAGGCCAATGGCGGCAAGGCGGGCAAGTCGGTTCATCTGTATCTCCACCACACCGGATTTCCGGTCGTCGGTCAGGTCGCGGAACGGCGCGCCGGCGCGCGGCGCGCAAGATGACATACGATCATTTTGCGGCGGCGGCCACCGTTTCGCGCGTCATGTAAAGGGCATGCGGGTCATAGCGGCGGGCGGCCTCCTGCAGGGCCGGCTCCGCCGCCGGGGCGAAGCCGCAGCGCCGCCAGAACCCGTCCGCGCCGCCCACCGCCACCAGCGCCATGCGGCCAAGGCCAAGCCGCGCCGCGGTCTGCGCCGCCAGCGCCACCGCCGCCGGAGCCGCGCCGGAGCCGCGCGCCGCCGGCGCCAGCGCCAGGTCATGCAGGTAATAGAGCTGCGGCCGCGCGGGCAGCGCCCCGAGCAGGCTGTTCAGCGCCGGGGGGCGGCCCGCCGTCCAGGGATGGGCGACGAGATAGCCGGCGAGGCCGGCCTGCGTCTCCAGCGTCAGGCACCCTTCCGGAAACAGCCGCAGCCGCTCGGCGAACACGGCGGCGTCCTCCGGATAGTCAGGATGAACCGCCTCCGCCAGCGCCAGCACGCCCGGCAGGTCGGCGGCGGCCATCGGCCGCCAGCGCCAGCCGCCGGGCGTCGCCCGCGCTGCGCTCATACCTCGCCCATTTCGATGACGCCTCCGGCGGAGGCCAGCACCACGCCGGTGGCCAGACCGATGAACAGGCCGTGCTCCACCACGCCGGGAATCGCCACCAGCGCGGCGGCCAGGGCCTCCGGATCGGGCAGGACGCCGAAATGGCAGTCGATGATGTAATGGCCGCCGTCGGTGACGAACGCCTGGCCGTCGCGCCGGCGCAGCGTCAGCTCGCCCGTGCAGCCCAGTTTCGCCGCCGCCGCGGCGATCTGGCGGCGGGTGACCTCCAGGCCGAACGGATTGACCTCCACCGGCAGCGGGAAGCGGCCGAGGGTCTCCACCTTCTTGCTGTCGTCGGCGATGACGATCATGCGCCGGCTGGCGGAGGCGACGATCTTCTCGCGCAGCAGGGCGCCGCCGCCGCCCTTCACCAGGCGCAGGCGCGAATCCAGCTCGTCGGCGCCGTCCACCACCAGATCCAGCTCCGGCGTCGCGTCGAGGGTGGACATGGGGATGCCTTCGCGCTCGGCCTGCGCCTGGGTGGCCTCGGAGGTGGCCACGCATACGACCCTGAGGCCGGCGCGCACGCGCTCGCCCAGAAGCTCCACGAAGTGCTTCGCCGTAGAGCCGGTGCCAAGGCCCAGCCGCATGCCGTCGGCGACGACGTCAAGGGCGCGGGCCGCGGCCCGCCGCTTCAGTTCTTCAGCGTTCATCCTGTCCTGTCCCGGGCGGTTCGCGCCCTCCGTCCTGTCCGCGTCTCAGCGCGCCTGCGGCGTGCACACCACTTTCTCGTTGAACACGTAGCAGATGCTCATTTCGCCGGTGCGGTCGTTGACGCGGAACACGCCGCCCTCCCGCTCGTGCCGCGACGCCACCAGACGGTAATCGCCCGGCGTCTGCGGGCCGGCGCCTTCGCCGGGTCCATAGCACAGGGTGACGCCCACCGAACCCTCTTTCAGCCCGTACTGGCAGGCGCCCATCTCGCCCGTGACCCGCTCGACACGGTATATGCGGTTGAGGTCCACCTGCGGCGCCGGGGCGAAGTCGTAATTGCCGGCGAAGGCCGCGCCCGGAACCGCCAGCGCCGCGGCGAGAACGGGAATCAGCCTCCCCAGCCCGGCGTGCGCCGCCGGACGGACGGCGGACAGGCCGCGCGCGATGCATGTGTCGGAAAACATGAGCCGGTTACCCCTGATGCAAGCGGTGAGTCGACCGAAGCTTACGCGCCCGCCGCCGCCGGCAGAACCCGCGCGGCGGCGGACCACGTGACGCGGCGCCATAATACGGTTACCCAACGGAGCGCGCATAGCCGCCGTTCCGGACCAGCCCCGCCAGCGCCCAGCCCCGCGCCGGCCGACAGGAGACGCCCTTCGCATGCAGCCGACCCTCGTCCTTGATCTCGACGGCACGCTTGTCGACACCGCGCCAGACCTGCTGGCCACGCTCAACGTGGTGCTGGCCGGCGAAGGCCTCCCGCCCCTCACCCTGGAGGACGTGCGCGCGCTCACCGGCGCCGGCGCCCGCGCCCTGCTGGAGCGCGGCCTCGCCGCCTCCGGCGTCAGCGTCGGCCCCAGGCGCATGGACACGCTGTTCGCGCGCTTCATCGACCATTACGCCGCCCATATCGCCGACCATTCGCGCCCCTTCCCCGGCGTCCCCGAGGCGCTGGAGCGCTTCGCCAGCGCGGGATGGCGCCTCGCCGTGTGCACCAACAAGCTGGAGGGGCTGGCCCGCCGGCTGCTCGACGCGCTGGCGCTTTCGCCGCGCTTCGACGTCATCTGCGGCGGCGACACCTTTCCTTACAGGAAGCCGGATCCCCGCCACCTCCTCGACACCGTGCGCCGGGCCGGCGGCGATCCAGGCCGGGCGGTGATGGTGGGCGACAGCGCCGCCGACATCCGCGCCGCGAAGGGCGGCTCCATCCCCTGCGTCGGCGTCACCTTCGGCTATACGGACATTCCGGTGGCCGAGCTCGGCCCGGACGTGACGCTGGACCATTTCGACGGCCTGTTCGAGGCCGCCACGCGGCTGCTGGCCGAACGCGGCGTGATGACGGCGGGTTGAGGCGCGCGCCGCATCGGCTGAAGCGCAGGGACCGCCGCCGCGACAGGGCGCGGCGGCGCGGACGGGACCGGGGGCATGGGAAAACGGCTTGCAGGAATTGTGGCGGGGCTGGCGGCGCTGGCCGCCGTGCTCGCCGGCGCGGAGGGGGCGGCGGCGCGCCGGGACGATCCCATGCACCGCATCGCCGAGCGGCAGTTCATGGCGCTGGATCCGGACCTGCGGCTGTGGCTGCAGATCATCCTGACCAGCGCCGGCCACTGGCAGGCGGTGCCGAACCTCAGCTACTCCACCCGGCTCTACGACGCCGTCCGCCGCCTGCAGCTGGAGCGCGGCGAATCTCCCACCGGCGTGCTCACCCACGCCCAGGTGAAGGAGGCGCTCGAGGCCGGCGGCTCGGTGCTGGCCGGCTGGGGGCTGCGCCGCTTCGACCATCCCTTCAGCCGGGCGTGGATCTGGATTCCCGCCGGCCTCGATCCGCTGGTGACGCCGTCGCCCGGCGGCGCGCACATCAGCGCGGGGCGCAGCCGGCTGCGCATCCGCTTCGAATATTTCCCCGGCAAGAACCTTGCGGAGAGCTACCAGGCCATCGTCAGCGCCATGCAGCGCGGCGGCGACCTCATCGTCTATCGCGTGCTGAAGCGGGATTTTCTGGTGGTGGCGGGCCGCCAGGGGCCGCACCAGCGCTACGTGCGCTATCACGACGACGGAACAGGCCTCGTCGGCGTGGACATGACGTGGTCCGGCGAGGATCCGCCGGTTTACGGCGAGCGCCTCTCCACCATCGTGTCGGCGTCGCTGTGGGCGTCGATGACCGGCGCGCGGCTGCCCTCCCTGCCCCGTTACGGCGCCGTTACGGAGCCGTCGCGCCCGCCGGCGCCGCCGCCGGCCACCCCGCCGGCGCAGTCCCGGCCCGCCCGCGAGAAGCCGCCGGAGCGCGGCCGCGCCACCGGCTCCGGCTTCAGCGTCTCCGCCAGCGGCCATTTCCTCACCAACGCCCATGTGGCGCGCGACTGCCGCGCCATCACCGTGCGCGCGGCCGACCAGGCGGCCGTGCCCGCGACGCTGCTGGCGCGGGACGAAACCAATGACCTGGCCCTGCTGCACGCCCCGGCCGCCGCCGGAACGCCGCCGCTGCCGCTGCGGCCTGGCGTGCGCCTCGGCGAAAACGTCGCCGCCTTCGGCTTTCCCCACAGCGACATTCTCTCCACCAGCGGCAATTTCACCGTCGGCAACGTGACGGCGCTCTCCGGCCTGCAGGACGACAGCCGCTTCCTGCAGATCTCGGCCCCGGTGCAGGCGGGCAACTCCGGCGGCCCGCTGCTGGACCAGTGGGGCAACGTGACCGGCGTGGTGACCTCCAAGCTCAACGCCCTGCGGGTGATGGCGAAAAGCGGCGACCTGCCGCAGAACGTCAATTTCGCGGTGAAGGCCTCGCTGGCGGCGGGCTTCCTCGACGCGCGACAGGTTCCGTGGACGGCCGGCGCCCCCGGCGCGCGCAAACTGGAGCCGCCGGACCTCGCCGAGCTGGCGCGCCGCTCCAGCGTTTTCGTGGCCTGCATGCGCTGAGCGGGCCCCGCGCCCGCCACGCCGCGCCGCCCTCGACAAGGGCGGCGCGGCGTGTTTTCTCTGCCCCTGAGCCAGACGCGCAGGCCGGGCAACGGCCGCGCCCGCCAACAAGGGGAGAACGCCAATGGACGCCGCCCGCACCGACGCCAGCGAAGTGCTGTATGAGGTGGAGCAGCATGTCGCCACCATCACCCTCAACGCGCCGGAGCGCATGAACACCATCTCCGGCCCCATGCTGGACGCGCTCTCGCGGCTGCTGGTGCAGGCCGACGAGGATCCGGAGGTGCGCTGCGTCATCCTCACCGGCCGGGGCCGCGCCTTCTGCGCCGGCCTGGACCTGCGCCCGAAGGGCGACAGCGGCCGCACGCTGCTGAGCTCGGCCTCCTCCCCCACCAATCTCAACCTGCGCAACACGCCGCCCACGGTGATGCACGCCATGGACAAGCCCATCATCTGCGCGATCAACGGCGGCGCGGCGGGCTATGGCATGGACACGGCCCTGGGCTGCGACATCCGCATCATGGCGAAATCGGCCAAGCTGGCGGCGGCTTTCACCCGGCGCGGCGTGGTGCCGGAGTCGGGCGGCACCTGGTTCCTGCCGCGCATGATCGGCTGGGCCAGGGCGGCGGAGCTGATCTTCACCGGCCGCACCCTCACCGCCGACGAGGCGCTGGAGTGGGGGCTCGTGTCCCATGTCGTGCCGGACGGGCAGCTGATGACGAAAGCCCGGGAGCTGGCCGCCGAAATCGCCGGCAACGCGCCGCTGGCGGTGCAGGCGGCCAAGCGGATGATGCGCATGGGCCTTTCCGAGCCGTTCAACGAGCACGTGCACCACGTGTTCCTGCAGCTGCTGCCGCTGTTCCGCAGCGAGGACGCGGCCGAGGGCATGGCCGCCTTCATGGAGAAGCGCCAGCCGGTGTTCCGCGGGCGCTGAGAGCCCCGCGACGCGCGCATTGACGCCCGGCCCCGCGCCGGGCGATCTTTTTTGCAGGCGCGGGCGCAGGAGAGCCGCCGCCAGAGCGGAGCGACGCCGCCGCGCAGGGAGGAAACATGATGAAACGTCTGCTGACAGCGGGCGTGGCCGTGCTTGCGCTTGCAGCCGCGTCCGCCGCCCGGGCCGAAACCATCCGCATCGGCGTGCTCACCGACATGGCCGGCCCGCTTTCCGACGCGCAGGGCCCCGGCTCCGTGGAGGCCACGCGCATGGCGGTGGAGGATTTCGGCGGCAGGCTGCTGGGCGAAAAGGTGGAGGTGATCGGCGCCGACCACCAGAACAAGGCCGACATCGGCGCCGCCATCGCCCGCGACTGGTACGACACCCGCAACGTGCAGGTGATCATGGACCTCGGCAATTCCGCCGTGGCCATCGCCGTACAGAACATCGCCAAGGACAAGAACCGGCTTTCGGTGGCGACCGGCGCCGCCAGCGGCGAGCTCACCAACAGGCACTGCAATACGAACGCCATCCAGTGGGGCTATGACACCTACCAGTTCGCCAAGGGCATCACCGGCCCGGTGGTGAAGTCGGGCGGCGACAGGTGGTTCTTCATTTCGGCGGACTACGCCTTCGGCCACGCGCTGGAGAACGACACGCGCAAGGCGGTGGAGAAGCTGGGCGGCAAGGTTGTGGGAGCGGTGCGCCACCCCATCAACACGCTCGATTTCTCCTCCTACCTGATGCAGGCGAAGAACTCGGGCGCGAACGTGATCGGCGTGGCGAGCGCCATCGCCGACCAGCAGAACGTGCTGAAGCAGGGCCAGGAATTCGCGATTTTTGACGACAAGGTGCGTCCGGCGGCGATGGCGCTGCTGCTTTCGGACGTTCATTCGGTCGGGCTGAAGGCGGCGCAGGGCACGACGGTTTCGTCGATCTTTTACTGGGACGCGGACGACGAGAGCCGCGCGTTTTCCAGGCGCTACGCGGCGAAAATGGGCCGCCCGCCCTCCGAGGCGCAGGCGATGAACTACAGCGCGACGCTGGCGTGGCTGCAGGCGGCGGAGGCGGCGAAGTCCGTGGAGCCAGAAAAGGTTCTGGCCCGGCTGCGCAGCGGCCCGGTCAGCGCGCCGTTCATCAGGAACGGAACCCTGCGCGCGGACGGCAAGCTGGTGCGCGACATCTGGCTGGCGCGGGTGAAGGCGCCGGAGCAGTCGAAATATCCCTGGGATTACATGGAGATTCTGGGGACGATCGCGGGCAGGGACGCGTTCCGGCCCGTCGAGGAGTCGGAGTGCGCGCTGCTGAAGCAATAATGCCATGAAAGACAAAAATGCTGGCGGGCGAATTTCCTCGCCTGCCAACATTCAAGACGGTCAGGCGGACGATACCGAACCGGCCTCTTCAGGAATCAGAGGAGGCTGCGCCTGAAAATCGTCCGTCAGTTCCTTAATATCGTGACCTCACAGTCAAATTAAAGACTCCCTGACCGAACAGCAACAGGGCGACAGCAAGGAGACTGATAAATATCTTCACATAGATTATTAAAATAATTATATTAATTTGCAATCTCAAACGCGCCGACAAATAATCAACATAACAAAAATACATTACAAATAACAATCGCTTCATGCATTCAGATTTACCATTCCCGCCTGCAGACCGCCGTTCTCACCGGTCAGTCATGACTGCCCCAACGGCAGTCGCCGCCGTCCCGCAGCGGGTTTCAGGCAGATGTTCCGGCGCCGCCGCGGGTTTCATTATCAAAAAGTATAATACAAATCCGCGCCCATTGCCTCGCGCCCGTCCGCCAGGACATCATCCCTGCACGCCAGTTCAACAACCAATACTTCTGGAGGAAACATGCTCAAGCTTCGCCGTGGTCTTCTGGCCGCCATGGCCGCCGCCCTGCTCGGCGCCAGCGGTCTCGCCGGCCCCGTCGCACAGCCCGCCCTCGCCCAGCAGAACGCCCAGAAACCCGTCAGGATCGGCGTCATGGGCGACCTCTCCTCCGTCTATTCCGATATCGGCGGCCAAGGCGCGCTGGAGGCGGTCAGGATGGCGGTCGAAGACTTCGGCGGCGAGGTGCTGGGCAGGAAAGTCGAGGTGCTGTCCGCCGACAGCCTCAACAAGCCCGACCAGGCCTCCGCCATCGCCCGCCAGTGGTACGACCACGACGGCGTCGACATGATCATGGACCTGCCGACCTCGGCCACGGCGCTGGCCACCATGCAGATCGCCAATGACCGCAAGAAAATGGTGATCGTCACCGAGGCCGGCAGCTCCGACATCACCGGAAAGCACTGCAACCCCTACACCATCCACTGGACCTGGGACACCTACGCAAACGGCAAGACCGTGGGCCAGGCCATCGTGAAGGAAGGCGGCGACACCTGGTTCTTCATCACCGCCGACTACGTCTTCGGCCACTCCCTCGAGCGCGACACCGGGGAATTCGTCAAGGCCGCCGGCGGCAAGGTGCTCGGAAGCGCCCGTCACCCGCTCAACAACCAGGACTTCTCCTCCTTCCTGCTCCAGGCGCAGAACTCCGGCGCCAAGATCATCGGCCTCGCCAACGGCGGCGGCGACACCATCAACGCCATCAAGCAGGCGGCCGAGTTCGGCGTCGTCCAAGGCGGCCAGAAGCTCGCCGCGCCGGTGATGTTCATCTCCGACATCCACAGCCTCGGCCTCAAGACCGCCCAGGGCCTGGTCATCACCGAAGCCTGGTACTGGGACAAGAACGACAGGACCCGCGAGTTCGGCCAGCGCTTCTTCAGGCGCACCGGCAAGATGCCCACCATGAACCAGGCCGCCAACTACAGCGCCGCCACCCACTACCTCAAGGCGGTGAAGGCTGTGGGCTCCACCGACGCCGACAAGATCATGGCCTGGATGCGCGCCAACCCGGTGCAGGACATGTTCACCGACAACGGCGTGCTGCGCGAGGACGGGCGCCTCGTCCACTCCATGCTGCTGCTGGAGGTGAAGAAGCCTGAAGAGTCCAGGGGCCCGTGGGATTACTACAAGATCCTCGCCGAAGTGCCCGGCGACCAGGCGTTCCGCCCGCTGGCCGAGGGCGGCTGCCCGCTGGTGAAGAAGACCAACTGAGCCGCGCTCCCTCCCCCGCCCCGCCGCCGTCATGCCCGGGGCCTGCTCCGGGCCTTGCGGCGCCCGCGGGGGCTTCGCCGGCGCATGGCCGGCGCTGTCACAGGCCCCGGACGTGAGGCGCCCGCGCGGCGCCGGGCGGCGGGCGGCGCGCGCCGCGAACTTGTGATGGGCCCGCGCCGGGCCCCCTTTCCGGTTGCGGATCGCCGAACCATCTTCCTGAACAGGCGCGCGTCGCCGGATGCGCGCCCTTTTTGCGTTGCGGCGCACGGGTTTGCGCCGCAACGCTCCGCGGCCTCCAGCCGTTGCGTCCGGCTGCAGGCGACGGGCAGGGCGCACGGGGCCTTGCATTGCGCGCGGCGGAGCCACTGGCTAGCGTGTCCGCGACGCTGACGTCCTGGGGGGGCGAACCACGTGCGGGCGCACGGAGCGCATGCGCTCCCGCGTCCGCCCGGGTCGCGGACGGACCAGCCCCGCCTGTCGCGGACGGCCCCGGCCGCGCCCCGCCCGGTCCGCGCCGGCGACACGTCCCAGGGGCCCTGCCGAACCGGGAACGACGGCGAGCGCCTGCCTGATCCAGGCGGGGCCGGAGCCGCATGCGCTCCCGCGCGCAGACGCGTTTCCGGCCCGGCGCGGCGCCACAGCCCGCCCCGGGGCCGGCCGCACGGCGGCCGCTGACCGTCACGTGGAGCCCTCATGATTCCGGACCAGAACCTGTGGACCACGCAGTTGCTCACGCTGCTGGCGGTGCTGGAGCCCATTGGCCACCTCAGCCTGTTCCTGGCCGCCACCAGCCATCTCAACGCCAGACAGAAACGGCGCGCGGCGGTCATCGCCGTGGCCATGTCCTATGTCGTCATCCTCGTGTTCGGCCTCATCGGCATGCGGCTGCTGGAGGCCATGGAGGTGTCGCTGCTGTCGTTCCAGATCGCCGGCGGGCTGATCATGCTGGCCTTCGCCGGGGTGATGGTGCTGGGCCCGCCGCAGCCAGCCTCGAAGGAGGAGGTCGCCGTTCACGAAAATGAGGCGGCTGAACGCCAGTCGGCGCTGGAAACCGCCATCTATCCGCTGGCGGTGCCGATCATCGCCGGCCCCGGAGCGCTGCTCAGCGTGGTGGTGACGTTGCCCCCAAGTTCTATCCAGCCCTGAGTTCGACCTGACGGTTTTGGGTTGCCTTGGAACGGGTGGTTGAAGCGGGATCTGTCGTGGAGCCCGCGACCTGGCGCAACGGCAGATCCCGCCGCTGCGCAAACGTTGCCGAAAAGGCGGCTGGCGTCTGCCACGCCAGTGCAGAATGTGGGCGAGAGCCGTTATAATCGGCTCGCCATCTGGCCAGTTGGGAGCGCGTCTGGGTCAGCGTGGAGAAGAGCGTCTCATTCAGGAACTCGTCTCTCAGACGTCCATTGAAGCTCTCGATGAACGCATTCTGCATGGGCTTGCCAGGCGCGATATAGTGCCAGCGCACCCTGGACCTGTCTGCCCACGTCAAAATGGCGTTCGACGTGAATTCGCTGCCATTGTCGCTGACAATCATGGCTGGCTTGCCCCGGGCGACAATCAGGGCATCCAGTTCACGCGCGACCCTCGCCCCCGAGAGGGACGTATCCGCTACAAGCGCGAGGCACTCGCGGGTACAGTCGTCCACGACTGTCAGCACGCGGAACCGCCTGCCATCCGTCAGTTGGTCGGACACGAAGTCCAGCGACCACCGTTCGTTTGGCGACAGCGGCGGCTCAATTGGCGCCCGTGTTCCGATGGCCCGCTTGCGACCGCCCCGACGGCGCACCCCGAGCCGCTCTTCCCTGTATATCCGGAAGAGCCGCTTGTGGTTGACCTCAAAGCCTTCACGACGCAGCAGCACATGCAAACGCCGGTAGCCAAAGCGCCGGCGTTCATGGGCCAGTTCCTTCATCCGTGTGCGCAGGACGCCATCGTCCCGGCGCTGCGCCTGGTAACGCATGCTCATGCGGCTGAAGCCGGTGGCTTTACACGCCCGACGTTCGCTCATCCCGTGCTGCTGCATGAGATGGCGAACGGCCTGTCGCCTCGTGGCGGGCGTCACCACTTCTTTCCCAAAAGATCCTTCAGCGCCGCATTGTCGAGCATTGCGTCGGCCAGCATGCGCTTCAGGCGACTGTTCTCGTCCTCAAGGGCCCGCAGCCGTTTGGCCTCGGACACTTCCATGCCGCCAAACCGCGCCTTCCACTTGTAGATGCTGGCGTCACTGACGCCGTGCTTCCGGCAGAGCTCCGCCACCGGAATGCCCGCCTCGTGTTCCTTCAGGATGGCGATGATCTGTTCTTCTGAAAACCGCGTGCGCTTCATGTCTGGTCCTCTCAGCGGGGCCAGATCAAACTTCAAACCGGAATAGGCGCAGGGGGCAACGTCAGTGGTGCTGATGGACAACGCCCGCGACTCCGTGGCCAGCCAGGCGCAGGTGGCCTGCCTGCTGGCGGTGGTGCTGCTGGTGATGCTGGCGGCGTTTCTCGGCGGCGAGCGCATCACGCGCGTCATCGGCGCCGGCGGCGCCAACCTGTTGCGGCGGGTGCTCGGCATGATTCTGGCCGCGATCGCGGTGAATCTGGTGCTGAACGCCTTTTCGGCGTGGCTCGGCCTGCCGCCGATCTGACGGTCCGCGCCGCCGGCGCAGCCGCCGGCGGCCCCCTGCCCCGCCCGCAGACGCCGCCGCGGACCGCCGGCAGACGCGCGCCGCGCCGCTTCCCTGTCCGGGACGCCAAAAATGCTGTCTGAACTGATGAAATGGCCTGAGGGGAATGGTGGGCGGTACTGGGATTGAACCAGTGACCCCACGCGTGTGAAGCGTGTGCTCTCCCGCTGAGCTAACCGCCCTTGCCGTTGCGACCCGTCACCGCGTCGCCGGGAATGCCCCTCTCATAGGCGCGGCCTTCGCGGCCGTCAAGCGCCCGCCTGCGCCGTACACAGGGCGCGGCCCGTGACGGGCGGCGCCTGTGAATTGTCGCGCACGGCGCCCGCCGGAGAGGCGGGCGGCCCCTGGGGGCAGGCGTCGCCGTCAACTGATGTTGCCGTCACGACACGCCGCCATTGATTGTGCGCGGCGCCCGCTCACGGTTCCGGGAACGTCATTGCGCTTTAACAACCTCTTGAGCAATTTGACGTCATAGTGAAGCCGCTGCGTCCTGCCAGCACTGCCCGTTTTCGAAGGACGCCGGTTTTCCATTCTGCTTACGAGGCATCAATGCGTCGCTTGACACTGAGCATGGTCGGCATCGCGGCGGGACTGGTTTCGCTGGCGCCCGCCGCCCTGGCGTATCCGCAGATCGATCCGCTGACGCGTCGTCCGCTTGTCTACGACGCGCCGAATTTCCGGGCCAACGCGACCATCATCCCGCGCCAGGTGGTGGATTACCAGACCAGACACCCGCCGGGCACGATCGTGGTCTCGACGTCCGAGCGCCGCCTCTACTTCGTCCTGCCCGGGGGCAAGGCCATCCGCTATGGCGTCGGCGTCGGCCGTGAAGGCTTCACCTGGTCCGGCACGCACCGCATCACCATGAAGCGCGAGTGGCCGTCATGGACCCCGCCGGCGTCGATGCTGAAGCGCCGCCCCGACCTGCCGCGGTTCATGCCCGGCGGTCCGGACAACCCGCTGGGCGCGCGCGCGCTTTACATCGGCAACACGCTGTACCGCATCCACGGCTCCAATGAGCCGGAAACCATCGGCCAGGCCGTCTCCTCCGGCTGCATCCGCATGGTGAACGAGGACGTCATCGACCTGTATTCGCGGGTCAAGGTGGGCGCCAAGGTGGTGGTGATGCGCTGAGGCGCGCCGCGCTGGCCAGAGGAAATGAAGGGCTGGCCAGAGGAAATGAAGGCGCCGCGTCCGCCAGGGCGCGGCGCCGGCTTTTTTCGCCGCGCCGCCACGGGGGGCGGACTCAGTCCCGGCCCATGCCCCTGGCGGCCAGTTCCGCCTCGTACTGGCGCCACATGGCCTGCCGGTTCTCCACCATCTCGCGCAGCAGCCGCCAGCCGTAGAGGCCGGTGTCGTGGCCGTCGTCGAACACGATGCGCACGGCGTAGCTGCCCACCGGTTCGAGCGCGGCGATCTTCACCCGGCGCTTGCCGCCCACGGTGCGCCGCCCCTCGCCGCCATGGCCGCGCACCTCGGCCGACGGGCTCCACACCCGCAGGAACTCCGCCGCGAGCACGCCGGAGCGCCCGTCGGAAAAGGTGATGGCGAGCGCGTCCTTCGCCGGATTGAGCCGCAGCTCCTCCACCTGCACGTCGCGGAAAGCGGCGTCGCCGCCTGCAGCCATGTCGTCCCTCCTGCCCTAACGCGCCCGCCGCCCGCGCCGGACGGCCACACAGCGGGCGACCGTGCGGCGGAGGTAGGCCGCGCCGGGCGCCGGCGCAAGCCCCCCGGCGAACGGCGGCGCCGGCGGCGGGCGCCGCGGGCCCGCGTCCGCCCGGGCCGCCGGCGTCACTGCCCGCGGGCGCGTGCGCGGATCATGAAGTTGTCGTAGCTGTATTCGGCCACCTGCCACCACAGATATTCGTCGTTGCGGAAGGATTTCATCGCGTCATACAGCTTCCCGAACTCGGGGTTCTTCGCCGAGAGTTCGTCATACAGCTCGTTGGACACCTTGTAGCAGGCCTCCAGCACCGGCTGCGGGAACGGCCGCAGCTGGGCGCCGGCGGCGACGAGGCGCTTGATGGCGCCGGGGTTCCTGGCGTCGTAGCTGGCCTGCATCTGCTGGTTGGCCATCAGCGCCGCCACGCGCACCGCCTCGCGACAGGCCGGCGGCAGCCCGGCGAACTTCTCCTCGCTGATGAAGAAATTGAGGGAGGCGCAGCCCTCCCACCAGCCGGGATAGTAGTAATATTTGGCGACGCGGACGAAGCCGAGCTTCTCGTCGTCATAGGGGCCCACCCATTCGGCGGCGTCGATGGCGCCCTTCTCCAGCGCCGGATAGATGTCGCCGCCGGCGATCTGCTGCGGCACCACGCCGAGGCGCTGCAGGATCTGGCCGGCGATGCCGGCGATGCGCATCTTGAGGCCGCTGAGGTCGGCGACGGAGTTGATCTCCTTGCGGAACCAGCCGCCCATCTGCGTGCCGGTGTTGCCGCCCGGCAGCATGATGACGCCGTATTTCGCATAGAAGGCGTTGAGCAGCTCGAGGCCGCCGCCGGCCAGCACCCAGGCGGCGTTCATGCGCGAGTTGAGGCCGAAGGGAATGGCGGAGCCGAAGGCGAAGCACGGATCCTTGCCGACGTAATAATAGGAAGCGGTGTGGCACATCTCCACCGTGCCCGCCTGCACGGCGTCCAGCGCCTGCAGGCCTGGCGCGATCTCGTTGGCGGCGAACACCTGGATCTGGAACTTGCCGTCGGTCAGCGCGGCCACGGCCTTCGCGAAGTCCTCGGCGGCGCCGAAAATGGTGTCAAGGGACTTGGGAAAGCTCGAGGTGCAGCGCCAGCGGATCTCCGGAGCCGGCTGGGCGATCGCCGGCGCAGCGACCGCCGCTCCCGCCACGCCGGCGCCCGCCGCCTGCAGAAACTGACGACGTTTCATGTCTTTCCTCCCTGGCCGGTTGCATTGACCGTCCGCTGCCGTGATGGAACCAGCGCGGCGACGGCGGCGCAACGGAAAAGGCGCGGCCCGCGCCTCATACGTTCGTCGGCGTGTCCGGGCACAGCGCGGCGGCGCGCCGGGACCGCCGGCAAGCGGCGCAGGACGGCGGGGCGGCGCGCGGCGCTGGACCGGCGGACGGGCATGCGATGGCAGAGCGGTCACGACGGCGGGCCGCCTTTCCCCGCCTCCCCCGCCGCCACGTCATGGCCGTGCCTGCCACGGCCCTCCTTGCGAGGGCGGAGTCCCGCGCCCGCGGACAGGCGGACGCCCGGGGCAGGCCCCGGGCATGACGGCGGTGACGCTGAGACGGCGGCGCACGGCGCGTTTTGGCGGCGGAATGGCGGCGCGGGCCGGAGCGCCCGCCGCGCCCCTGGCGGAGGCCGTCCCGGGCGTCCCGCCGCCTGACGTGACGACGCGCAATGCGCCGGGCGCGCGGGGCCGTCATGGCGGGCGGAGCAGCCACGGCGACGCGCGGCGGCGCAACCATGCCGGACGGGCGCCCCGCGAGGGCAGGCGAAGGACGGCGCAAACGCGCCCGCCGGCCGCCGCCCCCGGAAAGCCTTACCAGACGATGTCTAGTGGCGGCTGGCCGGCGCCCTCGCTGTAGCGGAAAACCACCGGGGTGACGCGCGGCCCGTGACGCGACGGCGCGCCGGAGACGCCCTCGCCGGACAACGCAGGCGCCGCCAGGCCCGGAGGCGGGTTGAGGCTGCGGCCGTCAACGGCCACGCCGACGCCGCCGGCCGCGGTGAGCGCCAGCGCAGCCAGAATGGAGCCGCGCACGCGGCCTGCTTTCATTCTCCAGGAACACATTCTCCAGGAGCACATTCTCAAAGAAAACGGGCCTGAGCGGGACGCCAGCGGAGCTGCTCCCGAAACGGCGGCCGGGCGACGGTCTGGCGAAACTGGCGGCATCTGCGTCTCCCCTGTGCTGCCCTGGCGCCGCGCGTCCTCGCCGCGCGGCCTGCCCGGTCTGTTCCTGCGGCGCGCCCGACCCCGTTAACGGGAATCGTCCGCGCCGTTCGCGTTTCGCCGGCAGGATCCGGCCGCATGGCCCGGCGCCGGCGAAACGCCGCCCGCGCCCACCCCGCGCGCGCCAGCATCAGGCGCGCTGCGGCCTGCGGCCCACCCGCACGTCCGGCCTGCACGACGGCGCGCCCATGACGGGCGCGCCGGGCGGGGCGGACCGGGGCCGGCGTGGCCCACGGACCAGAATCCCATGTTACCGGAAAATGATAAAAAAGCGCCGGGCGGACAGTAAAGTTACAAACTTGCGCACCATGCGCGACATCTGCGCACGGCGCCCGCCGGATGCAGACTGGTAAAATATTGCCGCAAACGGCCGTCCTGAAGAATAAAATTCAACGAACGTCGAATTTCACGTGATGTGCGCGCGTTTTTCGCGACATGCGGTCGCGCGACTTCAGCAGCCCCTGCGCGCGGCGCGGCGCCGGCGCCCGCCGCGGCGCGCCGGGAGTCCCGGAGATCCCCGAACGGCATGAAATGGTTTTGCACGGACCGCGCCGCGGCCGGCGGCGCGGCGGCGGACATGGCGCCCCGCCTTACTCAATGACGATGCGCGGCGGCCGCGGGGCGGCGGCGCCCGCAAGGCGGGCGGCGATGGTCTCCGCAATCTCCCGGTAGGCCCTGGCGTGCGGTCCGTCCGGCTGCGACACCACCACCGGACGGCCGGAGTCAGAGGTCTC
Organism: Camelimonas abortus; assembly: GCF_042432745.1. Taxonomy (NCBI): domain Bacteria; kingdom Pseudomonadati; phylum Pseudomonadota; class Alphaproteobacteria; order Hyphomicrobiales; family Chelatococcaceae; genus Camelimonas; species Camelimonas abortus. Next base: position 749,591 of record NZ_JBHLWR010000006.1, on the reverse strand, counting down.
GCGGATGGTCATGTCCAGCGGAATCTCGCCGAGAAACGGCGCGCCGATGCGCTCCGCCTCGTGGCGCGCGCCGCCATGGCCGAAAATGTCCGAGCGCGTCCCGCAGGCCGGGCAGATGAAGGTGGACATGTTCTCGATCACGCCCAGCACCGGCACGTTCACCCTGGCGAACATGGCGACGCCGCGGCGGGCGTCGATCAGCGCCAGGTCCTGGGGCGTGGAGACGATCACCGCCCCCGCCAGAGGCACGTTCTGGGCCATGGTGAGCTGGGCGTCGCCGGTGCCGGGGGGCATGTCCACCACCAGCACGTCCAGCTCGCCCCAGGCCACCTCGCGCAGCAGCTGCTGCAGCGCCGACATCACCATGGGACCGCGCCAGATGATCGCCGCCTCCGGGTCCACCAGAAAGCCGATGGACATCACCTTCACGCCCCAGCGGACCGGCGGGGCGAGCATGCGGTTCTCCAGCAGCTGCGGCTTCTCGCTGACGCCGAACAGGCGCGGCGCGGAGGGACCGTAAATGTCGGCGTCGAGCAGGCCGACGCGCAGGCCAAGCCCCGCCAGCGCCAGGGCGAGATTGCAGGCGGTCGTGGACTTGCCCACGCCGCCCTTGCCGCTGGCCACGGCGATGATGTGACGCACGCCCGGCACCGCCTCGCGCCGGCGCAGCGCCGCGGCGCGCGAGCCGGCCGCCGGCCGCGGCCCGGGCGGGCGCTCCCCCGGCCTCGCCTCGGCGGTCAGCGCCGCCACGGTGCCGGCCACGCCCGGCAGGGCGCGAATCGCCTCCTCGGCCTGCCGGCACAGCCCTTCCATGGCCGCCGCGCTGGCGGGGTCGGCCTGAATGGCGACGTAAACCCGGTCGCCGCTGATGGACACGCCGGACAGCAGGCCGGTTTCCGGCAGCGGCGTCACGCCGTCCGGTCCGGGCACGCGCGCCAGCGCCGCGAGAACCTGTTCCCTGGTGATCATGCCGCAAGGTATGGGGCGGGCCGCCGCCCCGGTCAATGCGCGCCGCCCGCGCCGGCCGCGGGATAACCTCCGCCATGACCGCGGCCCGCCCGCAGCCGGCGGGGCGCGCATCCGTCCTGCCACTGCCGGCCGCGCCCGCGCGCCTCTCCTGCGCCTGCCCCCTGCGCAGGCCCCCTGAGCAGGCCCCTTGCGCGCCAGCCCCGCCGCCCCCCTGGCGACAGCGCCCCGCGGCGCGGTCTATAAACGGCCCGGACGCGAGGCGGCCGGCCCATGGACAGGGCCGCGCCCGCGGCGCCAGCGAGACCACGGAGAGCGGCAATGGCGAAAACGGCGTTTATCGGACTGGGCGTGATGGGCTTTCCCATGGCGGGACATCTTGCGGCGCACGGGCATGCGGTGACGGTGTACAACCGCACGACGGCACGGGCTGCGGCATGGCTGGAGAAGCATGCCGGCGCCAGCGCCGGCACGCCGCGCGAGGCCGCCGCCGGCGCCGAGCTCGTTTTCGCATGCGTGGGCGATGACGACGACCTGCGCGAGGTGACCATCGGTCCGGACGGCGCCTTCCACGCCATGGCGCCGGGCGCCGTGTTCGTCGACCACACCACCGCCTCCGCCGACGTGGCCCGCGAGCTGGCCGCCGAAGCGGCGCGGCGCGGCCTCGGCTTCATTGACGCGCCGGTGTCCGGCGGCCAGGCGGGGGCCGAGAACGGCGCCCTCACGGTGATGTGCGGCGGCGATCCGGAACATTACGCGAAGGCCCGGCCGGTGATCGCCGCCTACGCCCGCGCCTGCCGGCTGATGGGTCCCGCCGGCGCCGGACAGCTCACCAAGATGGTCAACCAGATCTGCATCGCCGGCCTGGTGCAGGCGCTGGCGGAAGGAATCAGCTTCGCCCAGCACGCCGGCCTCGACGTGGAGGCGGTGATCGACGTGATCTCCAGGGGCGCCGCCCAGTCGTGGCAGATGGAGAACCGTCACAGGACCATGGCCGCCGGGCAGTTCGACTTCGGCTTCGCCGTCAACTGGATGCGCAAGGACCTGGCCATCTGTCTCGCCGAGGCCCGGCGCAACGGCGCCAGCCTGCCGGTGACCGCCCTCGTCGACCAGTTTTACGGCGAGGTGCAGGCCATGGGCGGCGGCCGCTGGGACACCTCCAGCCTCATCGCCCGCCTGCCGAAGCCCTGAGTCCCGCGGGCGCGCTGGCGGCGCGCCCGCCTCACAGCTCGATGACCAGGCCGTCGCGGGCCAGCTCATAGCCGCGCCGGCGCGCATGGGCGGCGGCGGCGCGGGTGAGCATGGTGGGGCCGAGATGGGTGAGCAGGATGCGCGCCGCCCGCAGCCGCCAGCGCTTCGCCTCGATGGTCTCCAGGTCGAGGTGCGCCGGCGCAACGCCGTACCGGCCCCTGCCGCGCCCCATGCATTCGAGGATGAGCAGGTCCGCGCCGTCGGCGACGCGTTCCAGCGCGTCAGTCCATTCGGTGTCGCCGGAGAACGCCAGCAGCCGGCCGCCGGCGCGGACGCGCAGCCCGGTGGCGGGAGCGCCCGACGGATGGATCACCTCAATGCTCTCGATGGAGAAGTCGGCGCAGTCGAGCGGCCCGGAGTCCGGCTGCAGCTCGGTGATCTCCAGCGGAAAGCGCCACTCCCGGCGCCAGGCGCCGGCGAACATCAGGTCGGTGAGCGCCGCCAGGCGCCGCTCCAGCCCCGGCGGCCCCACCAGCCGCAGCGGCCGCCGGCGCTGGCAGACATACTGGCTCTCCAGCAGCAGGAACGGAAGGCCGCCGAAATGGTCGCCGTGCAGGTGGCTGACGGCGACGACGTCGATGTCGAGCGCGTCCAGCCCCAGTTTTTTCAGCGCCACCGGAGTCGTGGCGCCGAAATCCAGCGCCAGCGCCCGCCCCCCGCCTGCGCCAGAAAGCAGGTGTTGAAGCGTCCGCCGGAGCCGAAAGCGTCGCCGCAGCCGACGACCGTCAGCTTCATGGGGCTCAGACCGCGCTGGCGCTCGGACGGGCCGAAACGGCGGCGCGCCAGCGGTTGAGACTGGCCAGCTCCTCCGGCACGCCAATCTTCGCCACCTTGCCGAAGTCAATGACGCAGATGGCGGTGATGTCGGCCACGGAGAAGCGGTCGCCGGCGATGAACTCGCGGCTGGCCAGCTCGCGGTCCAGCAGGCGCATGAACTCCACCGCCTTGACCTTGTTGGCCTCGCCCCACTCCGGAATCTGCGGCTGCTCCATGGCGGCCATTGCCGGATTGATGTGGCGGAAGGCGGCGAAAACCGGCAGCGCCAGATAGAACTCCACGTGGCGGTTCCACATCTCCACCTGGGCGCGCGATTTCGTGTCGACGCCGAACAGCGGCGGGTCCGGGTACAGCTCCTCCAGATAGCGGCAGATGGCCACCGACTCGGCGATGACCGTGCCGTCGTCCAGCTCCAGCGCCGGCACGCGCTGCACCGGGGTGATCCTGGCGAATGAATCGCTCTTGTGCTCCAGCGCGGCGAGATTGACGGTCACGCGCGGGATGTCGATGCCCTTCTCGGCCATGAAGATATGGACGCGACGCGGGTTGGGCGTGCGGGGCGTTTCGTAAAGCTTCATCGGCAATGTCTCCTCACCTCCCGCGAGGGGACCACCAGGGCGCGGCGACGTCAATAACGCAGGCGCGGCCGCGCCGCCCGCAACGGCCGTCATCCCCGGCCTGCGCGCCGCAGGCCGCCCGCGCGGGAGACGGACAGAAAAAAGGGCGTCTTCCGTGACAGGGCGGACCCTGCGCCGGAAGACGCCCGGAGGTCGGGGACTGAGGGGGCCTCATGACCGGCTCCGGACAAGGCGCCGTGGCGCGAAACCATGGCGCGACCCCGGGCACGGTCACAGGCACAACGCGCCGGCCCGCCGCAGGTTCCCTCCGCCAGCGCCGCGACAGACGGGGGCGGCCGGCATGGACGCCGGCGCCGGACAGCCAGGAGGAACAGGCAGAAAAAAGACGTCGCGTGGGGAACGCGACGCCTTTCTGGGGGTCTCAATTCCAGGATGGTTGCTGGCGTTGATGACGTTCTTCTAGCGGCCCGCGCCGCGGACGTCGGTGCGCCAGCGCACATGCATGCGCCGGGCGCAAAAGTTCCGCATTCTTCGCCGGCCTCATGCGTGCGCCGCATGGCGCCGGCGCGACGGACGGCGCAGCGGCGCGCCGCCTGCGGCTACGGCCGGCGCGGATGCAGGCGGCGCCATTCGCGCGGCGTCATGAAATCGCCGGCCCAGACGCCGCGCCGCGCCGCCCGCGCCTCCGCCTCCTCGCGCTGGTAGCCGCCGTAGCCGATGGCGAGACCCTCGCGCACCAGGGCGGCGTTCAGCTCCTCGCCGCCGGCGAAGCAGACGGCCAGGGCGCGGCCATAGACGTCGACGCCGCGCAGCCGGCAGGTGGTCTCGCCGCGCCCCAGACGCACGGCCAGCGCGCTGCGGGCGGCCTCGCCGCAGCTCCAGCTCCGGCCGGCGCGTTCGCAAGTCTGGCGCAGTTCCGGGGCGTCGATGCCGGCGAGGCGGATGTCGCGGCCGTCGATACGGATCGAATCGCCGTCGACGGCGCGGGCGCGCCCGCGCAGCTCGTCGCCGCGCTCGTCGCCGGGCAGCATGGCGAGGCCGGCGGCGCAGGCGACCAGCAGGCACGCGGCCAGCAGCAGGTCGGCGGCGCCAAGCCGCTGCAGCCTCCATCCCCTGCGGCGTCGCGGCGCGCGTCCCATACCGCCTCCGGCAGCCTCCCGTGCATGGACCCGCCCCGGCCGCTCCGGCGGCGGACCCTGCGGCGTCAGCCCTCCGACCGGCCGGAAACCCCGGCTTCGTCGAAGGTCGCCATGTTGTTGTGGCACGCCGCGGCGGCCCTGATAATGCCCGCCGCCAGCGCGGCGCCGGTGCCTTCGCCAAGGCGCATGCCCAGATCGAGCACCGGCTTCTTGCCGATGCGCGCCAGCGCCTCGGCGTGCGCGCCCTCGGCCGAGCAGTGGCCGGCGACGCAGTGATCCACCAGCGTGGGCTCGAGCGCGTGCAGCACCGCGGCGGCGGCGGTGATGACATAGCCGTCGATCACCACCGGAATGCGCTGGGCGCGGGCGGCGAGAATGGCGCCGGCGGAGGCGGCGATCTCGCGGCCGCCAAGGCGGCGCAGCACCTCCAGCGGATCCTTCAGATGGGGCCCGTGATGGGCGAGCGCCGCCTCCACCGCGGCGATCTTGCGGGCGAGTCCGGCGTCGTCGAGACCGGTGCCCCGGCCCACCCACTTCGCCGCGCCGCCGCCGTAGAGCGCGGCGAAAATGGCCGCGGCCACGGTGGTGTTGGCGATGCCCAGCTCGCCGAGGCACAGCAGGTCGGTTCCGCCGGCGATCGCCTCCATGCCGAAGGCCATGGTGGCGACGCAGGAGCGCTCGTCCAGCGCGTCCTCGCAGGTGATGTCGCCGGTGGGCACGTCGAGGGCGAGGTCGAACACCTTGAAGCCAAGGTCAAAGGCGGCGCAGATCTGGTTGATGGCGGCGCCGCCGGCGGCGAAATTCTCCAGCATCTGCCGCGTGACGCTCTGCGGATAGGCGGAGACGCCGCGACGCGCCACCCCGTGGTTGCCGGCGAACACGCACACCACCGGCCGGTTGACCATGGGCCGCGAGCGGCCCTGCCACGCGGCCAGCCACTCCACCAGGCTCTCCAGCCGGCCCAGCGAACCGGCCGGCTTGGTGAGGCGCGCGTCGCGCTCGCGCACGGCGGCGACGGCGTCCATGTCCGGCCCCGGCAGCTCGCGGATCATCTGGCGGATATCGTCGAAGGGAAGTCCGGAGAAACTGGCGGCCATGGCGTTCCTGTCGAAATGGCGACGCCGGCCGCCGGCGCGGGTTCGCGCCGGCCGGCGCCGCGCCCTGCAGCGTCCAAATCAGGGGGGCGGGAGAAGCGCCCAGGCGCGCGCGGCGCCGGAGCTGGCGCAGCTATACCCCCCGGGCGGCGCAAGGTGAAGGCGCAAGATGCCGGCGACCGGGCGCCCCGCCCCCCGGCCGGCGCCTGGCGTCGCCGGAGGCCGGCTGCGCCCGCCGGTCATCACGACCGCGCGGCGGACAGTTTTCCAGAAGAATCCGGCCATGCAGCATATACTTCCCCAGAGGCGGACGGAACGTCCGGAATATCCGCGCCCATCCGCGCCAATCCGTCGCACAAAACGTCAAATTTACGCCAGAACGGAAAAGCGGCGCGTTTTTTGCCCCTGATCTGGGATATCAGGACATTCATTTGCATCGCTCGTTCCTCCTTCCGCAAAGAAGGAGTGATTCACGCATGCCAAAGCGATTTTGTTACGGGTTTCTCTTGCTGTCCGCCGTCGCCAGCGCCCAGGCGGAGCCGGCGGCGCGCGTGTACGCCTTCGGCGAGCGCCCCATGGACGCGGACCAGGCCAGCAGCCGGGCCCGGGACGCATGGTCCATCCTGGACAGGTTCTTCGCCTCCATGGACGCAGGACGCGCGCAGCCGTCCGTTCCGCCGGAGCCGCCCCCGCCCTCCTTCGTGGCGCCGCTCGGCGCGGCCCCCGGCCTGACCCTAGCGGGCGACGGCGACCTCGCCACGGGGTTCGACGCCACGGGAGAGCCGCCGGACCTCACGGCGCAGCTGCACGGCTTCGCGGCGCGCGGCGGCCGCTTCGGCGCGCGCGACCTGCCGGTGGTCTGGGCGGGAGCGGGACATTATGTCTTCGCCGCGTCGCTTTACCTGCCGCAACTGCTCACCGGCGGCTGGAAGGCGGCCGGAGACGTCGCCCGGCCGGTCGCGGCCGGCGTCGTCCGGAACGTGGCGGCGATGGGGGCGCTCGGCGCCCTGCGCGCCGCCCTGGCGCAGCTCAGCCGCGACTCCGGCATGAACATCCATTACGTCGACGCGGACGCGGCGCAGCGGACGCTGCCGCCGCCCCCCGCCGCCAGCGCCGGGCCTCAGACGGCGCCGTTCCGCGCAGCCGCAGCCGATGATGATGATGGCGACAGCACGGCGTCCGGCGCCCTCTCGGCGCCGTTCTATTTCACGCCGCCGACGCGGAGCGGCTCCTCCTGGTCCCTCTCCGGCGACAGCGACGGCGGCGACAGCGACGGTCCCGACGACGACCTGCCGCCGCCCCCGCCGCCGGCGACTGGTCCGGTCCGGCCGCTCGCGGTGAGCGCGGCGCTGCGCCAGCGGCTGGCGGAGATCATCGCCGGGCAGGTGACGGCGGGCGCAGGCGTCGCCCGTCCGGGCCATCTGGCGGCGCAGGCGGCCGACGGCTTCAGCCGCGAAGTGACGTGGCGCGCCGCCCGACGCCTTGCGCCGGCGGCGCCGTCGCAGCTGGCCGGGCCGACGCCCTTCGTCTTCGCCAGCGGCGGCGGCGCGCGCGAGCGCGCGCCCGCGGCGGGCGACCAGGAGGCCTTCAGCGCGTCGCGTCACGCCTTCGCCGGCGGCGCGGGCCTCGATTTCGACCAGCGCTGGCGCGCGGGGCTCATCGCCGGCGGCGACATCATCGCCGCCAGCGGCCGGCTGGCGCGCACGCAGGGCCACGCGCTGCACGCGGGCGTCGCCGGCGCCTTCAGCGACGGCGGCTGGTTCGGCGCGGCGACGGCGGCGGTTCACGTCGCGCGCTTCAACGCCCGGCGGCGCCTGCCCCTCTCCGGCGACGGCGTCACGGCCGCGCCGAAGGGCGCCGGCCATTCCATCGCCGTGGAAGGCGGCTACCGGCTGCAGGCGCGCGGCGGGATCACGGTGGCGCCGGTGGCGGGCGTGCGCCACGCCAGCATGCGGATGGACGCCTGGCGCGAGCAGGGCCCGCCGCTGGTGATCCAGACCGTCGCCAGCCACGGGAGCGCGCGGACCGTGGCGAACGCCGGCGTGCAGGTCTCGGGGCTCTGGCGCGCGGGGACGGCCGCCGGCCCGCTGGAGGCGGCGCCGTTCGCGGACCTGCGGGTGGCGGTGGCCTCCGGCGGCGGCGGGCGGCGCGTCATCCGCTCGTCCTTCGAGGGAACGCCGGAGCTGGTCATCCGCAACGGCGCGCCGGCCGGGCGCGAGATCTGCGGCGAGATGCGGGTGGGCCTCGGCGTGACGCTCGGCGACTTCATCCGCAACGATCTGGCGCTGTCCGCGACGCTGACGCGCGGCGGGCGCCAGGAGCACGGCGTCGCCAGCCGGCTGACGCTGGCCTTCTGAGGGCGCGTGACGCTCCGGGCGGCGGCTTCACGCCGCCCGGACGGCCGGACGCACCATGGCCATGGCGTCGCGCAGCACCTGCACGCCGGCGCCGGGGCGCGTGGCGTATGTGGCCAGGTGCCGCCGGAAGGCCCGCGCGCCCGGCTGGCCCGGAAACAGCCCCAGCACGTGGCGGGTGACCTGCGACAGGCGCAGGCCCTCCGCCATGCGCCGCTCGACATAGGGCGCGAGCCGCTCCAGCGCCTCGCGGCCGTCGGCGCAGGGCGCCGGCTCGCCGAACAGCTCCGGATCGACCTGCAACAGGAGGCCGGGGTTCTGGTAGGCGGCGCGGCCGAGCATGACGCCGTCCACATGCCGCAGATGCTCCTTCGCGGCGTCAATGGAGGCCACGCCGCCGTTGAGGATGACCGGCAGGCGGGGATGCGCCTGTTTCAGCCGGTAGACGCGGCCGTAATCCAGCGGCGGGATCTCGCGGTTCTCGCGCGGCGACAGGCCCTTCAGCCACGCCTTGCGGGCGTGGACGATGAGGGCGTCGACGCCGGCCGCGACCACGGCGGCGGCGACCGCGTCAAGGGCGGCCTCCGGGTCCTGGTCATCGACGCCGATGCGGCATTTCACGGTGACGGGCGCGCGCACGGCGTTCTTCATGGCGGCGACGCACTCGCCCACCAGCTGCGGGCGCAGCATGAGGCAGGCGCCGAAGGCGCCGTCCTGGACGCGGTCGGAAGGGCAGCCGACGTTGAGGTTGATCTCGTCGTAGCCGAAGTCCTCGCAGATGCGGGCGCATTCGGCGAGCGCGCGCGGATCATTGCCGCCGAGCTGCACGGCCAGCGGATGCTCCTCCGGGCTGAAGCCGAGCAGGCGCTGGCGGTCGCCGTGAATGACGGCGCCGGTGGTGATCATCTCGGTGTAGAGCCGGGCGCGGCGGCTGAGCAGGCGGTGGAAATACCTGCACTCGCGATCGGTCCAGTCCATCATGGGAGCCACACAGAACCGCCACGGCGAGGGCCCGCCAGCAATCCCCCGGGTCATAACGGCTTCTGCGGTCTGCGGCTCGGCGGTCATGGGCTGTGACGTCGCTTCTGTCAGGGTGTTCGGAGGCGTTTTCACCGGTTCAGTATCACATTGGGACGCCGCGCGGCGCGCAAGGACCGGCGATGAGCCGCCCCCGCCCGCGGGCGTCGCAGGGCGCGGGCGGCTGGCCCGCGCCATCAGGCCAGACGCAGGATGGGCCATATACCGCAAAAACCGGGCCCCCGACAGGGCGCAAGCGCCGGCCATCCGCGTCGCGCGTGGCCTCCTCCGGGCGCGCGACCCCGGCGCGGGGGGCGCGGGGCGCGGGGCACATCTGCCGGCGCGGCCTTTAAGCAACATTCCATTCGAGGACGCCTGACTGGCCAGTCGCGACCCGCGTCGCACATGTATCGCCCAATGGTGCAACAGCGGCATCGTCGCTCCAGCCGGATAAGCCTGATGCGCCGGTGCGCACATCCGTCAGGCCGGAGACGGAGGCACAGCTGGTAACGATATAGCATTAAGCAACAAACAACACAACGAATATGACTCGACAACCATCCAACGTATAATAATAATATGTTTACAACTTAGCCTGCGGGAGGACGCTATGGCGATAGTTCATAAATCTGTACTCGTTCTATGCAAGACATACCCATCGCCAAGCGGAAAGTACGCAGAGTTATCCTGTGTTGCGGGCATGGAGCCCGACGGATCGCTCATCCGAATCTTTCCAGTACCGTTCAGGCATATTAGCCAAGATCGACAGTTTAAAAAATGGCAGTGGATTGATGCAAAATTCGAAAAAGCCAGACGAGATCACCGACCGGAGAGCCATACAATAAAAATTGACACGCTTCGAACTGGAAAATGTGTCAGCACCAAGAATGCTTGGGAGGCGCGCCGCGAACTAATCAAAAAGATTCCACTTAACACCGATTTTGCCGCGATTGAGCAACAGCATGAAAAATGCGGAGCATCTTTAGCACTCCTAAAACCGAAACACGTGCGCACCCTCGAAATCCGGCCGACAACCCCTGACTGGTCCGCTAAAGATCTTACAAAACTAACTATATTACACCGTCAAGGCAATCTTTTTGAGCAGAACAGAAAACAAAATGTAAAAATCTTAAGGAAGCTGCCATTCGATTTTTATTATCACTACAAATGCGAGACGCCCAACGGTTCTGCCGCGTATCGACATAAAATCGTTGATTGGGAGATAGGCGCGCTATATTGGAAATGCAGACAAAGGCATGGAAACGACTGGGAACTCCCCTTTCGGAGCAAAATGGAACAAGAACTTCCGCAATCAGACCTTATGTTCCTTATGGGAAATATGCATCGTTATCGCGATCAATGGCTAATAATTAGCATAATATACCCCCCAAAGGTGCAGCAGCTAAACTTGTTCACTTCGCTATCCTGACTTGATGACGCAGGTAACGAGTTGGGTCATCAGCATACAGATGAAAGTACTCACAACCATACGCCTCCATCTGTTCCGCAACGATCAATCTATGACACATCTTCGGGTCACGTTCAAAACAGAGCAAACAAATCGTTTTCTGAGCCGCAAACCGGACAAGTTCCATTACCGCTTCCATTTGCTGTGGCTGAGAAACATAATTGGTATAAATGGAACGAAAAATATTGTAATCTCCAGCCTTCGCCGCTTCACGCCCCGGCTTCGGATCGCCTAACCTCTGCATAGGCAGATACTCGATACCCACACGCCCCAGATGTTCTTGCAACGCCTTTTTTGAGAACCCCTTTTTTCGAGAAAGGGGAACTGCGCGCACATCAACAACTACATCTATGCCAACAATTTGCAGCGTCTCAATGAACCGGTCAATGTCGGTTCCCTCATAGCCAATGGTGAAGATCGTACTCATTCGCATCCTGTTGCAGGCGGCCATTGACATGTTGGCTTGAGGCGACGCCGCTCCATTCGCCCCGCCGGATATCCAGATGCGCCTCCGCATTGCAACGGCAGCGATCTTCGGGTGCCGCCACATTGTTCCAGTTTGCCGGGACTGGCCAGCAGTTTGTCGCCGGGACGGGACGCAGGCGGCCGCTCTCCCCTGAGCCTGGTTCGCGGCGCGTTGCGTCCCCCGCGACGGAAAAGGGCGCGCCTCACGCGCCGCCTGAACGGTCGCGGGCGCCCGGCGCGGCTCCCCTCGCCGCCGCGCGCCGCGCGCATGTGGAGAGCGTGCATATCGCTACCACGCCATGACGGCAGACGGACCGCGCGCCGCGCGCATGTGGAGAGCGTGGGCGGAGCGGTTGACGGCGTGACGTCCGGCGCTAGCCTGTCGCCACAACAAATCACACATTTCAGGTGAGGAACATGCTGACAAGGGGCGACGATTTTCCGTTGCATCAGACAAGCGAACCAATCGCGTTCGCCGGCACGGACAGGAATTTTTACGACCGCTATTTTTTCAATGGATACAATCCTGACGGCGACGTCTTTTTCGCCGCCGCCATGGGTTTTTACCCCCAGCTCGCCATCGTCGACGCCGCCTTCAGCGTGATCGTCGACGGCGTCCAGCATAACCTGCGCGCCAGCCGCCGCTCCGGCGGCGAAAGGCTCGACCTCTCCGTCGGTCCCATCGCCCTCTCCGTCGACGAGCCCCTCGAGCGGCTCACCCTGCGCATCGCCCCCAACGACGGCCCGGTCACCGGCGAAATCACCTTCCACGCCCGCCACTTCCCCATCGAGGAGCCGCGCTTCATCCGCCGCAACGGCACCCGGCTGTTCATGGACTACACCCGCATGACCCAGAACGGCCGCTGGAGCGGATGGCTGGACGTCGGCGGCCGGCGCATCGACATTGACTCCGCCTGGGCCGGAACCCGCGACCGCAGCTGGGGCATCCGCCCCGTCGGCGCCAGCGACCCCCAGCCCCCGCCGGACGGAAATTTCTCCCAGTTCTTCTGGCTGTGGACCCCGTGCAACTTCGGCGACCGCTCCGTCTTCTTCCACACCAATGACGACGCCGAAGGCGCGCCGTGGAACCGCCGCGCCGTCATCGCCGCCGACAGCGGCGGCGAACAGCACTTCGAGCGTCCCGCCTTCGCCATCGAGTGGACCAGGGGCACGCGCCGCATCGCCCGCATGCAGGTGGAGCTGGGCGGCGGCCGCATCCTGCGCTTCACGCCCACCGCGACCGTCTTCGCCATGAGCGGCGTCGGCTATGCCCATCCGGAGTGGGCCCACGGGCGCGATCACGGCCCGGAGCTGCGCGTCGCCTGCGACAGCCTCGCCGCGGACGAACGCGGCTGGAGCAATCCGCTCGCCATGCACATCCAGGCGGTGGCGAAAGCCGAGCTGGAGGACGGCGGCGTGGTCCGCCAGGGCCTCGGCGTCATCGAGCAGCTGTTCGTCGGCCCGCACGCCCCGTGCGGCCTCACCGGACTGATGGAGCCCGCAGCATGAGCGACGTCATGACCGCAGCCGCGGGCCAGGCGCCCGCCTTCCCCACCCGCCCGGAAATGATGACCACGGACTGGCTGGCGGAGCGGCTCGGCCAGCAGCCCGGCAGCCTGCGCGGCTTCACCGCCACGAAGGTGGGCACCGGGCAGATGTGCGACAGCTTCCGCCTCGCCCTCGAGTGGGAGCCGGGCGTCTCCGCCCCCGCCACGGTCATCGCCAAATGCCCGAGCAGCGACGAGGCCAGCCGCAACATCGCCGCCCTCACCGGCACCTACATCAAGGAGGTCAGCTGGTACCAGCAGCTGGCGCCGGGCAGCGGCGTGGCCGCGCCGCACTGCCACCACGCCGAGATCGCCCCGGACGAGGTGAACTTCATCCTGCTGCTCTCGGACCTCGCCCCGGCCCGCCAGGGCGACCAGCTCGCCGGCCGCCCGCTGGAGGAGCTGCTGCCCTGCATCGACGCGGCCGCAAGGCTGCACGCGCTGCTGTGGAACTCGCCGCGGCTGGACGCGTTCGCCTGGCTCAACCGTGACGTCACCGGCACGGTGCGGGCGCTGTTCCCGCAGTTCTACCAGGGATTCCGCGAGCGCTACGCCGGCCGCCTCGACCGCGACGCGCTCGATCTCGGCGCGCGCGTGCTCGACCGGCTGGAGGCCTATCTCACCCGCGCCTATGCGGCGGAAACCATCGTTCACGGCGACCTGCGCGTCGACAACATCCTGTTCGACCCTGACGGCGGGCGCTGCTGGCTGGTGGACTGGCAGACCCTGGCCCGCGGCGGCGGCGCCACCGACATCGCCTATCTCATCGGCACCAGCATCGTCGATCCGGCCGAGCGGGCCCGCGCCGACCGGGTCGCCTTCGACCGCTGGATCGGGGCCCTGAAGCAGGCCGGCGTCGAACCCGACGTGGAGGGCCTGTGGCGCGACTACCGCATCGGCGCGCTCAGCGGCTACTTCATGGCCGTGTTCGCCTCCATGAGCGTGGAGCGCACCGAGCGCGGCGACGAGATGTTCGCGGTGATGGCCGAGCGCCCGGCCCGCCAGGCGCTGGACCTGGGCAGCATCGACCTGCTGTAAGGCGCGGGACGGCGCCGGCCGCCCGCACGCGCCCGTCGCGGACTGCGGCGGGCGCGTTCGCGCATGCGCGCGCCGGCGCCGCGCCCCTCCTTCCGCCCGCTTTCTTCCTCACGTTTCCGTTCCGCGCGCTCCGTCACCGGCTGCGCCCGCCGCGCGGCCGTCCGCCGTTTTGACCGGTAAAATGACATATGTAATATAAAAACCGCCATGGCGACCGCAAACGCAAGCGAAAGGGAGACGGACCCATGCCCTTGTGGACCATCTACTGCCCGCGCGACGCCTTCACGGCCGAAGAGCGCGCCGACATCGCCCGGCGCATCACCGACGTTTATGCGCCGTTCATGCCGCGGTTTTACGTGGGGGTGGCGTTTCAGCTGGCCGGGCCGGACGAGCTGTTCGTGGGCGGCGCGCCGGCGCGCCGCTTCGTGCGCATCGCCGTGGACCACGTCGCCCGCTCCCTTCCCGGACGTGGCGACGGCGCGGCACTTCATCGACCGGGTGAGCGCCGTGCTGGCCCCCTGCCTGCGCGGGCGCGGCCATGACTGGGAGCTTCATGTGGACGAAACGCCGTTTGAATACTGGGCGATCAACGGCATTTTCCCGCCACGCGAGGGCACGCCGGACGACGCCCGCTGGCGGGCGGAGAACCGCCCCTCGCCGCGCACCCACGACTAGCGCTCCGCCGCCGGCGGAAGCCCGTTCCGCCCCGCCGCGCCGCGCGGCGGAACGGGCGCGGCCGCGCCTTTCGCCCAGGCGTGATCTTGACCTTTGCGCCGCCGGCGTTGTCCTTTCCGGACGTCACAGGGAGACAGGCCAGACCACGCCATGCCAGAGCGCGACATCATCATTTCCGGAAGCTTCAACACCCGCGACCTGGGAGGCTATCCCACCTGCTACGGCCGGCCGGTGGCGTGGCGCAGGGCCATCCGCTCGGGCAACGTCGCCGCCCTCGACCGGAACGGCGTCGCCCGGCTGAAGCAGCTGAACGTCACCCGCGTGATCGATCTGAGGAGCGAGCGCGAACGGCAGGCCGAGCCGCACGCCATCCGCCCGGAGGACGGCGTCGAGCTCATCGCCATCCCGCTGTTCGACGGCCTCGACCCCAGCCGCATCCCGCGCGGCGACATGCTGCTGGGCCTGTACGTGCAGGCGCTGGAAACCCAGGGACGGCTGTTCGTGGAGACGCTGCGGCTGATCGGCTCCAGCGCCGGCGCGGCGCTGTTTCACTGCACCGTCGGCAAGGACCGCACCGGCCTGGTGGCCGCCCTGCTGCTCGCCCTGGCGGGCGTGGACGAGGGCGACATCGTCGCGGACTACGCCATGACCGCCGAACGCATCGCGCGGCTGCCCGGCGGCCCGGACGCCATCCTCGCCCGCCTTGGCCTCGACGGCCGGCGCTATGCGCAGCTGCTGGCGTGCGATCCCTCGGTGATGCGCCGCACGCTGGACTGGCTCACGGACAATTTCCGCGGCGCCGGCGACTATCTGCGGGCCCACGGCCTGACGGACAGCGAGCTGGAGCAGGTGCGGGCGCATCTCGGCGTCGCCTGAGGCGCGCCGCGCGCGGCGGCCTCGCCTCACGCGCCGGCGCGTGTCATATTGCCGGCGCAGGCGGTCCGGCCCCGGGCGGCCGCGACGGGTCAGCGGCGATGGCGCGATACGGCAAGGGCCACAAGCAGGAAGCGCGCGAGCGCATCATTCGCCAGGCGGCGGAGCGGTTCCGCCGCGACGGCATCGCCGCCGTCGGCGTGCGGGCGCTGATGGCGGACGCCGGCCTCACCCACGGCGGCTTCTACGCCCATTTCGCCTCCCGCTCCGAGCTGGTGGCCGACGCCGTGGCGCACGCCGCTGCCAGCACCCTCGACCGCCTGCGACAGGCCGTGAGCGAGGCGCCGCCGGGCGCGGCGCTGGAGGCGCTGGCGGCCAGCTATCTCAGTCCGCGCCACCGCGCCGCCATGGCCCATGGCTGCGCCGCGGCGGCGCTGGCGCCGGAGATCGCGCGCGAAAGCGACGCGGCCCGGCGGCGTTTTCTGGAGACCAACGACGCCATCGTGGCGCTGGTGGAGCGCTGCCTGCCGCCTGGCGGAACGGCGCAGGCGCGCCAGGCGCGGGCCGCCGCCGTGTTCTGCCTGATGATGGGCGCGCTGCAGATGGCGCGCATCGCCGCCGCGCCGGACGACGTGGCGCGGTTTCTCGACGCCGCCCGCCACGGCGCCGTCGCCCTCGGCCGCCAGCCCTGGCCGGAAGCGGCCGCGGAGGCGCCGCCGCAGCCGCCACGGGCCGGCGGCTGAACCCGGCCGCCCCGCCCGGCGTGAGCCTGCAGCGCGGAGCGCGGGCGATGCGCGCTGGCGGGACGCAGGCCGGGTGTCTATAATCGCTCCATGCTCCGGAATCCGGCGCGGCGCCTCGCCATTCGTCCGCGCTTCCGGCATGGCTGGCCAGCCCCGCGCCCTCTGGCCTTCAGCGGCGCGGCGGCGTACGTGGAGATCCGGGCGCGCGCCCGCGCCCGAAACCGGAAAGAGACCACATCCCGATGCCTCCGTATCGTTCGAGAACCACCACTCACGGTCGCAACATGGCGGGAGCCCGCGGCCTCTGGCGCGCCACCGGCGTGAAGGACGGCGACTTCGGCAAGCCGATCATCGCCGTGGTCAACTCCTTCACCCAGTTCGTGCCCGGCCACGTGCACCTCAAGGACCTGGGCCAGCTGGTGGCGCGCGAGATCGAGAAGGCCGGCGGCATCGCCAAGGAATTCAACACCATCGCCGTGGACGACGGCATCGCCATGGGCCACGACGGCATGCTCTATTCGCTGCCGTCGCGCGAGATCATCGCCGACAGCGTCGAGTACATGGTCAACGCCCACTGCGCCGACGCGATGGTGTGCATCTCCAACTGCGACAAGATCACCCCCGGCATGCTCAACGCCGCCATGCGGCTGAACATTCCGGCGGTGTTCGTCTCCGGCGGCCCCATGGAGGCCGGCAAGGTGACCCTGCAGGGCAGGAAACACGCCCTCGACCTGGTGGACGCCATGGTCGCCGCCGCGGACGAGAACGTCTCCGACGCGGACGTGCGGCTGATCGAGCGTTCGGCCTGTCCCACCTGCGGCTCCTGCTCGGGCATGTTCACGGCCAACTCCATGAACTGCCTCACCGAGGCGCTGGGCCTGTCGCTGCCGGGCAACGGCTCGGTGCTGGCCACCCACGCCGACCGCAGGCGGCTGTTCCTGGAGGCCGGCCGGCTGATCGTGGAGCTGGCGCGCCGCTACTATGAGCAGGACGACGAGAGCGTGCTGCCGCGCAGCATCGCCAACCGCAAGGCGTTCGAGAACGCCATGTCGCTGGACATCGCCATGGGCGGCTCCACCAACACGGTGCTGCACATCCTCGCCGCGGCCCACGAGGGCGGGGTGGACTTCACCATGGACGACATCGACGCCCTCTCCCGCAAGGTGCCCTGCCTCTCCAAGGTGGCGCCGGCCAAAGCCGACGTGCACATGGAGGACGTGCACCGCGCCGGCGGCATCATGGCCATCCTCGGCCAGCTGGAGGAGGCCGGCCTGATCCACACCGACACGCCCACGGTGCATGCCCCCACCCTCGGCGACGCCATCAACCGCTGGTCCATCGACCGCACCAGCTCCGAGGAGGTGCGCGCGTTCTACCGCGCCGCGCCGGGCGGCGTGCCCACCCAGGAGGCCTTCAGCCAGAACGCCCGCTGGGATGAGCTTGACCTCGACCGGCAGAACGGCGTCATCCGCTCGGTGAAGCATCCGTTCAGCAAGGACGGCGGCCTCGCCGTGCTCAAGGGCAACATCGCCCCCGACGGCTGCATCGTGAAGACCGCCGGCGTGGACGAGTCGATCCTGACCTTCTCCGGTCCGGCCGTGGTCTATGAGAGCCAGGACGACGCCGTGGCCGGCATTCTCGGCAAGAAGGTGAAGGCCGGCGACGTGGTGGTGATCCGCTACGAAGGCCCCAGGGGCGGCCCCGGCATGCAGGAGATGCTGTATCCGACCAGCTATCTGAAGTCGCGCGGGCTGGGCAAGGCCTGCGCCCTGATCACCGACGGGCGCTTCTCCGGCGGCACTTCGGGCCTCTCCATCGGCCACGTCTCGCCTGAGGCGGCCAATGGCGGCGCCATCGGCCTGGTGCGGGACGGCGACATCATCGAGATCGACATCCCCAACCGCACCATCAACCTCAAGATCTCTGACGCGGAGCTGGCGGCCCGCCGCGCCGAGCAGGACCGGCTGGGCTGGAAGCCGGCGAAGCCGCGCAAGCGCAACGTCACGCAGGCGCTGAAGGCCTACGCCGCCTTCGCCTCCTCCGCCGACCGCGGCGCGGTGCGCATCCTGCCGGAATGACCGCCCCGGCGCGACGGCGCCGCCGGCGACACGCAAAAACCGGGCCCCGGGGCCCGGTTTTTTCATGCCTTCCCGGGGGAGGGCCGTCGTGACCGGCGTTCTCGCGGCCGGCGCGGCGGCTCAGCCGGCGGCGCGGGCGAACACGGCCAGCAGGTTCAGGGCGAAAGTGGCGGCCTGGGCGGCGGCGGCGGCGGAGGCGGCCTGCGCGGCGGCGCGGTTGTAGCGGCTCTGGCGGGCCATGGCCTGACGGTGCTGCTCCAGATTCTCCTCGATCTCGCGCATCGACAGCGGCTGCTCCGCCGCCCCGGCCTGCAGCAGCAGATAGGGGGCGATGTCGGGCACGCGGATGGAGGCCGAGCGCAGCCACAGCACCCCCGCCGCCAGCGCCGCCATGATCGAGGCGATGTGAAACACGACATAGAGAAGATCTGACAGTCCGGCCGGCATGTTCCGCCCTTTTCCCGTTGCGGACCGACGAAACAGGAAGCGGGCGCGAAACGCAAGCGGACGCGGCGACGCTTGCGGCCCTGCAAGATCATGCATGCAAATTCACATGCACCGGGAAAAATGACGCAAAATTGCGCATATCTTTCTGAACCTGTTTATATTTTCGCCATACCCTGCCGGAACCTGCCTGAAACCCGCCCCGTTGTCCGCGACACAATTTTGCTCACACTTGGCCAATACGTCTGACGTGCGCGTCCGGCCCCGGATGCGCCGTCGCTCACGCGGCGAACGCCGCGTGAGCCGTTGCGGAACCACCACGGTTTCCGCGGCCTGCGCCAGAAAAAAGGAGATGTACGTGACCCATCGCCAGATTCTTACGGCTTCCGCCCTCGCGCTCGCCCTGGCTTTCGGCCATGCCGGCGCCGCCAGCGCCGCCGGCGACGCCGCGCCCGCCGCAGCGGAAAAGCTGCAGGTGAAGGCGCCCGCCGGCGTCTATGTGATGGATCCCACGCACGCCTCGCTCACCTTCTCCTTCCTGCACAACGGCATTTCCCATTACACGGCGCGCTTCAACCGCCTCTCCGGCGAGGTGACGCTGGACCCGGCCAGCCCGGAGAAGTCGTCGGTGACCGTCACCATCGACACCGCCTCCGTCGACGCCAGCTACCCGGCCGACTACAAGGCCGCCCACCCCGGCTCCGCCTTCTCCAGCTGGAGCGAGGACATCGCCCGCAACAGCAACTATCTGAACGCCGACAAATTCCCCACCGCCGTCTTCAGGTCGACCAGGGTGGAGCAGACCGGTCCGCGCGCCGCGAAGGTCACGGGCGATCTCACCTTCCTCGGCGTGACCAGGCCCGTGACGCTGGACGTCACCTTCGTGGGCGAGCTGGAGAAGCATCCGTTCCTGCAGCAGCCGGCCATCGGCTTTTCGGCCACCGGCTCGTTCCGGCGCAGCGACTTCGGCATGCCGGTGGGCTTCGTCGGCGACGAGGTCACCGTGCGCTTCGACGGCGAGTTCATCCGGAAGGCCGGACAGAAGTAAGCGCTCCGCCCGCCGCCGTCCCCGCGCGGCCTCCAGACGGCCCGGGACGGCCCGCGTCGCCTGACCCTCTTTCCGGAGCCGGGCGGCGCGCCCGCGCAGGCCCGGACGCGCCGCCGGTTTTCGTGAGCATCCATGACCACCGCCGCCCCCACCCGTTATGACGGCGTCGCCATCGCCCTGCACTGGCTGGGCGCCGCCTGCATCATCGCCCTTCTCGCCACGGGCTTCTGGATGACGTCGGCCATCGCCCGCCCGGACAGCCAGGCGCTGGCCTACCGCGTGTTCCAGCTGCACAAGTCCCTCGGCTTTCTGGCGCTGGCGCTGGCGGTCGTGCGCCTGCAATGGCGGCTGGCGCATCCGCTGCCGCCCCCGCCCGCCGGCATGCGGGCGTGGGAGCGTTTCGCCGCCGGCGCCGCGCACGCCGCCTTCTACGCGCTGCTGCTGCTGCTGCCGCTCACCGGCTGGCTCCTTGTTTCGGCCGGCTGGGCGACGGCCAGCGACGCCCCGCTCGCCGTGCCGACGCGCTGGTTCGGCCTGTTCACGGTTCCGCACCTACCGGGCGTGGCCGACGCGGCGCCGGCGACCCGCCGCGCCCTCGCCTTCGGGAGCGGGGCCGCCCACGCCGCCCTCGCCTGGACCATGCTCACGCTGCTGGCACTGCATGTGGCGGCGGCGCTGAAGCACCAGTTCATCGCCCGCGACGGCGCGCTGGCGCGCATGATCCCCGGACTGGCCCCCGCCGGCGCCGGCCAGCCCGGGACCGGCCGCCGGCGGCCGGCGGAAACCCTCGCCGGCGCCGGTTTCGTCACCGCCATCGCCGTGGCCGCCGCCATCGCCGCCGCCCCGGCGCCGAAGCCGGAAGGCCCGGCGCAGGCCGCCACGCCGGGGGAAGCCCCGGCCGGGCGGGCGCCCGCCGGCGACGCCGCCGCGCAGCCCCCGGCCGGCGCGCCGGCGGCGCGCCCCGCCACGGCCTGGCGCATCGACCACGGGGCCTCGGCCATCGTCTTTTCCGGCGAGCACGCCGGCGCGGCCTTTTCCGGCCGGTTCCTGCGCTGGTCCGGCGAGGTGCGGTTTGACCCGGACAATCTCGCCGGATCGCGCGCCGACATCGTCATCGACACCGCCTCGGCGGCGACCGGCGACGCCACCCGGCGGAGCGCGCTGGAGGGCGAGGAGTGGCTCGACCCGAAGGGCTTCCCGAAAGCGCGATTTGAGGCCGCGACCTTCCGCGCCCTCGGCGGCGACCGCTTCGAGGCGGAGGGAACGCTGACGCTGAAAAATGCGCGCGTTCCGGTGACCCTGCCCTTCACCTTCACGGAGAAGGACGGCGTGGCCCACGTCTCCGGCCGGACGGTTCTCGACCGGGCGGCCCTCAACGTCGGCATGGTTTCGGACGCAGGCGGGGCGTGGGTGTCGAAGGCCATCGCCGTCACCATCACGGTCACGGCCCGCCGCGCCGGCGGCTGAGACCGGACGGAACCGCATCCGCGACGCCGCAGGGGGGCGGCGCGCGGAGGCGCGGCGCGCGGGCGGGCGACGGTGGGGGCGCCCGCCCCGCGGTCCGCCGGCGCAGCGCGCCGGCGCAATGAAGCCGCGCCGCCGGCGGCATGTTTTCGCGCCGTCATTCCGGCGCCGTTACTGCGCCCGCACGCGGTCTTTCTGACGCATGTCCTGTTGTTATTGACGAAAACCGCGCTGTCGCGAAAGCTGATCTTCCGGACATGGAGTCCGGGAGGAAACGCACCATGAAAAAAATCCTGACAGCCGCAATGTGCCTGGCCCTCGGCCTTTCCGCCGCCCACGCCAGCGACGGAAAGGCCGGCGAGAAGAAATACGGCCCCGGGGCCAGCGACACGGAAATCCGCATCGGCAATGTGGCGCCCTACAGCGGGCCGGCGTCCGCCTACAGCGTGCGCGGCTCGGCCATCGTCGAATATTTCAGGCAGCTCAACGAAAAGGGCGGGATCAACGGCCGCAAGGTCACGGTCATTTCGCTGGACGACGCCTACAGCCCGCCCAAGGCGGTGGAGCAGACCCGCAAGCTGGTGGAGAACGAAAACGTTCTCGCCGTCTACGGCTCGGTGGGCACGCCGTCCAACTCCGCCGTTCACAAATACCTGAACGCCAGACAGGTGCCGCAGCTGCTGGTCGCCACCGGCGCCTCCAAGTGGAACGACCCGAAAAACTATCCATGGACGACGGCGATGCTGCCGCTGTACGACATGGAAGCGAAGATCTACGCCAACTACGTGCTCAGGCGCAGGCCGGACGGCAAGGTGGCGATTCTTTACCAGAACGACGACTTCGGGAAAGACTTCGTGCGCGGCTTCCGCGAGGGGCTGGGCGACAGGGCCCGGTCGATGATCGCCATCGAACTGCCCTATGAGATCACCAGCGCCACCGTCGACGCCGAGGTGGTGCGCATGAAGGCCACCGGCGCGGACATCCTGTTCATCGTCGCCACGCCGAAGTTCGCCGCCCAGGTGATCAAGCGCACCCACGAGCTGGGCTGGAAGCCGCTGCAGATGGTGGTGTCGGTGTCGGCCTCGATCGGCTCGGTGCTGAAGCCGGCCGGTCTTGACGCCTCCCAGGGGGTCATCACCGCCGTGGCGCTGAAGGAGCCGGACGATCCGCAGTGGGCGGACAGCGAGGACATGAAGGCCTACAAGGCGTTCATGAAGAGCATCGGCCAGGAGGGCATGATCGACGATTCCAACGCCGTGCAGGGCTATGTGGCCGCGGTGCTGCTGGAGCGCATCCTCAGGCGGGCGGGCGACAACCTCACCCGCGAGAACATCCGCGACATCGCCGCCAACATGCACGAGGAAAACGTGCCGATGATGCTGCCGGGCATCGTGCTGCGCACCACGCCGGACGATTACAGCCTGTTCGACGCGCTGTACCTGCAGCGGTTCGAGGGCGACCGCTACGTGCTGATCGAGGGCCCGGTTTCGGGCAAGTGAACGGCGGCCAAGCGCGCCCCTTTTTCACCCTGCTCCGGCCTGGCCCGCGCCGGCCGGAGTTTTTTCGCGCCGGCGGCGCGCCGGGAAAATTCCGTCATCGGCAGTCGCATATACGGGACAGACAGCGTGCTGCGCCTGAAAAATTTTGTTTTTTTCTCACGGGAGGCCGGGACAGCCGCGCGGTTCCTTCAGGAACATCCGGATGGGGCGGCGCGCGCCTGTCGCCGGCGCCGGCAGCTGGCGAAACCCCGGCGCAGCCACTACCATGCAGGCCGTCCCGGCCTTATATGCGAAGGCCTGCGATCACAGGGAAAGGCGCGCCGCATGGGTGGATTTCACTCGCTCTACACGCACGGGTTCTTTCGCACCGGAGCCTGCGTGCCGCGTATGGGGGTGGGAGATCCGCAGTTCAACCTGGAGCGCACCCTGGAGCTGGCGCGCCGCGCCCATGAGCGCCACGTCGCCCTGGCTGCGTTCCCCGAGCTCGGCCTGACCGGCTACGCCATCGACGACCTGCTGCTGCAGCAGCCGCTGCTGGACGCCGCCGAAGCCGCGCTCGGCGTGCTGGCTGAAGCCTCCCGCGACCTGTTCCCGGTGCTGGCGGTGGGCGCGCCGCTGCGCTGGCGCGGCCGCCTCTACAACTGCGGCGTGGTCATCCACCGGGGCGACATTCTCGGCGTCGTCCCCAAGAGCTACCTGCCCAGCTACCGCGAGTTCTACGAGGCGCGCCACTTCACCTCCGGCGCAGGCGTGACGGGCGCGAGCATCACCGTGGCCGGGCGCACGGCTCCGTTCGGGACTGACCTGATCTTCCGCAACGCGGGCGATCTCGCCGCCACCTTCCACGTGGAGATCTGCGAGGACGTGTGGACGCCGGTTCCGCCCTCCTCACGGGCGGCGCTGGCGGGGGCGGAGATCCTCGTCAACCTCTCGGCCAGCAACATCACCATCGGCAAGGCCGAAACGCGCCGCCTGCTGTGCGGGGCGCAGTCGGCCCGGGCCATCGCCGCCTATGTCTATTCCGCGGCCGGCCCCGGCGAATCCACCACAGACCTGGCCTGGGACGGCCACGCGGCCATCTTCGAGATGGGCGAGCTGCTGGCCGAGAGCGCGCGCTTCCCCACCGGCAGCGTGCTCGTCACCGCCGACGTCGACCTCGACCGGCTGCGCCAGGAGCGGCTGCGCGTCACCACCTTCGGCGACTGCCAGCGGGCCGAGGCGGCGCGGGGCGAGGCGTTCCGCACCGTGAGTTTCCGCCTCGACGCGCCGTCTGCGGACGTGGCGCTGGAGCGCGACATCGAGCGCTTCCCCTATGTGCCTTCCGATCCGGCCCGTCTCGCCGAAGACTGCTACGAGGCGTTCAGCATCCAGGTGCAGGGCCTCGCCCAGCGCGTGCGCGTCTCCGGGGCGCAGAAGCTGGTGATCGGCGTCTCCGGCGGCCTCGACTCCACCCACGCCCTGCTGGTGTGCGCGCGGGTGATGGACGCCCTAGGCAAGCCGCGCAGCGACATCCTGGCCTACACCATGCCGGGCTTCGCCACCTCCGAGGGCACCCGCTCCAACGCCTGGCAGCTGATGCAGGCCATCGGCGCCACGGCGGCGGAGCTGGACATCCGCCCGGCCGCCCGGCAGATGCTGGGCGACCTCGGCCACCCGGCCGGCCGCGGCGAGCCGGTCTATGACGTGACCTTCGAGAACGTGCAGGCAGGCCTGCGCACGGACTACCTGTTCCGTCTCGCCAACCACCACAACGGCCTGGTGGTGGGCACCGGCGACCTCTCCGAGCTGGCGCTGGGCTGGTGCACCTATGGCGTCGGCGATCACATGTCGCACTACAATCCCAACGCCTCGGTGTCGAAGACGCTGATCCAGCACCTGATCCGCTTCGTCGCCCGGTCCGGCGAGGTGGACGCCGGCGCCGCGGCGCTGCTGGAGGCCATCCTGGCCCAGGAGATCTCGCCGGAGCTGGTGCCGGCGGACGCCAACGGCGGGGCCATGCAGTCCACCGAGAGCAAGGTGGGCCCCTACGCCCTGCAGGACTTCAACCTCTACTACGTCACCCGCCACGGCTTCGCGCCGTCGAAGATCGCCTTCCTCGCGCTCAACGCCTGGGGCGACGCCAGCCGCGGCCGCTGGCCGGCCGGCATCGCCGCGCGGGACCGGCGCGCCTACAGCCTCGCCGAGATCCGCCGCTGGCTGGAGGTGTTCCTGTTCCGCTTCTTCACCATCAGCCAGTTCAAGCGCTCGGCCGTGCCGAACGGGCCGAAGATCTCCTCCGGCGGCTCGCTGTCGCCGCGCGGCGACTGGCGCGCCCCCTCGGACGGCAACGCCCGCGTGTGGCTGGAGGAGCTGAAGCGTAACGTGCCGGAATGCTGAGCCGGCCCCGCCGCCGCGGCGCGCCCGCACGCCGGGGCGCGGAAGGCGCGCCTTTGCGCCGCTGCTCAAGACAGGGAGGCAGCCGTGACAGCCGGGGCGCATGACGACGGGACGCGACCGCCGGCGCGCCCGGGAAGCGGCGGAGCCGCCCCGCAAGGCCGCGCGCGGGCGCTGCTGGAGGTGTTCGGGGCCTTCCTGCGCATGGGCTGCCTCGCCTTCGGCGGCCCGGCGGCGCATGTGGGCTACTTCCACGACGAATTTGTCCGCCGCCGGCGCTGGATCGACGACGCCGGTTTCGCCGCCCTGCTCGCCCTCTCCCAGTTCCTGCCCGGCCCGTCCACCAGCCAGCTCGGCTTCGCCCTCGGCATGCGCCGTTACGGCGGCCTCGCCGGCGGCGTGGCCGCCTTTCTCGGCTTCACCCTGCCGCCGGCGACGCTGATGACGGCGCTGGCGCTGGGCGCGGGCGCGCTGCGCGGGCCGCTGGCCGCCGGCGCGCTGCACGGGCTGAAGCTGGCGGCGGTGTCGGTGGTGGCGCACGCCGTGCTGACCATGGCGCGCACCCTGGCGCCGGACCGCACGCGCGCGGCCATCGCCCTCGTCGCCCTCGCCATCGTCACGCCCGGCGGCGTCGCCGCCCAGCTGATGGCCATCGGCGCCGGCCTGCTGCTGGGACTCGCTTTCTGCCGCAACGCGGCGGCCGCCGGCGGCGGGGCTGCGACGCCGGACAGGGCGGCGCGGCGCCGGCACGGGCTCGTCGCCCTCGCCCTGTTCGCGGCGCTGTTCGCCGGCCTGCCGGCGCTGGCGGCGCTCGGCGACTCCGGGCCGGCCGGCGAGGCGCTCGCCATGGCCAACGCCTTCTACCGCGCCGGCGCGCTGGTGTTCGGCGGCGGCCATGTGGTGCTGCCGCTGCTGCAGACCGAGGCGGCGGCGCCGGCCGGCGTGGCCCCGGACGTGTTTCTCACCGGCTACGCCCTCGCCCAGGCCATGCCGGGCCCGATGTTCTCCTTCGCCGCCTGGCTTGGGGCGCTGTGGCCGCGGCCGCCGGACGGCGTCGCCGGCGCCGCGGTCGCCATCGCCGCGATTTTCCTGCCCGGCCTGCTGCTGATGTACGGCGCGCTGCCGTTCTGGTCACGGCTGCGCGGCGACCGCCTCGCCAGCGCCGCCGTGGCCGGGGCCAACGCCGCGGTGGTGGGCGTTCTGGCGGCGGCGCTCTACCGGCCGCTGTGGACCAGCGCGGTGTTCACGCCGGCGGATTTCTGCGTGGCGGCGGCGGGCTTCCTGCTGCTGGCCGTGTGGCGCGCGCCGCCATGGGCCGCCGCCGCCGCCGGCGCCGCCAGCGGCCTTGGCCTTGCGCTGCTGGCGGGCTGATTCAGCATGCGGCCGTATATGCCTGGCGCGCCGCCAGTTTCCGCAGGGGAAGCCCGGCGGGCCGCCGGCGGCCGCCGCCGTGGCGAAACTGATTCCGCCCGCCGCCGCATGCCGCTGGCGCGCCAGCTTTTTCGCCCGCCGCGGCGCCGGTTTTCCCCGCCGTGATCACGCAGCGGCGCAGGCCGCTTTGCGCCGGCCGCCGGCGGCTGTACCGTCCCGGAACAACGTCAACCGTCGCCAGGAGTACGCGTCATGAAAACCCGCGCCGCAGTGGCGCTCGCCGCCAACAGGCCGCTCGAGATCATGGAAGTGGATCTGGAAGGGCCGAAGGCCGGCGAGGTTCTGGTGGAGGTGAAAGCCACCGGCATCTGCCACACCGACTGGTACACGCTCTCCGGCCTCGATCCCGAGGGCCGCTTTCCCTGCATTCTCGGCCATGAGGGCGCCGGCGTGGTGGTGGACGTCGGCCCCGGCGTGACCTCGGTGAAGAAGGGCGACCACGTCATTCCGCTCTACACGCCGGAATGCCGCCAGTGCAAAACCTGCCTGTCGCGCCGCTCCAACCTCTGCACCGCCATCCGCGCCACCCAGGGCCAGGGGCTGATGCCGGACGGCACCAGCCGCTTCTCCTGCGACGGCGACCCGGTGCTGCACTACATGGGCTGCTCCACCTTCTCCAACTACACGGTGCTGCCGGAAATCGCCGTGGCGAAAGTGCGCGAGGACGCCCCCTTCGACAGGATCTGCTACATCGGCTGCGGCGTCACCACCGGCATCGGCGCGGTGATCAACACCGCGAAGGTCTGGCCGGGCGCCAATGTCGCCGTGTTCGGGCTCGGCGGCATCGGCCTCAACGTCATCCAGGGCGCGCGCATGGTGGGAGCGGACCGCATCATCGGTGTTGACATCAACCCCGCCAAACGCGCCATGGCCGAAAAATTCGGCATGACCCACTTCATCAACCCCAATGAAGTCGGCCAGGACCGGGTGGTGCAGGCGGTGATGGACCTCACCGACGGCGGCGCCGACTTCTCCTTCGACTGCACCGGCAACACCGACGTGATGCGCCAGGCGCTGGAGTGCTGCCACCGCGGCTGGGGCGAGTCGATCATCATCGGCGTGGCCGAGGCCGGCAAGGAGATCTCCACCCGCCCGTTCCAGCTGGTCACCGGCCGGGTGTGGAAGGGCAGCGCCTTCGGCGGCGCCAGGGGCCGCACCGACGTGCCGAAGATCGTCGACTGGTACATGGAGGGCAAGATCAACATCGACGACCTGATCACCCACAAGCTGCCGCTGGAGCGCATCAACGAGGGCTTCGACCTGATGCACGACGGCAAGGCGATCCGCACCGTAGTTGAGTTCTGACGCATCCGGAGCCGCGGGCGCCCTGCGGCGCCCCGGCGGCGCCCTCGCGACGCCGGCCAGGCCCCCCTGGCC
Source organism: Camelimonas abortus (assembly GCF_042432745.1). NCBI lineage: Bacteria > Pseudomonadati > Pseudomonadota > Alphaproteobacteria > Hyphomicrobiales > Chelatococcaceae > Camelimonas > Camelimonas abortus. The sequence continues at coordinate 721,892 of NZ_JBHLWR010000006.1, read as the reverse complement.
GGTTTTTTTTTGCGTCCGCAGGCGGCGCCCGCGCGGGCGCGACCGGCATGGACGGCTGGCCCCGGCGCTTTCCTTCGCCGCCGGCGAAGGAAAGGCGGTGACGCGCGAAAATGATTCAGCAAACTGGCGTTAACGGTTTGATATTGATGATGAAACGCCGCCGCGGCCGCACGCGCGGCGGCGCAGGGTCCGCGCGGCTGCCCCCGATCACGCGATGGTTAACAATTCATACGCAAGTATTGGTTAATCCAGCGATAATTCGCTGCGCTTCAACCAGTTTGTCAGGGAACGCGCTCCCCGCCGGCCGCCGGGGCGTCAGCGCCGGCGGGTGATCTCCACCATCACCCCGTCGATGATGGCGGGCACCGGGGCGCCGGGCTTCTCCACCTGCACCGTCACCTGCTCGACGCGCGGAAACTTCTCCAGCACGTCGGCGGCGATGGCCTCGGCCAGCCCCTCAATCGTGCGGTAGCGGCGGTCGAGGCAGACGCGCGTCGCCCGCTCCGTGAGCTCGGCGTAGCAGGCGGAGGCGTGCCAGTCGTCGTTGCGTCCGGCCTCGCGCAGGTCCAGCATGCAGTCCAGCGACACGAAGAAGCGCTGGCCCAGCCGCGCCTCCTCCGGATGCAGGCCGTGATGCGCGTAAACGGCGATGCGGGATACCCTGATCCTGTCAGACAATGGCGCATGCTCCTGCGGGGGGGGGCGCCGACCGGCCGCCCCGACCGGCACTGCCTTATACCCGGCCGCGCCCGCCAGCAAGCCGATCCGGCGGGCGCCCTGCCCGCGCCTGCGCCAGCGCCCGCGCAAAAGGAGACTCACGCCATGACCGAAGCCGCCAGTCCCGACGCCCTGCTCACCGGCCAGCGCCTGCAGCAGGCCATCGCCAGCCTGCCCGCCGGCTGGCGGCTGGAAGGAAACGCCCTGACGCGCGTCTATGACACCACAGGCTGGAAGGCGACGCTGATGCTGGCCGGCGCGCTCGGCCATGTCTGTGAGGCGGCCTGGCATCACCCGGAGCTGACGCTCAGCTTCGGCGCGGTGAAGGTGGCGCTGTGGACCCACACCGCCGGCGGCGTCACCGCGCGGGACGTCGCCCTCGCCCGCCAGATCGAGGCGGTGGCGCTGTGGCGGCCGGACGACGGCGTGCTGGAGGGCGCGCCGCCCGCCCATGCGGTGGTGAAGGCCGAATCCTGAGCGCCCGGCGCGCCGCCCGGGGCGCGCGGGCGGCGGTTTTCCGGCCGCCCGCCACCGGTATCAACGGTTTTTTCGCCGCTGGCGCGACGCCCGTTAGCGTTGCCGCGGCAGAAACTTGAAGTCGCCTTACCTGCGAATGCGCGCCGCTCCGCGCCGCTGTCCGGCATTGGCCCCCTTCAAATTCCTGCGATTTGGTGACAGTCATGCTTAACCAAACGTTAATCATGACGCCCGCGCGACCGCGCAGCGGCGCGCCAGAGAGGGGAGCCTGCGGACTTGCGGCTGGTGATGAGCGCCGACACCACCGGAGGCGGCTGGAACGCCGCGCTGCAGCTGGCCGCAGGGCTGGCCGGCGAGGGATTCGACGTGGCGCTCGCCCTGCTCGGCCCGCCGCCCGCCCCGGCCCGGCGGGCGGCGCTCGAGGCCGCGGGCCTGCGCGCCATCGCCGTGCATGACGTCGCCGCCCGCTACGCCCGCTGCTTCGGCGACATGCAGGCCGCCGGGCAGGCCGTGAGCCGGGTCGTCAACGTCACCGGCGCCGACGCGGCGCTGCTCCACCATCCGGGTCTGGCGGCGTTCGGGCCGTTCAGCGCGCCGGTGATCGTCACGCCTGACAGCCGCGACGTCATTGTCGCCTCCCGCAGCGCGCTGGTGAACGGGCTGGAATGGCGGGCCAGGCTGCTGCGCGCCGGCTACCAGGCGGCCGCGGCGACCGTGGCCCCAACCCAGGCGGACGCTGGCGACATCATCGCCACGCACCGGCTGCGCATGCCGCCGCGCGTCATCCGCCGCGGCTGGAGCGCCGTCGCCCCGGCGACGCCGGGGGTGGACATTCCCGAATACGTCCTCGCCATCCACGCCGACGCGGACGGCCGCGAGAACATCGCCGTGCTGAACGAGGCCGCCTTCCTGTGCGCAACGCCGGTGATGCTGGCCGGCGCGCGCGCCGGCGCCCTCCCCGCCGCCGGCCACCTGTGGGCGCTGGGCGAGCTGCCGCCCGGGCAGCTGCAGCGCTGGCTGGCCGGCGCCAGCTTGTTCGTCTCCGCCGCCACCGGCGACACCGACGGCGAGGCCGTATGGCGCGCGGCCGACGCCGGCCGGCCGCTGGTGCTGGCCGACGCTCCGGACTACCGCGAGCTGTGGGACGGCGCCGCCGTGTTCACGCCGCCTGGCGACGCGGTGGCGCTGGGCCGGGCGCTCAACGCGCTGATGGCGGACGCGGACGGGCGCCGCCGCCTCGGCGCCGCCGCCCGCGACAGGGCCGCGACGCTGGCCGCAGGGACCTGCATCCGGGAATGGGCGGAATTCATCCGCCATGTTGCGACCGTCTCCGGCGCCCGGCGCGCCGCCTGACCCCTGCGCCGGCCCTGCGTCATCGGGGCGTCGCATGACGTCCCCAAAATGGCGCCGGGCCTTTCCCCTCCGCCGTAACGGAAGGCCGCCGCATGCGGCGGTTTGGGCCGGGGCGCGCCCTTGGCGGGCCCCCGGCGCCATGCCACATTCCTTATGGCTCCGGTTGCGCCGGCCCGCCCTGCGCGACCGCGACGCGAAGCTGGCGGCCCCGTCACCCGGCGCCGGGAAGACGCGGCGCCGGCCATCCAGCCCCCCTGCATCCGGCGTCGCCGCATCCGGCGCCCGGCACGAGGAGACACCATGCCGACGTCATTCCTCAACGAGCTGTTCGCCACCCTGTCCGAGCGCGGGCGCGCCCTGCTCGGGCGCGCGCGGGGCCCGGTGAAAGGCGGCGATCTGGTGGAGCTGGCCGACAGCCTGCTCTCCCGCAAGGGCGAAGCCTCGGGCGTGGCGCTGGCGGGCGCCATCATTCACAGCTACGGCCAGGCTCCGGAGGGGGCGCGGCTCGCCTTTCTCAACGCCCTCGCCGACCGCTTCGGTCCGGACATGGCGGCGCTGCAGGAGGCGCTGCGCGCCGTCAGCCAGACGCCGACGCCCGTCAACGTGCAGAAGCTGCACCGCGCCACCGAGGCGCGCCGCCAGGAGCTGATGCGCCGCATCAATCTGGCGCCCGGCGGCACCGCCGCCCTGGTGCGCATGCGCGAGGACCTGCTGGACCAGCTGCCATCCCGGCCGGAGCTGAAGCAGGTGGACGAAGACTTCGCGCACATGTTCTCCACCTGGTTCAACAGGGGCTTTCTCGTGCTGCGCCACATCGACTGGACCACGCCGGCGAACATTCTGGAGAAGATCATCCGCTATGAGGCCGTCCACGCCATCCGGGACTGGGACGACCTGCGCAACCGCCTCGAGCCGTCCGACCGGCGCTGCTACGGCTTCTTCCACCCGCAGCTGGTGGACGAGCCGCTGATCTTCGTGGAGGTGGCGCTCACCACCGGCATTCCGGACGCCATCGCCCCGCTGCTCGACGTCAGCCGCACGCCGATCCCCGGGGAGGAAGCCACCACGGCGGTGTTCTACTCCATCTCCAACACCCAGCGCGGCCTTGGCGGCGTCAGCTTCGGCAACTTCCTCATCAAGCAGGTGGTGGAGGAGCTGAAGCGCGAGCTGCCGAACCTGAAGACCTTCGTCACCCTCTCGCCGGCGCCCGGTTTCGCCGCCTGGCTGGCGAAGGAGCGCGCCGACGAAAACGCCGCCTGCCTTGACGACGCCACGCGCGAGACGCTGAAGCTGCTCGACCGGCCGGGCTGGCATGACGATCCGGAGACGCGCGAGGCCCTGCGCCGGCCGCTGACGCAGCTGGCTGCGCATTATTTCCTCAACGCCCGCAACCACGCCGGGCGGCCGGTGGATCCGGTGGCGCGCTTCCACCTCGGCAACGGCGCGCGGCTGGAGGCCATCAATTTCCTCGGCGACGTCTCGCCCAAGGGCATGGCCCAGGCGCACGGCTTCATGGTCAACTACCTCTACGCGCTTGACGACATCGAGAAGAACCACGAGGCCTTCGCCGAGCATGGCGAGGTGGCCGCCTCGGCGGCGGTGAAGAAGCTGCTGCGCAACGGCGCCGCGCCGGCGCGCGGCGTCGCCCGGCTGGCGGCGAAAGGAGGCGCGGCATGAGCCGCAATCTCTATGACCGGATGTTCCGCAAGGGCCCGGACAATCCGGATTTCGACCCCGCCCGCGTGGCGCTGCGCCATCCGGACGGGCGCGCCAGCACGTACGCCGACCTGGAGAGGGGCTCGGCGCGGCTGGCCAACGCCCTCGTCAGCCTCGGGGTGAAGCCCGGCGACCGGGTGGCCGCGCAGGTGGAGAAAAGCGAGACGGCGCTGCTGCTGTATCTGGCCGCCCTGCGCGCCGGCGCGGTCTATCTGCCGCTCAACTCCGGCTACACGCTGGCGGAGCTGGCGTATTTCATCGGCGACGCGGAGCCGGCGCTGGTGGCGTGCGACCCGGCGGCCGAACAGGCGCTGGCGCCGCTGGCGCAGCGCGCCGGCGCGGTCACGGCGACGCTGGACCGCAACGGCGAAGGCTCGCTCACGGAGCTGGCGGCCCGCCAGCCTGACCGCTTCGACAACGTGGCGCGGCGGGACGACGATCTCGCCGCCATTCTCTACACCTCCGGCACCACCGGACGCTCGAAGGGCGCGATGCTGAGCCACGACAACCTGGCCTCCAACGCGCTGACGCTCCGCGACTGCTGGCGCTTCACCCCCGGCGACGTGCTGGCCCACGCCCTGCCGGTCTATCACACGCACGGGCTGTTCGTGGCCTGCAACACGCTGTTCTTCGCCGGCGGCTCGATGATCCTGCTGCCGAAGTTCGACGCCGACGCGCTCATCGCCATCCTGCCGCAGTGCACCACCCTGATGGGGGTGCCCACCTTCTACACGCGGCTGCTGCAGCATCCGGCGCTCACCCGGGAGCTGACGGCGCACATGCGGCTGTTCATCTCCGGCTCCGCCCCGCTGCTGGCCGAGACCCACGCGCAGTGGCGGGCGCGCACCGGTCACGCCATTCTTGAGCGGTACGGCATGACCGAAACGGGCATGAACACCTCCAACCCCTACGACGGCGAGCGCGTCGCCGGAACGGTGGGCTTTCCGCTGCCGGGCGTGTCGCTGCGCGTGACCGATCCGCAGACCGGCGCGCCGCTGCCGGACGGCGACATCGGCATGATCGAGGTGAAGGGGCCCAACGTCTTCAGGGGCTACTGGCGCATGCCCGGGAAAACCGCCGCCGAATTCCGTCCGGACGGCTTTTTCATCACCGGCGACCTCGGCCGCATCGACGGGCGCGGTTACTTGCAGATCATCGGCCGCAGCAAGGACCTGATCATCAGCGGCGGCCTCAACGTCTATCCGAAGGAGGTGGAGACGGAGATCGACGCGCTGCCCGGCGTGGTGGAGAGCGCGGTGATCGGCGTTCCGCATCCGGATCTGGGCGAAGGGGTCACGGCGGTGGTGGTCAGCGACCGCACGCTTGACGAGGCGCAGGTTCTGGCGGCGCTGGACGGGCGTCTGGCGCGGTTCAAGCTGCCCAAACGGGTGCTGTTCGTCGACGAGCTGCCGCGCAACGCCATGGGCAAGGTGCAGAAAAACGTGCTGCGGGAGACCTGCCGCGACCTGTACGCCTGACGGGCCCTGCGGGCGGCCGGCGCAGGTCTCGCCGGGCAAGGCGCGGACGGGAGCGCGGGGCGGGCGCGACTGTGGCCCGTCGCAGCGCAGCATTGGCGCGGCCCTGCCCCTTGCCGCGACGGACGTGATATGCTGACGCAAGGCCGCGCCAGCGCGACGCTGGCATCGGCGGGAGGCCTTCGTCCCCGCTGACGCTCCTCCAGACAACAGAATGTGACGCAGACCGTGACCGGCGCCCCTGGCTCCCCCTCATCCGGCCCCGCCCGGCCCACCGAAACCCTGGCCGCCCGCATGGGCCCGCTCGCCAGCCTGCCGCTGTTCTTCAAGCCGGCGGGGCGGCGCGTGGCCGTCGCCGGCGACAGCGACGGCGCCGGCTGGAAGGCCGAACTGGTCGCCGCCGCCGGCGCCACGGTCGACATCTACGCCCCCGATCCGCCCCAGGCGATGCTGCGACTGGCCCGGGAGCTGCCGGAGCGCGTGCGCCTGCACCGGCGCGCCTGGACTCCGGAGGATCTCGCCGGCGCCATGCTGGCCATCGGCGACTTTCCGGACGAGGACGAAGCCCGCCGCTTCGCCGCCGCGGCGCGCGCCGCCGGCGCGCCGGTGAACTGCGTCGACCGTCCCGCCCTGTGCGATTTCCAGTTCGGCTCCATCGTCAACCGGTCGCCGCTGGTGGTGGGCATCTCCACCGACGGCGCCGCGCCGGTGTTCGGCCAGGCGGTGCGCGCGCGCATCGAGACGCTGCTGCCGCAGTCGTTCCAGCGCTGGGCCGAGGCGGCGCGGCGCTGGCGGGCGGAGGTGACGGCGCGGGGCTGGCCGTTCCGGCTGCGGCGACGCTTCTGGGAGCGCTTCACCGCCATGGCGTTCGCCGCGCCCGGACGCGCGCCGGACGACGCCGTGCGCGACCGGCTGTTCGCCGCCGCGGAGGACGACGCGGCGGAGGCCGCCGCCGGCGTCGTGCATCTGGTGGGCGCCGGGCCTGGCGATCCCGAACTGCTGACGCTGCGCGCCGTGCGGCTGCTGCAGTCCGCCGACGTCATCCTCCATGACGACCTGATCCCGCAGGCGGCGCTCGACTACGCCCGCCGCGAGGCGCAGCTCATCCATGTGGGCAAGCGCGGCCACAAGCCCTCCTGCACCCAGCAGGACATCAACGCCCTGCTGGTGGAGCTGGCCGGAAAGGGGCTGCAGGTGGTGCGGCTGAAGGGCGGCGATCCCGCGATCTTTGGCCGGGCCGGCGAGGAAATCGCCGCGCTCGCCGCCGCCGGCGTCGCATGCGAGGTGACGCCCGGCGTCACCGCGGCCAGCGGCGCGGCGGCGCGCCTCGGCGTCTCGCTCACCCACCGCGACGCGGCGCGGCGGCTGCAGTTCATCACCGCCCATGCCCGCGACGGCGCGCTGCCGGAAGATCTCGACTGGCGGGCGCTGGCCGACCCCGCCGCCACCACCGTGGTCTACATGGGCCTCGCGACGCTCGGGCAGCTGGCGCAGCGGCTGGTGGAGGCCGGGCTGGACCCGGGAACGCCGGCGCTGCTGGCGGAGCGCGCCACCTGCCCGGACGAGCGCGTGATCCGCGCCGACATCGCCACGCTGCCGCAGAAGGCGCGCGCCATGGCGGCGCGCGGGCCGGCGCTGGTGATCATCGGACAGGCGGCGGGGCTGGGCGCCGGCTGAGCCGGCTCAGAGCGCCCCGCGCCCGGCGAGGAACGCCATCACGTCGCCCCGGCGCGGCGCGCCGTTGCGGCCGCCGAAGGTGAGGCATTTGAGGGCCGAGGCGGCGGAGGCGAAATCGATGGCCCGGCGGATGGGCATGCCCTCGGCCAGGGCGAGGGCGAAGGCGCCGTGCCAGACGTCGCCGGCGCCGAGCGTGTCCACCGCCGCCACCGGAAAGGCCGGGGCGTGCCTCACCTCGCCGTTCTCCAGGTAGTACACGCCCTCCGCCCCGACGGTGACGGCGAACCACACGTCCTGCGCGCGCTGGCGCAGCGCCAGCAGGCCCTGGCGGGGATCGCGCTCGCCGGTGAGCTCGCGCAGCCCTTGGGCGCTGAAGGCCACATGGGTGGCGTCCTGCATCACCGTGGGATGCTCGGGCGCGCGGTCGCCGTCGAGCACGGCCGGCCTGCCGGCGCGGCGGGCGGCGCGGAACATGCGCGCGGCCGCCTCCTCCCAGCGCGTGTCGCCCAGCACGGCGTCCACGTCCGGCGGCAGCTCCTGCGGCAGCCAGGAGGCGTCCTCCGGGAGGCTGCGGTCACGGTAGCTCACCACCATGCGCTCCCCGTGACGGTCGACGAGAATGGTCGACACCGGCGACTTCACGCCGGGAAAACCGCGCACATAGGAGCAGCGCACGTCTTCCGCGTGCAGGGCGTTGAGAATCTCCACCGCCACGGCGTCGTCGCCGAGCCGGCCGCCAAACACCGCCTGCCCGCCGAGACGGGCGACGGCCACGGCCGCATTGGCGGCGATGCCGCCGCTGGTGATCACGAGGTCAAGGGCGCGGTGCTTCTCCGCCGCCTTCGGCATTTCCTCGACCCGGTAGATGTAGTCGAGGGTCGCGATGCCCACGCACAAAACTGTCGTCATCAGCCTGACGCCGCCTCCTGGTATCCGCCCCTGACCGGCGGCGGACGCCCCGTCCGGCGTCCGCCGGGCCAGGGAACTGCGCCGGAACCTCCCGCGCCGCCCCCTTGTTGCGCAACGCCGGCGCTGGCGGCGCTCCGGGGGCGCTTCTGGACCGGACGGCGCGCCGCGGCATAGCCCGAATTGGGGAGCGGCGCGCCGGCCCGGCCGGCGCGGGTCACCAGGTTCCGGTGTTGGGCATGGAGGCCCAGGGCTCCTTCGGCGGCAGCGGCGGGCCGTCCTGCAGCAGCTCGATGGAAATGCCGTCCGGCGAGCGGATGAAAGCCATGTAGCCGTCGCGCGGCGGGCGGTTGATGGTGACGCCGGCCTTCATCAGCCGCTCGCAGGTTTCATAGATGTCCGGCACGGCGTAGCAGAGATGGCCGAAGTTGCGGCCGCCGGAATACTCCTCCGGGTCCCAGTTGTAGGTGAGCTCCAGCTCCGGCGCCTGGCGCTCGCGTGAGCTGTTTGCGTCCTGGGGCGCGGCGAGGAAAATCAGGGTGAAGCGGCCGGCCTCCACGTCCTTGCGGCGGGTTTCGACCAGGCCGAGCTTGTTGCAGTAGAAGTCGAGCGACTCCTCCACGTTTTTCACGCGCACCATGGTGTGCAGATAGCGCATGGGGAACTCCCGGGGTTTGACGACGGACGGGCGGCGCGCCCGCCAGCGGACGCCGGACGACCGGAACGCGCCGCCAGGGCGGGCCGCCGCAGGCCCCGCGAGGATGGGTCACGCGTTCCGCCGGCGCAAGCGGCCAAAGGCCGCTGGCGGTTCTGCACAGGCGGCCGGACGGGCCCTGGCCGGACGCGGCGGCGCGGCGATGCGGGCGCAGACCGCGCCGCGACGGCCGGCGACAGCGGCGCGGACAGCGCGCCGCCGTCGCCCGTGACGCATCACCTGAAGACGCGTCGCCCGTGACGCCATCAGCCATGACGCCGGCGCGCCAGACGCCGCGCTTCGCGAAAAGGAGAAGGTTCGTGCGACGCAGGGCGGACCGCCGGAAGCATCCGCCGGCGTGGGCGCCCGGCCCGCGGCGGGAAAACGGCCCGTATGACCTGAGGCGACGGCTTGGCGCGAACATGTCCAGCGCCGATAGCCCCTCAAAGAGGGGCAAAAAATCCATCTTGTCAGAATCGGATAATCCGTCTAACGTAGGAATGCAGCAGTGATGCTGCGTGCCCTCCTTGGGCGTTTCCTCCCTAGACTTGGGCTGCGCTCCGGCGCAGCCCTTTTTTCATCCTCGCAAAGACTGTAGCTCCGCAATCGTCGCGAGTGCAACAAAAAATCCACTGTCTGGCCAAATTTTGATAACGCATTCCATTTTTTCTTGGATTGCGCTTTTCCGTCAACGCCTTGCCCCATCCATCCACCGCCGCCGGGCCTGTGCATAACTCGCTCTGGCGCGGCCGTCAGGCCTGTCCGCCCGCCTCTCGCCGCGCGCCCGCGTCCGGGTCCTTCGCCGGCATGACGCCGGCAGGCCGCGCCTGCTGTGGCGGGCAGCGCCATTGAAGCGCGGGCGCGCAGCGGTCATTACTGGGGAGCCCGAGCGCCGCCGCGGCGGCGGGCTGATGGCGGCCAGGCCACGCGCCGGCCGCGCGCCCCGACAGGATGTCCGTGCATGATGCGCAGCGAAACCCCACCGATCGTCCGCCTCGCCGACTACCGGCCGACCGACTATCTGATCGACGCCGTTGATCTCGACATCCGCCTTGCGCCGGACGACACGCTGGTGACGGCGGAGCTGTCGCTGCGTCCCAATCCGGCCGGCATGGCCGGGGCGCCGCTGCGCCTGGACGGCGACGAGCTGGAGCTGGTTTCCTTCGCGCTCGACGGCCAGACGCCGCCCGCCGGCGCCTGGGAGGCCTCGCCCCAGGGCCTGACCCTGCGCGCGCCGCCGCAGCGCCCGTTCCGGCTGCGCATCCAGACCCGCCTCAATCCTGCGGCCAACACCAGGCTGATGGGGCTGTACCGCTCCAGCGGCGTCTACTGCACCCAGTGCGAGGCCGAAGGCTTCCGCCGCATCACCTATTTCCTCGACCGGCCCGACGTGCTTTCGGTTTACACCACGCGCATCGAGGCGGACGCGGCCGAGGCGCCGCTGCTGCTCGGCAACGGCAACCCGCAGGAGCGCGGCGAGCTGCCGGGCGGACGTCACTATGCGGTATGGCGCGACCCCTTCCCCAAGCCGTGCTACCTGTTCGCCCTCGTCGCCGGCCGGCTGGACAGCGTGTCCAGGACGTTCGTCACCCGCTCCGGCCGCCCGGTGCAGATCGCCATTCACGTGGAGCCCGGCAAGGCGGACCGCGCCGCCTACGCCCTCGACGCCCTGGAGCGCTCCATGCGCTGGGACGAGGAGGTCTTCGGCCGCGAATATGATCTCGACGTGTTCAACGTGGTCGCCGTGTCCGATTTCAACATGGGCGCCATGGAGAACAAGGGGCTGAACATCTTCAACGACAGGTACGTGCTCGCCAGCCCCGACACCGCCACCGACCTCGACTACGCCAACATCGAGGCGATCATCGCCCATGAATACTTCCACAACTGGACCGGAAACCGCATCACCTGCCGCGACTGGTTCCAGCTGTGCCTGAAGGAAGGGCTCACCGTCTACCGCGACCACGAGTTCTCCGCCGACCAGCGCTCGCGCGCGGTGCGGCGCATCGCCGACGTGCGCACGCTGCGCTCGGCCCAGTTCGTGGAGGACGCCGGCCCCCTCGCCCATCCGGTGCGGCCGGAGCAGTACAGCGAGATCAACAATTTCTACACGGCGACCGTCTATGAGAAGGGCGCCGAGCTGGTGCGCATGCTGGGCATCCTCATCGGCCCGGAGAAGTTCCGCGCCGGCATGGACCTGTATTTCGACCGCCACGACGGCCAGGCCTGCACCGTCGAGCAGTTTCTCGCCTGTTTCGCCGAGGTGAGCGGCGAAAACCTCGACCATTTCGCCCGCTGGTACTCCCAGGCCGGCACGCCCCATGTCGTCGCCCGCGGCGCGTGGGACGAACAGGCGGCCGTCTGGACGCTCACCCTGAAGCAGCGCACCCCGCCCACCCCGGGCCAGCCGGAGAAACGCCCGCAGGTGATCCCGGTGAAGATGGGGCTGATCGGCGCCAGCGGCCGCGAGATCCCGCTTGAGCCGGACGGCGACGCGCCGCTGCGCGGCGACGTGCTGGTGTTCGACCGCGAAGAGCTCACCGTCACCTTCCGCAACGTGACCGAGCGGCCGGCGCCGTCGCTGCTGCGCGGCTTTTCGGCGCCGGTGCGGCTGGACGTGAACCTGGACGACGCCGGCGAGCTGCTGCTGTTCCGCGCCGACACCGATCCGTTCAACCGCTGGCAGGCGGCGCAGAACCTCATGCTGAAGCACATCGTGAAGGATGTGGCGGCGATCCGCGCCGGCCGCGGCGCGACGCGGCCGGGCGAGCCGGCCTTCATCGGCGCGCTCGGCGACTTCCTCGCGACGGAGGGCGGCCGCGATCCCGCCTTCGCCGCCCAGGCGCTCACCGCCCCTGGCGAGGGCGACGTCGCCCGCGAGATCGGGGCCGACATTGATCCGGACGCCATCCATGCGGCGCGCGAGACGTTGCGGGCCATGACCGGCCGCGCCCTCGCCCCGGCGCTGCGCGAGATCCATGCGCGGGCGGACGCCTCCGACGGCGCCGACATCTCCGCCGCGGCCGCCGGCCGGCGTGCGCTGCGCAACCTGGCGCTGGACCTGCTGGCGGCCGCCGATCCGGAGGAAGGCGCTGAACTGGCGGAACGCCAGTTCCACGCCGCCGCCAACATGACCGACCGGCTCGCCGCCCTCAACGTGCTGGCGGCGCTGCCGGGCGGGCGCCGCGAGGCCGCCCTCGCCGCCTTCGAAGCCCGCTACCGCGACGATCCGCTGGTGCTGGACAAGTGGTTCGCCGTTCAGGCGATGATCCCCGAACCGGACACGGTGGCGCGCGTGCGGCGGCTGATGGAGCACCCCGCCTTCACCCTCACCAATCCCAACCGCGTGCGGGCGCTGCTCAGCGCCTTCTCGCTGAGCAACCCAACCCAGTTCGCCCGGCGCGACGGGGAGGGCTTCGCCCTGGTGGCCGACGCCATCCTCGCCATCGACCCGAAGAACCCGCAGGTGGCCTCGCGCATGCTCACCGCCTTCCGCTCCTGGCGCACGCTGGAGGAGCCGCGCCGCGACCAGGCGCTGGCCGCCCTGCAGCGCATCGCCGCCCGGCCCGGCCTCTCAATCGACGCGCAGGACATTCTCACCCGCATGCTGGCGACGAAATAGGCCCTGGGCGCCGCCTTTTCCGGAGCCGCGGCGCGGCGGCTCCGGATCAAGGGGGACGGCGGAATTTTCCCCGTTTTTCGCGCCTTGCGGCCAGTTGATAACAAAGCGGAAACCAATCTGGACAAACCCTGAAATTCGGATTCTGATGAAGATGATTCGGGAAGATGCGGCACGTCTCCTGATGTCAGGTCTCTGGGATTCCGAAGGGGGTTTGAGATGGCGCGCGTCCAGGCGACGCCCGCACGCGCACCTGCGCGCGCGGCCACCGTTTTGGGAGTGGCGAAGTCCATCACCCACCCGGCGCTCGGGCGTCTGGTGGCGGCCGAACCCTGGCTCCGGCTCGCCGTTCCCGGCCTTCTCGCCGTTTTCATCCTGACCCTTGGCGTCAGCGCCGCCCTGCAGGCGCTGGGCTCCCGCGCCGGGAGCCTCGACAACGCCGCGGTCACCATCGAGCTGCTGGCCAGCGGCCTCGCCGGCGCCGCCCGCGCCGCCGGGGAGGATGACGCCGCCGCCCTCGCCGCCCGCCTGCTCGAGACGGCGCCGCAGCAGGCGCTGGGCGAGGGCCGCGTCATCGCCATCAGCGACCGCAACGGCGAGATCATCGCCTCCGCCCCGGCGGGCGCGCCGGCGCGGGGCGGCCTCGCCGCCTGGCTGGGGCCGACGCAGCCGCTCACCACCTTCGCCGACCGCGCCGGCGTCATGGAGATCACCCTCGCCGACGGCCGGCGGGCGCTGGCGACGGTGCGCAACCTGCCGGCCCCGCTCGGCCAGCTGGCGGTGGCGCAGCCGCTGGACGACGCCCTCGCCGCCTGGCGCGCCGCCATCCGCAACAACGCGACGCTGCTGCTCACCGCCTCGCTGGTGCTGGTAGCCATCGCCGCGGCCTATTTCATGCAGTCGGCCCGGGCCCGCGCCGCCGACGACGTGTGCGAGCGCGTCACCGCCCGCATCGACACCGCCCTCAACCGCGGCCGCTGCGGCCTGTGGGACTGGGACATCGCCCGCGGCCGCATATACTGGTCGGACAGCATGTACGCGCTGCTGGGCATGACCCGGCAGAGCGAGTTCATGTCCTTCGGCGAGGTCAGCGCCCTCATCCATCCCGACGACGGCGACCTCTACGGCCTCGCCGACATGCTGGCCGGCGCCCGCGCCGAAACGGTCGACTATGAGTTCCGCATCCGCAACGCCGCCGGCGAGTGGATCTGGCTGCGCCACCGCAGCGAGCTGGTGAACGACGCCGGCGGCGACGGCGGCCCGCACCTCATCGGCATTTCGGTGGACATCACCGAACAGCGCCGCATGGCCGCCCTCAAAAAGACCTCCGACAACCGCCTCAGCGACGCCATCGAGAGCATCTCGGAAGCCTTCGTGCTGTGGAGCCAGGACCGCCGCATCGTCACCTGCAACAGCAAGTTCCGCAGCCTGCACCGCCTGCCGCCGGACCTGCAGGTGGTGGGCATGACCGAGGAGGAGCTGATGCAGGCCGGCACGCTGCCGGTCGTCCAGACCCGGCCGGTGGAAGGCGCCGTGGTCAGCCGCGACGCCCAGACCTATGAGGCCGAGCTGGCCGACGGGCGCTGGCTGCAGGTGAACGAGCGGCGCACCAAGGACGGCGGCCTCGTCTCCATCGGCACCGACATCACCAGCCTGAAGCGCCATGAAGAAAAGCTGGTGGAGTCCGAGCGGCGGCTGCTGGGACTGGTCTCCGACCTGCGCCGCTCGCGCCAGACCCTGGAGATGCGCGGGCAGCAGCTCGCCGACCTCGCCGAACGCTATCGCGAGGAAAAGGCCCGCGCCGAAGCCGCCAACCGCGCCAAGTCCGAGTTCCTCGCCAACATGAGCCACGAGCTGCGCACGCCGCTCAACGCCATCATCGGTTTCTCGGAGGTGATGGAGCAGGGCGTGTTCGGCCCGCTCGGGCACAGCAAGTACGACGAATACTGCCGCGACATCCGCCAGAGCGGCGAGCACCTGCTGGCGCTGCTGAACGACATTCTCGACATGTCGCGCATCGAGACCGGCAGCCGCCAGATCGTGCGCGCCGGCATCGACGCCCGCAACGTCATTGACTCCGCGGTCAGCCATGTCAGCGAGGCGGCCAGCGGCAAGGACCTGCGCCTCACGGTGGCCGCCCCCGACAGCCTGGCCATGGAGGCCGACAGCCGCGCCCTGCAGCAGATCCTCGTCCACCTGCTGCGCAACGCCGTCCGCTTCACGCCGGAGGGCGGCGCCGTGACCGTGCGGGCCGAGGCCGACTCCGAATGGGCCTACATCCATGTCGCCGACACCGGCGTCGGCATTCCCGAGGAGGCGCTGGACAAGCTTGGCCGGCCGTTCGAGCAGGTGGAAGGCGAGTTCAACAAGGCCAACAAGGGGGCCGGGCTTGGCCTCGCCATCGCCCGCTCGCTGGCCGAGATGCACGGCGGCCGCCTCGAGATCCGCTCGCGCCAGGGCGAAGGCACCACCGCCAGCGTCATCATCCCGCTGCGCGCCCCGCACGCCGCCAGCGAAGCGGCGTGACCCGGCCGGGCCGGCGCGGAAGCTGAACAAAAAACGGGCGCGACGGGGAACGCCCGTCGCGCCCGTTTCGCGCATCCCGTCACGCGGCGGTCAGCCGGCGAGAATCGTCCGGAACAGGCCGCGGACCGTATCGCAGGTTTCGGCGAGACGCGCCTCGAGGGCGCGGGCGTCCGGCTCTCCCACCGCCCCGGCGATGCGCTGCAGCACCGCCGGCGCCACCGTCTTCGGGTCGAAATCGCCGGTGACGGTGAGGCGCTGCCACTGCAGCACCGCCTCCAGCAGGCCGGCGGCGTCGAGCAGCGCCCGTCCGTCGGCCTCCGGCAACAGCCCCTGCTCCGTGGCCGCGGCGAATACGGCGGCGGCGCACCGCCGCTCGAGCGCGGCGAAGGCCTGCGGCCAGGCGAGCGACAGATACTGGGCGATGAAATCCAGGTCCATCAGCCCGCCCGGAGCCAGCTTCACGTCCCAGGGGCCGCGGGCCCCCTTCTCCTTCTCCACCAGCGCCCGCATGTCGCGCACGCTGCGGGCGAGCCCGGCGCGGTCGCGCGGCGCGCCGATGACCTCGCGCACCGTGGCGTCCACGCGCCGCGCCAGCGCGGCGTCGCCGGCCACCACCCGGGCGCGGCTGAGGGCCATGTGCTCCCAGGTTTCGGCGTCCGTGACCTGGTAGCGGGCGAAGGCGGCGTACTGGGTGGCGACGGCGCCCTTGCGCCCGTCCGGCCGCAGGCGCATGTCCACCTCATAGAGGCGGCCACGCCGCGTCGGCACGGTCAGGGCGGTGACGAGACGCTGCGCCAGGCGGTTGTAATAGACCGAGGCGTGCAGGGGCCTTGCGCCGTCGCTCTCCGGACGGTCCGGATCGAAATCGTAGATGACCACGAGGTCGAGGTCGGACGAGGCGGTGAGCTGCTTCGAGCCGAGCCGCCCGTACGCCATCACCGCCACGCCGGCGCCGGGAGCCTCGCCATGGTCGGCGCGGAATTCCCGCAGCACCGCCGCCAGGGTTTCGGCGATGACGGCGTCGGCGATGACCGAGAACGCCTGCCCCGCCCGGTCCGGCGCGTATATGCCGGTGAGCATGCGCGCGCCGGCCACGAACTGGGCCAGCCGCGCGCTGTCGCGGGCGCGGTCAAGAAACTCCTCGAAACTGGCCGGCTGGCCGACATGGGCGCGCACCCGGGCGGCGAAGCTGGCTAGGTCGCCGGCGTCCTCGGCGAAGGCCGGATCGATCACCGCGTCGAGCACGTGCGGACGGCGGGCGACGATGTCCGCGAGGCGCGGCGCGGTGCCGAGCAGGTCGGCGAACAGGTTCAGCAGCCGCTCGTTGGAGCGCAGCATGGAGAGCAGCTCCACCGCCGCCGGCATCTGGCCGAAGGCGCGGTCGAGCGCCGCCAGCGCCCCGTCCGGATCGGCGGTGCGCCCCAGCGCCGCCAGCAGCGCCGGCGTGAGCTCGGTGATCACCTCGCGGGCCCGGGCGCTGGTGATGGCGGGGCGCCGGCCGAAGTGCCAGCCGCGGATGGTTTCGGTGACCGTGGCCGGCTCGCGGAAACCGATGCGCCGCAGCGTCTCCAGCGTCGCCGGATCGTCCGAGGTTCCGGTGAACACGAGGCTGCCGGCGTCGGAGGCCAGCGCCGGCCCCTCCTCGAACAGCAGCGCGTAGTGATGCTGCACCGTGCGGGCGGTGCGGGTGAGCGCCGCGCCCAGCGATCTCGTGGAGGCGAAACCGGCGAAACGGGCGAAGCTCCTCAGGCGCTCCCCGTCCTCCGGCAGGCGCTGGGTCTGCTCGTCATGCACCATCTGCAGGCGGTGCTCGAGCATGCGCAGGAAGCGGTAGGCGCCGGAGAGCTGGTCGCGCGCCTTCGCCGAGATCCAGCCGTCGGCGCACAGGGCCGCCAGCATGTCGAGGGTGCGGGCGCCGCGCAGGTTCTCGCGCCGGCCGCCGAACACCAGCTGCTGGGTCTGCACGAAGAATTCGATCTCGCGGATGCCGCCGCGGCCGAGCTTGATGTCATGTCCGGCGAGGGCGATCTGGTCGTGGCCCTTCACCACATGGATCTGCCGCTTCATGGCGTGAATGTCGGCGATGGCGGCGAAGTCGAAGTACTTGCGCCAGATGAACGGCCGCAGCTCCTTCAGGAAGCCCGCGCCCAGCTCCATGTCGCCGGCGATGGGCCGCGCCTTGATCCAGGCGGCGCGCTCCCAGTTCTGGCCCACGGTCTCGTAATAGGCGAAGGCGGCCGGCAGCGAGATGGCCACGGCGGTGGAGCCGGGATCGGGCCGCAGCCGCAGGTCGACGCGGAACACGTAGCCGTCGCCGGTGCGTTCCTGCAGGATCCTGGCGAGGGTCTGGGTGAAGCGCACGAACAGGCGCCCGGGCTCAAGCCCCTCCTTCAGCGGCGCCTCCGGGTCGTAGAACACGACGATGTCGATGTCGCTGGAGTAGTTCAGCTCGCGCGCGCCCAGCTTGCCGAGCCCGAGGATGGCGAGGCCGCAGCCGCGGCCGGGGTCGTCCGGATCAGGCAGGACGATCTGCCCCTGTCGGGCCATGTCGCGCAGCAGGAAGCGGGCTGCGGAGGCGACGGCGGCGTCGGCGAAGGCGGAGAGCGCGCGGGTCACCTCCACCACGTCCCACACGCCGCCGAGATCCGCCATGGCCACCAGCAGGGCGTTGGCGATGCGGGCGCGGCGCAGGGCCTTCATCAGCGCAGCCTGGTCGGAGGCCTCGCGCCATGCGCCAGCCGCCTCCGCCACCACGGCGGCGTGGCTTTCCTCCGGCGGGGCGGCGAGGAAGGCGTGCAGACGCGCCGCCTGGGCCCTGAGCGCGCGGGCGAGAAACGGCGCATGGGCCAGCATGCCGAGCAGCATGTCGCAGGCGAGCGGGCTCCGCTCCAGCAGCGCGTCGAGAGCGGCGTCGCCGCGGCGCAGCTCGGCCAGCGCCGCCCGCGCCTGCCGCATGGCGGCGGCGTCGCCGCCTTTCGGCGCGGTCACGCAGCGCGCCGCGAGACCGGCGCCGTCCGGCGCCGCCTGGCGCTGCTCCCCGTCCTTCGCCGGCTGTCGCCCGCCGGAACGCCCTTTCGTCATGCCGTCGCGCCCTTTCCTGGCAGTTCAAGCACCACCCGCAGTCCCGGGCGGTTGTCCTCAATGCGCAGCCGCCCGCCGTGCAGCCGCGCCACGGCGGCGACGAGGCTGAGGCCGAGGCCGAAGCCGGGACGGCTGCGCGCCCCCTCAAGACGAACGAAGCGCTGCACCACCTGGCCGCGCTGCGCCTCGGGAATGCCGGGCCCGTTGTCGGAGACGGAAATCTCCACACCCTGCGCCGTGCGCCGCGCGGCGACGGCGAGCTGCGGCCGGCCGGCGGAGGGATCGCGCCCCTCCCCCGCCTCCCCGCCCGCCGGCGCCGCGTATTTGAACGCATTGTCGATGAGATTGGCCAGCGCCTGCCCAAGCAGTTCGCGGCTGCCGTACAGCGGCAGGCGTTCAGGCAGGTCGACGCTGACCGTGAAGCCGAGATCCTCGGCCACCGGCTCGTAGAGCTCGATGACGCTGCGCGCCACCTCGGCGGCGTCGAACTCGGCCATGCTCTCCTGCGGCTGGCCGCCGGCCTCGAGGCGGGCGATCATCAGCAGGGCGTTGAACACCTTGATGAGGTTGTCTGCCTCCTCGATCACCGCCCCGAGAGCGGCCTGGTAATCTTCGGGGGCGCGGGCGCCGCGCAGCGCCTCCTCGGCGTGATTGCGCAGCCGGGTGAGCGGCGTCTTCAGGTCGTGGGCGATGTTGTCGGAGACCTCTTTCAGGCCGTTCATCAGCTCGCTGATGCGTTCGAGCATCTCGTTGAGATGCATGGCGAGGCGGTCGAGCTCGTCGCCGGTTCCGGTCACCGGCAGACGCCCGGCGAGATCGCCGGCCATGATGGTCTTCGCCGTCTGCGACATCTCGTCGACGCGCTTGAGCACGCGCCGGGTGATGAACCAGCCGCCGAGACAGCCGAGCACGGTGATGAGCGTGAGGGAGACGCCGGCGGCGCGCCACATCACCTGGCGCAGGCGCTCCTGCTCCTCCAGGTCGCGGCCCACCAGCAGGCGGAAACCGCCGGGCAGCACATAGACCTGGACGAGGGCGCGGCCTTCGATCTGGCGGTCTTCGTGGCGGTCGTCGCGCCGGTAGGAGATGATGCGCGAACCCTCCTCGTCCAGCACGCCGGCGGGCAGTTCGCCGACGTTGCCGGCGAGGCGCTCGCCGGCGAAGGTGGTGAGGAGATAGAGCGAGGCGCCAGGCAGGCGGGTGCGGCGGTCCACGGCCAGCACGAGGCGGCGCACGCCGCCGATGCGGTACTGCTCGGCGAGGCCGGCGGTTTCGGCGGCGATGGTGGTGCGTGTCTGCTCGATGAGCAGGTCGCGGGCGCTTTGGGTGACGTAACCGAGCACCAGCGCGGCCATGACCACGAAGGCCGCCAGATAGCCCAGCGACAGCTTGAACGCCGTGGTGCGGACGAGTTTACCGAGCGCTGTCACGTATCATGTATCCGGCGCCGCGAACGGTGTGGATCAGCGGCGTGGGGTGGCCCTTGTCCACCTTGGCGCGCAGTCGCGACACGTGCACGTCGATGACGTTGGTCTGCGGATCGAAGTGGTAGTCCCACACGTTCTCCAGCAGCATGGTGCGGGTCACCACCTGGCCGGCGTGCTTCATCAGATATTCCAGCAGGCGGAACTCGCGGGGCTGCAGGGCGATCTCCCTGCCGCCGCGGGTGGCGGTGTGGGCCAGTCGGTCGAGGACGAGATCGCCGACCTGATAGGTGGTCTGTTCGGAGACGCCGCCGCTGCGCCGGCGGGCCAGCGCCTCCACGCGCGCCAGCAGCTCGGAGAAGGCGTAGGGCTTGGGCAGGTAGTCGTCGCCGCCGGCGCGCAGCCCCTTGACCCGGTCGTCCACCTGGCCGAGGGCCGACAGGATCATCACCGGGGTTTCGTTTTTCTGCTCGCGCAGCGAGCGGATCAGCGACAGGCCGTCGAGCCTGGGCAACATCCGGTCCACCACGAGCACGTCGTAGGCGCCCTCGCAGGCCAGCGCGTAGCCCTCGAGGCCGTCGGCGGCGTGGTCCGCCAAATGGCCGGTCTCCTGGAAGGCCTTCACCAGATAGGCGGCGGCTTCCGGGTCGTCTTCGACAACAAGAATCTTCATGTCGCTCATGATAACCTGCCTGCGGCGAAATAAAGAGGGCCGGACGGCGATCCGTCCGGCCCTCCCGCAGAGTTTTCGCGTCCGGCCGCCGTGGAGTGAGCGAGGCCGGCGGCCGGGCGCTTCGGGAAATGCCGGCCGGGTCCGCCGGCGGCGGATCCGGCGGGCGCGGCGCTTCAGCCCGTCGGCAGGGTCAGGGCGAGGAAGCGTTCGCCCTGGGGCGAGGCCAGCTTCAGCAGCACCGCCTTGCGGCCCTCCTTGCGGACCTTCTCGATGGCTTCGGCCACGTCCTTCGGCTTCGAGACCTTCTCGCCGCCGACCTCGGTGATGCGGTCGCCAGGGCGCACGCCCTTCTCCTCGGCCTGGGAGCCGGGGGCCACGCCGACCACGGCGACGCCGTCGCCTTCCATGCCCCGCACCTCATCGGCGGGCGCAAGGGCGAGGCCCAGCTTGCCGGCGCCGGTTTCGGGACCGGAGGCGGTCTTCTCGCCGGGCATGGCGCCCAGCTTCACCTTGACCGTCTCGGCCTTGCCGTTGCGATAGACGGTCAGCTCCGCGGTGGAGCCGGGGTCGAGCATGGCGATGGCGCGGCTCAGCCCGCGGGCGTCTTTCACCGGCTTGCCGTTGACGGCGGTGATGGCGTCGCCGCTCTTCAGGCCGGCCCTGGCGCCGGGGGTGTTGCTCTCCACCTTCGCCACCAGCGCGCCCTGGGCTTTCTCAAGACCGAGGCCTTCGGCGATGTCCTGCGTCACCGGCTGGATCTGCACGCCGAGGAAGCCGCGCTTCACCGCGCCATATTCGCGGATCTCCGACACCACGCGGTTCGCCGTATCGGCCGGGATGGCGAAGGCGATGCCGACGCTGCCGCCGGAGGGCGAGGCGATGGCGGTGTTGACGCCCACCACCTCGCCGTTGAGATTGAAGGTCGGTCCGCCCGAGTTGCCGCGGTTCACCGGAGCGTCGATCTGCAGGAAGTCGTCATAGGGGCCGGCGCCGATGTCCCGGCCGCGGGCCGAGACGATGCCGGCGGTGACGGTGCCGCCCAGACCGAAGGGGTTGCCCACCGCGATCACCCAGTCTCCGATGCGCGGGGTCTCTTTGGCGAAGCTCACCGTCGGGAACGGACCGCTGGACTCGGTCTTCAGCAGCGCAAGATCGGTCTTCGGGTCGCGGCCGACGATCTTCGCCGGCAGGGTGCGGCCGTCGTCGGTGATCACCTCGACCTTCGTGCCCTTCTCCACCACGTGGTTGTTGGTCACGATATAGCCGTCGCTGGTGATGAAGAAGCCGGAGCCCTGGGCCTCGCCGTAACGCCTGGGCGCCGGACGGCCGGGGCGCACGCCCTGCATGCCGGGGCCGGGCTGGCCGAAGCGGCGGAAGAACTGCTCGAAGGGCGTGCCCTCCAGGCCGCCGAAGTCGTCCATGTCGCCGCCCATGAAGCTGCTCTGCATCGGGGCCGCTTCCTCGACCTTGACGCGGACAGAGACGACGGCGGGCTTCACCTTCGCCACGATGTCGGCGAAAGAGGGCTGGCCGGCGACGGCGGCGGGGGCGGCGGCGTAAGCCTGGCCGTAGGGCGGGGTCAGCGCGCCGCCGCCGAAACCGGCGACCGCGACGGCGCCGAGCGCGACGGCGCCCAGCAGCATGGAGGCGGCGCGACCCTTGCGCGCCCCCTTGCGGCGGATGCGGGCGGCGACGTTCTTCTCGTCAGCGGCGCTGTGGGAATTGTTCAGGTTCATCATCATCACTCCGTGGCGTGTTCGCCTTGTCTGGGAGCGACAATGACCGGCCCTGTCTTACGGCGACATCACGGGCGCATGAAAGATTTGTAAGGATTGGCGACGGCGCCGCGCTCAGGCGTCGCCGTCCTGCCGGCGCAGCAGGGCGTCGAGCGCGCGCCTTTCGCCGTCATCCAGCGTTTCGGGCGCGGCCGGCGCGGCCCGGCGCGCGCGCGCCGCAAGGGCGACGCCGCCCAGCAGCAGCACCAGCAGCGGCGCGCCCCACAGCAGTAACGTGCGGCGGTCGAAGGGCGGCTTCAGCAGCACGTAGTCGCCGTAGCGGGAGACGACATAGGCGCGCACCTGATCGTCCGTGTCGCCGGCCTTCAGGCGCTCGCGCACCAGCCGGCGCAGGTCGCGGGCGACGTCGGCGTCCGAATCGTCGATGGACTGGTTCTGGCAGACGAGGCAGCGCAGGCCGAGCGAAATCTCCCGCGCCCGCTTTTCCAGCGCCGGGTCAGGCAGGACTTCGTCCGGCTGCAGCGCGAGGGCGCCGGGCGCGCATCCGGCCGCGCCCGCCAGCGCCACGGCGAAGGCGACCCGGCGCAAGCCGGCCCTGATTCCGGTCATGTCGCCTCCCCCGGCGCCGCGGCCAGGGCCTTCGCCCGCTTCGCCCGGGCGCGCGACAGCGCCGGCGCGCCCACGCGCAGGCGGCGGTCGGCCAGCGACAGCGCCCCGCCGGCGGCGGCGATGACGGCCCCCAGCCAGATCAGCAGCACCCATGGCTTCCAGTAGAGGCGCACGCCGAGCCCCTCCTTCGTCGCTTCGCCCGGCGCCACATAGATCTGGCCGAAGCCGATGGTGGTGATTCCCGCCTCGGTGGTGGTCATGTTGCGGGCCGGATAGAAGCGCCTCGAGGCTTCGACCGTGCGGATCACGGCGCCGCCGTCGAGCACGCGGAAGCGGACGACGTCCTCGCTGTAATTACTGACGTTGCGGGAGAAAGTCTCCGCCAGCGTCAGCGTGTAGGGCCCCGCCCGCAGCGGCTCGCCGGGCCGCGCGACGGCGAGGACCTCGACGCTCCACGCCTGGGCGGCGAGGCCGATGACGCAGACGCCGACCCCGGCGTGGGCGACGGCCGCGCCCCAGGCCGAACGCGGCAGGCCGAAGGCGCGGCGCAGCGCCGTCGCGAGGCTGATCCCCGGCCTCCAGCTGCGGCTGACGATCTCGTTGACGCCCCCGGCCAGCACGAAAAGGCCGAGCCACAGGCCGATGACCGCGAGCGCCGGCCCGCCGCGCGCCGCATAGACGATGGCGAGGCATGCGAGAATGGAGACGCCGGTGACGCCGAGAAGCCGGCGCGCCGCCTGCAGCAGGTCGCCGCGCTTCCACGCCAGCGCCTGGCCGAAGGGAATGAGCAGCAGCGTCGCCATGGCCAGCGGCGTGAAGGTGAGGTCGTAGAAAGGCGGGCCGACGGAGATGCGGTCGTCGCTCACCGCCTCCAGCGCCAGCGGATAGAGCGTGCCGGCGAACACGGTGGCGCAGCAGGCGGCGAGCAGCAGGTTGTTGGCCACCAGCGCGCCTTCGCGCGAGACCGGCGCGAACAGGCCGCCGGCGCGCAGCAGCGGCGCCCGCCAAGCGAACAGGGCGAAGCCGCCGCCGATGAAGAAGGTGAGAATGGCGAGAATGAACAGGCCGCGCGCCGGATCAGTGGCGAAGGCGTGCACCGAGGTGAGCACGCCGGAGCGGACGATGAAGGCGCCGAGCAGCGACAGCGAGAAGGTGAGGACGGCGAGCAGGATGGTCCACACCTTGAGGGCGTCGCGTTTCTCCATCACCACCACCGAGTGCAGCAGCGCCGTGCCGCACAGCCATGGCATGAAGGACGCGTTTTCCACCGGGTCCCAGAACCAGAAACCGCCCCAGCCAAGCTCGTAATAGGCCCAGTAGGAGCCCATGGCGATGCCGAGGGTGAGGAACGCCCAGGCGGCGAGACACCACGGCCTGACGGCCCGCGCCCAGATGGCGTCGATGCGCCCGCCGATGAGGGCCGCGGCGGCGAAGGCGAACACCAGCGAGAAGCCCACATAGCCGAGATAGAGCAGCGGCGGATGGATGGCGAGGCCGATGTCCTGCAGGATTGGGTTGAGGTCCTGGCCTTCGGCCGGCGGCGGCGTGACGCGGACGAAGGGATTGGAGACCGAGACGATGTAGATGAGGAAGGCCAGGGTGATGAGGCCCTGCACGGCGAGCGCGTCGGCGCGCAGCACGCCGGGAACGGCGTTGCGGGCCAGCGCCAGCAGCGCGCCGCACAGGGCGAGCACCAGCGCCCACAGCAGCATGGAGCCTTCGTGATTGCCCCACACGCCGGTGATGCGGAACAGCAGCGGCTTCAGCGAGTGGGAGTTCTCGACCACGTTGCGGACGGTGAAATCCGAGACCACATAAGCCCATGTGAGCGCGCCGAAAGCGACGGCGACGCAGGCGAACACGGCGACGGCGGCGGCTGGGCCGATGGCCATCAGCGCGCCGTCCCGGGCGCGCGCGCCCCAGAACGGCAGCGCCGCCTGCAGCGCCGAGAGCGCCAGCGCCAGCACGAGGGCGTAGTGGCCGGTTTCGACGATCATCTGCCGTCGCCCTTCCACACGCCCTGCTGTTTCAGCGTTTCGGCAACCTCGCGCGGCATGTAGCGCTCGTCATGCTTGGCCAGCACCTTGTCGGCGAGGAAGGTGCGGTCGGCCTGGAGCACGCCCTCGGCCACCACCCCCTGCCCCTCGCGGAACAGGTCGGGCAGCAGGCCGGAGAACGTCACCGGCACGTCGGCGCTGGCGTCGGTGATGGCGAAACGCACGGTCTGGCCGGGCAGCCGCTCCACCGAGCCCTCCTTCACCAGGCCGCCGACGCGCAGCCGCGAGCCCGGCGGCAGGTTCCTGGCCATGACTTCGGAGGGGCCGTAGAAAAAGACGATGGTGTCGCGCAGCCCCACGAGCACCAGGCCGAGGGCCACGGCGAGCGTCGCGAGGGCGGAGGCGATCAGCAGGAGCCGGCGCTTCTTGCGCGTCATGGGGGTTCCTCACGGGGACTTCGGGGACGCAGGGACAGCCGGAACGGCGTCGGGAGCGGAGGCTTTTTCCGCTTCCGCCTGCAGCCGGTCAATGGCGGCGAGCGCCTCGGGCCGTCCGGCGAGGGCGGCGCGGGCGTCGCGGATGGCGGCCGCAGCCTCCTCTTTCCGGCCCAGAACAAGCCAGGAGCGGACCAGCATAATCCAGCCGTCGGGATCGTCGGGGTTCTGGCGCAGGCGCGCGGCGAGGCCTTCGACCATGCTGGCGATGGCGGCCTTCTGCTCCTCCTCCGGGGCTGCGGCGATGGCGCCGGCGGCGGCGCGCCGCTCCAGCCGCCGCATCCGCTCCGCCACCGCCCCGCGCCAGGAGGCGTCGGCGGGCGCATCGGCCAGCAGGGCGCGGAAGGCGGCGAGCGCGCCGTCGACGTCGCCGTCCTGGGCCCTGGCGATGGCGAGATAATAGCGCGGCATGGGCGCGCCGGGCTCTGCGGCCAGCGCCTTCTCAAAGGCCTGGCGCGCCGGCGCGCCGACCACGCCGCCGGCGTCGATCACCAGCGCCTCGCCATAGCGGGCCAGGCGTTGCGGCGTCTCGCCGCGCAGGCGCAGCGCTTTCGCCCAGGCGCTGACGGCGTCGGAGGCGCGGCCCAGCCGCTGGTACACGGGGGCGATCAGCTCCCAGCCTTCGCCGTCGTCGGGCCTGGCGGCGAGCCGGCGCTCCATGCGGGCCACGAGCTCGTCCTCGCGCAGGCTGGAAAGCGGCGCGGCCTGACGTTCGGCCACGGGCAGCGACGGCAGGTCGGGGGAGCCGACGGCGCCGTAAATGGCGAGCGTCAGCAACGGGATGGCGGAGAGCGCGATGGCGGAGGCGGCGCGGCGCCGGCGCAGGGCGTATTCGCTGTCGCCCGCGGCGGCGCGGGCGCCGGCGGCGTCTCCGGCGGCGGCGCGGCTTTCAGCCAGCAGGCGCCGGGCGGCTTCGGCGCGGGCGGCCTCCGCTTCGGCAGGTCCGATGAAGCCGGCGGCGAGATCGCGGTCAATCTCGGCGAGCCGCTGCTCATAGAAGCGGCGCTCGTCCACCTGCGGGGGCGACGACGCCTGCCGTCGCGACAGCGGCCACAGCACGGCCGCGATCGCCAGCCCGGTCATCAGCGCGAATATGAACCAGATCGCCATGGCGCCCTATACCCTGTCTGGCGGGTCGGAGAGATGGCGGGGCGCGGCGACATTTGGTCACAAACCCGGGCGGGCGCTCCCGCCCGCGCCAGCCTGCGGCGCGGCGCCCTCACCCGCCCCCCGGCGCCCGGCCTCCCGGCAGGACCAGCGTCGCCCGCAGGCCGCCGCAGGGCGAGTCGCCCAGCTCCAGCGCGCCGCCGTAGATTTCGGCGAGTTCGGCGACGATGGAAAGGCCAAGTCCCGAGCCCGGGGTGGTCTCGTCAAGGCGCCGGCCGCGGGCCAGGGCGGTGTCGCGCGCGTCCGGGGCCATGCCCGGTCCGTCGTCATCCACCACGATGCGGATCATGCCCGGACGGGCGTCGGGCAGCGCCGCCGCGGCGATGCGCACGTGCGCGCGCCCCCATTTGAAGGCGTTGTCGGCGAGATTGCCGATGAGATCCTGCAGGTCCTGGGCTTCGCCGCGAAAGCGCAGCCCCGGCTCCACAGCCACCTCCACGGCGAGGCCGCGCTCCGCATGAATGCGCCCGAGCGCCCGCGCCAGCCCCTGGATCACCGGCTCCACCGCGGTCACGGCGCCGAGCGCGCCAGTCAGGGCGGCGGCGCGGGCGCGGTCGAGATACCAGTTGATCTGGGCGCGCATCACGCCGGCCTGGTCACGCACCACGCGGGGCAGGTCGGCGGCGTCGGGCTCGCGGGCGGCGCGCTCGGCCTCATTGATGATGACGCTGAGGGGGGTCTTGAGGGCATGGGCGAGATTGCCGACCTGGGTGCGGGCGCGGTCGAGGATCTTGCGGTTGGCGTCGATGAGCAGGTTGAGCTCGGCGGCGAGCGGGGCGACGTCGGCGGGATAGTCGCCGCCGATGCGTTCGGCCTCGCCGTGACGCACGTCCTCGACGGCGCGGCGCAGGCGCGCCAGCGGCGCCAGGCCAAAGCGCACCTGCAGCAGGGCCGAACCGGCGAGCGCCAGGCCCAGCAGCGCGAAAGTCAGCGTGAGATAGAGCGCGAACTCGCGCTTTTCCGCCTCGATGTCGTCCACCGGCCCGGCGACGGTGATGTCGAACCGGCCCTCGTCGCCGAAATCGATGGTGCGGCTGACGAAGCGGTGGCGCCGGTCGTCGGGGCCGTTGAGATAGCCGGCCCGCCCGCCGTCCGGGAGCGTGTCGCGCCCCGCGGCGGCGGCCGGCGGCAGGGTCAGCTGCGAGCCGTAGAGCGAGCGGGAGGCGCGCACCTCCGCCTGGGGCTGGCCGGCGCGGGTGATCTGCCAGTACCAGCCGGAGAGCGGCCAGTCGAACCGCGGATCGCCCGGACCGAGGTTTTCGCGCGGCTCGCTCTGGGCCGGCGCCGCCATCTCGGAGACGAGGGCGGTGAGATAGACCTGCAGGCGCTCGTCGAAAGCGCGCTCGGCGGCGCGGCTGTAGAGGGCGGTGAGGATGACGCCGGCGACGACGAAGATGAGCCCCGACCAGAAAATGGAGGACAGCACGAGGCGGGCGGCCAGGGAGGGCGTGCGCCCGGCGGCGGCGGGCGTGGGCGCCTCGCTCATGCGTCGCCGCGCCCCGCCGCGCCCGCCGTCGCCGGCGCCGGCGCATGAAGGCGGTAGCCGAGACCGCGGACCGTCTCGATGAGATCGACGCCGAGCTTGCGGCGCAGCCGGCCGACGAACACTTCGATGGTGTTGGAATCGCGGTCGAAATCCTGGTCGTAGAGGTGCTCGGTCAGCTCGCTGCGGGAGATGATGCGGCCGGAATGGTGCATGAGATAGGCGAGCAGCCGGAACTCGTGGGAGGTCAGGCGCACCTCGGCGCCGTCCAGCGTCACCCGCGCCGCGCCGACGTCGAGGGTCACCGGCCCGCAGGTGAGCCGGTTGCTGGCGTGGCCGGCCGCGCGGCGCAGCAGGGCGCGCAGGCGCGCCAGCAGCTCCTCCATGTGGAAGGGTTTGGAGACGTAATCATCGGCGCCGGCGTCGAAGGCGAGAACCTTGTCATTCCAGCGGTCGCGGGCGGTGAGCACCAGCACGGGCGTGGCCACGCCGCCGGCGCGCCACTGCTGGAGAATGGAGACGCCGTCCCGCCCCGGCAGGCCGAGATCGAGGATGATGGCGTCATAGGGCTCGGTTTCGCCGAGGAACGCGGCCTCCTCGCCGTCGCGGACGCGGTCGACGGCGTAGCCGGCGGCCTCAAGCGCCTGCGCCACCTGCCGGTTCAGCTCGGCGTCATCCTCCGCCACAAGCAGCCGCACGCCCTGTCTCCCCTTCCGTTTCGCCCGTCATTTCGCCTGGCGGCCCGCGTCGGCGCGCGCCGGCCGCGCCGGCACGAAATGGCGCACCACCTTGCCGTCGCGCCGCAGCAGGGTCAGACGGTAATAATACTGGCCGTCGCGCGCGCACAGCGCGGCGCGCAGCACCCGGGTCCCGCCGCGCGGCCGCCGCACGGCCTGTCCCAGCGGCGCCACGACTTTCTGGCGCACGAGATTGCGCGCGTCGGCGGCGCTGAAACACTCCTCGGCGGGTCTGGAGGGAACGGGGGCGGCCCGCGCCGGATCGCCCGCAGCGACCATCGCCGCGGCCGCCAGCGCCGCGCCGAACACGCCCGCGCCGGCAACCGTCCCGCCGGATCGTCCTGAGTGGAGCCGTGCGTCGCCCATAACCGCGTCCGTCATCCCTGCGTCATCCCCATCCGGAGAGGGTCGCCTGCGTCAGGACATGCCTGACTGTTTTTTCCATATTGAACGGTCCTGACGAAACTTCCAGCCGCTTTCCGGGCGACGTCGCGGACGGCTGAACCTCCGGTCAGGAGCGGCGCGGCCAGGGCGCGGCGGCGTCGCCGCCGGCGCACGCCTCGTCGAGGAGGCGGCGCCGCCACGCCACGTAGAGCCGCCAGCCCACGCCGAGAGCGAGCAGCACGGCGCCCGCCGCCCCGAGCCAGGCGGCCAGCGCGCCGGGCGCCGCCAGCTGGCCGGCGGCCGCGCCCATCTCCTCGCCGGCCTGGCGGAGCATCTGGCCCATGGTTTCGGCGGCGGCGGCGGCGGCGAGCCCTGCGCCGGCGAGCGTCGGGGCGATTCCGGCGCCGCGCACGGCGCGCAGCTGGTCCGGTTCGGCGCGCGGCGCGGCCGCAGCAGCGGCGGGAGCGGCCTCTCCCCTGCCCCGGCCGCCGGCGATCATGGCGATGGCCTGGCGCTCCACGTCGCTTACCCGGCGGCTCCAGCCGCGGCCGAAGCGCCCCCAGGTCTTCAGCTGCTTCAGGAAGGTCATGCGCCGGCGACAGATGTCGGAGACGAGCCGGGCCTTGTCGGGATGGGCGCGGGCGGCGGCGATGGTGACCTGGCCGACCACGCCGTCGACGCGCACGCCAAGGGCGCGCTGCAGCCATTTCGCCGCCTGGGTCGGCCCGGAGTTCACGGCGGCGTCGAATACGGCGAAATCAACCCCGGCGGGCAGGTCGTCGGCGCGCACCGCCCGCCAGTACTGCTCGATATAGATGGCGCGCGCCTCGGCGGCGGAGATGCGGAACACGTCGCGCGCAGGCAACCCCCGCCCCCGCCGCCAGGCGTCATAAACCCGCTGGGTGACGCCGCGGCTGGTGCGTCCGCCCGGATCGCGCGGATCATCGACGCTGCCGCCCTCATAAGCGAGCACGCGCGCAAGCGCGACCCGCTGGCTGCTTGCAACCATGGCTGGCTCCCCGGAAAAGAAAACGCTTGGAAAAGAAAACGGAAGCAAGACAAAGACCGGCGCCGGCCGGCTCAGCCGAAGCGCGCCAGCCGGGCCAGATAGCCTTCGGCGCGGCGGGCGTTGCCGGCGGCGGAAGGGTGAACGCCGTCCGCGTCCATGTATCCGGCGGCGGCGGCGGCGGCGAAATCGCCGAGAAAGTCCCGTTCGTCGAAAAAGGCGCAGCCGTGAGCGGTGGCGGCGGCCTTCAGCGCGCGGTCGAAAAGGCGCAGGGCGGTGTCGGCGGCGTCGGCGGTGTCGGGCGCGCGCGCCAGCGCCACGCAGGTGCGCGGGCAGGCCTGGAGACGGGAAATGACGCGCGAAAGGCGCCCGCTGAAGCAGGCGACGGCGGCCCGCGCCGCGAAATCGTCCTGGTCGGGTTCGCCCCGGTCGCTGACGCCGGCCGCCAGCAGGAAAACGTCGGCCTGCAGCAGCTGCGCCCAGACGCGGGCGCGCCCGTCGTCCATGGCGCTCCAGTCGGCGACGCTGACCCCGGGCCCGGCGAGGTCGATCACCTGCACGCACGCGCCCCCCGCCGCCGCTTCATGGAACTCCACCGCCCAGAAGCACACGTCCTCCCCCTGGCAGACGACCCGTTCGACATTGACGCCCTTGCCGGCGTGCACGCCGCCCACGTCCATCAGCAGGGTGACGCGGTGGATCTGGCCGACGCCCGGGAAATCCGCCTGGCTCACCAGCACCGCGCTAGCGAGGGAGTCCGACGGCCACTGCCGCAGGCGGAACGACTGGCCGGCGGCCGTCCATTCGAAGTAGAGGTCGACCGCCGTCACGCTGGCCGAGGCGCTGGAGAGCAGCAGATAGTCGGTGGCGCTGGCGTCATCGGTGTCGCTGTTACGGCAGCGCAGCCCCTTGCCGAACAGCGCCCGCCGTCGCAGCGGATCGCTCCACGGCAGGGCCGCGATGGCGGAGAACCCGTTGCTGAGCGCGAAATCGCCGTCGGCGAGGCTGCGCTGCAGCGTCGCGTGGTCGAGGGGGATGAATCCCGGCCCGGGGTCGCCGTACAGCGCGTTGAAGTGCGTCTGCAGCCGCTGCGCCAGACCAGGCTGGCCGCCGCCGAAGGCGAGACTGTCAGGACCGATGGCGATGCGTTTGCGGGCGCGGACGGCGAACGGCCCGACGCAGGGCTCGATGAGCCCGGGCAGGCCGGCGCGCGCGCCGGGCTGGTGGAGCAGGTGCATGCGGTAACCTCTCGCCGTGTCAGGGAAGCGCGGCGGCGCCGCCCGGGGTCAGCGGTAGAAGGAAATCGAGCCGACGCAGCTGGCGACGGCGACGAGCGCGATGTGGGTGGCGCCGTCCGGGATGCGGCGCGCGGCGGGATTCAGCTCGGCCGCCGCGCCGTCGGCGGAGCTGGCGAGCGGAATCGCGGCGGTCGCCTCGCTGTCGCCGAAGCGCACGAACACGTCGCTGGTGAAGCTGAAGACAGCGTAGCGGAAGCCCGCCGGCGCCGGCGCCGTCGGCCCCGGCCCAGGTGAGGCTGGCGGCGTCGGCCCCGGCGACGCAGGAGAAGGTCATCAGGCCGTGCGCGGCCGCTTCGGCGACGCCGGCGAGCGCCGGCGACCAGGTCGCGCCGGCGGCCAGCGACGCCACCTGGCGGGCGAGCGTGGCGGAGCCGGCGACGATGGCGAACGCCGCCCCGGTGGCCCCGGCGGCGAGGCAGGAGCCGGCGGCGGTCACGCGCACGCACTCCCCGGCCCACGCCAGCATCGCCAGCGCGACGGCGCCGTCGACCGGCGCGGGCGGCCCGGCGGGAACCGTCACGTCGGCCGCGAGCGCGCCGGCGGCCACCGTCGCAGGGCGGCTGAACCAGGAGCGCACGAGGCGCTGTTGCGGCGCGTCGCTCCACGCCGGCCCGCTGACCGTGCGGGCCATTCCCACCAGGGTGAGGGCCGGATCGCCGGTCGCGACCATCACGCCGGAGGCGGCGTCGGCGACCGGCGCGGCGGCGGAGGCGACAAGGCTCATGGCCCCGCCGCTCCATGCTGCGTAGATGAACCAGGTGGCGTCCGCTGCCAGCCCGTCGGCGGCCAGGGCGACGCCGGCGGCCGGAACCGGCCGCAGAGCGCCGTCCACAAGCAGCCCGCCGCCGTTCCACGGCAGCAGCCGCAGCGCCGCGCCGTCGAGAACGAGCCTGCAGCCGCCGTGACTGAACGGCACCGCCCCGCCCTGCGCGGGAAAGCGCACCGCTGCGGTGGCGGCGTCGACGCGCAGCGCCTCGCGCCAGGTCGCGCCGTCGGGTGAAACCTTGAGCACGAAATCGTCGTCGCCGATGAGGCCGAACTCCGCCCTTCCGCTCCACCCGGACTGGAAGAGATGGGAGACGGTCCCCGCCGGCGCCTGGCGGTTGGCCTTCAGGCGCAGGTCGCCGCCGCCGGCGATGACGTCCCGGGCGGAGAACAGCACGTTGTCGGCGCGCACGCTCAGCGGATTGAGCGGATCGGCGCCGGTTCCGATCCCGAGCCTGTCGAGGGAAGCCGGCGGGGCGGCCTGCGCCGGGCGCCATTCGACCCCGTCGAAGGCGAGCAGCCGGTGGGCGGAGAGGTCCAGCGCCACCCAGCCGGGGGCAGGCGCATGAAACTGCCAGGCCCCGTCGCGCCGCACGGCGACGGCGCCGTCCTGGCCGGCCCAGTCGCCGGCGGCCCCGGCGGCGACGATATGACGGTCGCCCTCGCCGGGCGCCGCGGGCGGCGCGACGCGGTCGGCGTCGCGCACGGCGAGCTGGGCGAGGTCGTCCAGCAGGGTCAGGCTTTCGTTGACGGTGACGTGTTTCTGGGCCTGTCCCGCCGCCACCAGCGGCAACCGAAGTCGCGGGGTTTCGGACATGGCGTCTCCCTGGAATGCGTTCCTGCGTCATCTCACCGGCACGAGCGCCCGCGTCGGGAAGCTGCGGCCGCCGGCGGCGCTGGCCAGCGTGACGGCGAGATCGAGCGTCGTCTGCGGCGCGCCGAAATCGGCCAGTTCGGCGGCGGCGGGATAGAGAAGCGGCGGCTCCGTTCCGGTGAGCGTGCGCGCCACGGCGTCGCCGGCGCGGATCTCAACGTCGTAGCGTTCGCCGTCGTCGCGCGGCGGGTCGGGCCCGTCCCAAGCGTCGGCGGCGCGTCGCCCGCGGGGGATGAAGCTGATGCGGACCCCCTCCGCCGTCCGCCGCGCCCGCAGATGGACCGGGGGCATCGGCCGCAGCGCCAGGGCTCCGGGCGTGGCGGTGAATTCGGTGAAGCCCGGATCGCCGTGATCGCGGCCGGCGGGGCCAATCCGGTAGCGCAGCGCGCGGCCGATGTCGTTGCGCTCGCGGCACAGCGGCCTGACGGCGCCGTCGAGGGCGACGACGCGCGCCCCGGCGGCGAGGAAGCGGGAGGCGGCCGGCTCGCTGCCGGCGAGACCGCGCAACAGGCGGCTGAAGCGCCACAGCCGCGCCCCGCCCGCGGCGCCGGCCAGCTCGATGCGTCCGGCGGCGATGATCTCCGCCTCCCCGTCCGGCGCGATCAGGGCGAAGAGATTGGCTCCGTCGAACAGCGCGGCGTCGTCGACGGAGGCGAGCGCGCCCCCGCGCGCCAGCGCCTCGAAACCAGGGCCGCGGTCGAAGCGCCACAACGGCCCGGGCGGAAGCGGCGTGGTGGTTTCGCCGAGCAGCGCCGGCGCGTCGAAAGCGTCGAGAAAGCTGAAATGGCCGTCGCCGGACGCGCGCCACAGCGTCATCCGCCCCGGCCACGGATCGGCGAAGACGGCGAGATGCTGCAGGATCACCGGCTCGCCGGCGGCCACCGGCAGGTCGAGCGTCACCGGCAGCGGCGGCCCGGGAGCGGGCGGCGGCGCCGCATGGAGCGGCTCCGTCCGGGCTGGCCCGGCGTCGGCGACGACCCTGGCGCAGGATTCCGCCTCGATCTGGCGCGCCTCGCCGTCGAGAATGCGCGTCACCCGCCAGGGCCGCGCCCCCTCCCCGGCGTCGAAGGTGAAGACGTCTCCGGGCTCCAGCGCCAGCATGCGCGGCGACAGGCGCAGGGAGAGCCGGTCCATGGCGCTCCACACGCGCTGGAGCCAGGCGTCGGCCAGCCGTCCTGCCTCGCCGCGATGCAGCGCAATGGCGAGCTCCGCCCCGCCCTGGCGCAGGCTCGCCCCGGCCAGCCGCCGCGACATGGCGACGGCGCGGCGATAGTCGCCGTCGCTGTCGGTGAAGCCGAGGCGGATTTCGCGCGGCAGCGCGGTTTCTTCGGCGCGGATCAGCTCGAACGGCGCGCCGTCGGCGTCGGGAACGGCCATGCCCGCGTCCACGTGCATGACCGGCCGGTCGCGCGGCCCGGCGAGGCGCACGCGCCCGCCGCTGGCCACGGGCGTGACGCCGTAGAGATCGCACAGCGGCTGCAGCGCCTCGCGCGCCGACATGGGGCGGTCAACCACATAGCCGTCGAGAAAGGCGTTGACGGCCGGCGGCCCCGGTTCGGCCTCGACGCCGCCCTCGGCGAGGAGGCGGCGGAGCAGCATGTCGAGCTCGACGCCCTCCAGACGCCCGGTGATCCAGTGGCCGCTCCACCAGCTGGCGGCGTCGCCCCACACGTCGCGCAGGGCCGGGAAGGCCGGGAACGGGCGGGCGTCCCATGCCCAGACATAGATATGGGCCGGATCGACCATGCGGCCGGGATAGAGGCTGGCCGGCGGGTTCCAGTCGTCGCTGGCTCCGGCCTCGGGGTCGAACCTGCGGATCACCGCCTGCAGGCCGCGCAGCTGCATCATGTCGTCGCGCCAGCCGCGGGAGAACGGCGGCGTGGCGTTTTCCGAGGATTTGGCGTCGGGAAAGACGTTGGGACCGTTGGTTCCGCGGTCCACCGCCGGCACGCCGGCTTCGGTAAGCCACAGCGGCTTGCCGCCCGGAACCCATGCGGTCTGTGTGGTCTCGACGCCGCCGGCGCGGCGCACGTGCGGCTGGCTCCACCAGGCGACGAGATCCTTGGCGCGGAACACCCACGGCTTGCCCCAGGCCCCGTCGGCGATGGGCGCGCGCGCGCCGGCGAGCCGGGCGGCCTCGTCCGGATAATACCAGTCAAAGGCCTCGCCCGCCGCCAGCCGGCCGGTGAGATAGTCGAGGTCGTAGATGTCGGGCGCGAGGCTGGCGTCGGGGTGGCCGTCGCCGTCGCGCCAGTCGGAGAGCGGCGGGTAGTAGTCGATTCCGACGGCGTCGACGTCGGGCGAGGCCCAGACGACGTCGAGGGGAAAATCGACGTCTGCGCCGCCGTTGCGCACATGGGCGCCGTATTCGGTCCAGTCGGCGGCGTAGACGATGCGGGGGCCGGAGCCGAGAATGGCGCGGACGTCGGCGGCCAGGGCGGCGAACTGCTCCGCCGCCGGGTAGCCGTTTTCGCCGCGCGTACGCGTCAGGCCGACGAATTCGGAGCCGATGACGAAGGCGGAGACATGGCCGGCCATGCTGGCCAGCGTGGCGTAGTGCAGGATGAAGCGGCGGTAGCTCCACTGCGGCGCGCCAGTGAACAGCACGGTGGCGAACCAGGGCAGGAACTGCTCCGGCGCGGCGTCGCCGAAAAACCGGGCGATCTGGGCGTCCGCGTCTGCGGTCCCGTCGGGCGAGCCGGGAACGCCCGGAGCCGGATGGCAGGTCATGCGGCCGCGCCATGGATACGGCGGCTGCTCCCGCTCCGGGTCGCGCGGATCCGGCAGGCCGTTGCCTCCGGGGATGTCCATCATGACGAAGGGATAGAGCGTGACCGCAAGGCCGCGCCGGGCCAGCTCCTGGATCAGGCGGATGACGGCGGCGTCGGACGGGGTTCCGCCACAGGCGGGCCGGCCGGCGTGGCGGGAAACGGGCGGGGTCAGGGCCCGTCCCTGCCCCGCCGCCATCCACGGATCGCCGGTGGTGACCTTGTCGTGGCTTTCCACCCGGGGCCGGATCGTGCAGGAGCCGGCGCGCAGGTCGTCGCCGAACCAGCTGACCACGAGGGCGACGCGCTCCAGCTTCGGGCACAGCGCCTGCAGCGCGTCGAGCGAGGCGACGACGTCGGTGACGCCGTAGAGCTGGTTGCGGTTTTCCGGCTGGCTGACGCCAGGGGCGGGCGTCTGCACGCGCCAGAGAGGGTCGAGGCCATGCTCGCTGGCGCCAGGGATCAGGCAGACCGCGCGGATCATGCCGCACAGCCCGTTGAGCGGCCGCACCACCTCGAAGGAAAACTGCGGGATGCGGTCGCCGAAGCGCGCCAGCGGCAGACGCTCGAAAACCACATAGGCGAGGCCGCGCCAGGCAGGAGCGTTTTCGGCTCCTTCCTTCGCCGCCACCAGCGGATCCGGCTGCTGGTCCTCGCCGCCCGCGTGCACGCGCATGGTCACGGCGGACAGGTCGAGCTCTTCGCCGTCGGCCCAGACGCGGCGGATGAAGGCCACCGGCCCCTCGCACACGCCCACGGCGATATTGGCGTAAAAGGCCCAGGAGGCCTTGCCGTCGCCGCCGGCGGCGGCGAGCGCGCCCTTGCCGCCAAGGCCGCTGCGGCTGTCGGAGAACACGGGCGCGCGCTCGATGCGCGTCGCCCAGATGAGCTGGCCGCCGACGCGGGCGCGGCCGAAGACCTTCGGCACGGGCGCGCCTTCCGTGGAGATGAGCGCGGGCGCGTCGGCCAGCGCCGGGGCCTGGCCGGCCTTGCGCGCGTCGAAGGCGGAGAGCAGGCTGCTGTCGACGGCCGCCCCGGCGATGGCCCCGAGGGCGCGTCCGGCGAGCGCCCCCGCCGGCCCGGCGACGGCGGTGCCGAGCGCCCCGCCCGCCACCTGCAGCACCAGCGTCGCCATGGCGGTCTCCTGTTGATGGAAAAAACGGAAACGGCGTCCGCCCGTCCCCGCGCGAAGCGTCAGGGAAAGACGAAGCAGAAGACGGCGCGTCGCCGCCACCAGGGGGTCAGCGCCACTTCGACGACGCCGGCCCCGTCATGGGCATGGATCATGGTCTGCGGCCCGGTGAGGATGGCGCAGTGACGCGCCGGAGCGCCGGCGCGGAAGCGGAACAGCAGCAGGTCGCCCGGCTGCGCGTCCTGCAGCGGCGTTTCGCGCATGTGGCGACGCGCGGCGGCGAGCAGGGTTTCGGCCCCGCGCGCCTCGGCCCAGTCCGGCGCGTAGGGCGGCGGGCTCTCCGGCTCCGCGCCGTAAACGGCGCGCCACACGCCGCGCGCCAGCCCGAGACAGTCGCACCCCACGTCCTTGCACGCGCCCTGATGCAGATATGGCGTGCCGAGCCAGGAGCGCGCCTCGGCGACGATGCGCCGGCGCAGCTCCGTCCTGTCGCCGGCGCTCACCGGAACATGCTCCCGCCGTCCATCGGCTGGCCGGCGGCGGCCGAGCCGAGGGTGAAGTCATTGCCGGGCATGTAGGGAAAGCCGCGGAAATTGATGACGTTGTTGAACCGGTCGCGGCAGGTGGCGAGGCGCCGGTCGCATCCGGCGGTGACGGTGAAGGCGTCCCCGGCGGCGAACGGGCGCGGCGTCTCCCGCCACAGGCCGATGCGCACGGCCCCGGGGCCGGCGGCATGGCTCTGCACGTCGCAGGCGAGGCCGGCGTTGGCGCCGGAGGTCCACATCAGCCGCCCGTAGCGGAACAGCCCGTCGGCGAAGCCGTCGAGCCCGGAGCAGAAGAAGCCGGCGTCCCCGTCGGCGGCGGTCACGGTTCCCTCCCCGCGGAAGGCTGGGTCGTCCAGACTGACGCCGCAGCGGCTGTCGCCCAGGTCGGCGTCGCAGGCGGAGCCATAGACCCGGCCCTGGGTCTGGTCGAGACGATGCATGACGGTGCGCAGCTCCACATGGAAGGCGTCGCCGGCGCGGCGGATCTCGCCGGTCGTGGCGACGTCGAGCAGCATGCGGCGCTCCGGATCGCGCCAGTCGACGAGCCACAGCTCCACCTGGGCCCCGTCATAGCGGCCGGCGGCGATGTCGGCCGCGGTGATGGCTTCGGAGCTGAGGGCGCCGGCGACCTCGCCGCCGCCGACGGCGAAGCCGGCTTCGCTGGCGCGCCCTGCGGCGAGCCAGCCGGCGCCGGCGCGGCAGGTCACGCCGCCGAAGGCGATGTCGCGGTCGTGGTCGGTGAAGCCCATGACCACGCCGTCGGCGCGGATCAGGCGCCAGCAGTGGGCGAGCGTGGCGGCGTCGCTTTCCAGCCGCTCCGCGAGGCCGGGCGGAATGGCGCGCATGGCGTGTCTCCCATTGCAGTCTGGCCGGAGACCGGGCCGGCTCAGGGGATGATTTCGACGAGCGGAATGTGCGGCGCCTCGCCGGCGCCGAAGGCGGAGAGATCGATGTCGAGGGCGTCGGCGTCGAAACGCACGGGCGTGTCGAACAGGAATCCGGCGGTGACCAGCGCCCCGGGCGGCGGAATGTCCCCGGGCGGAAAGGTCACGGTTCCGGCGACGTGATCGACAGTGACGGCGGCGGTCTCCACGCCGTCGACGGCCACGCGCACCGAGCCGGCCACCGGCTTGTGGATGCGCCGGACCCATGGATCGAAACCGGCGCCGTAGATCTTGACCAGCGGGAAGACGGCGCGGACGCCGTCGCCGGTTCCGAGCGGCTGGTCGGTGGGCCGGGGCGTGGCGGACGGCGCGCAGCTGCGGTCGTCGAGGCGGTCCTGGAAGCGGAAGCCATAGAGCCGCCCGCGGCGCTCCTCGAAGAAACCGATCACCTGGGCCAGGGCGTCGAGGGTGCGCACGCCGAAGCCGACGTCGTAGCGGCGCCGGGACCCGGCCCAGGCGGCGTCGCGATGTTCGCGTCCGGAGCCAAGGGTGACGATCCGGGTGCGCCGCTCCGGCCCGCCGCGCGCCCCAAGGGCGATGTCGGGCGGAAAACGCGTTTCGTGAAAGCCGGTCATGGCTGTCCCCGCATGGATGGGCGGCGCGCCCGCATGGACGGGCGCGCTCACATGAACCGTTCACGTGAGAAGCTCACGTCAGACGCTCACATGGCCCGCGCGCCGCGCGCGACGGCGCGGGCGACGGCGGCCGCGACCTGGGCGCGGGAGGCGTGGAAGCTTTCGGCGTCGCGCACGGCGATGTTGACGGTGACGCTGGCCGGGCGCGCGGCGGCGGCCTGCACGCCGAGGCGCCCGTCGGGGCCGCGTTTCAGCGGCATGATGGCCTCCGCGCCGCGCTCGCCCATGAGGCCGACGCCCCCCTGCATGGGGAAATAGGTCGGCGCCGCCACCACGCCGCCGCTGGCGAATGGCTGGACGCGCCCGGCGGCGATGACGGCCCCCGGGCGTTGGCGATGACGCCGCCGCCGGCGGCGCCGAGCGCCCGGGCCAGCGACCCGAGCCTGGCGCCGAGCGCGGACTCGAGCGGCCTGAGGGCGGCGTTGAGGGCGATGTTGCTGAGGCGCGCGCCGAGCGAAACCAGCACCTGGTTGAGGCTCCGGCCGCCGGCGACCCCGCTGGCGAAGGCGGCGGTCATGGCTTTTCCGGCGGCGCGGGCCATGGCGTCGAGCTGGCGGAAGGCTTCGGCGGCGTCGTGAACGGCGGCCGGATCCCAGCCGTCGGGAAAGGCGGCGTCATCGTCCATGGGGCGTGTCTCCGTCGGGGAAGCGGCGCGCCATGGCGCGCAGCCATTCGCGCGAGGGCGCGCCGTCTCCGGCCGCGGCCGGGCGGAAGGCGCGCATGGCGGCGGCGATTTCGCGCGGCGTCATCGCCCAGAAAGTCTCCGGCGCAAGACGCAGCGTCCCGAGGCCGAAAACCATGACCTCATCCCACGGAAACGCCTGGCCAGTCGCGTGGTCAGGCGCCCCCGCCGGAAAGGGCGGCCGCCCTCCCCCTGCCCGTCCGCCGCCTCGACGCCGAAGGTCACGGCGAGCAGTTCGGCCGCGGCGGCGACCAGCGCCGGCAGCTGGCCGGCGGCCGGCAGGGCCGCCACCTCGCTGTCGCTGATTTTCATGCCGCCGCCGCGCAGTCCGGCGGCGAGAATGAGCTGCAGGTCGCGGGCGGAGAGCGCGCCGCGGGCCAGGCGTTCGCCCAGCCGGGCGAGATCACCGGCGCCGAGGGCGCTTTCCAGCTCGGCGAGCGCGCCGAGCGTCAGGCGCAGCCGCGCGGGGGCGCCGCCAATGGTGACGGTCACCTCGCCGCGACGGCGGTTGCTCATGTGTCGCATGCGGGGCTCCTGTGGGGGCGGCCGGGATCAGGCCGCCGGCGTAAAGGCGATGGCGCCGGCGGATTCCAGGGCGATTTCGAAGGTGAGTTCGGCGGCGTGCTCGCCCCGGTATTCGAGGGCCGATATCTGGAACGGTCCCTCGATCACGCCGAAGCCGGGAATGATGGCCTGCCAGACGCGGATGGCGCCGTCGAAGAAGGTCTGGCGGACGAGCGCGTCGCTGGTTTCGTCGAGAAACACGCCGGAGCCGCTGATGCTGGCGCGGCGCACGCCGGCGCCGGCGAGCAGTTCGCGCCAGCGTCCGGCGGATTCGGCGTTGGTGACGTCGACGGCGTCGGCGTTGAACGCGACCTGTCGCGCGCGCAGGCCGGCCACGGTGACGAACGTTCCGGGCGCGGCGCCGGCGACCTTCAGCAGCATGTCCTTTCCTTTTTGTGCGCTCATGCGGCCTCCTGGGGACTTTCCGGGAACGTCCGGCGGCGGGCGGCCCGCGTGATCGCGCCGGCGCTCAGCCGGCGGCGGGCGCAACCGTGACGGCGGCGAGGACGAGGCGCGCGCGCGCCGCGCCGGAGCGGGCGTCGCGGTCAACGCTCTCGCGGATCACCCGCAGCAGCGCCAGCTCGCGTCCGGCGAGGCTGAGCCCGGCGTCGTCGAGCAGCGTGCGGATGCGAGCGGCGGCCTGCATCACCGCCAGGGCGCCGCCGGGCGGCCCCCAGACAGTGAGGGTCAGGCGCTGGCTTTCGATGCGGCGGTCGCCGGCGGAGCGGTCGCGCGCCTCCGCCGGGCCGACGATGACGTAGAGACCGGCGGCGCCGTGCGGCGCGTGGTCCCACACCCGCGGCCCGCCGAGCAGCGCCATGAGCGGCCCGTCGGCGAGGAGCGCGGCCAGCGCCGCGGCGCGCAGGGCGAGCGTCGGCGAAACGTCGCCGCCGTCAGGGATGACGTCGCCGGTCATGGGGTCTCCTCGCGCACCGTGAGCGCCAGCCAGCGGCGGCGGCCGTCGGGGTCGCCGCGGCTGAGAATGGCGAAGGCGCGGTCGCCGTCGCGCAGGCGGCACTGGCCGTCAATGTCGTCGCGCCAGCGCATGACGACGGCCCAGACGTTGTCGAGGCCGCGCCGTCCGGCGCGTTCCGCCTCGGCGCCGCGGCGCAGGCGCATGGCGGCCCAGGCGACGCCGGCTTCCGTCCAGCTTGCGGTGAAGCCGCCGGCGCCGTCCGGCGCGCTGACGGCGCGCTCGATGACGAGCCGCCGCCGCAGGTCGCGGACACGGGTCGGGCTGGCCATGGCCTATGCGATCCTTGGCTGGCGGAACGGGGCGATGAGCGCAGGCGCCGGATCGGGCAGCAGCGGCGCTCCGGCCCTGGCGGGCGTCTCGCCGCGGCCCTCGAACTAGGCGGCGACGAGCACGCGGATCGCGAGACGCAACGGCTCCGGCACGTCGCCCGCGTCGGGACCGTAGCCGGCGACCACCTCGATCTCGAGAAGCCCGCCGGGCGGCGGCGCGGCGGCGGGATCGAGCCGGATGGCGTCGAGCCCCGGCTCGATTCGGGCCACGGCGGGGTCGAGCGGATGCGCCGCGCCGGCGGCGTCGCGCAGCTGCAGGCAGACGATCTCCTGCAGCGGCCGCAGCGGGGCGCGCAGCAGGCCGCACGCCGGCCAGGAGTCGAGGATGATGCGCCAGCGCTGGCTGATGAGGGCGAGGCCGGCGGCGGCCTCGATGACGGCGCGGGCGCCGCTGGTCATGGCGGCGAGCGTCCCGTCCTCGTCGTCGCCGGTCAGGCGCAGGTAGCGCTTCATCTCCCCGGCGGAGACGGGCTCGGTCGCCGGCCCGTTGACAGGCGTCAGCTTCATGGTGCCATTCCTCCCTGGACGGGCGCGGCGCATGCGGGCGCGCCGGCGCGGCGCCCCGCGGTTGCGGCGGCGGGGCGTGAACGCAGGGCCAGGACGCCGAGGGCGGCGCCCTGGCGGGAGACCTTTTCCGCGACGGGCAGGCAGACAGTGGGCAGGAGCAGGGTTCACGCGGCGCGCTGGCGCCGCGCCGGCGTTCCGGGCCGCGCGCGCGTCGCGGCGGCGGCCGCGCTGGCGTGGCTGTTTCCGTCGGCGGCGCCGGCGATTGTCGGCGGCGAGCCCGAGACCGGGCCGGCCAGCGCCTCAACGGTGATGGTGCTTGGCTCGAACGGCTCGGTGTGCTCCGGCGTCGTGGTGTCGCCGCGGGCGGTGCTGACCGCCGGTCACTGCGCCGACGGCCCCGGCGAGCGGCGGGTGCATTTCATGGAGGCCGGCGCGCCGGCGCTGCTGGAGCCGGCGGAGATCCGGATCCACCCCGGTTATGTGCGCGACGCGGCGCGCGAGCGCCGGCCGTCGGTCGACCTTGCGCTGGTGCGCCTGTCGCAGTCCCTGCCCGGGCGTTTCGTTCCGGCGGCGCTGTCAGCGGGGCCGCAGCCGCGCGCCGGCGATCTGGTGACGGTGAGCGGCTTTGGCGCTGACGGCCGCCGGCGCGCGGACGGCCGGCTGCGTTCGGCGACGCTTCCGGTCACCGAGCCCTGGGGCCCGGGGCGGATCCTGCTGTGGCTCGGCGCGACGCGGGGCCGGCCGCAGGGCGCCTGCGCCGGCGACTCCGGCGGCCCCGTGTGGTGGGGTGACACGGTGACGGCGGTGACCGGCTGGTCGAAGGGCGCGCGCGGCGCCCCGTGCGGCGAGACCACCCAGGGCGTGCTGCTGGCGCCGCAGCGCGCGTGGATCGACGCCACGCTGGCGGAATGGGGCGAGCGCGCCCAGTGGCGCTGAGCGCGCCGCCGGCCGCGCGGCCCGGGCCTGTCCCCCTCCCCGTCAGGCGGAGAACTTCAGCAGCTTGATGGCGTCATAGTCCTGGACGCCGCCGCCGACCCGCTTGGTGGTGTAGAACAGCACGTAGGGCTTGGCGCTGTAGGGGTCGCGCAGCACGCGCAGGCCAGTGCGGTCGACGACCAGATAGCCGCGGCGGAAGTCGCCGAAGGCCACGGAGAAGCTGCCGGCGGCGACGTCCGGCATGTCCTCGACCTCGACCACCGGGAAGCCGAGCAGCGAGGCGCCGGCGGCGGCGGTGGCCGGCGGGGCCCAGAGATAGCCGCCGTCGCTGTTCTTGAACCTGCGGATCAGGCTCTGGGTCCGGCGGTTGAGCACGAAGACGGCGTTCTGCCGGTAGGGCGCCCGCAGGGCGTGGATCAGCTCGATGAGCACGTCGCCCGGATCGGTTGCGGGAAAGGCGCCCGTGGCGCCGGTGGCGACGAAGCCCAGCTTGCCCCAGGTCCAGCTGCTGTTGGCGACGGTCGGGGCGGAGAGGAAGCCAAGGGGCTGGGCGACGCCGTCGCCGGAGACGAAGGCCTGGCTTTCCTGTGCGGCGAAGGCCTGCTCCACTTCCTCCGCAAGCCAGCGGTCGATGTCGACGACGGCGTCGTCGAGCAGCGTCTGGGTGGCGGCCGGCTGGGCGTAGAGCTCCATGGCGGGGAAGGTGAGTTCGGCGAGCGTCGGCGATGCGGTCTGGGGCCTGGCGGCGGTTTCGCTGACCCAGCCGGCGGCGGCGCCCGAGACGCTGACGGCCTTGCGGTAGACGCCGGCCGAGATGGCGCGCACGCTGGCGATGGCGCGGACCGGCGAAAGAACGGCGAGGCGCCCCAGCACGTCGCGCTCCACGTCCGCCGGGGCGAGATAGCCGCCGTCAGGGCCGCTTCCGGCGGAGAGCGCGCGGGTTTCGAGCAGTTTCAGCCCGGCGGTTTCGCCGGCGCGGACATAGGCGTGGAAAGCGCTCTTGTGCTCGCCGGCGAGCGCGTCGCCGCCGCCGTCGGGCGCGAGCGGCGGGCGCATGGCGGCGAGGCGTGCGCGTTCGTGGCGCCGCTGGCTCTCGTCGAGGGCCGCCTCGATGCGGGCGAGGCGCTCG
This sequence comes from Camelimonas abortus, assembly GCF_042432745.1. NCBI lineage: Bacteria > Pseudomonadati > Pseudomonadota > Alphaproteobacteria > Hyphomicrobiales > Chelatococcaceae > Camelimonas > Camelimonas abortus. The sequence goes on along the minus strand of NZ_JBHLWR010000006.1, from coordinate 677,857 downwards.
TCGGCGAGAACGTCGGCCTGGCGGCGTTCGATCTGCTGGAGCCGCTCCTCGCTGGCCTCGCGCCAGGCGGCGAAGTTGCGCGAGAAGTCCTCGAAGGCGCGGGCGAGGCCGGCGGCGCCGCCATCGGCTCCGAGAGCCTTGCATTCGGGCGCGGCGAGCGTGTCAGACGGGAAGAAGTCGGTCATTCCTGCTCCTCGGCTTCATCTGGTGGGCGTCGTCAACGGGCGGACGTCCGGCCGCGCGGGGCCGGCGCCGGCGCGCCGGAGCGGCTCTGCGGCGGGCGCGGGCGCGAGCAGCCGCGCCCCTGGCTGCATGGGAAAGGTGACCAGCGAGATCTCCCAGAGGTCGATGCGGCGCAGCCGCCGCATGCCGGAGACGGCGTCGCGGCTGGCCTCGGCGGCGCGAAAACCGATGGAGAGCCCGTCGAGCGCGCCCTGCCGGACGAGCGCGTAGAGTTCGGCGGCGCGCCGGACGCCCAGGTTGAGCTGGCCACGCACGAACAGGCCGCGGGCGTCCTCGCGGATGTCGAGCCAGCGTCCGACCGGCTGGCCCGGATCGTGCTGCCACAGCATGCGCACGGCGCCCGGGCGGCGGCGGGCGAGACTGGCGGCGAAGGCGCCGCGCAGCACCACGTCCCCGGCCATGTCCGGGGCGTCGAACAGGCTGGCGTAGCCGCAGATCAGGCCAGGCGGGGCGGCGGCCGCCGCCAGTGCGTCCATGGCTAGCGCTCCGTGGCGCGACGGCCGGCGCGGTCGCGCTGCAGCCGGTCGAGCACGCCGACGAACTCGGCGATGATGTCGACGGCGGGCCGCTGCCCGGCGCGGGCGCGGCCGGGGCGCAGGGCGGTGATGGCGCTGAAGCGCAGGGCCTGGCCTGCGCGGCGTTCCGGTCGTCTGGTCATGGCTGGTCTCCGTCGAAGCGCCGGTTGAAGCGGGCGAGCTCCTGGACGAACAGGTCGAACCGGCGGCTGGCGGCGCCGGTCTGGCGGATGGCGATGGCGAGCAGCACGGTGGCGCAGACGGCCCAGATGAGCAGGGCGAGGTCGGCGAGGTCCGCGCGGGTGATGAAGGCGTCGAACAGAGGACGCATGGGCGCCTCCCGTGTCGCCGGCGCCAATGGGCCGGCGTGGCTGCGCGCGCCGTCGCTCCGGCGCCGTGCGGGCGCGGGCGCGGACGTCGCGACTGGTGCAGGCTTGCCGCAAGGGCCGCTGCGGGCGACCGCGGCGCGCGCCGCAGGGACGCGCCGCAGGGCAGCGCCCTGGGAACGCGTCAGGCAGACGCGTCGTGCGGACGCGCCATGGGCGGAGCGCCCGCCCCCCTGCCCGCGCCCGCTCCGGCGCTCAGCCGGAGGCGCGACGCGTCGCCGGCGGCGGCAGGCGGGGCGGCCGGCGGACGACGCCGCGGCGCGCCCCGTCCGGCGTCAGGCGCAGGCGCGCCATGAAGCCGGAGAAGGACGGCGCGACGGGAATGAAATCTTCCTCCCGCCAGACGCCGGTGCGCCAGAAATGGTCCACCCGCCACAGGGCGACCGGCGCCTCGCGGGCGGTGTCGCCGCCGCGCAGGTCGAGACAGAGGTAATCGCCGCCGCCATTGCCGCCGATGGGCGCGACGCCGGCGGGAATGGCCCCGGCGTAAAGACCGAGAGCATAGTCGAGATTGCAGACCGGCTCCGGCAGGCCGAAGCCGAACAGGTGCTGGAGACTTTCCAGCCCGTCCGCCGCTGCGCTCCCCTTTCCGCCTTCGGCTGCGCCCGCCTCCTGGCCGGCGCGCGCCGGCAGGGTGAAGAAGCGGGCCGCGGGGGCGAGCGGCCCGCCCTGCCGCAGGAACTCGATGAAATCCCGCGGCACGAGGCCGCCGCACCGGTTCTCCCAGGCGCCGATGTCGCGAAAACTGGCCACCGGCCGCAACATGACGACGTCCCCGGACGCGCCGGCTCCGGCTGGGAGCGGCGGCGCTCCGCCCGGGCGGGCGGGAGGCGGCGGCGCGAGGGGACCGAGCCGGCCCGCGCGCCGCCACGCGTCCTCGGCGACGAGGTTCATGCCGGCGCCGCGCGGCTGCTCCCGCCAGATCCAGCCTGGCGGCGTGTTGTGAAAGCCGTTGCAGCAGTTCGCCAGCTCGCGTCTGGCCCAAGCGCTGCCAGCGCCCGCGGCCACAAGCACGTTCATCATCAGCCCCACCAGCAAGCTCCGCCCTTGTCCGCGCAAACAATGATTCGCAGATTCACAGGATTTACGGTTATCATATCATGACGATTGTTTTTCAATACTTAATAATATGAAAATCATGTGCGGTTTTTACTGCGGACGCCATAGCCGACAGCGGCCCGTTTTTCATCATCGGAGAGGAACGTGGCGGCGCTGACCTTGCGCCACAGGGCCTCGCGTTCGCTGGCGAGGGCTTCGATGGCGTCCGCGTCGGGAGCCAGCCGCAACGTCTGCCCCCAGGCGGGGCCGAGCCAGCAGGCGATGCCGGCGGCGATGCGGCGCGCGAGCGGCAGCACCGTCTGGCGCCAGAAGGCGCGGTTGGCCTCGGCGTAATTGCCGTAGGTATTGTCGCCGGGCAGGCCGAGCAGCAGCGGCGGCACCCCGAGCGCGAGGGCGATCTCGCGGGCGGCGGCGGCGCGCGCTTCGGTGAAGTCCATGTCCTTCGGGCTCAGGGAGAGCGGCTTCCAGTCGAGGCCCCCTTCCAGCAGCAGGGGCCGTCCGGCGTTGGCGACGCCCTGAAACTGGGTCTCCATTTCGGCGCGCAGGCGTTCGAACTGGGCGTCGGTCAGGGAGGAGCCCTGCGGGCCGGCGTAAACCAGGGCGCCGGAAGGTCTGGCGGCGTTGTCGAGCAGGGCCTTGTTCCAGGCGGAGGCGGCGTTGTGCAGGTCGAGCGCGCGGGCGGCGGCCTCCATGGAGGACAGGCCGTAGTAGTCGTCGGTGGGGTGGAACTGGCGCAGGTGCAGCACCGGGCTGACGACGCCCTGGCCGCGCAGGAAGCGCACGGTCCTGCCGCCGGCGGCGTATTCCCAGGCGGAAGGCCAGCCGTCCTCCCCCGGCATGACGCGCACCCGGTCCGGCCGCAGCGCGTGCAGCTCCCGCGGCGCGCCGCCGGGCATGATCGCGTGCAGATAGGCGTTTCCGGCGACGAGGAGCTGGCCGCAGACGGTCTCGATCAGGGTGACGCCGTCCTGGTGCGGGTTGGGACGCTCCAGCAGCTCGAGCAGCGGATGGCGTTCGAGCTCGCTGTCGCCTTCATAGAGCGCCAGCGGCGTGGCGGCCACCGCCTCGCACACCAGCCGCACGCAGCGGTGGGCGATGGCGTTGCCCTGGTATCCCTCGCGGGCGAAGGCGGCGTAGTCGCGCCCGGACCACGCCGGCCGGCCCGGCGACGACCATGCGATCAGGCCCGCGGGCGGCGTGAAGGCGCGCCGTTCGGCCGGGCCGGCTTCGGGGCCGGCGCGACGGAGCAGCCTGGCGAACAGTCCCGCCATGATGGTGTCCTCCCTGGAGCGGCGGATCGGAGCCGCGCGACGCCGGCGCGGCGGGTTACAGGGCGCGGATGCGCGGGGCCGCCTGCGGGCCCGTGAGGGCGGCGACGGCCCAGACCATGGCGTCCATGCGGTCGGGCGAGCGGCCGCCGGAGAGCCCTCCGGGACCGAAGTCGCAAAGCTCGTCCTCCAGCTCGGGGAAGCAGCCGCAGAACTTCACCCGGCCCTGGGCGGTGAGCGCCGCCACCGGTTCGGCGCGCAGGTACTTGCCGCGGGTGGCGCGCACCGGGATCACCGGCGCGGCGGGATCGCACTGGCGCAGCACGGCGGCGGCCATGTCGCCGCCCTGGTTCACCTCGACGACGAGGGCGTCGGCCTCCCGGCGGCGCCAGACGCCGATGGCGCGTTCGGCCCACGCCGCAGGGGCGGCGCGGGCGATGGTCGCGTCCTCGAGCACATGGCAGACGCCGGCCTCGTCGACGCCGGCGGCGACGACGCCGCAGCGGCCGGCGCGCTGGCCGGAGCTGGCCGGCGGATCGACGGCGACGACGATGCGCGCCAGCGGCGGCGCGGCGCTGACGCGGTTCGCCTCGATGACCTCCCGTGACCACAGGGCGTCGGGCCGGTCGTCGATGAGCTCGCCGTCGAGCTCCTGGCGGCCGAGGCGCAGGCCGGCGTAGCGCGCCGTCACCTCCTCGAGGAAGGCGGGCGCGAGATTGGCGGCGTTGTCGCGGGTGCGGGCGCGGGTGACGACGGCGCGCGGATCGGCGAGCAGCGCGCGCAGCAGCGGCATGGGCCGCGGCGTGGTCGTCACCAGCTGGCGCGGCCGCTCGCCGAGGCGCAGGCCAAACTGCAGCATGTCCCAGGTTTCGCGGGCGTTGCGCCACTTGCACAGCTCGTCGCACCAGGCGGCGGCGAACTGCGGCCCGCGCAGCCCCTGCGGATCCTCGGCGGAGAACGCCTGGGCGACGGCGCCGTTGGGCCATTCCAGCCTGCGGCGCGCCGGCGACCATTGCGGCCTGTCCGCTCCGCCGAGGGAGAGCACGCCGGAGACGCCCTCCACCATCACGTCGCGCACGTCGCCGTAGGTTTCGCCGACGAGGGCGATGCGCCCGCAGGGGGCGGAGGCGAACGGCGGCAGGCCGAGGGCCATGCCGCGCACCCATTCGGCCCCGGCGCGGGTCTTGCCGGCGCCGCGGCCGCCGATCATCAGCCAGATGGTCCAGTCGCCCGGCGGCGGCAGCTGGTCCGGCCGGGCGAACAGCAGCCAGTCGGCGGCGAGGCGCGCCAGGGCGGCCGGCGGCAGCTCACCCAGGAAGGTCGCCAGCAGGCCGGCGTCGGAGCAGCGCGTCAATGCGGCTTTCAAGCGTCCGGCGGAATGCGTCGGCGTCGTCGGGGAAGGCTGCGTCGCCGTCATGGGCCTGCGTCTCCCTGCCGGCGGCCGGCGCGGCGCCGGCCCGCTCGATGGCGGCGAGGCCGGCGGCGACCCGCACCAGCATGGCCATCAGCCGCGCCTCGCGCTCACGCACCTGCCCCTCGCCCGGAGCGCTGGCGAGGGCGGCTTCGATTTCGTCCATCTGCCGCGCGGCGGCGGCCCACAGCCGGGCCACCAGGGCGGCGCGCCCGGCCGGGGGGCGCGCCCCGGCGCGGCGGCGCGCGGGGGGCCGGGCCGGTTTCGTCCAGCCGTCGCGCCGGGCCAGCGCGCCGAGCCGGCGCGGCGACAGGCCGAGCTCCGCGGCAAGCTGCTTCAGGGTGGCGTCGCCGTTTTCAAAGCGCCGCCGCGCCGCGGCGAGCGCGGCGGGGGCCGGCGGGCTGGCGGGCGCGGCGCAGGCGCCGCCAGAAGCGTCACGACAGGCGCCGCGCGAAGCGCCGCAAGGGTCGCTGCGCCGTGGCGGCATCCGTCCCTCCTGCATGCGCCAATGAAAAAAGCCGCGTCGGCGGACGCGGCTTGCGGTTGCTGGCCCGGCCGGCGGCGCCGGCCCGGCGGACCGCGGCGGCGTCACCGGCGGCATGGCCGCCGCGGCGTCGCCCGGTCACACTTCCTGAGCATGGCCTGATCATGCCAGAACAGCGCGCCGCTGTCAAGGACTATTTTCCTCCCTCCCCTCGCAGCCGGCGCGCGCCCTGCCCGTCCTGCCCGGCTCCGGTCAGTTGCGCAGCCTGTCGGCGAAATAGCCGAGGGCGCGGGCGTAGACTTCGGCGCGGTTCCACTCGCGCATCACCGGGAAATTGGGCTGGCCGGGATGGTAGCCGGCGCCGCGGACCCAGCCATGGGCGCGCAGGTAATTGGCGATGGAGGCGAGCGTGTCGGGGGCGCTGCGAATGAGGTCGGCGTGGCCGTCGCCGTCGAAATCCACGGCGTAACGGTAATAGGAGCTGGGCAGGAACTGGGCCTGGCCGATCTCGCCGGCCCAGGCGCCGCGCATTTCGTGGGGCGAGAGATCGCCGCGCTGCACGATGCGCAGGGCGTCCATGAGCTGGCCGGTGAAGAAGGCGCTGCGGCGGCAGTCGTAAGCCAGGGTGGCCAGGGAGCGGAACACCGGCATGTTGCCCCGCACGGCGCCGTAGTCGGTCTCCATGCCCCAGATGGCGACGAGAATTTCCGGCGGCACGCCGTAGCGGCTCTCAATGCGCTGCAGCACGCCCGCGTAGGTCCGCAGCATCTGCCGGCCCTTGCTGATGCGGCCGGCGGTGACGCGGTTCTTGATGAACTGCTCGAAGCTGACCTTGAAGTGCCGCTGGTTGCGGTCCAGGCCGATGACCCGCCGGTCGTAGGAGACGCCGGCGAGCGCGGCGTCGATCACCTGCGGGCGGATGCCGGCGGCGGCGGCCTCGCGGCGGAACTCCCCGAGCCACCGGTCGAAGCCTTCCGGGCCGTTCCCGCATTGCGCGGCGACGGCGGCGCCGGCGGTCAGGGCCAGCGAGACGCCGGCGATGGCTGCGGTGATGCGCTTCCCGATACGGCCCGTGATCATGCGCTGCTCCCTGTGTGCGTGCACCGGAACGGGCGCCTTCCGCCCTGCCCCGGCCCGGCCGCGTCGCGCCGGTCGCGGCCAGCACAGCATGGGGCGGGTAATCATCCGGTAAATCCTTGCGGCGCGGGCCCCGGCGGCTCAGCCAGCCAGCGCCGCGGCCTCGGCCTCCATGTCCGGTCTGGCGCCGCCGTCGCGGGTCAGGGGCTTCGGATAGAGGCGGCGCATCTCCTGCATGATGTGCCTGGCCGGCACGTCGTGGAAGGCGCCGTGCTGGCGCAGGTAGCGCATGAAGGTGTTGCCGGCGGAGTCGAAGGCCTGCAGCAGGGCGTCGTTTTCGCCGTCGAAGTCGAGCGGCGCCACCCCGAGCTTCTGGCACAGCGAGGCGTTGAAGGTGGGGCTGGCCTTGACCCAGCGCCCGTCGGGGGCGACCTCGGTGAAGCCATGCCAGTAGAACTGGTCGGTGCCCATGCGCTCCAGCAGTTGCGGCGTGGCCAGATGGTTGGTGACGTCGGCGAAGGCGACGCGGGCGGGCACGCCCACGGCGCGGCAGGCCGCGGCCATCAGCGAGGCCTTGCCGACGCAGTAGCCGCGGCCGGCGGCGAGCACGGCGGAGGCGCGGAACACCTCCGGGCTCCAGTCGACATATGGGTCATAGTAGAGCTCGCGCACGGCCAGATAGACGCGCCGCGCCTTTTCACGCGGCGACCCGGCGCCTTCCGTCACGCGCCGCGCGAAGGCCACAACCTCCGGATGATCCGAATCGACATAGTCGCCAGGCCCCGTCCAGAGCCGGATTTCGTCTTCCGTCATCCCTTCCGTCATCGCTGCGCGCTCCCTTCCGTTTCCCTGGACGACTGTCGGTAAGGCGCGCCCGGCCGTCAAGCTGCGGCCCGGAGATGACGGAGGCGCGGATTCCGCGGGTCCGGAAGGCGAAACCGCGTTGCCGGCTACAGGAAATCAGGTCATGGTCAACGAAAGCGCGTCCGCCGCCGGCCGCCGCCGCCTCCCGGCGCGGCGCCGGGACGCGGACACGCCAGCTGCGCCGGAGCCGTCATGCAGGTCCTGACCCGCCGTCTTTTTCTTCTCGCGTCATCCGCCGTCGCGCTTTCCGCCTGCCAGACACGCCGCCCGCCGCGGCTTGAGGACGAGCTCGTCCGCCTGCGCGGCGCCGCAGCGGCGCCCGCCGCCCCCCCGCCGCCGCCTCCCCCGGCCGCCCCGGCCGATCCGCGGCCTGAGGACTACGCCGCCATGTACGGCCCGGTGGAGAACGAGCCCTTCCCCATTCCGGGCGTGCCGCCGGGAACGGTCAATCCGGCGTTCCTGCGCCGCGCCGTGCCGTACGCCGGGCCGGAGGAGCCGGGCACGATCGTGGTCGATCCGGCGCGGCGCTACCTGTATCTGGTGCAGCCCGGCGGGCGGGCGATCCGTTACGGCGTCGGCGTCGGGCGCGAAGGCTTCGGCTGGTCGGGCGTGGCGACGGTCAACAGCAAGCAGGCCTGGCCGGACTGGTATCCGCCCAAGGAAATGATCGCCCGCCAGCCGGAGCTGCAGCGGGTGGTCACCAGCCTTCCGGGCGGCAAGGGCGTGCCTGGCGGCCTGCGCAACCCGCTGGGCGCGCGGGCGCTGTACCTGTGGCAGAACGGCAGGGACACGCTGTTCCGCATCCACGGCACCAACGAGCCGCACACCATCGGCGCGCGGGTGTCGTCGGGCTGCATCCGCATGATCAACCAGGACGTGATCGACCTGTACGACCGCACGCCGGTGGGCGCGAAGGTGGTGGTGCTCCCGGGGCCGGGACATGCCCGCCCGGCGGCGGAGCCGGCGCCGCAGCGGCCGGCGCGGCGCCGCGGCGGCGGCGCCTGAGCGCCCCGCCGGAGCGCCCCCTCAGGGCCCCCCGGGGTCGCCGCCCTGGAGCCCCTACAGGATCGCCGCCCCCTTTTCCCTTGGGGGCCCGGCGCGGGGCGGCGGCCTGATGCGGCGGCCCTGTCCCGCGTTCCGTCCTGGCGGATCAGGCGCCGCGGGAGCGGCGGATGCGGGCGGCCACGGCCGGCGGCGGCCCCTTGGCGCGGCGTGGAACGCGGTCCGGCCACTGCACGATGCGCTCCATGAGCTCCTCCGGCTCCAGCTCCTGTTCGAGCGCCGAGAGGCGGCCGCGCACGGAGACGCCGGCGGCGACGACGGTGTCAGGCGTACCGGAGACCAGGGGATGCCACCAGGGCAGGTCGCGGCCCTCGCGCACGAGGCGGTAGGCGCAGGTGGGCGGCAGCCAGGAGAGGGTCCGCACCACGTCCGGGGTCAGGCGGATGCAGTCAGGCACGTGCTTTCGCCGCTCGGGATAGTTGCGGCAGCGGCAGGTGTCGGGGTCGAGCAGCCGGCAGCCGACGTCGGTGTGATAGATCCGCCCGGTGTCCTCGTCCTCCAGCTTGATGAGGCAGCAGCGGCCGCAACCGTCACAGAGGCTCTCCCACTGGGCCTCGGTCATGTCGTCGAGAGAAACCGTGCGCCAGAAGGGTTCGGGCGCGCCGGCGGCGTCAGCGGTCATCCTGGTCCTGTCCGCCGCGCCGGCCGCCGGGCGGGGCCCGGCGCCGGAGCGGTCACATGCGGAGAAAAGGCGTCAGTGCCGGAACGGGAGCCGGATTGCAACGCCCTTCACCAAATCCGCCGTTCACGCCGGCGCGACGGCTGACCGGCCCTGCCCCGGCTGGTATACTTCGCCGGATCAGGGTTCCGCGCCCGCGGGAGCCGCAAGCATGGAAGGCAGCGCATCGTGAAGCCGGAGAGTGGATCGCTGTGGTTGCGAATCCGCCGGATCGCCCTGGCCGTTGATGCGCGCATTGATTCAGGCCTGTACGCGACGGGCGCGCTGCTCGCCCGGGCGTGGCGCGGCTGGAGCGACTTCACCGACCGGTTCGCCGTGCAGGGAGTTCGCCGCGGTCTGGTGGAGCTGGCCTGCGAGGGGCTGACGCTGGCGACGGCCGGCGGCGTGGCGCTGGTGGCGCTGGCCCAGCCGGCGTTCCGCATGACCGCCGGCGACCGCTGGCTGCGCCAGGGCGAGCTGGCGGTGACCTTTCTGGACCGTTTCGGCGAGGAGATCGGCCGGCGCGGCATCCGCCAGAACGACGCCCTCGAGCTCACCGACTACCCGGACTATTTCATCAGCGCGGTGCTGGCCACGGAGGACCGGCGCTTTTTCGAGCATTTCGGCATTGACCCGGTGGGCGCCGCGCGGGCGCTGGCGGTGAACGCCAGCAGTTCCGGCGTGGTCCAGGGCGGCTCCACCATCACCCAGCAGCTGGCCAAGAACCTGTTCCTGAGCAACGAACGGTCGCTGGAGCGCAAGATCAACGAGGCGTTCCTGGCGCTGTTCCTGGAGGCGCGGCTCAGCAAGCAGGAGATCCTGAAGCTGTATCTGGACCGGGTTTACATGGGCGGCGGCAATTTCGGCGCGGCGGCGGCGGCGGATTATTATTTCGGCAAGTCGGCCCGCGACCTGACGCTGGCGGAGGCGGCGATGCTGGCGGGCCTGTTCAAGGCGCCGACGCGCTATGCGCCGCACGTCAACCTGCCGGCGGCGCGCGCGCGCGCCAACGACGTGCTTGACGCGATGGTCGACGCCGGCATGCTCACCGCCGGCCAGGCGGCGTCGGCGCGGCGCAATCCGGCGACGGCGCTGGCGCGGCGGCAGGATTTCAGCCCGGACTACTTCCTTGACTGGGCCTATGAGCAGGTGCGCCAGATGGCGGCTGAAGGCCGGCTCGGCGACGACCGGGTGCTGACGGTGCGCACCACCCTTGATCCGCTGGCCCAGCGCAGCGCCGAGACGGCGGTGGAGAACGCCCTGCGCCAGTACGGCGCCGCCTGGGGCGCGAGCCAGGCCGGCGTGGTGGTCATGGAGCCGGACGGAGCGGTGCGCGCCCTGGTGGGCGGCCGCGACTACGGCGCGAGCCAGTTCAACCGGGCGACGGACGCGCTGCGCCAGCCAGGTTCGTCGTTCAAGCCCTATGTGTACGCGGCGGCGCTGCTGGCGGGCCTGGTGAAGCCGGAGAGCACGGTGGTGGACAGCCCGGTGTGCATCGGCGCCTGGTGCCCGGCCAATTACGGGCGGTCGTTCTCCGGCCCGATGTCGCTGACCACCGCGCTGGTGCGGTCGATCAATTCAATCCCGGTCAAGCTGTCGATCATGCTGGGCAAGGGCAACGCGCGCCTGGGGCGGGCGCGGATCATCGCCCTCGCCAGGGCGATGGGCCTGGAGCACGAGCTGCGCGACTCCACGTCGCTGCCCATCGGCTCGGCGGAGGTCAGGCTCATCGAGCACACGGCGGGCATGGCGGTGTTCGCCAACGGCGGTTTCCGGGCGCGGCCGTGGGCGGCGGAGGAGATCCGCAACAGCCACGGCCAGGTGATCTGGAGCCACGAGCGCGACGCGCCGAAGGGCGAGCGGGTGCTGCCGCCGGAGGTTGTGGCGGACATGAACCGCATGCTGGCGCAGGCGGTGGAGGAAGGCACCGGCCGGCGCGCCCGCATCGAGGGGGTGCGCGTCGCCGGCAAGACGGGCACCACCAACGCCTATCGCGACGCGTGGTTCGCGGGCTACACCGGCAATTACGTGGGCGTGATCTGGATGGGGAACGACGATTTCTCGTCCACCAACCGCATGACCGGCGGCACGCTGCCGGCGCAGACGTGGCGGGAGATCATGGAGCCGCTCCACCGCGGCGTGAAGCTGAAGCCGCTGCCGGGAGTGGCGCCGGCGCGGCCGGAGACGGCGGCGTCGGCGGCGGCCGCCTCCGGCGCGCCGGACGCGCTGAAGGGCACGCTGCTCCAGGCGCGCACGGCGGCGGTCCTGGCGGACATCGCCGCGCTGTTCGCGGCCGCGCGCAGCCCGCGTCCGGGCCAGGCTGCGGAGGCGGCGCCGGCGGCGCAGGGCCCGCCGGCGGACGCCGCCCGGGGCGGGGCGCGTCCCGGCGACGGCGCGGCGCCCGCGCCATGCGACAGGAATGCTCCGGGGAGCCAGGTGCATTGCGGCTGATCATCATGACCTTCATCACGCTGGCGACGGCGGCCGTCACCGGCTTCGGGTCGGCGTGGCTGGCGCTGGGCGAGCGGCCGGTCACCGGGGCGACGCGGCTCGGGCCGTGGCGCGCCTGGCCGGCGACCGGCCGGCCGGACGTGGACCCGTACGGGCGCGCGGTCGCGGCGCGCACGGCGGCGCTGCCGCTGGGCGCCGGCGAAGGGGTGGAGCTGGTGGCGGAGCATGATTCAGACGGCCAGCCGCTGCGCGGCGGCTGCGTGTACGAGATCACCGGCCGCACGCCTGAGGCGCGGATCTGGACCCTGGCGGCGACGCCGCTGCGGCCGGACGGGACGGCCGCCCCGGCCGGGCCGGCGGCGCCGCTGGCGCAGCCGCGGGCGCTGACCTCGGAGGGGCTGCTGCGCGATCCGGACGGCGGCGTGCGCATCGCCGTGGCGGCGACGCCGCAGCCCGGCGACTGGATCGCGGCCCCCCCGTCCGGGCGTTTCCGCCTGACGCTTCGCCTTTATGACAGCCCGACCGGCTTCATCTCGCGTCCGGACATGTCGGAGCAGCTGACGCCGGCCATCCGCAGGAAGCGGTGCGCATGAAGCTGCGCTGGTCTGACATTGTCGCCTCGGCGCTGGCCGGCCTTGCGCTGGGCGCCATCGTTCACATCGTCATCGTGCTGCGCATTCCGGCGGTGGCGCGACACGACGCCTTTTCGCAGCTGGCGCTGGCGGGGGCGGACGGCGTGGCCTCGCCGGTTCCGGAGGATTTCGGCGCGCCGGGCGCCATGGGCGCCGATCCGCTGACGCCGCGCAGCGCCTGCGCCTGGAACCTGGACGACGGGCCGGCGCGCATCACCATGCCCGCCTCCGGCCTGCCGCAGACCCTGTCGATCCATGACCGCAGCGGCCGGGTGATCTACGCCCTCACCGACCGCGCGGCGGTGAACGGCTACGTGGCGCTGACGGTGATGACCCCGGCGCAGAAGGAGGAGCGCGAGCTGTTCCAGCCCGAGGACAGCGACGAGGACATCATCGAGGTGGTGTCGCCGACGCCGCGCGGCCTTGCGGTGGCGCGCGCCATTCCGGCCTCCCCGGCCTGGCGCGAGCGGGCGGTGGAGGCGACGCTGGCGGTCACCTGCCAGCCGGAGGAGTAGCGCGCCTCACTGGCGCAGCGGCAGGAAGCAGCGCCCGGCGCGATCCTCCACGTCGACGATCCACAGGTCCGGATCGAAACGGATCTCTTTCTGCAGCCGCTCCCAGGCGGCGGCGGCGGTGGGCTCCGGCAGGGGGATCTCGGTGAACTGGCGTTCGCCGTAATCCTCCCCATCCATGAGCGCCTGGGGCGCGGGGCCGAACAGGCGCACGGCGCCGTCGAGGGTGTCGAGGCGCACGAAGATGGCCCCGGCCTCCGCGGCGCCGCGCCGGGCGAGGGTGGCGACCGCCCCCTCCCCCTGGCAGCGGCGGATATAGGCTGAAACCCAGAAATCCGAGCGCAGGCGCACGGCGGACATGCGCGTTCCTCCTGTGCGCGGCGACCCGCCGTCGCCGGGCGTCGCGAATGATATCCGCCCGCGCCCCGCCCGGCGAGGCCGGCCGCTGGGCGGGCGGAAGCTGCGGAAGAGACGGTCGCGGACGGGCCCCGCCGGCGGGCGCGCCTGGCGGCGGGACAAGCCGGCGGCGCTTACGGGAGCGTCACGCCGGCGGCGGCTGAGAGCGCCTTAAGGGTGCGCGGCCCTGGCTCGCCGGTGACGGGCAGCCCGCGGCCTTTCTGGAAGCGCTCCACCGCGGCGCGGGTGCCGGGGCCCATCAGCCCGTCGGCGGCCAGCGGCCCGTAGCCGAGGCGGTTGAGCGCCTGCTGCACGGCCATCACCCGGGACGAGAATTCGGGCCGGGCGGGCGGTGCCGGCGGCTGCTGGCGTGCGGCGGCGTCGGGGCGCGGCGGCGGCAACGGCGCGCCGCCCGCGCCCGGCGGATCGCCGGCGGAGCCGGCGGCGCGACGGACCGGCTGCGCCGCGCCGGCCTGGTGGCCGGCGGGCGACTGGGGTTTCGCCGGCTGGACGGCGGCCGGCGGCGGCGCGCCGGTCTCCAGCAGGGCGGCGAGCGGATCGCCGTGCGGGCGCGCGGCCGGGGCGTCGGCGGGCCGCGGCGGCGGCGTGGGCGCGGCCTGCGCCGGTCGCGGCGCGGCGGCGGCCGGCGGGGCGCCGCGTTTCGGGGCGGCGGGCGCGGCCTTGCGCTCGCCGAACAGCGGATTGGGGTGGACGCCCTTCTGCAGCCAGCCGGCGTTGACGGCGACGCCGAGGGCGACGGCGGCGGCGACGAGGTTGAAGACGGTGCGTCCCGGCCGCGCGACGAGAAGCCGCCACAGCAGCGCGCGCGCGCTCACGCCCTGGCGCGCCGCGCGGCGGGCGCCGCCATGCGGCGCGCGCGCCAGCCCGGAGCGCGCGGCGGCCGCGGCGCGGCTTTCATGGCGGACGACATCGCTGGAGGAACGGGCGAACGCTTCACGCAAGGCAGGGGGCCATCATCTGTGTGGCGCCGCCGGGAGCGGCGCCGGCTGGTTCGGAGAAACCGGCGACGGCTTCCGGCAGCGTCACCCTGGCGACGGTGCCGGCGTCGTCGCCGGGGCGGATGACGAGCGCCCCGCCCTGCAGGCTGGCGAGGGAGCGCACGATGGTGAGGCCAAGGCCGAGCCCGGCGGCGGCGCGCCGCTGGCGCGAGGCCTCAAGGCCGATGCCGTTGTCAGCGACGGTGAGCGCGATGAAGCCGTCGTCCCGTTCGGCCCAGACCCGCACCTCGCCGCCTGGCGGGGTGAACTTGATGGCGTTGGCGATGAGGTTGAGCAGGATCTGGCGGGCGGCGCGCGGGTCGCAGCAGGCGTCGAGGCGCTGCGGCTGCGGCAGGTAACGGATGTCGACGCCGCGCCCGGCGGCGTCCGGCCGGGCCATGTCGCAGCAGGCGCCGGCGAGGGCGTTGAGGTCCACGGCGGCGCGTCCGGCGGCGGGCGCGCCAAGGCCGTCGACGCCCTGTTCAAGGGCGGCGGCGATGAGGGCGTTCAGGTGGGCGGCGGCCTCATGGGCGCTGGCCGACCAGGCGCGACGCTGGGCGTCGGTGAGCGTCTCGGCGCCGGCGAGCATTTCGGTGTAGCCCATGAGGGCGGAGAGCGGCGTGCGCAGCTCGTGGCCGAGCAGCGCCATCAGGTCGGGCGTGACCGCGCCGCCCGGGACGTCGCGCCCGTTCCGGCGGGCGAAGCCGGCGATTCTGGCGCGCAGCGCGCGCAGGGCCCGGGCTGCTGCAAGCGTGCGAAACACGGCCGCTTCCTTTCCGAATGGCCGCCATCCGGCGGCCGGCGATCGCCGGGCTGCGGGCGGCGCGTCAGGCGCCGGCCACGCTGGCCCGCAGGCGCAGCCGCCGCGGCGCGCAGGGCCCGGGGCGGCTCATGGCGACACTGGCACAGGGCCGTTTACGCAATGCTAAAGCGTGGGGAAAACAGTGGAGCCGACGCCGCCAGTCCACAGGCCGCGCAGGCGGCCCCGCGGGCCGGCGGGCGTTCCGCAGCCAGAAGATGAGGCGAACGGCCATGCGCCTGCTCATGTGCGTCATCTGCATAGCCGTCATTTACGTGCTCTCGCCGGCCAGCGGCCTGCGGGAGCGGGAGATCGTCGACGGCGCGGCGAAGGGGGCGCTGGCGGCGCGCCAGCTGCAGCTGTCCGGCCAGGCGGGCGGCGACGTCGCCGCCGCGGCCGGCCTCGCCGCCCGGCTGCTGGCGTGGCTCTCGCCCGGGCGACAGCCGGCGCCGGAGACGCGCAGGGCCGCGCCCGGCGACGCGCCGGAGCCGCCCGCCGCCGCGAACGGTCGCTGAACCGCCCTGGCGCGTCCCGCCCGCAGCCGGCGGCGGCGCGAAAAACGCGCCGGCGGCATTGGCCCGGGCGGCCGGAAGCTGTAAGACCGGGCGGCGGAAAGGCGCCGTCGCCCCACCGGACGGCGCCACGGAACCTCACGCCCATGCTGCCTTCGATCGACGCCGTCATCGACGATTTCGCCTTCCTCGACGACTGGGAGGACCGCTACCGCTACCTGATCGAGCTGGGGCGGCAGCTGCCGCCGATGCCCGCGGAGGCGCATACGGAGGAGAACCGCGTGCGCGGCTGCGCCAGCCAGGTGTGGCTGGAGAGCCAGGTGGAGCAGACGCCGGAAGGGCCGCGCCTGCATTTCCTCGGCGACAGCGACGCCCACATCGTGCGCGGCCTGGTGGCGGTGGCGCTGGCGTTCTTTTCCGGGCGGCTGGCGAAAGAGATCGTCGCCGCCGACGCCCAGGCGCTGTTTGACCGTCTGGGGCTTTCCGGCCATCTCACGCCGCAACGCTCCAACGGGCTCAGCTCCATGGTGAAGCGCATCAAGGCGGACGCGGCGGCGGCGCTGGCGGCGGCCTGAGGCCGTCAGGCCCGCCACAGGCGCGTCCGGCTCCATGGCGGGCCAGCGGCCTCGCGCTGCAGGCCGTAGTGGGCGGCGAGGCGCGCCAGGGCCATGGCCAGCGCCACCTTGCCGGAGCGCGCCGGCC
Organism: Camelimonas abortus; assembly: GCF_042432745.1. Lineage (NCBI taxonomy): Bacteria > Pseudomonadati > Pseudomonadota > Alphaproteobacteria > Hyphomicrobiales > Chelatococcaceae > Camelimonas > Camelimonas abortus. The sequence continues at coordinate 661,828 of NZ_JBHLWR010000006.1, read as the reverse complement.
AGCCGCGCTCGCGCTCCAGCTGCTCCAGCCCTTTCAGAAAACCGCAGACGTCGAGCAGCACGCCGGCGAATTCCGGCCCCACCGCGTCGAGGGCGCGGCGCAGGCGCTGGCGGGCGGCCACGGCCATGTCGGAAGGCCCGGGCGCGCCGGCGCCTGCGACGGCGCCCGCCGGCCGCTCCCAGTTCACGGTCAGGCGCGGCGCCAGCTGCGCCCGTTCGAAATCGGCGCGGAAGCGTTCGCCGGCGAGCCAGGCGGCCTCATCGATGAGCGGCGCGCCGTCGCGGCCGCGGCGCCGGCGCAGCCATGCCAGCGGACTTTCGCGGTGATTGACCGTCACCGCCGTCGCGACGCCGCCGACCCTGAGGGTCGCGGCGTCCAGTCCGGCGTGCTGGGCGAGGAACGGCGCCGCCGTCGCCTGTGCGCGGGCGAGGCGGGCGCGCCCGGCGGCGGAAAGCACGAGGCGGCGGCGCGCGCGCCCCTGCCCTTTTTCCTCCTCCACCAGCCCGGCCTCCAGCGCCGCGCGCGCCAGCGCCTCCGGCACGGGGCCGCCGCCGAGGCTGACGCGCGTTCCCCCGGCCGCCGGCCGGGCGCCGGTGAGCCCCAGCATCCAGCCGCCGTCGGCCGGACCCGGGGCGAGAAAGGCGCCGGGCGCGGCGAGGCGGCGCAGCAGCGCCAGCAGCTCCGGCGCCGTCTCCGGCCGGCGCGCCGGACCGGCGGCCGGACGGCCGCGCCGGGCGCGGACGCCCTGGCCGGCGGCGGAGCGGCCGCCTTCGCCCCGGAGCGACGCGGCGGGCATGGATTTGTTCATGATTTGTTCCATATTGCAGTCCTCCGTGGCATGATGGCGGGCGAGCGAAATTCCGGACACGACGGGAAAAGACCGCCCGCGGCCGCAGGGACGGCGCCGGCGGCGAAACGGCATGGCGGCGCGGAAGCGGCGGCTCCGGCCTGGTCTGGCGACGGTCCGCCCCGCGTCCGGGCGGACGGAGACGGTAATATAGGTATATAATCCTATAATCGCCGTTCGTGTCAATCGCCCGTCCTGACGGCGCGGCGGCGGACGGCGCGGCGCGATGCGGTCTTGATTACGCCGCGGACAGGGCGCATCACCGCTGGCGCGCGGCCGGCGCGCGCCGTTTCGCCGCCTGCGGCGCCTGCGGCCATGTCAGGCCAGCGCCGTCACCCGTTCCAGCCGCAAGGGTCCGCCCATGACGCACAGCACCACGCCCCGCCCCGGAACGCCGCCCGCCCCGCCAGTCACGCCCGTCCGCCCGTCGGTCAGGCGGATCCACGGCGAGACGCTGCGCGACGACTACGCCTGGCTCAAGGCGGAGAACTGGCGGGAGGTGCTGAAGGACCCCGCGGCGCTGCCGGCCGACATCCGCGCCGTGCTTGAGGCGGAAAACGCCTGGTGCGACGCGGCGCTGGCCCCGCTGGCGCCGCTGCGGGACGCCCTGCTGAAGGAGATGCGCGGCCGCATCCGCGAGGATGACGCCGGGGTTCCGGCGCCGCACGGCCCCTGGCTGTGGTACGAGCGTTATGAAACCGGCGCCGGGCATGAGCTGGTGTGCAGGCGCCCGCGCGACGGGGGCCCCGAGCAGGTGCTGCTCGACGTCGAGGCCATGGCGAAGGGCAAGCCGTTCTTCGAGCCCGGCGACGTGGAGCATTCGCCGGACTTCAGCCGCATCGCCTGGAGCGCGGACGAGAAGGGCTCCGAGCTGTTCGCCATCCGCGTGCGCGAGGTGGACCCGGACGGAACGCTGCGCGACCTGCCGGACCTGGTGGAGGACACCACCGGCGAGATGGCGTGGCAGGCGGACAGCGCCGGCTTCTTCTACGTGATGAACGACGAAAATCACCGGCCGCGCAAGGTGTTCCTGCACCGTCTCGGCCAGCCGCAGGAGGCTGACCGGCTGGTGTATTTCGAGCAGGATCCCGGCTGGTTCGTGCACCTGGACGTCACCCAGTCCGGCCGCTACCTGATCATTTCCTGCGGCGACCACGAGACCAGCGAAATCTGGCTGGTCGACCTGCGCGATCCGGAGGCGACGCCCTTCCTGGTGGCGGCGCGCGAGCCGCAGGTGCGCTACAGCGTCGACCACCACGGCGACCGGCTGGTGATCTGCACCAACGCCGACGGCGCCGAGGACTTCAAGCTGGTCAAGGCGCCGCTGGCGGCGCCGCAGCGGGAAAACTGGCGGGATCTGGTGCCGCACCGTCCCGGGGTGATGATCCTGTCGCATGTGGCCTTCGCCGGCCATCTGGCGCGGATGGAGCGGGAGAACGCCCGCCCCCGCATCGTCATCCGCGATTTCGCCACCGGCGAGGAGCACGCCATCGCCTTTGACGAGGAGACCTACGCCCTCGGCATGGACGGCGGCTATGAATACGACGTCACGGAGCTGCGCTTCGCCTACGCCTCGCTGACCACGCCCGCCTCCACCTACGCCTATGACATGGTCACCCGCGCCCGCACGCTGCTGAAGCGCCAGGAGGTGCCGTCGGGCCACAATCCCGCTGACTATGTGGCGACGCGCCTGTTCGCCACGGCGCCGGACGGCGAACAGGTGCCGGTGTCGGTGCTGCGCCGCAGGGACACGCCGCTGGACGGGAGCGCGCCGGCTCTGGTGTACGGCTACGGCGCCTATGGCCACGCGCTGTCGGCGGGGTTCCGCACCAGCATCCTGTCGCTTGTGGACCGCGGGTTCGTTTACGCCATCGCCCACGTGCGCGGCGGCACGGAGAAGGGCTGGGCCTGGTACCGCAACGGCAAGCGCGAGCACAAGCCAAACACCTTCACGGACTTCATCGCCGTCTGCCGGGCGCTCGCCCGGGCCGGCTACACATCGGAGGGGCGCATCGTCGCCCATGGCGGCAGCGCCGGCGGCATGCTGATGGGGGCGGTCGCCAACATGGCGCCGGAGCTGTTCGCCGGCATTATCGCCGACGTGCCCTTTGTGGACGTGCTCAACACCATGCTGGACGACAGCCTGCCGCTGACGCCGCCGGAGTGGCCGGAGTGGGGCAATCCGCTGGCGAGCCGGGCGGATTTCGAGCTGATCCGCTCCTACGCGCCCTATGAACAGGTGAAGCCGCAGCGTTATCCGGCGATCCTGGCGCTGGGCGGGCTCACCGATCCGCGGGTGACCTACTGGGAGCCGGTGAAATGGGTGGCGCGGCTGCGCGCCGTCATGACCGGCGGCGGCCCCATCCTGTGCCGCATCAACATGGACGCCGGCCATGGCGGCGCCTCGGGGCGCTTCGATTCACTGAAGGAGACGGCGCTCTGCTACGCCTTCGCCCTGCAGGCGGCGCGCGGCTTCGACGCCCCGCCGGCGGGCTGACGCGCCGCGGCGATGAAAAAGGGCCCTTGCGGGCCCTTTTTTGCGCCTTCCTGGACAGGGCGAGGTTTACTTCCCTCCGCCGGCGAAATGCGCCTTGAGCGCCTCCAGCGAGGAGAAATGCCGGACGCCATCTGGGGTCTGGGCGTCAATGGAGCCGTCGGCGTACATGACGTAATGCACCCCGCCGGCGGTGTAGCTGCCCACCACCGCCGGACCTGCGCCGGCCCCGGCCGGCGGCGCGGCGCCCGCGTCGCCGCCCGCACTGGCTGCGTCCGTCCGGCCGTCCTCCGCCCCGCTCTCCTCCGCCCTGTCCGCGCCGGCGCGGCTGTCGCCGCCAGAGGCCGGCCCGGCGGAGGCGGCCGAGGCCGCGCCGCCGCGCGGCGCCGGCCGCTCGGGAAAGCGCGGCGGCGGATGGGCCGGCCCCGCCGGGACGGCGCTTTCGCCCTCTCCGGCCGGCCTGCGTCCGAACATGGCGGCGAGACGCGCGGCGATCTCCGGCGCCGGGCCCGGGTCCGGATACGCGCGCTCGCCGGAGGCGGGCGCGGCCGCAGCCTCGGGCGCGCCGGGCCCCCGCGACAAGGAAGAAAGCCCGGCTGCGGCCGGCGGGCGGACGGGACGCTGCGGCCAGGGCGGCGTCGCCCCGGCCGGCGTTTCCTCTTCCGGGGCCGGCGCAGCCCCTGCGGCGGAGGCGCCGGCCGCCTCGCCGGGGCCGCTGCTCGCCGGCGCGGCGGCGGCCAGGGCGCCGGGGCGCAGCAGGCTGCCAAGCCGCAGGTCAAGGCCGGCCGGGTCGCGGCGCGGCGCGGCCGGCCGCGGCCCGCCGGGCTCAGGCCTGTCCGGCGCCGCCGGCGCGACGGACCCGGCCTGCGCGCCGGCCTCGCTGGCGACGTCGTTCCTGGTTACGTCATTCCTGGCCACGTCATTCCTGGCCATGTCATTCCTGGCGCCGGCGTCCTCCGGCCCGGCGGCCCTCGCCCCTGCCCCGGCGGCGACGGGCGCGGCTCCGGCCGGCCTGACGGCCAGGGGCGCTGGGGCGGGCGCGTCAGCCGGCCGCGGCGGCGACGCCGGCAGGAAGGGCGCGGCCGGGCGGCTTGCCCCGGCGGAGGCGGCCTGCGGCTCGTCGATGACGCCGGCCTCGAGCTGGTCGGGCAGCTGCCGGATGGCGCGCGTCACCATGGCCAGGGCGAAGACGATGGCGGCTCCGGTCACGGCGACGCTGCCGGAGATCACCATGGTCCATCCCCGCTCCAGCACGATCATGGGCGCGCCGGCGGCGATCGCCCATGCGCCGCCGGCCGCCAGCGCGGCGGCGAGAACGTAAAGTATCAGCAGCATCTGGGCCTCATCTGGCTGGATCCTCTCCTGCGCGTCCGCCGCCGGGCTGTGTCGCCTCCCTTTCAGGCGATAGTGGGGTCGCGGACGGTCCGGCCGTCCGCCGCCCCCGGGGCGTCCGCTGGCAGGCAGTGCTGGTCGCTGCAGCCCCAGTCAAGGTAAAAACGCTCATTTTCGCGTTAACGGACGGGCGGCGCGACGTCATTCTCCGTTTTTCGCGTTACCCCCTTGCGCATGGCGGCCATGGGCCGTTTCCGGTGGCCGGCGGTTGCGCTCTCCGGTAAATGTTGTGCGCATCCGGCTTGCCGGGGGCGCGCGCGTGGCCTAACCATTCGCACAGTCCCCCGGCCCCTCGCGCCGGCAAGCCGATACAGGAAGGAACGAAGACATGACCTTCAAGCTGCCCGAACTTCCTTACGCTTACGACGCCCTCCAGCCCTACATGTCGAAGGAGACGCTGGAGTACCATCACGACAAGCACCATCAGGCGTATGTCGACACCGGCAACAAGCTGCTGGCCGGCACGGAGCTGGAAGGCAGGAGCGTCGAGGAGATCGTCAAGGCCTCCTGGGGCAAGAACCAGCCGCTGTTCAACAACGCCGGCCAGCACTACAACCACCTGCACTTCTGGAACTGGATGAAGCCCAATGGCGGCGGCGCCATTCCGGGCGCCCTCGAGAAGAAGATCATCGAGGACCTGGGCTCGGTCGAGAAGTTCAGGGAAGATTTCGTGCAGGCCGGCGTCGGCCAGTTCGGTTCGGGCTGGGCCTGGCTCGCCCTGCGCGACGGCAAGCTCGAGATCATGAAAACCCCGAACGGCGAGAACCCGCTGGTGCACGGCGCCACGCCGGTCCTCGGCGTCGACGTGTGGGAGCACTCCTACTACATCGACTACCGCAACCGCCGCGCCGACTATCTGAAGGCCTTCATCGAGAACCTGGTGAACTGGGAATACGTGGAGAAGCTGTTCAACGAGGCGACGTAACGCGCCCGGCGCCGCGCCGCCCCTGCGGCGCGCGGCGCGCTTCCGGGGGCGCCCTGCGGCGGCGGGTCCGCCGCGCGGCGCAGGCCCCGGAGGCTTCCCGCAATACCTTCACGGCCGCCCGCAGGCGGCCGTTTTCATGTGGCGCGCCCCCCTGGCGAATTCTTCACCGGCCGGGGGCAGACTGCGCGGCACCCGCGTCATATGTGCGCCGCGGGCGGCGGCGCGTCAGGAATTCCGGTCATGTTGCGCAAGATACTCGGCTTTGGCGGTTTCACCCTGCTGTCGCGGGTCACGGGCTTCCTGCGCGACGTGATGCTGGCGGCGGTGATGGGCGCCGGGCCGGCGACGGACGCCTTTCTGGTGGCCTTCCGCCTGCCCAACCATTTCCGCGCCATTTTCGGCGAGGGGGCGTTCAACAACGCCTTCGTGCCGGCTTACGCCCACGAGCGCGCGGCGGGCGGGCCGGAGGCGGCGCGGCTGTTCGCCGACCGGCTGTTCACCGCCATGCTGGTCACGCAGCTGGCCGTGCTGGCGCTGGCGTGGGCGTTCATGCCGCAACTGGTGGGCCTGCTGGCGCCGGGCTTCACCGGGGAGCCGGAGAAATTCGCCCTGGCGGTGACGCTGACGCGCATCACCTTCCCCTATCTGCTGTTCGTGACCCTGGTGACGCTGGTCACGGGCGTTCTCAACGCCCGCGACCGTTACGCCGCCGGCGCGGCGGCGCCGGTGCTGCTCAACGCGGCGATGATCGCCGGCCTCGCCCTCGCCTTCCTGTTCCCGGACGCCGCCCACGCCGCCGCGTGGGCGGTCAGCGTCTCGGGCGCGCTGCAGCTGGCGCTGGTGATGTGGGACGCGCGCCGCGCCGGACTGGCGCCGCGGCTGAAGGCGTTCGTGTGGAACAGCCAGATGAGCCGGTTTTTCCGCGGCCTCGCGCCGGCGGTGGTGGGCTCGGCGGGGGTGCAGCTGGCGATGTTCGCGGACACCGTCATCGCCACCATGCTGCCCACCGGCGCGGTGTCGTCGATCTATTTCGCCGACCGCATATACCAGCTGCCCGTCGGCGTCATCGGCGTGGCGGTGGGCACGGTGATCATGTCGGAGATGAGCCGCCGGCTGGCGGCGGGCGACGAGGCCGGGGCGCACCGGGCGCAGAACCGCGCCATGGCGCTCACCCTGGTGGCGGCGGCGCCCTTCGCCGGCGCCTTTCTGGCGGTCCCGACGCTGATCATGGAGGCGCTGTTCGCCCGCGGGGCCTTCACCGCCGGGGACGCGGCGGCGGCGGGCCAGGTTCTGGCCGCCTATGCGCTGGGCCTGCCGGCGATCGTGCTGATCCGTTCGGCGGTGTCCAGCTTCTATGGCCGGCGCGACACCGTCACCCCGCTGGTCGCCTCGCTGGCGGCGGTGGCGGTGAACGTGGCGCTGAAGATCATGCTCACCTCCAGTTACGGCGCGCCGGGCCTCGCCCTGGCCACCAGCGCCGGGGCGTGGGTCAATCTCGGACTGCTGGTCGTGCTGGCGGTCCGTCGCGGCTGGATGGGCGCGGACCGCGCCTTTGGCCGCACCATCGCCAGCGTGGCGGCCGCGGCGGCGGCGCTGACGGCGGCGGCGTGGCTGGCGGATCCGCATGTGGCGGCGCTGGCCCGCCATGCGCCCCTGTTCCACCGGGAGGCGCATCTCGGCCTGCTGGCGGTCATTGGCCTCGCCGTCTATGTGGCGGCGCTGGCGGCGGCGCTGCGGCTGAGCGGCGCCGGCCTCGCCGCGCTGCGCCATGCGCCCCCGGCCGCTCCCGGGGCGGCGGAAAGGAAGGGCTAGGGCCCCGCCCGCCGCGCGCCGCCAGGCTCCTGCGCGCCGGCTTTCGCCGCCTTTCCCGCCTTGCGCGCGGACGCGGCGCGGCTATGCTCACGCTGTCGCGGCCGTGTGACCCCGTCACCGGCCGGGCGCCGTCGCGATCGCAGGCGCGCCGCGCAGCCGGGGCTGGCGTTACGCCCCCCCGGCGCGGAAACCGGCGGCCACGCCATCGCTGGCGAAGCAGCGCGCGCCGTCCGGCGCCCAACCTCCGGAGCCGTCATGCCGCTGGGGACGCTGAGCGAATTTCTTGTCCTGTCGGGGCTGGCGGCGACGCTTGGCCTTTCCGCGGCGGTGGTGTCCACGCTGATGCGGCGGCGCCATGAATGGAGCCACAGCATCCTCGCGCACCTGCTGCGCATCGGCCTGCTCACCGGCATGGTGTTCGCGCTGCGGCGCATGGCCGGGCTGGCGCTGGACCATTACGACATTCCGCAGCTGTCAGCGGACCTGGTGAACACGCTGACGGCGGCGGTGATCTGCGCCATCGTCATGCGCGAGCTGTTCATGCTGATCAACCGGCTGACGCACGCGCAGATCCTCAAGGGCAGCGATCCCACGTCGGCGCGCGCCATCGCCCGCGTTCTCAAGCTGGGCCTGGCGCTGGTGGCGGCGCTGGCGTTCGGCGAGCATTTCGGCATCGGCTTTTCGGGCCTGCTCGCCTTCGGCGGCATCGGCGGCATCGCCGTGGGCCTCGCCAGCAAGGACATCCTCGGCAACGTGTTTTCGGGGATCATGCTGTTCTTCGACCGTCCGTTCAACATCGGCGACTGGGTGTCGTCGCCGGACCGGAAGATCGAGGGCACGGTGGAGGAGATCGGCTGGCGCATGACGCGGATCATGACCTTCGATCACCGCCCGCTTTACGTGCCGAATTCGGTGTTCTCCTCCATCTGCCTGGAGAATCCCGGCCGCATGACCAACCGGCGCATCATGGCCACCATCGGCCTGCGCTATGAGGACGCCGGCCGCGTCGAGGCGGTGACGCGCGACATACGCGACATGCTGCGCGCCAGCCCGCTGATCGACCAGAGCCAGACGCTGCTGGTCTATTTCAACGAATTCGCCGCCTCGTCGCTGAACATCATGGTGTACTGCTTCACCCGCACCACCAACTGGGGCGAGTGGCTGGAGGCGCAGCAGGAGGTGTTTCTGGGCATCATCCGCATCGTCCAGTCGCACGGCGCGGATTTCGCTTTCCCCACCCAGACTCTTTACCTCGCGGGCGACGGCGGCGCGGCGGAGGCCCCCGCCGCGCCGGGGCCGGGCCCGGCCGCCGCGCCGGCAGGCGCGCCCCCGCCGGCGGGCTGAGGGCCCTATTCGGGCCGTGGCGTGCGGTTGGCCTGGCTCAGGGCGATGCGCCAGTGGCCGTCCGGGCCGCGCACGAACAGCTGCAGCCACTGGAAGGCGCCGCTGCGTCCGCTCTCGCGGTTGTGGATGACGTCGACGCCGCTGAGCACGGCGGTGTCGGGGGAATAGGTCTCCACCAGCGCCTGGTCGGCGGGCGCCAGTTCGATGCCGGTCTGGCCGGAGAGCAGGAAGTCGATGCGCTCCTTGCGGGTTTCGGCGCGCCCGGTCTCGCGCAGGTGCGTGAAGCGCTCGTGGTAGAGCTTTTCGAGCGCGGCGCGGTCCCTGCGCCTGACCGCCTCGCGCACCTTGCGACGCACGGCCATGATCTGTTCGGCGACGTCCCCGGTGCGCGGGTCGGCGATGACGCCGTCGCGGCCGGTCGCGGCGCCGACGACGACGCCGGTGACGCCGGCCGGCGGCTTTTCAGCGGCGCCTGCTGCGCCCGCCGCCAGGGCGACGGCGGCGGCGAGGATGCGAAGGCCTGCCCGTTTCATGCTGCTGTGTTCCCCCCACGTTCGCGTGGCGCTCCGCGCCTGTCGCGGGCGCCCCTGCGAAAGCCTGATTCTGCTCTCCGTTTATGGCATGTCTCCCGCGCCCCGCGCATCCGCCCCCGCGCGTCCCGCGTCGCCGGCGCGCTCCACGGCGCGTCCGCAAAACGGGAAAAAAACACGCCACGATCCGGCCCGGGCTCCGGCGACCGCCGTCCGGCCGCCGGCGCGCCCCCGCGCCGGGCGCCCGCTCACGCCGCCAGCGCCGCGAGAATGCGCGCCCACGAGCGCGCGCCCTTGTGGAAGCTGGTCAGGTCATATTTCTCGTTCGGCGAGTGGATGCGGTCGTCGTCGAGGCCGAAGCCGACCAGCAGCGTGTCCACCCCGAGCAGCTCCCGGAAATCGCCGACGATGGGAATGGAGCCGCCGGAGCCGATGGTCACCGCCGGGCGTCCCCACTCCGCCTCCAGCGCGGCGGCCGCCCTGCGCAGGTCCGGCAGGTCGAAGGGCAGCGCGATGGCGCGGCTGGCGCCGTGACCGGCGAAGGTCGCCGTGCAGTCCGGCGGCAGCGAGGCCAGCACGTAGTCGCGGAAGGCGGCGCGCACCTTCAGCGGATCCTGGTCGCCGACCAGGCGGAACGACAGCTTGGCCGTCGCCTCCGCCGGAATGACCGTCTTGGCCCCCGGCCCCGTGTAACCGCCAAAAATGCCGTTGACGTCGCAGGTCGGGCGCGACTGGATCTGCTCGATGACCATGCGGTCTTTCTCGCCGGCCGGCGCCGACAGCCCCACCGGCCCCAGGAACCGCGCGGCGTCCAGGCCCAGGCCGCGCCACTGCTCCAGCACCTCAGGCGGGGTTTCCGGCACGCCCTCATAGAAACCGGGCAGCGTCACCCGGCCGCTGTCGTCATGCAGGCCGGCGATGATGCGGGCCAGCACGCGGATGGGGTTCTGCGCCGCGCCGCCGAACAGGCCGGAATGCAGGTCACGGTCGGCCGCGCGGATGGTGACCTCCTCATAGACGAGACCCCGCAGGCTGGTGGTGATGGCCGGCGTGGCGGCGTCCCACATGCTGGTGTCGCACGCCAGGGCGACGTCGGCGGCGAGCTCGTCCCGGTGGGCTGCGACAAAGGCGGGGGTGTTCGGCGACCCCACCTCCTCCTCGCCCTCCACCATCACGGTGACGTCGAGCGGCAGCTCGCCGTGCACGGCCTTCCAGGCGCGGCAGGCCTCGATGAAGGTCATCACCTGGCCCTTGTCGTCGGCGGCGCCGCGGGCGACGATGGCGCGGCGGCCGTCGTCCAGGGTGACGATCCGCGGCTCGAACGGCGGGCTGCGCCACTGCTCCAGCGGCTCCGGCGGCTGCACGTCATAATGCCCGTAGAACAGCGCCCGGCGCCGGCCGGCGCCCGGAGTGCGGGCGAGCACCACCGGATGGCCGGGGGTGTCGCGCACGCTGGCCTCGAAGCCCAGCTCCGCCAGGTTCCGCTGCAGCCACGCCGCGGCGGCGCGACAGTCGCCGGCGCGGGCCGGATCGGTCGAGACGGAGGGGATGCGCAGCCACGACGACAGGCGCGCCAGCGCGGCGTCGAGATCGGCGTCAATACGGGTCAGAACGGCGTCCAGCCGCGGATCGTGTTGGCTCATGGTCTTTCCTGCTCCAGCGCGGAACGCGCCCTGCGGGCCCTGCTGGTCGGGCCGCCCGGCGGAGGCGTTCCCGGCGCGCGCGCCGGAGCGGCGTCCGCGCACGCGCCTGGTTGGTCTGAGGTCATCTCACGCGCGCCGCCGCCCGGTCATTTCCCGCCGAACAGGCTCTTGAGCAGGACATTGGCGATCTTCGTGCCGATGCGGCGGGCGGCGGAGCTCGCCGCGGTGGAGATGACCTTTTCGGTGATGCTCTGCTTCCTGCGTCCCTTGCCGCCGCCAAGCGCGCCTTCGAGCACGCTGTCCAGCAGGCCGCCGCCCCCGCCGCCGTCCTCCCCGGCCTCCTGCGGCGGCGCGGCGGCCGCCTCCAGTTCGGCGATGCGCTGCTGCGCCGTCTGGCGCGGCTGCGGCGCGAAGCGCGAGGCGGGAAAGGGGCTGGCGGCGATCACCGCCTGGCGCTGCGCGGGCGTGATCGCCCCCACCTTCGCCGAGGGCGGCGCGACCAGCGTGCGCTGCACCACCGATGGCGTGCCCCTGCCCTCCAGCACCGACACCAGCGCCTCGCCCACGGCCAGTTCGGTGATGACCTCCGCCGCGTCGAACGCCGGGTTCTGGCGGAAGGTGTCGGCGGCGGCCCGCACCGCCTTGCGGTCGCGCGGGGTGAAGGCGCGCAGGGCGTGCTGCACGCGGTTGCCGAGCTGGGCGAGCACGGTTTCCGGCACGTCCAGCGGATTCTGCGTGACGAAATAGACGCCCACGCCCTTGGAGCGGATCAGCCGCACCACCCGCTCGATCTGGTCCAGCAGCGCCTTCGGCGCGTCGGAGAACAGAAGGTGCGCCTCGTCGAAGAAGAAGGCGAGCCTGGGCCTGGGCGGATCGCCGATCTCGGGCAGGCGGTCGAACAGCGAGGAGAGCATCCACAGCAGGAAGGTGGCGTAGAGCCGCGGGCTGTTCATCAGCCGGTCGGCGGCGAGAATGTTGATCACGCCGCGCCCGCTGGCCGGGTCCACCCGCAGCAGGTCGTTGATGTCGAAGGCGGGCGCGCCAAAGAAGCGGTCGGCGCCCTGGTTCTCCAGCACCAGCAGCTGGCGCTGGATGGCCCCCACCGACTGCGTGGCGATGTTGCCGTAGGTCTGGGCGAGGGTTTTGGCGTTCCGGCCCACATGGACCAGCAGGGCGCGCAGGTCGGCGAGATCGACCAGCGGAATCTGCTGCTCGCGGGCGACGCGGAAAGCGATGTTGAGCACGCCCTCCTGGGTGTCGTTCAGCTCCAGCAGGCGCGAGACCAGCAGCGGCCCCATGTCGTCGATGCTGGCCCGCACCGGATGGCCCTGCTCGCCGAACAGGTCCCAGAACACCACCGGAAACTGTTCCGGCGTGTAGTCGAAGCCGAACTCCTGCGCGCGCCGGACGAAATGCGGCTGGGCGTCGCCCATCTGCGACACGCCGGAGAGATCGCCCTTGATGTCGGCGGCGAACACCGCCACGCCCGCCCGGGAGAGGCCCTCGGCCAGCACCTGCAGCGTCACGGTCTTGCCGGTGCCCGTGGCGCCGGCCACCAGGCCGTGCCGGTTGGCCAGCCGCAGGTCGAGCATCTGCGGCTCATGATCGGGAGAACTGGTGAAACCGATCAGGACATAACCATCGTCCGCCATACCATCGTCCGCCATGCGGGCGCTCCATCGCTGTGCAGGCCGGGCGACGGACCGCCGCCCGCGGTGATTCTGGCCCGCGGCCCCAGCATAGGACAAGCCGCGGCGTCCTGGCGCCTTCCCCCGCTCACATTCGCAGCGCGGTCGCCTGCGGCGCGCGCGGGGACGGCCCGACGGCGCCCGGCTCCGGCCGGCCGCGGCCAGGCGGAGCAATTGTCAAACAAGCGCTTGGCCAGCCGCAAAACCGTTGCGCTTCAGGGCTCCTGGCGGAATATCCCGGAGCGGAGCGGCGCCGGTGGGGCGCTTTAGCATTTGACGAGGCCCCGTCTGGGGACTAAGGCCGACGGTTGACAAAACCGGACGGCGAAGCCACGCGCGGCCGTCCCCAGCCCACCGTATTCGAAAGCCGGCTAGTTCCCATGGACGAAACCTGTCTCGCCCCCGCCTTTCCGGAGTACACCCGCGACGACTGGCGCAAGCTTGTCGACAAGGTGCTGAAGGGCGCCGATTTTGACAAGAAGCTCGTCACCCGCACCGGCGAAGGCATCGCGATCCAGCCGCTGTATGACAAGGGCCCGGCTGACGCGCCGCGCGCGGTGCGCGCCGGCTCCGGCGCCTGGACGGTCACGCAGTCGGTTGACCATCCTGCGGCGGACGAGGCCAACGGGCAGGCGCTGGCGGACCTGAACGGCGGCGCCAGCGGCCTTGCGCTGCGTTTCGCCGGGGCGCCGACGGCGCGCGGCGCCGGCGTGGCGGTGAACACCCTCGCCGACCTGGAGAAGACGCTCGACCGGGTGCTGCTGGACCTCGTCCCGCTGCGGCTGGAGCCGGCCCCGTACCTGTGGCGCCACACGGCGGCGCTGGCGGCGGCGCTGGTGGACGCGCGCAAGCTGAAGCCGTCGGACGTCAGCATCGACTTCGGCCTTGACCCGCTGGGCGACATCCTGCGCACCGGCGCCTCGCCGCTGCCGGTGGAGACGCAGCTGGAGCGCATGGCCGACACGGTGCGCGACCTGGCCGCCCGCGGCTACAGGCGCAACCTGGTGCGGGTGGACGCCCGCCCGGTGCATGAGGCCGGCGGCTCGCAGACCCAGGAGCTGGCCTGGGTTCTGGCGGCGGGCGTGTGCTACCTGCGGGCCCTGGCGGCGCGCGGCCAGTCGCTGGAGGCGGCGCGCGACGCCGTCACCGTGCTGCTGCCGGCGGACGCCGACCAGTTCATGACCCTGGCCAAGTTCCGCGCCGTGCGCCTGCTGTGGGCGCGGGTGCAGGAGCTGTGCGGCCTTGAGCCGGCGCCGCTGTACGTGTCGGCGGAGACGTCCTGGCGCATGACCACGCGCCGCGACCCGTGGGTGAACATGCTGCGCGTGACGGTGGCGACCTTCGCCGCCGGCGTGGGCGGCGCGGACAACGTCACGGTGCTGCCGTTCACCGCGGCGCTGGGCCTGCCGGACGCCTTCGCCCGCCGCATGGCGCGCAACGCCCAGCTGATCCTGCTGGAAGAGTCGAACCTGGCCCGCGTCACCGATCCGGCGGCCGGCTCGGGCGGCGTCGAGGCGCTGACCCGCGAGCTGTGCGGGCTGGCCTGGGCGGAGTTCCAGAAGATCGAGGCCGCCGGCGGCGTGGTCGCGGCGCTGAAGTCGGGCCTGATCCAGAACGCGGTCGCCGGGGTGCGCGCCGGACGCCAAGAGAAGATCGCCCGCCGCCAGCTGCCGGTCACCGGCGCCAGCGAGTTCCCGGACATCAACGAGGCCCCGGTGGAGGTGCTCGCGCCGGCTCCGGTCGCGCCGCTGCCCCAGGACGCGCGCCGCATGGACGTGGCCGCCTCCTTCGAGGAGCTGGTGGACCAGGCGAAGGCCGGCGCGGCGCTGCCGGACGGCCTCGGCCGCGTCGCCGCCCCGGTGGCGGAGGCGCTGCCGTCGCTGCGCGACGCCGAGCCGTTCGAGGCGCTGCGCGACCTGTCGGACCGCCGCCTTGCGGAGAAGGGCGCGCGTCCGAAGGTGTTCCTCGCCAATCTCGGCCCGATCGCGGCTTTCACCGCCCGCGCCACCTTCGCCAAGAACTTCTTCGAGGCCGGCGGCGTTGAGGCGGTGACCAACGACGGTTTCCCGTCGCTGGAGGCGATGGCGGAGGCGTTCCGCCAGTCGGGCGCGCGCATCGCCTGCATCTGCTCGTCGGATGCGATTTACGAAGGACAGGCGGTGGCGGCGGCGAAGGCGCTCACCGCGGCCGGCGCCGGCGCGCTGTACCTGGCGGGCCGCCCCTCCGCGGAGCTGGAGGCGGCGCTGAAGGAGGCGAACGTCACCCGCTTCGCCTGTATGGGAGCCGACCTGATCGCCGTGCTCTCCGAGGCCATTGACCTGGCCTGAGCCGAATGGATTTGACGGCGGAGGCGCGGACCCCGCCGTCTGGTGAAACAGTCGCCAGGGCGCCGGCCCTGCGGCGGAGGCGCCAGAGCCCCGCGGACGCCGGCGCCGGAAGCCCCGGCGGGGACCTGGCGGATCAAGAAATGGCCAGTCACATGACCAGGATACCTGACTTCACGTCCATCAGCTGGGAAGCGCCCCGGATCGCGGCTCCTGAAGCGACGGGCGAACCGTGGACCACGCCGGAAGGCATCGACGTCAAGGGCGTCTACACGCCGGCGGACCGCGAAGGGCTGTCGTTCGTCGACACGCTGCCGGGCCTGCCGCCCTTCGTGCGCGGCCCCTACCCCACCATGTACGTCAACCAGCCGTGGACGGTGCGCCAGTACGCCGGCTTCTCGACGGCGGAAGACTCCAACGCCTTCTACCGGCGCAACCTCGCGGCGGGCCAGAAGGGCCTGTCCGTGGCCTTCGACCTCGCCACCCACCGCGGCTATGACAGCGACCATCCGCGCGTCACCGGCGACGTGGGCATGGCGGGCGTCGCCATCGACTCGATCTACGACATGCGCACGCTGTTCAGCGGCATTCCGCTGGACCAGATGTCGGTGTCGATGACCATGAACGGCGCCGTGCTGCCGGTCATGGCCCTGTACGTCGTCGCGGCCGAGGAGCAGGGCGTCACCCCGGACAAGCTTGCGGGCACCATCCAGAACGACATTCTCAAGGAGTTCATGGTCCGCAACACCTACATCTATCCGCCGGGCCCCTCGATGCGGATCATCGGCGACATCTTCGCCTACACTTCGGCGCACATGCCGAAGTTCAACTCGATCTCGATCTCCGGCTATCACATGCAGGAAGCCGGCGCGACGCAGGACCTGGAGCTGGCCTACACGCTGGCGGACGGCGTCGAATACATCCGCGCCGGCCTCAACGCCGGCCTCAACGTGGACCAGTTCGCGCCGCGCCTGTCGTTCTTCTGGGCCATCGGCATGAACTTCTTCATGGAGGTGGCCAAGCTGCGCGCCGCGCGCCTGCTGTGGGCGCGGCTGGTGAAGCAGTTTGACCCGAAGAACGACAAGTCGCTGCCGCTGCGCACGCACTCGCAGACCTCCGGCTGGTCGCTGACCGCCCAGGACGTGTTCAACAACGTCACCCGCACGGCCATCGAGGCCATGGCCGCCACCCAGGGCCACACCCAGTCGCTGCACACCAACGCGCTGGACGAGGCGCTGGCGCTGCCCACCGACTTCTCGGCCCGCATCGCCCGCAACACCCAGCTGTTCCTGCAGCAGGAGAGCGGCACGACGAAGATCATCGACCCCTGGGGCGGCTCGTACTACGTCGAGCGCCTCACCGCCGAGCTGGCGAAGAAGGCCTGGAAGCACATCCAGGAGGTTGAGGAGCTGGGCGGCATGGCCAAAGCCATCGAGGCCGGCATTCCGAAGCTGCGCATCGAGGAGGCCGCGGCCCGCACCCAGGCGCGCATCGACAGCGGCATGCAGTCCGTGATCGGCGTCAACAGGTTCCGCCCGGAGAACGAGAAGCCGATCGACGTGCTCAAGGTGGACAACTCCGCCGTGCGCGCGGCGCAGATCGAGAAGCTGAAGCGCCTGCGGGCCGAGCGCAACCAGGCCGAGGTGGACGCGGCGCTGAAGGCGCTGGAGGAAGGCGCGCGCGGCGACGGCAACCTGCTGGCGCTCGCCATCGACGCCGCCCGCGCCAAGGCCACCGTGGGCGAGATCTCGCTGGCGCTGGAGAAGGTTTTCGGCCGGCATCAGGCGGAGATCCGCTCGATCTCGGGCGTGTACAAGCGGGAGGCTTCCGCCATGGACGACGTGCGGCGCGTGCAGGAGCTGGTGGAGAGGTTCGAGCAGGAGGACGGCCGCCGTCCGCGCATCCTGGTGGCGAAGATGGGCCAGGACGGCCACGACCGCGGCCAGAAGGTGATCGCTTCGGCCTTCGCCGACCTTGGCTTCGACGTCGACATCGGCCCGCTGTTCGCCACGCCCGAGGAGGCCGCGCGCCAGGCCATCGAGAACGACGTGCACATTGTCGGCGTGTCGTCGCTGGCGGCGGGCCACCTGACGCTGGTTCCGGAGCTGAAGGCGGCGCTGGCGGCGCAGGGCCGTCCGGACATCATGATCGTGGTCGGCGGCGTGATCCCGCCGCAGGACTTTGACGCGCTCTACAAGGCGGGCGCGGCGGCGATCTTCCCGCCGGGCACGGTGATCCCGCAGGCTGCGGAAAAGCTGCTGCAGGAGCTGCGCCAGCGCCTCGGCTACGCCAGGGCGGCGGAGTAATCCGCGCCCGCGGCGGGAACGGGCGGCGCGCGCCGTCGCCCGCGCCCTTTCCGGCGTCCGGCCAGCGCCGCAGCCGCCCCTGCGGCCGGCGCGCCTCCCGGACAGGCGGACAGCAACAACCCGCGCCCCACCGCGCGGGTTTTTGTTTTGCGCGGGAAACGCACGCCCCGCGACAGCCTTCCGCCTTCCCTCTCCCGCCCCCCGGCCGCCCGCCTTCTCCTCGCCGGCAGCCTGGCCGCGCCGGCCAGACAAAAAAAGCCGCCCCTGGCGAGGGGCGGCCCTGCATGCGCGGGAAGCGGCGCGCGGACGGCTCAGCGCAGTTCGCGGCGGGCCATGAAGGCGAGCTTCTCGAACAGGCTCACGTCCTGCTCGTTCTTGAGCAGCGCCCCGTGCAGCGGCGGGATCACCTTGCGCGGATCGCGCTCGCGCAGCGCCTCCGGACCGATGTCCTCGGCCATGAGCAGCTTGAGCCAGTCCAGCAGCTCGGAAGTGGAGGGCTTCTTCTTGAGGCCCGGCACGTCGCGGATGTCGAAGAACAGCTTGAGCGCCTCCTCGACCAGGCGGTGGTGGATGCCGGGATAGTGCACCTCGACGATGGCCTTCATGGTTTCTTCGTCGGGGAAGCGGATGTAGTGGAAGAAGCAGCGGCGCAGGAAGGCGTCGGGCAGCTCCTTCTCGTTGTTGGAAGTGATGATCACCACCGGCCGGTGCTTCGCCCGGATGGTCTCGCCGGTCTCGTACACATGGAACTCCATGCGGTCGAGCTCGAGCAGCAGGTCGTTGGGGAACTCGATGTCCGCCTTGTCGATCTCGTCGATCAGCAGCACGGCGCGGCCGTCGTGCTCGAAGGCCTCCCAGAGCTTGCCCTTCTTGATGTAATTGCGGATGTCGTGCACCCGCTCGTCGCCGAGCTGGCTGTCGCGCAGGCGGCTCACGGCGTCATATTCGTAGAGGCCCTGCTGCGCCTTGGTGGTGGACTTGACGTGCCAGGTGATCAGTGGCGCGCCAAGCGCGCGCGCCACCTCCTCCGCCAGCACGGTCTTGCCGGTGCCCGGCTCGCCTTTGACCAGAAGCGGGCGCTCAAGCACGATCGCCGCGTTGACGGCGACCTTCAGGTCCTCCGTCGCGACGTAGGAATCGGTACCCTCAAATCGCATGCTGCTTTTCCGTTTTATATAAAATCGTGGCCGGGGCGGACAGTAGGCGGGGACAGCCGCATGAGGCAAGTGCCCCGCCTGGCGAAATTGCGTTTCGCGATCAGTCCATGATGGCGCTGTCAACCTCGGCGCCGCGGTTGTAAAGGCGGATCATGTCCGCAATTTCCGGCCGCACGCGGCGCTGGTGGCCATAGAGCCGGCGCAGCGCCTCGACGAAGCGGCCGCCGCGCCCGAGGATTTCGTCGGCCAGCGCGATCATGCGCGAATTGGGCCACATCTGCGGGCGCACCTTCAGGATGCGGGCGAAGATCGAATATTCGTCGGCGTCCGGATGGTCCTGCAGCAGCAGCGTCGCCATGGCCGCGGTGGAGCGCGAGACGCCCATGTGGCAGTGCACCAGCAGGTGATCGTGCTTTTCGGGCACGAGATCGATGGTCTCGCCGAACTCGAGCAGGCGGATGATGTCCTCGCGCTCCGGCATCACCATGCCCGGCGCGGGCGCGATGATGTCGTGGAAGCGCAACGTCAGCCGCCGGTGGTCGCCGAACGCCCGGAAAGCCTCCGGCTCCTCGTAACCGGGATCGAGAATGGAGAGCACGTGGGTGATGGAGCGCGCCTGCGGCTGCGCCGGCAGTTCGTCGATGCCGCAGACCACGAACTTGTCCCTGATGCTCTCCCGCATGCCGTTTTCTCCCTGACGTCCTTCCGGTCCCGGGCGGACCGGACCATGAACGCGGTTACGCCATCGCGGCGCGGCTGTCGAGGCATGCGCATGCGCACGGGCCATGCCGCGACGGCGCCCCTCTGCGCCCCCCCGCGCCGGCCGGCGGCCGCGCGCCCGCCGCCTTCCGCCTGCGCGCCGCTTTTTCCTGACCCGCAAGTACTCATGTCCATTACGGAAAACATATGAAAAGATAATCGAAAAATTAACACCTGTGTTCAAATCAGGACGCGGACAGTCCCCATTCTGGCCCCAATAACGGCGCAGCTTCAGATCATTACAGAAGATTAATTTGCCATCTGGCTGGCCGCGCGCCACAGTGCCGGTACTTTTCAGGAGGACAGACGCACATGAACAGGAAGATCGCCGCACTCGCCCTTGGCGCCGCCCTTGTCGCTTCCGGCGCGGCTTTCGCCCAGCAGGCCGAAGCTCCGAACGACGGGGCGCCGGCGAAAGAGCGTCATCTTTCGGCCGATGACCGCGCCGCCTTCCTTGACGCCCGCATCGCCGCGCTCAAGGCCGGCCTGAAGCTCAACGCCGACCAGGAGAAGCTGTGGCCGGCGGTGGAGAAGGCCCTGCGCGACCAGGCGAAGGAGCGGGCGGAGCGCATGGCGAAGTTCCGCGAGGAGCGCAAGGAGGCGCGTGAGGAAGGCAAGCGCGCCGGCTATCCGGAGCGCCTGCGCAAGGGCGCGGACATGGCCGAGGCCCAGGCCGCCACGATGCGCAGGCTCGCCGACGCCATCGAGCCGCTCTACAACACCCTCAGCGCCGACCAGCAGCGCCGCCTGCGCGTGCTGCTCTCGCGCGGCCCGTTCGACGGCCCGCACAGGGGGAATGGCCCGGAGAAGCACGGGCCGCGTCGCTGACGCGCCAGAACGGCTGGCGCGTCACGGGGGACTGACGCGCCGGCAGGGGCGCGGGCCGCGCGCCCGCCGCCCTCACGGGCCGGAGGCGCCGTTGCGTTCGCCGGCCCTTTTTCATGCTGTCTTGCAGTGTTTGCGGCCGTGACCACTGATGTCGCGCGTATCCCGCCTGCCGCCGCTACGGCCACGCTCCAGAATAACGGCGATCACATTTGACGGCGCCCCGTGTTTTTTTTGGGGAAAGGCGCTTGACGGACGGCGCGCGCTTGCGCCCGATAGGCGGCGCGGAGGGCGAGGACAACGGTGGCGGCGCGGTCCCAGCCCCCTCACATGACCGCGCCGGCGCAAGGGCGCGACCCTCCCCCGAATGGCGCGCCCGAATGTCCCCCTCCGCACCTTTCCGCCATCGCCGCTGACCCGGGCCGCCGCGCCGGCCTGGACCCTGCGCCGGCGCCCCCCCTGCGCCCGCCTGGCGCGCAGCCATGCGACGGACGCCGGGCCTGCCCGCCGTGCGACCCGCCGGCGGGACTTGCTATCCTGCCCTCCCCGCGTGATAGACAGGAACATCGAGAAGCGTGAACACGTTTTCGCGCGCCTGCGCCGGCCGGCGCGGCGCGGGGCGGAAGCGGCGATGACAAGGCTGGGCCATGGCCGGGCGCGACGGACGCCGGCGGCGGCTGGCGCGGCGACGGCGCCCTGAAAGGGCGCGCGGCGCGACAGCGGCGGACCGCAGGGGCGCGCCCGCCGGCGAGGGAGAAACATGTTTCTGAAATTCTTCACCGAACTGCGCGCCGCGAGGGTGCCGGTCTCCCTGCGCGAGTACCTGACCCTGCTCGGCGCGCTGGAGCAGGACCTCGCGGACAAGAAGGTCGAGGACTTCTATTACCTGTCGCGCGCCTGCCTGGTGAAGGACGAGCGCAACCTGGACCGGTTCGACCAGGTGTTCGGCAAGGTGTTCAAGGGCGTCGAGCGCGTCGGCGACGCCGTCGAGGCGGAGGAGATCCCGGAGGAGTGGATCCGCAAGCTGGCCGAACGCTACCTGACCGAGGAGGAGAAGAAGGAAATCGAGGCCCTCGGCTGGGACAGGCTGTGGGAGACGCTGAAACAGCGCCTCAGGGAGCAGAAGGAGCGCCACCAGGGCGGCAACAAGTGGATCGGCACCGCCGGCACCTCCCCCTTCGGCGCCTATGGCTACAACCCGGAAGGCGTGCGCATCGGCCAGGACGGCAACCGCAATTTTTCGGCGGTGAAGGTGTGGGACAGGCGCGAGTTCAAAGACCTGGACGACCAGGTGGAGCTGGGCACGCGCAACATCAAGGTGGCGCTGCGGCGCCTGCGCCGCTTCGCCCGCACCGGCGCGCCGGAGGAGCTGGACCTGGACGGCACCATCCACGAGACCGCCAGCAAGGGCTACCTGGACGTCAGGCTGCGCCCCGAGCGGCGCAACGCGGTGAAGGTGCTGCTGTTCCTCGACGTCGGCGGCTCGATGGACTGGCACGTGGAGAAGGCCGAGGAGCTGTTCTCGGCCGCGCGCAGCGAGTTCAGGCACTTCGACCATTTCTACTTCCACAACTGCCTGTACGAGCGGGTGTGGAAGGACAACCGCCGGCGCTTCCAGGAGGTGACGCCCACCGAGGACATCATCCGCACCTTCCCGCCGGACTACCGGCTGGTGTTCGTGGGCGACGCCTCGATGAGCCCCTACGAGATCTCCATGGTGGGCGGCTCCGTGGAGCACTGGAACGACGAGCCCGGCCGCGTGTGGATCACCCGCATGCTGGATCACTTCCCCAAGGCGGTGTGGCTCAATCCGGTGAAGGAGGAGCACTGGAGCTACACCCAGTCGATCGGCATGATCCGCGACCTGTTCAGCCAGCGCATGTACCCGCTGACGCTGGAGGGGCTGGACAAGGCGATGCGCGAGCTGTCGCGCTGATCCCCCGCCGGGCGGCCGGGAGCAGGGAACGGAACAGGAAGAACGGAAACGGACGGCGCCGCCCTGCAGCGGCGCCGTTCGCGTTTTCGCGGCCGCGGGCGCTCAGCCTGGCTGCGCCTGCGGGGCTGCGGCGGCGAAAGGCTCCAGCATGCCGTTATGGTTGCCCTCGGTGTCGGTGAAGGACATGAAACGGCCGACGCCGGGGATCACCATGGCCTCGCCGGTCGTCTGGCCGCCGTGGCGGCGCACCCGCTCCGCCGCGGCCTCGAGATTCTCCACGGCGAGCACGACAGAGACGCCCGCCCCGGCCGCCGGTCCGGCCGGCTCGAACAGGCCGCCGCCGATGGCGCCGCGGAACCCCGGCGGCGGCAGGTCGGAACCGGCCGTCTCGGCGAGGATGTAGTTGCCCATGTCGGGCCCCAGCTGCTGCATTTTCCAGCCGAAGGCTCCGGAATAGAAGGCGATGGCCCTGGCCCGGTCATGGGCCGGCATTTCGAAATGCACCACCGGACACATCGGCGTCGCGGCGGCCGCGGCGCCTGCGGCGGCGCCCTGACTGGTCGCTTCGTTCACTGGCGTATCTCCTTTGCTGCGGGCGGCGCCCGCGCAGGCCCCGCGCCCCGCCCGCCACGCGCCTGAGCTGCGGGCGGCGCACGCCCGCGTCCCCGCCGGCCGGGCGGCGGGGCGGCGGCGGCGCAGGAAAGCTTCCCCTGGATTCAAGTTGGTATCAACATATATTTGCGCCATGTCTGGCCTGGCCGCCGTCCGCTCACTTGCCGGACGCTGCGGAAGCTGGCAGGCGGATGCGGGAGCGCCCGCCGGCCCGGGCGGCGCGGACCTGGGTGGAGCGATGATGACGGAAGGCGGCGGCGACGGTCGCGGAGGACAGGCCCGGCCTGTCAGTTTCGCCGGCGCGGCGATGACGCGCGACGCCTGCCTGTGCCTGCACGCGCAGCGGGCGGCGCGCGCTCTGGCGCGGCGGTTTGACGAGGCGTTCCGGCCCTTCGGGCTCACCAACAGCCAGTTTTCGCTGATGATGGCGCTGAACCAGCCGCAACCGCCGACCATCGGCGCGGTCGCGGCCGTGCTCGGCGCCGACCGCACCACGCTGACGGCGGCGCTGAAGCCGCTGGAGCGGCGGGGCCTGGTGCGCGCCGCGGCGGACGCGAAAGACCGGCGGGCGCGGCGGCTGGCGCTGACGGCGGAGGGGCAGGCGCTGCTGGCCAGGGCGCTGGCGACGTGGCAGGAGGCGCACGCGGCGCTGGAGGCGGCGCTGGCGGCGGCGGGTCATGATGCGGATGCGCTGCGCGGCGGGCTGAACGCGCTGGCCGGACGAAACGGCGCCCCGCCGCCCTGAGACGGCGCCGGCGCGTCGCGGCGGACGGCGCGCGGCCCGCCCCTGCGGGAAACGCCCGGCGTGAAAGGACGCCGGGGCGCGGCTAGGACGTCTGCCCCGGCGAGGCGGGAGGTCGCGGAACCGGACCCTGACGCCGGCCTCCGGCGCGCCCCCCTGGCGGCGGGCTGCGCGAACGCGTCCCGGGACGAAATCAGCCCTGGCGGACAGGGGTGTGCACCACGAGGCCGTCGAGCTCGGGGGTCATGAAGATCTGGCAGGCGAGCCGGGAGTTCTCGCGCACGTCGGTGGCGAAATCGAGCATGCCCTGCTCCATTTCCTCCGCCGGGCCGACGCGGTCCATCCACGCCTCGTCGACATAGACGTGGCAGGTCGCGCAGGCGCAGGCGCCGCCGCATTCGCCGATGATGCCGGGAATGTCGTGCTTGAGCGCGGTTTCCATCACCGTGGCGTTTTCCGCCGCCTCGACCGTGCGGCTTTCTCCGTCGGCGTCGATATAGGTGATCGTGGGCATGCCCTCTCCTGCTGTGGTCGCGGCTCCGGCGCGCGGCCGGCGTCGCGGTCTCTCCTGTTGTTGGTTTCACCGCGGTTAGCATCGGGCCCGGCCGTGCGCCAGTCCTTCTTTCGCCGCTATTATGATGCAGGCGTCCCGTAACTGGCGCCAGAGCCGCCGCGTCGCAGGCTCCCTGCGGCCGTCGCGACGCCGCGGCGGGGGCGCCTCCGCGCCGCCACAAAGGTGAACGATCTGTTAACCCGCTGTGTTATCTGGTAAAAAAGGCGTTAACGACGTTCTCAAATCGAAGCCGTGCATGGGTTTCAAACCCCTGGGGCGGGCTCTAGACTTACAGCAGGAAAGATGGGTGAGGAGTCCGTGCGGCGGGGGTGGCGCGCCACAATTCGCCCTGCGGACGCCTGAAAGCCTGGCGGCGCCAGGCGTCAAGAGGCGGCAGAATGTCCGAGGACAAGAAGCTTAACGATCCCGCCGCAGCGGTGCTGTCGGCTCTCGAGCGGGAGCTGATCGGCGCGGGGCTGGAAGACCTGGAGAAGATTTCCCCGGTCCGGCCGACGGCTGCCGGCCCGGGCGCGCCGGCGGAGTCCGCCGCTCCGGGCGGACAGGCGGCTTCGGGATCCGCGGCGACTGCGAAGGACGCCGCGGCTGCCGCCGGCAGGCCCGACGGCGGCCAGGACGCGGCCGGCGGCGCAAGCGCCGCAAAGGCTGACGCCGGCAAGGCGGACGGGCCTGCCGCAACGGTTTCTGCGAAGGACGCGCCCGCCGCCGCCAGCGCCGCTTCGCAGCCCGTCGCCGCCCCTGCCGCCGGCGCCGCCGCCGCCAGCGCCGTCCCGTCGCCTGCCAGGACCGGCGAACCTGCCGCAACCACGTCGCCCGAGCCCGCGTCCGCCGCCGGCGCCGCGCCGGCCCCTGCGTCCAGGGCGGCCGCGCCGCAGCGGCCTGAGGCTCCCGGCCCCGTCGCTGCCGCCCGGAAGGACAACGGCCGCCCCGCTCCCGAGCTGGGCGGCACCCGCGTGGCCGCGGCCGGTTCGGCGCCGGCGCCGAAGCCGGCGGAAACGCTCCGGCCCGCCGCTGGCGGCGCGGCCGCGAAGGCCGGCAGCCCCGCCCCGGCCGCGACCGGGGCGGAGACCGCTCCCGTGAAGGACGCGGGGCCGAAGGCGCAGACGCCCGCCGGCGCCCCCCAGGAGACGACGGCCGCAGCGGCCGCGCCCAGGGAAGCGGAGGGAACGGAGCGGGAGAAAAAGGAGCCGGAGAAGAAGCCGGAGGCGGCGGCGACCCAGCCGCCGCGGGCGCCGGCGCCCCTGCCCGGCGCGACGCCGTCCGCCGTCGCCGCGCCGTCGCGCGGCGAGGCCGCGCGCGTGGAGACGCCGCGCCTGCCGCGCGTCGACGCCCAGCCGGTGACCTCGCGTCCGTCGCAGCCGGCCGCCATGCCGGCGGCGGCTTCCGCCGCCGGGGCCGTCCGCGCCGGCGGCGCGCCGCTGACGGCCGGCGCCACGGCGCTGGCGGTGCAGGATCAGGCCGGACCGCAGGCTGCGGAGGCGCAGGCTGCGGCGGAAGGCGCGCCGGAGGACGCGGCGGCGAAGCCCCGGCCGGCCGGCGACCAGGCCGGCGCGCGCGCGCCGCGCGAGCGGCGCGTGGTGTCTCCGGACACCAGCCGCGTGGCCAACGACGACCGTTTCAGCCCCGAGGCCCTGAAGGAATTTGGCCGCCTGCGTCCGTCGCGGGCGCCGTGGTTCATCGCCGCCGTCGTCAGCCTGGTGTGGGTGGCGCTGGGCGCGGCGGTGATCGCCGAACTGCCGGGGGTGACCAGCCTTGCGCCGCAGCAGCTGGTCGCGGATCTGGGCGTGACGCGCAGCCTTCTGGCCGGCGTCGGCCTGGTCGCGCCCGTGCTGCTGTTTTTCCTGATCGCGGCGATGTCCGTGCGCGCGGCGCAGATGCACCAGGCGTCTCGGGCGCTGGTGAGCGCGGCGGCGCGCATGGCGCAGCCGGAGTCGCTGGCCATGGAGTCGGTGGTGTCGCTGTCGCAGGCGGTGCGCCGCGAGATGGCGGCGATGGGCGACGGCGTCGAGCGCGCCCTCGCCCGGGCCAGCGAGCTGGAGACGCTGGTGCGCAGCGAGATCTCGGCGCTGGAGCGCTCCTACGCCGACAATGAGGTGCGCATCCGCGCGCTGGTGGAGGAGCTCGGCGAGCAGCGCGACGGCATCATCTCCAACGCCGAGCGCGTGCGCGCGGCCATTGAGGGCGCGCACCAGCACATCACCACCGACCTGCTCACCGCCAGCCGCAGCATCGCCGAGGCGGTGGCGGCGGCCGGCTCGCGCGTGACGGATTCGCTGGCGGCGCGCGGCGCGCAGATCACCGAGGCGCTGGGCAAGGCCGGCGACCAGATGATCGACACGCTGACGTCGCGCGGCGGCGACCTGGTGGAGAAGATGACCGCCACCTCGGCCGAGGTGACGAAGACCCTCGCCGAGAAGTCGGAGACCATCGAAAAGGCGCTGGGCGCCGCGGGCGAGAAGATGTCGGCGGGCCTGTCGGCGGCGGCGGAGAACGTCACCCGCCAGCTGGCCGCCACCGGCGAGACGGTGAACCGCTCACTGAGCGAGCGCGCCCGCGAGGTGAACGAGCGCCTCGAGCTGTCGGGCCAGGAGCTGACCGCCTCGCTGGCGGCCGGCAGCGAGAACCTGCGCCAGAAGATCGAGGACGCAGGCAAGACCGTGGTCGAGTTGATCGGCGCGCGCGGCGGCGCGCTCGCCGACAATCTGGTGGGCGCCGTCGAGCGCCTTGGCGCGACGCTGACGGAGAACAGCCAGAAGCTGGAGGAGACACTGGCCGCCTCGGGCGAGCGCTTCATCGCGCAGCTTGACGCCCACAGCACCGCCGCCCGCAAGGTGTTCGAGAACAGCGTCACGGAGCTGTCCGGCAGCTTCGCGCAGCAGAGCCAGTCGCTGCAGCAGGCGCTCACCGCCTCCGGCGAGCAGCTGGCGTCGCTGTTCGACGCGCGCGCCAGCGCCCTGCGCGACAGTTTCGAGGAGACGGTGGACCGGCTGGGCAAGGACGTGGCCAGCCGCGCCGACCAGCTGGAGACGGTGTTCGCCCGCTCCACCCGGACGCTCTCCAGCGTGCTGGAGAAGCGCGAGGAGACGCTGCGCGGCGTGCTCGACTCCGGCGTCGCACGCATGGGCGAGCAGGCCCACGCCGCCGCCACGGAGATCGAGAAGAGCGTGTCGGCCTCGGGCGAGCGCTTCGTCAGCCTGGCCGAGAACGAAAGCCAGAAGCTGCGCGCCGCCTTCGAGCAGACCTTCGGCCGCCTCGGCTCCGAGGTGGAGGAGCACGTGGGCCGCCTGCGCTCGGCGGTTGGCGAGGCGACGGGCAAGTTCACCCAGACCCTCGACGCCCACAGCCGCAACGCCGTGGAGAGCATCGACGCCAGCCTCAACCGGGTGTCGGAATCGTTCCGCGCCAGCAGCGCCGGCCTGCAGGAGCTGCTCGCCCGCCAGGCCGCCGAGGCCCGGGAGAGCATGGCCGGCAGCGGCCGCGAGGTGGTGGTCGCCCTCGCCCGCCAGGCGGCGCGCGTCAACGAGGCGCTCACCAGCAACGCCACCGCCCTCACCGAAAACCTGCATGCGCGGGCCAGGGAGGCCGAGCAGGCGCTGGCGACGCAGTTTGACAGCCTTGAGACGCGCGTCATCCAGCCGGCCGGCCGCATGATCGAGACCCTGACCTCGGCCACCGACGACCTGACGAAGCGCATCGAAGGCAGCATCGAGCGCATCGAGACCGTGGTGGTGGGCCGCGGCTCCAGCCTGGCCGAGAAGCTGGCCAGCGAGGCCGCCCGCGCCGCCGACATCATCGACAGCCGCGTCGGCGACTTCGAGCAGCGGGCCGCCAGCCGCAGCGCCGAGCTGGCCCGCACCCTCGACGACGCGATCGGCCAGCTCGACGCCAATCTGGAGGCGCGCGCCGAGGCCCTCACCCGCTCGCTGGAGACCCGCGCCGGCGAGATCGCGAAGGTGCTGTCGAGCGGCGGCAGCGAGGTGGCCGGCGCCCTCACCGCCAAGGCGGACGAGATCAACGCCGCGATCCTGCGCCACACGGCCAATCTGGCGAGCCTGCTCGCCGGCCGCGCCGACATGATCAACGCCACCCTGGGCAACCGGGCGGCGGAGATCAGCGAGGCGCTGGGCCGGCACGTGGAGACCTTCGAGACGGCCGTGGTCAGCCGCCTCGACAGCGTCAACGGCGCGCTGGCGGCGCGCAGCGACAGCCTGGTCAGCGCCCTCGACCACAGCCTCGAGACGCTCTCCTCCGTGCTGGAGGAGAAGGGCGGCAAGCTGGTCGGGGATCTGGACGCCCGCAGCCAGGACATGGCCAGCCTGCTGGAGAACCGCGCGAGCAGCTTCCAGCGCTTCATGGGCAGCCAGATCGAGCGGCTGCAGACCACCTTCGGCGAGCACGCCGACCGCATGGGCGGCGAGATCACCGCGCGGCTGGAGAGCCTCATCGGCGAGCTGGACAACCGCGGCGAGCGTCTGGTGCTGTCGCTGGAAAGCCGCGGCCGTCAGGCGCGCGAGCAGCTGGAGGCGCAGACCGCCCGCCTCGAGGAGGTGGTGTCCGGCTCCATCGACCGCATCGCCGGCGCGCTCACCAGCCGGGCGGGCGACGCGGTGGCCAGCCTCGGCGCGCGCCTTGGCGACGTCACCACGGACTTCGACGCCTCGGCGCGGCGCCTGTCGGAGGACCTGGACCGGCGCCAGCAGGCGCTGGCGACCACGCTGGAGCAGCATGTGGCGCGGATCGACGCCACGCTCGACACGTCGCTGGCGCGCATCGCCGGCTCCTTCGCCGAGCATGGCGGGGCCGTTGCGGCGACGCTGGGGGCGCGCATCAGCGGCATGCTGGCCCGCCTCGGTGACGACGGCCGGGCGCTGATCAGCGCCCTCGACGAGCGCGAGAACCGTCTCGCCGCCAGCCTGGAAGGCCAGACGGAGCAGATCGAGAACGCGGTCAACGCCTCGCTGGAGCGCATCTCCGGCGCCCTGCAGGGCCATGGCGGCGCGGTGGTGGCGGCGCTCGGCTCGCGCATCGACTCGCTCATCCGCGACCTTGACCAGCGCGGCGAGCGTCTGGCGACGACGCTGGACGAACGCAGCCGCGAAATGGCGGCCCTGCTGGAAGATCGCGCCGGCGCGATCCAGTCGGCCATCGACGCCTCGGCCGGCCGTCTGGCGACGGTGTTCGACACGCGCGGCGTGGATGCGGCGCGCATGATCACCGCGCGCATGGACAGCCTCGCCGGCGATTTCGAAAGCCGCAGCGCCCGCCTGCTGGACGCGCTGGACGCGCGCTCGGCCGCCATCGCCGACAGCCTGACGGCCTCGACCGAGCGCCTGACCCGGCTGTTCGACGGCCCCGGCGCCGCGGCGGCGGCCACGCTGGGGGCGCGCGTCGACGCCCTCGGCGCCGAGCTGGAGGAGAAGGGCGCGCGCATCGTCGGCCTGCTGTCCGGTCGCGGCGGCGAGGTGGCGGGCGTGCTGGAGCAGACCACGGCGCGCGCCGTGGCGGCGCTCAACGCCCAGATGGCCCGCCTCACCCACGCCCTGCAGGACGGCGGCGAGACCGTGTCCGGCGAGCTCGCCGCCCAGGTGGACCGCCTCGAGACGCTCATCAACGAGCGCGGCGCCGGCCTGGTGCAGGGGCTGGAGGCGCGCGGCGCGGAGATCGCCGGCGCCTTCGCCCTCGGCGTGGACCAGCTGGAGTCCCGCGTCGGCGCCCAGGTCTCGCGCGTGGACAGCCTGTTCCGGGGCTACGCCCAGCGCATCTCGGCCGTCATCGACGACCGCATCGGCGCGGCCGGCCAGCAGCTGGACGCGGCCGGCTCCGGCCTCGTGGAGACCATCGACAGCCGCGCCCGCCAGCTCGACACGGTGCTCGGCCAGCATGCGGCGCGCATCGGCGAGTCGCTGGTCAGCGGCGTGGCGCGTCTGGAAGGCGCGCTCGGCGGCCAGGACCAGCGTCTGGCCGAGGCGGCCGCCGCCAGCGCCGCCCTGCTCGAGCAGGAGGCGACGCGCATCAGCGACCAGGCGGCGCGCCGCATCGACGCCAGCGTGCGCAACGTGCGCCAGGCGCTCGACACGGCCGCCAGCGACGCGGTGGCGGCCATCTCCGGCGTCAGCGAGAAGCTGGCTGCGGACATGCCGCAAATGCTGGAGCGCCTCGCTCACGCCAACCGCCAGCTGCAGGAGGTGGCGATCGCCGCCGGCCGCAACCTCGCGGTCATCGGGGAATCGCTGAACGGCCGCGCCGCCGAGCTTGAGGCGGCGCTGAAGGCGGCCTCCGGCGGCGTCGGCGCGGTCAGCGAGGAGCTGGGCGGGCGCATCGCCGCGCTGAAGGCCGCGGGCGAAGGCGTGCTGGCCGAAGTGAACGCGGTCGCCGGCCGTTTCGGCGAGGAGGGCCGCGCCCTGGCGCAGCTGGCCGGGGAGCGCGTCGCCGCCCTTGGCGCAGGCGTCGCCAGCCTCGAGCAGGCCGAGCGGCGTCTGGCGGAGAGCCTCGGCGACCGGCGCGCGGCGCTCGAGGAGATGTCGCAGGACATCGCCGGCCGGACCGAGGCGCTGGAGCGCGCCGCCGCCAGCTTCTCCGGCATGATGACAAGGGTCATCCATGGCGCCGAGGAGCGGGCGGGCCAGCTCACGGCGCTGCTGCGCGCCGCCGCGGACGAAGCCGCCGCCGCGCTGGCCAGCCAGCAGCAGACCATCGCCGCGCTGGTCGGCCGCCAGCAGGAGGAAGCCTCGGAAGCCATGCGCGCCGCCTATGACAGCGCCGTGGCCGAAGCGGCCCGGGCGGTGGAGGAGACCACCAGCCGCTTCCGCAGCGTGGCCGAGGACGTGCGCGCCATGGCGGCGGAGATCACCCGCGACCTCGAGCTGACCCGCTCGGAGATCGCCCGTGGCGTGTTCGAGCTGCCGCGCGACACGCAGCAGTCGACGGCGGCGATGCGCCGGGTCGTGGCGGAGCAGATCCGCGCGCTGAACGAGCTCAACGAGATCGTCAACCGCGCCGGCCGCGCCGCCCAGGCGGCCCCAGCCGTGGCGCAGCAGCCTGCGGCCGTGACCGCCGCGCCGGAGCCTGAAGCCGCCGCGCCGCTGGCGTGGGAGACCGCCGCGCAGGCGGCGGCCTCCAGCCGGACCGCGGCGCCCGCCGCGGCGCAGACGACCGTCCGGCCCGCCCCGGCGTCGCGCGCCGTCGCCGCGCCGCAGCCTGAGCAGGCGCAGGGCGGCGACGGCTGGCTGTCCAGCCTGCTGAGCCGCGCCTCGGACGAGGACGAGATCGCGCCGCCGCAGCCGACGATGAGCGCCGCCGAGCTGCTCGACACGCTGTCGATCGACATTGGCCAGCTCATCAGCGACACGGCGCTGGACGCCGCCTGGCGCCGCCGCGCCCGCGGCGACGCCCACGCCTTCAGCCTGGACCTGTACACGGCGCGCGGCCAGCGCATCTTTGACGAGGCGCGCGCCCGCTACCGGGTGGACGCCGAGTTCCGGCAGACGGCGGACCGTTACATCGACGAGTTCGACCGCCTGCTGGCGGAGGTGCGCAAGACGGACCGCGACGGTTCGATGGCCCGGGGCTACCTGCTGTCGGACACGGGCAAGGTTTACACCATCCTCGCCCATGCGGCGGGCCGCCTGGACGGCGCCCCCGCCTGACGCCGCGCAAACGGGCGGCGCCGTTCGCGGCGCCGGCCGCGCGCAGGGTTTCATCACCACTCGCCTGCCCCCGGGGAACGCTCCGGGGGCATTTTTTCTGGCGGGCTGCAGACGGGCCCGCCATGACGCCGCCGTCAACGCGCCGCCGTCGTCATGGCGCGGACTGCGGCGCGCCGGGCGACTGCGTCTTCCGCCCGCCCGGCCTCCCCGCAGCCGAAGCGCCCCGCCGCCCCGGTCGCCCCGGTTCACGCCCGGGTCCGGGCGGCGGCCGGCGGCCCGTCGTCCCTGCCCGGGCCCGATGCCCGTCCAGGCCCGGCGCCGGAGCGGGACCCCGCCCGGACCGTCGCGGCGACGTCACGCCCGGGCCTGACCCGGGCGTCCATGACCACCGCCCGCACACACGGCGGTCGCCGGCGAGCGCCCGCCCCGCCCGTCGCCTCCCCCTCTCCGCCGCACGCCCGCCCTGCCCCCGTCGCGACGCGCGCGGCGACGGACGCCCGGAGAAGGACCGGACATGCCGGCGGCTGGAGGTGAGCGCCGGGCGCTGACGCAGCGGCTACGGCAAGGGCGCGGCGGCGGACGCCCCGGCGACGGAGCGCCGGCGGCGCGGAGCGGCCGCCGCGCACGCCGTGACCGGCCGGGCGGCGCGCCCCGTCTCGCCGGGCGCCGGCGGCGAAACGCAAAAGGCGGAGGGGCCGGGCGTTCACCGGCGCCCGGCCCCTCCGCCTGCGGAATGCGGAATATGGAAGACGCGGCGCCCTAGCGGCCGGAGGCCCAGCGGGCGATCTGCGCCAGCACCTGCTGCAGCGCCTCGTCGAGGGCGCGGGTGGCGGAGGCGGGAGTGACGCCGCCCTCCACCGGAACCTCGGCGCGGAAGATGCGGGCGGCGGTCACCGGGCCGCTGGCCTGGACGATGCGGGCGGTGATCTCCACCACGGCCACGCCGGCCGGCGCCTCGATGTTGAAGGCGCGCAGCTCGGTGGCCAGCATGGCCGGAGCGCTGGCGAGCGTGGACGGCCGGCCGACGGTGCCGATGCGGCCCCCGTTTTCAAAGGTCTGGATCAGCCGCGCCTGCACCAGCCGCGGCAGCCGGTCGGCCCACTGGGCCCCGGCCAGCTCGCTCACCGAGACGCCCTGGCGCACGATGATGCGGTCGCCGTCCAGCGGCTGCAGCGCCACCGGCTCGGTCACCGCCAGCTGCTGGCCGCCGCGGATATGGCCGACGTCGCGGGCGGCGGAGAGGTCGAAGGTGGCGGGCGGCGGACCGCCGCCGCAGCCGGCCAGCGGCAGGGCGGCGCCGACCGTCAGGGCGGCGGCGATGGCGCGTGAGAGCGGGAAAGACATCACTGGCGTCCGTTGAACTGCGGCAGGGCGGGCTTCGGCCCGAAAATGAACTGCTGCGGATTCTGGTTGATGCTCCTCAACGTCCGGTTGAGCTCGTTGAGCGTGCGCTGGCCGTCCAGGGTCAGGGCCCGCACGTCGCCGAGGCCGCTGCTGGTGAAGCGGTTGATGCCGGCGGTGATCTCGGCGGTGCGCCGGTCAAGGTTGTCGGCGAGCCGCCGGATGGAGTCGGCCGCCTTCTGGATGGAGTCGACCGCGCCCTGGCCGTCGGCGGAGCCGAGGAAGCTCTGCACGGCGCGCAGCACGCCCTCCACCTGGTCGGCCGCCCGGTTGATCTTGGCGGTGATGGAGGCGACGTTGTTCACCGTCTCCTGCACGCGGCCGCTGGAATCGCCCAGCGCGGCGGAGAAGCGGTCGATGTTGGCGATGATGGAGCGCACCTGCTTCGGATCGACGTCGCGGGCGATGCGGTCGAGGGTGGCGGCGAGCGCCCGCACCTGCTCCGCCGCCGGCCCGACATTGGCCAGCAGGGTGTTGACGCTGCCGGCGTTGTCGCCCAGCGCCTTCGAGAAGCGGTTGATGTTGCTGATGGTCTCGTCGATGGCGCCCTGGTTCTGGTCGATGATCACGGCGAGCTTGTCGGCCACCTCATTGGCGCGCCGGGCGACGTTGCGGGCGCTTTCGACGATGTCCTGGAAGTCGGAGCGTTCGGCGAGGATGGTGCAGTCCGGTGCCGGGCACGGCTTGAGCACCGGCGAATCCACCGAGCCGCCCACCAGCGCCACCGAACCGACGCCGGAGACGATCTGCACGTCGAGCAGCGCGCGGGTGTCGGCGCGCAGGCTGACGTCGCGGGAAATGTCGATGGTGGCGATGACCCGGCGCGGATCGTCGGGATCGAAGGACACGCCCTTCACCTCGCCGACGCGGATGCCGTTGAAGGTCACCAGCGACCCCGGCCCGAGCCCGCTCACCGAGCCGGTGAACACCACCTTGTAGGTGGCGCGGGTGTTGGCCCCCTGGCCGCCGCCGAACCAGTAAACGAACATGAAGCCCGCGGCGATCACCACAAGCGTGAACAGGCCGACCAGGGCGTAATTGGCGCGCGTCTCCATGCGTCACCTGCCGGGGTCGAACACGGCGCGGGCGCGCTTGCCGTGGAAATACGCGCGGAGCCACGGATGGGTGGAGGCCAGCATCGTCTCGATCGTCCCCTCTGCGATTATCTTGCCTTCACCCAGGGCAGCGATGCGGTCACAGATGGAGTGCAGGCTGTCCAGATCGTGGGTTACCATGAAAACGGTCAGCCCCAAAGTTTGCTGCAGCGTGGAGATCAGCTCATCAAACTCGCCGGCGCCAATGGGATCAAGGCCGGAGGTGGGCTCGTCCAGAAACACGATCTCCGGGTCCAGCGCCAGCGCCCTGGCGAGGGCGGCGCGCTTGATCATGCCGCCGGAGAGGTCGGAGGGATATTTGTCGGCGGCGTCGGGGCTGAGGCCGACCATCTCGATCTTGAGCATGGCCAGCTCCTCCAGCAGCCTGCCCGAGAGGTGCAGGTACTCCCGCATGGGCACCTGGACGTTCTGCTTGACGGTGAGCGAGGAGAACAGCGCCCCGTGCTGGAACAGCACGCCCCAGCGCTGCTCGATGGCCCTGCGGGATTCGCGCGAGAGCTGGTCGAGATCCTCGCCGAACACCTCGATCCGGCCGGCGCGCTTGGGCACGAGGCCGAGAATGGCGCGGGTGAGCACCGACTTGCCGGTGCCGGAGGCGCCAACGAAGCCCAGCACCTCGCCGCGGCGCACGTCGAGGTTGAGGCCTTTCATGATGGTCTTCGTCCCGAAACCGACCTCGAGGTCGGTGACGCGGATCACCACTTCCGCGTCGGGGCCGGGGGCCCCGTGGCGGACCGGCCGGGCCGCCGCCTGCTCCGCGGTCATTTCGCCGCCATTGCCGGAGGGGCTTTCCGCCATGGGTCGCACCTCAGTAGTCGATGGCCGCAAAGAACATGGCGAACAGGCCGTCCACCACGATCACCATGAAGATCGCCTTCACCACCGAGGAAGTGACCTGGCGGCCGAGCGACTCGGCCGAGCCCTTCACCTGCAGGCCCTCCTGGGTGGCGATGACGCCGATGACCAGCGCCATGAACGGCGCCTTGATCATGCCGACGAGGAAGGTGCTCATGCTGATGGCCTGCTTCAGCCGCGCCAGAAAGATCTCCGGCGGAATGCCGCCGTAGAGCCAGCTGACGAGGCCGCCGCCGAACAGCCCCGCCATGGCGGAGACGAAGGTGAGCAGCGGCAGGGCGATGATGATGGCGGCGATGCGCGGCACCACCAGCACCTCGATGGGATCAAGGCCCATCACGCGCAGGGCGTCCACCTCCTCGCGCATTTTCATGGAGCCGAGCTCGGCGGTGAAGGCCGAGCCGGAGCGGCCGGCGATCATGATCGAGGTCAGCAGCACGCACAGCTCGCGCAGGGTGAGAATGCCGATCAGGTTGACCACGAAGGCCTGGGCGCCGAAACGCTGCAGCTGGAACAGGCCCTGCTGGGCGACGATGCAGCCGACCAGAAAGGAGATCAGCGAGACGATGGGCACGCCGTGCAGGCCCACCATCTCGACATGGTGCACCACGGAGATGGGACGGAAGCGGCGCGGATTGACGAGGATGCGGAACAGCGCCGCCACCACCTCGCCGAGAAAGCTGACGCCGCTGTAGAGATCGCGGCCGGACTGCGTCACGCTCTGGCCGACATGGACGAGAAAATCCATGCCCCAGAAGGTGCGCGCCGGCGCAGGCAGCTCCTGGAAGCCGCGACAGGCCACCTCGTTGAGCAGCGTCAGGTGCTCCGGCTGCATGTCGAGGAAGTCGGCCTTGAGGCCCTTCTGGCCCAGCTCGTGCCGGGTGCGGTCCAGCACCCAGGCGCCGAGGGTGTCGAGCCGGCGCACGCCGGCGAGGTCGAACAGCACCTGGCGGACGCCGGTGGCTTCGGACACGATTTCGGCGACGGCCTTCTCCACGGCGGCGGCGTGGGCCGCGTCCCAGCAGCCGGAGAGCTTCGCACGAATTTCGTCGCCGCGCCGCCCGATATCCGCGAAGGGGTCATCAACCGTCACAGCAGGCGCGTCCCTCTCTGGGTAGGTTGCGGCATGTCGGGATCGCTGCGGCGGGCCGCAACCCGGCCGCCGGCCGGCGGACCCGGCCAGGCCGGGACGCCGCCGCGGAACGTCATGTCTGAGGAATACCGTTCCGGGCGCGCGCTGTCGAGCCGGCGCGGCGGCCGTCTCCCGTGCGGAGCAAGAGGTTTGCAATCGCAGCGCGGCGGCGCTTCAATGCGCGCCGCCGCCGCGGCCGGCGCGCCCGCCCGCCGCGGCCCCGTCCCCCCCCGCCCACGGAGCTTGTCCATGCCGCGCGACAGCGCCCCTGACGCCCCCGCCTGCGCCGCGCCGCCCGCGCCCCCCCGGGAAAGGCGGCGTCTTGAGGTCATGGTCGAGCGCTTCCCCATCGCGGGCGGATTCACCATCTCCCGCGGCTCGCGCGCCGAGGCGGTGGTGGTGGTGGCCCGCGTCAGCGCCGGGGAGGTCGCCGGCCGCGGCGAATGCGTGCCCTACGCCCGCTATGGCGAGAGCGTGGAAAGCGTGGTCGCCGCCATTGAAAGCGTGCGCGCCCGCATCGAAGCCGGCGCCGACCGCATGGCGCTGCAGCGGCTGCTGCCGGCGGGCGCGGCGCGCAACGCCCTGGACTGCGCCCTGTGGGACCTTGAGGCGCGCCAGAGCGGCGTGCCGGTCCATGTGCTGGCCGGGCTGGACCGGCTGCGGCCGGTGACCACCGCCTTCACCATCAGTCTCGGGACGGCGCAGACCATGGCGCGCCAGGCGGGCGAGGCGTTCGACTCCGGCCGGCCGGTGCTGAAGATCAAGCTGGGCGCGCCGGAGGGCGACATGGAGCGCATTCGCGCCGTTCGGGCCGCCGCCCCCGGCGCGGTGCTGCTGGCGGACGCCAATGAAGGCTGGCGTGAGCAGGAGCTGCCGGCGCTGCTGGAGGCCTGCGCCGCGGCGGACGTGGCGCTGGTGGAGCAGCCGCTGCCGGCCGGAGCCGACGCCGCGCTCGAGCGGATGGAGCGGCCGGCGCCGGTGTGCGCCGACGAGAGCATGCACACCCGCGCCGACCTGGCGTCGCTGCGCGCGCGCTATGACGCGGTGAACCTGAAGCTGGACAAGACCGGCGGCCTCACCGAGGCGCTGGCGACGGCCGAAGAGGCGACGCGCCTGGGCTTCGCGCTGATGGTTGGGTGCATGGTCGGCACCTCGCTGGCGATGGCCCCGGCCATGCTGCTGGCGCCGCGGGCGCGCTTCGTCGACCTGGACGGTCCGCTGCTGCTGGCGCGGGACCGCTCCCCGGGCCTGCGCTACGACGGGGCGGTGGCGTGGCCGCCCGGACGCGAGCTGTGGGGATAGGCCGCCTGCGGCGCCTGCGCCGCCCCCCCGCCGCGCGCCGGTTAACCGGATGTTAGCCATCACCGCCAATAGTCCTGCCTCGTGCGACTTCATGCGGGACTGGCGGCGCCTATGACCACCTCCGAGCGTCTTTCCGACATTGCGACCACGCCGCAGCTCTCCGACGCGGAGTATCTGCCGATCTGGTCGGCGCTGATGGAGACCGCGCGGGGGCGCAGGTTCCTGGGCGAGTTCGCGCGCCGCACCCGCGCCGCCGAAACGCGCGCGCTGCTCGCCGCCGTGGGCAAGCTGGAGCGGGCGCTGGCCGACGCGCGCCGCGACGCCGCGGCGAAGATGGCCGCCGTCCGCGACGCGCAGGCGGCGGCCGCCAGGGAGGCGCTGGAGCGCACGCGCGCCACGGTGGCGGAAGTCACGCCGCAGCTGGAGCTGGCGCGCCGCATCAGCGCCGGCAGCCTGCGCGACCTCGCCGCCGCCACGGCGCAGATGGAGGCGGCGACGGCGCAGCTGCGCGCCCTGGCGGACCACGCCGCGGGAGCCATCGCCGCCCAGGCCGCCGGCGCCTGCGCCGCCCTTGAGACCAGCCTTGCGGAAATGCGCGAGATCATCGCCGTCCAGGAAGTGGGCGACTCGAACCTGCAGGCCGCCGTCGCGCGCCTCTCCGGCGCAGGCGCGGCGCCCGCCGCTGACGCCGGCGCGGACGCGCCCGGGACGACGGCGCCGTCCCCGGCGCCGGAGCCGCCGCCGCAGCAGCAGCCCGCGGCGGCCGGCCCCGCCGGCGCGCCGGAAGGGACGCCCGCGGTTCAGCAGATGATTCAGCAGATCACCGCCAGGCTACTGGACGAAAAGCTGAATTCCCTCCCGAGGACCTGACGGCGCGGGCCGCCGCCCCCGCCCCCGGAGGCCCGGACGGCGGCGGCGCGGCGCCTGCGAAAATGATTCCGCCTCCGCCCGCAGCCTCCTGGAGACGAATCGCTTTCCGGCGCCGCAGCGGGCCGCGGCGCGGCGGACCGGCGGCGGTTTCCTCACCCGGCGCATGAAGCTGGCGCATGGCCCGGGCATGTGGCGCTGCGCCGCCTGCAGGACTGATTCCGCATGAGGCCCTAACCAGCTGACAGACCGCGGGTTTTGCCGAATACTGCCGCTGCGCCGCGCGGACGGCGCCTGCCCCGGCGCCGGACGCGCGGACGCCGGAAAACGGGACACAGCAAGCGGGGAGTTACGCCGATGGATCTGGGCATCGCCGGCCGCAAGGCCATTGTCTCCGCCTCCAGCCGGGGGCTTGGGCGCGCCTGCGCCATGGCGCTGGCGGAAGCCGGCTGCGACGTCATCATCAATGGTCGCGACGCGCAGGCGGTGGCGGAGACGGTTTCGGCCATCAACGCCCGCGGCCGCGGCAAGGCGCGGGGCGTGGCGGCCGACCTGTCGACGCAGGGCGGGCGCGAGCAGGTGGCGCGCGCCTGCCCGGACGCGGACATTCTGGTCAACAACAACGGCGGGCCGCCGCCGGCGGACTACACGGCGCTGGGTCACGACGACATCCTGCGCGGCCTCGAGCAGAACATGGTCGCGCCAATCCAGCTCATCCAGGCGCTGGCGCCGGGCATGGCGCAGCGCGGTTTCGGGCGCATCGTCAACATCACTTCGGCGTCGGTGCTGACGCCCCTGCCGGGGCTGGACCTCTCCTCCGGGGCGCGGGCGGGGCTCACGGCCTTCGTGTCGGGCGTGGCGCGCCAGCTGGCGCCGCACGGGGTGACGGTGAACAACATCCTGCCCGGCGCCTTCGCCACCGACCGGCTGGCGGCGATCCTGAAGAACGCGGCGGCCGCTTCGGGCCAGAGCGAGGAGCAGGTGGCGCGGGCGCGCGCGGCGGCCATTCCGGCGCG
Organism: Camelimonas abortus; assembly: GCF_042432745.1. Taxonomy (NCBI): domain Bacteria; kingdom Pseudomonadati; phylum Pseudomonadota; class Alphaproteobacteria; order Hyphomicrobiales; family Chelatococcaceae; genus Camelimonas; species Camelimonas abortus. The sequence continues at coordinate 622,587 of NZ_JBHLWR010000006.1, read as the reverse complement.
GCGGTTCGGCGATCCGGACGAGTTCGGCAAGCTGTGCGCCTTCATCTGCAGCGCCCACGCCGGCTATATCACCGGCCACAACTTCCTCATCGACGGCGGCGCCTTCCCGGCCAATTTCTGAGGGCCGCGGCCCTCCCGTCACGGGGGGGGGCCGGACGCCGCGCCAGTCGCTAACAGACCATGGACGCGCCGGCGCTCCGCCCGCATCCGCGGGGCGGAGCAGGTCCGGCGCGGCCGCAGCAGGGTTAACAGGGAGAACGCATTGACCGCCATCGCCGTCACCATCGCTGGTTCAGATTCGGGCGGAGGGGCCGGCGTCCAGGCCGACCTCAAGACCTTTTCGGCTCTGGGCGTGTTCGGCGCCAGCGTCATCACCGCGCTCACCGCCCAGAACACGCTCGGCGTCCAGGGCGTGCACGACGCGCCGCCGGAGTTCGTCAGCCAGCAGATCGACTCGGTGTTCAGCGACCTTCCGGTGAAGGCGGTGAAGATCGGCATGCTGTCGCGGGCGCAGACCATCCGGGCGGTGGCGGCGGGTCTGCGCCGCTACGGGCCGCTGCCGGTGGTGCTGGATCCGGTGATGGTGGCCACCAGCGGCGACCGGCTGATCAGCGAGGACGCGGTCGGGACGCTGAAGGAGGAGCTGCTGCCGCTGGCCACGGTGGTGACGCCGAACATGCCGGAGGCGGCGGCGCTGCTGGGCGAGGAGCCGGCGGACACGGAGGCGGCGCTGGAGGACCAGGGGCGGCGCATCCTCGGCCTTGGCCCGCAGGCGGTGCTGGTGAAGGGCGGCCATGGCGACGGGCCGGAGAGCACGGACGTTCTGGTGACGGCCTCCGGCGCGCGCCGTTACGGGGCGGCGCGCATTCACACGCGCAACACCCACGGCACGGGCTGCACGCTGTCCTCGGCGATTGCGGCGCTGCTGGCCAGGGGCCTGCCGCTGGAAACGGCGGTGGCGGAGGCGAAGGCCTATCTCACCCGGGCGCTCGCCGCCTCGGAGCGCCTGCACGTCGGCTCCGGCCACGGCCCGGTGCATCATTTCGTCGACTGGTGGTGAGCGCGCGCCGCGCCCCCGCGCCCCCCCGTGGCCTTGCCTGCACGCACGCCGGGGCCGCGGCGAAAACCGGCCGCAAACCGCCCCTGTCGCCCGCGGCCGCGAACCCCGGCGCCGGGGCGGAGAACCGGCGGCGCAGAACAGGCCGCCGCCCGCCTCTCCCACTCATGCCCGCGTCCGGGCGGCGGCCCGGATTCCCCGGCCTGCGCCGCCCTCACCCGCCGCCAGCGCTTCGTCAGCCGTCGCGCCCGGACCTGGGGCGCCCCTTGCGGCGCCTGACGCCGCTCCGGACAACAGACGCACGGGCGACGGCCGCGGCAGCGTCCCGGCGGGCGGCGTGTGGCCGGCGTCGGCGGGAGGGCCCGGATCAGGCCCGGACATGACCGCGGCGAAGCGCAGGCGCCGGCGCATCCTGGCCGGCGGCCTCCCCCGGCCTACGGCGAGCCGCCCGCCAGCCAGATCCCGCCGAACGTCGCCGCCACCGCCACGGCGAGACAGGCCAGCGCCCGCGCCCCGTAGGAGCCCCGCGGCGCGTCAGCGGCGTCGGCGTAGTCGCCGGCGGGCTTGACGCCGGTGATCATGGCGGAAACCAGCGGCTCGCGCTTCACGAACTGGCAGTACAGGTTCACCAGCACGTGCACGAGCACGAAGAAGAAGATCACATTGGCGCCGATGTGGTGCCACGCCTGCAGGCGCGCCTTCCACGCGGGCGGCTCCTCCAGCAGGTCGAAATGGGCGAAGGGCCCGCCGAAAATGCCGTTGGAATCGGCGGTGAACAGGCCGGAGAGCGCCTGGGCGGCGAGCAGCAGCAGCAGCGCCGCCACCATCAGCGCGCCAAGCGGGTTGTGGCCGAGAAACGCCGGCGCTCCGCCGCGCAGCAGGCGCGCGACATAGCGCGCCACCGCCCCCGGCGGGCGCAGGAAATGCGAAAAGCGCGCCGTTGGCGCCCCGGCGAAGCCCCAGAGCAGCCGGAACGCCAGCAGCACGAGCACGCCATAGCCGCACCAGCGGTGCAAGCGCATGGTGGGGTCCAGCGCCGGATCCATGAACCACTGGGTGTAAAACGCCCCGGCCACCAGCGCCAGCTGCGTCCAGTGATAGAGCCGGGTCGGCCCGTCCCAGGCGCGCGCCGGCGCGACGCCGGCGACGCCCGGGCCCTGCGGCGCGGCGGTCATGTCCGCGTCCCCTGTTACGACGGTTTGCGGTAGATCTTGTGGCAGGCGCCGCACTGCCCCAGCAGCTTCGGCATGACGGTGCGGAAGCTCTCCGCGTCGGTGACCGAGGCGAGCGCCGCCCGGGCGTCCTTCGACAGGTTGACGAAACGGGCGTTGAAATCGGCCCGGTCCTCCCACGCTTTGGCCAGGGCGGCGGTGTCGCCCGTGTCGGAGCCGTCCGGGAACAGGGCCGGCAGCTTCGCGGAGCTGGTCGCCACCGTCTCCAGCGCCGCCTTCACCGCCGCGAGGTCGAAGGTCGCCTCGCCCTTCAGCATCTTGCCGGGTTCGCGCAGCGCCGCGCCCATCTGCTTGAACAGCGCCTTGCGTTCGGCGATCGGGTCGCCCTGGCCGACGGCGACCGTGGCGGCCCCGGCGGTGATGGCCGCGGCGGCGACCAGCGCGCCGGCCATGCGCAGCAGGCCATGACGGCCATGGCGCCGTCCGCCCGTCGAAACAGTCCCTGTTCCGGTCATCTGTCGCTCCTGGATATATGGCGGCCGGCGCATGAGGCGACCGGCGCAGTTGTGAAGGATTCCAGAACGCGCCCGCCGGCGCCAGAGCCTGCCGCGCGCGAGGCGCGTTTCCCGGCGGCGTTTTTCGCCGCCGCGCGAAATGCGCATGCCCGCGCTCCAGCGCGGGCATGCGGGCGTGACGCGCGTCCGGCCTCCGAAAGCGCCTCAGCGCGCCCCGGACCGCGGCCCGCGCCGCGCCAGCCGCCCGAGCGCGCCGGACAGGCGGCGGATCGCCACATAGAAGGCCGGCGTCAGGAACAGGCCGAAGAAGGTGACGCCGATCATGCCGAAGAACACGGCGGTGCCGAGCGCCTGGCGCATCTCCGCGCCCGGGCCGCGCGCCGTCACCAGCGGCAGCACGCCGAGCACGAAGGCGAAGGAGGTCATCAGGATCGGCCGCAGACGCAGCCGCGCCGCCTCCACCACGGCCTCCACCACGCCCCGGCCCTCATCCTCCAGCTGCCGCGCGAACTCCACGATCAGGATGGCGTTCTTGGCGGCCAGGCCGATCAGCACCACAAGGCCGATCTGGGTGAGGATGTTGTTGTCCATGCCGCGCAGGGCCACGCCGGCGAGCGCCGAGAGCACCGCCAGCGGCACGATGAGGATGATGGCCAGCGGCAGCGACCAGCTTTCATACTGCGCCGCCAGCACCAGGAAGACGAACAGCACCGAGAGCGCGAAGATGTAGACGGCGGTGTCGCCGGCCAGCTTCTGCTGGTAGGCCAGCTCGGTCCACTCATAGCCGGTGCCGGGCGGCAGCGCGCGCGCGGCCAGCGTCTCCATCGCCGCAAGGCCGGAGCCGGAGGCCACGGTGGGCGGGGTTTCGCCCTGCACGGCGATGGCCGTGTACATGTTGTAGCGCTGCACCAGGTCCGGGCCCGCCACGTCGCGGATGCGCACCAGCGTGCCCAGCGGCACCAGCGCGCCGTCGGCCGAGCGCACCTTGAGACGCAGGATGCGCTCGCGGTCGGCGCGGAACTGCTCGTCCGCCTGGGCGCGCACCTGGTAAACGCGCTCGAAGGCGTTGAAGTCGTTCACATAGGCGCCGCCCAGGTTCACCTGCAGGGTCTGGAACACGTTGGCCAGCGGCACGTTCAGCATGCGCGCCTTCGTGCGGTCGATGTCCAGGTAGATCTGCGGCGTGTTCACGCCATAGGTGGTGTAGACGCGGGTGAGGCTGGGGTCGCGGTTGGCCTCGGCGATGAGGCCGCGGGCGGCGGCCAGCAGCGCGTCGATGCCGACGCCCGAGCGGTCCTGCACCATCATCTTGAAGCCGCCGGTGGCGCCGAGGCCGCGCACCGGCGGCGGCGGCACGGCGATGGTGAACGCCTCCTCGATGACGCTGAGCCGCCGGATCACCTCGCCGGCGATCTCGAAGTCGCGCATGCCGGGGCCGGCGCGCTCGGCGTGCGGCTTCAGCGGCGCGAACATGATGCCCTGGCTGGACGAGGGCGTGAACGTCGAGCCGGAGATGCCGACGATGCCGATGGCGTCAGCGACGCCGGGGGTGTTCTTCACGATCTCCGAGGCGCGGCGCATCACCGCGTCGGTGCGCTGCAGCGAGGCGCCGTCCGGCAGCTGCACGATGGCGATGAGATAGCCCTGGTCCTGGCGCGGAATGAATCCGGTGGGCGTCCTGTCGGCGAGCCAGCCGGCGCCGGCGGTCATGGCGGCGTAGACCAGCAGCGCGCCGGCCAGCGGCAGCTTGCGCGCCACCACGGCGCGCACCGTGCGCGCGTAGCCGCCGGAGGCGGCGTCGAAGCCGCGGTTGAAGCCGTTGGCGAAGCCGCGTCCCAGCCGCGCCAGAAGGTTGCGCGGCTGCCCGCCGTGGCCCTTCAGGAACAGCGCGCACAGCGCCGGCGACAGGGTGAGCGAGTTGAAGGCCGAGATCACTGTGGCCACGGCGATGGTGAGCGCGAACTGCCGGTAAAACTGGCCTGTGATGCCGGAGATGAAGGCGGTGGGCACGAACACCGCCGACAGCACCAGGGCGATGGCGATGAGCGCCGAGCCCACCTCGTCCATGGTGCGGTGGGCGGCCTCGGCGGGCGAGAAGCCGTCGGCGATGTTGCGCTCCACGTTCTCCACCACCACGATGGCGTCGTCGACGACGATGCCGATGGCCAGCACCAGGCCGAACAGGGTGAGGTTGTTGAGCGAGAAGCCGAAGGCCGCCATGGCGGCGAAGGTGCCGATCAGCGACACCGGAATGGCGATGATCGGGATGATGGCGGTGCGCCACGACTGCAGGAACACCAGCACCACCAGCACCACCAGCGCCACCGCCTCGAACAGCGTCTTGTAAACCTCCTGCACCGACTGGGCGATAAATACCGTGGGGTTGTAGGCGATGCGGTAGTCGAGCCCCACCGGGAAGGACTGCTTCAGCTCCTCCATCTTCGCGATCACGGCGCCGGCGGCCTCAAGGGCGTTGGTGCCCGGGCGCTGGTAGACGCCGATGCCGATGGCCGGCTTGCCGTTGAGATAGGAGTTGGAGGTATAGTCCCGCCCGGCCAGCTCCACGCGGGCCACGTCCTTCAGGCGCACGAGGCGGCCGCCGTCGGCGGACTTGACGATAATCTCCTCGAACTGGCGCGCGTCGGTGAAGCGCCCCTGGGCCTGCACGGTGAGCTGGAAGTCGACGCCCGGCCGCATGGGCGGCGCGCCGATGGCGCCGCCGGCCACCTGCACGTTCTGCTCCTGCATGGCCTGCACCACGTCAGTGGTGGTGAGGCCGTAATAGGCGAGCCGGTCCGGGTTGAGCCACACGCGCAGCGAATATTCGCGCACGCCGAAAACGGTGATGTCGCCCACGCCGTCGAGGCGCAGCAGCTGGTCGCGGATGCGGATCAGCGCGTAGTTGGAGATGTAGAGGTCGTCGAAGGCGCCGTCCGGCGAGAACATGTGCACGACCAGCATCAGGTCGGGCGAGCTCTTGCGGGTGGTGACGCCAAGGGCGCGCACCTCCGCCGGCAGGCGCGGCATGGCGACGGCGACGCGGTTCTGCACCAGCACGTTGGCGGCGTCGAGGTCGGTGCCGAGCCGGAAGGTGATGGTCAGCTGCATCGAGCCGTCGTTGGTCGAGTTCGAGAGCATGTAGAGCATGTTCTCGACGCCGTTGATCTCCTGCTCGAGCGGCGTCGCCACCGTTTCGGCCACGGTCCTGGCGTTGGCGCCGGGATAGGAGGCGCGCACCACGATGGTCGGCGGGGCGATCTCCGGATACTGCGCCACCGGCAGGCTGAGATAGGAGATGTAGCCCACCAGCACGATGACGATGGACAGCACCGAGGCGAAGATCGGCCTGTCGACAAAGAAATGGGCGAAACGCATGGCCGGCTCACTTCCCTGCCGGGGCGGCCGCGGCGGCCGCGGCGGCGCCCTCCGGCGCGGCAACGGGAGGCAGCTCCACCAGTTTCGGGGTCAGCTTCAGGCCCGGGCGCACCCGCGGCAGGCCGTTGATGACGATGGTCTCCTCGCCGGTGAGGCCGGAGCGGATCAGGCGGTACCCGTCGATTTTCGGCCCCAGGCGCACGATGCGCGCGCTGGCCACGTTGTCCCTGTCCAGCACCCAGACGAAGCGGCGGCTCTGGTCGGTGACGACGGCGTCGTCCGGCACGAGAACGCCGGTGTAGCTGGGCGAACCGGGAATGCGGATCACGCCGAACATGCCCGGCTGCAGGAAGCCGTCGGGATTGGGCACCACGGCGCGGGCGCGCATGGAGCCGGTGGCCTGGTCAAGACGGTTGTCGAGGAAGTCGAGCCGGCCCGGAATGGTCGGGGTCTCCCCGTCGGAGAGCGCCAGCTTCACGTCCACGCCGGGTTTGGCGCCGTCGCCGCGGTTCTGGCGGGCGTAGGCCAGATAGGAGCGCTCGTCGATGTCGAAATAGAAGTAAATCGGGTCGGTGGAGACGATGGTGGTGAGCAGCGTGGCGTTGGCCACCACCAGGTTGCCGGTGGAGAGCTCCTTGCGGCCGATGCGGCCGCTGATCGGGGCCCGGATCTGGGTGAACTCCAGGTTGAGCCTGGCCGCCTGCAGGTTGGCCTCGGCGGCGCTCACCTCGGCCTCGGCCACCAGCGCCGCCTGGCGGCGTGTCTCCAGCAGCTGTTCGGAGATGTTGCCGCTGCGGCTGAGATTGTTGGCGCGGTTGAGGTCGGCGGTGGCGAAGGCCACCCGCGCCTTCGCCGATTTCAGCGCCGCCGCTGCCTGGTCCACCGCCGCCTGGTATGGCCGCGGGTCGATGACGAACAGCAGGTCGCCCTCGCGCACCATGCCGCCTTCGGTGAACAGGGCCTTCTCCAGCAGGCCGGAGACGCGGGCGCGCACGTCGACGGCGGCCCGCGCCTCAAAGCGGCCGGTGTAGTCGTCATATTCGACGACCGGTCGCACCACGGGCCGCGCCACGGTGACGGGCGGCGGCGGCGGCGCGCCGGCGGTGCGGGCGGATTTGTCGTCGCACCCGGCCATGGCCAGCATGGCGCCGAGGGCGAGGAGGAGGCCAGTTGGCGAAAGCCGCTTGATGTCCATGTACGTGACCAGACCGGTTGAGGCCGCGACAGGAAGGCGCGCGCCGGCCGCTGGCCCGCCATGGACGCCACGGCCGGCGTCCTCGTCCTCCCGTCTGGCAGTTCCTGTCGTTGTTTCCGGGCCTGCGCGCCCGGCTGCGGCGCCGCGGGGGCGCGGCGCCGGAACGGGCCCCGCGGGGGGGCCCGGCGTCGCGTCAGCCGCCGGTCTGGCCGGCGGCCGCGCGGCGCGGCGTCTCAGCCCTGCTCCACCGGCTCGTCAGCCTCGATCCAGTCGAGAATGCCGCCGGCGTAATGCTCGCGATAGGGCAGCCCCGCCTCGCGCGCCTTTGCGATCGCCGTCTGCGAGCGTTTGCCCGACCGGCAGGAGAACACCAGGCGCCTGCCGCCCGGATCCGGCAGCCTGCTGGCGTCGAAGGTGGAGAGCGGAAACAGCACCGCCCCGGGAATGTGGCCGGCGGCGTATTCATTGGGCTCACGCACGTCGACCAGCAGGATGCTGCCGTCCGCCAGCCCTTTCTTGATGTCCTCACGGTCGAGGTTGACAATCCCCGGCGCGTCTTCCGCCATCGTATCACTCTCCCTGGCCCGCCGCCCGCCGGGCGGGACAACCGCCGCCAGGATCAGCCGGCGACGCGGCTGGCCGCATGTGCAGGATCGCCGACGCCGCAATCCGGCGTCCGTTGGTTCGCGCAACTGTGCAATGGCCGCGCCGGGCCCTCAAGCATGAAAATTCCGTCCGGCCGCAAAAAATGCGGACGTCCGCCGCCCTGGCGCGCAGGGGGGCCGGGACCGTCCCGGGCGGGCGGGCGCGGCCCGTGCGCCTGGCGGCCGCACGCCCCTCCCGGGCGCCGGCGGGCGGATTATATATGTTGTCCGCCACACGGGGCGCCCGTCCGCCGGGGCGGGGCGCGCCCGCCGCCATGGAGATCCGCCTTGACCGCAGACGCCGCCTCCCGCCCCGACGCCTCCGGCCCCGCCGCAGGCGTGCGCGCCGTGCGCCCGCGCCGGCGCCGCGGCCCGCTCAGCGTCATCGCCAGCCTGGTGCGCAATCCGGTGGCCGGCTGGCCGCCGGAAATCTACGAGGCGCCCCTGGTGCGCACGCGGCTCATCGGCCGGCCGGCGTTTTTCGTGATGGACCCCGCCCTCGTGCATGAGGCGATGGTGGAGAAGGCGGACATATTCGTGAAGGACCGCGCCACCCGCCGGGCGCTGGGGCCGGCGCTGGGCCAGGGCATCCTCACCGCCAACGGCGACCACTGGCGCTGGCAGCGACGGCTGGCGGCGCCGGTGTTCCGCCACGAGCGGCTCACGGCCATGCTGCCGGCCATGACGGCGGCGGCGGAGGAGACGGCGGCGCGCTGGCGCGCGCTGGAGGGCGCCGTCGTCGACGTGGCCCACGAGATGATGCGCGCCACCTTCTCGGTGATCGTCGCCACCATGCTGAAGGACGCGCCGGACATGGACGTGGAGCGCGTCGCCCGGGCGATCGCCGATTCGCTGGAGAGCTCGGGCTGGCCCATCGCCCTGGCGCTGCTGGGGGCGCCGTCATGGACGCCCTACCCCGGCAGCCGGCGCGCCGCCGCCGGCCGGCGCTACCTGCGCGGCTGCATGCAGGCGGCGATCGACGCGCGCCGGGCGGCGGGCGCGACCGGCGGAAGCGACCTCACCAGCCTGCTGCTGGGCGCCGCCGATCCGCAGACCGGGCGGCGGATGGACGACGCGCTCGTCATCGACAACCTGGTGACCTTCATCGCCGCCGGACACGAGACCACGGCCCTCGCCCTCACCTGGACGTTCTGGCTGCTGAGCCAGCATCCGGACGTGGCGGCGCGGCTGCGGGCGGAGGCGCGCGCCGTGGCGCCGCACGGCGTGACGGCGGAAAACGTCGGCCAGCTGGCTTACGCCCGCCAGACCCTGCAGGAGGCGATGCGGCTGTATCCGCCGGCGGCGGCCACGGTGCGCACGGCGCGCGAGGCCGCCACCCTTGGCGGCGAACGGATCCCCCGGCGCGCCACGCTGGTCATCCCGATCCACGCCATCCACCGCCACCGGATGCTGTGGCCGGAGCCGGAGCGGTTCAATCCGGAAAATTTCGCGCCCGGGGCGGTGAAAGCGCGGCCGCGCCACGCCTTCATGCCGTTCGGCGCCGGGCCGCGCATCTGCATCGGCATGGGCTTCGCCCTGCTGGAGGGAACGGCGATCCTCGCGACGCTGGCGCGGGAATTCGCGCCGGAGCCGGCGGGCGAAATCCCGCCCGAGCCGCAGCTGAAGATCACGCTGCGGCCGCGCGGCGGCCTGCCGATGCGCATCCGCCGCGCCCCGGCCGGCTGACGCAACGGCGGCCGGCGCGGCCAGGGCGGCGCCCGCAAGGCCCGCCGCTCAGTCCTGGGCGTGGGCGCCGCGTTCGATGGCGCGGCGCACCACCGCGCGCACGTCTGCATTGGTGAGAAAGGTGTCGTGGCCGATGACGCCCCAGCCATAGCCGGAGGCGTCCACCACCTTCACCCCCAGCGGCTCCAGCTGCGCGCGCGCCGCGGCGCCGACGCGGGCCACGCCGCCGGCGACGGCCTCGGACAGGGCGAGCGCGGTGTCGCGGGTGGAGCCGATGACGGTGATGTGGGCGGCCAGCGGGCCGATGCGCTTCAGCGAGGTGGCGAACAGGTCGACGTCGATGTCCGGCGCCGCCAGCACGATGGCGCCGATGCGCGCCGCAAGGTCCATGGAGCCGCTCAGCGCCCACAGCTGGCGCAGCGTCTCCATGGTCAGCAGGCAGCCCATGGAGTGGGCGACGATGTTGACCACGCCGCCGGCGGGATTGCGGCCCAGCGACTCGAGAATGTCCTGGAAGGCGTCGCGCGACCACATGGCGCTCTCGCGGTCGTAGCCATAGTCGAGGATGGCGTCGCGGGAGGGCCAGGAGAAGGCCACGGGCACGCCGTCGAAGCCAATGCCGCGCGCCAGGGTGATGGCGTCGACGACGCTGGTGGCGAACGACGTCTTGTAGCCGTGCACATAGACCAGCACGTTGCTGCCGCCGACGGCGGCGGTGAGCGCCGCCACCGGATCGCCCGGGCCGAGCCCCTCGACGCCGGTGAGGCTCCAGCGGCCGGCGACGGCGGCCACCGCCTTGCCCACCAGCGACCTGTCGTTGTCGCGCATCAGGGCGCGCACCACGCGCGTGCCGCCCGAGCGCTCCGGACCGAACCAGGGGCTGCTCCCGGCGCCGTTCACGGGCCTGCGCGTCGTCACGGCGTAGACGAAGGCGTCGGCCGGCGGCCCGGCGTGCGCCGCGCGGCCGCCGCCGGCGGCGAGCGCGGCCCCGGCGAGGGCCAGCGCCCTGCGGCGCGTCACGAAAGTGCGACTGTTCATGTCAACCAGCCAGTCAGGAAACGGAAGCCGCGGCGCGGCGGCCGGCGGCGGAATGCCCCGGCAAGTGGGCGGCATGATGGCGGCGCCCGCTCTGGCCTGAATCGTTGCGGCGGGGTATGGCTCCCCGGAGGGGGCGCGCGCCGCCCCCCCGCCCCGTTTCCGCAAGGCCGCCGGCGCGCCCAGGGCCCGGCGCGGCCGCCGGAAACGGCGACCGTTCCGCCTGCGGCCGCCGCTCCCGGACGGAGTCCGCCGGCGCCGCCCTGACGCGGCTCGCGCGAGCCGCCCCAGTTCCGGATGCAGATGATCATGACCGCACAGACAGCCCCTCGCCCGCCCGCCGTTGACGTCGCGGCCCTCGCCGAACGGCTGGTCGCCGGCGATCGCGCTGCGCTGGCGCGCGCCATCACGCTGATCGAATCGAAGCGCGAGGATCACCGCGCCGCCGCCCGCCAGCTGCTGCAGACGCTGATGCCGCGCACCGGCGGCTCCATCCGCCTCGGCGTCACCGGCGTCCCGGGCGTGGGCAAGTCCACCACCATCGACGCGCTGGGCTCCAATCTGACGGCGATGGGCCACAAGGTGGCGGTGCTGGCGGTGGACCCCTCCTCCACCCGCACCGGCGGCTCGATCCTGGGCGACAAGACGCGCATGGCGCGCCTGGCGGTGGATCCCAACGCCTTCGTCCGCCCCTCGCCCAGCGCCGGCACCCTGGGCGGCGTGGCGGCGAAGACCCGCGAGACCACCCTGCTGTGCGAGGCGGCCGGCTTTGACGTGGTGATCGTGGAGACGGTGGGCGTCGGCCAGTCCGAGACGACGGTGGCCGAGCTCACCGACTTCTTCCTGGTGCTGATGCTGCCGGGCGCCGGCGACGAGCTGCAGGGCATCAAGAAGGGCATTCTCGAGCTGGCCGACATGATCGCCGTCAACAAGGCGGAGGGCGAGAACCAGAAGCGCGCCCGCGCGGCGGCGGCGGAGTACATGGCGGCGCTGCACATCCTCGCGCCGGCCTCGAAACTGTGGACGCCGCCGGTGATCACCATCTCCGGCCTCGCCAACATCGGTCTCGACCGGCTGTGGGAGCACGTGCTCGACCACCGCCGGCGCATGGAGGCGGCGGGCGAGCTGCAGGCCAGGCGCCGCGCCCAGGAGGTGCGCTGGATGTGGACGCTGGTGGAGGAGCGCATGCACGCGCGCCTGCGCAATGATCCGGCGCTGCGCGAGCGCGTGCCGCAGATCGAGGCGGCCGTGCGCGCCGGCCAGACGCCGGCCACGCTCGCGGCGGAGGAGATCTGCCAGCTCGCCGGCCTCGCCGGCTGAGCCCGGCCGCTCACGTCCGCTCCTGCTGCAGGCGGGCGATGGCGGCGACAGTCATGGCCACCGGCTCCGGCGCCGCCGGCAGGCTGGCGTGGTCCACCCCCGGCGCCAGCTCCAGCTGGCGCAGGAAGGGCGCGCCGGCGAAGGCCTCGGCGTAGCCGCCGGCGCGGAAGCAGTCGTCGTCGGCTCCGGCGATCACCGCGAACGGCCGCCGGATGGCGGCGATGGCCCCGCGCCAGTCGCGCGGCGGGCCGAAATTCATCGCCAGGCTGTAGTCGAAGCTGTCGGCGAACCGGCCCCGGCCGGCCGGGGCGACGGCGAAGCGCGCCACCGGCAGGCGGTTGAAGCGCCGCACGCCGGACCGGTTGAGCAGCATGAGGGCGAGGAGCCGCGGCCAGCCGATGCGCAGCCACGCGCCGCCGCCGGCCGCGGGCATGCTGGTGGGTGCGTCCGGCCCGAGGAAGGGCGCCAGAAACATGAAGCTCTGGAAGCGCGACCCCAGCGGCCCGGCCGCGACCCGCAGGGCGAGCCCGCCGCCGGCGGAGTAGCCGGCGAGGGTCAGCGGCTGCGGCGGCCGCACGGCGTCGAGCAGCGCCGCCACATCCGCCTCGAGCTGGCCGACGTAATCAATGTGTCCCCGCTCGCCGCTGGCGCCGTGGCCGCGGATGTCCGGCGCGTAAACCGCAAAACCCGCCGCCGCCAGCGCCTGGGCAAGCGGATGCATGGTCTCGCTGCAGGCGAGCACGCCATGGAGCAGGATGACCGCGCCGCGCGCCCCGCCGCGCCCCGCCGGCGGATAGGCGCGCAGGGCCAGCCCGGTCCCGCCGTCTCCGCGATAACGCGACAGCGGCGGGGCCGGCGCGGCGCCGCCGTCATGGAACGGCGCCGCCCGCCTTTCCGGGAAGGACGACGGAACCCCGGGTCCGCCGAAAATCAGCGCCCCGGCCAGCAGGGCCGCGGCCACGGCGACGAACGACAGCAGGACAAGCACGACCGGCATCACCAGCCTCCCGCCCCCCCGGTGGCCCCGTTCCGGGCCGCCCCGCGTCATGCCCCCCGCCGCGCCGGCCCCGCCCGGCGTCGCGCCGGGCCGGCCTTCTCCCGCGCCGCGGCGGAGAACCGCCACAGACGCCAGCATGTTACGCCGCGCCCGCCACGGTCACAACCGGGGGGCGACGGCGCGGACGCGGATCAGAGCGTCGACACCAGATGGCCGCCGTCCACGGCGATGGTCTGGCCGGTCATCCAGCTGGCCGCGTCGGAGGACATCAGCAGGATGGCGCCGTCGAGGTCCGTCTCCTTGCCGAGGCGGCGCATGGGGATGCGGCGGATCATGGCCTGGCCCGGCTCGGTCTCGAAGAATTCGCGGTTGATGTCGGTGAGGATGTAGCCGGGCGCCAGCGCGTTGACGCGGATGCCGTAGCGTGCCCACTCCAGGGCCAGCGCCCTGGTCATGTGCACCACCGCCGCCTTGGAGGCGACATAGGGCACGATGGCCTGGGCGACGCGGAAGCCGAGAATCGAGGCGATGTTGACGATGACGCCGCCGCGGCCGGCCGCCTTCCAGTTGCGGCCGGCGCGGGCGCACACCAGCCATGCGCCGCGCAGGTTGGTGTTGATCACCTCGTCGAATTCGGCGGTGGAGAGCTCCATGGCGAGGCCAGGGCGGGAGATGCCGGCGTTGTTGATGACGATGTCGACCGGACCCTGGGCAGCTTCGGCCTCCGCGAAGGCGCGCCCGACGGACGCTTCGTCGGTGACGTCGAGCGAGACGGCGCAGGCGTTCGCCCCCATGCCCTGCAGCTCCGTCACCAGCTCGGCGAGGCGGTCGGCGCGGCGGGCGGCCACGGTGACCACCGCGCCGCAGCGGGCGTAAAGCCGGGCGAAATGGGCGCCCAGGCCGCCGGAAGCGCCGGTGATGAACACATGTTTGTTGCTGACAAGCGCGCCAAGGTCCATTGATTGTTCCCCTGAGTTTCGTCCGTCGCCGCGCAGCGCGCGCCGCGACCGCATTCCGTGCCGGAGCCTCTGATGCAGGACACGCGCGCTCCAATCGCAACAGCCGCCCGCAAGGTCAAGCTGGGGGGCGCGACCGTCATGGTCTGCGACGACAAGCCGACGTTCTGGGCGCGGGTCGAGGCCGGGGCCTGGGAGCCGGGATCGCTGGCGGCCATCGCCCGGCACGCCCGGCCGGGGACGCAGTTTCTCGATCTGGGCGCATGGGTGGGCCCCACCTGCCTCCATGCGGCGGCGCTGGGCGCGGACTGCGTGGCGGTGGAGGCGGATCCGGCGGCGCTGGCGGAGCTGCGCGCCAATCTGGCGGCCAATCCGGAGCTGGCGGCGCGGGTGACGGTGATCGCCGCGGCGGTGAGCGCCGCGGCGGAGCCGGTGACCATGGCGGCGCGGCGCAAGCCGGGCGATTCCATGTCCAGCGCCCTGCTGGCGCAGGCGGCCGCGGCCGGCGGGCGCGCCGTGTGGCGGGCGCCGGCGGTGACGCCGGCGCAGCTGGCCGCGCGCCTTGATCCGGCGCGGCCGCTGATGGTGAAGCTGGACATCGAGGGCGGCGAATTCGCGCTGCTGCCGCACATGGCGCCGCTGCTGATGCGGCCGGCGACCGGCGGCGCGGCCACGCTGCTGCTGGTCTCGTTCCATCCCGGCATCCTCGCCGAGAGCGGCGCGGGGCCGGACGAGACGCGGCGGCGGATGGAGGCGGCGCTGGCGCCGCTCGTGGGCTGGCGCAGCGCGGCGATCGCCGCCGGCGGCCCCTGCCCCGCCACGCCATGCGCTGCGGAGATCATCGCCGGCCGCCAGCCGGACGCGTGGCTGTTCGCGCGTCCGTGAGTCCGGCGACGCGCCCGCCGGAGGCGGGCGTCAGCCGCCCGTCTTGCCGCCGGAGCCGAGGCCGATGTTGCGCGCCAGCTGCGAGCGCATGGCGGCGTAATTGGGCGCCACCATGGGATAGTCTGGCGGCAGGCCCCATTTGGCGCGGTATTCCGCCGGCGTGAGGCCGTAGGCGGCCCGCAGGTGACGGGTGAGCGAGCGGTAAGGCCGGCCGTTCTCAAAACAGATGATGTAGTCCGGGGTGACGCTCTTGCGGATCTGCGCCGGAGTGAGCGGCGCCGGGCGCCCGGCCCGCTCCTGGTCCTCCGGCGTCTGCGCGAGCTTGCGAAATGACTCGTGAATCCGGCTGATCAGCTGCGGAAGTTCCGCCGCGTCGATCTGGTTGTTGGCGACGTATGCGCAAACGACGTCAACTGAAAGGCGCAGCATATCTTCAGTATTTTCCATAGCGTCAAACCCGTAAGCCGCAATGTATTTCAAATATAAAGACACCCCACTTATACCTCCTCATACCGTTACGTCAATTCCTCTATTGTCCGGACGGCGCGCCCGCGCCCGCCAGCGCGCGGAAAGTCGCCGCCAGGGGCGTGCGGGACCGGAAAAAAGCTGGCGCGCGGGCGTGAAAACGCCGGCGTTTCCTGCGGACCGGCCGGCGGCGGACCGGCGCCGCGACAGGCTGACGCAGCCGGGACCGGCACCTGCCGGCGCCATCAGCGCGCACGTGCGGAAAAGGACGATGCGGAAACTGCGGAAAGAATGGTCGGGCAGGCGGGATTTGAACCCACGACCCCTAGTCCCCCAGACTAGTGCGCTAACCGGGCTGCGCTACTGCCCGCCAGATAACCGGTCACGGGGATGTTCCCCGCGCACGCAGGCGTAACCTGACGTTGCCCGCCTTATAGTGAAGGCGCCTGGCGAAAGCAACGCCTCCGGCCGGCAATGGCTGTGGGTAGTCCCCATTTCGCCGCCGCCCTGCGGCGGACGGCGCCGGCGCGGCCGCTCCTGCGGAGAAGAATGCGGGGACAGGCGGGAGGGAACGGAAGGGAAAGGTGCGGGCGAACCGCGGCGCGCCCGCAGGCCCCTCCCCGCCCCGGCGGCGTGCTGGCGCGGGCGCGGCGGTCCTCAGTCGGCGCCGGCGGCGTCGCCGCGGGCGTGGGCCAGCAGGCGCCGGCACTCCAGCAGCTCCGCCAGCGCCTCCTCCAGCAGGCGCCGGCGCCACGGCGGCATGGCCGCGGCGGCGGAGACAGCCTCGCCCCCGGCGGCGGGCGGGCCGGCGGGCGCCATGGCGTGGGCGGGCCCGGTGAGCGGCGGCTCGCCGCGGTGCGCCATGGCGACCGGCGGCGAGGCTGCGGCCGGCGCTTCCCGCGCCGGCGGCGGCTGTTCCGCCCCCCCGCCGTCGCCAGGCGGCGGCCAGTCATCGCCGGCGGCCGGGCGGGGCGCGACGGACGGCGCGTCGCTGGCGGCGCCGTCAGGCCAGGCGGCGGGCTCGCCAGGGCGCGCGGCCGGGGCAGGCGGGGCGTCGCCGGCGCCGATCTGCTGCACGTAGCGCACCCCCTCCTCCTTCAGGATGCGCTGCACGCCGCGGATGGTGTAGCCCTCGCCGTAGAGCAGGCGGCGGACGCCGCGGATCAGCAGCACGTCCTCGGGGCGGTAAAACCTGCGGCCGCCGCCGCGTTTCAGCGGGCGGATCTGGCTGAACCGGGTCTCCCAGAAGCGCAGCACGTGCTGCGGCACGTCAAGCTCCGCCGCCACTTCGCTGATGGTGCGGAACGCGCCGGGCTCCTTGTCCGATGTCTGGCGGTCAGTCAAAGCTTTGTTCCGCGTCGCTGGTGTGGGCCATCCTCTTTAACATGCGCCGGGCCCGGCGCCGTGTGCGTGCTGTTGCGGAACGTCCGGCTCCCGGCGGCGCGGCGCGCGGGCCCCTCAGGCCGCGACGGGGCGCCCGTGGGCGCCCCGCGTCATGTCCGGTTCAGTCCTGCTGCGCTGCGGCGAGCTGGCCGTTGATTCTGGCCTTCAGCACGTTGGAAGGCTTGAAGACCATGACGCGGCGCGGCTCGATGGGCACCTCGACGCCGGTCTTGGGGTTGCGGCCGATGCGGCGGCCCTTTTCGCGCACGACGAAGGAGCCGAAGGAGGAAAGCTTCACCGTTTCTCCGCTGGCGAGGCAGTCGCACATTTCCTTCAGGACCTGCTCGACGAGCTCGGCCGATTCTGTCCGTGACAGCCCCACCTTCTGGTACACTGCTTCGCAAAGATCTGCGCGCGTAACGGTGCGCCCCGCCATTTTCGCCCCACCTGATGAAAACTGAACCTATCTCTTTGGAATCACACGTAAACCGTGGAGACTTCGCGGTCAACAACTCCGACAGACGCCAGGTAACCCTCACCACCGGATCAGCGCGCTTCCCCAGGTGAAGCCGCCGCCCATCGCCTCGATCATCACCAGGTCGCCTTCCTTGATGCGGCCGTCGGCGCGGGCGGCGGCCAGCGCCAGCGGAATCGACGCGGCGGAGGTGTTGCCGTGCTGGTCGACGGTCACCACCACCTTTTCGCGCGCGATGCCCAGCTTGTCGGCGCTGGCGGTGATGATGCGCCGGTTGGCCTGGTGGGGCACGAACCAGTCGAGGTCGCCGGCGGTGATTCCGGTGGCGTTGAAGGCGTCCTCGATCACGTCGGTGATCATGCCGACGGCGTGGCGGAACACCTCGCGCCCCTCCATGCGCAGGTGGCCGACGGTGCGGGTGGAGCCCGGCCCGCCGTCCACATAGAGCTTGTGGCGGTGGCGTCCGTCGGAACGGATGTGGGTGGTGAGCACGCCGCGGTCGGTGACCGCGCCGGGCTGCTCGCGGGCCTCGAGCACGATGGCGCCGGCGCCGTCGCCGAACAGCACGCAGGTGGTGCGGTCCTCCCAGTCGAGCAGGCGCGAAAAGGTCTCGGCGCCGACCACCAGCGCGCGCCGGTGCGAGCCGGAGATGAGGAACTTGTCGGCCGTGGCCACGGCGAAGACAAAGCCGGAGCAGACCGCCTGCAGGTCGAAGGCGGCGCCGTGGGTGATGCCGAGCCCCGCCTGGATCTGGGTGGCGGTGGCCGGGAAGGTGTGATCCGGCGTCGAGGTGGCGCAGATCACCAGGTCAATGTCTCCCGGCTCCAGCCCCGCGTCGGCGAGCGCCGCCTGCGCCGCGCGCACGCCGAGCACCGACGTGGTTTCGTCGTCGGCCGCGATGCGCCGCTGGCGGATGCCGGTCCGCTGGACGATCCATTCATCTGACGTGTCGACAAGCCCCGCCAGCTCGTCGTTGGTCACCACGCGGGGCGGCAGGTAAGCGCCGCAACCGCGGACCACCGAACGCAAACGTGTCACGCGCCCATACTCCTCAGGCTTGCCCGGCAGTCGCCAACGGCCCGTCCCTGCCAAGAACCAGGGCCCGGATGTTCGACATCAGGTCGAACCGGGCCATGTCATATCCAAGTTCAATCGCGCTGGCGAAGCCGAGCGCGTCCGTTCCCCCATGGCTCTTGATGACGATTCCTTCAAGGCCCAGGAACACGCCGCCATTGGCGCGGCGCGGGTCCATGCGCTCCCGCAGCGCGTCAAAGGCGCTTCTGGCCAGCAGGTAGCCGAGTCGGGTCAGCCACGAGCTGGACATGGCGGCGCGCAGGTGGGCGGCGAACTGCCTCGCCGTGCCTTCCGCCGCCTTCAGGGCGATGTTGCCGGTGAATCCCTCGGTCACCACCACGTCGACGGTGCCCTTGCCGATGTCGTCGCCCTCGACGAAGCCGTGATAGGAAAGATGCGGGAAATCGCTCTCGCGCAGGATGCGGCCCGCCTCCTTCACCACCTCGAGGCCCTTCACCTCCTCGACGCCGACATTGAGCAGGCCCACGGTGGGCTTCTCTATGTCGAGCACGATGCGGGCCATGGCCGCGCCCATGATGGCCAGATCAACCAGATGGGCGGCGTCGGCGCCGATGCTGGCGCCGATGTCGAGCACCACGCTCTCGCCGCGCATGGTGGGCCACAGGCCGGCGATGGCCGGGCGGTCCACGCCCCCCATGGTGCGCAGGCAGAACTTGGCCATGGCCATCAGCGCGCCGGTGTTGCCGGCCGAAAGGGCGATGTCGGCGTCGCCCTGCTTCACCGCCTCAAGGGCCATCCACATCGAGGAGTGATAGCGTCCCTGACGCAGCGCCTGGCTTGGCCTGGCGTCCATGGCCACCGCCACGGCGGTGTGGCGCAGTTCGGAGGCCGCCTTCAGCGCCGGATGCGCGTCGAGCAGCGGGGCGATTTTCGCCTCGTCGCCGGTCAGGACGAATTTCAGGTCCGGCCGCCGCTCCAGGGCCATGGCCGCACCGGGAATGGCGACCTGGGGCCCCAGGTCGCCGCCCATGGCGTCAATCGCGATGCGGATGGAACGTGACATTTATGGGGACTGCATCCTGTTGGCTCTGACGCGCCTGCCGGGGCGGCCCGCGGACAATAACCGCCGCCGGACATCCCGCAACGCTGGAGATCAGGCTGTAAACAACATCGGCGCCGTTAGGCAAGGGCGACGGCGGCCCCGCCAAGCGCCCCCCGGCTCAACCATGCCGGCGTGTCGGCAATGTGACGGACCCCGTCCCGCCGCGCTCAGCCGCCGTCGCCGGAGGGCTTCAGCCGGCGCAGGGCGGCGAAGGGCGAATCCCCGTCCTCCGGATCCTTCCAGTCAAAGGAGGCCCCGGGCCGGCGCGGCCAGGGATCGATGGCCAGCGACAGATATTCCGCCGCCAGCGCGCCAAGGTCGATGCGGTCGTCGATGATGGGCTCGATGTCCTCAACCCTGCCGTCGCCGTCATCGTCAAAATTGGGATTCACCCCTTCCGGCGGCGCGTCCTCGGAGAAGACGAGGTCGATGTCCTCGTCGATGGCGGAATCGAACTCGTCCAGCGTCACCACGCAGGTCTGGCGGATTTCGGCGCGCAGGCGCCCCTTCACCCGCAGCCGGCGGGCGTCGCCGCCCAGGGTGAAGGTGGCCTTCATGTAAGGCAGGGCGCGCAGGTCGAAGGCCCTGGCCATGCGGGCGCGGGCGGCCTCGTCGGCCTCCACGGTCACGCGGGCGCCGCCGCGCGGCAGGGTGGAGACGCGCACCACATGCGACAGGAACGGCGCGGGATCATGGTCGGTCATTGCAGGTCTCCTTCGGCCGCCAGCCGCAGCGCGCGGGCGTCCGGGAACAGCTCCGGCGCGGCGGCGTCCGGCTGCGGCGCGATCTGCGCCAGGGAAAGCCCGGCCAGATGCGCCTCCGCGGCCATGGCGTAGCGGGCAAGCTGCGGCGCCGGCCCGTCCCCGTTCAGCACGTTGCGACCCAGCGCCGCCGCCAGCGTCACGGCGTCGCCGGCGTCGAGGGCGGCGCCATAGGTAAGGGCGCGGCCGTAGAATCCCCTGGCGATCAGCTTCATGCGCTTCGGCACGGTGGTGTCGCCCATGCCGATCTCGCGCAACGCGTGCTCCACCTGCTCGAACACGGTGTCGACGAAGGCCTGGCCGATGGCGTCGGCGGGCGGCGGCAGGTCGCGCAGGCGCCTCATGGCGAGAATGGCGTGCAGCTCCAGCGCCTCCAGCCGGCCCTGGGTGGTGTCGGGCACGCCGTAGGATTCATAGAGATCCGGCTGGCGCGCCGCGGCGGCCACGCGCCGGTACAGATGATCGACGGCGGCGCGGTGCGGATCCCGCCGCCTGAAGAAACCGAAAACCACGCGCGCTTTACTCCCTGCAGGGCCGCCCGCGGCGGCCCGCCCGCCGGCCGCGGGCCGGGTTCTTGCCAAACAGACGCCAGCGGGGTACGCCTCCAGCGACGATGATGCAAGGCCGTCGCGCCTCCGGCCGGCGCCCGCCGTTTCCGATCCGGGACGCGACAGGCCGCGGCGACGTGCTAAGATCGCGCCGGCGCGCCGTCCCGCGCGGGGCGGGCGGTCTTTCCGGTCCGGACAGCGACCCGCAGCGACCTACAGAAGGTGACAGAATGGCGAAGGCCTTACTCCGCAACGTCATGATCGCCGCCGCGCTCGCCGGCGCCGCCATGCTTCCCGGCGGCTGCGCGAAGGAAGTCATCGTGCACGGCCAGCAGGTGGACGAAGCCATGCTGGCGAAGATCCGTCCCGGCACGAGCGTCGAGACGGTGCTGACGGAGCTGGGCACCCCCACCACCACCTCCACGGTCGGCAACAAGACGTTCTACTACATTTCGCAGACCCGCGAACGCAAGGTCCAGTTCCTCAACCCCACCATCACCGACCAGCGGGTGGCGGCGATCTATTTTGACAGGAATTTCAGGGTCGAGCGCGTGGCGCTGTACGGGCTGAAGGACGGCGAGGTGTTCGACTTCGTCACCCGCACCACGCCCACCAGCGGCCAGGAGCGCTCCTTCGTGCGCCAGATGTTCAAGGGCCTCGGCGCCAGCAACATGAACCCGTTCGCCACCTGAGCCCGCGCCCCGCGCGGCGGGGCGTCCACGGGCGGACGGAAAAGGCCCGCGCAACGGCAGGGCCCGCGGTTTCCCGCGGGCCCTTTTTTTGCGCCGCACGTCGCGCCTGACGCGCCCCGGCGGCGCGCCCCCTCCCCGCCCGGCGCCTCAGCCGGCGTGCGCCAGCATGGCCAGCAGCAGCAGGGCGACGATGTTGGTGATCTTGATGGCCGGGTTCACGGCCGGGCCGACGGTGTCCTTGTAGGGATCGCCGACGGTGTCGCCGGTCACCGAGGCCTTGTGCGCCTCCGAGCCCTTGCGGTGGGTGACGCCGGCGTCATCGGTGAAGCCGTCCTCGAACGACTTCTTGGCGTTGTCCCAGGCGCCGCCGCCGGAGGTCATGGAGATGGCGACGAACAGGCCGGTGACGATGACGCCGAGCAGCATGGCGCCCACCGCGGCGAAGGCCTGGCTGCGGCCGGCCACGGCGTTGATGACGAAATAGAGCACGACGGGCGCCAGCACCGGCAGCAGCGAGGGAACCACCATCTCGCGGATGGCGGCCCGGGTCAGCATGTCGACGGCGCGGGCGTAGTCGGGACGGTCGCGGCCCTCCATGATGCCGGGCTTCTCGCGGAACTGGCGGCGCACCTCCTCCACCACCGCGCTGGCGGCGCGGCCGACGGCGGTCATGGCGATGCCGCCGAACAGGAAGGGGATGAGGCCGCCCAGCAGCAGGCCCACCACCACATACGGATTGGCGAGCGAGAAATCGACGTTCACCCCCTGGAAATAGGGGTAACGGTCGGCGTTGGCGGTGAAGTAGCGCAAGTCCTCGTTATAGGCGGCGAACAGCACCAGGGCGCCGAGGCCGGCCGAGCCGATGGCGTAGCCCTTGGTGACCGCCTTGGTGGTGTTGCCCACCGCGTCAAGGGCGTCGGTGGAGCGGCGCACCTCCGGCGGCAGGCCGGACATTTCGGCGATGCCGCCGGCGTTGTCGGTGACCGGGCCGAAGGCGTCGAGGGTGACGATCATGCCGGCGAGGCCGAGCATGGTGGTGACCGCCACCGATATGCCGAACAGGCCGGCCAGCTTGTAGGCGACGATGATGCCGGCGACGATGACGACGGTCGGCAGGGCGGTGGCCTCCAGCGACACCGCCAGCCCCTGGATGACGTTGGTGCCGTGGCCGGAGACCGAGGCCTGGGCGATGGAGCGCACCGGCCGGTAGCCGACGCCGGTGTAATATTCGGTGATCAGCACGATCAGCGCCGTCGCCACGAGGCCGGCCAGTCCGCACAGGAACAGGGCGAAGCCGTTGAGCACGAGGCCGCCGGCGCCCGCGACGTCGCCCCAGCCCGGCAGCAGGTGGGTGGCCGCGGCCAGCCCCACGACGGAGAGCACGGTGGTGGCGGCGAGACCGCGGTAGAGCGCGCCCATGATCGACTGGCTGGGCCCGAGCCGCACGAAATATGCGCCGGCGATCGAGGTGACGATGCAGGCGGCGCAGATGGCCAGCGGATAGAGCATCATCGCCGGTAGCGCCGGCGCGCCGGCGAAGAAGATCGCCGCCAGCACCATGGTGGCGACCACGGTGACGGCGTAGGTCTCGAACAGGTCCGCGGCCATGCCGGCGCAGTCGCCGACATTGTCGCCGACATTGTCGGCGATGGTGGCGGGGTTGCGCGGATCGTCCTCGGGAATGCCGGCCTCCACCTTGCCGACGAGGTCGCCGCCCACGTCGGCGCCCTTGGTGAAGATGCCGCCGCCCAGACGGGCGAAGATGGAGATGAGCGAGGCGCCGAAGCCAAGGGCCACCAGCGCGTCGATGACGACGCGGTCGCCAGGGGCGGCCCCCACCGGGCCGGTGAGCACGGCGTAATAGCCGGCGACGCCGAGCAGGGCGAGGCCGGCCACCAGCAGGCCGGTGACGGCGCCGGCGCGGAAGGCGATGTCGAGGCCCGCGGCCAGCGAGCGCGACGCGGCCTGGGCGGTGCGGACGTTGGCGCGCACCGAGACGTTCATGCCGATGAAGCCGGCCGCGCCGGAGAGAATGGCGCCGATGGCGAAGCCGACCGCCACCAGAAAGCCGAGCAGCAGCCAGAGCGCCGCGAACAGGATGACGCCGACGGCCCCGATGGTCAGGTATTGCCGCCGGAGGTAGGCCTGCGCCCCTTCCCGGATGGCGCCGGCGATTTCCTGCATGCGCGCGTCGCCTGCGTCGGCAGCCATGACCGCGCGGATGGTGACGGCGCCATATACAATGGATAGCGCTCCCAGAAGAATAATAATCAGCACTGCAGCCATGTCGTTTCTTCCCTGACGTTCCTGCCGGCGGCTCCGCCGCATGTGTCGCGCCGCATGCGACGACGCGCCGCGTCATGTCATTCAGTGACATGACATGATTGCTGTTTTTGCTTCTCCCGGCAAATCCGGCCGCAGCCCGTGTCTGGCGCAACCACGCCCCGCCAGCGCGCGGGTCACGGCCATGTGACGCAATAAATGGGCGTGCCTTTTACAACAGTTCATCAGAACGGCGACATCACGGGACGTGTCGATAACTTTCCGTGACGCAAATGCGCATGTCCTCATGCATGACCGGCGCGGATCACTGTTTTGTCCGGCGCCAGGTCAGGCGAACGTCCGTCTGTTCGCCATTTCCGCATATGTTACATGTTATATCATTTAACAAACGCAGGAAATTTCCGCCGCCCGCCGCCGGCGCGGCGGCGGGCCGCAGGCAGGGCCGCATCAGAAATGCGTGAAGGCGCCGGGGCCGAGATCGACGGCGCGGTCGCGCCAGCGGGTTTCGAACGGCGCGTCCGCGGGGAGAATCTCGCCCACCGCGGCGAGGCCGCAGCCGGCGGCGCGCGCCGCAGCCGCCAGCGACTCATAGTGATCCGGCGGCGCCGTCAGCAGCAGCTCATAGTCGTCGCCGCCGCCGAAGATCTGGCGCGCCAGGCTGTCGTCGGCGGCCAGCGCCGCCGCCGCCGCCGGCGACAGCGGCGCGTCGTCGAGGATGAGCAGGGCCGAGACGCCGGAGGCAAGGGTCAGCTTGCGCAGGTCGCCGATGAGGCCGTCGGAGATGTCCATGGCGGCGCTGGCGAGGCCGCGCACGGCCTCGGCCAGGGCGTTGCGCGGCTGCGGCTCCAGATAGCGCCGCGCGAGGGCGGCGGCGTGGTCCGGGCCGATGGCGTCGAGCCAGGCGGGCCGCGGCGCGTCCGGACCTGCGACCTGCGCCCGGCGCGCCTCGAGACCGAGGGCGGCGTCGCCGATGGTTCCGGTCACGGCGATGATGTCGCCGGCGCGGGCGCCGTCGCGCCGGGCCATGGTTCCGCGCGGGATTTCGCCGAGGGCGGTGATGGCGACGGTGAGCGGCCCCGGCGTGCGCATGGTGTCGCCGCCGAGCAGCGGACAGCGGCGGGCGCGCGCGTCCTCGCCGAGGGCCGCGGCGAAGGCGGCGAGCCAGTCGCGCGTCCACCCCTCCGGCAGGCCGAGGGTGAGCAGGAAGCCCACCGGCCGCGCGCCCTTGGCGGCGAGATCGGACAGGTTCACCCGCAGCGCCTTGCGGGCGACGCTTTCCGGCGGATCCTCCGGGAAAAAGTGCACGCCGGCGATCACGCCGTCGGTGGTGACCACCAGCTCGTGGTTCTCGGAAAGGGCCAGACGCGCGGCGTCATCCCTGAGACCAAGACCTCCCTCCCCGGCGAGCGGCGCGAAAAAGGTCGCGATCAGGTCGTTTTCGGACATGTCCGCCATGGCGTTCTCCCCTGGCTCCGGCGGCCGGCGCCGACGCGTCACCGCCGGAGTGAACGCCGGAAGCCGTCGCAAGGCAAGCCGCAGACAGAAACGCCCGCGGCGGACGGCTGCGGGCGCGGACTGCGGGCGCGGCGAAAACGCGGCGGGCGGCGCGGCTCAGCCGCCGCGCGGGCCGAGCTCGTCCGGCCGCTGCCGGCGGGCGATGGCGTCGAGCACGGCGTTGACGAGGCCCGGCTCGTCCTGTTCGTAGAAGGCGCGGGCCACGTCGACATATTCGGAGATGGAGGCTTTGGCCGGCACGTCGCGCCGGTTGAACAGCTCATAGGCGCCGGCGCGCAGGATGGCGCGCAGCACCGGCTCCACCCGGCGCAGCGGCCACCTGTCGGCGAGGGCGGCGTCGACGTTGCGGTCGATGCGGGCCTGGTCGCGCACCACGCCGGCCGTAATGTCGCGGAAGAAGGCGACCTCGGCCGGGCGGAACTCCATGCCCTCGATCTCGCGGCCCATCCAGTGGGACTCGAACTCGGCGATGACGTCGAGCACGCCCTTGCCGGACACGTCCATTTCGTAGAGCGCCTGCACGGCGGCCAGCCGCGCGGCGCTGCGTTTTTCACCCCTTGCCATTCTGGCCTGCCTGTCCGGCGCGTTTGACGCGCAACACGGCGAGCGCCGCCTCGGCCGCGCCGCCGCCCTTGTTCATGTCGCTGACCCGGGCGCGGGCCCAGGCCTGTTCCTCGTTCTCCACCGTCAGGATGCCGTTGCCCAGCGGCAGGCGGCGCTGCACGGAGAGGTCCATCAGCGCCCGCGCGCTTTCGCCGGCGACGATGTCGTAATGGCCGGTCTCGCCGCGGATCACGCAGCCCAGGGCCACGGCGGCGTCCCAGGGGCGGCCGGCGGCCTCGCCCTGGTCGAGCATGATGGCGATGGTCGCAGGAATCTCCAGCGCGCCCGGCACGGTGACCACGGTGGCCTCGGCGCCGGCGGCGGCCAGCGCGCCCAGGGCGCCGGCGAGCAGCTCGTCGGCCAGCTCCTCGTAATAGCGCGCCTCCACCACCAGCACGCGGGCGCCGTCGAGCGGTGTAACGGCAGCGGAAGAACGACGCGGAGCAACCATGTGCGGACCCTTTTCCGGAGAGAACGGCGAACGTTCCGCGGCGCGGCCCCGCGCCGGCCGGCGCGGCCCGCCCCGTGGCGAAACCCTGTGTGGAAGGGGTCAGTACCCCTTCGCCTGCGCCTCCGCAAGCCGGGCGGCGTAGCGGGCCATCATGTCCACCTCGAGATTGATGCGGTCGCCGGGCTGGCGCAGGCCCCAGGTGGTCACCTGCAGGGTGTGGGGAATGAGCAGCACGGAGAACACGTCGCCCTCCACCGTGTTGACGGTGAGCGAGGTTCCGTCGAGGGCGATGGAGCCCTTTTCGGCGATGAAGCGGGCGGTATGGGCCGGGGCGCGCAGGGTGAAGCGCGAGGTTTCGCCCCAGGGGGCGTCGTCGCCGGTGACGGCGTCGCGCGCCAGCAGCTCGGCCACGCCGTCCACATGGCCGGTGACGATGTGCCCGCCCAGCTCGTCGCCGATTTTCAGGGCGCGCTCCAGGTTGAGGCGGTCGCCCACGCGCCATGCGCCGGCGGTGGTGCGGGCCAGGGTCTCGGCGGCGACGTCGACGTCGAACCAGGCCCCGGCCGTTCCGTCCGGCCAGGCGTGCGGGCCCGCCGCCACCACCGTGAGGCAGGGGCCGCCGCAGGCGATGGAGGCGCCGAGCGCGATGGAGGCCGGATCGTAGCGCGAGGCGATGCGCAGGCGCCGCAGCGAGCCCTGGTGATCGTCAGCGGCGAGAATCTCGCCCACGTCGGTGATGATGCCGGTGAACATCGTTACGCCCTTTCGTATCTCTGCAGCCGGTCTGCGCCCAGCGGCTCGTCCGCGAACATGCGCATGCCGGCGAGACAGCCGGCGAGGTCCGGGCCGATGGCGGGAACGCCCGCGCCGGCGGGGCCGTCATAGGGGGCCGGCGCGGTGATCAGGTTCACTTCCTCGATGAGTCCGGCGGCGGCGAGCGCGTTGGCCAGGGTCGGCCCGCCCTCGCAGAAGGCCCGGGTGACGCCGCGGGCGCCGAGCAGATGCAGCGCCGCCGCCAGCTGCGGCCGGCCAAGGGCGTCGCCGGGAACGCGCATCACCTCGACGCCGGCGGCGACCAGCGCCCGTTCCGGCTCCGGCGGCGCGTCCTGCGCGGCGATGATCCAGGTGGGAACGCGGCGCGCGTCAGTGACCACCCGGGCGTCCTGCGGCGTGCGCAGGCGCCCGTCCAGCACCACCCGCACCGGCGACATGTGCGCCATGCCGGGCAGGCGCACGGTGAGATCGGGATCGTCAGCGAGAATGGTGCTGACGCCGACGACGATGACGTCGGCGTGGGCGCGCATCAGGTGGACGCGGGCGCCGGCGGCGGCGCCGGTGATCATGAGTCGCGGCCCGTGGCGGCGGGCGGCGACGCCGTCGGCGGTCCGGGCCAGCTTGAGCAGCACGGCGGGGCGCTTCTCCCGCACCAAGGTGAAGTGGCCGATGTGGTCACGGCGCGCCTCGTCCGCGCCGACGCCGACGGTCACGTCGATTCCGGCCTCGCGCAGCATGGCGTGGCCGCGACCGGCCACCAGCGGGTTGGGATCGCCGATGGCGGAGACCACCCGCGCCACGCCGGCCTCGATGACGGCGCCGGCGCAGGGGCCGGTGCGGCCCACATGGGAGCAGGGCTCAAGGGTGACGTAGAGCCAGGCGCCGCGCGCCGCGTCCCCCGCCGCGGCGAGGGCCATGGCCTCGGCGTGGGGGCGTCCGCCTGGCTGGGTGACGCCGCGGGCCAGCACGAAGGGGCCTTCCGGGCGCACCAGCACGGCGCCCACGGAGGGGTTGGGCGCGGCGCGGCCAAGGTTGCGCCGGCCGTACGCCAGGGCGTCGCGCATGAAACGCGCGTCGAGCGCGGCGACGCGGGCGGGATCCATCGCTCCGGCTCCGGGCTGCGGCCGGACCATGCGCCGTGCCTGGCTCATTCGCCGGACGCGCCGTCCGGCCGGGAGGCGGCTCCTGCGGGGCGCCGCGTCTCGCCGCCGCCCGAGCCGCCGAGCTCGCCGATGATCTCGCCGAACTCCCGCGCCTCGCGGAAATTGCGGTAGACGGAGGCGAAGCGCACATAGGCGACCTCGTCCAGGGCCTTGAGCCCGGCCATCACCAGTTCGCCCACGGTTTCGCTGGGAATTTCGGCCTCGCCCATGCTTTCCAGCTGCCGCACGATGCCGTTGATCATGCGCTCCACCTGCTCGGGCTCCACCGGGCGCTTGCGCAGCGCCACCTGCACTGATCGCTGCAGCTTGTCGCGGTCGAAGGGGGCGCGCTTGCCGGAACGCTTGATCAGCACCAGCTCGCGCAGCTGCACGCGTTCGAAGGTGGTGAAGCGGCCGCCGCAGTCGGGACAGACGCGCCGGCGCCGGATGGCTGCCGAATCGTCGGTCGGCCGGGAATCCTTCACCTGGGTGTCGAGACTGTCGCAGTACGGGCAGCGCATGCGTCTGACCTTCCGGTAAGCCTGCGGCGTCCGGCCGCCCCGCCCTTCCCGGGACGGGAAGGCGCAGCCTGCGGCGAACCGGAACCTGCGGCGCGAACCCCGCGGCCCGGCCCGCCCTTCGCCGGGCGCGGCCTGGACGAAGGTTCATTGTGTCAGGCTATACCGGCAATAAGCCCTCACGGCGACGGCTGGCAAGGCCGCTGCGCCCCTCCGGCCCGGTTTTCGCGCCCCCGGCGGATTTTTCCCCGTCCGCGCGCCGCAAAAAGCCGCCCGCCGCGGCGGGCGGCGGGCGGCCGTGACCGGACGGAATGGCGCCGGATCAGGCGTAGATCGGGAAGCGGCTGGTCAGCGCCTTCACCTCGGCGCGCACCTCGGCCTCAATGGCGGCGTTGCCCTCCTCGCCGTTCTTCGCAAGGCCGTCCAGCACCCGCACGATCAGCTCGCCGATGCGGGTGAATTCGGCCGCGCCGAAGCCGCGCGAGGTGCCGGCCGGCGAGCCCAGACGGATGCCGGAGGTGACGGTGGGCTTCTCCGGATCGAAGGGGATCCCGTTCTTGTTGCAGGTGATGTGGGCGCGCCCGAGCGCCGCCTCGGCGGCCTTGCCGGTGAGGCCCTTTGGCCGCAGGTCCACCAGCATCAGGTGGTTGTCGGTGCCGCCGGAGACGAGGTCGAGCCCGCCGGCCTGGATGGCGGCCGCCAGCGCCTGGGCGTTGTCCACCACCGCCTTCGCATAGGCGCGGAACTCGGGACGCAGCGCCTCGCCGAACGCCACCGCCTTGCCGGCGATGACGTGCATGAGCGGTCCGCCCTGCAGGCCGGGGAAGATGGCGGAGTTGATCTTCCTGGCGATCTCCGGATCGTCGGAGAGGATCATGCCGCCGCGCGGACCGCGCAGGGTCTTGTGGGTGGTGGTGGTGACCACATGGGCGTGCGGGAACGGCGAGGGATGCGCGCCGCCGGCCACCAGACCGGCGAAGTGGGCCATGTCCACCATGAAATACGCGCCGACCGCGTCGGCGATCTCGCGGAAGCGGGCGAAATCCCAGTGGCGGGCGTAGGCGGAGCCGCCGGCGATGATCAGCTTCGGCTTCTCGGCGCGGGCGATGCGGGCCACCTCGTCCATGTCGACGCGGTGGTCGTCCCTGCGCACGGTGTAGTGCACCGGGCGGAACCACTTGCCGGACATGTTGGGGGCGGCGCCGTGGGTCAGGTGGCCGCCGGCGGCGAGGTCAAGGCCCATGAAGGCGTCGCCCGGCTGCAGCAGGGCGAGGAACACCGCCTGGTTGGCCTGGGAGCCGGAGTTGGGCTGCACGTTGGCGAAGCCGCAGCCGAACAGCTTCCTGGCGCGCTCGATGGCGAGCTCCTCGGCGATGTCGACGAACTGGCAGCCGCCGTAATAGCGCCGGCCCGGGTAACCCTCGGCGTACTTGTTGGTGAGCACCGAACCCTGCGCCTCCAGCACGGCGCGCGACACGATGTTCTCCGAAGCGATCAGCTCGATTTCGTCGCGCTGGCGACCGAGCTCCAGCTCGATGGCGCGGGCGATCTCGGGATCGCTCTCGGCCAGCGACGCCCCAAAGAAGCTGTTGGACAGGTGCGGAGTGGTCTCGCTCATGCTGGTTTCGCCCACGGGCGCCTCACCTCTGCCGCAGCCGACGGCGCCACGCGCGCCGGCGTCAGCGGTGCCTGAAAAAATCATGCGGCGCGCCCGCCAGGGCCGCCGCCTGGTTCCTGATGCTGCGGGGACCGGCCCGGGCCGGCGCCGCCCTGCGACGGAAGCCGGCCTGCCGGCGCCAGGCTCTTACCACGTCGGCCTGTTGACGCCAACAAGTCTCCCCGGGGAGACGCGCGCCGCATGCGCCCGCCCTGCTCCGCCGCGCGCCGGCCCGGCCGGCGCCACGCGGTCAGTGTGATTCGCCGGCCTGCTCCTCGGCCGCAGCCGCGGCCATGGAGGCGTTCACGCCGAGGCCGTCGCGGTTGTAGATGTCGTCGCGGAACTGGATGACGCCTTCGGGGGTGCCCCAGGCGGTGATGTAGGTCCAGTAGATCGGCACCGGCTGGGCGAGGTTCACGTCGATGCGCTTGCCGGAATCGATCGCCGCCTGGATGGCGCGGGCGTCCCAGCCCGGCGTCTCCTCGAGCAGGAAGGCGACATAGTCGCGGATGTTCTGCACGCGCACGCAGCCGGAGGAGACGAAGCGGTAGTCGTCGCCGAAAATGCCGCGCGCCGGCGTGTCGTGCATGTAGACGCCGTGCGGATTGGGAATGTTGATGCGCACGAAGCCCATCGAGTTGATGTCCGCGCCCGGATCCTGGCGGAAGGTGTAGCGGGTGGCCTCGTAGGAGTTCCAGTCCACCTGGGAGGGCGGGATCTCCACGCCGTTGTAGTAGATGCGGATCTTCTGGTCCGTGAGGTAGTTCGGATCCTTCCGCATCCTCGGAATCAGGTCCTTGCGGATGATCGACGCCGGCACCGTCCAGAACGGGTTGAAGTTAATCTGGGTGACCCTGGCGTTCATGATCGGCGACTGGCGGTCGATCTTGCCGACGCCGGCGGCGTGGCGGCTCACCACATGGCCGTCGCGCACCGTCTCCACCAGGGCGGCGGGGATGTTCACCACGGCGTAGCGGCGGCCGGGATTGGCCGAGAGCGCCCGCAGCCGCACCAGGTTGGTCTCCAGCTGGCGGATGCGGGTGGAGACCGGCACGTTCATGGCGGCGATGGTCTGGGCGTTGAGCGCGCCGGTGGGGTTGAGACCATGGCGCAGCTGGAAGCGCTTCACGCCGCCCTCGACATAGCTGTCGAAAATGTCCTGGGCGCCGGCGACGCGCGGCAGGTCGCCGGAGGCGGCGAGACGCTGGCGCAGCGCCACCACCGCCGGGCCGCGCGCGCCAAGGCGCAGGCGCTGGCCGGCGGGCGTCGAGCCCCAGCCGCCGCGCGCCTCGATCTCGCGCAGCCGGGCGATGGCCTCCTCCGTGGCGGCGAGCGTCTCCCGGGACAGCAGCGGCGTGGACGAGCGCACGCTGCGCACGCCGACGCCGGCGTCATAGCTCTGGCTCCACTCCGCCTGGTTCTGGAACGCAAACTGCTGCGCGAGGGCGGGTCCAGCCACGAGGCCGGCGACCACGCCGCCCGCGCCGAGCAGGAAGGTACGGCGTTTCATTGAAAAAAACTTGTCGTTCATGGCCCTCGAACCCGTGCTGGAACAGCGCCGGTCCCGAACAGGACCGCCGCCCCGGGTCCCTGACTGTTCCGGATCGCTGCGCGCCGGCCCCGGCGGCGGCCGGGCGGCGCGTCATGCATGGGCCCCGTGTAGCCCGCGCGTCTTACCAAACGATGATCAGCACGGCGTTTTTATGGCGTCGCGCCGCGGCGGGGCGAAAAGGCGCCGACCGCGGCGGCGGCGCCACAACGCGCCGCTCCCCGCGCCGCGGCGGGCGCGCCCGGGGGAGAGCTGCGCGCGCTGGCCCGCCCTCAGGGCTGGTCGTGCGCCGCCAGCCAGGAAAACACCAGATAGAGCGCCGCCAGCAGGGTGAACAGCACCACGGTGAGCGCGCCGCTGGCCACCGCCCCGGGCAGGAAGATGGCCAGAATCAGATGGCTCATCAGCGCCAGCAGCCACATGATTCCGCCCCAGGTGCTGGTGAGCCACAGGCCGACGGCGGCCACCAGATTGAGCACGGCGAAATACGTCGAAGCCGCCTGGGCGCCGAGGCTGCGGTCCTCAAAGGGCACGGGCGAGGGAATGACGCCGAGGATGTCCGCCCAGGCCAGCAGGCCCATCATCATCCACAGCACGGCCATCAGCCGCAGGAACCACGTGAGGATGCGGCCCCAGCGCACGCGCGGCCCCAGCGGCGCCAGGCGGAGCGCCTCGATCATCCAGCCCTGCCTGTCCCCGTCGTCGCCGGTCACCTGCGCGGCTCCCTTTCGCCCTGTTCTGGCCCTGTGCTGCGCGCCGCGCCGGCGCCGTCCCGCGGGCGCGGGGCGGCGGACGTGAGGCGGCCGCCCCGGCGGCGCGTCAGTCGAAGGTCAGCTCGTTCGCGCCGAGCGGCTCGAAATATTTCGCCACCTCCGCCGGCGGCGTCGCGTCGAGCGAGGCCGGACTCCACTTCGGGCTGTGGTCCTTGTCGACGATCACGGCGCGCACGCCCTCGTAGAAATCGTGGCCGAGGGCGATGCGGTTGACGATGCGGTATTCGATGCGCATCGCCTCGCGCATGTCGACGCCGCGGCCGCGCCGGACCTGCTCCAGCGCGATCGCCATGCTGGTGGGCGATTTTGTGCGCATTGTGGCCGCGGTTTTCGCCGCGAAGGCGTCGCCGGCGGCGGCGGCCGCGTCGAGCCGGGCCAGCACGCCGGGCACGTCCGGGGCGCTGAAGGCGTGGTCAACCAGCGCGCGGTGGTCGAGCAGGGTCGAGGCGGTGGGGCGGGCGGCGTAAGGCGCCAGCACGTCGTCCACCGGCTCGCCGGCGACCAGCCGCTCGCGGATGGCGCCGAATTCGGAGGACGGGGCGGCGTGCGTGACAAGGCCGAGCGCATGGGCCTCCGCCTGGCCGATGCGCTCGCCGGTGACGGCGAGGAAGGCGCCGAGTTCGCCCGGCAGCTTCGGCAGGACGTAGGTGGCGCCCACGTCCGGGAAGAAGCCGATGCCCACCTCCGGCATGGCGAAGGTGAACCGGTCGAAGGCGACCATGTGGCTGCCGTGGACCGACACGCCCACGCCGCCGCCCATGACGATGCCCTCGACCAGCGACACGTAGGGCTTGGCGTATTCGCGGATGCGGACGTTGAGCTGGTACTCCTCGCGCCAGAAGGTGAGCGCCTCGTCGAGACGGCCGCCACGGCCCTGCTCGTAGAGCGAGCGGATGTCGCCGCCGGCGCAGAAGGCGCGGTCGCCGGCGCCGGTGACGACGACGCGCGTCACCTGCGGATCCTTCTCCCAGGCGTCCAGCGCCTCGCGCAGGCCGCGCACCATGGTCAGGGTCAGCGCGTTCAGGGCTTTCGGCCTGTTCAGAATGACGACGCCCGCCGACCCCTGGCGTTCGCAGATGATTTCGCGTTCCTGAACGTCCTGCACGACCGATTCCCCTGTCATTCCGGTTGTTGTGTCCGCGCTGTTCCCGGCGGGCGCCGCGCTGGCGGCGGCGGGGCCAGGCGCGCCGCCGGACTTTGGTGGCTTGCGCCGGCCGCGTCAATCGCCCGGGCCGCGGCGGCGGCCGCCCCGGCGCCGGGCGCGCGGCCCGCGAGCGCAGGCGGCTCTCCCAGGGACTCCCATGACGGCTCCCGTGGCGGCTTCCATGCGCGCCCTGCATTTTACTGGGCCGGCGCATGCCCTATAGATGGGGGCGAGACGCAGGGCCGCGCGCAGCGACGCGGCCGCCATGAACCACCGGAACGCCAGCCATGTCCAGCACCAGCAACGGCCCCGAAACCACCGATCTCCGTCTCGTGCGCCGGCCCCGGCGCAACCGCAAGGCGGAATGGGCGCGCCGTCTGGTGCGCGAGAACGCGCTGACGACCAGCGACCTGATCTGGCCGATGTTCGTGATCGACGGCGAGAAGCGGCGCGAGCCGGTGCCGTCCATGCCGGGCGTCGACCGCCAGTCGGTGGACGAGATCGTGCGCTCGGCGGCGGAGGCGGCGGAGCTGGGCATTCCGGCCATCGCCCTGTTCCCCTACACCGACCCGGCGCTGAAGGATCCTGACGGCAGCGAGGCGCTGAACCCGGACAATCTGGTGTGCCGCGCCGCCCGCGCCATCAAGAAGGAAGTCCCGGAGGTCGGCGTCATCATCGACGCCGCGCTCGACCCCTACACCAGCCACGGCCATGACGGCGTGATGGCCGGCGGGCGCATCCTCAACGACGAGACGGTGGCGCGCCTGGTGCGCCAGT
The DNA here is from genome assembly GCF_042432745.1 of Camelimonas abortus. Lineage (NCBI taxonomy): Bacteria > Pseudomonadati > Pseudomonadota > Alphaproteobacteria > Hyphomicrobiales > Chelatococcaceae > Camelimonas > Camelimonas abortus. The sequence goes on along the minus strand of NZ_JBHLWR010000006.1, from coordinate 588,103 downwards.
CGGTGATCCAGGCCGAGGCCGGCGCCGACGTCATCGCCCCCTCCGACATGATGGACGGGCGCGTGGGCGCCATCCGCGAGGGGCTGGACGCCGCCGGCTTCCAGGACGTGCAGATCATGTCCTACGCGGCGAAATACGCCTCGGCGTTTTACGGCCCGTTCCGCGACGCCGTCGGCTCCGGCGCGCTGCTGGTGGGCGACAAGCGCACCTACCAGATGGACCCCGCCAATTCCGACGAAGCCCTGGTCGAGGCGGGCCTCGACGTTGAGGAAGGCGCGGACATGATCATGGTCAAGCCCGGCCTGCCCTATCTCGACGTGCTCTACCGGGTGAAGACCGGGCTGGGCATGCCCACCTTCGCCTATCAGGTGTCGGGCGAATACGCGATGATCGAGGGCGCGGCGCGCAACGGCTGGCTGGACGGCGAGAAGGCGATGATGGAGAGCCTGCTGGCCTTCAAGCGCGCCGGCGCCGACGGCGTGCTCACCTATTTTGCGCCGCGCGCCGCGCGGCTGCTGCGCGGGCGGGCGTAGTCCGCGACGCGTGACCGCGAAGGAAACATGACCGCGACGGACCATGGCGGCGGAAAAGCGGCGACGCGGCCAGCGACCGCGGCGGCGGACGCGGGCCGGCCGCCGGCTGCGGGCGGCGGGGGGCGCGGTCCCTCGCGGCTGGCCATGCTGTGCGCCGTCGCCGTCGGGGCGGCGCTGGGCGCCGGCTGCCTGGCGCTGTGGAAGCTGTGGCCGGAGCAGCTGGATCCCCGGGCGGTCAGCCTGTGCCGCTCGGTCATTCCGGCGCTCAATCCGGAGGGTACCACCTACAGTTTCGGCCCGGCCCGGCGCGGCCCCGGCGAGGGCGCGCTGCGCGTCGCCTATGTGGCGCATCTGCCGGACGGGCGCACGCGGGCGCGCGTGGTGGGCTGCCGTTTCGCCGCCGGCGACGGCGGACGGCCCCGCATCACCGGCGTCTCCACCGAGCGCGGCCCGCTGGGCGAGGCCAATTTCTATTTTCTGCGCCGGTTTTACCTGGAGGCCGACGACGGCCCGCCGCCGGACCCGGGCGCGGCGCAGGTGAAGGCGCCGGCCGGCGGAAACAACTGACAGGGCGCGGCCGGCGGCGTGCGTCCGGCGCCTTTCCCGCCCCAGCCCGCGGCGCGGGACTGGATTTCCCCGCCGGCGGCCCCATATTGGCTTGCGGCGCCGGCCCGGCGGGTCGCCGCCCGGAGCGGTCACCGCGCGCCGGCGAGGCGCGGCGGCCGCGTCCCTCAACGGCCGCGCGCGCCCACGGGGCGCGTCGCGGCCCCTGTCCGCAACGGCTCCCCCGCCGAGGAGGCGCATCTCCATGGCCCACACTGACTACGCCGCCCCGCCCGCCCCTGAATGGCGCTGGCGCACCAATGGCGTGCTGCCCACCCGCCTGCTGGCGTGGCTGGTCGACCTGGTGATCATCGCCGTGTGGACGATGATGCTGGCCTTCATCGTCTTCGTGCTCGGCTTCATCACCTTCGGGCTGGGCTGGTTCCTGTTCGCGCTGGTGGTTCCGGCCTCGGGCATCATTTACAGCATGATCACCGTCGGCGGGCGGCGGCAGGCCACCATCGGCATGCGGCTGATGGGGCTGAAGGTGGTGCGCAATCTCGGCGGCCCGGTGGACGCGATCACCGCCGGCGCGCACGCGCTGTTCTTCTATGTTGCGGCCAGCACCGGCCTGCTGTGGCTGGCGGACGTGGTCGTCGGCCTCATCGACGGCCGCGGCCGCATGGGCCACGACCTGCTGGCCGGCCTGACGGTGGTGTGGAACGACTGACGCGCGCGGCGGGGCCCCGGCCGGGTGTTTCCCTCCGCCGCGGGCCGGTGCTATCGTCTCCCGACGGGCCGCCGCAGGCGGCGCAGCAGGGAGGGGCCTTGGCGTGACGACATTTTCGCGCGAAACGCCCCGTTTCTTCATCACCGCCCCCTCGCCCTGTCCCTATCTGCCGGGGCGCGAGGAGCGCAAGGTGTTCACCCACCTGATCGGCCGGCGGGCGCGGGAGATCAACGACCTGCTCAGCAACAGCGGCTTCCGCCGTTCGCAGACCATCGCCTACCGTCCGGCGTGCGAGGGCTGCCAGGCCTGCGTCTCGGTGCGCATTCCGGTCGCCGGCTTCCGCCCCGGCCGCGCCTTCCGCCGCGTGCTGGCGGCGAACGGGGACCTGGCCGGCGTCATGGGGCCGGCCGAAGCCACCTCCGAGCAGTACGCCCTGTTCCGCGAATACCTGCTGGCGCGCCACGCCGACGGCGGCATGGCCGACATGACGGTGCAGGACTACGTGATGATGGTGGAGGAGACGCATGTCGACACCCGCCTCGTCACCTACCGGCGGCGCGGGCCGGACACGGCGTTCACCGGCCGCGGCGAGGGACCGCTGGTGGCCGCGGCGCTCACCGACATCCTGCATGACGGGCTGTCGATGGTGTATTCGTTCTATGATCCGGCCCAGCCCGGCCGCAGTCTCGGAACCTTCATGATTCTCGACCACATCCGCCGCGCCCGCGTGATGGGCCTGCCCTATGTGTACCTGGGCTACTGGGTGGAGGGCTCGGCGCGCATGGCCTACAAGGCGCGCTTCCGGCCGCAGGAGCGGCTGACGCCGGCCGGCTGGAGGCGGGCGGAATGACCGTGGAGGCGGCTGGCGGCCCGGCCGCGACGCGGCCGGCGGGCGCCGAGGCGGCGCGGGCGCCGCGTCTGCCGGTGATCGACGCGGCGCGCGGCGTCGCCCTTGTCTGCATGGTGATTTACCACAGCGCGTGGGACATCACCTTTTTCAACCTGGCGCCGGTTGACGCGGTGCATTCGCCGTTCTGGCGCAATTTCGCCCACGCCATCGCCGGCAGCTTCCTGTTTCTGGTGGGCGTCAGCCTGGTCCTCGCCAGCCGCGGCGGCATGGACTGGCGGGCATGGGGCCGGCGGCTCGCCATGATCTGCGCCGGCGCGGCGGCGGTGACGCTCGCCACCTGGATCGGCAATCCGGGCCAGCTGATTTTCTTCGGCATCCTGCACTGCATCGCCCTGTCCAGCGTGCTGGCGCTGCCGTTCCTGCGCCTGCCGCCGCTGGCGACGGCGCTGGCCGGCGCGGCGGTGATCGCGCTGCCGTTTTTCTGGACCTCGCCGGTGTTCGCGTGGGGGCCGCTGGTCGTCACCGGCCTCGCCGACGTCCTGCCCAACACCGCCGACTGGGTTCCGGTGTTTCCCTGGTTCGGGGTGGTGCTGCTGGGGGTGGCGGCGGCCAGGGCGGCCGGCGGCTGGTTTCCGGACACGGCGGCCGGCCGCTGGCGCGGCGCCGGTCGCGTGGGGCGCCTGCTGACCTTCGCCGGCAGGCACAGCCTGTTCGTCTATCTGACGCACCAGCTGGCGCTGATGGCTTTTTTCGGCGCCCTCGCATGGGCGTTCGGTCCCAGCCAGGCGGCGCTGGACATGCGCGTCGGCGGCCAGTGCCGCGACGCCTGCCACGGCCTTGGCGGCGGTGAGGCCTATTGCCGGAGCTATTGCGACTGCATGGTGGATTCGCTGCGCCGCGACGGCCTGTCGGGACCGGCGCTCTCCGGCGCGCTGACGCCGGAAGGCCGCGCCCGTCTCGGCGCAGCCGCCGGCCAGTGCCGCGAGGCGGCGACGGCGCAGTGACGCCGCCGGCGCGCCGTTCCGCGCGCCTGCGGATCGCAGGGGCGGAGCCGCCCGGACCGGCGGGCCGGGCGCCTGGGCCGGCGGACCGCGAACAGGCCGGCGCCGGCCTGCCCGCCCGCGCCAGCGCCGGATGCGGCCGCGCCCCGTTCCCGCCTGGCTCCAGGCCCCCTCCCCTTCGCCGTCATGCGCGGGCGCGCCCGGAGCGCCAGCAGCCGCGCGCCCCGGAACCCGGAGCGGGCGCATGGCCCGGCCGGCGTGACGGATGGCCGGGTCAGGCCCGGCCATGATGGCTGAGGCGACGCGCGGCGCGGGCTCCGCCATGGCGGCGCGCGTCTCTTGCGCCCGGCAAAAAGCCCGCGCGGCGCGCCGCGCGGGCTGAACGCCGGCGGGCGGGCCCCCGGCCGCCGGAAACGCGCGGGGCGGGCGGCCCCGCGCCGCGGAATCAGAGGCCCACCATCAGCTTGGCGATGATGTCGCGCTGCACCTCGGACGAGCCGCCGAAAATGGTGAAGGCGCGGCTGTTGAGATACTCCGGCGTCACCGGCAGCTCGACCTCCGGCAGGGTGGGCTCGCTGTTGAGGCCGTACAGCGGGCGGCGCGGCTCCCACACCAGCGCGTCATAGCCGAGCACGTCCACGGCCAGACGGGTGATCGCCTGCTTGATCTCGCTGTTGCGCAGCTTGAGCAGCGACGACACCGCGCCCGGATTCTGGCCGGTCTGCAGCGCCGACATGATGCGCAGCTCGGTCATCTCCAGCGCGTCGATGTCGATCTCGATCTCGGAGATGCGCGCGGCGATCACCGGATCGTCGATGGGCAGGCCCGGCGCGTGCTCGCTGGCCAGCGCCACCACATGGTTGAGGCCGCGACGCAGGCGGGCCGCGGCGATGCCGCCGCCGCGCTCGAACTCGAGCAGATACTTGCCGTAGGTCCAGCCCTTGCCTTCCTCGCCGATGAGGTTGGCCACCGGCACGCGCACGTCGTCGAAGAAGACCTGGTTCACCTCATGGTCGCCGCCGATGGTGATGATCGGGCGGATGGTGATGCCCGGCGACTTCATGTCGATCAGGATGAAGCTGATGCCCTCCTGCTTGCGACCGGTGTCGTCGGTGCGCACCAGGGCGAACATCATGTTCGCCTCATGGGCGTGGGTGGTCCAGATCTTGGTGCCGTTGATGACGTAGTGGTCGCCGTCGCGCACCGCGCGGGTCTTCAGCGAGGCGAGATCGGAGCCCGAGCCAGGCTCGGAGTAGCCCTGGCACCAGTAGTCCTCGCAGTTGAGGATGCGCGGCAGGTAATAGGCCTTCTGCTCGGGCGTGCCGAACCTGATGATCACCGGGCCGACCATGGAGATGCCCATGGGCGAGGTGCTGGGCGCGCCGGCCCTGGCGCACTCCGTGGCGAAGATCCAGCGCTGGGCCGGGGTCCAGCCGGGGCCGCCGTATTCCTTCGGCCAGAACGGGGCGGCCCAGCCCTTGCGGGCCAGCGCCTTGTGCCACGGGTCGGACTGGGCGCGATCCGAGAACACCGACGGGGTCAGCGCCTCGTTGCGCTTCATCTCGGGCGTGAGGGTTTCGGCGAGGAAGTCGCGCACCTCCTGGCGGAAGGCGAGCTCCTCTTCAGTGAACGAGAAATTCATCGGTCGTTTCTCCCGGAGCCTGCCGCCGGCCTCGCCCGGCCGCGGCGGCTCCCCTAGTTCCTGGTGAGGCGGATCCTGCCGCGCGCCGCCAGCGGGCTCAGGCGGCGCGGCTGGCGGCGCTGAGCGCGGCGTGGCGGCGCAGCTGCACGTCCGGACCGCCGAACATGGCGTCGAAGAACACCACGCGCTTGAGGAACGAGCCGATCTCCAGCTCCTCGGTCACGCCCATGCCCCCGTGCAGCTGCACGGCCTGCTCGGCGACGAAGCGCGCGCCGCGACCGATCTTCGCCTTGGCTCCGGCCACGGCGCGGCCGCGGGCCGCCGGCTCGTCCTCGATGAACAGGGCGGCGCGCAGGGCCAGCGAGCGGGCCTCCTCCAGCGCCACGGCCATGTCGGACATGCGGTGACGCAGCGCCTGGTTGGCGGCGAGCGGACGGCCGAACTGCTCGCGGGTCTTGATGTAGGCGGCGGTGGTCTCCACCAGGGTCTGCATCATGCCCACGGCCTCCGCGCACAGCGCCGCGGCGCCGGCGTCGCACGTCTTTTCGATGGCCGGCAGGGCGTTGTCGGAGCCGCCGAGCAGCGCGCCGGCGCCGACGCGCACGCCGGAGAGGGTGAGCTGCGACACCGAGCCGCCGCCGAGCCGCAGGTCATTGCGCAGCGTCAGGCCGGCGGCGTCGCGCGGCACGAGAAACAGGCCGATGCCGGCGGCGTCCTTCTGGCCGCCGCTGATGCGGGCCGAGACGATGATGATGTCGGCGCCCGCGGCGTCGAGCACGGCGGTCTTGGCGCCGTCGATCACCCAGCCGTCGCCGTCGCGCGCGGCGCGGGTCGCCACGTCCTGCAGGTCGTTGCGCGCCTGGCGCTCGCTGTGGGCGAAGGCGAGGCGCAGCTCGCCGGCGGCGACCTTCGGCAGCAGCTCCGCCTTCTGCTCCTGCGAGCCGGCGGCGAGGACGGCGCCGCCGCCCAGCACGACCGTGGCGAGATAGGGCGAATCGACGAGCCCCTGGCCAAACGCCTCCATCAGGATGCCGGTTTCGACGGCGCCGCCGCCGAGACCGCCGAACTCCTCCGGGAACGGCACGGCGAGCCAGCCGAGGTCGGCGAACTCCTTCCAGGTCGCCGGCGAGAAGCCCTCGCCCGCCTCGGCGCGCTTGCGCCGCGCGTCCGGATTGTACTGGTCGCGGACAAAACGCTCCGCGCTTTCGCGCAACATGCGCATTTCTTCGGTTGGAGTGAGATCCATGGTCAGACTTTCGCCTTGTCCTTGACCGGCGCAGGCACGCCGGCCGGGTCTACGAGTGAACCAAACTGCTGCTGGTTGTGCGCGTGGCACAGCTGGTGCAGGGCGAAGGCCCTGTCGATGGCCGCCTGCTGGCCCATGATGTCGAGGGCGCCGTTGACGGCCTCCTTCGTCAGCTTGAGGGCGAAGGCGGGCTTGGCGGCGATGCGCCGCGCCAGATCAAGGGTGAAGGCGCGCAGCTGCTCACGCGGAACCACATGGTTGACCATGCCGAGCCGGTAGCCCTCGCGGGCGCTCCAGCTGTCGGCGGTGAACAGGAGCTCCTTCGCCTTGCGCGGGCCCAGCTCCCAGGGGTGGACGAACCATTCGACGCCGCACACGCCCATGGTCACCACCGGGTCGCAGAAAGAGGCGTCGTCGCTGGCGACGATGAGGTCGCAGGCCCAGGCCAGCATCAGCCCGCCGGCGACGCAGCGGCCCTGCACTTCGGCGATGGTGGGCCTGGAGACGTTGCGCCAGCGGCGGGTCATCTGCAGGTAGATTTCCTGCTCGCGGCCATAGAGGCCGTGGGCGCCGGGCTCGCTGAAGCCGCCCCAGTTGAACACGGGCGGAAAATCGGCGCCGGCGGCGTTCTTCCCGCCGGCGCGCAGGTCATGGCCGGCGGAGAAATGCGGGTCCGCGCCGGCGAGGATGATCACCTTCACCGCGTCGTCGGCCGCGGCGTCGTCAAAGGCGGCGTTGAGGTCGTAGGTGAGCTGGAGGTTCTGGGCGTTGCGGGCGGCGGGCCTGTTCATGACGATGCGCGCGACGCCATCGGCCGGCCGTTCGACCAGCACGGTCTCATACGCCTTCATGCCCCCTCCTTTCGCCGGCGCGCCGTTCATGCGTTTGTTTTCAACACGTTGGCGCGTTTCGCGGCGCTGCGCCGCCGAACCGATCAAACGTTAGGTCTATAAATCGCGCGCGTCCAGATTTGTCGAGGCCCCGCTGTGGGCGCACGCTGGTTGCGGCTGCGACAAATGGACGGCGCCGGAGCGGCGGCCCCGGAGCGGACGCGGCGGAAACAGGGATGGGGAAACAGGGATTGGGGAAACGGCGCAGGCGGCGCGGGTGGGCTGGCCGCGGCGACGCCCGCTGGCGCGGCGGGCGCGAAAACCGGCGGCCTGGCGCTGCCCTTCGCCGGGGCTCCCGCATCCGGCGCGCAGGCGAGGCGGCAGGGCGCCGGCAGGCCGGGAGCCGCGACCGCCGCTGTCAGAAATCTTCGTCGGCGATGTGGTCTTCGTCAGCGAAGTCGGACGCGTCGACGTCGTTCCACAACCCTTCGTCTTTCCACAGGGCGTGGTCCACGGACGCAGCGACGGCGCCCGTGGCCGCCTGCTGCTCCATTTCGGTCTGCATGTCTGCGTCCGCCGCGGGACTGCCTCCGTTACTGGCCATTCCTTCCCCCCAGAACGAACGCCGTTCGCCCAGTACAAACCAAATCACGCAGCAAAATCAAGCACAGGCGGGGCAGCATAAAATACGCATTGTCCATGTAATTACAATTTCTCCATGAAATATCCGGAAAATCAGCGGCCGCGCTGCGTCAGCCGGACGCCTGACTATCCGCCGCCCGCCCCTTTCCTTCCGCCGTCATGCCCGGGCCTGACCCGGGCGTCCGCAACCGCGCCCACCCCCGCGCCGGGCGCACGGCCCGGCCCTGGCGACGGGCGGCCAGGCCAGCCCGGCCATGACATGGTGGAAGCGAACGCCACGGCGCGGGCCTCCGGCGCGTCGCCCCGCCGGCCTGCCCCGCGCCCTGCGGAGCAACGCCGTGGCGGCGCGCTTCGCCTTTCGGCCATCGCGTCAGTGGGGGCGGCCCGCCCCGGCCGCCGGCGCTGGCGGAACGGAGAGGGTTCAGCCGAAGCGGTTGTTGCGGGGGAAGCCCTTGGGCGGCAGACGGCCGGCCTCGGCGCGGTTGCCGATCCAGTCGCGCAGGTCGTCGGCCGCCACCGTCCAGGTGCGGCCGGAGCTGTCCTTCCACGTCAGGCCGTCGGCGAGGGTGAAGACCTTGGCGTCGGAAACGCCGCCGTCGCGATATTTCTGCAGCCGCACGCCCTTGCCGCGGGTCATCTCCGGCGTCTGCACCAGCGGGAAAACCAGCAGCTTGCGGTTCTGGCCGATGATGGCGACGTGATCCCCCGCCGCCGGCGCGCACAGCGCCAGACGGTGCGGCGCGTCCATCACCATCACCTGCTTGCCCTTGCGGGTGTTGGCGACCATGTCGTCGCTGGAGACGGCGAAACCGCGCCCTTCGGTGGAGACCACCAGCATCTTCTCGCCCGGCCGGTACGGCCAGGCGGCGACGACGCCGGCGTTCTCGTCCATGTCGACGAGGATGCGCAGCGGGTCGCCGACGCCGCGCCCGCCCGGCAGCTTCGCCGCCTCAATGGTGAACACCCGCCCGGTCGTGTCGGCCAGCAGGATGCGCGAGGTGGTCTCGGCGTGGAACGACAGCAGCAGGCCGTCGTCGCCCTTGAACTGCACGCCGGAAACGTCCGCCACGTGCCCCTTGAGCGCCCGGATCCAGCCCTTCTTCGACAGCACCACGGTGACCGGCTCGCGCTCCACCATGGCCTCGGTGAGGTCGATGGAGCCGGCCGCCGGCGCCTCGGCGAAGGTGGTGCGGCGCCGGCCCAGCGGCGTCTCGGGACCGAACTGCCTGCCGATCTGGCGGATTTCGGCGGACACCTTCTTCCACTGCGCCGCCTCGGAGGCGAGCAGCGCCTGCAGGCTGGCCTGCTCCTCCAGCAGCTTTTCCTGCTCGGCGCGCAGCTGCATCTCCTCCAGCCGGCGCAGGGCGCGCAGGCGGGTGTCGAGGATGGCGTCGGCCTGGATCTCCGTGAGGCCGAACCGCTGCATCAGCGCCGGCTTCGGCTCGTCCTCCTCGCGGATGATGCGGATCACCTCGTCGAGATCCAGATAGACGATGAGCAGGCCGCCGAGCACCTCAAGCCGCCGGCCGATGACCTCCAGGCGCCGGCGTGAGCCGCGCTGCAGCACCTCGCGGCGGTGGTCCAGCCACTCGCGCAGCACGGCGGCGAGGCCGAGCACCCGCGGCGCGCGGCCGCCGGAGAGCACGTTCATGTTGAGCGGCACGCGGCTTTCCAGCTCGGTGAGCCGGAACAGCGACTCCATCATCAGCTCCGGATCGACCGTGCGCGCGCGCGGCTCGATGACGATGCGCACGTCCTCGGCCGATTCGTCGCGAATGTCGGCCACCAGCGGCAGCTTCTTTTCCTGCAGCAGGTCGGCGATCTTCTCGATCAGCCGCGCCTTGGGCACGAGATAGGGAATCTCGGTGACCACGGCGACCCAGCCGCCGCGGCCCACGTCCTCCTTCGTCCAGCGGGCGCGCACGCGGAAGCCGCCGCGGCCGGTGGCGTAAGCCTCAAGCATGCTCTCGCGCGGCTCGACGATGACGCCGCCGGTGGGGAAATCCGGCCCCTGGATGAAGTTGAGCAGCTGTCCGGCGGTCGCCTCGGGGTGGGCGATGAGATAGAGCGCGGCGTTGCACAGCTCTGCGACGTTGTGCGGCGGAATCGCGGTCGCCATGCCGACGGCGATGCCCTGGGCGCCGTTGGCCAGCAGGTTCGGGAAGGCGGCCGGCAGCACCATCGGCTCGGTGGTGGAGCCGTCGTAATTGGGGCGGAAGTCGACCGTGTCCTCGTCGATGCCCTGCAGCATCAGCCGGGCCACGTCGGTCATGCGCGCTTCGGTGTAACGGTAGGCGGCGGCGCCGTCGCCGTCGATGTTGCCGAAGTTGCCCTGGCCGTCCACCAGCGGGTAGCGCAGGGCGAAATCCTGGGCGAGGCGCACCATGGCGTCATAGATGGCCTGGTCGCCGTGCGGGTGGAACGAACTGATGACGTCGCCGACCACCTTGGCGGATTTCTTGAAGGGCGCGCCGGGATCGAGCCGCTGCAGGCGCATGCTGTAGAGGATGCGCCGGTGCACCGGCTTCAGGCCGTCGCGGGCGTCCGGCAGGGCGCGGTGCATGATGGTGGAGAGCGCATAGTCCAAGTAGCGCTGCTCCAGCGCCTCGCGCAGCTCGACGTTCTCAATGCCGTCACCGGACGGCGTCCCGACCTCACTGTCCATCAGCTTCCCCGGTTTGCGCCGGCGCGGCGCGAAAAGGCGCGGCGGATGCGGGCGACGGCGCGCCCTCCCGCCGGCGCGTCAGCCCCCTCCGGCGGCGCTCCGGCCGCCGCGGAGGGCGCGTCCCGGCCCCTCCCGCCGGCGCCCAGTATGGCGCGTTTTGCGCCAGAAGGCGCGCGTTGCGGCGCCCGCCGGCGCGGCGCGGCGCGCGCCGCCGCAGACCCGCCGGCCGCGACAGGGCCGCAGACAGTGGAACGGGTAGCGAACGCAGGGCGCAAACGCAAGCGTTCTCCGTGGCTTCCGCCTTGCGCTCCACCGCCATGGCGCCGCATCAGCGCGGCGCGGCGGCCCCCGCCGCCATGCGCTGCAGCAGGCCGATCACCCGCTCGCGCGCTCCCGGAGCCGGCAGGCCGCGCGGACCATAGACATGGCGCTGCAGGAAGAAGCCGGTGAGCCGCAGCGCCTGCAGCGCCTCGGCCACGTGCGGCGGCCTGCCGGTCGGCGCGCGCAGGAAGGCGGGCAGCGGCAGCAGCCGCTCCTTCCATGGCGCCCCGGCGGCGGCGCTGACGGCGCGGCCGGATTTCGGCGAGACATAGGCGAGGTTCTCCGTGACGCCCGTGGCGACGCAGCGCTGCAGGTCGAGGCCGAAGCCCAGCTCCGCCAGCAGCGACAGCTCGAACAGCGCCAGCAGGCCGGGCCCGGGCGCGAGGTCGGCGTCGGCGGGCTCGTGGCAGGCCTGGCCGGCGAGCAGCGCCAGGGCGTCATGCACGTTGCGGTGCGGATCGCGCTCGGGCAGCAGGCGGGCGAGCGCGAGCGCCGCGCCCAGCACGTTGAGCGCCATGGCCGAGCCCATGTAGCGGGCGGCGCGCATTTCCCGCGCCTCCACGGCGTAGACGCCGAGATGCTCCTCCATGCGGGCGCGCCAGACCACCGCCACCGAATTGCCCGGCTGCAGCACCGGCTGCAGGCGCGCCGAACGGCCGCCGCGCACCACGCCGGCGTGGCGGCCGTGGTCGCGGGTCATCAGCTCGACAATGACGCTGGTTTCGCCCAGGCGCCGCACGCCCAGCACGACGCCCTCGTCGGTCCATTCCATCAGCGCTCCAGCCCGGCGCCCCCGCGCGCTCAGTCAGGGAACTCGAGGCCCATTTCGCGGTAGCGCGCCGGGTCGTCGCCCCAGTTTTCCCGCACCTTGACGAACAGGAACAGGTGCACCTTCGCATCGGCCGCCTCGGCGATGTCGCGGCGGGCGGCGACGCCGATGGCCTTGATGGTCTGTCCGCCCTGCCCCAGCACGATGCTGCGCTGGCTCTCGCGCTCCACATAGATGGTCTGCTCGATGCGGATGGAGCCGTCCTTCTGCTGCTTCCAGCTGTCGGTCTCCACGGTGGAGGCGTAGGGCAGCTCGTCGTGCAGGCGGTTGAACAGCTTCTCGCGGGTGATCTCGGCCGCGAGCTGGCGCAGCGGCGCGTCGGCGATCTGGTCTTCCGGATAGTGCCAGTGATCGAAGGGCAGGCGCGCGGCCAGCCACGCCTTCAGGTCCGCCACGCCGTCGCCGCGCATGGCGGAGACCATGAAGGTGCGCTCGAAGTCACCCTTCTCATTGATGGCGGCGGCCAGCGCCAGCAGCTTCCCGCGCGGGATCAGGTCGATCTTGTTGAGCACGAGCACCTTCGGCCTGCGGATCTCCGCCAGGCGTCCGGACAGCTCCTCCACCTGTTCGTCCACGCCCTTGCGGGCGTCCACCAGCAGGCAGACGATGTCGGCGTCGCCGGCGCCGCCCCAGGCGGCGTTGACCATGGCGCGGTCGAGGCGGCGTCTGGGGCGGAAGATGCCGGGGGTGTCGACGAACACCAGCTGGCTGTCTCCATGGATGGCGATGCCGCGCACGAGGGTGCGCGTGGTCTGCACCTTGCGCGAGATGATGGAGACTTTCGCCCCCACCAGGGCGTTGAGCAGCGTTGACTTGCCGGCGTTGGGCGCGCCGACCAGCGCGATGAAGCCGCAACGGGTCTGCGGCGCGTCGCCGGCCTGCGGCGCGCGGCCGGCCGCGGACGGCGGCGTGGTGTCGTCGGTCATGTCGTCTCCTGCGCGAAGCCGGTCCTTGCCCCCGTCGCGGGGTCCGGCGTGCGCCAGCTGCCTGCCGGCGGGGCTGGTCCCCCCGACGGTTTCAGGATGTTTCAGAATATCACGGAGGAACCGCGCCCTGCGCAACCATGCTTCAGGCGGTCACGCCCTCGCGCGCCAGAAACTGGCTGGCGGCGTCCTGCTCGGCGGCGCGTTTGGACGGCCCCTTGCCGAGGCACGGCGGATAGCCCTGAACCAGGGTGGAGATGGTGAACACCGGGGCGTGATCGGGGCCGGTGGTCTCCACCAGCTCGTAGCCGGGGTTGGGCAGGCCGCGGGCGTGGGCCCATTCCTGGAGGGTGGTCTTGGCGTCGCGCAGGGAGCGGCGCGGCGCGTGCATCAGCGGCCCGAAGGCGGCGCGCACCACGGCGGCGGCGGCGTCATGGCCGCCGTCGAGATAGACGGCGCCGACGATGGCCTCGCACACGTCGGCCAGAACGGAGACGTTCTGGCGCGCGCGCGGGAAGGCGCCGCCGGCGGCGAGGCGCAGGTGGGGCGCCACGTCCCAGGCCTTCGCCACCTCGGCGCATGTTTCGCGCCGCACCAGCTCGGCGAGCCGGCGCGAGAGCTCCCCCTCCTCGGCGCCCGGAAAGGTCTCGAACAGCATGCCGGCGACGATGAGGCCGAGCACGCGGTCGCCGAGAAACTCAAGACGCTGGTAGGAGCCGATGCGGTCGTCGGCGCCGCTCACATGGGTGAGCGCCTGCTCCAGCAGCCTGCGGTTGGCGAAACGGTGGCCGACGGCCGCTTCCAGCCGGTCAAGGGGCGGTCTGCGGGAGGCCATGCCTATCTGACCCTCGTGAACAGGCGGTCCCAGCGCACGCTCCACGGCCATTTCCAGAACTGCCATGCGGCGGCGGCGTCCTTCACCGAGAAGAAGATCACCTCCGCGCGGCCGACCAGGTTCTCGAACGGCACGTAACCGACATTGGCCTCGTCGCGGCTGTCGGTGGAGTTGTCGCGGTTGTCGCCCATCATGAAATAGTGGCCCGGGGGCACGGTGTAGACATAGGTGTTGTCCCAGTAGCCCCGGTCGCCGTCACGTTCGATGATGCGGTGGGAGACGCCGCCGGGCAACGTCTCGATGTACTGCGGCACCGGCACCTGGCGCCCCCAGGAATCGGTGGTGACATAGTCCTCGATGCGTTTGCGCTCCACCAGCTGGTCGTTGATGTAGAGGCGCCCGTCGCGCATCTGGATGCGGTCGCCGGGCAGGCCGATGACGCGCTTGATATAGTCGGTGGAGTTGTCCTTCGGCAGCTTGAACACCGCCACATCGCCGCGCTTCGGCTCCGAGGCGAAGATGCGGCCACGGAACAGCGGCGGGCTGAAGGGAATGGAATATTTCGAATAGCCGTACGAATATTTGGAGACGAACAGGTAGTCGCCGACCAGCAGCGTCGGGATCAGCGAGCCGGACGGGATGTTGAACGGCTGGAACAGCAGCGTGCGCACCACCACCGCGATCAGCAGCGCCTGGACGATCACCTTGACGGTTTCGTACAGGCCCGTTTCGTTGCCCTGCCTGTCCTTCCTGTCGATTTCGGAGCGCGCCATGCAGCGGCCTTCCCTCACCGGCCGCGGAACGGGCCCGGCGGAACGTGTTTTAACGGAACGGGCGGACGGCCGTGGTCCGGCCCGCCCTGACGTCCGGGCATGGATAAACCATGGCCGGTTCCGGCTCAATCACCACGGCAAGATGGCGAAGCCGTGATGCGCCGCCGCCGGCGCCCCCTCCCCGCCCCGCGGACGGCGGCGGCCCCGGGAGGCGCGCCGGACGGCGCTCCTGGAGCGGGCGAAGCCGGGGCGCGCTCAGGGCTGGCGGGCCGGCGCCGCCTCGATGACCACGAAGGCCATGGCCATCGGCGGATCGTCGGTGAGCGACACGTGAATCACCGCCTCCATGCCCGGCGGGGTGATGGCCTGCAGCCGCGCTAGGGCGCCGCCGCTGAGGCGCATGACGGGGCGGCCGCCCGGCAGGTTCACCACCTCCATGTCGCGCCAGAACACGCCAAGTCGCAGGCCGGTGCCGAGCGCCTTGGCGCAGGCCTCCTTGGCGGCGAAACGGCGGGCGTAGGAGGCGGCGCGGGCGGCGCGGCGGTCGGAGCGCGTCCGTTCGGTTTCGGTGAAGATGCGGTGGGTGAAGCGGTCGCCGAACCGGTCCAGCGAGCGCTGGATGCGGTTGATGTCGCACAGGTCTGAACCAAGGCCGATGATCATGCGCGGCTCCGGCGGCTGGAGATGTCGCAGAGCCTATAGCGATCCCCGGCCCCGGACGCAAAAGCGCCCGGGCCTGGACCCGGGCGCGGGTGGCGAGGGCGCGCGCCCGCGGCCGGCTCAGGCGGCCGGCTCCGGCGTGCAGCGCGAAACGACGCCGGCGATCACCCCGCCGATGACCGGCGCGACGATGAACAGCCACAGCTGCGCCAGCGCCTTGCCGCCGACGAACACCGCCGGGGCGATGCTGCGCGCCGGGTTCACCGAAACGCCGGTGACGTTGATGAACACCACATGGATGACGAACAGGGCGAGGCCGATGACCAGGCCGGCGATGGCGGCGTTGGCGGCGCCCTTCGTCACCTGCAGCACCACATAGACGAAGATGAAGCTGATGAGGAGCTCCACGAGGAAGGCGGCGACCACGCCGTAACCGGCGCCATACCCCTCCCCCCAGCCGTTCTGGCCGAGCCCGGCGGCGCCGATGTCATGGCCGCCGAGCTTGCCCTGCAGGATCAGCGCCAGCAGGCCGGCGCCGATGACGCCGCCGATGACCTGGGCGATGATGTAGCCGGCGGCCTCCGCCGCGCCCATGCGGCCGGCGGTGACGAAGCCGAGGGTGACCGCGGGATTGATGTGGCAGCCGGAAATGGCGCCGATGCTGTAGGCGGCGACGATGAGGCCGACGCCAAAGCCGAAGGCGATGCCCAGCAGGTCCATCGCCGTTCCGGCGCCCGCGCCCGTGGAGAGGACAGCCGCGCCGCAGCCGAAGAACACCAGAAGCGCCGTGCCGTACGCCTCGGCGAGATATTTGCATGCGCCACCCATGCGCATCCTCCGTGTCGGTGAGTTTCCCCTGCGATATCTGGCGCCGCCGCCGGTTCGCGGCGCCGTCCCCGCGCGTGTCCCGCGAACGCCCGCGCGCTGTCCCGCGTCCCGCCGCATTGCCTGCGAACGGGCGTCCCGCGGGCCGGACGCGGAGCAGGGCGACCGCTCCCGGCGGCCCATCGCGCAAACGTCATGCTTGATAACATATGACGGAATGAACAGCCAAAGCTGTTATGGCTTCACTTTTTCGGGAAACGAAGGTCAGACGCCTGCGCGGCGCGGCGGACGCAGGCACGGCGCCGCGTGACGCTCCGCAACGGCGTGGACTGGCGCGGGGCGGCGAAACAAAACGGCCCGCGCTCCGGAAAAGAACGCGGGCCGCGACAGCAAAACGCCAGTAACGACGCTACGGAACGTCGCGCGCTTCCCGCGCCTCCAGAATCAGGCGGCGCATGGTCGCCACCGCCGCGGCGAGGCCGGTGAAAATCGCCTCGCCGATGAGGAAATGGCCGATGTTGAACTCGGCGATCTGCGGTATGCGCGCCACCGGCCGCACCGTGTCGAAACTGAGCCCGTGGCCGGCGTGAATCTCCAGCCCGAGCCGGTCGCCCGCCGCGGCGGCGGCGCGGATGCGCTCCAGCTCGCGGGCGGCGCCGGCGTGGTCGCCGGCGTCGTGGCGCAGGCAGAAGGCGCCGGTGTGCAGCTCCACCACCGGCGCGCCCAGCTCCGCCGCCGCCTCCAGCACGGCCGGCTCCGGCTCGACGAACAGCGACACGCGAACGCCGGCTGCCGAGAGGTCGGCGATCATCGGCTTCAGCTCGCGCCTGAGGCCGATGACGTCGAGACCGCCTTCGGTGGTGCGCTCCTCGCGCCGCTCGGGCACAAGGCAGACGGCGTGCGGCAGGATTTCGAGGGCGATGGCGACCATCTCCGCCGTGGCCCCGGCCTCGAAATTGAGCGGAACCGCCAGCTCCTGCTTCAGGCGGCGCATGTCGTCGTCGCGGATGTGGCGACGGTCCTCGCGCAAATGGGCGGTGACGCCGTCGGCGCCGCCCTGCACGGCCAGATGCGCGGCGCGCACCGGATCGGGCGTCGCCCCGCCTCGGGCGTTGCGCACCGTGGCCACGTGATCGATGTTGACGCCAAGACGCGGCCGCCGCGCCGCGCCGCTGCCGTCCGGTTCCGCCATTGTTCCGCCTTCCGTTTCTGTCCCGCCCCCGCGCCGCGGCCGGAAACGGGGCCAATCACCCGCAACTGGCAGACACCTTTCGCCGCAAAAACGCAAGCCGGACGTTACCCGCCGCCGCCCCCTTTCCATGCGCCGGGGGGACGTGCTCTGCTGGCGTCAAAAGCCCGGATTCGGCCGCCCGCCGGCCGCAGCCGGCTCCGGAGCGGGGCGGCGGCGACGGAGCGCCCCGCCTGACGCCCGTCCGGGAGCCGCGCCGGCGCCTCCCGGAGCCGGCCGCGGCGGACGCGCCGGAAGGAGGAAACGTCAATGACGCGCGTCACAACGGGAATGATGGTCACGCTGGAGGCCAGCGACGGCTTCGTGCTGCCGGCCTATCGCGTGGAGCCGCGGGGCGAGCCGCGCGGCGGCGTGGTGATCCTGCAGGAGATTTTCGGCCTAAACCCGCACATCCGGTCCGTGGCGGACACCTACGCCCGCGCCGGCTATCTGGCCGTGGCGCCGGCGCTGTACGAGCGCGTGGCCCCGGGCGCGGAGCTGGGTTACGCGCCGGCGGAGATCGCCCGCGGGCTGGAGCTGCGGGCGCAGTGCGACGTCGCCGACGTGCTGAAGGACATTGAGGCCGCTGTCGCCGACGCCGCCCTAGCCGGCCGCACGGCGGCGATCGGCTACTGCTGGGGCGGCCAGCTGGCGTGGCGGGCGGCCGCGGCCCTGCCGGAGCTGTCAGCGGCGGTCGTCTATTACGGCGGCGGGATCGACGCCCTCGGCCACCTGACGCCGCTGTGCCCGGTGCTCGGCCATTTCGCCCGGCGCGACGCCCATATTCCGGTGGACGGCGTCCTGGCCGTCCAGGCGCGTCACCCCGGCCTGTTCGAGGTCCATCTTTACGACGCCGGCCACGGGTTCAACTGCGACGCCCGGGAAAGCCACGACCCCGCCGCCGCCGCCCTGGCCCTGAGCCGCACGCTCCGCTTCCTCGACCAGCGCGTCGCCGCCTGAACCGTCCGCGTCCATGCCGCCGCCCGGCCACATGCCCGCGGCGCGCCGCACCGTGCGCCGCGCGCCGGAGTAGATCGCCAGCCGGTCGGCGAAGGCGTCGTCGGGCCCGTCCTGCTCTCCGGCGTCGTCGCTGGCCGCTTCGGCGGCCTGCATCAGCGCCCGCAGGTCGTGACCGACGTCGGCCGAGCTGGCGAGGCCCACCCGGGCGCGCACGCGCACGCGCCGCCCGCCCTCGCCCCACGCCCGCGGGCACGAATCGAGCACGCGCCGCAGCAGGACCCCGGCCGCCTCCGGCGACACGTCCGGCATCACCACGGCGATCACCCCCGGCCCGAAACGCGCGGAAATGTCGGCGGCGCGCGCCCGCGCCATCAGCCGCTCATGCACCTGGCGCAGCCGCCCCTCCACGGCGGTCTGGTCCTCGCCGTCGAACGCGACGCGCGCGAAGGTCACCATCCCGCCCTGGCGGTGCTGCGCCGCCACCAGCCGCGAGGCCGGGCCGAGAAAGGCGCCGGTGCGCAGCGCGCCGGTGTCCGGATCAATTCCCGCCATCACGTCCAGCGACTGCTCGCGCCGCTCGCGCGACATCCCGAAAGCCATGGCCGCGGCGGTGGAGATGGAGATGCCGGCGGCCAGCGCCAGCCACACGCCCCAGGAGCCGGCCGGGTCGCCGGCCAGATGGTTCACGGCGATCCAGTCGGCGCGCAGGGAGATGACCAGCTGGACGAGCAGGCAGAAGATCGCGACGGCGAGCGACGCCGCCAGCAGCGGCCGCGAAGGCAGCGCCTCGCGCCGGGCGCGCAGGGTCTCGTAGAGGGCGAGCCCCAGCAGCACGGCGAGCATGAAGCCGGCGGTGTTGGCGGCCTTCTGCGGGTCCAGCTGGTCCGCAACCAGCGTCACGCCGGCCATCCACGCCAGCGGCGCGCCGGCCAGCGCCGGCCATACCGCCGGGCGGCCTTCAAAGAACCGCAGCGCCTGCCAGATCAGCCCTGCGGAGAACAGGAGGAGGCCGCCGGCGAGCACGCCCACCGCAAAGGGCGCCCCGGCGGCTCGCCACACCGCGAGACCGCAGCCGGCGGCGAGCGCGCACAGCGCCGCCGACCACCAGCCGGACAGGCCGGAGCGCCGGTCCGTCAGCCACAGAAAGGCGAGCAGCGCCCCCTGGGCGCCGGCGATGACGGCGACCACGCTCAGTATCGTCGCGAACTGAAGTCCCACCTGATCCTCCTGGCCCCCCGCCGCCCGGATCGCCTGTCCGCCAGAGCCCCCCGCGCCGCTGACGCAGCTGACGGCGCCCCCGCCGGCCATTCCCCCGGGAATCTCCGGCCGCCTCCGGCGAACATGACTTTCAATCTGGGACGAACGCCGAAGAATATCCGCTTCGCGCCCTGATTCAACGTGCGTCGTGAGCGCGCGACGCCATGGCCGCCCGGCCCGTGCGCAACGGAAACCGCGCGGCCGGCGCCCCAGGGACGCGGCCTGCGCCGCGGGGACGCGGCGGCGGGAAAAGGCGCGGGAGCGCGGGAAAACGGCGGCGGCGGCGGCGTTTCGCGCGCCGCGGCCTTGCCATCGGCGGCGGGTTGGTATAGGGGAGCGGCTCCATGCCGGCTCTGGCCGGAAGCTGAACGGACAGCCGCGCCATGCGGCGGACATGAGGTCCACGTCCGGTGTTTCCGCCTTCGAACCCGCGCTCGGGCCTTGCAATGGCGAGGCTCGGAGGGCTCTGCGCCGGAGCGGCGTGACAGCAGAGAAAGAGGCCCGCTTTATGGCGCTTTACGAACACGTTTTCCTGGCCCGCCAGGACATCAGCGCAGCGCAGGTTGAGACGCTGATCGAGCAATTCAAGGGCGTTATCGAGGCCCACGGCGGCGCTGTCCGCAAGGTGGAGACCTGGGGCGTCAAGTCGCTCGCCTACCGCATCAAGAAGAACCGCAAGGCGCACTTCGCGCTCATGAACATCGACGCCCCGCACGCCGCGGTGGCCGAGATGGAGCGCCAGATGCGCATCAGCGAGGACGTTCTGCGCTTCATGACCATCCGCGTGGAGGCGCATGAGGAAGGTCCGTCCGCCATGCTGCAGAAGCGTGACCGTGACGACCGTCGCGACCGCGACGGCGAGCGCGGCCAGCGCCGCGGCGGCCGCGACCGCAACCGTGAGGCCGAGCAGGCCGCTGCTTCCAGCGAGGAGAACTGATCATGGCCACTGCTCCGCGTCGCCCCTTCTTCCGCCGTCGCAAGACCTGCCCGTTCTCGGGCCCGAACGCGCCGAAGATCGACTACAAGGACACGCGCCTGCTGTCGCGCTACATCTCCGAGCGCGGCAAGATCGTGCCCTCGCGCATCACCGCGGTTTCGGCCAAGAAGCAGCGTGAGCTGGCGCAGGCCATCAAGCGCGCCCGCTTCCTCGGCCTGCTGCCGTTCGTGATCCGCTGATCGCGACTTGCGGGCGCCCCGCGGCGCCCGCCTTCGCCAGGTCTCCCCGGCGTCCGCGCCGGGGCCGCGCCTTCCGCCGGCGCCATGCGGCCGGCGGCGCCTGACGGCGCCACGCACAGAGATGGAAGCCGCCGGTCCTGCGGGACCGGTATGTTGGGGCGGCCGCGCGCCTCCCCTAACCCTGCGGAACGCAGCGGGACAGCAGGACCATGCCGACACAGATCCTGACAGGCGTCGGGGCGGGGCTCGCCTCAGCCCTCCTGTTCACGGTGGTGATCTCCGGATCGCCGGCCGCGCTGCTGCTGTCCTATCTCGCTCCCCTTCCCGTTTTTCTCGTCACCCTTGGCTGGCGGCATGTCACCGGCCTGATCGCGGCCGCCACCGGCATGGCGACGTGCGCCGTCGCCTTCCGCGCCTCGGGCGGCGCGCTCACCGGCCTCACCTATGGGGTCGGCGTGGCGCTGCCGGCGTGGTGGCTGGGCTATCTTGCGCTGCTCGGCCGCCCCGGCGCCCACGGGAGCACGGAGTGGTATCCGTCAGGCCGGCTGCTGTTCTGGCTGGCGGGCGTGGCCGCTTTCGTCACGCTGCTGGGGGTGTTTTCCATCGGCGGCTCGCTCGCCGCCTATGAGCGCACCATGAGCGAGGCGCTGTCGGCCATGCTGCGCGCCGGCTCCGGAAACGGCGCGCCGGCGCTGCCGGAGGGCATGGACGAGGCCGCGTTCGTCGCCACGGTGGTGAAGGCGGCGCCGCTGCTGGTGGCGGCCTCCTTCGTGCCGATGCAGGCGCTCAACCTGTGGCTGGCGGCGCGCATCGTCGCCGCCTCCGGCCGTCTTGCGCGGCCGTGGCCGGAGCTGGCGGCGGCGCGCATGCCGTTTGCGGCGCTCGGCGTCTTCGCCGTCGCCTTCGCCCTGGCCACGCTGGCGGGCGGGGTGGCGGGGGTGGCCGGCGCGGCGCTCACCGGCAGTTTCGGCGCGGCCTACGCGCTGCAGTGCCTTGGCGCGCTGCATGCGGCCCTGCGCGGCAAGACGGCGCGCCCCTTCGTGCTCGCGACCCTCTACGCGCTGATGATTCCGTTTTTCGTCTGGATCGTCCCGGCGCTGGCCGTCGGCGGCGTTCTTGAAACCATTACGCGGGCGTTCCGTCGCAACGGCGCCGGCGCCCCCCCGCCGCCGGCCAACGACGCCTGATGGCGGCGGCGCAACCGGTTACCTGACAGGAGCAACACAATGCAGGTCATTCTTCTCGAGCGCATCGCCAAGCTGGGCCAGATGGGCGACACCGTCCGCGTCAAGGACGGCTTCGCCCGCAACTACCTGCTGCCGCAGGGCAAGGCGCTGCGCGCCACCAAGGCCAATCTCGCCCGCTTCGAGGAGCAGCGCGCCCAGCTCGAGGCCCGCAACCTGGAGCGTCGCGCCGAGGCCGAGAAGGTCGCCGAGTCGCTCAACGGCCAGACCTTCGTCATCATCCGCCAGGCCGGCGAGACCGGCGTGCTGTATGGTTCGGTCTCCACCCGCGACATCGCCGAGACGGTCACCGCCGGCGGCTTCTCGGTGGCGCGCCAGCAGGTCGCCCTCAACGCCCCGCTCAAGACCCTGGGCCTGCATGAGGTCACCATCCGCCTGCACCCCGAGGTTGAGGTCACCGTCACCATCAACGTCGCCCGCTCCGCCGAGGAGGCCGAGCGCCAGGCCCGCGGCGAGGAAGCCATCGTGCGCGAGGAGACCAGCCTCGATGACCTCGGCCTTGAGGTCGGCGCCGCGCTCGCCGACGCCGGCGACGGCGTCGAGCTCTGATCCCGTCATCCGCGCTGCGGAAACGGTCGGGGGGCTCTGCGGAGCCCCCCTTTTTTTGCGCCGCGCCCCCGGCGGCCCGCGGCTGTGAATCGCTGTTAACAACGTGGCCCCGGCCGCGCCGGCGGGGTCGGCTCGCGCCGAATGTTCCCCGGCCGGGCGCGGCGCGTGGTACAAATCGCCTTCGCCCCGTCGTGGTCAGTGGTCTGGTGAAACATGTCTGCAAACGCGCTCGTCACGCATCTGGAAGCAGCTGCGGAACCGGCTCACCGCGTCCCGCCCCATAACCTTGAGGCCGAGATGGCGCTGCTGGGCGCCATCATGATCAACAACGACGCCTATTACCGGGTGTCGGACTTCCTCAGTCCGGAGCACTTCTACATCGGGGCGCACCGGCGGATATACGAGGTGGCCGCGCAGCTGATCCGCGCCGGCAAGATCGCCACCCCCATCACCATGAAGACCTTCCTCCAGGACCTGGACCTGGGGGGCGGCGTCACCAGCGCCCAGTACATGGCGCGCCTCGCCGCCGAAGCCACGACCATCATCAACGCCGAGCATTACGGGCGGGCGATCTATGACCTCGCCATCCGGCGCGAGCTGATCAACCTCGGCAGCGACATGGTCAACCTCGCCTATGACGCGCCGGTGGAGTCCTCGCCGCGCGACCAGATCGAGGAGGCCGAGCGCAAGCTCTACGCCCTGGCCGAAACCGGCCGCTACGACGGCGGCTTCATGTCGTTCGGCGCGGCCCTCGCCGAGGCCATCGACATGGCGGCGGCCGCCTACCGGCGCGAGGGCAAGCTCTCCGGCATCGCCACCGGCCTCACCGATCTCGACCAGAAAATGGGCGGCCTGCAGCGCTCGGACCTGATCATCCTCGCCGGCCGCCCGGCCATGGGCAAAACCTCGCTGGCCACCAACATCGCCTTCAACGTCGCAAGGGCCTGGCGGGCGGAGAAGCGCCCGGACGGCGCGCTGGAGACGGTGAGCGGCGGCATCGTCGGCTTCTTCTCGCTGGAAATGTCGGCCGAGCAGCTGGCCAACCGCATCATCGCCGAGCAGTCCGGCGTGCCCTCCTACAAGATCCGCCGCGGCGACCTGCAGGAGGAGGAGTTCATCCGCATCGCCGACGCGGCGCGCGAGATGCAGTCGCTGCCGCTGTACATCGACCAGACCGGCGGCATCTCCATCGCCCAGCTCACGGCGCGCGCCCGCCGGCTGAAGCGCCAGCGCGGCCTGGACCTGCTGGTGGTGGACTATCTGCAGCTGCTTTCCGGCTCCTCGAAGCGCTCGGACAACCGCGTGCAGGAGATGACCGAGATCACCACCGGCATGAAGGCGCTGGCCAAGGAGCTGAACATCCCCATCATCGCCCTTTCGCAGCTCTCGCGTCAGGTGGAGGCGCGCGACGACAAGCGTCCGCAGCTCTCGGACCTGCGTGAATCGGGCTCGATCGAGCAGGACGCCGACGTGGTGCTGTTCGTCTACCGCGACGAATACTACCTGAAGATGAAAGAGCCGCGCCCGGGCACGGAGGAGCACTTCAAGTGGCAGGCGGAGATGGACCAGGCCCACGGCAAGGCCGAGGTCATCATCGGCAAGCAGCGTCACGGCCCCACCGGCACGGTGCAGCTGGCCTTCGAGGCCGAGATCACCCGCTTCTCCAACCTCGCCCAGAGCGACCGCCTGCCCGATCATTACTGATCCCCGCGGCGCGCCGCCGGCCCCGCGTCCCTGGGCAGGGCTTGCCGCAGGCAGGCGGCGCGTGCACTATCAGCCCCCCGGCGGCCGCGGCCCGCGCCCGGCCCGGCGGGACGGAACGGACAGGAAGGGCGACGCGACGCGCGCGGCCGCAGGGCCGCGGGCGCGTTTTCTTTTTCCGGGCCAGCCGCTCCGGGCCCTAGCGCAGGTACGCGATGCACGACATGTTTTCCGGCGACGTCCCTCCCGGTCTGGCCGGGAGCCGTCTCACCATTGACCTCGGCGCGCTGGCCGACAACTGGCGCTTCATGCGCGCGGCGTCAGGAACGGCGGAATGCGCCGCGGTGGTGAAGGCGGACGCCTATGGCGTCGGCCAGGGGCCGGCGACGCGCGCGCTCGCCGCCGCCGGCTGCCGCACCTTCTTCGTCGCCCACGCCAGCGAGGCGCTGCGGCTGCGGGCGGACGTTCCCGGCGCCTGCGTCTGGCTGCTCAACGGCCTGCCCCCGGGAGCGGCGCGCCGGCTGGCGGCCGCCGGGGTGCGGCCGGTCCTGGCCTCGCCGGCGCAGCTGGAGGAGTGGCGGCGGGAGGCCGGCGGCGCGCCGGCCGGCGTGCAGGTGGACACCGGCATGAACCGCCTTGGCCTCACCGCCGGGGAGGCGGCGGCGCTCGCCGCCAGCCCGCCGGAGTGGCTGGAGCTGGTGATGAGCCACTTCATCGCCTCCGAGGAGCCGGCCAATCCGCGCAACGCCGTCCAGATCGCCCGTTTCACCGAGATCGTCCGGCCGTTTCCGCCGCGGGTGCGCCGGTCGCTGGCCAATTCCTCCGGCGTGATGCTGCCCCAGGCGCCGCATTTCGACCTCACCCGTCCCGGCTATGCGCTTTACGGCGGCAACCCCACGCCGGAGCGGCCCAATCCCATGCGGCCGGTGGTGCGGCTGGAGGCGCGGATCATCCAGGTGCGCGAGGTCGCCGCCGGCGACACGGTGGGCTACAACGCCCGCTGGCGCGCCCCCGGGCCGGCGCGGGTCGCCATCCTCTCGCTTGGCTATGCGGACGGCTTTCCGCGCGCCGGCAGCGTGCGCAATGACGGCGCGGCCCAGCCCCTGCCCGGCGGCGCGGCGCTGGTCTCCGGCAGGCTGTGTCCCTTCGCCGGCGCCGTCTCCATGGATCTTGCGGCTGCGGACGTCTCCGCCCTGCCCGCCGGCGCGGTGCGCGCCGGGGACTGGGCCACGGTGATCGGCGACGCGCTGGACGTGGACACGGTGGCCGCCCGGCTGGGCACCATCGGCTACGAGATCCTCACCAGCCTTGGCCGGCGGCACGCGCGCATTTACGCTGGCGCGCCGGCGGCGGCTCCCGCCGCGCCCTGACGCCCCCCTCCCCGTCACACGAGGACAGCCCCCTTGGCCCGCGCCGTACGACAGTTCGTCTGCCAGGCCTGCGGCGCGACCCATCCGCGCTGGCAGGGCAAATGCGACTCCTGCAACA
Source organism: Camelimonas abortus (assembly GCF_042432745.1). Lineage (NCBI taxonomy): Bacteria > Pseudomonadati > Pseudomonadota > Alphaproteobacteria > Hyphomicrobiales > Chelatococcaceae > Camelimonas > Camelimonas abortus. The sequence goes on along the minus strand of NZ_JBHLWR010000006.1, from coordinate 562,652 downwards.
GCTGGAACACCCTGGTCGAGGAGACGCCGGCGGCGCCGGTGGCCGGGGCCTCGCCGGCGGCGGCCGCGCGCGCGCGCGGCCGCGCCTTCCGCCTTGAGGGGCTGCGCGGCGACACCGCCGAGCCGCCGCGGCTGGTCACCGGCATGGCCGAGCTGGACCGGGTGACCGGCGGCGGCTTCGTGCGCGGCTCGGTGGTGCTGATCGGCGGCGATCCGGGCATCGGCAAGTCGACGCTGCTGATCCAGGCCTGCGCCAGCCTGGCCCGCGCCGGCCACCGGGTGGCCTATATCTCGGGCGAGGAGGCGGTGGCCCAGGTGCGGCTGCGCGCCGAGCGGCTGCAGCTGGCCGACGCGCCGGTGGAGCTGGCCTCCGAAACCAATGTGGAGGACATCATCGTCACCCTGGGCCAGGGAAAGCCGCCGCGCCTGGTGGTGATCGACTCCATCCAGACCATGTGGACCGGCGCGGTGGATTCCGCCCCCGGCACCGTCACCCAGGTGCGGGCCAGCGCCCAGAACCTGATCCGTTTCGCCAAGACCACCGGCGCGGCGCTGATCCTGGTGGGCCACGTCACCAAGGACGGCCAGATCGCCGGCCCGCGGGTGGTGGAGCACATGGTGGACGCGGTCGCCTCCTTCGAGGGCGAGGCCGGCCACCATTTCCGCATCCTGCGGGCGGTGAAGAACCGCTTCGGCCCCACCGACGAGATCGGCGTTTTCGAGATGACCGGCCAGGGGCTGAGCGAGGTCTCCAACCCCTCGGCGCTGTTTCTCGCCGGGCGCGATCTCAACGCTCCGGGCACGGCGGTGCTGGCGGCCATGGAGGGCACGCGGCCGCTGCTGGTGGAGGTGCAGGCGCTGGTGGCGCCCAGCGCCCTCGGCACGCCGCGGCGCGCGGTGGTGGGCTTCGATTCCAGCCGCCTCGCCATGATCATCGCCGTGCTGGAGGCGCACGGCGGCGTGCGCCTCGCCCAGCACGACGTCTATCTCAACATCGCCGGAGGCATGCGCATCGGCGAGCCGGCGGCGGACCTCGCCGCGGCGGCGGCGCTGGTGTCGTCGCTGTCCGGGCGGCCGCTGCCGCCGGACACGGCGTTTTTCGGCGAGATCGGCCTCTCGGGCTCGGTGCGTCCGGTGGTGCAGGCCCAGGCGCGGGTGCGGGAGGCAGCGAAGCTGGGTTTCCGTCAGGTGGTATCGCCGCCGCCGCCGCCGGACCAGGGTGGCGACGCCGGCGCCCGGGTGACGCCGGTGGCCGCCATCGCCGATCTCGTGGCCCTCGTCGCCGCCGGCGGCGCGCGCACGCCCGCCGCGCCGGACGCCGGCGAAGGCTGGTGACGGTGGCCGGCTTATAAATTATACCAGCCTGGGCGCGTCTGACGCTCCGGCGCCGCCGGAGAAGCCGCGAACGGCTCCATGCCCTTTCCCGTCAACGGATGCGGTGTCGCTAATGCCAGTATCGATTCTTGATCTTGTCGTGCTTGGGGTCGTCCTGCTCTCGGCGCTGCTCGCGGCGGTGCGCGGGGCGACACGGGAGATTCTCGCCATCGCGTCCTGGGCGATCGCGGCCGCGGCGGCGCTGATGCTGCACCAGCCGCTGCTGCCCGTCGTGTCGCAGCACATCGCCAATCCGACGGTGGCGCTGGTGGTGACCATCGCGGCGATCTTCCTCGTCACGCTGGTGATCGTGTCGTTCATCACGCTGCGGATCTCGGACCTGGTGCTCGATTCGCGCATCGGCTCCATTGACCGCACGCTGGGCTTCGTGTTCGGCGTGGCGCGCGGCCTGCTGATCTGCGTCATCGCCTACATCTTCTTCAGCTGGCTGGTGCCGGAGAAAATGCAGCCCGACTGGGCGCGCGACGCGCGGCTGAAGCCGTTCCTGGAGCGCAGCGGCCAGCAGCTGCAGGCGCTGCTGCCCGATGATCCGGAAGCCATCATCGCCAGGTACCGCGACCGGGCGAAAACCGCGGCGGGCGGCGCCGACACGCCCCCGGCCGAAAGCGACTCGCCGCGGCCGCAGGCGCCGGCGGACGCCGCGCGCGACTGATCGCCTCCCCCAGGACAGTTGACCCCACGGGAGATCGGGAGCAAAAGCACCTTCATCTGGATCACGGTCCGGAACAGGGAGACGACGCGGCGCGACCGGCCTTCCGGCCGGCGTCGCGGCTTCGCTTCAGGGCAGGCCGGCGGACCGGCGACGGCGCTGGCGCGGCAAGGGCAGACGTTGAGGCAAGGGCGCAGCTTCTGGCCGCGCTCCGCGCAAACGTCCCTGCTGGGGTGAAAACCGGACAGAGAGTGTCCATATTTATTTGTTCCTGTATCGCCAGCCATGCCAGCGAGCGGCGCGCCGTCTCGCTGGCGCGCGCATTGGCGGCGTAGCGCAACTGCTGCGCGAGCAGCGACCCGGGACAGGAAGCCGGGTTCGGGAGTGGCCTGAAGATGAGTAACGCCGACACCGACGCAAACTGGCCCGCCCATGGCGGCGCCATGCTGTCCCGGCCGCCTGCGGCGCCGGACCATCCGGCCAGGGGCGACACTGACCTTGACGGCGACACGCTGCGCGAAGAGTGCGGCGTGTTCGGCATTTTCGGCCACCCGGAAGCGGCGGCGCTGACGGCGCTGGGCCTGCACGCGCTGCAGCACCGCGGCCAGGAGGCGGCGGGCATCGTCACCTATGACGGCGAGCGCTTCCATTCCGAGCGCCGCATCGGCCTCGTCGGCGACAATTTCTCCTCGCGCAGGACCATCGAGCGCCTGCAGGGGCAGGCGGCCATCGGCCACGTGCGCTATTCCACCACCGGCGAGACCGTCCTGCGCAACGTGCAGCCGCTGTTCGCCGAGCTGGAGGGGGGCGGCTTCGCCATCGCCCACAACGGCAACCTCACCAACGGCCTCACCCTGCGCCGCCAGCTGGTGCGCATCGGCGCGCTGTGCCAGTCCACCACGGACACGGAGGTGTTCCTGCATCTGGTGGCGCACAGCCGGCGGCTGCGGTTCATGGACCGCTTCATCGACGCCCTGCGCCAGGTGGAGGGCGCCTATTCGCTGGTGGCGCTCACCAACAAGAAGCTGATCGGCGCGCGCGATCCGCTCGGCATCCGCCCGCTGGTGCTGGGCGAGCTGGACGGCCGTTACATCCTCGCCTCCGAGACCTGCGCCCTGGACATCATCGGCGCCAACTTCATCCGCGACGTCGAGAACGGCGAGATCGTGGTCATTTCCGAGAGCGGCGTCGAGTCGATCCGGCCGTTCCCGGCGCAGCCGGCGCGTCCGTGCGTGTTTGAGTACATCTATTTCGCCCGTCCGGATTCGGTGGTGCACGGGCGCAGCGTCTATGAAGTGCGCAAGCGCTTCGGCGAGGAGCTGGCGCGCGAGGCGCCGGCGGAGGCGGACGTGGTGGTGCCTGTGCCGGATTCGGGCGTTCCGGCGGCCATCGGCTACGCCCGCGCCTCGGGCATTCCCTATGAGCTGGGCATCATCCGCAACCACTATGTGGGCCGCACCTTCATCCAGCCCACCCAGACCGGGCGCGAGACCGGCGTGCGCATGAAGCACTCGGCCAACCGCGGCGTGGTGGCGGGCAAGCGCATCGTGCTGATCGACGATTCGATCGTGCGCGGCACCACCTCGGTGAAGATCGTGAAGATGATGCGCGACGCCGGCGCGAAAGAGGTGCATTTCCGCATCGCCTGCCCGCCGATCCGCTATCCGGACTATTATGGCATCGACACGCCCGAGCGGGAGAAGCTGCTGGCGGCGACCCATTCGCTTGAGGAGATGCGCCGCTACATCGGCGCCGACAGCCTCGGCTTCCTCAGCGTGGACGGCGTCTACCGCGCCGCGGGCTATCCGGAGGGACGCAATCCGGACGCGCCGCAGTTCACCGACCACTGCTTCACCGGCGACTATCCGACGCCGCTGGCCGACATCACCGGCGAGGCGCCGCGTCAGCTCTCGCTGCTGGCGGAGGCCGGCTGACATGACGGCGACGACGGAAAAGCCCCTCGCCGGCCGTATTGCCGTGATCACCGGCGCCTCGCGCGGCATTGGCCGCGCCCTGGCGCTGGAGACGGCCCGCCAGGGCGCGCATGTGATCGCGCTGGCGCGCACCCAGGGCGCGCTGGAGGAGCTGGACGACGAGATCCGCGCCCTTGGCGGCTCGGCGACCCTGGTTCCGGTGGACGTGACCGACTATGACGCGCTGGACCGGCTGGGACTGGCCATTCACGAACGCTGGGGCCGGCTGGACATCATGGTGGCCAACGCCGGCTCGCTGAACCCGCTGGCGCCGCTGGGGCACACCACGCCTAGGGAGTTCGACACGGTGATGGCGGTGAACGTCACCTCCGTGTGGCGTCTGGTCCGTTCGCTCGATCCGCTGCTGCAGAAATCGGACGCCGGCCGGGCGATCTTCATGTCGTCCGGAGCGGCGCACAAGTGCCTGGCGTACTGGGGCCCCTACTCCGCCTCCAAGGCGGCGCTGGAGGCGCTGGCCCGCACCATGGCGGCGGAGAACGCCAACACCAGGGTGCGGGTGTCCATCGTCAATCCCGGCCCGCTGCGCACGCGCATGCGGGCGGCGGCGATGCCGGGCGAGGATCCGATGACGCTGCGCACGCCGGAGGATCTGGCGCCGCATGTGGTGCGGCTGATGCGGCCTGACTTCCAGGAAAACGGCCTGATCTACGACTTCCCGCAGAACGCCTTCCTCAGGCCGCAGATGCCGGCGAAGGTCGCGGTTTCCGGCTTCTGATCCCGCCGCCGCGGGCGGCGGGCCGTTGCGGGCCGCGTGTTTCCGGTTTGCCGTTGCGCGCCCGGGCGCTGCTGCGCCCGGGTTTCCTTTTGCCGGGACGTCGCCGGAGCGGACCGGGGCGTCGCGTCCGGCGCCATGGCGCCAGGCCGTCTCCCGGAATCGGCAGGCGCGACCACGGGCGGCGGCGGAGACGGCCGGCGACGCCCGGAGATGACGGCGGAGCTGCGGAGGCGAAGCGGCGGCGGCCGGCCTCAGGCCCCCGCCTCCGCGCCCGACGCTCCGGCGGCGGACCTGGAAACGCGGAGCTGGTCCGGGGGCTGCGCCATGCCGGCCGGAGGCGGATGGCGGAAGTCCCGCTGCGGGAGCCCCGGCCGCGCCTCAGCGCTTTTTCTTGCGCCCCTCGAACGGATTGGAGCCGGTGCGCAGCGACAGGCGTATGGGCGTGCCGGGCAGGTTGAAGTGCTCGCGCAGGCCGTTCACCAGATAGCGGGTGTAGGAGCCCGGCAGCTCGCCGAGCTGGTTGCCGAACAGCGCGAAATGCGGCGGCCGCGCCTTCACCTGGGTGATGTAGCGGATCTTGATGCGCCGGCCGGAAACCGCCGGCGGCGCGTGCGCCTCCAGCATCTCGCCGAGCCAGGCGTTGAGCCGCGCGGTGGAGATGCGCGTGTCCCACACCTGGCGGGCCTTCATCACCTCCTGCATCAGCCGGTCGACGCCCTCGCCCGACAGGCCGGACAGCGGCGCCACCGCCACGCCGCGCACCTGCGGCAGCAGCCGCGCCGCCGTCTCCCGCAGCTCGCCCAGCAGCCCCGGCTGGTCTGAAACCAGGTCCCACTTGTTGAGGCCGATGACCAGGGCCCGCCCCTCGCGCTCCACCAGGTCGACGATGGTGAGGTCCTGCTTCTCAAAGGGAATGGTGGCGTCCAGCAGCACCACCACCACGTCGGCGAAGCGCACGGCGCGCAGGCCGTCCGCCACCGAAAGTTTTTCCAGCTTGTCGTCGATGCGGGCGCGCTTGCGCATGCCGGCGGTGTCGTAGAGCTTCACCTTGTGGCCGCGCCACTCCCACGGGATGGAGATGGAATCGCGGGTGATGCCCGCTTCCGGCCCGGTGAGCAGCCGGTCCTCCCCGAGCATGCGGTTGATCAGCGTGGACTTGCCGGCGTTGGGCCGCCCGACGATGGCCACGCGCACCGGGCGGGTGGCGAAGTCGCCGTCGTCGTCCGCGTCGAAATCCGGATCGGCCTGGGCGGCGGCGGCCTCCGGCAGCGCGGCGAGCAGCGCCTCCAGCAGGCCGGAGATGTTCTCGCCATGCTCGGCCGAAACCGGCACCGGATCGCCAAGGCCGAGGCCGAAAGCCTCATACGCGCCATCAAGCCCCTGCGCCCCTTCCGCCTTGTTGGCGACGAGGATCACCGGCTTGCCGGCGCGGCGGGCGAGATCGGCGAAGCCGCGGTCGGCGCCGGTGAGGCCGACGCGCGCGTCCACCACGAACATCACCGCGTCGGCTTCGGCGACGGCGGCTTCGGTCTGGGCGCGCATGCGGCCGGTGAGGCTGCCGGCGTCCGCCTCCTCGAGGCCGGCGGTGTCCATGACGCGGAAGCGGAAGTGGCCGATGCGCGCCTCGCCCTCGCGCCGGTCGCGCGTGACGCCGGGCCGGTCGTCGACCAGCGCCAGCTTCTTGCCGACCAGGCGGTTGAACAGCGTCGACTTGCCGACGTTCGGACGCCCGATGATGGCGACCAGGGGCAGATTCATGATTGCGGGTTCAGTTCTGTGTGGCGGGCGCGCCGGCGCCAGCGGCGCCGGACGCGCCGGATGACGTGGAATCCGCCGGCGTGGCGGCGGAGGCGGCGGGTGCCGGCGCCGCGGCCGGGATGACGGCGACCGGGCCGGCGGCGGCCAGCTCAAGGAACAGCTGCGCCCGGCGGCGCAGCGCCTGGGGCGCCTCGGCGTCCACGGCCACCTGCAGGAACTGCTGCTCGGCTTCCGCGAGCTTGCCGGCCTTCAGCCAGGCGAGGCCGATGAGCTCGCGCGCCTGGTTGCGCCAGGGGTTGCCCGGCTGGGCGAGCCCCTGCACGCGGCTGGCGATCTCGTCCGGCGTGGCCACGTCCACGGCGAGCAGCGCCGCGCGCATGCGGGCGAAGTCGCGCAGGCCAGGCTCGAGACCCGTGTCGCCGGCGAGGGCGTCGAAGGCGGCGATGCCGGCGGCGCGGTCCTTCTGCGCCGTGGCGCTGGCGAGGCGGAAGCGCGCCAGGGCGGCGTAACCGCCCGGCCCGTTCTGCGCCAGCGCCTCCAGCGCGCGCAGCCCTTCGGCGCCGGAGCCGCTTTCGCCCAGCTGCTTCAGCGCCGTGGCGAAGCGCGCGCCGGCCTCGTCAGCCTGTTGCGCGGCGCGGTATTCCATGTAGCGCCAGCCGCCGACGCCGATGACGGCCGCCAGGACGACGCCGGCGACGAGACCGCCATAACGGCGCGCGAAGGCGGCGATCCGGTCACGCCGGAGGTCTTCGTCGATTTCGCGGAAAATGTCGGACATGCTGGCTCGCGTTCCCGTGTCGGATTGGGCCGGCGGACGGCTGGCATGGCCTTAGCACAAGCGGCGGCGCGAAGCGACCCCGGCGGCGCGGCCGCCGCCGGGCGCAAGGCGGCGCCGCGGCGGAGGCCGGACGCGCCGTCGCGGCGCGGGACGCCCCCGCGCCGGGGCGCTCACCCCTTTTTCGGCGCGCGCTTCGGGTAGATGTGCTCTTTCGCCGGGAAGACGCGGGCGCGCACTTCCTTCGCATAGGTCTCGACGGCCGCGGCGATGGCCGGGCCAAGGTCGGCGTAGCGCTTGACGAATTTCGGCGTCCACGGGCTCAGGCCGAGCATGTCCTCAAGCACCAGCACCTGGCCGTCGCAGGCGGCGGAGGCGCCGATGCCGATGGTGGGCACGTCGATCTGGCTGGTGATTCGGGCGGCGAGCGGCTCGGCCACCGCCTCGATGACGATGGCGCTGGCGCCGGCTTCGGCCACGGCGCGGGCGTCGGCCTCGATCTCCGGCCAGTCCTCCTCGTCGCGGCCGCGGGCGCGGAACGAGCCGAAGGTGTTGATGGACTGGGGCGTCATGCCGATGTGGCCAATCACCGGAACGCCGCGGCGGGTGAGGAAGCGGATGGTCTCGGCCATCAGCTGGCCGCCCTCCAGCTTCACGGCGCCGCAGCCGGTCTCCTTCATGATGCGGGCGGCGGAGCGGAAGGCCTGCTGCGGGCTCTCCTCATAGGAGCCGAACGGCATGTCCACCACCACGAGCGCGCGCGAGGAGCCGCGCATCACGGCGCGGCCCTGCAGGATCATCATGTCCAGCGTCACCGGCACGGTGGAAGGCAGGCCGTGCATCACCATGCCGAGGGAGTCGCCCACCAGAATCATGTCGCAGAAACGGTCCAGCAGGCTGGCCGTGTGCGCGTGATAGGAGGTGAGCGCCACGATCGGCTCGCCCCCCTTGCGCGCCCGCAGGTCCGGGGCCGTGATGCGCTTGATCTCTGACTGAAGGGACATGAAAGCAGCCTCGCACCAGTAACGGAACATGTCAGGACGCCTGCAGAGGCGGAACATGCCCGGTCTTCCAATTCGCCGCCGCGGCCCCGCCCCCGCGGGCGGCGGCGCCCGCGCAGCGGCCGGCCGTGGCGCGCCGGCCCCAGACGGACAGGACGCGCCGCGCGCAAACTATCCTCAACACATGACGCGCGCCATGTCCAACGCGCATGCCGGAGCGGAAAGCCGCCCGGCGCGCGCAGACATTGCGCCGGCGCGGCCGCCTCAGCCGACCAGCGGAACGCCGGTCAGCCAGGCATGCAGCCAGGTCAGCGTCAGCCACCAGGCCACGGCGCCGGCGATCACGGCGATGGCGTCAGCGCGCCATGACGGCGCAGGCACGACGGCGCGCTCGCCGCGGCGCCTTGCGGCGACGCGCGCCGCCACGCCCCAGGCCAGGAAAGAGCCGAACAGGATGATGGAGCCGAGGTCGCCATTGGCCAGCAGATGCGCCAGCGCCCAGGTTTTCACCGCGGCGAGCATGGGATGGCCGAGCCGCGCCTTGATGTGGCCCGGGGCGAAGGCGGCGGCGAGCATGATGAACGCCGGCAGCATCAGCAGGAAGGCGAGATGCCGGGCCCAGACGGGCGGATCCCAAAGCTGGACGTAGCCGCCGGCGCGATAGTCGGCGAAGCCCCAGACGATGAGCGCGACTCCAGCCAGCGCCAGCAGGCTGACCAGACCGCGGCGGAGCCCGTCCCCGAGACGCGGGCGCAGCCGCTCGCGCTGCGCCCGCGCGAACACCGAGGCGTGGGACAGATAGAACAGAACCAGTCCTGCAATGAGTTTCAGCATGTCTCGCGACGCTCCCGCCCTGTCGCGCGCATTTCTCCGGCCCGGCCCGCGGGCCGTCCATGCGCCTGGCGCCATCCTGCCCGCCCTGCGCCGGCGTCTCAAGCGGGCGTCTCGCCGGAATTTGCGTGGACGGCGGCCACGGAACGGGCGAAGCTGGCCGCAGCCGGAACAGCGCGCAACCAATTCCGGGCCAGACGCGTTGACATGGCTGTAACGGAAGGAGCGCCCACATATGGAAGAAGCACAGATTGGCTGGATCGCCGCCATCATCATCGGCGGCCTCGCCGGCTGGTTCGCCTCGATGTTCATGAAGAGCGACACCGGCGTATTGCTCAACATCGTGCTCGGCGTCGTCGGCGCGGCGGTGGCGAACCTGCTGCTCGGGCTGGTGGGCGTCGCGCTTGGCGGCTGGCTGGGTTACCTCATCGCCGGCTTCATCGGCGCCTGCATCCTGATCGCCCTCGCCCGGGCGGTGAGACGCTAGCGGCGCCCGTGCCTGCGCCTCCGGCGAGGTCCGCCCGCCAGGCCGGCCCCGGACGACAGCGGCGTCAGGCCCACGGGGCCTGACGCCGCAAATTCCCTGCGCGGGAGAGCCGGTCAGAAGGCGGCTCAGGCGGCCAGCAGGGCCTCCACCGCCTTCAGCGCCGCCTCGGCGGCGGAGCCGTCCGGGCCGCCGGCCTGGGCGAGATCCGGCCGGCCGCCGCCGCCCTTGCCGCCCAGGGCCGCCGAACCGGCGCGCACCAGGGTGACGGCGTCGAAGCGCCCGACCAGATCCCTGGTCACGCCCACGACCATGGCCGCCTTGCCGTCGTCGGAGACGCTGACGATGGCCACCACGCCGGAACCGACCTTCGCCTTGGCCTCGTCGGCGAGCCCCTTGAGATCCTTCATCTCCACGCCGCTGACCGCGCGGGCGAAGAACTTCACGCCATTGACCTCGCGCACCGGATCGGCGCCGCCGGCGCCGCCCATGGCCAGCTTCCTGCGCGCCTCGGCAAGATCGCGCTCCAGCTTGCGGCGCTCCTCGAGCAGGCTCTCCAGACGGCCGCGGGCCTCCTCCACCGGAACCTTGAGCAGCGCCGCCAGCTCGCGCAGGCGGGCGCTCTCCTCCGCCAGATGGCGGCGCGCTGCGGCGCCGGTGAGCGCCTCGATGCGACGCACACCCGCGGCCACGCCGCTCTCGGAGACGATGGTCAGCAGGCCGATGTCGCCGGTGCGCTCCACATGGGTGCCGCCGCACAGCTCCACGGAGAAATCGCGCGAACCGTCGGCGGCGCGGCCCATGGAGACCACGCGCACCTCGTCGCCGTACTTCTCGCCGAACAGGGCGCGGGCGCCGGAGGCGATGGCGTCGTCCACCGCCATGAGGCGGGTGACCACCGGCGTGTTCTGCACGATGACGTCATTGGCGATGTCGGAGACGCGCGCCAGCTCCTCCGGCGTGACCGGCTTGGGATGGCTGATGTCGAAGCGCAGGCGGTCGGGCGCGACCAGCGAGCCCTTCTGCGCGACGTGATCGCCCAGAACCAGGCGCAGCGCCTCATGCAGCAGGTGCGTGGCCGAGTGGTTGGCGCGGATGGCCTGCCGGCGCCCGTGATCGACGCGCAGCTCCACCGCCTGGCCGACGCGCAGCTCGCCCTCCTCCACGACGACGTCATGGACGAAAAGATCGCCAGGCTTCCTGGTGGTTCCGGTGACGCGGGCGCGCAGGCCCTGAGCGACGATGACGCCGGTGTCGCCCACCTGGCCGCCGGATTCGCCATAGAACGGCGTCTGGTTGACGATGACCTGGGCGGTCTCGCCGGCCGCGGCCCTTTCGATCTCCGCCCCGTCGCGCACCAGGGCGACGACGCTGCCCTCGGCCTGCTCGGTCTCATAGCCGAGGAACTCGGTGGCGCCGACCCGCTCGCGCAGCCCGAACCAGATGCGGTCCGTGGCGGCCTCGCCGGAGCCCGCCCAGTTGGCGCGGGCCTGCTCGCGCTGGCGCTGCATGGCGCGCTCGAAGGCCTCGGTGTCGACGCCGACGCCGCGGGCGCGCAGGGCGTCCTGGGTCAGGTCGAGCGGGAATCCGTAAGTGTCATAGAGCGTGAAGGCGGTTTCGCCGCTGAGGCGGTCGCCCGGCTTCAGGTCGCGGGACTCCTCCTCAAGGATGGCGAGGCCGCGCTCCAGGGTGCGGCGGAAGCGCACCTCCTCCAGCCGCAGCGTCTCGGTGATCAGCGCCTCGGCCCGGCCCAGCTCGGGGAAGGCCTCGCCCATCTCGCGCTTCAGCGCGGGGAACAGCCGCCACATCAGCGGCTCACGCGCGCCCAGCAGCTGGGCGTGGCGCATGGCGCGGCGCATGATGCGGCGCAGCACGTAGCCGCGGCCCTCATTGGAAGGCAGCACGCCGTCGGCGATGAGGAAGCAGCTGGCGCGCAGGTGGTCGGCGATGACGCGGTGGCTGACCGACTGCGGCCCGTCCGGATCCACGCCGGTGAGGTTGGCCACCGCCATGATCAGCGCCCGCATGGTGTCGATGGCGTAGTTGTCGTGCGTGCCCTGCAGCACGGCGGCGATGCGCTCCAGCCCCATGCCGGTGTCGATGGAGGGACGCGGCAGGTTCACCCGTTCGCCAGGACCGATCTGGTCGAACTGCATGAACACCAGGTTCCAGATCTCGATGAAACGGTCGCCGTCGGCGTCCGGACTGCCGGGCGGGCCGCCCGGAATGTGCTCGCCGTGATCGTAGAAAATCTCCGAGCACGGACCGCAGGGGCCGGTGTCGCCCATCATCCAGAAATTGTCGGAGGTGGCGATGCGGATGATGCGGCTGTCCGGCAGGCCGGCGATTTTCCGCCACAGGCTGTGGGCCTCGTCGTCCTCGGCGAAGACGGTGACCAGCAGCTTCTCCTGCGGCAGGCCGAACTCCCTGGTGACGAGATTCCAGGCCAGCTCGATGGCGCGCTCCTTGAAGTAGTCGCCGAACGAGAAATTGCCGAGCATCTCGAAGAAGGTATGGTGCCGGGCGGTGTAGCCGACGTTGTCGAGGTCGTTGTGCTTGCCGCCTGCGCGCACGCACTTCTGCGACGACGCCGCCCTCACGTACGGGCGCTTCTCGGCGCCGGTGAAGACGTTCTTGAACGGGACCATGCCGGCGTTCGTGAACATCAGGGTCGGGTCGTTCCGTGGAACGAGCGGAGCCGACGGAACGATTTCGTGGCCGTTCCTGGCAAAGTAATCGAGGAAGGTCGATCGGATTTCGTTGACGCCGCTCATTGCTACACGCACTCGGGGACAGGGTACGGAGAGGCCGGTCGCCGCTCCTTCGCTCCCGTCTTCTAGTGAGACGCGCCGGCATTGTCGAGATTGCCGGCGCGGCGGCGATGCGGGCGCCCGCCCTTTCGCCGGCGAAGCGGCGGCGGACCGCGGCGCGGCGGCCGGCCAGGAGGTCTTTCCGGGGAGGATCCGGGGCCGGAGGGCGGCCCGCAAGGCGCTCTCCGCGCCTTCATGTCAGTGGAAACGCCGCCGTCCGGCCCCGGAGCAGCCGCCCGGAGCCGCCGGACGGGCGCCGCTCAGGCGTCGACGTCCTCGGCGCCTGGATCGATGTTGTCGAGGATGCGGTCGGCGAGCAGGCCGGCGTTCTGGCGGATGGCCGCCTCGATGCGGTCGGCGATCTCCGGGTTCTGGCGCAGGAACGCCTTGGCGTTCTCGCGGCCCTGGCCGAGGCGCTGGCTGTCATGGGAGAACCAGGCGCCGGACTTCTCGACGATGCCCGCCTTGACGCCGAGGTCGATGAGCTCGCCCAGCTTGGAGATGCCCTCACCGTACATGATGTCGAACTCGACCTGCTTGAACGGCGGCGCCACCTTGTTCTTCACCACCTTGACGCGGGTCGAGTTGCCGATGACCTCGTCGCGGTCCTTGATGGCGCCGGTGCGGCGGATGTCGAGACGCACCGAGGCGTAGAACTTGAGGGCGTTGCCGCCGGTGGTCGTCTCGGGCGAGCCGTACATCACGCCGATCTTCATGCGAATCTGGTTGATGAAGATCACCATGGTGTTGGAGCGCGAGATCGACGCGGTGAGCTTGCGCAGCGCCTGGCTCATCAGGCGCGCCTGCAGGCCCGGCTGCACGTCGCCCATTTCGCCCTCGATCTCGGCGCGCGGCGTCAGCGCCGCCACCGAGTCCACCACCAGCACGTCGATGGCGCCGGAGCGCACCAGCGTGTCGGCGATCTCCAGCGCCTGTTCGCCGGTGTCCGGCTGCGAGATCAGCAGGTCGTCAAGCTTCACGCCCAGCTTGCGGGCGTAAACGGGATCGAGCGCGTGCTCGGCGTCCACAAAGGCGCAGACGCCGCCTTTCTTCTGCGCTTCCGCAATGGTGTGCAGCGCCAGCGTCGTCTTTCCCGACGATTCCGGACCGTACACCTCGATGATGCGCCCGCGCGGCAGGCCGCCCACGCCCAGCGCGATGTCGAGACCGATCGAGCCCGTGGAGATGGTCTCGATCTCGACCGGACGGTCGTTCTTGCCAAGGCGCATGATCGAGCCCTTGCCAAACGTCCGTTCGATCTGGGAAAGCGCAGCGTCGAGCGCCTTTGTCTTGTCCATGGAGGAACCTTCAACGAGCCTGAGCGCGGGATGCGACATTGTTCCGTCCCTTATGGCATGAGGCGTCCAGCCGCTTCAATGCGTTGTTTGTACCCTATTTGTTCTTTTTTGCAAGTTCTGTTTCCGTTCGCGCCGCGCACGTTTTTCAGGCGCCCGGTCCCGGCCCGCGCCCGGGCGGAACCGCCCGGCGCGCGCCCGCGGACCAGGCGGCCTTGTTAGCCCGTCTGCGCCTTCACCGCCTCGATCAGCTGCTTGAGCGTGAACGGCTTGGGCAGGAAGACGAAGGTCTCGCCCTCGGGCAGGTTCCTGCGGAAGGCGTCCTCGGCGTAGCCGGAGACGAAGACGATGCGCGCGCCGATATTGCGGGCGCGCAGCTCGCGCAGCAGCGTCGGGCCGTCCATCTCCGGCATCACCACGTCGGAGACGACAAGGTCGACCGGATCGTCGCGTTCCTCGAGCAGCTGGATGGCCTCGGCGCCGGAGGCGGCCTCGAGCACCGTGTAGCCGCGGGCGGCGAGCGCGCGGGAGGCGAAGGCGCGCACCGCCTCCTCGTCCTCCACCAGCAGGATGACGCCGCGACCGGTGAGGTCGGCGGCGGGCTTGCGGGCGGGCGCGCCGGCGGCGGCGCCTGCGGCGGCCGCCGTCTCCTCCTGGCTCTCCACGTAGCGCGGCAGGAAGATGCGGAAGGTGGTGCCCTTGCCCACCTCGCTCTCGCACAGGATGTAGCCGTCGGTCTGCTTGACGATGCCGTAAACGGTGGAGAGGCCGAGCCCGGTGCCCTTGCCCACCTCCTTGGTGGTGAAGAACGGCTCGAAGATCTGCGACAGCACCTCGGGCGGCATGCCGACGCCGGTGTCGGCCACCTCGATCATCACATAGTCGGCGGCGGGCATGCTCTCGTCATAGCGGCGCGATTCCGCGGCGCTGACGTTGGAGGTGCGGATGGAGAGCCGGCCGCCGTCCGGCATGGCGTCGCGCGCGTTCACCGCCAGGTTCATGATGACCTGCTCGAACTGGTTGATGTCCGCCTTGACCGGCCAGATGTCGCGGCCGTGGTGAACGTCGAGATCGACGCGTTCGCCCAGCAGGCGCTTGAGCAGCAGCGAGACGTCGGCCAGCACGTCGCCCACGCGCATCACCTGCGGGCGCAGGGTCTGCCGGCGCGAGAAGGCCAGCAGGTGGCGCACCAGGGCGGCGGCGCGGTTGGCGTTGGTCTTGATCTGCATGATGTCCTGGAAGGACGGGTCGGTTGGCCGGTGGCGCCCCAGCAGCAGCTCGCAGAAACCGATGATGGCCTGCAGCACGTTGTTGAAATCGTGGGCCACGCCGCCGGCCAGCTGGCCAACGGCGTTCATTTTCTGCGCCTGGGCGAACTGCGCCTCCAGGGCGCGCTGCTCGGTGATGTCGAGGGCGTAGATGACGGCGCTCTCGCCCTCGCCCTCCATCTCCGAGACGCTGCTGACGTAGACGCGCACGCAGCGGCCGCCGTCGCCGGCCACCTGTGCGTCGAAGGGGGCCACCTCCTGCTGGCTGGCGGCGGCGCGCAGGGCGGCCTCGAGGCGTTCGCCGTCCTTGTCCGTCACCAGGGCGCGGGCGCCGGCCTCGATCAGCTCCGGGCCGAACAGGCGCTGGAACGAGGCGTTGCAGCTGAGGATGCGCCCGTCCGGCGCCACGGTGGCGATGGCCACCGGCGTGTTGTTGAAGAAACGGGCGAAGCGCGCCTCCGCATGGCGCGAGCCGGCGGCTGTTCCCGGCACGGACATGCGGCTGAGCACCACGGTGCGCGACGGCGGCCGCGCGCCCGCCTCCGCGGCCGGAACCCGGTGCAGCGCGCGCACCGGCAGGATGTGGCCGTCGCGGCGGCGCAGGTCGAGATCGAGGATTTCGTGGTCTTTCCCTGCCGGCGGGGCGGCGAGCAGCCGCCCGGCGGCGGCGTGGGGGGCGATGTCCTCAATGCGCACGCCGCCGGCGCCGGCGCTGGCGAGGTCGAGCCCGAGCCAGCCGGCCAGGGTGGCGTTCATGTAGCTGATCTCGCCGTCGGCCTCGATGGACATGAAGCCGGCCGGCGCCTCGTCGAGGAAGGAAATGACGTGCTGCAGCTCCTGGAACACCCGCTCCTGGCGCTCCCGGTCGGCGGTGACGTCGGTGACGGTCCACAGCAGCGGGGCGCGGCGGCCCTCGCCCAGCAGCCGCGCCTCCACCCGCCGCCAGCAGGGCGCGCCGTCCGGCGTGGCGCCTGCGGGGAAGCGCAGCTCGTCATGGGCGGGAACGCCGGCGCGGGCGGAGCGGGCCAGCCGGTAGAGCGCCTCGCTCACCTCCGGCGCGTGGCGCGCCGCGCGCTCCAGGGCGGCGGGGCCGGCGCCGTCGCGCCCCACGGCCCGCAGCCACGCCCCGTTGCACCAGATGATCTCGCCGCGCGCGTCCACCGCGGCCATGCCGGCCAGCGCGCCGTCGACGATGGCGCGCGACAGGCGCGTGGGCCGCGACACCCCGGGCGTGAGCTGGAACAGGCCGACGGAAAAGCCGGAGAGCGCGAACACGCCCACCGCCGCCAGAACAGCCAGCAGCCACCACACCGCCGCGCCGGCCTGGTCCGGCGCCGCCAGCGCCAGCCACAGCGCCACGGCGACGAACAGCAGCGCGAACAGCAGCGACAGCGCCGCCGGCGCCAGCGCGCTGCGGCGACGGGGCGGCGGCGCGGCCGCGGCGGCCTCCGCCGCTCCCGCGAGGGAGGGCGCGCTGGCGATATCGTCTGGCGATGACCTGTTCATGGACGTCCTGACACCGGTTCCTGTGGCCGGCCCGCCGCCGGAGCCGCCCCGCCCCGCGCGCGGCGCGCCGGGCGGCGTCTTCCGCGCAGAAGCGGTCTTCCCGGCACACTATCCGGAATGAAGGCTGCTGAAAGGTTCACGATTCGGCACCGGAGAGGGCAAATCGCGGTTGCCGCCCTGTCAACCGTCGATTAACCCTGATGGTGAAAAATCGGCGACATGTCTGTTGTCGCATCTGCCTACCGGGATTGCGTCAGCACAAGCCGATCAACCGATGTCCGGACAAGAAATGAGCAGCGCCGCGCAATTCCTGATTGCCTTCATCGTCATCCTCGTCGTGGTGATGATCCTTGCTTTCGTCCTGCGGCGCATCACGTCCGGCAGGAAGCGGGCCGCCGCGACAGGGCCGCGCTCGCGCCAGCCGCGGCTTGGAGTCGTGGACGTCTATGACCTCGACGACCAGCGCCAGCTTGTGCTGGTGCGGCGCGACCATGTGGAGCACCTGATCATGATCGGCGGCGCGTCCGACGTGGTCATCGAGCCTGGCATCATCCGCGGCCATGGCCTGCGCGCCCCCGAGCCCGACGTGGCCGAACCCGCCCGCTCCGAGGCGCGTTCCGACGAGAACCGGCCGCAGCCGCCAAGGGCGCCCGACCCGCGCGGCGAGCCGCGCCTGCCGAGCGTCGACAGCCTGGTGCGCTCCGGCCCGCGCCCGGCGCCCGCTCCGGGGCCGCAGCAGCCCGTCGCGCCGCAGCCCGCGCCTCGGCAGCCGGCGCCCCAGCAGCCGCTCCCGCAGCAGGCCGCTCCGCAGCAGCCGGGCCCGCAGGCCGCCATCCAGGGCCTGGTCACTGGCCACGGTCCTGCGCCCCGGCAGCAGGCCGCGCCGCAGCCGGCCCCGCAGCGCCCGCTGCCGCAGCAGCCTGCGCCCCAGCACGTTCCGCAGCAGCCGGCCGCCGCCCAGCCGAAACCGGCGCCGGCGCCGCAGCCGCCCCGTCCGCAGCCGGCCCCGCAGCCGGCGGGGGTGCGTCCGCCGGCCAGCGGTCCGGCCGCCGGCCTGAACCTGCGCCTGCAGAATCCGGCCGCGGGCGCGCGTCCAGCCGGCGAGACGCCGGCGCCGCAGCGCTCGCTGGCCACGCCCACCCTCGCGCAGCCGAAGACGGCCGCGCCGCAGCCGGCCCAGCCCGGCCCCGCCCAGCCGTCCCGGCCCCAGCCTGGCCCGGCCCAGCAGCCGGCGGCGCAGCAGCCTGCGCCCGCCGCCCGCCCGGCGGGGCCCGCTCCGGCGTCCGCCGCCACGCAGGCGCTGGACCCCAACGTGCTGAGCGACATGGAGCGCCAGCTGCAGGAGGCGCTGCGCGACGCCGCCCGCCCGGCTGCGCCCGCCGCCGACAGCGCCGGGCAGCCGAAGGAGCAGCCGAAAGGGTCCGCCGCCCCGGCGCAGCCCGTGCCGACCGCCGCGCCTTCGCAGCCGTCGCAGGAGCCGTCCCAGACGCGCAGCCCGCTGTCGTCGCTGGCCTCGCTGGGGCTTGATCTCGCCGGCCTGCGCACGGTGACGCGCCACGCGCCGGAGAACGGCGCCGCGCCGCAGGACGCCCGGCCTGAGCCGGCGTCGCAGCCGGCCGCGGCACCCGCGCCGAAGCCCGAGGCCGCTCCGGAGAAGCCGGCTGAGGCGCCCGCGCCGGCCGCCGCGCCCAAACCTGCCGCCGAACCGGCGGCGCAACCGGCGCGGGCCGCCGCGGCCGGCGCGCCGCAGCCCCCCGCCCGGCCGGTGCCCGCCGACAGGGCGGAGGAGCAGCCGGCCGCCGGCGATGCGCCGGACAGGCCGATGGATCCGCTGTCGCCGGAAGCCATCGAGGCCGAGTTCGCCCGCCTGCTCGGCCGCACGCCGCCGCGGACGTAAGCCCGCCGGCGCCCTGGCGCCCCTGAGCCGCAACGCCCTGCGCCCCCTGACGGACGCCCCGCCCGGGGGCGCGGCGTTTCCGGCCGCTGCGGGCCGCCACGCGCGCGGCGCGGCGAGGCGCGCCGCCGGACGGACTTGAGGCCCACGGACGAAAGCCGCGCGGACAAAGAAAAAGGCCGGGCGAACCCGGCCTTTTTCCAGCAGCCGCCGTACCCGCCGGCGGCCTGCGCCGCCTGCAGGCATGCGGCGCGTCAGTCGTCGCGATGCACGCGCTCGTTGCGCTCGTGGCGTTCTTGGGCTTCCAGCGACAGGGTCGCGATCGGGCGCGCCTCCAGCCGCTTGAGCGAGATCGGCTCGCCCGTCTCCTCGCAGTAGCCGTAGGTGCCGTCCTCGATGCGCTGCAGCGCGGCGTCGATCTTGGCGATCAGCTTGCGCTGGCGGTCCCTGGCGCGCAGCACGATGGCACGGTCGGTTTCAGATGAAGCGCGGTCGGCGATGTCCGGATGGTGCTCGTTCTCCCGCTGGAGGGCGGCGAGCGTTTCACGGCTCTCCCTCAGGATTTCTTCCTTCCATGCGTGCAGCTTCCTGCGGAAATACTCACGCTGACGCTCTCCCATGAAGGGTTCGTCCTCGGATGGCCGGTACTCTGCAGAAATCGTTGCATTCGCCATAGCCGATACTCTCTTCTGGGCCCGTGTCCTGCACGCGGACGGGGCGCGGCCCGTCCTCACGGGTTTGCGCCAGCTGTATAAACTCTGGGGGGCGGCGGGACAACGCATCCCGAAGCACAACCGTCATAACAAATGACAGGTGTTGACAGGATCACAGGGCGCACTCCCGGTCCCGGCCTTGCGGGCGGAGGCGCCGCAGCCACGGAAAACGCCTGTGAACAACGTCCCCTGGCGCGCAGGCGACGAATCACGGCGGCGCGGCGCGGCCCGCCCAGGCGCCTAAAATTCGGGCGCCGTCAGCTGCCTTCCGCGTCCTGCGCGAGGCGCGCCAGCGCCTCGCCGACGGCGGCGCTCAGCCGTTCGGCGACGGCGCGGACATAGTGGGTCTCGTCGTGGAAGTTGCGTGAGTCGCGGTTGACGGGCAGGTCCCCGCCCCAGTCGACGAAGACCACGCGCCCGCGCCGCTCCGCCGCCTCCGCCAGCGCCTTGCGGCACAGGGCGGCGGTGGTCGCGGCGGGCGAGCCCGGCTGCGGCAGGCGCGAGACATGGGTGGGCGGCCACACCAGCGCCACCGGCGCGCCGGCGGGCGCGGCGGCGAGAATGTCGGCCAGCACCGCCACGGCGGGGAAGCGGGCGCCGGGATTGTCGCTGTCCCACGGGCCGGAGCCGTCCTGCATGCGCCGCTGCGCCCGCTCCGCGCCGGTCAGGCGGGCGTAATGGACGGTGTAGTCCTCATAGCCGTCCGGGCGCGCCGCCGGGCTGCGGCCGAGCAGGCGGGCGAGACGGCGCGGAATCATCTCCAGGCTCTGCCAGCGCAGCAGGCCGGTGAAATAGGCGACGGGATCGTCGCTGTAGAGCCAGGCCGGGAACTTCTCGCGCGAGCGCAGCTGCGGCTCGCACCACCATTCGTCCACGCCCATCACCAGGGCGCCGGTCTGCGGATGGTTGCGCAGGAAGGCCAGGGCCACCAGCCGCATCTCCTCCGGGGCCGAGCCAGGCACCGCCAGGTTGACGAAGCGCAGGCCGGTGAGCGCGTCGAGGGTCCACGGCTGCAGCATCTGCATGCGCGAATTGCCGATGACGGCGGCGTTGAAGGCAGGGTCGGCCGCGCGGCTGGCGTTGACGCGCCAGGCGCCGCCCGAGTGCGGCCCCACGCGGCCGAACAGGCCGTGCCGGCCGGTGTCATACGGGTCCAGCGCCAGCAGCGCCGCGACCGCCAGCGCGAACGCGCCCGCCGCCACGCCCGCGAACGTCCAGGCGAAGGCGCGCCAGCGGCGCGCCTCCTCCCCGCCCCTGTCAGAACTGGAAGTAGATGAACTCGTAGTTCGCATCGTCGCCAATCTTGAACAGGATCAGGGTGAAGACGATCGCGGCCACCGCCGCCAGCAGGCGCGAGGGCGGCGCGCGGTGCGCCGCTTCCCAGGCCGTGGGGCCGATCATCGCCACCGCGGCGGCGATGGCGATGGCGCGCCACTTCATGCCGGCGCCGGCGCCGTTCAGGCCGAGCATGCCCTCATAGACGTTGACGGCGGCGTGGAAGCCCTCGGCGCGGAACAGCACCCAGGCGAAGACCACGAACAGGAAGGTGAGCGCCCAGCCCAGCGGCGCCGGCATGGGCAGGCCGGCCTTGCGCCACAGCACGCCCACGCCCAGCGCCACGCCATGGGCGGCGCCCCAGGCCACGAAGGTCATGCCGGCGCCGTGCCACAGGCCGCCCAGCGCCATGGTGACGAACAGCGCCATGAGCTGCACGGCCAGGCCGTGGCGGTTGCCGCCCAGCGGAATGTAGAGATAGTCGCGCAGGAAGCGCGACAGCGTCATGTGCCAGCGCCGCCAGAAGTCCTGCAGCGACAGCGCGCGGTACGGCGTCTCGAAGTTCTGCGGCAGCACGACGCCGAACAGCAGGGCGATGCCCAGCGCCATGTCGGTGTAGCCGGAGAAGTCGAAATAGATCTGGAAGGTGAAGCCGAGCACCCCCTGCCAGGCCTGGGCCATGGTCAGGGCCTCGCCCTTCGCCGCCATTTCGAACACCGGATTGACGTAGGCGGCGAGCGGATCGCCGACCAGCACCTTCTTGGCGAGGCCGATGCACAGCAGCAGCAGGCCGCGGGCGAAGCGCTCGGCGGCGTCCGGACGGGCGTAGGCCGGCTGGTCGAACTGGTGCAGGATCTCGCTCCAGCGCACCAGCGGGCCGGCCAGAACCTGCGGGAAGAAGGCGATGTACAGGCCGTAGCGCACCAGCCCCACCTCAGGCGCGCGGCCGGCGCGCAGGTCCACCAGATACATCACGTGGTGGAACGTGAAGAAGGAAATGCCCAGCGGAAGCGCCGCGCCGGAGCCGAACACGTCCACGCCCTGCAGGTTCAGGCCCGGAATGAACTCCGAGAAAAAGCCGGCGTATTTGAACACGCCCAGCACCAGCAGGTTGACGCAGATGGCGAGGGTGATGAGCGCCCCCAGCCGCGCCTTGCAGAAAATGCGCGCCAGCGCCCAGTTGAACAGGATGGAGGCGGCCAGCAGCGGCGCGAAACGCCAGTCCCAGTAGCTGTAGAAGGCGAAGGAGAGCAGCAGCAGCAGCGGCAGGCGCCACTCCGGCCGGTAGCGCGCGGCGAGCCAGTGCGTCGCCAGCGAGAAGGGCAGGAACAGCAGCAGGAATACGAACGAATTGAAAAGCATGCCGGAACAGTCTCACACCGCGGCGGCCGTTCGCCGCGCCTTGTCACAATCGCCTGGAGCGCGCGAACCCGCCGCGGCGGATCCGGCGCGCCGGGTCCGGTCGCATCCTGCCCGCGCCATACGTCAGGGAGACGCGCATTCCGGAAGGAAATCGGGACGCAAGCGCATGTAACGCGGCGAATCGTTCCCGCGCAACCGGCCCGCGCCGCCGCAGACCCCGCCGCCAGCCGGAAGCGGCGGAAAACGGCACCGTTCCGCGTCGCGCCGCCATGCGCAGGCTGGCCGCCGCGGCCCGTCCGCCAGCGCCTCGCGCGAAGACGGCGGGCCGCGCCGGCGCGACGGCCCGGGATGGAAAACGCGGCGTGGAGGTGAAGGGCGCGTCACCGCGGGCGGGCGGCGCCGGCGACGGACGCGGGCTCAGCGCCAGCCGGCGTCCGGCGGCGGCGTGTGCGCTCCCTGGCGCAGGGCGCGCCCGTGCAGGCGCCGCGCCCTGGCCTCGATGCCGTCGACGCGGGAGAGAATGCCGGTGAGCCGCTCGCTGTCCATGCCAAGGCTGTCAGCGGCGCTGATGGCGGATGTGGCGGCGGCGCGGGTGGCGCGGATCAGCTCCTGCACCTCGGCGTCGGGGCTGGCGGGGCCCTGCTGCGGCCGCGACCTGCCCGCCGCCCCGTCGCCAGCCCGCGATCCGGCGGCCGCGGCGGTCGCGACGAGCGACAGCACGGCGCAGGCGACCAGCAGAAAGCGGCGGCGTTTGCCCGGCATGTGTCCGTGATCCTGTCCCGGAGTCGCGTCGCGCGACATGCATCCAGCAGACGCGCCCGCGAAAACGGTGGGTCGCGAGCGAATCACATAATACAGCCAGACATGTGTCATTTGTACCCGTTTACGCACGCGCCCCGGCGGGCGGGCGTCCTGGCGCGGCGCCTGCGCCATGGGGCGGCGCGGCGTCAGCGCGGGAGCGGCGGCGGCATGAAAACGGGGCGCGGACAGCCTGCCCGCGCCCCGGCGCGCCGCCGGAGCGGCGCGACCTCCGTTTACTCCGCGGCTCAGGGCGTGAGCACGGCGCGGCCGACGATGCGGCCGGCGCGCAGGTCCTCGAGCGTGGCCGCCACCTCCGACAGCGGACGGTGGATCAGCGGCACGCCCGGCACCTTGCCGGCCTTCACCAGGTCGACCAGCTCGTGCAGCTCCTTCAGGCTGCCCACGAAGGAGCCCTGCACGGTGGCCGCCTTGATCGGGAACATGGGCAGCGCCCAGGTGGCCTGGCCGCCGAACAGGCCGACGATGACCAGCTTGCCGCCCTTGCCGAGCGCGTCGAAACCGAGCGCCGAGGTGGCCGCGTTGCCGACGAGGTCAAGGGCGCCGCGCAGCGGACCGCCGGCGGCGGAGATCACCTGCTTCACGGCGTCCGGCGCGGCGGGGTCGACGGCGGCGATGGCGCCGGCGGCGAGCGCGGCCTCGCGCTTGGCCCGGTCGATGTCCACGACCACCGCGCCTTTCGCGTTCATGGCCTTGAGCAGGGTGAGCGCCATCAGGCCGAGGCCGCCGGCACCAAGGATCAGGACCGGATCGGTGGCGAGGAAGTCGCGGAACTTCTGCAGGGCGCTGTAGGTGGTGAGGCCGGAGCAGGCGTAGGGCGCGGCGACGTCAGGAGCGATGCCCGTGATGTCGACGAGATATTTGGCGTCCGGCACGAGAATGTGGTCGGCGTAGCCGCCGTCGCAGGTCACGCCGAGCTGGCGCGGACGGTTGCACAGGTGCTCGTCGCCGGCGGCGCAGATGGCGCACTTGCCGCAGCCGATCCACGGGAAGACGAGGCGGGTCTCGCCGATGCTGACGCCCTCCGCCTCGGGGCCGACGGCCACCACTTCGCCGACGGTTTCGTGGCCCATGGTGAGCGGCAGGGGAATGCCCTTCATCGGCATCTTGCGGCCGCCGCCGAGATCGTAACAGCCCTCCCAGATGTGAATGTCGCTGTGGCAGACGCCGGACGCCTTCACCTTGAGCAGGACCTGGCGGCCCTCCGGCGCCGGATTCGGCATATCCACGACCTCAAGCGGGGCGCCGAACTCGGCCAGACGGTAACTTCTCATTGGAAATCTCCTCCCAGGGCATCGACTGACGCCATTCATGCGATTGAACGGCCGTTTGGGCAAGTGAGCCCCGGTCCTTTAAACTAACGCCAGCGTAACCGGAGCGTCGCCAGGACAAACTGGCCCGGCGCGTAGACACAGGGGAGACAGGCAGTGCTGCGCCTGATGTTGTTGCGACACGCGCGGGCGGCCACGCCGGCCATGACGGCGGACATCGACAGGCCGCTGGCGGCGCAGGGCCGCCAGGCGGCGGCGGCGCTGGGCGCCTATCTGGCGCGGGAGAACCTGCTGCCGGACCTGACCCTGTGCTCGCCGGCGACGCGCGCCCGCCAGACCTGGGAGCTGGCGCGGGCGGAGCTGGCGCGGGCCCATCCCGGCGAGGCGTTTCCGGCGGCGCTGGCGCCGCAGATCTATGAGGGCGGCCGGGACGGGCTGCTGCACGCGCTGCAGGACGACCACCCGGCGCGCACATTGCTGGCGGTGGGGCACAATCGTGGCATCGCGGCGCTGGCCCGGGCGCTGGTGAGCCACGGCGACCGCTACGCCTTCGCGCGCCTGTCGCAGAAATTCCCGCCCGGGGCGCTGGCGGTGATCGACCTTGACGTGTCGCACTGGGCGGAGATCGCCGGGCGCTCCGGCCGCCTCGACCGGTTCGTCACGCCGCACGCGCTGGACCCGGAGCTGGAGGACGTGGACTGACGGCCGCCGTCACCCCGTCCATGGACGCTGTCCGGCCATGTCGCCCTCCTCGCCTGCGCCACGCCCGGGCCTGCCCCTTGCGGCCATGCCGGCGGCGCGACCGCCCGGAACCGGCGCAGCGAAGGGCTCACCGCAATGCCCCGGAACGTCCCGGACAGCGCGCCCCCCGCCTCCCTCCAGCCGCCGCCGCCGGCGGCGCCGGACCGGCGGCCCGGCCGGACGCGCCGCGTCAGGCGCCCATGCGGGCGACCACGACCAGCGCCACGGCGATCGCCGCCCAGCCGAAGGGCGTGGCGAGAACAATCGAACCAAGCGATTTCACGACGGTCATCGTACGGCTCCCGCGGAGCGACGACCTTGCCCCGCGGGAATGACGATGGATCCTGGCGTCTCTGGCCGCCGTGCGCGCCGGCACGCCGGCGCGGGCCGCCCGACCTGCTAAAGAAATAAAAAGGCGCAGCCGTGCGTTTCCCCGCCCGCTGCTGACGCCGCTGCAGGCTGGAGCGCCGCAACGGCCCCGGGTCAGGCCCGGCCCTGGCGGCGCGGGAGCCGGAGCGGCCGCGCGCACGCGGCGCGGGCGTCCCGCCCGGACGGCCGCCAGAGTCCACAGCGCGGGCGCCGGGCGCGGCTCTCGCAAAGCCGGCCGCGCCGCCTATATTACCTCCCGGAGCATCAGGACGGCCGCGGCGCGCCGTCCGGGAGACGGCGCCTTGAGCGGATCAGTGTTCACACAGGCGTGGGACGTCCTGCGCAATACGGCCGATTTCGCCCTCAACGCGGTGCAGCCGGGCGTGCGCCTCGGCGTCACCGGCCTGTCGCGCTCCGGCAAGACGGTGTTCACCACCGCCATGGTGCGCCATCTGCTGCAGGTGACGCCCATGCCGGTGTTCCGCGCCGCCGCCGAGGGACGCATCCGCCGGGCCCGGCTGGCGCACCAGCCGGACGACGACGTGCCGCGCTTTCCCTATGAAGCCTATCTGGAGGCCCTCACCGGCCCCGAGCGGCGCTGGCCGCAGTCCACCAGCCGCATCGCCGAGCTGCGCGTCGCAATCGAATACGAACGCGCCGGCGGCTGGCGCAGGGGCCCGGCCACGCTCAACCTCGACGTGGTGGACTATCCCGGCGAGTGGCTGACCGATCTCGCCCTGCTGGACGAGACCTACGCCGGCTGGGCGCGCGAGACCATCGCCGCCGCCCGCCGGCCGGACCGCGCCGCCATCGCCGGCCCGTGGCTGGAGGCCCTCGCCGCCGCCGACCCTTCCGGCCCCGCCGACGAGGCGCTGGCCGGGCGCGTCTCCGACGCCTTCAAGACCTATCTGGCCGCCCTGCGCGCCGGGCCAGAGGCGGTGGCGACCACGCCGCCGGGCCGCTTCCTGATGCCGGGAGACCTCGCCGGCTCGCCCGCCCTCACCTTCGCCCCGCTGGACCTGAAGGGCGCGCCGGCGAAGCCCGGCACGCTCGGCGCGCTGATGGAGCGCCGGTTCGAGGCCTACAAGTCGCGGGTGGTGACGCCGTTCTTCCGCGAGCACTTCGCCCGGCTCGACCGCCAGCTGGTGCTGGTGGACGTGCTCTCGGCGCTGGACCGCGGCCCGGCCGCCCTCGCCGAGCTGGAGGCGGCGCTGGACCGGGTGCTGCTGGCGTTCCGCGCCGGGCGCAACACCCTGGCCTCGCGCATTTTCATGCCGCGCATCGACCGGGTGCTGTTCGCCGCCACCAAGGCGGACCACCTGCACCAGTCCGGCCACGCGCGGCTGGAGGCGATCCTGCGGCTGCTGGTGGACCGGGCCATTCGCCGCAGCGAAGGCGCCGGCGCGGTGGTGGGCACGGTGGCGCTGGCCTCGGTGCGCGCCACCCGCGAGGTGCTGGTGCGCGAGAACGGCGTCAAGCTGCCCGCCATCGCCGGCACGCCGGAGGCTGGCGAGACCATCGACGGCCAGACCTTCGACGGCCGCGCCGAGGCGGCGATTTTTCCGGGCGAGCTGCCCGAACGGCCGGAAGCGGTGTTCGAGGGCGCGGTGGCGCCGGGTTCGCTGCGTTTTCCGCGCTTCCGCCCGCCGGCGCCCGGCTTCGACGCGGGCGGACGGCTGTCCGCCCTGCCTCACATTCGCCTTGACCGGGCGCTGGAGTTCCTGCTGGGCGACCGTCTCGCCTGACGCCCGCCCGCCTGACCGGAGCGAACCGCCGCATGAGCAGCAAGCCCCGCGCCTTCCGCCTGGACAGCGCCGACGTGGCCACCGTGCCCGCGGACGCCGATCCGCCGCCGCACGCCCGGGTGGTGGTGGCGCGGCAGCCCGACGACATCATCGACGACCCGCAGCCTCCCGCCGGCGAAACCCCGCCGAAGCGCCGCGCCCCCTGGGCGGCCATGCTGCTCTCCGCGCTCGGCGGCCTCGCCGTGTTCGGCGTCGGCCTGTGGATCGACTCGCTGGCGCGGCGGCTGTTCGAGATTAACCCGGGACTGGGCTGGGCGGCGCTGGCGCTGGCGGCGCTGGCCGGCGCCGGCCTCGCCGGCCTGCTGGCGCGCGAGGCGCTGGGCGTGATGCGCGAGCGGCGCATCGAGCGCCTGCGCAAACAGGCGGAGACCGCCTGGCGCGACGACAGCGACCGCGACGCCCGCGCCATCCTGCGCGAGCTGGACGCGCTTTACGCCAGGCGCCCCGACACCGCCCGCGCCCGCGCCGCCCTCGCCGCCATCGGCAGCGAGATCATCGACGCCCGCGACCGCCTCGCCATCGCCGAGCGCGAGCTGATGGCGCCGCTGGACCGGCGCGCCCGCCAGGCGGTGGCGCGGGCGGCCAGGCAGGTGTCGCTGGTCACCGCCATCAGCCCGCGGGCGCTGGTGGACGTCGCCTTCGTGCTCTACGCCTCCTTCGCCCTGGTGCGCCGCATCGCCAGCGTCTATGGCGGGCGCCCCGGCGTGTTCGGCTTCCTGCGGCTGGCGCGCAACGTGGCGGCGCATCTGGCGGTGACCGGCGGCGTCGCCGCCGGCGACGGGCTGGTGCAGCAGGCCATGGGCCTTGGCCTCGCCGCCCGGGTGTCGGCGCGGCTGGGCGAAGGCGTGGTCAACGGCATGCTGACGGCGCGGGTGGGCCTGGCCGCCATCGACGTGTGCCGGCCCATGCCGTTTCACGCCCTGCCGGCGCCCTCCTTCACCGAAGTGGCCGGCCACCTGTTCGAGCGCGCCGCGACGAAGGACGGCGCGTGAGCGCAGCCCGGAAAGGGCGATGGCCGCTGCGGCCGCCGCGCCCGCGGCGTCAGCGTCGCGCGGGGCCTGCGGGCGCCGTCACAGCGGCGGAATGCGCAGCACCCAGCCGGGCTGGATGAGGTCCGGGTTCTTCACCGGCGGCGAGTTGGCCCTGACGATCTCGGTGTATTTGGCCCCGTTGCCCTTGCCGTAGAACTGCTCGGCGATCTTCCACAGCGTGTCGCCCTTCTGCACGGTATAGGTCTGCGACTCCGCCGAGGGCGCGGCGACGGCAAGCTGGTTGTCGACCGCGGCGACGCCGACGGTGTTGCCCACGGTGAGAATGAGCTTTTCGGCGATCTCGGTGGTGGGAACCTCGCCGGAGACGGTGACGTGATCGCCGTTGACGGCGAATGTGACGCCATCAACATTGAGGCCGGCGTCCGCGACGTGTTTTTTCACGGCCTCGGGCGTGAGGGCTTCGGCCGCCTGGGCCTCGCCGGTGCCGAAGAGCTTCGCTCCGGCGTCCCTGATAAAGCTGAACAAACCCATCTGGCGCTCCTTCTTTCAGGCCACGGCCGCCGGCCGGAAAGGCTCGGGCGGCCGTCGCGTCAGTTGCGGCCAGACAAGAGTGTCGCGGAACGCGGCGTACGTCCAGTAGCGGCGCGCATTTCCGGCGCGCCCGCGCCGGAAATATTTTTGTGAGCGCCGCAGACCGCCAGAAAAAACGGCGCGACGCGCCCGCCCGTCCCGTCTCAACCTTGCGGCGCCTCACAGCGCCGCCGAATCCTCCGCCGTGCGCCCGGCGCCGGCGATGCGCGGCCCGATCGCCTCCAGCACCAGCTCCGCCAGCCGCTCCGGTCCGCCGTCCTGCGGGCGCAGCACGATCTCCGGGTTGAGCGGCGGCTCATAGTCCTGGCCCACGCCGGTGAAGTCGGCGATGCCGCCGGCCCTCGCCCGGGCGTAGAGCCCCTTGGGATCGCGCTCGGCGCAGATCTCCACCGGCGTGTCGACGAACACCTCGACGAAGGCGTCGCCCACCAGCTCGCGCAGCCGGTCGCGATCGGCGCGGAACGGCGAGACGAAGGCGCACAGCACAACCAGGCCCGCCTCCATCATCAGCCGCGCCACCTCGCCGGCGCGGCGGATGTTCTCGGCGCGGCTGGCGGCGTCGAAGCCAAGATCGGCGTTGAGGCCAAGGCGCAGGCTGTCGCCGTCCAGCAGCATGGTGTGGCGGCCCTCGGCCACCAGGCGCCGCTCCACCAGATTGGCGATGGTGGACTTGCCGGAGCCCGGCAGGCCGGTGAACCACACCAGCAGCGGATGCTGGTTCTTCTGGGCGGCGCGCACGGCGCGGTCCACGTCGAAGCCGTGCAGGTGGACGTTGGGTCCGCCCTGGACCTCGGTGACCATGCCGGCGGCGGCGGTGCCGTTGGTGAACCGGTCGATGAGAATGAAGGCGCCGGTGACGCGGTTTTCCGCATAGGGGTCTATCGCCACCTGGGCGGAGGTCTGCGCCTCGACGAGGCCGATGCCGTTGAGCGGCAGCTCCTCCGCCGCGCGCGTGACGAAGGCGTCGACGTCGAGGGCGTGAACGATGCGGGTGACCGTGGCCGGCACGGTGCGCGTCCCGGTTTTCAGCAGGAAGCTGCGGCCGGGCTTCAGCGGCGCCTCCGACATCCACACCAGATTGGCGAGGAAGCGCGTGGCCAGGGCCGGGCGCGCCTTAGGCGCCGCCAGCATTTCGCCGCGCGGGGCGTCGATCTCGTCGGCCAGCACGATGGTGACGGCGTCGCCGGCCGCCGCCTCAGGCAGGTCGCCGTCGAAGGTGACGATGCGCGCCACCCGGCTGCCATGGCCGGAGGAGGCGACCACCACCGGGTCGCCCACCCGGATGCGGCCGCTGGCGATGGTGCCCGACAGGCCGCGGAAATCGAGGTTGGGCCGGTTGACCCACTGCACCGGCATGCGGAACGGCGCGCCGGTGCGGTCGGCGTCCACCTCCACCGTCTCCAGGTGCTCCAGCAGCGTCGGCCCCTCATACCAGGGCATGGCGTCGCTGCGGACGGCGACATTGTCGCCGAAGCGGGCCGACACCGGCACGGCGGTGACGTCGGCGAAGCCGAGCGGCTCCGCAAAGGCGCGGAAGGCGGCGACAATCCCGTCGAACACCCCCTGGTCGAAACCGACCAGGTCGATCTTGTTCACCGCCAGCGCCACGTGGCGGATGCCGAGCAGCGAGGCGATCACCGCATGGCGGCGGGTCTGGGTGAGCAGGCCCTTGCGCGCGTCCACCAGCAGGACGGCGAGATCCGAGCTGGAGGCGCCGGTGGCCATGTTGCGGGTGTACTGCTCGTGGCCGGGCGTGTCGGCGACGATGAAGGAGCGGCGCGGCGTGGCGAAAAAGCGGTAGGCCACGTCGATGGTGATGCCCTGCTCGCGCTCCGCCTCAAGACCGTCCACCAGCAGGGCGAGGTCGAGGTCGTCGCCGGTCGTGCCGTGGCGGCGCGAATCCTTCTCCAGCGCCGAGAGCTGGTCCTCCATGACCGACTTCGTCTCATGGAGCAGCCGGCCGATCAGCGTGGACTTGCCGTCGTCCACCGAGCCGCAGGTGAGGAACCGCAGCAGCCCCTGCCCGCCGCCGGCGGCCGGCGGCTTCAGTCTGGTCACCGTCGCGCCCATCAGAAATAGCCCTCCCGCTTCTTGCGCTCCATGGAGGCCTGGTCGTCATGGTCAATGACGCGCCCCTGGCGCTCGGAGGAGCGGGAGCCGGCGATCTCGGCGATGATGTCCTCGACGGTGGCGGCGGCGGATTCGACCGCGCCGGTGAGCGGATAGCAGCCGAGGGTGCGGAAACGCACCAGCCTGTGCTGCGGCTCCTCGCCGGGATGGAGCCGCATGCGCCCGTCGTCCACCATGATCAGCGCCCCGTCGCGCTCCACCACCGGACGCACCTTCGCGAAATAGAGCGACGGCACCGGAATGTTTTCGGCGTGGATGTAGCGCCACACGTCGAGTTCGGTCCAGTTGGAGAGCGGGAACACGCGCATCGACTCACCTTTGGCGATGCGCGTGTTGTAGAGATTCCAGAGCTCCGGCCGCTGGTTGCGCGGCTCCCAGGCGTGGGCGGCGGTGCGGTGGGAGAAGATGCGCTCCTTGGCGCGGCTTTTCTCCTCGTCGCGGCGGGCGCCGCCGAAGGCGGCGTCGAACTTCCACCGGTCCAGCGCCTGCTTCAGCGCCTCGGTCTTCATCACCTGGGTGTGCAGGGCCGAGCCGGAGTCGAACGGGTTGACGCCGCGCTCAAGGCCCTCCGGATTGATCCAGGTGAGCAGGCGGAAACCGTAGCGACGGGCCATCTCGTCGCGGAAGGCGATCATCTCGCGGAACTTCCAGCCGGTGTCCACGTGCAGCAGCGGAAACGGCAGCGGCGAGGGATGGAACGCCTTGCGCGCAAGGTGCAGCATCACCGCCGAATCCTTGCCGATGGAGTAGAGCATCACCGGATTGGCGAACTCCGCCGCGACCTCGCGGATGATGTGGATCGATTCCGCCTCAAGTCGCGCCAGA
This sequence comes from Camelimonas abortus, assembly GCF_042432745.1. Taxonomy (NCBI): domain Bacteria; kingdom Pseudomonadati; phylum Pseudomonadota; class Alphaproteobacteria; order Hyphomicrobiales; family Chelatococcaceae; genus Camelimonas; species Camelimonas abortus. The sequence continues at coordinate 531,385 of NZ_JBHLWR010000006.1, read as the reverse complement.
TGCGGCGTCAGCTTGTGGCGCGACGCGGATTCCGTGGGCGCCTCAAGGGCGCCCGCCTGCATGGGCACTGACATGTCCGCTTACCTGCAACGCCTTTGTCCTGTGTCGGGCGTCGCCCTTTCCATCTGGGTTCACGCCGGGTCCCCTTCCCGGCGCCGCCGCGGCGCGGCGTCGTCATCGCCTGCGCGTCCCCGGGAAGGACGCCCTCAGCCGTCCAGCCGCAGCCACGGGCGCGCGCCCGGCGGCTGCAGCTCCACGTCGTCGCGGGCGGCCGGCTGGTAATGCACCGGCACGTCCCGGATGCGCCCCTCGACGAGGGCGCGCGCCACCCGCGGGTCACGGATGAGAAACTCGTCGAAGCCGCACCGCTTCATCAGCGGAATCTGGTCCCACAGCACGTCGCCCTCGGCGCGCAGGGCGCCGCGGTAGCCGTTCCGCTCGCGCAGCAGGCGCGCCTGGGAATAGGCGCGGCCGTCGGCGAAGGCCGGAAACTCCAGCACGATCAGGGCGAAGCGGTTGAGGTCGCCCTCAAGGCCGTCCAGCGATTCCGTGTTGCGCAGGACAAGGCCGACCGGCGCGTTGCGGCCGCGAAGCTCCGCCGCCTCGGCGAGGAAGCGCGCCTTGCCCACCAGCACGGGGGCGTCCGTCGGCAGCGGCGCGTCGTCCGCCGCGCGGACCCACGCGTCGGCGATCACGGCGCCGTCTTTCACCAGCGCCGCCGCGGGCTGCGCGCCGGCTCCGGCGCCGGCGTCCTGGCTGCTCATGCCCTGATGCTCCCTGATAGCTTGCTGCTCTTGCTGACGTGAATGCCGCACTCGGTCTTGCCCGTGCCGCGCCAGCGGCCGGCGCGCGGGTCCTCCCCTTCCGCCACGGGCGTGGTGCAGGGCGCGCAGCCAATGGAAGGATAGCCTTTCGCCACCAGCGGATGCGCCGGCAGGCCGTGCTCGCGCATCCAGGCGGCGACGTCGGCCATGGACCAGGAGGCCAGCGGATTGACCTTGATGTGGGTTTCGGTGGCCTCAAACAGCGGAATGTCGTGGCGGCTGGCCGCCTGGTAGCGCTTGCGGCCGCTGATCCACGCCCGGTAGGGCCGCAGCGCCGCCTCCAGCGGCTCCACCTTGCGGAAGGCGCAGCAGGCGTCGGGATCGCGGGCGAACATGGCGCCGATGGGGTCCAGCCGCTGCTCCGTCCCGGCGTCGGGACCGATGGTGATGACGTTGGTGAGCCCGAGCAGCTCCACCAGCCGGTCGCGATAGGCCAGCGTCTCCGGAAACAGGCGGCGGGTGTCCACGAACAGCACCGGCGCGTCCCGCCGCACCCCGGCGGCCAGATGCAGCAGCGCCGCCGACTCCGCGCCGAAGCTGGAGACCAGCGCGACCTCGCCGGCCACGCCGTCCAGCAGCACGGCACGCAGCACATCCCTGGCGGACGCGCCGGCGAAGCGCGCGTCCAGCTCCGCCGCCGCGCGGGCCAGCGCCGCGGGGTCGCAGGTCACGGACGGATCATGCTGCCTCAGCATAGAGCGCCTCACGGAACGGAGCCTCGCCCAGTCGGCGGAAAGCCTCGATGAAGCTTTCCTCCGGGCCGAGACGCAGCGCCAGGTAGGTGTCGACGATCTTCTCGACGGCGTCGACGATGTCGTCCGAGGAGAAGCCCCGGCCGACGATGGAGCCGATGGCGGCGTTCTCGTCGCCGGAGCCGCCGAGGGTGATCTGGTAGAATTCCTCGCCCTTGCGGTCGACGCCGAGGATGCCGATGTGGCCGACGTGGTGGTGGCCGCAGGCGTTGATGCAGCCGGAGATCTTCAGCTTCAGCTCGCCGATGTCGCGCTGGCGCCGCAGGTCGGCGAAGCGCTCCTGGATGCGCTGCGCCACCGGGATGGAGCGGGCGTTGGCCAGCGAGCAGTAGTCGAGACCCGGGCAGGCGATGATGTCGGTGATCAGCCCGGCGTGCGGCGAGGCGAGGCCCGCCTGCTGCAGCATGGCGAACACCTGGGGCAGGTCGTCCTTGCGCAGGTGCGGCAGCACCAGGTTCTGCTCGTGGCTCACGCGCACGTCGTCATGGCCGTAGCGTTCGGCGATGTCGGCCACCACGCGCATCTGCTCCGCCGTGATGTCGCCAGGCACGTGGCCCACCGCCTTCAGCGTGATGGTGGCGATGGCGTGTCCGGGCCTGCGGTGCGGAAAGACGTTGCGCTCCACCCAGGCGCGGTAGGCCGGATCGGCGGCGAGCGCCTGCTCGTGCGCCTGCGAACGCTCCGGCAGGTCGGCGAGGTCCGGAGCGGCGAAATAGGCGGCGATGCGCTCCAGCTCCGCCTTCGGCAGCGTCAGGCGCCCGCCGCGAATCTGCGCGTACTCCTCCTCCACCAGGCGGCGGATTTCGTCCACGCCCGCCTCATGGATGAGGATCTTGATGCGCGCCTTGTACTTGTTATCCCGGCGGCCGAACATGTTGTAGACGCGCAGGATCGCCTCGCAGTAGCCGAGCAGCTCGGCCTCGGGCAGGAAATCGCGCACCTTCCGGCCGATGAACGGCGTGCGCCCCAGGCCGCCGCCGACATAGACGGTGAAACCCAGCCCGCCCGCGCCGTCGCGCACGATCTGCAGGCCGATGTCGTGCACCTGGATGGCGGCGCGGTCATGGGCGGAGCCGGACACCGCGATCTTGAACTTGCGCGGCAGGTAGGTGAACTCCGGATGCAGCGACGACCACTGGCGCAGGATTTCGGCGTAGGGCCGCGGGTCGGCGATCTCGTCCACGGCGGCGCCGGCGAAATGGTCGGCGGAGACGTTGCGGATGCAGTTGCCGGAGGTCTGGATGGCGTGCATCTCCACCTCGGCCAGCTCTGAGAGGATGTCCGGCACGTCCTTGAGCTGCACCCAGTGGAACTGCAGGTTCTGCCGCGTGGTGAAGTGACCGAAGCCGCGGTCATACTTCATGGCGATGTCGGCCAGCTTGCGCAGGCGCGCGGCGTTGAGCCCGCCATAGGGAATGGCGATGCGCAGCATGTAGGAGTGCAGCTGCAGGTAAACGCCGTTCATCAGCCGCAGCGGCCGGAACTGCTCCTCGGTGAGCTCGCCGGAGAGGCGGCGCGCCACCTGGTCGCGAAACTGCTCGACGCGGCCGGTCACGAAGCGGCGGTCGAATTCGTCATAACGGTACATGGCTTCGTCCTGGACGTCGTCCTGATCTGGCACCCCGCGTCCTTCGCGCCGGGACCTGCCCCGGCGCCGTCACGTGGCGCGGCGCCTGCGCCGCCCCTGCGGCGTCATCCTCACCGGCGCCGCTGCGGCGGCGCCTGCTCCTGCGGCCGGGCCGGCGGGCCCCGCGCCGCTCACGCGGCTGGCGGGCGCCGGCGTCGCCCGCGCCATCCGGCCTGGCCAGCGCGGTTCATGCGGCGATCTCCGGCAGGGTGCGGTTTTCGGTGATGGTGGGGCCGCGCTGCGCCCGGATGCGCTCGCGCAGCAGCAGCGGCCGCGGCGCGCCGTCCGCCAGCTCCACGTCGATCAGGTACGGCTCCACCACAATGTCGGCGGCCACATCGCGCGCGGAGGCCTCCAGCAGCGCCGCCGCCGCCTCCGGCGTGTCGGCCGTCGCCGCGTCGGCGATGTCCGTGGACCAGCCGCCCGCCGCCGTGCGGAACACCACGAGACCGCTGGTTAGGGCGTTGGCGGTCACAACCTGGAGCGCGTGCCCCTTGGCGGCCCTTTTCATCGTCGTACCGTCCCTCGCGCCGTAACGGGCGCTCACAGTCTGAACCTGCTCCAATCTGGACCCGCCAATTCCCGTTGGCAAGGCCCGGCGGCGCATATTTTACGATACGCGACGTATCAACGCAATATTTCACGCGAATTATATGTGTTATTCATCATCCCCGGCGAACACCCGCCCGCCGAGTATCTCCAGCGCCACGCGTTCGCCCACGTCCCAGTCGCGGCCGGCGGCGGCGTCCACCTCCACCACGGCGTCGCAGGCGTCAAGCCGCACCTCGGCGCGCCGGCCGTTGGCGGTGCGCCGCAGGGCGCGAATCACGCCGGCGACATGGTCCTGCCGCTGCGCAGCGGCGGCCTCGGCGAGACGCAGGTCATATGGCCGCAGCCACAGCCAGCCCTCGCCGCTCGCCACTGAGGACTTCGGCGCCTGCAGCGCCCGCCCCGCCAGCACCGCCCGCCCGTCGCGCACCTGCACCGGCACACGGGCGGCGTCGCCGACGAAGGCGGCGATGAAGGCCGAGGCCGGATGGTCGTGGATCTCGTCGGGCGTGCCGACCTGTTCAAGGCGGCCGCGGTTGAGGATGGCGACGCGGTCGGCCAGCTCCAGCGCCTCGTCCTGGTCATGGGTGACGAAGATGGTGGTGTGGCCGGTGCGCTCGTGGATCTGGCGCAGCCAGGAGCGCAGGTCCTTGCGCACCTTGGCGTCAAGGGCGCCGAAGGGCTCGTCCAGCAGCAGCACGCGCGGATTGACGGCCAGCGCCCGGGCCAGGGCGACGCGCTGCTTCTGCCCGCCGGAGAGCTGGGCCGGATAGCGCCCGCCGAGGCCTTCAAGCTGCATCAGCGCCAGCAGCTCCTCGACGCGGGCGCTGATCTGGGCGCGCGTCGGGCGCTCGCGGCGCGGGCGCACGCGCAGGCCGTAGGCGATGTTGTCGGCCACGCTCATGTGGCGGAACAGGGCGTAGTGCTGGAACACGAAGCCGACGTTGCGCTCCTGCACCGACAGGCGCGTGGCGTCGATGTCGCCGAAATGCACGGTTCCGCGCTCGGCCTGTTCGAGGCCGGCGATGATGCGCAGCAGCGTGGTCTTGCCGGAGCCGGAGGGGCCGAGCAGCGCCATCAGCTCGCCGGAGCGGATGTGCAGGGTGACGCCGCGCAGGGCGCGGGCGCCGCCGAACTCCTTGGCGACGTCGGTTACGCGGATATCCACTGGCCTGCTCCGTTCGTTCCCGCCCTCAGCCGCGTCCGTGGCCGGCGATGGCGTCGCCATAGCGCCACTCGAGGACGGTTTTGCCCAGAAGCGTGATGAGGGCGAGGATCGCAAGAAGCGAGGCGACAGCGAAGGCTGCGACGAAATTGTACTCATTGTAAAGGATCTCGACATGCAGGGGCATGGTGTTGGTCAGCCCCCGGATGTGGCCCGACACCACCGACACCGCCCCGAACTCGCCCATGGCGCGGGCGTTGCACAGCAGCACGCCGTACAGGAGGGCCCAGCGGATGTTGGGCAGCGTGACGGTGAAGAAGGCGCGCAGGCCCGACGCCCCCAGGGTGAGCGCCGCCTCCTCGTCCTGGGTCCCCTGCTCCTGCATCAGCGGGATCAGCTCGCGCGCCACGAAGGGAAAGGTGACGAACACCGTCGCCAGCACGATGCCCGGCAGGGCGAAGATGATCTGGATGTCATGGGCCTGCAGCCACGGTCCCAGCAGCCCCTGGGCGCCGAACAGCAGCACGTAGACCAGGCCCGCCACCACCGGCGACACCGAAAACGGCAGGTCCACCAGGGTGACCAGCAGGCTCTTGCCCGGAAACGTGAACTTGGCGATGGCCCAGGAGGCGGCCACGCCGAACACGAGGTTCAGCGGCACGGAAATGGCCGCCACCAGCAGGGTGAGGCGGATGGCCGCCAGCGCGTCCGGATCGGAGAGCGCGGCGAGATAGCCCTCGACGCCCCTGGCGAACGCCTGGCGGAAGATCAGCGTCAGCGGCAGCAGCAGGAACATCGCCAGGAAGGCCACGGCGAAGGCAATGACCGCGTAGCGGGCCCAGCGCGGCTCGGTGATCACCGACGGCGGCGGGTAAAGCCGCTCGCGCTGCGGCAGGTCGGGTCCCGGCGTCACGTCACGCATGGCCCATCCTCCTGCGGCTCCACGCCTGGATGAGATTGATGGCCAGCAGCATCAGGAAGGCCATGGCCAGCATGATGACGGCGATCACCGTGGCGCCGGTGTAGTCGAACTCGCTGAGCTTGATGACGATGAGCAGCGGCGCGATCTCCGACACCCCCGGCAGGTTGCCGGCGATGAAGATCACCGAGCCGTACTCGCCCAGCGCGCGGGCGTAGGCGAGCGCAAGGCCGGTGAGCGCCGCCGGAACCAGCGGCGGGGCGATGACCTGGAACACGGTCTGCCAGCGCGAGGCCCCGAGTGTGGCGGCCGCCTCCTCCAGCTCGCGGTCCAGCTCCGCGATCAGCGGCTGCACGGTGCGCACGGCGTAAGGCAGGCCGATGAACACCAGGGCGATGAAAATGCCGACGGGGTTGTAGACCACCTGCCAGCCCAGCCGGGCCAGCGGCGCGCCAAGCCAGCCGTCCGGCGCGTAGAGCGCCGCCAGGGCGATGCCGGCCACCGCCGTGGGCAGGGCGAAGGGCAGGTCGACCATGGCGTCCACCGCCCGCCGGCCGGGAAAGCTGTAGCGGGTCAGCGCCCACGCGATGACCACGCCGGCAAGCGTGGCCGTGACCGCGGCGATGGCGGAGACGCCGAAGCTCAGCCACAGGGCGTGGCGCACGCGCCCGTCCGCCAGGGTCTCCGTGAAACCGGCGACGCCCGCCTCCGACGCCCGCAGGAACAGCGCCGCCAGCGGCAGAAGCACGACCAGCCCCAGCCAGGTGAGCGCATAGCCCAGCGCAAGACCAAAGCCGGGCAGCGCGCCCGATTTGCCGAAGCGCCGTCTTCTCCCCCCGGAAGCCGGCGCGGCCGCCGCAACAGTCATGAAACCCCACTCCCGCTCACATCGCCGCCGCCCGGCGGCGGACCGCCCGCGCCGGAACGCAGGGCCGCGGCGGCGCGCCGCGGCCCGGGCGTCGCCCGGCCGGGGGCGACGCGCCCCCGCGGCCCGGCCGGCGCCCCCTGCCCGGCCCGCCGCCGCGCCGCCCCCGCCGGACGCCCCTACTTGCGGGCCGTCAGCTGGTCGAAGACGCCGCCGTTGTCGAAATACGTCTTCTGGATAACGTCCCAGTTCCCGAGCAGATCCTCAATGCGGAACATCTTCACATCGACGGGACGGTCCTGCGGATCGAGCGCCGAGAGGTCCGAGGGCCGGTAGTGGTGCCTGGCGATGATGCGCTGCGCCTCCGGCGAATAGAGGAACTTCAGATAGGCCTCGGCGACCTTGCGCGTGCCGCGGCGGTCGACGTTGCCCTCCACCAGCGCCACCGGCGGCTCGGCGAGGATGGACGTCGGCGGCGCGACGATGTCGAACTGGTCCTTGCCGAACTCGTTGATGATCAGGTGCGCCTCGTTCTCCCAGGCCGGCATCACGTCGCCGAACTTGCGCTGGGCGAAGGTGATGGTGGAGCCGCGGGCGCCGGTGTCGAGCGACTTCACGTTACGGTAGAGCGCGCCGACGAAGTCACGGATCTTCGCCTCGTCGCCGCCGAACTTCTGCGCCGCATAACCCCAGGCGCCGAGGAAGTTCCAGCGACCGCCGGCCGAGGTCTTCGGGTTCGGGGTGATGACGCCCACGTCCTCGCGCACCAGGTCGTCCCAGTCGCGGATGTTTTTCGGGTTGCCCTTGCGCACCACGAACACCACCGTGGAGGTGTAGGGCAGGCTGTTGTTGGGCAGCCTGGCGCGCCAGTCGGCCGGAATCTTGCCGGTGAGCCTGGCGATGGCGTCGATGTCCGAGGGAATGCCCAGGGTGACCACGTCGGCGGGGGCGCCGTCGATGACGGTGCGCGCCTGCGAGCCGGAGCCGCCGTGCGAGGTGCGCACCTGCACCTTCTCGCCGGTCTCCTTTTCATAAGCGGCGGCGAAGGCGGCGTTGAGGTCGCGGTAGAGCTCCCGGGTGGGATCGTAGGAGACGTTGAGCAGCGTCTCGGCGGCGAGCGCCTCGCGCGGCATGCCGGTCACCAGCGAGGCCGCCCCGGCGAGACCGGCGGCGGCGACGCCGGCCAGCGCCATCAGCCGCAGCGCGCCGCGCCGGCTGGCCGGCGCCCCATGCAGGCGGGCGTCACCGCGCTCCGCCTCCGCCCCCGCCCGCGGCGTGAGCGCCCTGTGCAGCAGTCCGATAACCTGACGATTCCGAGTGGCCATGGCAGCCTCCTGTGCTTTCCACCCATAATCGCGATGCTTTGCCGGATTGCAACAACAAAAATGTGAATTGTACGTATTTACACCATTGATAAGTGAATTCTGTGATAACCCGTCCCGGGCTGCGGGCGCCCGTTGCAACCGGCGCCGACGGCGTTAATGTCGTCCTCCGGTTTCGCCGCCTGGCCCGGCGCGGCGCCGGCGTTCGCCGCGCCGCCGGGCGGACCGTTCTCAGGGATATGCGAATGAAGCGCTATGACAGCGTCCTGGACGCCATCGGCAACACCCCGCTGATCCGGCTGCGCCGCGCCTCCGAGCTTACCGGATGCGAGATTTACGGGAAGGCGGAGTTTCTGAACCCGGGACAGTCGGTGAAGGACCGGGCGGCGCTGTACATCATCCGCGACGCCGAGAAGCGCGGCCTGCTGCGGCCGGGCGGCGTGGTGGTGGAGGGCACCGCCGGCAACACCGGCATCGGCCTCGCCATGGTGGGCAACGCGCTCGGCTACCGCAGCGTGATCGTGATTCCCGAAACCCAGGCGCAGGAGAAAAAGGACGCCCTGAGGCTGCTGGGCGCCGAGCTGGTGGAAGTGCCGGCCGTGCCCTACGCCAACCCTGACAATTACGTGAAGCTCTCCGGCCGCCTCGCCGAACGGCTCGCCGCCTCCGAACCGGACGGCGCGGTGTGGGCCAACCAGTTCGACAACGTCGCCAACCGGCAGGCCCATATCGAGACCACCGGTCCGGAGATCTGGGAGCAGACCGGCGGCCGCGTGGACGGCTTCATCTGCGCCGTGGGCAGCGGCGGCACCCTCGCCGGCATCGCCATCGCCCTGAAGGAGCGCAACCCCGCCATCCGCATCGGCCTCGCCGATCCCATGGGCGCGGCGCTGTACCATTATTACGCCCATGGCGAGCTGAAGGCGGAGGGCTCGTCGATCACCGAGGGCATCGGCCAGGGCCGCATCACCGCCAATCTGGAGGGCGCGCCCGTCGACGTCGCCTACCAGATCCCCGATGAGGAGGCGCTGCCGGTGATCTTCGACCTGCTGGAGCATGAAGGGCTGTGCCTTGGCGGCTCCTCCGGCGTCAACGTGGCCGGCGCCATCCGCCTGGCGAAGGAGATGGGACCGGGCCACACCATCGTGACCATCCTCGCCGACTACGGCAACCGCTACCAGTCCAAGCTGTTCAATCCGGCCTTCCTGCGGGAGAAGGGACTGCCCGTTCCGGCGTGGCTGGAGCGGCCTTCGACCATCCGTCCGCCCTTCGCCGGCGGCGCCTGAGGCCCTCCGGCGCGGGCGAACCGCCCCGCGGCGCCCCGTCGCAAGCCCCCTTTTCCCGGCCCCGGCCCCGCGCGGATTGCGGAACAATCGCGCGCAGGAGGCCGTTTGTCCTGCGCCCGGCAAGGGCTATCGTAGGGCGACGCGGGGCGTCCCGCCGTCGTGGCGGGGCCGCCGCCGCGCGGATGCGCAGGAGAGCGTCATGAGTTCGTGGCTGGGAAGCAGCAGGCCGAAGAAGGTTTCCGACGAGCTGGAGGCCATCCGGTCGGAGATCGCGTCAATTTCCGCGCGGGTGTCGCAGCTCGCCGGCTCCGCCGGAGACAGCCTGCGCGACAACGTCGCCCAGCTGCGCGCCGCGTTGCCGGACGCGGGCCAGCTGTCGGGCCAGGCCTCGAAAGCCGTGGCCGGCGCCCTGGACGAGGGCCGGCGGTATCTTGACCAGGCGGGGGCGGAGGTGCGCGGCGGCGTGCGCCAGGCGCGCGCCGCCGTCAGCGACAACCCCCTCGCCGCCATGGCCGTGGCTGCGGGCGTCGGCTTCCTTGTCGGCCTGATGTGCGGACGCCGTCACGACGCGTGACCGGCGCGGGGCGCGCCGCGCCCCCCTCCGCCCGGCGGGCCGGGGACGCCGGAGAGAAGGCGGACGCCGGAGCGGGCGGCCCCCGCGAGAACCGGACAAAACGGGCCGGAACACAAGAAGGGCCGGAACGGGAAAGGCCAGACGCCGCGGCGTCTGGCCCATGTTTTTTGTCGCTGTTTTCTGGCGTTTTTCCTGAGCGCCGCGCCCGCTCAGGCGGCCGGGCGCTGGCCGCCGGCGCGCTGGTCAAAGAACAGCGCCTGGGAGACGGCGGCGCGCACCGTGTCGGTGTGGAACGGCTTGGTGATGAGGAAGGCCGGCTCCGGCCGCTCGCCGGTGAGCAGCCGCTCCGGATAGGCGGTGATGAACACCACCGGGGCGGAAATGCCGGCGATGATCTCGTTGACGGCGTCGAGGCCGGAGCTGCCGTCGGCCAGCTGGATGTCGGCGAGCACCAGCCCGGGCCGGCGCTGGCGGGCCTTCTCCACCGCCTCGCGGTGCGTGCGGGCCACGCCGATGACGCGGTGGCCCATGTCCTCCACCAGCTCCTCGAGGTCCATGGCGATGATCGGCTCGTCCTCGATGATGAGCACGTCGGCGGCCACCTGCGCGGCGATCTCCCGCCCCGCCTCGTTCACCAGGGTCGCGGCGTCGGCGGCGGAGACGCCGAGAATGGCGCCCGTCTCCTCATGGGAGAAACCCTCGATGGCGGTGAGCAGAAAGGCCTGTCGCGGCAGGGGCGTGAGCGCGGCGATGCGCTGCTCGGCCACGGCGCCGGGCGCGTCGCTCTCCGGCGTTTCGAGTCCGGGGCCGACCGAGGACCAGATGCGCAGGAAGATCCGGTACAGCGACAGCCGCAGCCGCGGCCCTGGCGTGACCATCGACGGATCGGCGACGATCGCCTCCAGGGCGGCCACGACATAGGCGTCGCCCACTTTCTGGCTGCCCGTGAGGGCGCGGGCGAACCGTCGCAGGTACGGCAGATGGGGCGCAATCTCTTGCGACAGCGACATTGAGGGCTCCAGACGGCTGGCGGAAAGGACAGGGGGTGACGGCGGCGCGGCCAGGCGCGTCGCGGCGACTTTCCGGGTAACGCCGGCCTCGCGCGATGGTTCCATATTTTTTCCGGAACCAGAAGCGGCTCCGCGCGTTCTTACAGCGGATCGCGACGCAGGAGCCGCCGTGAGCCCCCCTCCGGGGGCCGCGCAGCGGCGCCACGGTCGCGCCGCGTCATGCGCCGCCGGCCTTCGCCGGGGCCGAGTCCGGGAGTCTGGATCACTTGCTCCGCAATCTGGCCGTTTACGAGCTGGCCCCTCCTCACGCTCCCGCCGTTGCGGCCGCGCCCGCCGGGCCGGGGCCTTTCCCCATGTCCCGCCGCTCAATGCCCTTCTGGTCCATGTCCCGGCGCGTAATGTCCCGGCGCCTCCTGTCCTGGCGAACGGCTTGCCGGCGAGCGGCCGGCGGACGATGCTCATGCGTCTGGCGGAGGCGGGCCGGAGACAGGACGCGCCTCCGCGCGCATCCGTTCCTGTCAGACAGTTTCAACCAGGCGTGCGCAGCGCCCGCCGGCTGCGGCCGCGGCGGGACGCGGCCGGCTCCAGGAAAGCAGTCACGATGAACCAGTTCAAGTTTTCCGACTCTCATGACGCGCGGGAAGGACGTGACGGCGGCGCCGACGGAGCCGGGCGCGAGGACGTCCGCGTGAGCGCGGACGCCCGCGGGACCGGACAGGAGGATCCGGTGGAGCGCGCCATCGCGGCCAGGCTGCGGGCGGTTTACGACGAGGTCGTCAGCCTTCCCGTTCCCGACCGCTTCCTTGACCTGCTTTCCAGCCTCGACGGGAAAACGGCCTGCGCCGGCGGCGGGGCGGATGGAGAAGACGACACGTGACGGATCCAGACCGGTTCAAGACAGCGCTGCTCGCCGAACTGCAAAGCCTGCGCGCCTTCGCCATCTCCATCACCGGCAATGTGGAGCGCGCCGACGACCTGGTGCAGGACACGCTGGTGAAGGCGTGGAGCAACATGCACGGCTACACCGAGGGCACCAACATCCGTGCGTGGCTGTTCACCATCCTGCGCAACACCTTCTATTCCGACTTCCGCAAGCGCTCGCGGGAGGTGGAGGACGACGGCGCCTACGCCGCCCGCCTCTCCGTGCACGCGCCGCAGCACGGCCACATGGACCTCGCCGACTTCCGCAAGGCGCTGGCGACGCTGCCGGACGACCAGCGCGAGGCGCTGATCCTGGTGGGCGCCTCCGGCTTCTCCTATGAGGAGGCGGCGGAGATCTGCGGCTGCGCGCTCGGCACCATCAAGAGCCGCATCAACCGCGCCCGGGCCCGGCTCGCAGACATGCTGGCGGTGTCCTCCGGGGCGGATTTCGGCCCGGACGCGGATTCGTGCGCCGCCATGCCGGACGTCGCGGGCGGCCGGCGCGACTGAACGGAGGCGACATGTTGCGGGCCGCCAGCGTGCGCTCCCGGTTGCTGGCCCTGTTTGGACTTGCAGTCCTGCCTGCGGTGGCGCTTTCGGCCGCCTTCACCTGGCAGGGCTACCGCACCATCAAGCTCACCACCGCGAAGTTCCAGCGGCTGGCCGTGGCCAGCCTCGCCGCCCAGGTGGGCGGCGACCTCACCGGGCTCAACGTGCTGGGCCGGGCGCTCCTGGCCACCATGGACGGCGACGACGCCCGTGACTGCGCCGACCTGCGCCGCCAGACCGAGCCGGGGCGCGACGGCCGCGTCGCCGCCTACGCCTATTTCCGCGACGGCGCGCTGGTTTGCGCCGCCGGCGACGCCGGCGCCCTCGCCGGCTTTCCCGCTCCGCCCGTCCGCCCGGCCGGCGAGGAGCCGGCCGGCCCCACCGCCCTGACAAGCGACGGCGACGCCCCGCTCCTCGGGCTGTTCTCCTGGGGCCCGCACGGTCGCGCCCTGCTCACGGTGGTCGCGCCGTCGCATCTGGAGAACAAGGTGCTGCGCGCGTGGACGCGCGGCGGCCATTTCATCGTCACCGACGCGCGCAACCGGCCGCTGGCGGGCATGGCGTCGCTGGCCGGCGACCCGCCGGCCGACTGGCTGCCGCGCGACCCGGCGACGTTCGCCGCCGCCCATGAGGATCTGGTCGACGCGCCCTCGCGCGACGGCCACGCCCTCACCTACGCCGCCGCCACGGTGACGCCGGGGGTGGCGAGCGTGTTCTCCGGCCTGCGCGCGGTGCGCTTCGGCGCCGCCGAGCAGCAGCTGGCGCTGGGGCTCGCCGCGCCGCTGCTGGTGTTCGCCATCGTCATGGCGGTGACCTGGCTGGCCATTGACCGGCTGTTCCTGCAGTGGGTGCGGCGGCTGTCGAAAACCGCCATCCGCCTGTCCTACGGCGACTTCAACGTACGGGCGGCGCTGCCGCCCGCCGCCCCGCGCGAGCTGCGCCAGTTCGCCGACGCCTTCGACCAGATGACCGAGGTGCTGGCGGCGCGCACCCGCGAGCTGGCCACCGTGGCCAACCAGCGCCAGGCGCTGCTCAAGGAGCTGCATCACCGGGTGAAGAACAATTTCCAGGTGATCGTCAGCTTCATCAGCCTCAGCCGCCGCCAGAGCAGCGGCGAGGCGCAGGAGGCGCTCGGCCTCTCCGAGTGCCGCGTGCAGGCCATGGCCGCCGCCTACAAGCAGGCCCTGGCCGAGGGCGACATCACCAGCGCGGCGCTGGGGCCGCTGGCGGCCGAGGTGCCGGCCCATGTGGAGCAGTGCAGCGGCGCGCCGCCGCAGACGCTGTCACGCCGCGTCGACCCGGCCGTGGAGGCGGAGTGTTATCTGGAGCTTGACCGGGCCATTCCGCTGGCGCTGCTGCTGGTGGAGACGCTGTGGCCGGTGCTGGCGCGGCCGGGCGCCGCGCGCCCGGCGGCCCATCTGGAGCTGGCGCGCGAGGGCGGGGGCGTGCGGGTGCGGCTGTGGGACCTGCGCGACGGGGCGGCCGCGCCGGAAACGCCGGAGGAGACGCTGGCGCGCCGGCTCAGCGGCCGCATGCGCCAGGCGTTCATAACCCAGCTCGACGCGCAGCAGGCGCCGCCCCCGGCCCATGCCGGCCCCGCCGGCGCGACCTGCGTGCTGTCAGTGGTGATCCCGACCGCGCGCGAGCCGCACGCCGGATGACGCGCGCGGCGCGCCCCCGCATGACGCCCTCCCCGCATGCGCGCCAACGACCGCGCCAACGACCGCGCCAACGACGAAACGCCCGGCGGACGGCCGGGCGTTGGCGACGTGCGGTGGCCTGCGACCGCGGCGCGCGGATCGCGCTCCGGGTCAGATCCCCGGCCTGCGCCCGCGCATCACGCCGGCGACGGCGGAGATCACGAACAGCACCAGCGCCACGATGAAAATCAGCTTGGCGATGCCGACGGCGGCGCCGGCGATGCCGCCGAAACCAAGAACAGCCGCGACAAGCGCGACGACAAGAAAGGTGATGGCCCAGCCTAACATGAGCATTTCCTCACAATCTGACGCCGCGCAGGGCCGCGCGACTGGCGATTTGCTTCTGGACAACGCTCACGGCGCCGGCTGGTTCCGGCGAAATTCATGAAGGCCGCCCTGACGGCCGCCGCGCGGCCGCCGCCGGAACTGCCAGGACGCGGCGCCCGGCCAGCGGCGCCGGCGCCGGCCGGCGAACCCGCCGCCCCGCCCGCGCCCCAAAAGCCGGCCCGGAACGCCGCCGCTTCCGGCGGCCGCTCCGGACGGCGACGGCCGGGGCACAGACGCGCAGCGGCCGGACCCTCGCCGGGGAAGGGGGCCGCCCCGCTTTCCCTGGAGCCAGCCGCTCCCCCGCCTCCCGCCGCCGGATGGCGGCGCTCACTCGGCCGCGCGGGCCAGCTGCGGCGGGTTGTCGAAGGCGGCGCGCAGCATCGCCTCTTTCGTCTTCGCCGCCTTCACGTTGCGCTCCTTCACATGGCCGAAGCCGCGGATCATCTCCGGAACCGACAGCAGGTCCACGGCGATGGCGTGACTGGCCGGAGTGAGCCCGGCGATGACATGGCGCACGAGCGCCTCATAGTCGGCGATGAGCTGGCGCTCCATGCGCCGCTCCCGGGTGTAGCCAAAAATGTCGAACGGGCCGCCGCGCAGCTTCTTCAGCCGCGCCAGCACGCGGAACACCGGCATCATCCACGCGCCGAACTCCCGCTTCTGCAGCTCGCCGGTCTCCGGGTCGCGCCGGGCGACCAGCGGCGGCGCCAGATGGAAGCGCAGACGGTAGTCGCCCTCAAACTGCCGCTCCAGTCTGGCGCGGAAGGCGGGGTCGACGTAGAGGCGCGCAACCTCATACTCGTCCTTGTAGGACATGAGGCGGAACAGATTGTGGGCCACCGCCTCCGCCAGGCCGGAGCGCCCGGGCGTCTTCGCCTGTTCGGCGGCGCGGACCTCCTCCACCAGCCGGCGGTAACGCTCCGCCCACGCGGCGTCCTGATAGCCGGTGAGGAACGCCACGCGGCGCGCGACGACCTGGTCGAGGTCCGGCGCCTCGGGCGGCGGCGGGGCCAGCAGCGGCCGGGCGATGCGCTGCACCTTCTCCGGATCATGGGCGGCGAGCCGCCCCCATGCGAAGGCGCGCAGGTTCATCTCCACCGCGGCGCCGTTGAGCTCCACCGCCTTTTCGATGGCGCCCAGGGACAGCGGCAGCAGCCCGCGCTGCCAGGCGTAGCCCAGCATGAACAGGTTGGTGGCGATGGCGTCGCCCGTCAGGGCCGTAGCCAGTTCGCTGGCCTTGACGAAATCCACCTGGCTTTCGCCCAGCGCCTGGCGCATGGCCTTCTTCATGCGGGCGTATTCGAAATCAAGGTCCGGATTGATGACGAAGCTGGCGGTGGGCTGCAGGTAGTCGTTCACGACGGCGCGGGTGACGCCGTGCTCCACCCGCGTCAGCGCCGGGGCGCTGGCCGCCACCACCATGTCGCAGCCGAGCAGCAGGTCGGCGCCGCCGGGGGCGATGCGCACTGCGGCGAGGTCCTCCGGCCTGGGCGCAAGGCGCACGTGGCTCATCACCGCGCCGTTTTTCTGCGACAGGCCGGTGAAGTCGAGCACGGTGCAGCCCTTGCCCTCAATGTGCGCCGCCATGCCGAGCAGCGCGCCGACGGTGATGACGCCGGTGCCGCCGATGCCGGTGATGAGGACGCCGTAAGGCTCGGCCAGCTCCTTCACCTGCGGCTGCGGCAGGCCGGCGAAGGGGTCGTCGTCCGCAGGCGCGGCCGCGACGGACTTCTTCACCTTCCGCAGCGCGCCGCCGTGCACGGTGACGAAGCTGGGACAGAAGCCGTTGAGGCAGGAAAAGTCCTTGTTGCAGTTGGACTGGTCGATCTGGCGCTTGCGTCCGAACTCGGTCTCCAGCGGCTTCACCGAGACGCAGTTGGACTTCACCTGGCAGTCGCCGCAGCCCTCGCACACCAGGTCGTTGATGAACACGCGCCTTGGCGGGTCGGGATAGAGGCCGCGCTTGCGGCGCCGGCGCTTCTCGGCGGCGCAGGTCTGGTCATAGATGAGCACCGTCACGCCTTCGGTCTCGCGCAGCTCGCGCTGCGCCTGGTCGAGGCGGTCGCGGTGGAAGACGCTGGTTCCGGGCGGAAAATAGCCGTTGGGCGGATATTTGTCCGGATCGTCGGAGACGACGACGAGGCGGCTGATGCGCTCGGCCGCCACCTGGGCGGCGATCTCGCCCACCGAATAGCCGCCCTCGGCGTGCTGGCCGCCGGTCATGGCGACGGCGTCGTTGTAGAGGATCTTGTAGGTGATGTTGACGCCCGCGGCCACGGCGGCGCGGATGGCGAGGATGCCGGAGTGGGTGTAGGTGCCGTCGCCGAGGTTCTGGAAGACGTGCGGCTCCTCGGTGAACGGCGCCTGGCCGATCCAGTTGGCGCCCTCGCCGCCCATGTGGGTGATGGTGGCGGTGCGGCGGGCCGGGATGTAGCTGGCCATGCCGTGGCAGCCGATGCCGGCCATGGCGCGCGAGCCCTCCGGCACGTTGGTGGAGGTGTTGTGCGGGCAGCCGGAGCAGAAGAAGGGCGTGCGCGCCAGCGAGGTGACCGGAAGGGCGCCCGCCTGCTCGAACGACTCCAGCCGCGCCAGCCGCTGCTCCAGCGCCGGGTCCGCCTGGCCGCGCCGGCGCAGCCGCGAAACGATGACCCGGGCCACCATGGTGGGGTTGAACTCGCCCTCGCTGGGCAGCAGCGGCGCGCCGTTCTCGTCGCGCTTGCCCACCACCATGGGGCGGCGGTCCGCCGGCATGTTGTAGAGGTAGCGCATCAGCTGGTCTTCGATGAAGCCGCGCTTTTCCTCCAGCACCAGGATCTCTTCCAGCCCCTCGGCGAAGCGCAGCGCCCCCTCGCGCTCCAGCGGCCAGGTGAGGCCCACCTTGTAGATGCGCAGGCCCAGCGCCCGCGCCTGGTCGTCGGAGACGCCGAGATCGGCGAGCGCCTGGCGGGCGTCGAGATGCGCCTTGCCGGTGGTCATCAGGCCGATGCGGCCGGGCACGCCGGCGTCGCGGCTGTCGAGCACGATCTCGTCGAAGGGATTGGCGCGGGCGAAGGCGGCCACCGCCTCCATGCGCGGGCCGTGCAGGCGCGCCTCCGCCTCCAGCGGCGGATCCGGCCAGCGGATGTTGAGTCCGCCCGGCGGCATTTCGAAATCCGTGGGGATGTTGATGCGGATGCGGTCGGGGTCGACATGGACCGAGGCGGAGCTCTCCACCGCCTCCGATATCGCCTTGAAGCCCACCCAGCAGCCGCTGTAGCGCGACAGGGCGAAGCCGCGAACGCCGAAGTCCAGATACTCCTGCACGTTGGCCGGGTTCAGGACCGGCATCATCGCCGCCATGTAGACCTGCTCGCTCTGGTGGGCGAGCGTGGACGACTGGCAGCCGTGGTCGTCGCCGGCGATGGCCAGCACGCCGCCGTATTTCGACGTGCCGGCGGAATTGGCGTGCTTGAGCGCGTCCATGGAGCGGTCGACGCCCGGCCCCTTGCCGTACCAGATGCCGAACACGCCGTCGTATTTCGCGCCCGGGAACAGCCCCACCTGCTGGCTGCCCCACACGGCGGTGGCGGCGAGATCCTCGTTGAGGCCGGGCTGGAAGACGACGTGCTCCTGCTCCAGCAGCCTGCGCGCCTGCCACAGGGCGTTGTCGTACACGCCGAGCGGCGAGCCTCGGTAGCCGGAGATGAAGCCGGCGGTGTTGAGGCCGGCCGCGAGGTCGCGCTGGCGCTGCATCATCGGCAGGCGCACCAGCGCCTGGATGCCGGAAATGTAAACGCGCCCGGACCGCAGCAGGTATTTGTCGTCCAGCGAGACGTCGCGCCGGACGCCGTCGCGGCCTGGGGCGGTCGCCAGGGAGGCGGAAACGTCGGTGGTCATGTTCGGCACCCCGCGCAAGGGGCGTCCAGGCTCCGCTTCCTCCCTGACATGGCCCGGTTGTGCCGTGGGCCAGTCCCGGAAACGCCCGCCGTGGCCGCCAGTCGTATATTTTATAAAAACTTAGAACCCTGACGGATGCTGTCAATGCCGCAGGCGCCGCGCGCGTCCGCCTAGCATGCGCGGGGCGCAGGGCGCGGGGAGCCGCCGGCCGCTCAGGCGCCGGGAGCCGCTCCCGGGCGGGCGAAGGCGGCGAAGGCGGCGCGCACCGCCTCCGGCCCGGCGCCGAGGCGCAGCAGCAGCTGCAGCAGCAGGCGCGCCTTCAGCCCGTCGAGCATGCCGGCTCCAATGGCGCCGCGGCCAAGCAGGTCGATTTCCGATCCCGGATAGCCGTAGGTGCGCGAGAACACCGGGCCGGCCCCGGCGCGCGAGGCGAGAATCACCGGCATGACCGCGGCCACCGCGCCGACGGTCCCGGCCATGGCGGCGGGCACATGGCCGGCGCCCGCTCCCTCCAGCACCACGCCGGCGAAGCCCAGCGACGGCGCCGCAGCCAGCAGGCGCCCGTCGTCGCCAAGGCCCACGCGCAGCAGCGCCACCGCCGGCCAGTCGCCGCCCGCCGCCAGGCGGTCAAGCGCCGTTCCCTCCGGCAGGCCCAGCAGCCGGTCCAGCGTCGGCGGCGCCGCCGCCGGGCGCAGGGCGAACCACGCCTCCCCCTCGGCCACCACGCCGAGCGGACCGGCGCCCGGCGACGCGAAGGCCGAGGGCAGCGTGGTGCTGGCCTTGCGCGCCAGCGCCGCGGCGTGAATCTGGTCGTTGAGCACCACCAGCGGCCCCAGGCCGGCGGCTTCCGGCGCCAGCGCCGCCGCGGCGGCGGCCAGCAGGTTGGCCGGCCCGTCCGCGCCGGGCGCTTCGGGCGGACGCATGGCCCCGGTGACCGCCACCCGCAGCTGCGGCGCCAGCAGCAGCGCCAGCACGAAGGCGGTCTCCTCGATGGTGTCGGTGCCCTGCACGACCACGGCGGCGTCGGCCTCCCCCGCCGTGAGGCGCGCCCGGACCAGCGCGGCGACGGCGACGACGTCCTCCGGCGTCAGCGAGGACGAGGCCTTGCGGGCGAAGGCCACGGGAATGATCCCGGCCCGGGCGGCGAGCCCCGGCGCCGCGGCGGCGAGCGCGCCGGCGTCGAGGGTGGGCGCGACGCCGGCGCCCTCCGTCCGGGCCGTCATGGCGATGGTGCCGCCAGTGGAGATGAGCAGGATGGCTGGCCGCCTGGTCAAGGTGATGTCTCCGCGCTGTCAGGGCGCCGCCGGCCTGGGCTGCGGCGGCGCCCGCCCCCTGTTTCTGATGCAAATATCATCAGCCGGGCCTGGCGACTGGCCCGGAAAACAGACACATGGCCCAGTCAACAGGCAGTATGAGTCTTCTCAGGGGCGCCGGCCGGACGTCATGATGACATCGTCACTTGTCCCGCGGCGCGCCAGCGGACCCGGCGACAGGGCGGCCTGACCGTCCGCGCCGCCCAGGTCTGGCATGCTGCCCGAGCCATGGGAGAACGCCATGTCCGATGTCCTGGAAGCGTCGGCCGTCTTTGACGAGATGTACGGCTTCACGCGCGGCGGCGAGACCCCGGAAACCGTGCGCCAGGCCTATGTCGCCATTGACGCCTGGCTGCGCTCGGCCCCGCCCGGCCTGCTGGAGACGCGCCGCAGCCAGGCCGAGCTGTTCTTCCGCCGTCTGGGCATCACATTCGCCGTTTATGGCGACGAGCAGGCCAGCGAGCGGCTGATCCCCTTCGACATCATCCCGCGCGTGCTGCTGAAGTCGGAGTGGGCGCTGCTGGAGCGCGGCCTGCGCCAGCGGGTGCGGGCCATCAACGCCTTCCTCTCGGACATTTACGGCAGGCGCGAGTGCCTGCGCGCCGGCATCGTGCCGGAGGACCTGATCTGGCGCAATCCGGCCTACTGCCCGGAGATGGCCGGCCGCCCCGCCCCGCACGACCTGCGGGTGATGATCGCCGGCATCGACGTGGTGCGGGTCGATCCGGACAGTTTCTACGTGCTTGAGGACAACGTGCGCACGCCGTCGGGCGTCTCCTACATGCTGGAGAACCGTGAGGCGATGATGCGCCTGTTCCCGGACCTGTTCGCGCGCATGCCGGTGGCGCCGGTGGAGACCTATCCGGGGCTGCTGCTGGAGACGCTGCGTTCGGTGGCCCCGCCCGGCGCCCGCCACGACCCCACGGTGGCGCTGCTCACCCCCGGCCAGCACAATTCGGCCTTCTACGAGCACTCTTTCCTCGCCGACAAGCTCGGCATCGAGCTGGTGGAAGGTTCGGACCTGTTCGTGCGCGACGCCACGCTCTACATGCGCACCACCGAGGGGCCGCGGCGCGTGGACGTGCTGTACCGGCGCGTGGACGACGACTTCCTCGATCCGCTGGCGTTCCGCCCGGACTCGCTGCTGGGCGTGCCGGGGCTGATGGAGGCGTATCTCGCCGGCAACCTCACACTCGCCAATGCGGTGGGCGCCGGCATCGCCGACGACAAGGCGATCTACAGCTACATGCCGGAGATCATCCGCTTCTACACCGGCGAGGAGCCCATCCTGAAGAACGTGCCCACCTGGCGCTGCCGCGAGCCGGAGGCGCTCGCCCATGTGCTCGGCCATCTCGACGAGCTGGTGGTGAAGGAGGTGAACGGCTCGGGCGGCTACGGCATGCTGGTGGGGCCGCGCGCCACGCGCGCGCAGATCGAGGAGTTCCGCCAGCGGCTGCGCCACGCGCCGGCCGGCTTCATCGCCCAGCCCACCCTGGCGCTCTCCACCTGCCCCACCTGCGTGGAGAACGGCGTGGCGCCGCGCCACGTGGACCTGCGCCCCTTCGTGCTGTGCGGCGCGGACGGCATCCGCGTGACGCCGGGCGGCCTCACCCGCGTGGCGCTGAAAGAGGGCTCGCTCGTGGTCAACTCCAGCCAGGGCGGCGGCACCAAGGACACATGGGTGCTCGAGGCCTGATCCGCGCGCCCGCGGCCCGGGCCGCCCCGCCCTTCCCGCCGCCGCTCCGCCGCCGCCGGCCCCAATGACGGAGGACGCCAATGCTGTCCCGCACAGCCGACAGTCTTTTCTGGTTCGCCCGCTATCTGGAGCGCGCCGACTTCCAGGCGCGCCTCCTGGAGACCGGGATGCGCCTCTCCAGCCTGCCCTCCACCAGCGGCCCGGGCAATGAGTGGGAGAGCGCGATCACCGCCTCCGGCGGCATGGCGCTGTTCTCGCAGCTCCATGACGCGGCGGACGAGGACTCCGCCCGCCATTTCATCATTTTCAGCAAGGACAATCCGTCCTCGATCCGCAACTGCATCGCCGTGGCGCGCGCCAACGCCCGCTCGGTGCGCGCCGCCCTCACCAGCGAGGTGTGGGAGGCGATCAACGAGGCCTGGCTCGAGCTCCGGGCCATGGGCGAAGGCGACATGAACCGCGAGGAGACGCTGCGCTTCCTGGACTGGGTGAAGCGGGTGCCGCGCGCGGTGGAGGGCGCGGCCCACCACACCATGCTGCGCAACGACGCCTACTGGTTCATGCAGCTCGGCGAGGCCATCGAACGCGCCGACAACACCGCCCGCATCCTCGACGTGAAATATCACCTGCTGCTGCCCTCCACCGAGCGGGTGGGCGGCAGCCTCGACTACTTCCAGTGGGCGGCGATCCTGCGCCAGGTCTCGGCGCTCACCGCCTATCACTGGGTGTACCGGGAGAGCGTGCGGCCGTGGCTGGTGGCGGACCTGCTGATCCTCAACCGGCAGATGCCGCGGTCGCTGGCCTCCTGTTACGGCCGCATCGTCCACACGCTGGACGACATCGCCGAAGCCTACGGCCAGCACGGGCCGGGCCAGGACCAGGCGGCGGCGATCCTCGCCCGGCTGGAGGGCCTGCGCATCGCCGACATCTTCCAGCTCGGCCTGCACGAATTCATCACCGGCTTCATCCAGGACAACAACCGGCTCGGGGCGACCCTGTCGCAACAGTATCTGCTGTCCTGAGGCCACGTCGGCATTTTCCGGGCGCGCGGCGGCCGCATGCGGGCCGCCGCCGCCCCACGCACCGGGGGACGCCATGCGCATCCGCATCGCCCACACCACCACCTACCGCTACGACCAGCCGGCGCGACGCCTGCAGCAGATCCTGCGCCTGACGCCGCGCTCCAGCGACAGCCAGCACGTGCGCTCCTGGCGGGTGATCGTGCGGCCGGAAGTGCGGCTGCGCCACGACGAGGACATGCTCGGCAACCACCTGCTGCGCCTGTGCCTGGAAGGCCCGACGCAGGAGATCAGCATCAGCGTCAGCGGCGAGGTGCAGACCAGCGACACCCACGGCATCCTGCGCGGCGTGACGGAGCGCTTCCCCCCGGCGCTGTTCCTGCGCGAGACGGCGCTGGCGCGGGCGGACGCCAGCCTGCGCGACTTCGCCCGCGAGGCCGCCGGCGCGCCCGGCCGCAACCGGCTGGACGTTCTGCACGACCTGATGCGCGCCATCCACCAGCGCATGATTTTTGATCCGCGCCACACCCACGCCGCCACCACCGCGGCGGAGGCCTTCGCCCTCGGCCGGGGCGTGTGCCAGGACCTGACCCACGTGTTCATCGCCGCCTGCCGGACGCTGGACATTCCCGCGCGTTACGTCTCCGGCTATTTCGTGCGCAATGACGGCGTCACCGAGCAGGAGGCCGCCCACGCCTGGGCGGAGGCGCATGACCCCCTCCTCGGCTGGGTGGGGTTTGACCCCGCCAACTGCATCTGCCCCACGGACGCGCACGTGCGCGTGGCGGTGGGACTGGACTACAATGGCGCGGCCCCGGTGCGCGGCAGCCGCTCCGGCGGCGGCGCCGAGACGCTTGACGTGGCCCTCACCGTGGCCCAGGCCAGCAGGCAGGGCCAGGCATGACCGCGCCGGACCGTTCCAGCAGGATCCCGAGATGACCTATTGCGTTGGCATTCTTGTCCAGAGCGGCGTGGTGCTGCTCGCCGATACGCGCACCAACGCGGGCATCGACAACATATCCACCTTCCGCAAGCTGCACGTGTACGAGAAACCGGGCGAGCGGGCGATCGCCCTGGCCTGCGCCGGCAATCTCTCCATTTCGCAGTCGGTGCTGTCGCTGGTCAGCGAGGGCGTGACCAGTCCGGACACCGGCGAGACCGAGCGCATCACCGACACGCCCAGCATGTTCCGCACGGCGCAGCTGGTGGGCGCGGCGGTGCGGCAGATGCGCCGGCAGTATGGCGAGGCGCTGGAGCAGGCGGGGCTGGCCTTCGACGTGACCTTCCTGCTGGCCGGGCAGATCCGCGGCGGCCAGCTGCGGCTGTACATGATCTACGCCGCAGGCAATTTCATCGAGTGCTCGCGCGACACGCCCTTCCTGCAGATCGGCGAGCACAAGTACGGCAAGCCGATCCTCGACCGCTCTGTCCGCTGGAGCACCTCGCTGGACGACGCCATCAAGCTCGGCCTGCTGTCGATGGACTCGACGCTGCGGTCCAATCTCAGCGTCGGCCTGCCGCTGGACATCGCCGTGATCGGCCGCGACGCGCTGAAGATCGCCGTGACCCACCGCATCGAGAGCGGCGACCCGTATTTCCATGACCTGAGCGAGCGCTGGTCGTCGGCGCTGCGGGCGGCGCACATGAACATTCCGCCGCCGCCATGGGGCGTGGGCGACGCCGGCAAGGCCCCGGCCGCGGCGCCGCCGGACGCGGCCCTTGGCCAGGGGCGTACGGCCCGCGGCCGCTGAGGCGGCGGCGGACCGGGCCTTTTCCGGCCGCTTTCCGGGCGGCGGCGGCCGCCGCCCCGGCGCGGCTTACACGAACTCGGCGTAGCCGTTGTTGATGACCACCACGTCGCGCTCGCGCACGCGGGCGCGGAACGACACTCCCCCGCCCTCGCCGCGCCAGATCTCCGTCACCACCGTCTCGCCCGGATACACCGGCGAGGTGAAGCGCACGTCCATGCGGCGCATGCTGTCCGGATCGCCGTCGCCGATGGCGTCGACCAGCGCCCGGCCCACCACGCCATAGGTGCACAGGCCGTGCAGGATCGGCGCGCGGAAGCCGGCGCTGGCCGCCACCTCCGGGTCGGCGTGCAGCGGATTGTAGTCGCCGGACAGGCGGTAGATCAGCGCCGCCTGCGGCAGGGTGGGCAGCGCGACGGTGAGGTCCGGCGCGCGCTCCGGCACGGGATGCGGCTTCGGCGTCGGGCCGGACTTGCCGCCAAAACCGCCGTCGCCGCGCAGGAAGCTGGAGCCCGTGACCTTGCACAGCAGCTCGCCGGTCGCCTTGTCGATGATGTCGCGCTCGATGTAGAGGATCGCGCCCTTGCCGGCGCCCTTGTCGATGAGGTCGGTGACGCGCGAGCGGCCGATCACCGTGCCGGCGGCCGGCAGCGGCCGGAACACCTGCAGCCCCTGCTCGCCGTGCAGCACCTTCGTCCAGTCCACGCCGGTCTCCGGATTCTTCAGCCAGAAGCCGGGATAGCCCAGCACCACCGCCATGGTGGGCAGCGCCCGCAGGTTCTCCTCATAGACGAAACGCAGCTGCTTCCCGTCCAGCGGATCGGAGCCCGCCCCGACGCCCAGCGCGTACAGGATGGTGTCCTTCTCGGTATAGGTGTGCTCGAGGTCCTCGAACGGCCAGTTGAGCAGGCGTTCCGGATCGATGGCCATCTGCGTTTCCCCTGACGTTTCCCGGATTGCGTTACCGCCAGGAACTTGTCATAGGCGTCGGCGGCAGGCAATCTGCGAAAATGGTTTTTGCAGATCGGCGCCCGGACGCGGCGCCCCGGCGCGGCCCCATGCGCCGCCGGGACGGTCGCGGCGCGTAACGCCGGGGCGAGAGGCCCCGCGACGCCCTTGCGGCGTCGCCTTCAGCGGAGACGGTCTTGCCAGACACCCCCGTGACCACCTCCCCCCCTCCCGGAGCGGAGGACGCCGGCGACGTCAGGGCCGGCCGCCGCAAGGGGGCGTCCAGAACCTCCCGCGCCAGCCGGCGCCCGCGCGAGACGGAGGGCGCGGACAGCGGCCGCCAGTTCGTCGCCGCGCTCGCCCGCGGGCTGGACGTGCTGTCGGCCTTCCGCGTTTCCGACGGGCCGCTGGGCAACCAGGAGCTGGCCGAGCGCACCGGCCTGCCCAAGCCCACGGTGTCGCGCATCACCCACACGCTGATGGAGCTGGGCTATCTCAGCTACAATCCGCGGCTGGCCAATTACGAACTGGGCGGGCGCACGCTGAAGCTGGCGTTCACGGCGCTGGAGCGGCTTGACATCCGCCGCGTGGCCCGGCCGCTGATGCAGGAGCTGGCCAACGCCGGCGACATGAACATCTCGCTCACGGTGCGCGAGCGCCAGTCGGTGATCTGCATCGAAACCTGCGAGGGGTCGGCGCTGATCGGCCTGCGCCTGCCGGTGGGGGCGCGCATGCCCATCGCCACCACCTCGGCCGGCAAGGCCTGGCTCGCCGGCGCCACGCCGGAGGAGCGCGCCGCCGTGCTGGAGGAGCTGCGCCGGCAGAAGCCGGAGGACTTCCCGAAGCTGAAGGCCGCCGTGGACGCGGCCGTGGCCGAGATCCGCGAGAAGGGCTACTGCACCTCCATCGGCGAGTGGCAGCGCGACATCAACGGCGCCGGCGCGCCGATCATCCTGCCGGACGGGCGCGGCGTCTACGCCCTCGGCCTCGGCGGCCCGGCCTATCTGCTCGGCGAAAAGGAGATACACGAGCGCTTCGGCCCGATGCTGGCGCGCACGGCGCGGGCCATCGCCGACCAGCTCGGCGGCGTCACCCGCCCGCCGGCCTGAGGGCGGCCGCGCGGGCCATACGGGGCCGCAGGCCGCCGTCCCGGACGGCGCCGCCCTGCGCCGGACGTCAGGCCTGGCTGGCGGCCCGGAACGGGCGGGCGGGCGCAACGCGGCCGCGGCGACCAGGCGGTCCGGGGCCCCGGCCCCGCCGGCGCCGGCGGCGCACGAAAAAAGGCGGCACGCAGGCCGCCTTCATCCCTGGCGAAGGGCGCGCCCTCAGCCGTCGTAACGGCCGACGATCGACACCGAACACACGTTCTGGTGCGGGAAGCCGCCGAGGTTGTGGGTCATGCCGATGCGCGGCGGCTCCTTGCGCTGGCGCTCGCCCGCCCGGCCCAGCATCTGCAGATACATCTCGTAGATCATCCGCAGGCCGGAGGCGCCGATCGGGTGGCCGAAGCACTTCAGGCCGCCGTCGATCTGGCACGGAATCTTGCCGTCGGCGTCAAAGAAACCGTCGAGCACGTCCCGGATCGCCCCGCCCTCGGGCGAGAGGAACAGGTCCTCCATGGTCACCAGCTCGGTGATCGAGAAGCAGTCGTGCACCTCGACCAGGCTCACCTCCTCGCGCGGGTTCTCGATGCCCGCCTCGGCGTAGGCGCGCCGGGCGGCGATGCGCGTGGTGGCGAAGTAGCTGCCGTCCCACGAGTTGTGCTGCGCCTCGGAGCCGTTGGACACCGCCAGCTGCAGCGCCTTCACCGTGATCAGGTCCCGCTTGCCGAGGCTGCGGGCGATCTCCGGCGTGGTGACGATGGCGCAGGCGGCGCCGTCCGACACGCCGCAGCAGTCATAAAGCCCCAGCGGCTCGGCGATCATCGGCGCGTTCAGCACCGTGTCGATGTCAATGCGGTTGCGCAGGTGCGCCTTCGGGTTCTTCGAGCCGTTCTCGTGGCTCTTCACCGAAATGTGCGCCATGGCGCGCTTCAGGTCCTGCGGATTGCAGCCGTGCTTGGCGCGGTAGGCCGCCGCCAGCTGGGCGAAGGCGCCCGGCGCCGAGAGGTTCGGCCAGGTCATGTTGTTGACCGTGCCGCGGCCGCGCTGCGGCAGGCCGCCGTAGCCGGTGTCCTTCAGCTTCTCCACGCCCAGCGCCAGGGCGATGTCCGCCGCGCCGGAGGCCACGGCGTAGACCGCGCCGCGGAACGCCTCGGTGCCGGAGGCGCAGAAGTTCTCCACCCGCGTCACCGGAATGAAGGGCAGGCGCAGCGCCACCGCCAGCGGCACCGCCGACTTGCCCACGTGCTGCTCTTCAATGCCGGTGCCCAGCCAGGCGGCGTCGATCTGTTTCGTCTCGACGCCCGCGTCGTCCAGCGCCTCGACAAAGGCCTCGACCATCAGGTCTTCGGCGTTCATGTCCCAGCGTTCGCCAAACTTCGAGCAGCCCATGCCCAGAATGGCGACCTTGTCGCGAATGCCCTTGGCCATGTTCAGGTCCTCCCTGCGGCGACGGGGGCCGCTTTCCAGAAGTATCGGCGGAAGCCGCGCTGGTTATCAATGTCCTTGATGCGGAACATCATCCGCATCGGCCGGCCGACCTCAAGGTCCTGCTCGTCGACGTCGGTGAAGTCCATCATCCAGCGGCCGCCCTCGTCGAACTGGATCATGCCGTAGCAGGCCGGCGGATCCGGCGAATAGGTCAGACGGTCGGCGGTGTAGGAGTTGATGCGGCCGGTCTTCTCGGCGAAGGGCTCCGGAACCTGCGTGTCGATGGCCCCGCAGTTCGGGTTCACGCAGATGCGGCTCAGCGGATACTGCAGCGTGCCGCACTTTTCGCACTTGCCGCCGGTGAAGCTGGTGACGGCGCCGCGGTTGCGCCACATGGCCGAGAGGGCGGTGAGCTTGTCGGCCTCGGCGCGCATGCCGCGCTCGATCGCCACCACGTCGTTGAACGCGAGGAAGCGGTTGTAGTTCGTCTCCTCGCGGCGGCGGGCCAGATAGCCGCTGACGCCGAGGCGGCCGGTTTTCTTCCCGTTGGCCGGCGTCACCTCGAAGACCAGCACGTCCACGCCCTGGCCGAAGCCCACCACCATGATGCGCTCGCCGGGCTTCGCCTGCTCCAGCGCATGGGCCAGCATCACCAGCGCATGGGCGGCGCCGGTGTCGCCGCACACGGCGGAGAGGTTGTCGCGCACGGCGGCGTCGGCCACGCCCACCTTCTTCGCCACGGCGTTGGCCAGCTTTGGCAGCAGCGCCGGCAGGATGAAGTGGTTGATGTCGCCGGGCGCGAGGCCGGCGCGGTCAAGGGCGGCGCGCACCGCCGGCGGCACGATCTCCATGTAGCCGGCGTCGCGGATCCAGCGCTCCTCCCAGCCGTAGTCCGTGCCGGACTGGATGGTGCGGAAGTGGTCGACGAAATCGGCCGAGCGGGTGGCGGAGCCCAGCAGCACGGCCACCGGCTCGCCCTCGCCCACCAGCATGGCGGCGGCGCCGTCGCCGGACTGCATCTCCAGCGGGCTGGCGGCGTTGGCGCCGCGCTTCTCGGCGGCCGCGACGAGGGTCTGGCCGCGGCGCTCCAGCGCCTGCAGCAGGGCGGTGACGCCGGCGCGCTGCGTGCCGGCCACGTCGGCGGAGGCGGTGCTCTCGTCGAGGTTGAGCGCCGCGGTCACCACGCCGGCGTTGAGGCGGTCAAGGAAGGGAAAGGTGGTGGAGGCCAGGGTGACGGCCGTCACCTGGCTGCGGTCATGGCCGGCGAGGGCGTCGCGGGCGGCCTCAACGGCCATGGTCACCGGATCCTCGTCCCAGTTGGCCATGGCGCGCTCGCCCTTGCCGAGGCCCTTCAGGGCGGAGTTGAACCAGGAATTGGCCTCCGCAATGACCTTCCGCTGCAGGCGGAGGCGCGGAATATATGCCCCGTAAGACAGAATTCCGAAGCGTGTCTGCGATGTCATGGCGTCTCCTGTCCGCGTCACGGGCGCCGCCGGGCGGCGTACATGACCCTGCTGTGGCGTTGGCGCGCCGGCCCGGTGGGGGCCGCCCCGCAGGTTTTTCTTGCCTCATTGCGCGACGCCCGCCCGCAGGACCTGCGGGCGGGCGTCCGTTGCGCCGAAATCAGACCGGATCCCAGCCGAAGATGTCGGCCGAGCGGTCGAGCGGGTAGAACGACGGCTTCATGGCCGGCATGGCGTGCTCGGCGATGGTCTGGGGCGTCCAGCCGTCCGAGCGCTGCATGCCGCGCAGCGGGCGCGGCTGGCTCATCAGGAAGATCTCGTTCATGCGCACGGCGAAGATCTGGCCGGTGACCTCGCTGGCGAGGTCAGACAGCAGGTAAACGGCGAGCGGCGCGATTTTCTCCGGCCCCATCTGCTTCATGCGCTCGACGCGCTGGCGCTCGGCCTCGGTCTCCGCCGGGATGGTGCCGATCATGCGGCTCCAGGCGAAGGGCGAGATGCAGTTGGAGCGCACGTTGTAGCGGGCCATGTCGAGGGCGATCGACTTGGACAGGCCGACGATTCCCAGCTTGGCGGCGGCGTAGTTGGCCTGGCCGAAGTTGCCGATGAGGCCCGAGGTCGAGGTGAAGTGCACGAAGGCGCCCGCGTTCTGCTGGCGGAAGTACTGGGCGGCGGCGTGCGAGGTGTAGAACGAGCCCATCAGGTGCACCTGGATCACCGCCTCGAAGTCCACGGCGCTCATCTTGTGGAAGATGCGGTCGCGCAGGATGCCGGCGTTGTTCACCACGCCGTCGATGCGGCCCCACTTGTCGACGGCGTCCTGCACCATCTTCTGGGCGTCGGCGGCGCTGGCGACCGAACCGCCGTTGACGATGGCCTCGCCGCCGCTGGAGCGGATGATGTCCACCACCTCCTGGGCCGGCGTCAGGTCGGCGCCGACGCCTTCCGTGTCGCCGCCGAGGTCGTTGACCACGACCTTCGCGCCCTCTTTCGCGGCCAGAATGGCGATCTCCCGGCCGATGCCGCGGCCGGCGCCGGTGACCAGCACGACCTTACCCTCAAGACAACCCATGAGCGTTACTCCTCTTGAAAACCAAACCGCGCAGGCGCCGCGCGGGCGATGCCCCCAGCCGGCGCCGGAACGCCCTCCGGCGCGGACCGCTTCCCGCCGCAAGGGCGCGCCGCCGCGGCGCGACGAAGGCGGACGGCGGGAATTCGCCCATTCATTGGCATGGGCGAAAATCCAGGTCAACGCGTGCGAAATCGAGTTTCGCAGCGCCGGAGGGGCCGCCATGCCAGGCGCGGACGCCCGCGCCGCCGCGGCGGCGGCGCCGGGCGCGCGCGGCGGGTTTGCGCGCCGGCGCGCATGGTTTATTCGCTGGCGCGGCGACTGCGGCGCGCTCCGGCGCCGCGCCCCGGACGGAAGAAAGGAATCACCGACGTGACGGCGCCGGCCCAGGTCTGTTGCGATCTCCGGCGCGCGCCGGAAAAGGTGGACGTGCTGGTGGTGGGCGCCGGCGCCGCCGGCATGATGTGCGCCATCGAAACGGCGAAGCGCGGCCGCGTCACCCTGGTGGCGGACCACGCGGCCCGGCCGGGCGAGAAGATCCGCATCTCCGGCGGCGGGCGCTGCAACTTCACCAACACGAACGTCGCGCCGGACCGCTACCTGTCGCGCAACCCGGCGTTCTGCACGTCGGCGCTGCGGCGCTTCGGCTGGCGCAGCTTCGTCGCCATGGTCGACGCCGCCAGCGTCGCCTGGCATGAGAAAACCCTCGGCCAGCTGTTCTGCGACGGGCCGGCGAGCCAGATCGTGGACATGCTGCTCGGCCACATGGCGCGCCACGGCGCGCGGCTGGTCACCGGCGCCGCCGTGACCGACATTGAAAAAACCGCCGACGGCTTTCTGGTGCGGCTGGCCCCCGCCCGCGCCGGCAAGGGCGCCAGGCGCGGCGCCGCGCCGCCGGCCGGCGAAACGCGGACGGTGCGCTGCGCCTCGCTGGTGCTGGCCACCGGCGGCAAGTCGATTCCCGCGATGGGGGCCACGGGCTTCGCGCTGGAGACGGCGGCGCGCTTTGGCCTTGCGGTGGTGGAGCCGCGCCCGGGCCTCGTGCCCTTCACCCTGGCGCCGGAGCAGCTGGCGCTGCTGGCGCCGCTGGCCGGGGTTTCCGTGGATTCAGAAACCGGCCTCGTTGCGGCGGCGCCGCGCCCGGGCGCGCGGGCGCCGCGCTTTCGCGAGGCGCTGCTGTTCACCCACAGGGGGCTGAGCGGTCCGGCGATCCTGCAGATTTCCTCATACTGGCGCGAGGGCGACGCCGTTCGCCTGTCGCTGGCGCCGGACGCGGACGTGTTCGCGGCGCTGAAGGCGGCGCGGGCCGCCAACGGCCGCCAGGCGCCGCAGACCGCCCTCGCCGGCCTGCTGCCGAAGCGCCTCGCCCAGGCGATCGTGGACATGCATCCGGGACCGGAGCGCCTCGCCGACTGCAGCGACCGCCATCTGCGCGCGCTGGAGGCCGCGGTGAAGGCGTGGACGCTGCGCCCCAACGGCACGGAAGGCTACCGCACCGCGGAGGTGATGCTGGGCGGCGTGGACACGGCCGAGCTGGACCAGAAGACGATGGCGGCGAAGCGGGTTCCGGGCCTTTACGTGATCGGCGAGGCGGTGGACGTGACCGGCTGGCTGGGCGGCTACAACTTCCAGTGGGCGTGGGCCT
The DNA here is from genome assembly GCF_042432745.1 of Camelimonas abortus. NCBI lineage: Bacteria > Pseudomonadati > Pseudomonadota > Alphaproteobacteria > Hyphomicrobiales > Chelatococcaceae > Camelimonas > Camelimonas abortus. Next base: position 499,687 of record NZ_JBHLWR010000006.1, on the reverse strand, counting down.
CGGGCTGGTGCGCCGGCCAGGCGGCGTGAGGCCGTCAACATTCCGGAAACCTCGCGCGGGCCAGACTCAGGCTTTGGGACTGATTCGAGAAACGGGTACGGAGACCATGATGAAACGCGCCGCCGCCCTGCTGGCCACGACTTTCGCCGTGACGACCCTCGCAGGCGCCGGAGCCGCCTTCGCCGACTACGGCTCATGCGTCGCCGGCCTCAGGAGCCAGCTCGTCGCCTCGGGCATTGATCCGGCGCTGGTCAACGCCGCCCTCAACCAGAGCGGACCGGACGAAAAGGTGTTGCGCCTTTCAAAGGTGCAGCCGGAGTTCAGGACGCTGATCTGGGACTACCTCGGCTTCCTGGTGGACGACCAGCGCGTCGAGGAAGGCCGGCAGATGATGCGCAGACACGCCGCCGCCCTCGCCGCCGCCGAAAAGCGTTTCGGAGTCGACAGGTATTACATCGCCGGCGTGTGGGGCGTGGAGACAGACTTCGGCCGCGAAACCGGCTCCAGCTACCTGCCCCACGCCCTGGCCACGCTGGTGTGCGAGGGCGGAAAGCGCAAGGATTTCTGGCGCGCCGAGCTCACCGCGGCGCTGCGCCTGGTGCAGCGCGGCGACCTGCAGCTCAACGAGCTCTACGGCTCCTGGGCCGGCGCCTTCGGCCAGACCCAGTTCATCCCCTCCACCTACCAGCGCCTCGCCGTGGACATGGACGGCGACGGCCGCCGCGACCTGGTGAAATCCGTCGCCGACGCGCTGGGCTCCACCGCCAATTACCTGCGCGCCTCGGGCTGGCGCACCGGAGAGCCGGTGATGCACGAGGTGATCCTGCCGCCCGGCTATTCCGGCCCGGTGGGCCGCACCAGGCGCGTTCCCGCCTCTCGCTACGCCGCCCTGGGGGTGAAGCGCGCGGACGGCCGGCCGCTGCCGGGCGACCTGCCCGCCGGCCTGCTGCTGCCGGCCGGGCGCGAGGGGCCGGCCTTCCTCGTCTACAAAAACTTCGACGCCATCTACGCCTACAACCGGGCGGAGTCCTACGCCCTCGCCATTTCCTATCTGGCGCAGCGCCTGGCGGGCGGCCCGCGCATCGCCGGAACCTGGCCCACCGACGACCCCGGCCTCTCCCGCGCCCAGCGCCGGCGCCTGCAGGAGCTGCTGGTCGCGCGCGGCTTTGACATCGGCGGCGCGCCGGACGGCAAGATCGGCCCCGCCACCCGCGCCGCCATCGCCCGGGTGGAGCGCCAGCTCGGCATGCCGGAGACCGGCCGCGCAGGCATGAAGGTGTACCGGGCGCTCGGCGGCCAGTGACGCCACGCCCGCCGCGCAAAAGCCCGCCACCCGGCGGGCTTTTTCATGCGCGGCGGCTGCGGGCGACGCGGGACCGCTTACCGGCCGATGCGCCCCAGATGGGTGAACCTGAACCCGGCGTGGGTCTTCAGCCCGTAGCCCAGCATGCGGTCAAAGCCGCTGTGGCCGAGCAGCAGCGCGCCCACGGCGGCCGTCTCGGGCGAGGCCAGCGCCGCGCCGGCGGCGTAGACGACGCCGCCCAGGGCATAGACGTGGACGAGATTGTAGGCGAAGGCGCCGGCCCGCGCCCCGGCCAGATAGGCGGCGAAGCTCAGGTCCGGCGCGAAAAACGCGGCCAGCGCCGCCCACCAGGGAATGGCCGGGCCGGTGAGCCAGAACAGCGCCAGCGCCGCGGCGAACAGCAGCGCGCCTTCCGCCCGCTGCCACAGGATGGTTTCTCTCACGCGCCCTCTCCTTGCGGATCATGACCGCCGCCACGCGGCCAGCGATTCAGGGAAGGCCGGTCGCCGCGCCCTGATAGCATGAAGCCCGCCCGGCGGAAGCATCGCCGCCGGACTGGCCCGCAAAAAAAGGGACGGGCGCGCGGTCACACGGCGCGGCCGGCGCCCTGCCAGTAGGGCTCGCGCAGCTTGCGCTTGAAGATCTTGCCGCTGTCCTCGCGCGGCAGGTCCTCGCGGATCTCGATCACCTTCGGCACCTTGTAGTCGGCGATGCGCCGCCGCAGCTCCGCCCGCAGCGCCTCGGGATCGAGCTGGCGCCCCTCCAGCGGCTGCACCAGCGCCAGCAGCGCCTCGCCCATCTCCGGGTCCGGCACGCCGAACACCACGCAGTCGCGCACCCCAGGCAGCGCCGCCAGCGCCGACTCGATTTCCGCCGGATAGATGTTGACGCCGCCGGAGATCACCATGTCGCGCACGCGGTCGCAGATGTAGAGGTAACCGTCCTCGTCGAAATACCCCACGTCGCCGCAGGTGATCAGGCCGTTGCGGTCGATCTCGGCGCGCTTCTCCGGCAGGTTGTGATAGGTGAAGTCCGGATAGAAGCTGATGCGCATGAAGATTTCGCCGCGCTCGTAGGGCGGCAGCGGCTTGCCGTTCTCATCCTGCACCTGGACGACGGCCCCCTCGATTGGCTTGCCCACCGTGCCCTTGTGGGCCAGCCACTCGTGGCTGTCGCAGAACACCACCGGGCCGGATTCGGTGCCGCCGTAATATTCGTGGACGATCGGGCCGAACCAGCCGATCACCGCCTCCTTCACGTCAGGCGGGCACGGGGCGCCGGCATGGATGATGAACTTCAGCGACGACACGTCGTATTTCGCCCGCACCTCCTCCGGCAGCTTGAGCATGCGCACGAACATGGTGGGCACCAGCCACAGGTGGGTGAGCTTTTCGCGGTCGATCAGCGCCAGCAGGCCTTCCGGATCGAACTTCGGCAGGCACACGAACAGTTCGGCCAGGCGCACGGCGCGCAGCGAGAAGGCGTTGGGCGCGCTGTGATACATGGGCGCGGCGATGGCGGTGCGCATGCCCGGCTGCAGGCCATAGACCATGTCGCGCATCTTCTCCACCTTCGCCCGGTCCTCGTCGGAGGCCGGGCGGCGGCGCACGCCCTTGGGATTTCCGGTGGTGCCGGAGGTGTAGATCATGCTGTCGGCGGGCGGGGCGGGCGGGCCCTCCTGCGGCGCGTGGCGCGCCAGCAGGTCATCCCACAGCAGCGCCCCTTCCGGCGGCGGCAGCAGCTCCGCCGGCACGCGGCAGGCGGCGGCGATCTCCTGCGAGGTGGGAACCACGATCACGGTCACGCCCGCCGGCACGGCGCCGGCGACGCCGCGCAGCAGGTCGGAGTGGATCACCAGGACTTTCGCGCCGCAGTCATTGAGGATGTAGCTCACCTCCTCGCCCTTGAAGTGCCAGTTCACCGGCACGGCGTAGGCGCCGAGGCGCTGCGCGCCGAGGCTCGCCTCCAGAAAGGGCGTGTCGTTGCGCATCATCACCGCCACGCAGTCGTCGCGTCCGACTCCAAGGGCGGCGAAGGCGCTGGCGGCGCGCCGCAGACGTCCGTCAAACGTCGCGGCGTCGATCACCTTTGCGCCGCTTGCAATGCCAGTAGTCAGCCCGGTCATCGTCCCTGCACGCTCCCCTGTTCAGGATGGCTTTCGCCGGCGGGCGGCTCCGTGCGGCCGCGCCGCGCTTGCTTGCGCTTTGCATGGCGATGCGAAATAAGGTTTCGCAAAGCCGGCCGCGCACTTTAGCCAAACCGCTCCGGATGTGGAGGGGCGATTTCTGGCGCCGCCAATGCCCTCACGGCATGGCCGCCGCGCCGCGAGCCCCTCTCGCAGGGCCGGCAGGAGCAATCGGCAAGGGAGCGCCGGCGCGCGCCGGCGGTGGAGGACGCCATGGATGATGCGGTTCTGCTGGAGCGTAAGGGACATGTCGCCATCGTGCGGCTCAATCGCGAGGAAAGCCGCAACGCGCTTCAGCCGGCGGTCAAGGCCGGCCTGCAGACGCACATTCCGGCGGTGATGGCCGATCCGGCCGTGCGCGCGGTGGTGATCACCGGCACGGGCAAGGCCTTCTGCGCCGGCGGCGACATCCGCGACATGCAGGAGCGCGGCGGCCCGGCCATCCGCGCCCGCCTGCAGCGCTCCCATTCGTGGACGCAGAAGCTCCTCGCCGGCGAGAAGCCGGTGATCGCCGCCGTCAACGGCGCCGCCGCCGGCGCCGGCCTGTCGCTGGCGATGATGTGCGACATCATCATCGCCTCGGACAAGGCGTTCTTCCGCGCCGGCTTCCCTGGCATCGGCGCCGTGCCGGATCTCGGCCTCGCCCTCACCCTGCCGCGCGCCATCGGCCAGGCGCGCGCCCGCGACCTGCTGCTCACCAACCGCCGCGTCGAGCCGCAGGAGGCGCTGTCCATGGGCCTCATCTCCCGCATCGCGCCCGATGGCGCGGTGCTGGACGAGGCTGTGAAGCTGGCCGAGGAGCTGGCGGAAGGCCCGGCGGTGTCGCTCGGCCTCACCAAGACCATGCTCAACATGGCCTACCAGCAGATCGACGACTTCCTCGCCTTCGAGGCCATGGCCCAGGCCATCGCCTTTGACAGCAAGGAGTTCGCCGAGGGCGTCGCCGCCTTCCTGGAGAAGCGCAAGCCACGCTTCCCGGAGGTCTGACCGCGCCGGCCGGCCCTTCCCGGTCCGGCCGGCCCCCTCGCCCCACGCCAGCGGCGCGCGAGCAAAGACGCGCCGGCGCGACAGGCGGGCGGCGCGCCGGCAACAGGCGACGCACTGGAGGACACGCCATGGATTTCGCGCTGACGCCGGAACAGGAAGCCATCCGCGAGACGGTGAGCGCCATCGCCGCGCGCTTCGACGACGCTTACTGGCTGGAGAAAGACCGGGCCGGCGGCTTTCCCCACGAGCTGCACCGGGCGCTGGCCGACGAGGGCTTTCTCGGCATCTGCATTCCGGAGGCGTACGGCGGCTCGGGCCTGGGGATCGCCGAGGCGGCCGTGATGATGCAGGCCATCAGCCAGTCAGGCGCGGGCATGTCCGGCGCCTCGGCGGTGCACATGAACATTTTCGGGCTCAATCCCGTGGTGGTGTTCGGCACGGAGGAACAGAAGCGCCGCATGCTGCCGCCGCTGGTCCGCGGCGAGGAGAAGGCCTGCTTCATGGTGACCGAGCCGGACGCCGGCCTCAACACCACCCATCTGCGCACCCGCGCCGAGAAGCGCGGCGACCATTACGTCCTCACCGGCCGGAAAATCTGGATCTCCACCGCCCAGGTGGCGGAAAAGGCGCTGATCCTCGCCCGCACCACGCCGCTGGAGGAGGTCCGCCGCCCCACCGAGGGGCTCAGCCTGTTCTATACGGATCTCAACCGCGATTACGTTGAGGTGCGGGAGATCGACAAGATGGGCCGCAAGGCCGTCGACTCCAACCAGGTGTTCCTCGACGGCCTGCCCGTGCCGGCCGGCGACCTGATCGGCGCGGAAGGCCGCGGCTTCGAGTACATCCTGCACGGGCTCAATCCGGAGCGCATCCTCATCGCCGCCGAGGCGGTCGGACTGGGCTTCGCGGCGCTGGAGCGCGCCGTCGCCTACGCGAAGGAACGCGTGGTGTTCGACCGGCCCATCGGCCAGAACCAGGGCGTCCAGCACCCCCTGGCCGAATGCTGGATGCAGCTGGAGGCGGCGCGGCTGATGACCATGAACGCCGCCTGGCGTTACGATAGCGGCCTGTCCTGCGGGGCCGAGGCCAACAGCGCCAAGTATCTGGCCGCCGAGGCCGGCTTCCGGGCCTGCCAGACGGCGGTGATGACCCACGGCGGCTTCGGCTACGCCCGCGACTTCCACGTGGAGCGCTACCTGCGCGAGATCATGATCCCGCGCATCGCCCCGGTCAGCCCGCAGCTGATCCTGTGCTTCATCGCCGAGAAGGTGCTGGGGCTGCCGAAATCCTACTGAACCCGGTCGCCCGGAGGGCGCAGACAGGAGGAAGCCATGTCCGGCAATCGCGAGGTGACGCTGTATTACTGGCCGCAGTCGCGCGCCGCGGCGACGCTGGAGCTGCTGGAGGAGCTGGGCGCCCCCTACCGGCTTGAGGTGATCGACATCACCCGGGGCGAGCAGAACGCGCCCGCCTTTCTCGCCGTCAATCCCATGGGCAAGGTGCCGGCGGCGGTGATGGACGGCGTCGTCGTCACCGAGCAGATCGCCATTTTCACCTGGCTGTCCGACCTGTTTCCGGAGGCCGGCCTGACCCCGGCCGCCGCCGATCCGCTGCGCGGACCGTGGCTGCGCTGGCTGGCCTTCTACGCCGGCTGTTTCGAGCCGGCGATGATGGACCGGGCGCTGAAGCATCCGCCCCCGCCCCGGGTGATGTCGCCCTATGGCGGGTACGACCTGGTTGTGGAGACGCTGCGCGGCCAGCTGGCGAAGGGCCCCTTCATCCTCGGCGCGCGCTTCACCACGGCGGACGTGCTGTGGTCAACGGCGCTGACCTTCATGACCGCCTTCGGCCTGCTGGAGAAGACCGGCGACATCGCCGCCTATCTGGCGCGCACGGACGACCGCCCGGCGCGCCAGCGGGCCAGCGCCATCAACGCCCGCATCATGGCGGAGCGCGCCTGAGCCGCCCCGCCCCCGTCCCGCCCGCCGCCGGCCCCGCCGGCGCCGGCTCCCGTCAACCGGAAGAAACGCCTGTTCCATGTCGCAGTCCCCGCATCCGCTGCCCACGCCCATTTCCGCCGCCCGGCTTGACCTGAAAGGCCTGATCCGGCCGGGAGACGTCGTCGTCGTCGGTCAGGGCACCGGCGAGCCCACGGCGCTCACCGAGGCGCTGGTGGCGCAGTCCGGCGACATCGGCCCGGTGACGGTGTTTCTGGGGACGCTGTTCTCGCGCACCTTTGCGCCGGACGCCGCGCCGAACCTGCGTTTCACCGGCTATGGGGCCATCCAGCAGGCGGGCGCGCTGGCCAGGGCCGGCCGGCTCGACCCGGTGACCACCCATTACAGCCAGCTGCCGGAGCTGTTCGCCAGCGGCCGCCAGCGCGCCGACGTGGTGATGCTGCAGCTCTCGCCGGGGCCGGAAGGCCGCCGGCCGTCGCTGGGCATGATCACGGACTATCTGGTCGCCGCCTGCCGCAGGGCGCGGGTGGTGATCGCGCAGATGAACGCCCGCGCGCCCTGGACCCATGGCGGCGAGCTGCCCGGCGACGTGCGCGTCGACGTGCTGGTGGCGGACGACCGTGAGCCGGTGATCCTGCCGGGTGCGAAGGTGGGGCCGGCGGAGGAGGCCATCGCCCGCCATGTGGCGGGGCTCATTCCGGACGGGGCGGTGATCGAGATCGGCATCGGCGCCATGCCGGACGCCATCCTGTCGGCGCTGCGCGGCCACCGCGACCTCGGCTTCCACTCTGGCATGATCAGCGACCGCACGGTGGACCTGATCGAGGCCGGCGTCATCACCAACGCGCTGAAGCCTTGTGACACGGGCGTCTCCATCGCCGGCTGCCTGTTCGGCGGGCGGCGGCTGTTCGACTTCGCCCATGACAACCCGCTGCTGCAGATGCGCCCGCCGGAATACACCCACGGCTTCGCCGTCCTCGCCCGCCTGCCGAAATTCACGGCGCTGAACTCGGCGGTGGAGGTGGATCTCACCGGCCAGGTCAACGCCGAGGTGGCGGGCGGCGTCTATGTGGGGGCCATCGGCGGCCAGGTTGATTTCGTGCGCGGGGCCATGGCGTCTGACGGCGGGCGCTCCATCATCGCCCTGCCGTCCACGGCCAGGGGCGGCGCGGTGAGCCGCATCGTGCCGCAGCTTTCCGGACCGGTGACCACGGCGCGCGGCGACGCCGACACCTTCGTCACCGAATTCGGCGTGGCGGAGCTGCGCGGCCAGTCGCTGGCGGAGCGGGCGCGGCGGATGATCGCCATCGCCCATCCGGACATGCGCGAGCAGCTGATGGAGGCGGCCCGGCCGCTGCTGCGGGACTGACCCCGCCCGCCGGGCGGGGCGCGCGTCATTCAATCGCATGATTTTTGCGGACGGGGGGCGCCCATCCGTCCGCGAGATGCTCTAGACAGGCGACGCCTGACAGTTGCAACCGTACCGAACCAACAGGAAGAGACCATGAGCGGACCCCTCGCCGGCCTGCGCGTCGTTGAAATGGCGGGCATTGGCCCGGCCCCGATGGCGGCCATGCTGCTCGCCGACCTCGGCGCCACCGTCATCCGCATCGAGCGGCAGGCGCCCTCCGGCCTCGGCGTGCCGCGCCCGCCGAAGTACAACCTGCTGAACCGCAACCGTCACTCCGCCTCTTTCGACCTGAAGAGCAGGGAAGGCATCGAGGCGACGCTGGAGCTGGTCGAAAAGGCCGACGCGCTGATCGAGGGCTTCCGCCCCGGCACGATGGAGCGCCTCGGCCTTGGCCCGGACGTCTGCCTGGCCCGCAATCCGAAGCTGGTTTACGGCCGCATGACCGGCTGGGGCCAGGAGGGCCCGCTGGCGAAGGTGGCCGGCCATGACATGAACTATCTCGGCCTCACCGGCGCGCTGGCCCACATCGGCCGCCGCGACCAGCTGCCGACGCCGCCGCTCAACCTGGTGGCGGACTATGGCGGCGGCGCGCTTTATCTGGCCTTCGGCATCGTTTCGGCGGTGCTGCACGCGCACAAGACCGGCGAGGGCCAGGTGATCGACGCCGCCATGGTGGACGGCGCCGCCTCGCTGATGCTCTCGGCCTATGGCCTGCACGAGGCCGGGCTCTATTCCGACAGGCGCGGCGACAACATCCTCGACTCCGGCGCGCCCTGGTATGACGTCTATGAGTGCGCCGACGGCGGCCTGATCGCCGTGGCGCCGATCGAGCAGAAGTTCCGCGACGAGTTCTACCGCATTCTTGGCGTCGACCGCGCCAGCCTTGGCGACGACGACGACAAGGCCAACTGGCCGAAGGTGCGCGAGGTGATCGCGACCCGGATCAGGGAGAAGACCCGGGCGGAATGGGAGAAGGCCTTTGAGGGCTCCGACGCCTGCGTGTCTCCGGTGCTGACCATGGCGGAGGCGCCGAACCATCCGCACATGGTGGCGCGCGGCACTTTCATCGAGATCGACGGCGTGCGCCAGCCTGGCCCGGCGCCGCGCTTCAGCAGGACGGTTCCGGACAAGCCGAAGGGGCCGGAGCTGCCTGGCGAGGGCACCGAGGCGGCGCTGGCCGAGTGGGGCTTCCCGCCGGAGCGCATCGCCGACCTGAAGGCCCGGGGAATCGTGGGCAACAGGTAAGGGGGCGTTACGCCGCCCCGCGCATGGATGGCCGGGCCCTGCGCCCGGCCGTCCTGCTTTCCGGCGCCGCGTTTCCCCGCCGTCCGCCCCGGCCCCGCCCCAGGACAACGGCGCCCCTGCCGCGTCCCCCGTGCCCCGCATGGCCGGATCTGCTATCAGCGACGCACCGCCCACGCACACAGGCCGCCCATGTCCAGCCCAGCCGCCAGCCCCACGCAGCTCGACGTGGTGATCGTCAACTGGAACGCCGGCGCGCTGCTGGGCGAATGCCTCGACGCCCTCGCCGCAAGCACCATCGCCGCCGCGCTGCACGTCATCGTGGTGGACAACGCCTCCCGTGACGGCTCCTGGGCGGCGTGCGTGGCCAGGCGCGACCTGCGCGTCAGCCTGATCCGCAATCCGGACAACCGCGGCTTCGGCGCCGCCTGCAACCAGGGCGCGGCGGCGGGCGACGCCCCTTACCTGCTGTTTCTCAACCCCGACACCCGCGTGTTTCCCGATACGCTGGAGGCGGCCCTCGCCTTCGCCCGGCGGCCGTTCGGCGGCGCGCCGCCCGGGGCGGTCGGCGTCATCCATGTGGACGACAGGGGCGAGGCGCAGCGCACCTGCGCCAGCCAGCCCACGGCCGGGCGGCTGCTCGGCCGGGCGCTGGCGCTGGACAGGATCGCCCCGCGTCTTGCGCCGCCGCTGTTCATGACCGGATGGGACCACCTGGACACCCGCGCCGTCGCCCAGGTGATGGGGGCGTTCCTGCTGATGGAGCGCGCGCTGTTCGAACGGCTGGGCGGCTTCGACGCGCGCTATTTCGTCTATTACGAGGACATGGACCTGTGCCTGCGCGTGGCGGCGGCGGGGCGGCCCGTGGTGCATTTCGCCGGGGCCCGCACCTGGCACAAGACCCAGGGCACCACCGCCCAGGTCCGGGACCGGCGGCTGTTCTATTTCTGGCGCAGCGAAATGACCTTCGCCGCCCGCCATTTCGGCGCCGCCACGGCGTGGCTGCTGCTGCCCGCCTACATGTTCGTGCAGACGCCGCTGCGCGTGCTGCAGGCGGCGCTGCGCGGCCAGCCCGGCGAATGGCGCCAGCCGCTGCGGGCGCTCGGCCTGCTGCTGCAGGCGCTGCCGGACCTGCGCCGGCGCATCCGCGCGGCCGGCGCGGCGCGGCGCGGCGGCTGAGCCTCCCTCACCGCTCCGGCGCGCCGGGGGGCGGGCCCAGGCGGCCCCGACAGCCGTCCGCCGCCGCCTGAAGCAGCGCGCGCGCCGCGGCGCCGCCATAGCCCTGGTCGCGCCAGTAAAGCAGGCACTGCGCCGGCAGATACAGCGCCTGGCGCAGGCGGAATCCGCGCGGCAGATGGCCCAGCCTGAAGCCATAGACGGTGTTGCGCACATAGGCCCCCATGCGGAACGGCTTCTGCCGCGGCGTGCTCACCGGCCCGAAACGGAGTTCCCCCTCGCCGACGGTGTGAGGCATGGTCCAGGCCGGATCAAGCCAGACGGAGCGGCCCCGCGCCCAGGCGCGGAAACACCACTCCACGTCCACCGCGTCGATGAAATAGTCGTCGCGAAACTTGCCGACGGCGCGGAACGCCGCCAGATCCAGCAGCGAACCGGAGGTGGCGAGAAAATCCACCGGCGTCGCCCCGGCGAGCGGCGCCGCGCCACGGCGGGCGAACACCCGCGGGGCCTTGTAGCTTTCCCCTGCCGGCGCGACCATTCTGGGCCCCACGACGGCGGGGCGCGCGCCCGCCTGCGCCAGCCGCCGGCGCGTCGCCGCCAGCCCCTGCACCATGCCAGGCGGCGGGCGCGAATCCTGGTCGAACAGGCAGATGGCCTCATGGCCGTCGAGCGCCGCGGCCAGCGCCAGAAGGTTGAGCGCGGTGGCGACGCCGAAATTGACCGGCGCGTCGATCAGCGCCACATGGTCGCCGAGGGCGGCGAGGTCGCGGCGCAGGTCCGCGTCCAGCCGGCCGTTGACGAACAGCCACACCCGCGCCACGTCGGGCGCGACGGCGTCAATCAGGGGCAGCAGCCGCTCGCGCTGCGGGCCGAACAGCACGACTCCCGCCGCCAGCCGCGCCCGGCCGCCAGCGCCGCCCGCCTCCGTGTCGTCCGCCCTGTCCATGGCTTCGCACTGCTCCCGCCGTCACCGCCTTCCGCCCACCGTTCGCGCGGCGGCGGCGCGAGGTCAAGGCCGCCGCTCCTTGCGGGACGGACGCGCCGTCGGCGCGCCGGCCCGTCACGCATAGGCGGCGATCACCTCCAGAAAGGCGTCGGCGTAACGCGCCAGCTTGGCCTCGCCCACCCCGGGAACCGCCGCCATCTCCGCGTGGCAGGCCGGGCGCGACGACGCCAGCTCCGCCAGGGTGCGGTCGTGGAAAATGACGTAGGGCGGCACGTTCTGCTCGCGCGCCAGCTCGGCGCGCCTGCGGCGCAGCGCCTGGAACAGCTCCGCGTCCTGCTCCGCCACGGCGGCCGGGGCGCGCGCGGCGCCCGCCTTCATGCGCCCCGCCCGCGGCGGCCGCGGCGCCCGCAGCATCAGCGGCGGCTTCTGCCGCAGGAACGCCCGCCCGGCGGCGGAGATCGACAGGCCGCCATGGCCGGCCAGATCCACGTCCACCAGCCGCAGGGCGACCAGCTGGCGCAGGATCGCCCGCCAGGTGCGGGCGTCGTGCTCCCTGCCGATGCCGAAGGTGGAGATGCGGTCGTGACCGGACCGCCGGATGCGGTCGCTGTCGACGCCCAGCAGCACGTCGACGATATAGGCCTGGCCGAAGCGCTCGCCGGTCCGGTAGATGCAGGAAAGCGCTTTCTGCGCCGCGATCGCGCCGTCAAACAGCACCGGCGGCTCCAGGCAGGAGTCGCAGTTGCCGCACGGCGCGCAATGGTCGCCGAAATAGGACAGCAGGACCTGGCGGCGGCAGCCGGGGGCCTCGCACAGGCCGAGCAGCGCGTCCAGCTTGCGCCGCTCCATGCGCTTGCGCGCCTCGGGCGCGTCGGATTCCTCGATGAAACGGGCGCGCAGGGCGATGTCCTCATGGCCGTAGAGCATCAGCGCCTCGGAGGGCAGGCCGTCGCGGCCGGCGCGGCCGGTCTCCTGGTAATAGGCCTCGATGGAGCCCGGCAGGTCGAGATGGACGACGAAGCGCACGTCCGGCTTGTCGATGCCCATGCCGAAGGCCACGGTGGCCACCATGATGACCGCCTCGCCGCGCTGGAAGCGGGCCTGGCTGGCCTCGCGCGCCGCCTTGTCCATGCCGGCGTGATAGGCCAGGGCGTCGTAGCCGAGGCCGCGCAGCCATTCCGCGGTTTCCTCCGTCCGGCGCTTGGACAGGCAATAGATGATGCCGCTCTCGCCCTCGTGGCGGCGCAGAAAGGCCCGCAGCCGGGCGCGTGGATTGTCCTTCTCCTCAATGGCGTAGCGGATATTGGGCCGGTCGAAGCCGCTGATGAAGGCGTCGGCCGGATCGATGGCCAGATGGGAGAGGATTTCGGCGCGGGTGGGCGCGTCGGCGGTGGCGGTCAGCGCCATGCGCGGGGTGTCGGGAAAACGCGCGACGACAGCGTCGAGCTGGCGGTAGGAGGGGCGGAAATCGTGCCCCCACTGCGACAGGCAGTGCGCCTCGTCGATGGCGATCACGGAAAGTCTGACGCTGGCCAGCAGGTCGAGCACCTCCGGCTTGAGCAGCGTTTCCGGGGCGACGTACAGCAGGTCGACGGCGCCGGCGCGGATGTCGCGCCACAGCGCCCGGCGGCCGTCCGGCTCAAGGTCAGAGTTGAGCGCCGCCGCCCGCACGCCCGCCTGGCGCAGGGCCGTCACCTGGTCGGCCATCAGCGCCAGCAGGGGCGAGACCACCACGCCCATGCCGGGGCGCGCCAGCGCCGGGATCTGGTAGCACAGCGACTTGCCGCCGCCGGTGGGCATCAGGACGAAAGCGTTGTTGCCGGCGATGACGTGCGTGATGATCCGCTCCTGCGGGCCGCGGAACGCGTCATAGCCATAGATGGTCCTGAGAATGTCGAGGGCGGTCGCGTTCATCACCAGCTGCACGGGAATCGCGGGGCCATTCCCTCATAGCAGGTTCGCCGGCGCGGGTCAGAAAACGCGGCTGCGCCATGGCGGCGCAAGCCCTCCCGCAACGCCAGCTCCACCGTCTCGCACGCGAAAACGCGACGCCCACGCGCACAGGCCGCCGGAGATGGGAGCGCCCGCGCGTTATGCCCCTCATTCCGGCCCCGGCGACGCCGCGCCCGCCAGGCGTCCACATCGCGGCGAATGTCGCTCGTCAGGGCGCTTGAAGCCACGGACGTCGAGGTCCCCTGACGTTGCCCCCAAGTTCTATCCAGCCCTGAGTTCGACCTGACGGTTTTGGGTTGCCTTGGAACAGGTGGTTGAAGCGGGATCTGTCGTGGAGCCCGCGACCTGGCGCAACGGCAGATCCCGCCGCTGCGCAAACGTTGCCGAAAAGGCGGCTGGCGTCTGCCACGCCAGTGCAGAATGTGGGCGAGAGCCGTTATAATCGGCTCGCCATCTGGCCAGTTGGGAGCGCGTCTGGGTCAGCGTGGAGAAGAGCGTCTCATTCAGGAACTCGTCTCTCAGACGTCCATTGAAGCTCTCGATGAACGCATTCTGCATGGGCTTGCCAGGCGCGATATAGTGCCAGCGCACCCTGGACCTGTCTGCCCACGTCAAAATGGCGTTCGACGTGAATTCGCTGCCATTGTCGCTGACAATCATGGCTGGCTTGCCCCGGGCGACAATCAGGGCATCCAGTTCACGCGCGACCCTCGCCCCCGAGAGGGACGTATCCGCTACAAGCGCGAGGCACTCGCGGGTACAGTCGTCCACGACTGTCAGCACGCGGAACCGCCTGCCATCCGTCAGTTGGTCGGACACGAAGTCCAGCGACCACCGTTCGTTTGGCGACAGCGGCGGCTCAATTGGCGCCCGTGTTCCGATGGCCCGCTTGCGACCGCCCCGACGGCGCACCCCGAGCCGCTCTTCCCTGTATATCCGGAAGAGCCGCTTGTGGTTGACCTCAAAGCCTTCACGACGCAGCAGCACATGCAAACGCCGGTAGCCAAAGCGCCGGCGTTCATGGGCCAGTTCCTTCATCCGTGTGCGCAGGACGCCATCGTCCCGGCGCTGCGCCTGGTAACGCATGCTCATGCGGCTGAAGCCGGTGGCTTTACACGCCCGACGTTCGCTCATCCCGTGCTGCTGCATGAGATGGCGAACGGCCTGTCGCCTCGTGGCGGGCGTCACCACTTCTTTCCCAAAAGATCCTTCAGCGCCGCATTGTCGAGCATTGCGTCGGCCAGCATGCGCTTCAGGCGACTGTTCTCGTCCTCAAGGGCCCGCAGCCGTTTGGCCTCGGACACTTCCATGCCGCCAAACCGCGCCTTCCACTTGTAGATGCTGGCGTCACTGACGCCGTGCTTCCGGCAGAGCTCCGCCACCGGAATGCCCGCCTCGTGTTCCTTCAGGATGGCGATGATCTGTTCTTCTGAAAACCGCGTGCGCTTCATGTCTGGTCCTCTCAGCGGGGCCAGATCAAACTTCAAACCGGAATAGGCGCAGGGGGCAACGTCACCCCGTCG